>JADJDV010000001.1 GCA_016702555.1 Burkholderiales bacterium
GGTGCGTGTCGGCCGTGCCTGTGCGCTGATTGCAGCCCACTTTGGGTCGCCGGCTCGATGCTGGCCATCGGCTGGAAGCTGGCGGGCTTCTCCCACCAGGGTGGTTCTCCATCGCGTTAGGGATTCTGGTGCTGATGCTCATGCAGACAGGCGCCCTGGCGCTGATGACCTTGATGTTGACAGGTGTGGTGCGTGGCGGCACGGTGACCAGCAGGATCGGCTATCAGGACTTCATCGAGAAGTTATTGCCACCGAGCCAGGCGACCCAGCGCCATGCCCGTATCGGCCAACCGGTTCGTCCGTTATCTGATTAACGGCCTGCTCCATACCGCTATCCCACTACGGGGTTCTGACCGTCAACCTCGAACTGCTGAACTTTCGCTCGGCTGGGGCGGCCTTCATCGCCGCTCTGTTCCGCATCAGCCCGTCGTTCATGGGCAGCCGCTCCTCCGTATTCCGTGGTCATGCGCAGAGCTTCGTGCAGCAGGCAACTGGTACCGTGGCGGACTTTATGCAGGCATCGCTGCGCTCCATGGTCTGGCGCTGTTTTGGACCGATAACTACGGGTTTGACTATCGATTTGGATTCTTCTCGCAACGGTATGAGTCTTGCTGATTGTTGGAAATAAGTATTTGGTGTTTCGGACGTGAAAATATACCGCGCTGTTGTGGCAACCCTAGCATTCTTGTGCTTGCTGGTTGCAATATATTATATTCATGTTCAATATTTTAGAGTCAATGTCGTATTCTATTCAGCGGTACATGATGGGATGTTGGCGGCTGGTCTCGCAGCGGTTATGCTTATTTTATTTCCTTTTTCAAAATATTCAGCGGCTTTGAAAAAATTCTTCTAATCTTGATGTGGTTGATAACCGGTTACGCAATAGTTATATCTGGTCCTGCGGTTATTGATAGATCCCTTTCAGTCTGCATTCTCGAGAAAATACAACAGCGAAGTGGCGGTGGCATCAAGCAAGAGAAGCTTGCGCAGGTATTCACTGACGAATATCTCAAGGAACACCGTCTCGTGGATGTGCGTCGACAAACAGCTGGAATCCAGGGACTATCGTGGTCAACGATGGCTATGTTCTGCTTACGCCTAAAGGGGAGAAGGTTTGCAAGTTTTGGGCAGTACTTCCAGGAAAAATTGGCTGCCGAAGCATAGATTATTATAGACACCTATACTGGTGACCTGACTGATCCATTCAGACTAACTAGTCAAACGTACCGGATTATCAATGTCGTTGAGCAACGATGTGCGGACAGGGCAGGTAATGAAATCGGAACTGAGATTTGCGAAACTCTGGCTGCCCCATTGTGGTGCTACTTGTTTCCATACTAGTCATCCGGTGACTCAGCTCGCCGGTCTTGATCGGATGCCTGGGGACATCGGTGACTCACGTTTGAATAACTATTTTCTAGACACGCATATAAGTTTTGCTTGGCGCCGATGCTTCGCTGTGGGATCTACCATTTTCTATCCGTTTCCTTACGTGCTCCAGTTTTCAATAATCTTTTGGCTCAGCACCAATTTATACATAGCCAAAATTGGGCGCTCCAGCCTGATACGTCACTCAAATTTGGTTTTGTGGATATGTGTTTAATTTTGCAGCAGCGTATTGGGCTCTGGTCAGGCTGGGGTTGACTTCAGCTGGGGCTGCCATGGGCGCGCTGGTGTTTTCTTTTGCGTTGCCCACATCTGCGCATGCAGGCCATGTCCAACTTCATTACGGGTTTGGAGTGCCATTGGCTTTCGTATATTTTCTGAACTTTCTGGATCTGAAGCAATGGCGGTTGTTTGCTGCGGCTTGTGCTTGGACCGTTTGGCTGGTTTACTGTGGGATATATATAGGATTCTTTTGCTGTTGCTATTCAGTTGCGCCTCAATAGTCTATGTTTTGAACGGGTGTTTGTGAAAAGGGAGAATTTCTATCAATTTTTTGCCCATTTGTGATGAGTTGGATGGCTATGGCGAAAAGGATAAATGGCGTTTGGTGATGTGGCTTCTTCTGGCCGTCTCATTGATGGCTTGGCTTTTCTATCCATACATTCAGGTGTCCCGTTTTTATGGCGTTGGCCGAGATTGGCCGGAAATTGCATCGATGCTACCTCGACCCCAAAGTTATTTTGGTGCAGATGTCTCTAAAGTTTGGGCGCCGATGCTGTCCAGCTTGATGAAAGATATTCCAATGCGACATGAACATCAGATGTTTGTGGGTTTGATTCCAATAATGTTGGCTATTTATGGTGCGGTATTTGGCTGGCGATGCGCGAAGAGGCATCGTATGTATTGATATTGGGAACGCTTATCTTGGTGATTGGGATAACGCTCTGCATTGGTGGCTGGAGTGCTTGGTACCTACTATAAGCTCCCCTATTCTCCGCAATTCGCGCTATGACGCGTTGATCGTATTTTATTTATAGTTGGATATTTGTGCAGCTTGGCTGTTGATCGGATTAGCTTGCTGCGGAAATGTGGTTCCAATTCCCATGATTGTCGTACTATTTGTGGCTATCGTCAGGTTTTCAAACATCGGGATGCCAGTAAGCATAAGCGTCTTGGCGAGATCGTATCAGTGAGGCGGAGAAAAATCTGCCAACTGGATTAATCAAAGGGGGACGTCGTATTTATGGCTCAACGCGGAGGTCCTCCCACGCAGACGAGCTGGATGTCATGTAGTTGCAATGGAACGGGATTAAAGACAATGAACGGATATTCTAGGAATTATCCTCAGGGTATTTATATGACTATGGATCTAATTGTGATGAGGCGCCTAAAAGATTGCCTCGTACTCCAGTTTTTCTCAGCGTACGAATGATTCAAATATTTTAATGATGCTGCAATCCGTATTCATTTGATTGGATTTGATCATTGTCGATCATTAAGTGATATCCATTGATTGTAATATTTCTGAAATTTCTTCATGACTTTTGACTTACTGTTCCGTGAGATTAAATCAATAAACAAGCCTGACATTTAATGTTCTAAAATACAGCCATGAACGCTATAACAAAGAAATCTTTTCCTCGGAAAAAAATTTTCTGTAGCATTAGTGATCGTGGGTCTTGTGCTTCAGTCTTTTATTGTAACGATTGGTTTTTGTACAAATACACCAATGGTGACACCATGATTTCCGCAGGTGCCGCCAAAATATGCAAGCCTAAGTTTCCCAGGCCTTTTTCTTCGGGCGACCTTATATATTTTGTTTGAATCAATTCTTGCGATTCCGTTGGTTTGGGCGGACTTCGGGCTGATATTTCAACCATGGTGGTTTGCATCGGGTTGTTTTATCTCCAGTGCTGTTGCTGATGATGTACACTTATTCTAGAAATATTCTGTTATGTGTGTTCATAGGTATTTCCCCCTTTTAATTTCATTTTCTTACGTACTTATTTCTCAAATACCGTATGGGCTGATGGGGTCGGTTGGCTTGGGTGCGGCTGCGTGCGTCATCTATCTTTTTGATGACGCACGGGCAACGTCTCGAAAGATCTGTTTATGTCTTCTCGGTGCTTGCGTTGCGAGCTATTCGGCGACATCGCTTCTTATTCCATTGATCTTGTTGCGGGGGAAAGGACGTGAACTTGTCTTTTCGATGACATATTTTATTATCGGTTTTTTGTTGATATATTCACTTAATATTTTCTATGCTTTAAATCCATCGTATATAGTGCATGCAGCGCCAGGTCTTTCCATAAGTGGAAAACTTTTGTGGAAAATATTTCAAATCCTGAAATATACCAGGTCTTTTCTCCTCCATCCCGTTCCTATGGGTGATGGTGATTATTGCTGTGTTTCGAGTTCGAGATTTTAATGTTGATTTATATATTCGTTGTTTGGATATTTGATTCTTGTTGCGCTGGCGTTCGCGACTACGAAAATCAGGGATGGTGGCGAGTCTTATTTTTTGCGGCACAGATTTTTGTGGCTTCATCATTCTTTTTTTGTTGTTGCTTTTCATATCTATTTAGAAATGCTGTTTCTGCTAATCTGTTTAAAGATCCCAAGTTATATAATTTGGCGCTTGTTGTAATGGTGCTCAACATGATTCAACTGACGCGGCTCCATTTTTTTATAGAATCCAATGTTCCGAAAGTTGCGATTTACTCATATCCTATTGTGCCTCTTACTAAAGAGAGTATCTGAAATCGACGTGTGACAGAGTTTCGTTGATAATGGAAATTACCAAGCCGCATTGATTGACGGTCGAAACGATCTGATTGCTTACGGCTGCACGGTGTTAACTGGCAAGCAGATAGTACAAAGATATATGAACGACGGACCTGGATGAAAGCGGCGATTGAATCCGATGAGGCGCCACTATTTTGCTTAAAGCAGATCAAGCATATTAAGCTTCTCGGTTCATTTTCTTGTTGCCTTGTCTCGAAATTTGGGAGAATGGTGATTGATGCAAGCATATGGTTCTCGATGATTTTTTTGAGATAATAGAACAATAACATTGTGGCGCGACGATGTTTGATGTGTTTTGACGTTATCAATAAAGATGGGTGGATATGAAGCTTTCCATTATTGTGCCCACATTTAATGAAAGAGACAATATTTTAATTCTCGTGTCGAGAATCAAGCGTTGATGCTGGATATTTCGTACGAAATTATTTTTTGTTGACGATGATTCGGCAGATGAAACTTGGAGTGTAGTTGATCGACTGGCTCGAGTGGAACCTACGGTTCGCCGGATCAGAAAATTGGAAGACGTGGTCGGCCAGCGCTGTTATCGAGGGTTGTTTATCGTCGTCCGCTGATCTTCTTATCGTTATGGATGCTGATCTTCAGCATGATGAAAAGATGATTCCTGAGATCGTGGCAAGGTTGTCTGATGATGCCGATATCGTTGTCGTTTCACGCGATTTTCAGAAACGATTGCAAGGATTGAGTCCATTGCGCCAACGAATTTCAAGGTTGGCTAATTATTTGTTACAGCCATTGCTTAGCTATAAAGTGATGGATCCGATGAGTGGTTTTTTTGGTATTCGAGGTACTCGCTTTGGCGAACTCGCCCCTGAAGTTGTCACCGGTAGGGTTTAAGATTCTTTTTGATCTTATCAGCATACGCGGAGGTGAACTTGTTGTCGTAGAGCTTGTGGCCTATTTCGGTCGGCGTATTCATGGCGAGAGCAAGTTGAAGCTGAATGTTTTTATTGATTTGATCGAAATGTATATGTTCAAAATCTTTGGGCGCATGCTTCCGCTGCGCTTGTTGCTGTTTCTGGGGGTTGGTGCATTGGGCGCAGTAATTCATCTGATCGTCCTGAAACTTTTGCATCATGGTCTGTCATGGTCTTTCGTATATTCTCAGCTTGCAGCTACTTATATAGCTATGATGCTGAATTTCATTAATAACAATTTGGTGACGTATCGAGACCATGCTTTGTCAGGACGCCGTTTTTTACTGGGTGCCATTACCTTCATCTTGATATGCAGCGTGGCGCGGCTGCTAACGTGGCGGTTGCATCCTATCTCTATGACATAGGGGCGATATGGTGGATTGCCGGTCTGTGCGGGGCCATCATTGGATCGGTATGGAATTATTCGATCAGCCGTTACGTGACGTGGGGCGTGCGTTGAACATTTCAGGAGGTTTTTTTGGGGTTGTAACGACAGACTGACTGAAGGCGCGCCGTGCCATCCTCACTGCTGCATGAATGAGCAGCCGTATGGCACCACGGTCACTGATCGGTGGTACGTCGTTGTCATGTTGTCTTTGCCCATATATCACTTGGATCACGGGTGCGCGGGCGGTGGGTAAGTCTAGGTGGATGTGCTACCGCTGCGCCTGATTGACCACGACGAGAACCAGAACAGCGCCAGTGCGGCAATGCTGGTGATTGTGTGCTGCAGGGTGTGGTGCTTGGGTGGCGCGGACGGCACAGGTACTTCGGTCACGTACAGCCGGTTTTTTTTCATCATCAGCAGCGCGCCGACATCGTCATGATCGAGCAGGGTGGCTTCGCGCGACGCGGCGATCACCATGGCGTCGTGCTGGTAGAGGCGCAGGCGCGATTCCATGCCTTGCAGGCGCACTCCCGGTCAGGTGTCTGGCCCAGCGGTCGAGCGGGCCGTCTCTGTTTGGTCGTTGATGACCAGTCCTGGCGTAGGTTCCGACTCGAAGGTCGGCTGCTGGACTGGTCGCGTGATCGGCCTGGAGCAGCTCGAGCGCCGCCCGTGCATTGCTGTCTGCATCGGCGTACAGAGTGAGCACGCTCTGGTAGCCATGCCGCAGCGCAAAGCGGATGCCGGCCTGGATGGTGTTCCAGTTGCTCAGGTGCAGCGCTGGAATAAGCACGGTCACGTCGTCGTGCCGTGCTGCCAGGGCGTCGAGCGTAACTCTTGTATTGGTTGAACCCAGCAGCAGAAAGGATCGGCAGCCAGCTTTCTTTAGCTTGCTCAGCGTGGATTCGGCAACAGCCGCTGATTCTCCGCTTTGCGCCAGGATCAGGTGCAGACGGTTGCGCTTTGGTGCTTCGAAAAATACTTCTGGCACTACGCCGGCATACAAGTGCACGATGCTGCGGGCGGAGGTCTCGATGGAGAACAGCTTGGCTGCGGCTGCCTGCCCCGTCTGACCCAGTTGCGCTCTGCGCTCAGGGTCATGCTGCAGTGCGTAATGGCTGTGCGCCAGGATTCGGGTTTATCCACCTCGGCCAGCAAGCCATTGCCGGATTGCCGGACGATCCATGGCAAACCGGAGCCATGCAGGTCTGAGACGATGCAGGGCTTCCCGTGTTGCATGGCTTCCAGCACGGCCAGGCCGAAGGCTTCGGTGCGTTCGCGTGAGGCTAGGCAGAACAGGTTGCAACTGGCCAGCAGGCGGTGCTTGTGTTCTTCGGTGACGGGGCCGAGCAGGCGTACGGCGGGCGCTTGTCCGGCCGGAGTGGATTCGCGGATGAGGCGGTCCAGCTCAGCGTACATGTCGCCGGCACCGGCAATGAGCAGTGCACGCCGCTCATGCCGGAAACCGCCTTGATGAGGGTTTCGAAGCCCTTGTAATACGTCAGGCGGCCGAGCGAGAGCAGGCGCAATGTCCCTGGCTGCCAGTCGGGGCTGGCCTCGAGCCCGCTGGCACTTGCGTGCCGCTGGACTTGTGGCGTCAGTCCCAGCGGGATGACTTGCACCTTGTCTCGCCAGCGCGCCAGCGGTTTGCTGGCGTCGAGGTAGCTGGGCGAGGTGACGATGATGCGCTGCGCGTGCTTCAGCATCGCGCGTTCGAAGGGCTCGTACAGCCAGTCGTAGGCAATGGAAACCAGCCGCCGGATGCTTGAGCGAACGACGTCGGAATGCCAGTGAACGACCCACGGCAGCTTGCGTGTCAGCGGCATCAGCAGGGCCCAGAACACGGCGTTGTTGGGCATGTGCAGGTGCAGCAGGTCAGGCTCGAACTGGCGGATCAGGCGCCGCAGGGTGAACGGGAAGCTGACGCCAAGCGGCGCGTAGAGGATTTGCGCCTGTACCGGCACCCGGTGCAGCCAAGAAGGGTCGTCGGCCTGCGGCTGTCCATGCACCAGTCCGATCGCGTACAGGCCGTGCTTGCGATGCTCGTCGATCAGATCGGCCAGATAGGTTTCCATACCGCCGCGATACGGTGGATAGAACTTGCCGACGTGCAGCACGCGGCCGCTCAGGCTGGATGGCAGGTTGGTCTGCGGCTCAGCGGGTTGCAGCTTCATCGGCTGGCGGCGGCGCGGCGCCAAGTTGCGCGGCGAGGGCGCGATAAGCCATCTGGCGAGGTTCCAGTGCCGTGGCCTGCTGGGCGGCCTTGAGCGCGCCGGCCTTGTCGCCCTGGCGCAGCAGCGCCTGCGCACGGCCAAAATGTGCGGCGGCCAGGGGCTGGCGCGTCAGGATGTCGTCGAAGGTGGCAATGGCCTCGCCCAGCTGGTTGTCGCCCAGGTAGGCCATGCCCAGGCCAAACTTCAGGCGATCGTTGTCGGGCTGGTAGGCCAACAGGGATTTCAGGTCGGTGATGGCGCTGGCGTACTGCTTGGCCGGCAGGGCGACCTGGGCGCGCTCCAGCACGGTGCGGCGACGCGCTTGCTCGTCCTGTGGCAGCTCCAGCGCGGTGGTGTAGTTGTCGTAGGCGGCGTGGAACTGGCGCAGTGCGGCCTGTGATACAGCGCGGTGGTAGTACAGCGCTTGCTCCTTGAAGCCGACGTGCTCAGCGGCCTCGAGGGCGGCCAGCGCTTCGGCGTGCTTGCCCTGTAGTTGCAGGGCGACACCGCGATTCATCTGCGCCGAGCCCATGGGCTCACCCAGTCTGACGGCCATGTCGAAATCGTGCAAAGCCTCTTGTGCGGCTTCGCGCTCCAGGTAATAGGCGCCGCGATTGATGTAGGGGCGCCAGCGGCCGACGGCATTGGCCGAGGCCTGCAGGTCGACCTTGTCTATGGCATCGGTCCAGGCGGAATGCACGTCGCGCAGCGAGTGCACGCGCTCCCACGCCAGCGCACCGAGCAACAATGACAGCACCAGACCGATGCCATAGACAATGCGTGGCTGTATGTTGCCAAGCACGATGGCCAACACGCCGCACAGCATGGGTGCCCACAGATAGCTGCGGTACAGCACGAACGGATCCTGAATCCAGGAGGTGCTGAACTCGGTAAAGAACAGCAGGCCGGCGCTGAGTATCAACAGTGCCGCCAAGCCCCAGGCGTCGCGGCGACGCAGCACCAGCCAGGTGCAGCCCAGCATCAACGTGACGTAGCCGATGGCGCCAAACAGTTGCGGGAAAGCGCCAAAGCTGAGCGGGAACGCGGGGCGCAGATCGATCGCCATCCACTGCACGTTGGGCACCGCCCAGAACAGGGCGTAGCCGAAGAACAGCCAGGTCTGGTTGAGCACGCTCAAGGGGTAGATGCGTTGGCCAATGCCGGGTTGCAGGGCTTCCAGCTGCTTGACGTATTCGATCGAGGTTTCGTCGAAAGCGTGGGCGCCGATGATGGCGCCGTAGCGCAGCGTGAGCAGATAGGCCACCCCGACCAGCAGCGCCAGTGCGCCGGCAGACAGTGTGGCCAGGCGTTGCCATCGGGGACGGCGCACGAACACGTAGAACGGTACTGTGAGCGCACCGAACATGATGGCGTGCTCCTTGCACAGAACGGCGATGCCGTAGCATGCCAGCGCCGCCGCGAACCAAGCGATGCCGCCGCCGCGCAGGCCGCGCAGATACGCCAGGCAGGCCAGCAGGCCGAACAGCGTGGCCATGACGATGGAGCGCTGGATCAGGTACGCCACGCCATAAACGGCGACTGGATGCAGTGCGAAGAAGGCGGTGGCGACAATGGCCGCCGCCTGCCGTGTGGGTGCCGGATCATCGTGATCCGATCATCGCCGACGGGTACCAGTGCCAGTAACTCGCGCAGCAGGAAGAACAGCACCATGCAGGTTGCGGCATGCAGCGCGACGTTGAAGGCGCGCTGCACCGCCCAGTTCTCGCTGAAGAGGTTTTGCAACCAGACAAAGCTGCCATACGACAACAGGCGCGGCTGTAACTGGAACAAGCTGCCGTAGGTGCCAATCACTCGGTCATCGGTCAGCGCCGAGTCATCGAACACCAGGCCGTTGCCAAGGCCAGGGCCGTACACCACGGCCAGCGCCAGCAGAGCCAGCATGGCAGCGATGCCGAGTGGCTTACGGGCTAATGGGAAGGGCATGAGTCGGTGAGAAGCAGTAGGACGGCATGGCCGGATTATCGGCAAGTGCCGACGCACTTTCTCACCCCTGTCGCGGTGGACAGTCAGTGGCTCTAGCGGTGACGGCGGCGCCCCTCCGGCCACGTGGCGGATACACCATCAAAAACCAGAAAGCCCGCTGCTGGAGCGCTGGCCTGACGGCACGGTGGTGGTGTGGGGCTTGGACCCCACATCGCCGCCAGCCCCCGGGCCTGCTTCGACTCGATTAAGGAAGGTCTGCACAAATCTGCAGATCTCATGCTATGCAAGATGTAGCGTCTTTGGGACAATTGAGCACCATGAAGCAAGCAGACCTTGGCCTGAACCTGAGTGTCAAGCGCACGCGCAAGCGGCGCTTTCTCGATGAGATGAATGCCGTGGTGCCTTGGGCCGATCTGGTGGCCTTGATCGCGCCATATGCCCCTGAGGCTGGCCGACGCGGGCGTCAGCCCTTTGCGATTGAAACCATGCTGCGCATTCACTTCATGCAGCAGTGGTTCACCCTGAGCGATCCGGCCATGGAAGAAGCCTTGCACGACGTGCCGCTGTACCGCGAGTTTGCGGGCCTGGACAACTGGCATACGCGCCTGCCCGACGAGAGCACCATCTTGCGCTTTCGTCACCTGCTGGAGCAGCACAAGCTGGCCGAGCAGATGTTCAAGCTCATCAACGAGCTGCTCATCGCCAAGGGATTGCTGCTCAAGGCTGGCACCGCCGTGGACGCCACCTTGATTGCTGCGCCCAGCTCCACCAAGAACAAGGACAACGCGCGCGATGCCCAGATGCGCTCCAGCAAGAAGGGCAACAACTGGTACTTTGGGATGAAGACGCACATCGGTGTGGACGCCGACTCAGGCTTGACGCACAGCGTGCGTGGCACGGCAGGCAACGTGCATGACATCGTTGAGGCCAACGCCTTGCTGCACGGAGAGGAAAGCGATGCCTTTGGCGACTCGGCCTTCCAGGGCGCTGACAAGCGAGCCGATGCCAGGCAAGATGTCACCTGGCATGTGGCCATGAAGCCTGGCAAGCGCAAAGCGCTGGACAAGGACGATCCGATCGAAGGCAAGCTTGATCAGATCGAACGCATCAAGGCCAGCATCCGCGCCAAGGTCGAGCATCCGTTTCGGGTCGTGAAGTGCCAGTTCGGCTATGTGAAGGTGCGCTACCGGGGTTTGAAGAAGAACACGGCGCAGATCGTGACCTTGTTGGGCCTGGCCAACCTGTGGATGGCGCGCAAGAAGTTGATGGCATAGGTGCGCCCGGCGCGGGCCAAAAGGGCCTGCGGGAGAGCAAAAAACCTCCGAGCAAGGCGAAAACGTCCGGCGAGGTCTCAGTTTCCAGCAAGAGCTAAAAAATGGACAGCCAAGCACATCCGCGTGTTGCAGACATATGGCCCGACTCTGCACCCCCGCCAGCCCGCATGAAACCTAGGTTCCCTGTAGATATGCAGACATATCGGGCCAACCTTCTTTAGAAAAAGAAATAAATAGAGGAAGGGGGAGAAGGAGAAGGGAAGAGGAATTAGTTAAGAAGAGAGAGGGAGTAGCCCCCGAAATCTCTGCATATCTGCACAGGAACGAGGTTTCATGCGGCCTGGCGGAGCCTATCATTAATTTTGTGTGCGAGGCATACCATGACCCACAGGAGCATGTATGTGACCTGCCCCCATCCGCCATGCCAATGATTTGGTAGGAGTCCTGGGTTTGAAGATTACTGGATCTCGTTGCTTGTAGTGGTGGGATGCCGAGGAGCATCGCCGGCATGCCGGCGATGCTCCTCGGCAAAGCGCGCGGGTGGCATCCGTCCGATGCTGCCGTGGGGCCTGACCTCGTTGTAATCGCGACGCCAGGCGGCAATGATGTTGCGCGCCTGGTGCAATGTCTCGAACCAGTGCTCGTTCAGGCACTCGTCACGAAACCGCCCGTTGAAACTCTCGATGTAGCCGTTCTGCATCGGCCGCCCTGGTTCGATCAGGATGTGTCTGATGCCATGGCCCTGTGCCCAGGCAATGAATGCCCTGCTGGTGAATTCCGGACCGTTGTCTGTCCGAACGGCCGACGGATAGCCGCGGAACAGGGCCGCTTGGTCAAGCAGCCGCGTCACGTACTGACCGCTGATGCCGTAGTCCACCGCGATGTCCACGGCCTCATGGCTGAAGTCGTCGGCCACGGTCAGGCACTTCAGGCGCCTGCCGTTGGCCAAACTGTCGCTGACGAAATCCATGCTCCACACCTCGTTGACCCTGGTGGCAATGTTCAGCCCCATGCGCTCGGCTGGCGGCCTGCGAGCCTTCTTGCGCTTGCGCACAGCCAGGTTGGCGTCGCTGTACAGCCGGTACACCCGCTTGTGATTGACGCCGGGGAACTCCAGGCGCAACAGGTCGTGCACGCGTCGATATCCGAAGCGCCGGCGCGCGTAGGCGATCTCAACGATCTTCGACTTCAGCGCCTCGGTCTGCGCGCTGGCCTCCGGTGCGTTGCGATAGCTGTCTCGACTCAGCCCCACAAGCCTGCAGGCTCGCCGCTCGGACATCTGATGCTGATTGATCAACTGGCCGATGGCTTCCCGCTTGACCTGTGGGGCTGGCGCTTTACCCCGAGAACGCTCTTGAGCGCATGCATGTCCAGATGCGCCTCGGCCAGCAGGCTCTTGAGCTTGGCGTTTTCCGCCTCCAGCTCGCGCAGCCGCCTCGCGTCCGACACCTCCATGCCGCCGAACTTGGCGCGCCACTTGTAGAACGTCGCGTCTGAAAAACCGCCCTTGCGGCAGATCTCCGCCACGGCCATGCCGGCCTCCGCCTGCTTGAGGAACCCGATGATCTGTTCCTCCGTGAACTTGCTCTTCCTCATGTCCGCCATTCTCCTGGTTGGCGGACTCCTGCTACTTCAGATTGGTACGGCTAGAGGGGAGCAGGTCATATGCCAAGCAAGAAGAAGCTGCCGGCGCAGTTGCCGGCAATCCCCGCTGAGCTGATTGATCAGTTCGTCACTGGCCCCATGAGCGCCGAGGCCGTGCAATCAGCCTCCATGGCCTTCAAGAAGGCCCTCATCGAACGCGCGCTGGGCGCGAGGATATCCCACCACCTGGGCTACCCGCCAGGAGCGGCCAAGCCCGAGGAGTCGATCAACCACCGCAATGGGCGCAGCGGCAAGACCGTGCTGACCGAGGACGGCCCGCTGCGCATCGAGGTGCCTCGAGACCGAGCGGGCTCCTTCGAGCCAGTACTCATTCCCAAACACGAGCGACGTTTCACGGGCTTCGACGACAAGATCGTGGCCATGTACGCACGCGGCATGACCATGCGCGAGATCCAGGGCTTTGTGTTGGAGCAATACGGCACCGAAGTCTCACCGGAGTTCATCAGCTCGGTCACCGACGCCGTCATGGTCGAAGTCACCGCCTGGCAGAGCCGGCCGCTGGAGGCGATGTATCCGGTGATCTTCTTCGACGCGCTGCGCGTGAAGATCAAGGAGGATGCGGTGGTGCGCAACCAGGCCATTTACCTGGCCCTGGGCGTGCTGCCCGATGGCACGCGCGACATCCTGGGTCTGTGGATCGAGGGCACTGAAGGGGCGAAGTTCTGGATGAGGGTGTTCAACGACCTGAAGACCCGGGGGTCAATGACATCCTGATTGCCGTCACCGATGGCCTCAAGGGCATGCCTGAAGCACTGGCTGCGGTGTACCCGGCCACCACACTGCAGACCTGCATCGTGCACCTGATTCGCAACTCGCTGGATTACGCAAGCTGGAAAGACCGAAAGCTGCTGGCGCGGCCATCCGGCCGATCTACACGGCGGCAAGCGCCGAAGCGGCGGAGGCCGAACTTCAGGCCTTCGCACAAGGCCCGTGGGGCGCCAGGTTCCCCACCGTGGTGGCAGCCTGGCGCCGGGCATGGGATCGGGTGATTCCTTCTTTGCCTTCCCGCCAGCGGTGCGCAAGGTGATCTACACCACCAACGCGATCGAGAGCATCAACGCGCGCTTGCGCAAGATCATCAAGACGCGGGGGCACTTCCCGAGCGACGATGCGGCAACCAAGCTGATCTGGCTGGCGCTGCGCAACATCACGGCCGATTGGGGCCGCGCGGCGCACGACTGGAAGGCGGCGATGAACCAGTTCGCGATACTGTACGAGGATCGTTTCACCCAGCCCGCGCACAACAGCCCAAGATGACAGGAGGTTGAACCATGAATTCATGGCTCAACCGGGGCGCCTCCGGCGACCTGGCAGGGGCCTGAAATTCGAAAGAATCAGATAACAGACAATTCAGAAAAACGCCTCACACAGAATTTCTGACACTCCCCACCGACACGCCCACCGGCGTGCGGCTGCCGTGCAACATCGGGCACCACGCGGGTGAAGCTGCGCGCCGGCAGCAGCCGGTCGGTGATGCGGATGAACTCGGACACGCAGCGGTCCACACCACCCACGCGCGTCAGGATGTCGCGCAGGCCGTGGTCGAGCAGGCCTTCCATCGGGGCAAGGACGAGGGTCACGGCGGCATCGGGCAACGAAGGGCAGGAAAGCTGAAGTCGGGACCGCGCCAGACATTGTCGCCGTACCGGCCGCCGTCCCACGAACACCCTGCCAAAACCCGACAGGTCACGGCGCGGATGTACGGTAGCATTCCAAGGCTGTGCGCCTAAGGTGCGCCCATTCCTTATTCGTTTGGAGTCGATTGATATGCGTGTTCAATTTGCCCAACTGCTGCGGGCCGCCGCCGGCATCGGACTGCTGTGCGGTGCCGCGGTGTTCGCGCAGGCGCCGGCGGCGACTCCAGCCGCAGCGCCGGTGCCGCCCGCTGCCGCCGATGCGCGCGAGGGCACGTTCAAGACCGTGCAGGGCGACGTCACCGTGGTGCGCGGCAATGTGCGCAGCGCGGCCGTGGTGGGCGATGGGCTGCGCATCGCCGACCGCGTGCTGACAGGAGACGCCAGCGCCGCGGCGATCACGCTGAAGGATGGCACGGTGCTCTCGATCGGTGCCGGCAGCAGCGTCGATCTGGCCGAGTTCCAGTTCAACCCCACGACCCACGACGGCCATGTGCTGATCTCACTGCTGCGCGGCTCGCTGCGCGTGGTCACCGGACTGATCGCCAAGCTCAAGCCGGAGCAGGTCAAGGTGACGACCCCCACCACCGTGATCGGTGTGCGTGGCACGGATTTCATCGTGGAGCAGCGGTAGCGCAGTGAAAACCGTTGCCTGGACGATCGGCGCCGCCTTGTTGGCGACGGGTTGTGCGCCGGCGACAGCGCGTGGTGCTGCTGCCATCGCCGGCTGGCGCCACCAGCGCCGTGGAAGTCGCTGCCGGGCCGTCGCGCGCCGTGCTGTCGCGTCCGTATGAAGCCGCCGAAATCGGTGAGCGCAGCATGAGCACCCGGCAACTCGATGCCGCGCAGGTGCAGCAGCGCTACGGACGCTTGCTGGCGGTGCAGCCGCCCCGGAGCAGCGTCTCACGCTGTTCTTCGAACTCGGCGGCGCCCAGCTGACGGCGGATTCGGCCGCCCAGCTGGACACAGTGATCCAGCAGGCCACCGCGCGCCCGGGCGGCGAGATCGTGGTCATCGGCCACACCGACCGCGTCGGCACGATGGAAGCCAACGACCTGCTCTCGCTGCAGCGCGCGCAGGCCATCCGCGAGCTGCTGATCCAGAGAGGTTTCCCGCGACGCGCACCGAGGCGGTCGGCCACGGCGAGCGGGAGCCGCTGGTGGCGACCGCCGGACGAAGTGGCCGAGCCGCGCAACCGGCGCGTCGAGATCGTGGTGCGCTGAGCGCCCCGCCACTTCCGCCGCATGCCCCGATCCATCACCCTGCGTCGCCATACCTTCTGCCATGGCGAGCAGGGCCGTGCCGGGCCCGACGGCTATTACCCGCGCCTGGCCGGCAAGCCGGCTGGCTACCTGTACCACCAGCTGCTCAACTTCCGCGACGGCCGGCGCCATTACGGCCTGATGACGCGCATGGTCGACGTGCTGAGCGACGCCTATCTGCTGGAAATCGCCGAACACTTCGCCGCGCTGGACGTGCCCTACGCGCCGCCGGCCCGGCCCGCCACGCCGCCGCCCGAGCCGCTGCTGGCGCGCGGGCGCGAACTGGTGCAACACGGCAATCCGGCGATGCGCCTGCCGGCCTGCGTGCAATGCCACGGCGAGCGGCTGACCGGCGCGCTGCCCGCGGTACCGGGCTTGCTTGGCCTGCCGCCGGACTACCTGATGGCGCAGCTGGGCGGCTGGCGCACCGGCCAGCGCCGCGCGCACGAGCCGGACTGCATGGCCAGCGTGGTGCGGCGCCTGAGCGACCGCGACGCCCACGCCATCGTCAGCTGGCTGGCGCTGCAGCCGGTGCCGGCCGACGCGCGTCCGGCGCCCACGCGCCGCCGCTGCCGCCCGGTGCGCCCGACCTCAAATGCGGCGCCGCGCCGCGGCCCGGAGCGGCGCGGTGAAGCGCTGGTGGCTCGCGCTCGGCGCCCCGCTGTTGGCGCTGCTGCTCGGCGGCGGCGCGCTGTGGCTGATCAACTTCAACGACGGCGTCGACATCGCCGACACGCGAGCGCCCGCTGGCGACACGGCCGACCGGATCGAGCGCGGCGCCTACCTGGCGCGCACCGGCAACTGCCTGGCCTGCCACACGGCGCGCGGCGGCGCGCCGGGCGCCGGCGGCCTGGCGCTGGCCACGCCTTACGGCACGCTGTACACCAGCAACCTGACGCCGGACGACGAGGCCGGCATCGGCCGCTGGAGCGCCGCCGCCTTCTGGCGCGCGCTGCACCACGGGCGCTCGGCCGACGGCCGTCTGCTCTACCCGGCTTTTCCCTACACCCACACCACCTTGCTGACGCGCGCCGACGCCGACGCCCTGTTCAGCTATTTTCGCAGCCTGCCGGCGTCGCCGCTGCCGGTGCCTGAGCACGAGCTGCGCTGGCCCTACAGCACGCAACTGGCGCTCGCGGTGTGGCGCGCGCTGTACTTCAGGCCGGGCGGCTTCGCGCCCGATCCCGCGCAAGACGCCGCATGGAACCGCGGCGCCTATCTGGTGCGCGGCGTCGCCCATTGCTCCGCCTGCCACGCCAGCCGCGACCGCTGGGGCGGCGCCGATTGGCGCGACCTGAGCGGCGGCCTGATGGCCGCGCAAGGCTGGTACGCACCCTCGCTGCTCGACGCCCGTGAAGCCGGCCTCGCGCAATGGCCCACGGCGGAGATCGTGCGCCTGCTCAAGACCGGCAAGCTGTACCAGGACCGCTGCGCCAGCTGCCACGGCGAGCAGGGCGAGGGCCAGCCCGGCGCTTACCCGCCGCTGGCCAGCAACCGCGCCGTCACGCTGGCACGCACCGAGAACCTGTTGCAAACACTGCTGTACGGTGGCTTCGGCCCCGCCACCGCCGGCCACCCCCGCCCCTACGGCATGCCGCCCTTCACCCAGTTGCTGAGCGATGCCGAGATCGCCGCCGTGCTGAGCCACATCCGCGCCAGCTGGGGCAACCAGGCGCCCGAAGTGTCGCCGCTGGACGTGCACACCATGCGCGCGGCGCTGGCGCAGACCCTGCCGCGATGAGCGCCGGCACGGCGCTGGTCTGCGTACACGAGGACCGCATCTGCTGGCGCTGGACAAGCCGGCCGGCCTGCTCAGCGTACCGGGGCGCGGTGCCGACAAGGCCGACTGCCTGATCGCGCGCCCGGCACCGCTGGCCCGACGCGCTGATCGTGCACCGGCTCGACCAGGCCACCAGCGGCCTGCTGCTGCTGGCGCGCGGCGCCGCCATGCAGCGCGCCCTGAGCATCGCGTTTGCCGAGCGGCGCGTGCACAAGCGCTACCAGGCGCTGGTGCACGGCCGGCTCGAACTGTCGGCGCACGCCGCGCACGGCTGGGCCGAGATCGATCTGCCGCTGATCGTCGACTGGCCGAATCGCCCGCGCAGCCGGGTCGATCACGCCATCGGCAAGCCGAGCCGCACACGCTGGCGGCCGCTCGGCCACGACAGTACGCTTGAGCGCACGCGCGTGGCGCTGGAGCCGATCACCGGCCGCTCGCACCAGTTGCGCGTGCACCTGCAGGCCATCGGCCACCCGATCGTCGGCGACAGCCTGTACGGCCCGCCCGATGGCGCCGCGCGGCTGATGCTGCACGCCTGCGCGCTGCGCCTGGTGCATCCGGCGACGGGCGACACGCTGGAACTGAGCAGCCCGGCGCCGTTCTGACCAGATGAACATGCTCCAGAATGGCGATGACCCAGGCGCTCAAGCCATGAGCGGGCCGGAACTCCGCGCCGCCGGCCGCCTCTCAACGCGCATGCCGGACATTTCCAATCGCGCGCTCGCCCGCCGCGCTGCGCTGGCCGCCTTGGTGACGGCGCCCTGGATCTGGACCGGCGCACGCGCCCAGCCTGCGGCGCCGCTGCGGCCCACGCCGGCACAGACCGAAGGTCCGTTCTACCCGCTCGAACTGCCCGCCGACAGCGACCACGACCTGCTGCGCAACGGCATGCGCGACTACCGGATCGGCACACCGGCCTGGGTCGAGGGCCGCGTGCTCGACGCAGCCGGGCGCAGCGCGCTCACGCGCCCCTTCGTGCCGGGGCCCGACGGCCTGCGCGCACAGTACACACTGGTGGTGCGGGCCTGAGCACCGATCCGGCGCCGCACCACAAACCACAGGCAGCAACTCGGCTCGCCGCTGCACACGGCGGCAAGCCACTGTCCTACGCGGCGCGCCAGGGCGAGCAGCTACAGTTTTTCCCGTCACCCCCGATTCATTCAAACCCAAAGAGGTCCATTCATGAACAAGTTCAATCTGCGCAACATCGGCCTGGCGGTCGCCATCGGCCTGGGCAGCATCGCCATGGTCGGCTGCACCACCACGCCGGCCGGCTCCGAGGCCTCCGGCCCGACCGCGCGCGCCGCCATGGAGCGCGACGTCGACGCCACGCTGGCGCGCCTGTACACCACGGTGCCGGGCACGCGCGAGATGGTGCAGCGCTCGGCCGGCGTGCTGGTGTTCCCGGCGGTGGTCGGCGGCAGCTTCGTGGTCGGCGCCGAGCACGGCAAGGGCGCGCTGCGCGAAGCCGGTCGCACCAGCGGCTACTACAGCACCACCAGTGGCTCGATCGGCTTCCAGGCCGGCGGCCAGTCGAAGGCGGTGGTCTACGTGTTCAACACGCGTGACGCGCTCAACAAGTTCAAGGCCAGCAACGGCTGGACCGCCGGCGCCGACGCCACCGTGGCGGTCGGCAAGGTCGGCGCCAACGGCTCGGTCGACACCCAGACCATCCAGCAGCCGGTGGCCAGCTTCATCCTGACCAACGTCGGTCTGGAAGCCGGTGCCGCAGTCGGTGCCGCCAAGGTCAGCCGCATCACGCTCTGATCTGCTGATCGCCTTGAGCGCACCGCCAACCGGCGGCGTGCAGGCATACGAGAAAGCGCCGTCATCGCGGCGCTTTCTCGTGGCTGCGGTAGATTGCGGCCATGCCAATCACCGACCGACACCTCACCATCCTCACCGGCGGCTCGCGCGGCATGGGCCTGGCCATGGCCGAACAGTTGCTGGCTGCGGGTCACACGCTGCTGACGCTGTCGCGCCGCGTCAACGACGATCTGGCGCAGCAGGCCGAGGCCCGGCGCGCCGACCTGACGCAGTGGCCAGCCGACCTGGCCGACAGCACCGCCATCTGCGCGCACCTGCAGGAGTGGCTGGCCCGGTTTGACGCCGGCCACTTCGCCAGCGCCACACTGATCAACAACGCCGGCGTCGTCCCCCCCATCGGACCCCTGCGCGACGCCGACGGGCCCGATCTGGCCAACGCCCTGCGCGTGGGACTGGAGAGCGCCGATGCTGCTCACCGCCGCCTTCCTGCACGCCACGCGCGACTGGCGCGGCGCGCGCAAGGTGCTGAACATTTCCTCCGGCCTGGGCCGCCGCGCCATGGCCTCGCAGGCCGGCTATTGCGCCGCCAAGGCGGGCATGGACCACTTCACGCGCTGCCTGGCGCTGGACGAAGCGCTGGTGCCGAACGGCGCCAAGGTGTGCTCGCTGGCGCCCGGCGTGATCGACACCGACATGCAGGTGCAACTGCGCGGCGCCGATGCGGCGGCGTTCCCGGACCGCGGCCGCTTCGAGCGTCTGAAAAGTGAAGGCCAACTCAGTTCCGCCGACGAGGCGGCGCGCCACGTGCTGGCCTATCTGGCGCGGCCCGATTTCGGCACCGAACCGGTGGCGGATGTGCGCCACGCCTGACGGCTGGCGCCGTCAATACACCTGCGGCACGATGATGCTCTGCTGAACCGGGTGGCGCACGTAGTCCTCGTGTCGCACGCGCGGCGGCAGCACCACTTCCGGGGCGCTCCACCTCCTTGTACGGCAGTTGCGACAGCAGGTGCGTGATGCAGTTCAGGCGCGCCTTCTTCTTGTCGTCGGCCGGCACCACCCACCACGGCGCCTCGGGGATGTGCGTCCGGTGCAGCATGTCCTCTTTCGCCTTGGTGTAGTCCTCCCAGCGGCGGCGGCTTTCCAGATCCATGGGGCTCAGCTTCCACTGCTTCAGCGGGTCGTGGATGCGGCCCAGAAAGCGCAGGTTTTGCTCTTCGTCGCTGATGCTGAACCAGTACTTGATCAGCACGATGCCCGAGCGCACCAGCATCTTCTCGAACTCGGGCACGGTGCGAAAGAACTCGTCCAGCTCGTCCGGCGTGCAGAAGCCCATCACGCGCTCGACGCCGGCGCGGTTGTACCAGCTGCGGTCGAACAGCACCAGCTCGCCGCCGGCCGGCAGATGCGGCACGTAGCGCTGGAAGTACCACTGCGTCTTCTCGCGGTCGTTGGGCGCGGGCAGCGCCACCACGCGCGCCACGCGCGGGTTCAGGCGCTGGGTGATGCGCTTGATGACACCGCCCTTGCCGGCCGCATCGCGCCCTTCGAAGACGATCACCACCTTGCGCTTGGTGGTGGCCACCCAGTCCTGCAGCTTGACCAGTTCGCCCTGCAGGCGAAACAGCTCGCGGAAGTACTGGCGGCGCGCGTTCTGATGGTCGCTCGACTCAGTCGGCACGCCGGAGACCGCGTCGATGTTGCGGTCTTCCAGCTCCATTTCCAGCTCTTCGTCGTAGCCGTCCAGCAGATCGCTGCGCAGGCGCTTGATCAGTTCCTCTTCGCTCACGAAAGCTCCTCCAGTGGTGTGGGCGCCGGCGCGCAGCTTACGCAATCGATGTGACAAATCCGTGACTGTCACATCGTGGGCGCTCCAACGATTGTCAGTCGTCTGTCGGCCAGCGGCGGCATACTGTAGGGGTTTTCAAGCCCATCCCAACCCCCACAGGAGACTCAAATCATGGCTCGTGAAGTCGTCGTCGTCAGCGGTGTGCGCACCGCCATCGGAACCTTTGGCGGCAGCCTGAAGGACACGCCCACCGTCGATCTGGCCGCGCTCGTCGTCAAGGAAGCGCTGGCGCGCGCGTCCGTGGAGGGCAAGGACGTCGGTCATGTGGTCTTCGGCCACGTCGTCAACACCGAACCGCGCGACATGTACCTCTCGCGCGTGGCGGCCCTCAACGGCGGCTGCCCCAAGGAGACGCCGGCCATGAACGTCAACCGCCTGTGCGGCTCGGGCCTGCAGGCCATCGTCAGCGCCAGCCAGGGCATTCTGCTGGGCGACTACGACGTCGCCATCGGCGGCGGCGCCGAGAACATGAGTCGCGCGCCCTATGCTTCACTGGCCACGCGCTTCGGCGCACGCATGGGCGACACCAAGATGATCGACATGATGGTCGGCGCGCTGCACGACCCCTTCCACACCATCCACATGGGCGTGACGGCCGAGAACGTGGCGGCCGAGCACGGCATCACGCGCGAGGACCAGGACGCGCTGGCCCTGGAAAGCCACCGCCGCGCCGAAGCCGCCTGGAACGAGGGCCGCTTCAAGGACCAGATCGTCCCGGTCATGCTCAAGAGCCGCAAGGGCGAGGTCGCCTTTGACAAGGACGAGCATTTCCGCACCGGCGCCAAGGCCGAGGACTTCCAGAAGATGAAGCCGGTGTTCGTGAAGGGAGAACGGCACCGTCACCGCCGCCAACGCCTCGGGCATCAACGACGCCGCCGCCGCCGTGCTGCTGATGGAAGCCGGCGCCGCCCAGGCCCGCGGCGCCAAGCCGCTGGCGCGCCTGGTCGGCTACGCGCACGCCGGTGTCGAGCCCAAGACCATGGGCATTGGCCCGGTGCCGGCCACGCAGCAGCTGCTGAAAAAGCTCGGCATGAAGATCGACCAGATGGACGTGATCGAGGCCAACGAAGCCTTCGCCGCGCAGGCCTGTGCCGTCACCAAGGGCCTGGGCGCCGATCCGGCCAAGGTCAACCCCAACGGCTCGGGCATCTCGCTCGGCCACCCGATCGGCGCCACCGGCGCGCTGATCACGGTGAAGGCGCTGTACGAGCTGCAGCGCATCCAGGGCAGGTACGCGCTGGTGACCATGTGCATCGGCGGCGGCCAGGGCATCGCGGCGGTGTTCGAGCGCATGTGAGCGCCGCGGCGGGCAGGTCCCGCCCGCTGTGCTCCCGCCACAGCGCCTGCTCCCGTACGGGGGCAGGCGTTTTTTCGTTGCGCCGGCGGTGTGTCGTTCATGGCACCGAGTTGATCGGCTGGGGCCGGCGATGCGGCGCCATTGGCGCTACCATGCACGTTTCGCCCGTTCACACACCATCCCATAGGAGAACCACGCCCGATGTTCCGCCCACTTGCCTCCCTGCTCGCCATCGGCCTGATTGCCGTATCCGCCCAGGCCCAGACCTACCCGGAGAAGAACATCCGCATGGTGATCCCCTTCCCGCCCGGCGGTGGCACCGACATCCTGGGGCGGCTGGTGGCGCAGAAGCTGACCGAGGCCAACAAGTGGACCATCGTGCCCGACAACAAGGCCGGCGCCGGCGGCACGCTGGGCATCACCGAAGCCAGCAGGGCCAAGCCCGACGGTTACGACATGGTGATGGGCCAGAAGGACAACCTGGTGGTCGGCCCCTGGCTGTACAAGAACCTGCCGTGGAACCCGGTGAAGGATTTCGCGCCGGTGGCGCACGTGGCCTGGTCGCCGGTGATCATCGCCACCGGGGTCAACAGCAAGTTCAAGACGCTGGCCGACGTGGTGGCGGCCGCCAAGGCCGCGCCCGACACCATCACCTATGGCTCGCCGGGCAACGGCACCACCATCCACCTGGCGGGCGACCAGTTCGAGAAGGCCGCCGGCATCAAGCTGCGCCACGTGCCGTACAAGGGTTCCAACCCGGCGCTGATGGACGCGCTGGCCGGCAACGTCGATCTGCTGGTGTCGTCCGTGCCCTCGGCGATGGCGCAGGTCAAGGCTGGCAAGCTGCGCCCGCTGGCCGTCACCTCGGCCAAGCGCAGCAGTTCGCTGCCCGAGGTGCCGACGGTGGCCGAAAGCGGCTACGCCGGCTTCGACATGAGCACCTGGTACGGCCTGCTGATGCCGGCCGGCACGCCAGCGCCGATCGTGGCGCAGATGAACGGCGCCGTGAACAAGCTGCTGGCCACGCCCGAGTTGCAGAAGGCGATCCAGGACCAGGGCGCCGAGCCGCTGGCGATGAGCACCGAGGCCTTCACGCAGCAGCTGCAGCGCGACTTTCAGGGCATGGAGAAGATCGTGCGCGATGCGGGCGTAAAGATTGAATAGCACCCCCTGAGCGGCTGACGCCGCTTCCCCCTCTCCTGCGGGAGGGGGACGACACCAGTGGCCGGCGCAGGTCCGGCCACGGTGTCCTGGTCAGGGCTGTGGCGCGGCCAGCGGACGCGCTCATCGACGCAGACCGGAAGAAACGCCCGCAAGCTGCGGGTGTTTTCTTTTTCCCAGCCCTATCGCCGTGACGGAGTGCACCCACGCCAGCTGGCCACTCCGCCGATCGGTGCGACGCGAATCAGGGCAGCACCCGCAGCGCCCGAACACCCTTTCTTCAACAATGTTTTCCCTCGAAGCTCGGGCATCCGATTAAGATAGTAATCAATTACTATCTTTTGGATTGTCTGCGCCATGAGTGAAGCCCCAAAGCACTTGCCCGCTGAAGAGCGGCGCGCCGCCACGGTGGAGGCGGTGATCGACCTGGCGGCCGAGCAGAACCCGAGCGACATCACCACGGCGGCGATCGCGCAGCGCATGGGCCTGACGCAAGGCGCGCTGTTCCGGCATTTCCCGAGCAAGGAAGCGATCCTGCAGGCGGTCATGTCCTGGGTGTCGGGGCGCCTGCTGACGCGCATCGACCAGGCCATCCACGCCGCGCCCTCCCCGCTCGCGGCGCTGGAAGCGGTGTTCATGACGCACATCGACTTCGTGGCCGAGCATCCAGGCGTGCCGCGCATGCTGTTCAGCGAGTTGCAGCGCCCCAGCGAGAGCCTGCCCCGGCGCATGGTGCAGACCCTGCTGGAGCATTACCGCGAGCGCCTGCACCGCCTGCTGCAGGCCGGCCAGGCGCAAGGGGAGCTTGACGCCGGCCTGGATGTGGAGGCGGCCGCGGTCCTGTTCGTCGGCACCATCCAGGGCCTGGTGATGCAGTCGATGCTGGGCGGCAGCGTGGCGCGCATCCAGCGCGACGCGGCGGCGGTGTTCGCCATCTACCGCCGCGGCATCGTCAGGAGCGCACGATGAAATTGCCCCGCCTGCAAGGCCGCACGTTGGCGCTGATCGCGGTGCTGATTCCCCTGCTCGCGCTGTTCGCCTATGCCGCCCTGCGCTCGGGCCCGCTGGCGCCGGTGGCGGTGACGGTGGCCACGGTGGAATCGCGCGCGATCACCCCGGCCCTGGCGGGCATCGGCACGGTGCAGGCGCGCTTCAGCCACAAGATCGGCCCCACTTTTGCCGGCCGGCTGAAGCAGCTGAACGTCAACGTCGGCGATGCGGTCCGGCCGGGCCAGGTGCTGGGCGAGATGGACCCGGTCGATCTGGACGATCGCCTGCGTGCGCAGCAGGCCGCCGTCAGGAGCGCCGAAGCCGCGCTGCGGCAGGCGCAAGCCAAGCAGGCCTATGCGCACACGCAGGCCCACCGCTACCAGCAGCTGTTCGCGGTGCAGGGCACCAGCGAGGAGACGCTGCTCACCAAGCAGCAGGAGCTGAGCATCGCCGAGGCAGTGCTGTTGGCAGCGCGCGAGGACGTGGGCCGCCTGCACGCCGAATCGCAGGCGCTGCGCGCGCAGCGCGGCAACCTGGTGCTGCGCGCACCGGCCGCCGGCCTGGTGGTGCTGCGCCACGCCGATCCCGGCACCACGCTGGTGGCCGGCCAGGCCGTGGTGGAAGTGATCGACCCGGCCAGCCTGTGGGTGGACACCCGCTTCGACCAGATCGGCGCCGAGGGCCTGGCCGCCGATCTGCCGGCGCAGGTGCGGATGCGCTCGCGCCACAGCCAGGACCAGCCGGCCCGCGTGCTGCGCGTCGAGCCGCTGGCCGACGCCGTGACCGAGGAAACCCTGGCCAAGATCGTGTTCGACAGCACACCCACACCGCTGCCGCCGGTGGGCGAACTGGCCGAGGTGACGGTGCGGCTGCCGCCCTTGCCAGACGCGCCCACGATCCCGAACGCCGCCATCCGCAGCGTCGATGGCCAGCGCGGCGTGTGGAAGCTGGCCGATGGCGAGCTCACCTTCACGCCGATCCAGCTCGGCCGCAGCGACCTCGACGGCCAGGTGCAGGTGGTGCGTGGCCTGGCGGCGGGTGAACAGATCGTCGTCTACAGCGAGAAGACACTCAGCGCGCGCAGCCGCATCCAGGTGCTGGAGCGCCTGCCCGGGGTCGCGCCATGATCAGCCTGGCCGGGCGCGACGTCCTGCATGCCTGGGGCAAGTTCATCTTCACCGGCATCGGGCTCGGGCTGCTGATCGGCGTCACCCTGACCATGGCCGGCCTGTACCGCGGCATGGTGGAGGACGGCAAGGTGCTGCTCGACAACAGCGGCGCCGATCTGTGGGTGGTGCAGCAGGGCACGCTGGGTCCGTACGCCGAGTCCTCCAGCGTGCCGGACGATCTGTGGCGCAGCATCCGCACCCTGCCCGGCGTGGCGCAGGCGGCCAACATCACCTATCTCACCATGCAGGTCGGCCGGGGCGAGCACGACGTGCGCGCCATGGTGGTCGGCATCACGGCCGAACAAGCGGGTGCGCCCGGCTGGCCGCCGCAGCTGATCGCCGGGCGCCAGATCACGCGCGGGCATTACGAGGCGGTGGCCGACATCGCCACCGGCTTCGCGCTGGGCGAGGTGCTGCGCATCCGCCGCAACCCCTACACCGTGGTCGGACTGACGCGCCGCATGGTGTCTTCCAGCGGCGACCCGATGGTGTTCATTCCGCTCAAGGACGCGCAGGAAGCGCAGTTCCTGAAGGACAACGACGCCATCCTGATGCAGCGCCGCCGCACCGAGGCCAACCCGGCCTTCAACCGCCCCGGCGTGCCGGGCCTGCTGGAGGCCGTGGTCGCCTCGCAGACCAGCAACCGCCAGGTCAACGCGGTGCTGGTGCGCCTGCGGCCCGGCTTCACGCCGCAGGAGGTGGCCGAGCCGATCCGGCGCTGGAAGCGACTGACGGTGTACGACCGCGACCAGATGGAGGGCATCCTGGTCGGCAAGCTGATCGCCACCTCGGCGCGGCAGATCGGCATGTTCCTCGTCATTCTGGCGGTGGTCAGCGCCGCCATCGTGGCCTTCATCATCTACTCGCTCACCATGGACAAGATCCGCGAGATCGCGGTGCTCAAGCTGATCGGCACGCGCAACCGCACCATCGCCGCCATGATCCTGCAGCAGGCGCTGATGCTGGGCGTGCTCGGCTTCGTGGTCGGCAAGATCAGCGCCACCTTTGCCGCGCCGATCTTCCCCAAGTACGTGCTGCTGATGCCGAACGACACCGTCGCCGGCTTTCTCGCCGTGCTGGCGATCTGCGTGCTGGCCAGCCTGGTGGCGATCCGCATGGCGCTCAAGGTCGATCCGGCCGAGGCCATTGGGTAGCGCCATGGGCAGCAAAGGCATTCGCATCGAGTCGCTGTCCAAGCGCTTCGGCCGCGGCGACACGGCCGTGTGGGCGCTGAAGAACGTCAACCTGCAGGTCGCGCCGGGCGAGGTGGTGGGCCTGATCGGCCCCTCCGGCTCGGGCAAGAGCACGCTGCTCAAGTGCCTGGGCGCGGTGATCGACCCCACCGCCGGCCGCATGATCCTGGACGACACGGTGATCTACGACGACGGCTGGAAGGTGCGCGATCTGCGCGCGCTGCGGCGCGACAAGATCGGCTTCGTGTTCCAGGCGCCCTACCTGATCCCGTTCCTCGACGCAACCGACAACGTGGCCCTGCTGCCGATGCTGGCCGGCGCGCCGAATGCCGAGGCGCGCGGGCGCGCGCTGGAATTGCTCACGGCGCTCGATGTGCAGCACCGCGCCCAGGCCATGCCATCGCAGCTTTCTGGCGGCGAGCAGCAGCGCGTGGCGATCGCGCGCGGCCTGGTCAACCGGCCGCCGGTGATCCTGGCGGACGAGCCCACCGCGCCGCTGGACTCCGAGCGCGCTCTGGCGGTGATCCGCATCCTCAACGACATGGCCCAGCGCTTCCAGACCGCCGTCATCGTCGTCACCCACGACGAGAAGATCATCCCGACCTTCAAGCGCATCTACCACATCCGCGACGGCGTCACGCACGAGGAAGCCGGCGCGGGCCAGCGCATCGACTGAAACACCATGAACCATGACCCGTGTTCCTCGCGCCGCCTGATGGCCGTACTGGCCGCGGCCTCGCTCGCCGCCTGCACCGCGGGGCCAGACTTCCAGCGGCCGGCCGGCCCCGAAGTGGCGCGCTACACCCCGGGCACGCCACCGACCCACACCACCTCGGCAGCCACGGCGCTGGGCGAGGCCCAGCGCTTCCAGGTGGGCACGCAGATCGACGCGCGCTGGTGGCAGGCTTTGGGATCAGCCGAACTCGACGCCTGGATCGAGCGCGCGTTGGCGGCCAACCCAAGCCTGGCGGCGGCCCGCGCCACCCTGCGCCAGGCGCAGCAACTGCACTCGGCGCGCGCCGGCTCGACGCTCTACCCGCAGGTCGATGCCAGCCTCGGCACCCAGCGCGCACGCGTCAGCCCCAGCACGCAAGGCCAGGCCGGCGAGGCGCGCGAGTTCAGCCTCTACAACGCCGGCATCGGCATCAGCTACCGGCTCGACCTGGCCGGCGGCAACCGGCGCGCGCTGGAGGCGCTGAGCGCCCGCACCGAGCACCGCCGCCATGAGTTGGCGGGCGCGCAGCTGAGCCTGGCCGCCCGCATCACCGGCGCCGCCATCACGCGCGCGCGGCTGGCGGGACAGATCGCCTCGATCGAGACCCTGGTCCAGACCCAGGACGAGCATCTCGCGCTGACACGGCAGCGCGTGCGCCTGGGCCAGGCCGCGCCGGCCGAGCCGCTGGCGCTGCAGGCCCAACTGGAGCAGACACGCGCCAGCCTGCCGGCGCTGCGCAAGCAGCTGGAGCAGAGCGAACACCTGCTGGCCGTGCTCGCCGGCGAGCCGCCAGGCGCGGCGCAGGTGCCGGCCTTCACGCTTGACCGGTTCCGCCTGCCGACCGATTTACCGCTGCTGCTGCCGTCCGAGCTGGTGCGGCGGCGCCCCGACATCCTGGCCGCCGAGGCCCTGGTGCACACCGCCAACGCCGAGTACGGGGTGGCGGTGGCCCGGCTGTACCCGCAACTCAGCCTGAGCGCCAGCCTGAGCTCGCAGGCGCTCAGCAGCGCGGCGCTGTTCGGCGGCGGCTCGGCGGTGTGGGCGCTGGTCGGCCAGTTGACGCAAGCGCTGTTCAACCCGGGCCTGCCGGCCGAGAAGCGGGCTTCGCTGGCCGCGCTCGATGCGGCGGCGGCCAACTACCAGGTGGTGGTGCTGGGCGCCTTGCAGGAAGTCGCCGACAGCTTGCGCGCCCTCAGCCACGACGCCGAGGCGCTGGCCTCGCTGGCGGCGGCGGACGCGGCGTCGCAGGCCTCGCTGGCCTCGGTGCAGCGCCAGCACGCGCTTGGCGCCGCCAGCTATGTGCAGTTGCTGGTGGCGCGGCAGCAGGCCGAGCAAAGCCGCACCGGCCTGATCGCCGCGCAGGCCCAGCGCCTGGTCGACAGCGCGGCGCTGTGGCAGGCCTTGGGCGGCTAGCCCGGCGGATCAGGTGTCGCAGCACGGGCGCGCGCCATGGCCGCGCCGGCCGGCGCGGCCCATGGTTCAGGACTGGCGCTTGCTGTCCAGCGGGCAGGTGTTCATGCCCAGCAGCGAATACGCCGGACAGACGCGGAACAGCCCCGTGGCCAGCGGGATCACGCCCAGCCAGCCCCACCAGCCGACGGTGCCGGTGGCGGCCAGGGCGATCAGCACGATGCCGACCAGGATGCGCAGGATGCGGTCGACGCCGCCCACATTGATTTTCATGACAAGAGCTCCTTTGGTTGCAGGCCCAACGACAAACATCCGATTCACGCGGCCCGACGTGATTTTCGGATCCAGGTCAGCAAGGGCCAGGCGAACAGTGTGCCCGCGACGGCCCAGGCCACGGCGATGCCCGCCAGGTTGGCCCAGTCGACCCAGTACTTCATCTCGCCAAGGCCGGACTTGTTCCAGACCGGCGTCACGAAGAAGATCAGCACGCCCAGCAGCGCGCCCAGCATGGCGGCCTTGGGCAGGCAGGGGCGCCACGCCGCCCGGCCGCCACGGGCCAGCATCAGCAGCAGCAACCACA
Source organism: Burkholderiales bacterium (assembly GCA_016702555.1). Classification (GTDB taxonomy): domain Bacteria; phylum Pseudomonadota; class Gammaproteobacteria; order Burkholderiales; family Burkholderiaceae_C; genus Ottowia. The sequence continues at coordinate 29,415 of JADJDV010000001.1, forward strand.
GCACGGCGAGCGCCAGCAGCCAGGGCCAGATCGACAGCGCCAGCTCGTACACGATGACCAGCATCAACCAGATTTCATACATGTCTTGGTCTCCTTGTTTAGGGTCTCAGACCAGACCCTTGAGCACGCCGATGTAGGCGGGCTTCAGCAGGCGGTACTTCATGAACCAGGCCATGAAGCTCTCCTGCAGCGGCTCGATCATCGGCAGCGAGGGCGTCAGTTTGCCGTCGTAGTCGAACTCGATCAGCATGGCCGAGCCTTCGCGCACGATCATGGGGCACGAGGTGTAGCCGTCGAAGATCTGATCGGGCGTCTGCCCGGCGACCACCCTCGCCAGGTTGTGCGCCACCAGCGGCGCGCTCTTCTTGACCGTGGCCGCGGTCTTGCCGCGCGGCGTGCCGTTGATGTCGCCAATGCCGAACACGTTCGGGAAGCGCCGGTGTTGCAGCGTGTCCTTGCTCACCTCGAGCCAGCCGCCTGGCGCCATCGGCCCGTCCTTGGCCGCCAGCTCGCTGTTCTTGACCACGTCGGGCGCGCGCATCGGCGGCACCACGTGCAGGAAGTCGTAGTCCACCGTGGTGCGCTCACCCTCGGGCGACGCGAACATCGCCTGGCGCGCGCCCAGGTCCACCGCCACCAGTTTCTGCAGGTAGTGGGTCTGGATGCCCAAACCCTTCCAGCGCGCCAGCACGTTGTCATTGACCGACTTGACGCCGAACACGGTGTCCTGCGGCAAGCCGGTATAGAAATCCACTTTCGAGCGCTCCATGGTGCCGGCCTGGCGCAGGCGGTCGGCCACCATGAAGGTCATCTTCAGCGGCGCGCCGGCGCACTTCAGCGCGCCGGTCGGCAGGGTCATCACCGCCTGGCCGCCCTTGGCGCGGAAGGCGTCCATGGCCTGCCAGGTGGCCGCCGCGGCCTCGGGACTCGGGTAGACGCTGCCCAGGCCGTTCTGGCCGATCGCCTTCAGGTCCATGCCCTCGATCTGCGCGAAATCGGGATGCAGGCCGGTGGCGACCACCAGGTAGTCGTAATCGATCTTCTGGCCGCCGGTGGTGCTCAGGCGGTTGCTGGCGGGAGCGAAGGAGGCCACCATCTCCTGCACCCACTCGACGCCGGAAGGCATGAACTCGGCATTGCGGTTGCGCACTTTCTCGATCGGCCAGACGCCGCTGGCCACCAGGGTGTAGCCGGGCTGGTAGTTGTGCTCCTGCTTGGCATCAACAATGGTGATGCGCGCCTGCGGCAGCAGCGCACGCAGCCGGCTGGCCACGGCGATGCCGCCCAGGCCGCTGCCGGCAATCACGATGCGCGCCTTGCTGGGCGACGCGGCGGGCGCCTGCGCGCGCGCGGCGGGCGCGGCCTGCAAGGCAGCCACCGCCAGCGGCGTCGCACCCAGGGTGCGCAGCAGGTCGCGGCGTGACGGGCGCGTGGCCCGCGCCGGATCGGTTCGATCGGTCATGGTCGGTCTCCTCTAGCTTGAAGTGGAAAGCGGGCCGCCCGGCTTGCGCAGCAGGCGGACGAACATGGGGCGGGTGAAGTGGGCGCCCCCCGGCCCCACATGCGGCTCGAAGCGCGCACGCACACGCTCGCGCAGCTCGCCGTCGAAATGGCGCTTGGCATAGGTCACGTCCAGCATGCGCCGCTCGAAGTCGGCGAAGTCGGCGTACTGCACCGGCACCTCGAAACGCAACTCGGCGGCCAGCATCCAGTCACCCGAATGCAGGCCCAGATCAAGCACCGCCTGCGCCGCCGCGCGCACTTCGCGCTCATCGTTGAACAGGCGTGTCAGCTCGTTGAGCTCACCGGCGTACACCGGCTCCGACACATACAGCAGGCCACCGGGCCTGAGCACACGATGGATCTCGGCCAGGGCCCGCCCCATGCGCGGCAGCGGCACGTGGTGCAGCGACTTGAGCATCAAGGCCAGGTCGAATGCGTCGTCCGGCAGCGGAATCGCCTCGGCCCCCGCGGCGATGAAGCGCAGCCGCTCGGCCGGCGCCGCCAGGTTCCTGGCGTGCTGGATGGCATCGACCTCCAGCCCGGTCGCCTGCGTGCCCGGAAAGCGCTGCAGCAGATCGCGCAGCAGGCGCGCGCCGCCGCAGCCCAGCTCGATGATGCGCTGCGCCCGCAGCGGCACCAGCTGGTTCAGGATCACCAGTTCGTCGCGCTCGACACGCGGGCCTGGCGGCGCGACAGGTGTCGATTTGAGCTTGGCGTTCATCGGTACGGCCCCTTGTGACGCCGCACGCTGAGCCGCGCACCCAGGCCGACGCCCCGCACGACGATTGGTGGTGGCGAGCTGAGCAGCTTCATGGTCGGTCGGCCTTCCCTTGGCGCGGCTCTGGCACCACCGGCACCAGCGCGGCGTTGACCTGCGCCAGCAAGTCCTCGTCCAACCGGTCGGCCAGCGCCGCCAGGCGCAAACGGGTCAACACCTGATCGCTGCGCGCCTGGGCCAGCGCCAGCGCGGCCTGGGCGTGGTCGTTCTCGGCGTTGAGCACATCCAGCGTGGTGCGGTCGCCGACCGCGCGCCCCATGCGCGTGGAGTCCAGGCGCGCAGCGCTGGCGCCGAGACCTTGTTCCAGCGCGCTGATGCGCGCTGCGCCGGCCTGCAGGCCCTGCCAGGCGGCACGCACCTGCTGGCCGACTTCCTCGCGCGCCGCATCGAGTTCGGCGCGCGCCTTGTTGATGCGCTCGGCGGCCTCGCGCGCCTGCGCCTCGACCATGCCGCCGGTATAGAGCGGGATGTTGAGCTGCACGCCGACCATGCCGTTCAGTTGCCGGTTGCGCGCCGCGCCGAAGTCGCCGCTGCCGGCCATGCGTTCATGGGCGGCCTGCGCGACCAGGTCCACGGTCGGGCTGCCGGCGGCGCCGCGCTCGCGCAGCTTCTGCTCGGCCACGCCCACCGCCTGGCTCAGCAGGCGCAGGCGCGGGTTGTCGGCGTCGGCGGCCTGCAGCCAGGATGCCAGCGCATCGGCAGCGGCCAGCGGCCGCACCGGCAAGTGCGCGATCGGCTGCGCCAGGCCGCTGCTGTCGGCCAGCATCTGGCGCTGGATGCTGGCCTCGAGCGCGGCGGCGGACTGCTGCGCACGCACCCCGGCCAGCGCCGCATCGGCCTCGTGGGTGTCGGTGACCGGTGAGGCGCCGAGCTGGAAGCGGTCGTGCGCCTCGACGCGCGCGCTGTCCACGGCGCGCGCCTGGCGCTCGATCACGCGCACGCGCTCCTCGGCCACCGCGAGGGCGAAATAGCGCTCGGCGGTGCGCAGCATCAGCTCGGTCTGGGCGCCGCGCCAGGCGGTCTCGCCCATGTCGGCGCCCAGCCGCAGTTGCGCGCGCTGCGCGTCGCGCGCCGCGTTCAGCAAGGGCTGTTGCGCCACGATGCCGACGCGCGTGGCCAGGCCCGCGTTGACCGAGGTGGCAAAGCGGGCCTCGTCCACCTGGCCCAGGCCGGGCGCGGAAAAGCGCGCGCCGCGCATGGCGGTGTCCTGCGTGCCGAGTCCGGCGCCCAGATTCAGGCCCACGTTGGGGCGCCACAGCGCATCGGCCTGCTCGCGCAGCGTCTGGCTGGCCCCGTGCTCGGCGCGCGCCACCGCCAGCTTGCGGTCCTGCTGCGCCGCCGCACGCCAGACGCTGAGCAAATCCTGCGCCCACGCGCTGGGCGGCAGCAGCGCAGCCGCCAACCCGCAGGCGAAGGCCAGACATCGAAGCTTCATGCCGCCGCCCGCTCCCCGCCGAATTCCTCGTAGGCGGCGATCGCCGCGGCGGCGTACATCAGCGAGGGCCCACCGCCCATGTAGACGCACATGCCGAGCATCTCCTCGACCTCGGCGCGCGTGGCGCCAAATTTGACCAGCGCCTTGGCGTGGTAGCCGATGCAGGGGTCGCAGCGCGCCGCCACCGACAGCGCCATGGCGATCAGTTCCTTGGTCTTCTCGTCCAGCGCGCCGGCCTTGCCCGCCGCCTGCGCCATGGCGTTAAAGCCTTGCATGACGTCGGGAATGCCCTTGCGCAGCTTGGCGGTGTTGGCGGAGGTGTCGGCAATGATGTCTTTGTAGCTTTTGGTCATGGGTTCTCCTTGAGTGAAAGTGGCAGCTTGGAAGGCTTCAGAACAGCCGGACGCAGAGGACGCACAGGATTCGCAAAGGACGCAAAAGAACTCAAAGAAAAATTGTTTTTTGGTTTTTTTCTGCGTCCTCTGCGTCCGGGAAGTCCGGCTGTTCAGGCCTTCGCCCCCAGCTTGCGCATGATTCGCTCCATCAGGCACCAGTTGCTGAAGCCGCTTTGCAGGAAGTTGGCGCCGACGAAGGCGGTGAACCACAGCCAGTTCATCGAGTGGAAGATGGGCGAGCCAGGCACGCCCAGGGCCAGCGAGAGCAGAATGAAGCTGCCGCCAATGAAACGGGTGAGTTGCCAAGATGTCATGTCGATTGCTCCTGTTGAAGTGATTCAGGTGGCTGGCTGCGCAGCCGGGGGAAGCGCCGGTTCATGAGCCGACTCATGGGCCCGGCGATAAGCGACGTAATAGAGGATGGGGATCACCACCAGCGTCAGCACGGTGGACACCAGGATCCCGAAGATCAGCGCGATGGCGAGCCCGTTGAAGATCGGGTCGTCCAGGATGAAGAGCGCGCCGATCATGGCCGCCAGTGCCGTCAGCGCGATGGGCTGCGCGCGCGTGATCGCGCTTTGCACGATGGCGCGCTTGAACGCCACCCCAGCCTCGATCTGCAAGTGGATGAAGTCCACCAGCAGGATGGAGTTGCGCACGATGATGCCGGCCAGCGCGATCATGCCGATCATGCTGGTGGCGGTGAACTGTGCGCCCAGCAGCGCGTGCCCCGGCATCACGCCGATGACGGTGAGCGGAATCGGCGCCATGATGATCAGCGGCGTCAGGTAGGAGCCGAAGTGCGCCACCACCAGCAGGTAGATCAGGATCAGCCCCACGGCGTAGGCGGCGCCCATGTCGCGGAAGGTCTCGTAGGTGATCTGCCACTCGCCGTCCCACTTCAGCGCGTAGCCGGCGTAGGGGTTGGCCGGTTGGCTGATGAAGTACTCGGTCAGCGCGCCGCCATCGGGCGCCCTCAACTCGGCCAGTTGGCCGCGCATCTGGAACATGCCGTAGAGGGGGCTGTCCATGTCGCCCGATTTCGTCCCAGCCATGTCGCCGGTGACGAAGACGACGGGCAGCAGGTCTTTGCGATAGATGGGTTGTTCGCGCACGGTGTCGCTCACCGTCACCAGTTCGCGAATCGGCACCGCCGCCCCGCTGCGGCTGCGCACCGTCAGTTGCAGCAGGCTGTCCAGGCTGCCGTGCAGTTCGGCAGGCAGCTGGATCAGCGCCGGCACGGCGTAGCGGCTGGCGTCGTGCAGGTAGGTGGCGGCGTCGCCCGCCAGGCCCATGCGCAGCGTGCTGGCAATGGCCTGCTGCGTCACGCCCAGTTGCGCGGCCTTGGCCCGGTCGACCAGCAGCAGGGTTTTGGGCGCGGCGGCGATGGTGGAGTCGTCCACGTCCACCACGCCGGGCGTGGCCTCGAAGATGGCGCGCACGGCCTTGGCGACTTCGCGCCGACCGGAGTCATCCGGCCCATACACCTCGGCCACGATGGGCGCCAGCACCGGTGGGCCGGGCGGCACTTCCACCACCTTCACGTTGGCGCCAAAGCGCGCGCCGATGGCGTGCAGCGCCGGGCGCACGCGCATGGCGATCAGGTGGCTTTGGTCCTTGCGGTGGGCCTTGTCCACCAGATTGACCTGGAGGTCGCCCACCTCGCCGCCGGCGCGCAGGTCGTACTGGCGCACCAGGCCGTTGAAGTTGATGGGCGATGCCGTGCCCGCGTAAGCCTGGTAGTTCAGCACCTCGGGCACCGTGGCCAGATGCGCGCCCAGCGCTCTCAAAACCGCAGCATTCTTCTCGACCGGCGTGCCGGCCGGCATATCCACGATGACCTGGAACTCGCTCTTGTTGTCGAAGGGCAGCATCTTCAGCACCACCAGCCCGACCACCGGCAAGGCCACCGACACGACGATCAAGCCCGCCACCACCAGCCCCAGCAGGCCACGGTTGCGGCCACCGCGCCGCTCGTCCAACAGGGGGCGAAAGATGCGCTCGAACAGCGGCGCCAGCTTGCCCGCCAAGCCGTGTTTGCCGTCGTCGTGCTCATGCACCGCCTTCATCCACAGCCGCGCCAGCCAGGGCGTGACGACGAAGGCGATCGCCAGCGACAGCAGCATGCCCATGCTGGCGTTGATGGGAATCGGGCTCATGTACGGCCCCATCAGCCCGCTGACGAAAGCCATGGGCAGCAGCGCGGCGATCACGGTGAAGGTGGCCAGAATCGTCGGCCCGCCCACCTCATCCACCGCGCCGGGAATGATCTCGCGCAGCGGCTTGCCCGGAAACAGCTGCTGGTGGCGGTGGATGTTCTCGACCACCACGATGGCGTCGTCCACCAGGATGCCGATGGAAAAAATCAGCGCGAACAGCGACACGCGGTTGAGCGTGAAGCCCCAGGCCCAGCTGGCGAACAGCGTCACCGTCAGCGTCAGGATCACCGCCGTACCGACGATGGCGGCCTCGCGCCGTCCCAGGGCGATGAACACCAGCGCCACCACGGCAAAGGTGGCGAACAGCAGCTTCTTGATCAGCGTGGTGGCCTTGTCGTTGGCCGTCTCGCCGTAGTTGCGCGTGGTGCTGACCTGCACGTCGGCGGGGATCACCGTGTTGTGCAACTCGCTGGCGCGCTGCACCACGGCGTTGGCCACGTCGATGGCGTTCTCGCCCGGCTTTTTGGTGATGGCCAGCGTGACGGCGGGGTGCTCGGCCACGCGCGCCGCGCCTTCGCCCCGCTGCACCTCGCCATGCCACACATAACGCTCGGCGGGCGGCGCGCCCTCGCGCACCGTGGCGACTTCGCGCAGGTACACCGGCTTGCCGGCGCGGCTGGCCAGCACCAGGTCGGCCACGTCTTGCGCGCTGTGCAGATAGGGGCCGGTTTCGATGGCGATCGCCCGGTTGCCTTGCAACAAATCGCCCACGGGCAGGCCCAGGTTGGCCGATTGCAGCGCGCCGCGCAACTCGTGCAGCGTCAGGCCCACGGCGGCCAGGCGCGTGGGGTCAACCTCGACCATCACGGCGCGGCCCGGGCCGCCCAGCGTCTTCACCTCGCGCGTGCCGGGCACGCGCTTGATCTCGGCCTCGACGCTGCGCGCCACGCGCTCCAGCTCGAACGCGCCGGCATCGCCGCGCGTGCTGTGCAGCGTCAGCGCGACGATGGGCACGTCGTCCACGCCCTTGGGCTTGATGATGGGCTGGCCCACGCCCAGGCCCTGCGGCAGCCAGTCGGCGTTGGCGCCCACCGCGTCGTACAGCCGCACCACGGCCGCCTGGCGCGGCACGCCGACCTTGAACTGCACCGTGACCACCGCCACGCCGGGGCGCGACACGCTCATCACGTGCTCCACGCCCGTCATCTGCGACAGCACCTGCTCGGCGGGCGTGGTGACCATGGCCTCCACGTCCTTCGCGCTGGCGCCGGGCCAGGGCACGATGACGTTGGCCATGGTCACGTCGATCTGCGGCTCTTCCTCGCGCGGGGTCACCAGCACGGCAAACACGCCCAGCAAAAAGGCCACCAGCGCCAGCAGCGGCGTGATCTGCGCGCCCTGAAAGTAGGCGGCGATGCGGCCGGAGATGCCCAGGCGATGTTCCTGCATATCGCGCATCGGCTTAATGGCCTCCGGCCACGGCCCGCGTGGCCGCCTGCGGATCGGTGATGAGTTGCTCGCCCGCGTCCAGGCCCGACAGCACCTCAACCTGATCGCCCTGCACCGGCCCCAGACGCAGCTGGCGCAGTTGCGGGCGCTTGTCTTCGCCCATCACATAGACGGCGGTTACCTCGGCGCGGCGCACCACGGCCGTCACCGGAACGAACAAGCGCTGGCCCTGCCCCACATCGGCTGACGTCGCCAGTTGCAGGCGCGCAAACTGACCCGGCACCGCGCGGGTGCCCACGGGCAGGTCGGCGCGCACCGCTTGCGTCAGCGACTGCGGATCAACCGTGGGCAGCACCTGCACACGCACCGGCGTTACTGCGGCATCGCCACCCGAGAGCCACACCTGCACGCCGCTGGTGCCGCCCTTGAGCGCGCTGGCCGGCACATGGGCCGTCACCCGCAAGGCACCGGGGTCGTACACCGTCAGCAGCGGGCGCCCCGGCATCGCCATGTCGCCACGCTCCACCGCAAGCTGCGCCACCACGCCGTCGAACGGCGCCTTGACGACATGAAAACCGGTTTGCGCGCGCGCCGCACCGGCCTGCGCCGACTGCGCGTTGACCTGCGCCTGAGCGGCGCGGTACTGGCTTTCGGCCTGCTCCAGCGCGCCCTGGCTGATGTAGTTCTTTTGCGCCAGTTGGCGCTTGCGGGCCAGCTCGGTAACGGCGACGTCAAGCGCGGCGCGCGCGGCGGCCACCTGGGCGCTGCTGGCGGCGGCGTTCTGCTCGGCGGCGCGGGCATCGATGCGCAGCAGGACCTGGCCGGCGCGCACCCGGTCGCCAGCGCGCACAGGGAGCTCCAGCACCGCACCGGGCACCTGCGCCGCGATCACCGACTGGCGCAGCGCCTCGACCTGGCCGTCGTAGCTGGCGGTTCGAGCCACCGGGGCGGCCTGCACCACCCGCACCGGCAGTTCGGCCGCCACGGCGGGCGCACCCAGCATCGCCGCGAGCAGCAGTGAGCCGCCAACGATGATCCGCTGCCCCGCCGTCGCCGCACATGGAAACGACATCCTCAGAAATTGCTTGCATTTCAAATCCATTGCGATATTATTTGCGTAATCATGCAAATACGCAATAGCGTAAGCACAACAATTTTTCCGGCAGCCGCTAGACTGACGGCAGACTCGGTCCTATCGGAGTGTTCGTTCTTGAACTCGCTCAACCATCTGCCCCCCGCCGCGCTGGAGCATGTCGCGCAGTATTTCCGCACGCTGTCGGAGCCGACGCGGCTGCGCATCCTCAACGTGCTGGGCACCGAACAGATGAGCGTCGGCGACATTGCCGAGCGGGCGGATTCCAGCGTCGCCAACGTGTCGCGCCACCTGGCGCAGATGGCGCGGCACGGCCTGATCGCGCGCGAAAGCCAGGGCAACAGCGTGCTCTACCGCATCGCCGATCCGACGGTGAACGAATTGTGCGATCTGGTCTGCGGTAGCATCGCCAAGCGGCTGGAGGAGATCGCCGACGAGCGCGCGGCGTTCAAGAAGAGCGCGCCGACCGCCAGGTCAGGCAGCGCGCGCGCCTCTCGCCGCTGACGAGGCGCCTGCGCGGGCGCGAGGCTCAGGCAGCCGCTTCCGGCGCGCGCACCACCAGCGTGTTGATCTTGGTGTGCGACAGCACGCTTTGCGCGACGCTGCCGAGCACCAGCTTCTCCAGCCCGCGGCGGCCGTGCGAGCCCATCACGATCAGGTCGGCGCCGACGGCGTCGGCCGCCTCCAGCACCCCGCGCCAGACGGTGTGCGACTCGACCACCTTGGTTTCCGCCGCCACGCCATCCTGGCGCAGGCGCTGGCTGGCCGCGTCCATGGCGGCGTTGGCCTCGGCCTTGGCGGCGGCCAGGTACTGATCCTGACCGTAGGCGAAGTCGGCGCCGACGCCGGTGAAGGGATAGGGATCGATCACGTAGATCGCCGTCACCGCGCTGCCAAAGGCCTTGGCCAGGCCGACGGCCTTGTCGATCGCCGCCAGCGAGGCGGCCGAGCCGTCGACGGGAACCAGGATGTGCTTGAACATGCTCTTCTCCTTGAAACCACTGCGGGGTGAACGAATGCATTCTGAGCGTACACCAAGACCCGCGACTTGATGCGCGTCAATCGGCAGGATCGAGAAAACCACCGGCGCGCAGCGTCACCACCAGGGTGTCGCGATGGCCATGCCCGCCCGCGACGGCCGGCTGGATCGGCGTGCTTTCGTGGATCACGCGGGTGTCGTCCATCAGCAGCAGCGACCAGGGCTCACGCAGCGTGAAACGCTGGCCCAGCGGGCCATCCAGTTCGAACACGCGCGTCTCGCCGCCCTTGATCGCCTCGCGCCCGATGAGAAACACCGCCACCAGGTCCACCCCGTCGCGGTGCGCGCCCTCGGGCGTGGGGCGGCCGATGCCGCCTTCCGTGTCGATGCGGAACTGGTGCGCCTCGCCATACCAGGGCTGGGCGCCGCGCAACGCGTCGGCCAGGCGCGCCAGCCAGCGCAGCAGGGCCTGCCACTCGGGGCGCTCGGTCGTGGCGGGCACGATCGGCTCGAACCAGCGCTGCATGCCGCCGTGCAGCGCGTTGTAGTCGAGCGGCTGCCAGTGCGGCCGATACGGCACGGCGCGCACCGCGTCGTCCTGCACGATGAAGGAGGCGTGGCGCCGCAGACGGTAGCGGCCGCCGTCCTTCAGGTAATGGTCGGGCGCCAGCGTATCCCAGTCACCCGTGATCTCGGCCAGCGCGGCGGCGTCCACCCCCGCCTGCGCGCGCACGCTGGCCGCATCCAGCACGGCGAAGCCTGGCGTGCGCAGCAACGGCAGCAACTGGTCGGCCGAAGCCAGCGGGGGCGAGAACATGGGGTGCGGTGCCGGGTGGAAGAACATCCCGAGCATAGCGGTGCGCCGCATCGCCAGGCCCGCGGCCGCGGCTTGACCACGCCGCACACGTTGCGACCGGCCGATTCGCGACAATCACGCTCGTGACGCGCCCGCGCGCACGGCCCGCCCCCGCATGGAACTGCTCTCGCCCACCCTCGTCGCCCTGGCGCTGGCCATCGCGCTGGCCTGCAAGCCCTGGCGCCTGCTCGGCCATGGCGGCCTGGCCTCGCCGCTGCTGGCGGCGCTGGTCATCACGCCCTGGCTGTGGGCGCTGCCCTGGCTGCACCGCATGCCGCTGCAGTTGCAGCTGTCGGGCGCCTGCCTGATCGGGCTGGCGCTGGGCTGGCCGCTGGCGGTTCCGGTGCTGTGCCTGGTGGCGCTGGCCGCCGGCCTGCTGGCCCCGCTGGGCTGGCAGCAGCAGGTGGACATGGCGCTGTGGCTGGGCATCGTGCCGGTCACGCTGTCCTTCCTGCTGGGCATGGTGCTGCGCCGCTGGGTCTGGAAGCATGTCTTCGTCTACATCCTCGGGCGTGCCTTTCTCGGCACCGTGCTGTGCATGTTCATCGCCGGCGCGCTGGCGCAGCGCATGGGCCACGGGCTGAACATCGCCGTCGAGCCCGATCTGGCCATGGTGGCGCGCTGGCTGATGGCCTGGGGCGACGGCGTGCTGACCGGCATGATGGCGGCGATCTGCGTCGCGTTCCGGCCGCACTGGCTGGCCACCTGGTCGGACCAGATCTATCTGCGCCAGCCGGGCTAGCATTGACCATGGCCGACACGCCCAAACGTTTCCAGCCCCTGCGCCCGCTGCTGACCGGCCTGCTGGCGCTGCTGCCGCTGGCCGCCACCCTCGTGCTGCTGGTCTGGGCCTGGAAGCTGGCGGCCGACTGGCTCGGCCCGCGCAGCGCCATCGGCAGCCTGCTGACCAGCCTCGGCCTGGGCATGGCGGCCGATTCGGTGCTGCCCGGCTACCTGCTCGGGCTGCTGGCGATCGTCGTGCTGGTCTACGGCTTCGGCCTGCTGGTCGAGGCCGGGTTGCAGCGCGGCGTGGACCGCATCGTGAAGGCGCTGATGCAGCGCATTCCGGTGGTGCGCACGGTCTACGACGTCCTGCATCGCCTGGTCGGCCTGATCAGCAAGCCCAAGGACGAGGGCCTGAATTCGATGAGCCCGGTGTGGCTGTACTTCGGCGGCTTGCCGGCCGACGGCGCCGCCGCCGACACCACCGTCGTGCTGGGCCTGCTGACCACGCACGAGCCGGTGCTGCTGGGCGGCCAGCCTTTCCACGGTGTGCTGGTGCCGACGGCGCCGGTGCCGGTGGGCGGCGGCCTGCTGTTCGTGCCGGCGCACTGGGTGGTGCCGGCCGAGATCGGGATCGAGGGCGTGACCAGCATCTATGTGTCGATGGGCGTCACCGCCGGCCAGTACCTGCACGCGCAGGCGCCCGCGCAACCACCGAAATCCGGCCCAAGCTGAGCGATCACATTCCCTTGATTCGGATCAAGATCAAGGCGGTGCGATCAAGCCACACTTGCGACATGGTTATTCACTCGCAAAGGAAACAATCATGAAGCTCTGGCAAGACCTGTTCGGCACCGACTACGGCTTGATGAGCATCGCCGGCATCATCTTCATGATCCTGATGGCCATCTGGTTTGTGTTCTTCTTCATCCGCAAGTCGGCGCAACCGCCAAAGCAATAAGCGCAGCCGCGGCCGTCAGGCGCGCGCGGCCTCGGCCTCCTGCAGGCTGCGCCACATCACCTTACCCGAGCCGCTCTTGGGCAGGGCATCGACAAACTGCACCACGCGCGGCGCCTTGTACACCGCCATGTGCTCACGGCACCAGTCGACGATGTCCTGCTCCTTCACCTGGCCTTGCTGGCCCGGCCGCAGCACGACCACGGCCTTGACCGACTCGCCGCGATAGGCGTCCTGGGTGGCGATCACGCAGGCCTCCTGGATCGCCGGATGCCTGAACATCAGCGCCTCGACCTCGGCTGGCCAGACCTTGAAGCCCGACGCGTTGATCATGCGCTTGAGCCGGTCGGTGATGAAGAAGTAGCCGTCCTCGTCCACCCGGCCCAGATCGCCCGAGCGGAAAAACCGCTTGCCCTCCAGCTCGAAGAAGGCGGCGGCGGTGGCGTCGGGCCGCTTCCAGTAGCCCTGGAACACCTCGGGCCCGTGGATCACGATCTCGCCCTGCTCGCCCTGCGGCAGCTCGCGCAGCGTCTCGGGATCGACCACCCGCGCGTCGGTGCTGAGGAAGGGGATGCCCAGGCATTGCTGCTTGCTGTGGTCGAGTGGGTTCTGGTGCGAGGGTGCGGCGGTCTCGGTCAGGCCGTAGCCCTCGGCGTAGCGCAAGCCGTAGGTGTCGAACAGGCGCTGCGCGATCGCCTGCGGCATGGCCGCGCCGCCGCCGCTGATGGTCTTCAGGCTGCTCAGGTCGAAGCTGGCGAAGTTGGGGCTGGCCAGCAGGTCGATGATCATGGTCGGGATGTTGGTGAAGCTGCTCACCTTCCAGCGCGAGATCAGGCGCCCCGCCAGTTCGCGGTCCCAGCGCGGCATCAGCACCATGGTCGCACCCAGGTAGACCGCCGCGTGCATCACCGACACCATGCCGGTGATGTGGAACATGGGCACCACCACCAGCGCCACCGTCTCGGCCGTGCCACTGCCCCACAGGCCGGAGGCCACCGCGTTGTGCATGATCGAGGCGTGCGTGTGCATGCAGCCCTTGGGCAGACCGGTGGTGCCGCTGGTGTAGGGCAGCACGCTCAGGTCCTGCGGGCCGGCCGTGGTCTCGGCCAGCGGGCCACCCCAGGCCAGCGCGTCCTGCCAGGCGTGGACCTGACCATCGGCCAGCGTCGGCAGCGCGTGCGGTGCCAGCAGCCAGTCGCGCCAGGCGGCGGGTGGCGCGTCCTCGCCCTCGATGGCGGCGTCGAAGGCGTCGGTGAAGCGGGTCACGATCAAGTGCTGTAGGCGCTGCCCGGCGGGCAGCGCGTCACTGGCCGCCGCCAGCTCGCCCGCCAGGTCGGCGGTGGTGATGGCCACCCTGGCGTCGGGGTCGGTGATGTAGTGCTTCAGTTCCTCGGCGCGGTTCATCGGGTTGACCGGCACCACCACCGCGTCGGCGCGCAGGATGGCGAAATGCGCGATCACCAGCTGCGGGCAGTTCTGCATGTCAAGCAGCACGCGATCGCCCTTGAGCACGCCCAGCGACTGCAGGCGGGCCGCCAGCCGCTCGCAGGCCTGCCGCAGTTGCGCGTAGCTGAGCGTGCGGCCGAAGAACACCAGCGCCGGCTTGTCCGGGTAGCGCCGCGCGCTGATCGCCAGGTTGTCCCACAGTGAGGTCGCGGGCGGCGTGATGGCATGCGGCAGGCGCGCAGGCCAGAATTTGTGATGGGGGCGCGTCATCGCGGCTGGTCTCCTGATGTTGTGGTGGCGATGCTAGCGCGATCCGGCATGGGCTTCGTCGCCCCGTTTGTCGCCACCGCGACGGCCGGCAACGCTACCATGCGGCGCATCCCGGCTCTGCTCACATGCACCCATGCCACTGCCGCGCCTCCGCACCGCCCTGCCCGTCCTGCTGCTGGGCCTGGCCGGCCTGGTCCAGGCCTTCGACCTGCAAGGCCATCGCGGCGCGCGCGGGCTGGCGCCGGAAAACACCCTGGCCGGCTTCGAGCGCGCGCTCGCCATCGGCGTCACCACGCTGGAGCTGGACATCGCCCTCAGCGCCGAGGGCGTGCCGGTGATCGTGCACGACCCCTCTCTGCCGCCCGACATGACCCGCGACGCGCAGGGCGAATGGCTGGCCGCGCCGACGCCCTTGATCCGCACACTCACCCTGCCCGAACTGCAAGCCTACGACCTCGGTCGCGCGCGCGAGGGCAGCCGCACCGCGCGCGACTTCCCCGCGCAACAGCCGGTCGACGGCGAACGCCTGCCCACGCTGGCGCAACTGTTCGAGCGCGTGACGGCACTCGGCGCGAGCCAAGTGCGCTTCAACATCGAGACCAAGACCAACCCCGACAAGCCGCAGGACACCGCCTCGCCCGAGGCCTTCGTCGGCGCCATCCTGTCCGCGGTGCGCGCCGCCGGCATGACGCAGCGCGTGACACTGCAAAGCTTCGACTGGCGCACGCTCAGGCTGGCGCAGCAGCAGGCGCCCGAGATTCCCACCGCCTACCTCAGCATCGAAACCCGCCAAGCCAACAACACCGCTGCGCCGGCCTGGACCGGCGGCCTGAAGCGCGCCGATTACCCGTCGGTGCCGCACATGGTGCAGGCCGCCGGCGGCAGGCTGTGGGCACCGCACCACGCCAGCCTGAGCGAAACGGCGGTGCGGCAGGCCCAGCCGCTTGGGCTGAAGGTGATTCCCTGGACCGTGAACGAGCCGGCCGACATGCAGCGCCTGATCGGCTGGGGCGTGGATGGCCTCATCACCGACTACCCCGACCGCCTGCGCGAGGCCATGCGCGCCGCCGGCCTGCCGCTGCCGCCGGCGCTGCCCGCGCGGTGAACTGGACGAACGGCTACACTGCCGCGTCGTCTTCCTCGCCGGTGCGGATGCGCACCACGCGCTCGACCGGGGTGACGAAGATCTTGCCGTCGCCGATCTTGCCGGTGCGCGCCGACTTGATGATGGCATCGACGCAGCGCTCCACGTCGCCATCGGGCACCACCACCTCGATCTTCACCTTGGGCAGGAAGTCCACCACGTACTCGGCGCCACGGTAGAGCTCGGTGTGGCCCTTCTGGCGGCCAAAACCCTTCACCTCGGTCACCGTCAGGCCGGTGACGCCGACCTCGGCGAGTGCTTCGCGCACCTCCTCCAGCTTGAAGGGCTTGATGACGGCAATGATCTGTTTCATGGGTGCTCCTGCGGGTGCTTTTCTAGGCGCTGAATCGGTTGGTCATAGGATAACGCCAGTCCTTGCCAAATCCGCGGTGCGTCACGCGCGTTCCTTCGGCCGACTGGCGGCGCTTGTACTCGTTGATGCGGATCAAGCGCGCCACCTGCTCGACGTGCTCGCGCCGGAAGCCCGCGGCCACCAGCTCGGCCACGCCCTCGTCGTTTTCCATGTAGCGCTCGATGATGGCGTCCAGCACCTCGTAGGGCGGCAGGCTGTCCTCGTCCTTCTGGTCGGGGCGCAGTTCGGCGCTGGGCGGGCGCGTGATGATGCGCTCGGGGATCGGGTCCGCGCCGGTGCCGTACGGGTCGTGCGCATTGCGCCAGCGCGCCAGCGCGAACACCTTGGTCTTGAGCACGTCCTTGATCGGCGCGAAGCCGCCGCACATGTCACCGTACAGCGTGCTGTAGCCCACCGCGTATTCGCTCTTGTTGCCGCAGGCCAGCACCAGGTGGCCGTGCTTGTTCGACAGCGCCATCAGCATGATGCCGCGAATGCGCGCCTGCAGGTTCTCCTCGGTGGTGTCCTCGGGCTTGCCATCGAACAGCGGCGCCAGCGAGGCCTTGAAGCACTCGAACTCGGGCCGGATCGACACCTCGTCGTAGCGCACGCCCAGGCGCCGCGCCATCTCGCGCGCGTCCTCCCGGCTGATGCCGGCCGTGTAGGGGCTGGGCATCATCACCGCGTGCACCTTGTCCTTGCCCAGCGCATCGACCGCCAGCGCCAGCACCAGCGCCGAATCGATGCCGCCCGACAGACCCAGCGCCGCGCTCCTGAAGCCGTTCTTGCCCGCGTAGTCGCGCAGGCCCAGCACCAGCGCATCCCACAGATCGGCGTCGTTGTCGCGCGCGGGCGCCGTGTCCGCCTGCAACTCGAGCGCCTCACCGCGGCGTGCCACCTCGACGTAAAACAACTGCTCGACGAAGCTGGGCGCGCGCCCCGCCAGCCGGGCATCGGCGCCGACGGCAAACGACTGACCCTCGAACACCACCTCGTCCTGCCCACCGACCAGGTGCGCGTACACCAGCGGCAGGCCCACGGCGCGCACGCGCTCGATCATCATCGCCTCACGCTCGTAGCCCTTGCCGACGTGGAAGGGCGAGGCGTTGATCACCGCCAGCAGCTCGGCCCCCGCCTCCTTGGCCAGTTGCGCTGGTTCATCGAACCAGGCGTCCTCGCAGATCAGCAGGCCGACGCTGACGCCGCCCGCCTCGAACACGCAGGTGCCCTGCCCCGGCATGAAATAGCGCCGCTCGTCGAATACCTGGTAATTGGGCAGCAGGCGCTTGGCGTAGTTCTCGATCACGCGGCCATCACGGATCACGCTGGCCGAGTTGGTGCGCTGGCTCACCGACACGCTCTTGCCCTGCGCACCGCGCCCCACCGGGTGGCCGACCACAATCGCCATGCCCGCCAGATCGGCCGTCTCGCGCGCCACGGCTTTCACGGCATCATCGCAGGCGGCGATGAAGGACGGCCGCAGGAACAGGTCTTCGCAGATGTAGGCGCAGATCGACAGCTCCGGCGTCAGCAGCAGGCGCGCACCTTGCGCGTAGGCGGCCTTGGCGGCGTCGATGATCCTGCGCGCATTGCCCGGCATGTCGCCGACGACGAAATTGAGTTGCGCGACGGCGATCTTGAGAGACATTTAGAGTACGGATGAGCAGTATTGACAAGCATGTTAACCGCCTGCGCCTGCAGCTTGTGGAGTCCCCCGCGGCGCTGGACGCCGCCACCTGGAACGCCTTGCTGGCGCGCCAGGCCGAGCCCACGCCCTTCATGCGGCACGAGTACCTGGCGGCGCTGCACGGCAGCGGCAGCGCCGTGCCGGACACCGGCTGGACACCACGCTTCATGCTGCTGTGGGACGGCGCCGAACTGGCGGCCGCCTGCCCGCTGTACCTGAAGTCGCACTCGTATGGCGAGTACGTGTTCGACTGGGCCTGGGCCAACGCCTATGCCGAGCACGGCCTGCACTACTACCCCAAGGCGCTGGTGGCGGTGCCGTTCACGCCGGTGCCGGGCGCGCGCCTGCTGGCGCGCGATGCGGCGGCGCGCGCGGCGCTGGCGCGGGCACTGATCGACTGGTGCGGCGAGCAGGGCCTGTCGTCGCTGCACCTGCTGTTCGGCAACGCGGACGATCACGCCGCCTGCGCGGCGGCGGGCATGATGACGCGGCACCAGGTGCAGTTTCACTGGGGCAACCGGCATCCGGCCGAGGACCGTGCGTTCACCGGCTTCGATGACTTCCTCGCCTCGCTGGCGCAGGACAAGCGCAAGAAGATCCGGCAGGAGCGGCGCAAGGTGGCGACTGCCGGCATCCGCTTTCGCTGGGCGCGCGGCACCGACATCACGCCGGCCGACTGGGCCTTCTTCTACCGTTGCTACCGGCGCACCTACCTCGAACACGGCAACGCGCCCTACCTGACCCCGGCCCTCTTCTCCGCCATGGCCAGGAGCATGCCCGAGCACTGGGTGCTGTTCGTCGCCGAGCACGAGGGCACGCCGGTCGCCGCCAGCCTGATCGCCGTCGATGCCGCGGCGCCGGCCGGCTCAGCGTCGGTGGCCTACGGCCGCTACTGGGGCGCGCTGGCGCGCGTCGACAGCCTGCACTTCGAGGCCTGCTACTACCAGCCGATCGAATGGTGCATCGCGCACGGCATCGCGCGCTTCGAGGGCGGCGCGCAGGGCGAGCACAAGATGGCGCGCGCGCTGATGCCGGTAAAGACCAGCAGCGCGCACTGGCTGGCACACCCGGCGTTCGCCGATGCGGTGGAGCGCTTCCTGCAGCGCGAAGGCGCGGGCGTGTCGGACTACCTGGAGCACCTGCATGAGCGCTCGCCGTTCCGGCGGGCGCCGCCGGTGCCCGGCGACTGATACGGATTCGCAATCAAAAAGATAAACCGTTCGGGCTGAGCTTGTCGAAGCCCTGCGTGGCACATGCACTTCGACAGGCTCAGTGCGAACGGCTTCTAAACGATAGAGCGCGAATTGGTATGAGCTACTCGCGGTCGCGGCGCGGCGCCCGCACGGCGCGCACCGGCTGGGCCAGGCCGTCGCGATACGCCACCGGCGTCGGCGCGCCGTCGTAGTAGGCATCGACCGGCGGGCCGCAGTCGGGATCGGCGATGCCGAACACCATGGTGGCGCCGGGGCCGAAGCGCTGCGGCACGGTCTGGTGCAGCTGGCCCGACATGTCCACCGGCGGCGTCGAGCTTTGCAGCAGGACTTCACCGCGCGGTCCCAGCACGGTGTAGCAGGCGGCCTGCGCGCCGGTGGCGAGCAGCGTGGCGAGCAGGAGCACGGACTTGGTCATGACGAGGTTGGCGACGGCAGTGCGGATGCCAATCAGTGTGCCGACCTGCCGGCGCTTGTCAAGTCAGCGCACGCGGCACGGGCGCGGGACGGTCTCACGCAGCTTCTGGCCCAAAGTGCTGGCTCAGCAGCCGCGCCAGCGCGGCCTCCAGCGCCTGACGATCGCTGTCGCCGCGGCGCTTGCCGCTGCCACGCTCCCAGTCGGGGTGGCCGCGCGCCGGCTCCAGCGCGCGCAGCACGGGCTGCAGGTCGCCGCCGGGTGCGGCGCCACCGTCCACCGAGGCCTCGATGCGCAGCTTGTCCATGGCGGCGTGGCCGCGCCGCTCCAGTGCGCGCGCCAGGCCCAGCAAATGGTCGGCCAGCAGCAGCAGCACCGGGGCTTCGGCGGTCAGCTCCTGCACGCCGCTGAGGCGGTTTTCCAGCTTGCGCCACAGCGGCTTCCAGCCGCCCGAGGCGGCGCCGCCCAGGGTGGCGCCCAGCGTGGTGGCGGCGCCCAGCGACAGGCCGGCCATGGCGACATCGGCGACCACGCCCAGACCGGCGCCGATCATCGCGCCCAGACCCAGCCGCTTGCCGGCCTCCTTGAGCAGTTCGGGATTGAACAAGTCGTCTTCCCAGCGGCCGCCCAGCTGCGGGATCTCGGCCAGTTCGGCGTCGCCATGGCGAAAGGCGAACACCGCCAGCAAATCATCGACCGCGCGCCGGGCATGGCGCCGCACGTCGTCCTGGAAAGCGCGCACGAAGCGTTGCTGCTTCAGCTCATCGGCGAACTCCTCGGCCGGCAGCGCGCGCCGCATGGCGGCCACATCGATCAGGCCCGAGGCGACCACGCGGCAGGCCGCCAGGCGGCGGTCGCGCGCCTCCAGCGCCAGCGCGTCCACGATGGCGTGCAACTGCTGGCGGCGCCCCGGCAGCAGCGTCGCCAGATCGCCGTAGAGCTGGCGCTCGGAGCCGATGAAGGGCGCCACCACGTCGAACTCGACGCGCGCGTGCAGGTTGCTCTCGAGCAGCATCTGGTGCCAGTCGTCGCGGCGCGTGTCGAGGTAGCGCACGAAGTTCAGCACCGGCATGATCGGCTTGGCGCACCAGGTGAGGATCTCGATTTCGGCGCGGTATTTGGGCAGCACCGGCTCGCGCGTGTCGATGACCACCATGGCGGCGTCGGCGTCGCCGGTCAGCGCGCGCAGCACCTTGGCCTCCTGCTCGAAGGCGCGCTGCGCCTCGGGTCCGCGCAGAAAGGCGCGCACGCGCTCGGGGCGCGAATCGGCCTCGAGCGAGTTCAGGTAGTCGAGCAGGGCCACCGAATCCTCCAGCCCCGGCGTGTCGATGAAGCGCACCGCCACCGCGCCGTCGATGCGCAGATCGACGGCTTCGGCGTGGCGCGTGGTGCCGGGCCGATCCGACACCTCGCCAAAGTCCACCTGGCGCGTCAGCGTGCGCAGCAGCGAGGTCTTGCCGGCGTTGGTGTGGCCGACGATGGCGATGCGCAGGGGCTCAGTCATCGGGCGTATTGTCGGCGCGCGAGGACGCGATCCAGTCGACGGCGGCCGACGCCGACTCGACGACCCGCACGGCCTGGAAGCCTTCGGCACGCAGCCAGTCGCGCCAGCGCCGGGCGGCCGCTTCGGGCACTGCCTCGCCGCCGGTCAGCAGCAGCAAGGCGACGCGCCCCACCTGCGCCGCGGCCTCGCGCACGAAGCGCGCGGTGCCGCGGTCGGGGCTGGCGCTGGCCTGCACCACCAGCAGCAGCAATGCGGGCCGCGCGCGCGCCAGCCGGGCGATCACGGCCTGGCGCTCGCGCGCGCTGCCGGCGATGCGCTCGGGTGGCAGCGTGCCGGCGGGCAGCCCCGGCACGGGCCAGGGCGCCTCGGGCGGCAGCTCGAAGCCGACGATGGCCAGCGAGCCGGGTGCGCCAGGCGGCGCGCTCGATGGCGCGGGGCGGTCCGGGTCGCTCACCCGCCGCTCGGGATCGATCACCTCGGGTGGCGGCTCCAGCGCGTCCAGGCGCTGCACGATGCGGCGCACGTCGGGATCGGCCATGTCCACCGGCTGCAGCCGCCGCACCCCGCCACGCCAGCGCCATGCGCAGAAGGCGGCCAGCAGCGCGCGCGGCAGCAGGCCGTAGACCACCACGCAGCCCATCAGCCACCAGGCCCATTCGCGCTGGCTGGTGGCGTCGCCCCAGGCGCGCACCTCCACCGCGCCAGCGAGCCGGTTGCCGACCGTCTGCACCGCCGCCGCGTCGGGCACGGCAAAGCCCAGCAGCGCCGGCAGCGCGCCGGTGATCTGCACGAAGCGCTGGAAGAAGCTGGCGCTGAGGATGGTCGTCTCCCAGGTCAGCGTGTAGGCGTGAAAGGCGAAGCCGAAGGCCAGCACCGCCAGCATCAGCACGAAGGCCAGCGTCCAGATGCCGTGGCTGAGCGCGCCTGTCAGCCACACCAGCAGGCGCTGGCGTCGCAGCACCGCCGTGATCGACTGCAGCAGCGTCAGCGCGTGCGGCCCGCGCTCCAGCGGCAGGCGCGCCGTCAGCCACAGCACCAGCCGACCCAGCGCGGCGCCACCCCAGCGCGCGGGCGACCGCAGCACACCCAGCAGCCACACCACCAGCATCACGGCGTGCAGGCCCAGCAGGCTGACGAAGGCGGCCACGGCGTTGATGCTGCGCCCCTCGCCCAGCACGGCGCGCGCCGTGCCCAGGCCGGCAAAAGCCAGGCCCAGCGCCAGCAGCAGCAGCACCCACACGCCGAACTGGCGCCAGCGCGCCCACTCGGCCGGCAAGCCCAGGCGCTGGCCGAGCAGCCAGCCGCGTTCGGCCACCTGCGCGGCGCGCGTGGATTGGGTGCGAAAGGACTGTTGCAGCGCCGCCTGATCGTCCAGTGGGCCATCGGCCTCGATGCGCTGCACGGCCTCCAGCACCACGGCGAGGCCCAGCGGCGTGCGGTCGGTGGAGGCGGCGGAGGCGGTCATGCGGCGATCGGACAACGCCGCGAATTATCGGCGCGCGGGCTGGCGCGCCGGCAACTTGAGCAGGTTCTCAGGCAGCTTGGGGTGGCCGGTAGGCGGCAATGCCGTCGGCGACTTCCTTGCGGGCGGCGTCGGGGCCGTCCCAGCCCAGCACCTTGACCCACTTGCCGGGCTCGAGGTCCTTGTAGTGCTCGAAGAAGTGCGCGATCGACGCGGTGCGCGCCGGGTTCAGGTCTTCCGGCTTCTGCCAGCTGCTGTAGAGCGTGAGCACCTTCTTGATCGGCACGGCCAGCACCTTGTTGTCCTCGCCCGCCTCGTCCTGCATCCGCAGCATGCCAATCGGGCGGCAGGTCACCACCACGCCGGGGATCAGCGGCACCGGCGTGATCACCAGCACGTCGACCGGGTCGCCGTCGCCCGACAGCGTCTGCGGCACGTAGCCGTAGTTGGTCGGGTAGTGCATGGCCGTGCTCATGAAGCG
Source organism: Burkholderiales bacterium (assembly GCA_016702555.1). GTDB lineage: Bacteria > Pseudomonadota > Gammaproteobacteria > Burkholderiales > Burkholderiaceae_C > Ottowia. Next base: position 51,715 of record JADJDV010000001.1, read on the forward strand.
ATCGACGAAGAGCGCGCCCGACTCCTTGTCGACTTCGTACTTGATGGGGTCGGCGTTCATTGGGATTTCGATGACGACGTTGAACTCGTCGGGCGCCTTGTTGCCGGGGCTGACGTTGTCGAGGGACATGTCTTGCTTTCGTTTGAAATGAAGTGGAGAACCCCTGGATTAGCCGCGATTTTACTTTCGTGCCCCTTGCACGCGCGTGGCGCCAGGCCGTTTGGGTAGAATTCTGCGGTTGGCCAATCGTCCGCCCCAAAAAAAAGGCGACGGCGCGAGGAAGCAACGCGGTGGAGGGACCGGCGGCGTTGCAACACTTGGGCTGCCAACCCTCCGAAGCGCAAACGCTTAATGTGAGGAGTTTTCAATGACAGGCAATGCAGCGCTGATACTGGCGCTTGTCTGCGGTCTGATCGCCGTCGTGTACGGCTTCTGGGCGCGCGGATGGATTCTTTCCCAGGACGCGGGCAACGCCCGCATGCAAGAAATCGCCGGCGCCATCCAGGCCGGCGCGGCCGCCTACCTGGCGCGCCAATACAAGACCATCGCCATCGTCGGCGTCGTGCTGGCCATCCTGATCGCACTGGTTCTTGACGTCAAGAGCGCGGTCGGGTTTGCCATCGGTGCCATCTTGTCGGGCGCCTGCGGTTTCATCGGCATGAACATCTCGGTGCGCGCCAACGTGCGCACCGCGCAGGCCGCCACCCGCGGCATCGGGCCGGCGCTTGACGTCGCCTTCCGCGGCGGCGCCATCACCGGCATGCTGGTGGTGGGCCTGGGCCTGCTCGGCGTGGCGGGGTTCACCTGGTACCTGCTCGGCGGCGCCAGTCTGGCGCCGACGGCCAAGCTGGCCACCCTGCTGAACCCGCTGATCGGCTTTGCCTTCGGCTCCTCGCTGATCTCGATCTTCGCGCGACTGGGCGGCGGCATCTTCACCAAGGGCGCCGACGTCGGCGCCGACCTGGTGGGCAAGGTCGAAGCCGGCATCCCCGAGGACGACCCGCGCAACCCGGCCGTGATCGCCGACAACGTGGGCGACAACGTGGGCGACTGCGCCGGCATGGCGGCCGACCTGTTCGAGACCTACGCGGTCACGCTGATCGCCACCATGGTGCTGGGCGCGCTGATGATCACGGCGGCACCGATGCAGGCCGCGATGTACCCGCTGGCGCTGGGCGCGGTGTCCATCATCGGCTCCATCATCGGCACCTTCTTCGTCAAGGCCAGCCCGAACATGAAGAACGTGATGCCGGCGCTGTACAAGGGCCTGGCGATCGCCGGCATCGTGTCGCTGGTGCTGTTCTACTTCGTCACCGCCTGGATCATCCCGGACAACGCGGTGGCCGCCAGCGGCAGCGTGATGCGCCTGTTCGGCGCCTGCGTGGTCGGCCTGGTGCTGACCGCCGCCCTGGTGTGGATCACCGAGTACTACACCGGCACCCAGTACAAGCCGGTGCAGCACGTGGCGCAGGCCAGCACCACCGGCCACGCCACCAACATCATTGCCGGCATCGGCATCAGCATGAAGTCCACCGCCTGGCCGGTGATCTTCGTCTGCATCGCCATCCTGGTGGCGTTCTGGCTGGGCGGCCTGTACGGCGTGGCGGTGGCCGCCATGTCGATGCTGTCGATGGCCGGCATCATCGTGGCGCTGGACGCCTACGGCCCCATCACCGACAACGCCGGCGGCATCGCCGAGATGGCCGAGATGCCCCCCAGCGTGCGCGACATCACCGACCCGCTGGACGCGGTGGGCAACACCACCAAGGCCGTGACCAAGGGCTATGCCATCGGCTCCGCCGGCCTGGCGGCGCTGGTGCTGTTCGCCGACTACACGCACAAGCTGGAAGGCCTGGGCCAGGCCATCAGTTTCAACTTGAGCGACCCGATGGTCATCGTCGGCCTGTTCATCGGCGGCCTGATCCCCTACCTGTTCGGCGCCATGGCGATGGAGGCCGTCGGCCGCGCCGCCGGTGCGGTGGTCGAGGAGGTGCGGCGCCAGTTCCGCGACATCAAGGGCATCATGGAAGGCAAGGCCAAGCCCGAGTACGGACGCGCGGTCGACATGCTGACGGGCGCGGCCATCAAGGAAATGATGATCCCCAGCCTGCTGCCGGTGGTGGTACCGATCCTGGTCGGCCTGCTGCTGGGCCCCAAGGCGCTGGGCGGCCTGCTGATGGGCACCATCGTCACCGGCCTGTTCGTCGCCATCTCCATGTGCACCGGCGGCGGTGCCTGGGACAACGCCAAGAAGTACATCGAGGATGGTCATTTCGGCGGCAAAGGCAGCGAGGCGCACAAGGCCGCCGTCACCGGCGACACCGTGGGCGACCCCTACAAGGACACCGCCGGCCCGGCCGTCAACCCGCTGATCAAGATCATCAACATCGTGGCGCTGCTGATCGTGCCGGTGGTGGTCAGCATGCACCCGGGCGCGGGCACGCAGGCGGCCCACGCCCCGGCGGCCGCCCCGGCAGCGGCCGCCGCGGCCGCACCCGCAGCGGCCGAAGGCGCCTCGGTGGCGGTCGAGGGCGACAAGGTGGTGTTCTACTTTGCCAGCGGCAAGACCGAAGTCGCCGCCGGCGCCGACAACGACGCCAAGCTGGCCAGCGTGATCGACGGCGTCAAGGCCGGCAAGAAGGCCGTGGTCAGCGCCTACGTCGACAGCACCGGCAGCGCCGAGGCGAACGCCGAGATCGCCAAGCAGCGCGCCTTTGCCGTGCGCGACAAGCTGCAGGCGCTGGGCGTGCCCGAAGGCCAGATCGAACTGCAGAAGCCCGCCGACATCCAGGCCGGCAGCGGCGCCCAGGCGCGCCGGGTCGAGGTGACGCTGCAGTAAACCCGCCGTTCCACCCTGCCCTGAAGCCCGCCAAGCCTGGCGGGCTTTTTCATGCCCGCACGGCGTGCGGGCCGAGTTGCATGCCGAGCATGGTCAGCACACAGAACGCGGCGCCAGCGCCAAAGGTCCAGGCCGGGCCCAGGTACTGCCACAGCAGCCCCGCCAGCACGCTGGCCAGCAGCATGGCCACACCGCTGACCAGGTTGAAGAAGCCGTAGGCGGTGCCGCGCAGATCGGCCGGTGCCGCGTCGGCCACCATCGCCGCCAGCAGGCCCTGCGTCATGCCCATGTGCAGGCCCCACAAGGCCACGCCCAGCAGCAGACCGCCCCAGTGCGTGGCCAGGGCCAGCACCAGGTCGGCGGCGATCAGCGCCACCAGTCCCCACAGCAGCAGGCGCCGGTGCGGCAGGCGGTCGGCCAGCTTGCCGAGCGGGTAGGCGCAGATCGAATACACCGCGTTCATCGCCACCATCACCAGTGGCACCAGCGCCAGCGCCACGCCGGTCTGTTCGGCGCGCAGCACCAGAAAGGCCTCGGAAAAGCGCGCCAGCGTGAACAGTGCGCCCACGCCCACCACCCACCAGTAAGTACGCCGCAGGCGCTTCAGGTTGGCGCGCGAGATCGGCTTGACGCGCTGCGCGCCGGCCGGGCGCTCGGGTTCGTGCACGCCCAGCACCAGCAGCGCCACGCACAGCAGCGCCGGCACGATGGCGAGCGCGAACACGGCACGAAAGTCGTTCGCCCACAGCAGCATCAGGCCCACGGCCACCAGCGGCCCCAGGAAGGCGCCGACGGTGTCCAGCGACTGGCGCAACCCGAAGGCGGCGCCACGCTGCTCGGGCGGCGCAATGTCGGCCACCAGCGCATCGCGCGGCGCGCCGCGAATGCCTTTGCCAACGCGGTCGAGCAGGCGCGCGCCGAACACCATGGTCGGACCCCAGGGCCCGGCCGCCAAGGCGAACAGCGGCTTGGTCGCCGCGCCCAGGCCATAGCCCAGCACCGCCAGCGGCTTGCGCTTGCCGAACCAGTCGCTGATGACGCCCGAGAACACCTTGACAATCAGCGCCGTGGCCTCGGCCAGCCCTTCCAGCAGGCCGACCAGCGCCACGCTCATGCCCAGCGTGCCCACCATGAACAAGGGCAGCAGGCTGTGGATCATCTCGCTGGAGATGTCCATCAGCAGGCTGACGAAGCCCAGCGCCCAGATGCCGGCCGGTAGCCGCGGCGAAGTGGAGACAGGGCTCATCGTGTCGGTTTTGGAACAGGAACCGCCGCGATTGTGGGGGCAATCACGACGTCCGACTGGCCCAGCGTGGCACGGCGGGCGGCGGCGAACTGCCGCAGAATGCGCCCATGCAGCTCAACTTCATCGCCAACCGATCCGTCGCCTCGCCCACCGGCCGCGTGCTGCCGGTGATCGACCCGTCGGACGGCCAGCCCTTCGACGAAATCCAGCGCAGCGACGGGCGCGACGTCGACGCCGCCGTGCGCGCGGCGCGCGCCTGCTTCGACGGCCCCTGGAGCGCACTCAGTGCGGCAGAACGCGGGCGCCTGCTGATGGCCTTGTCGCGCCAGGTGGCCGAGCACGCCGACGAACTGGCGGCGCTGGAGCAGCGCGATTGCGGCAAGCCGACCAAGCAGGCCCAGGCCGACGCCGCAGCACTGGCGCGCTACTTCGAGTTCTACGCCGGCGCCTGCGACAAGCTGCACGGCGAGACCCTGCCCTACCAGAGCGGCTACAGCGTGTTCACCTGGCGCGAGCCGCACGGCGTGACCGGCCACGTCATTCCCTGGAACTACCCGATGCAGATCTTCGGCCGCAGCGTCGGTGGCGCGCTGGCGGCCGGCAACTGCTGCGTCGTCAAGCCGTCCGAGGACGCCTGCCTGTCGCTGATCCGGGTGGCGCAGCTGGCGGCGGAAGTCGGTTTTCCGGCCGGTGCGATCAACATGGTGACGGGTTATGGCCACGAGGTCGGCGATGCACTGGCACGGCATCCCGGCGTCGACCACATCAGCTTCACCGGCAGCCCCAAGGTGGGCACCCTCATCCAGCAGGTCGCCGCCGAGCGGCATTGCCCGGTGACGCTGGAGCTGGGCGGCAAGAGCCCGCAGATCATCTTCGCCGACGCCGACCTCGACGCCGCGCTGCCGGTGGTCATCAACGCCATCGTGCAGAACGGCGGCCAGACCTGCTCGGCCGGCTCGCGCGTGCTGATCGAGCGCGCCATCTACGACCCGCTGCTGGCGCGGCTGGGCGAGGCCTTCGAGGCGCTGCGCGTGGGCCCGGCCACGCTGGACCTCGACCTCGGGCCCCTGATCCGCGCCACACAGCAGCAGCGCGTGTGGGATTTCCTCAGCGACGCGCAGAGCGCCGGCATCCCCGTCGTGGCCCAGGGCACGGTGGTGGACGAGGCGCCCGACAGCGGCTTCTACCAGGCGCCGATCCTGCTGGCCGACGTGCCGGCGGCGCACCGCGTGGCGCAGGAAGAGGTGTTCGGCCCGGTCCTCTCGGCGATGCCGTTCGAGGACGAAGACCACGCCGTCGAACTGGCCAACGCGACCCAGTTCGGCCTGGTCGCCGGCGTCTGGACGCGCGACGGCGCACGCCAGTTCCGCATGGCCCGGCGCGTGAAGGCCGGCCAGGTGTTCATCAACAACTACGGCGCCGGCGGCGGCGTGGAGCTGCCGTTTGGCGGCTACAAGTCCTCAGGCTACGGGCGCGAGAAAGGCTTCGAGGCGCTGTACGGCTTCACCGTGCTGAAGACGGTGGCGGTGCGGCACGGCTGAGCCTCATAAGAAGAAACCAAACAGCCAAAAAACCGGACGCAGAGGACGCAAAAGAACCGCCAGAAAACTGGTTTCCTGAATTCTTTTTTGCGTCCTCTGCGGAATCCTTGCGTCCTCCGCGTCCGGCTGTTCTGAATTCCCTTGCCGCGCTGGTCAGCGCCGGCCGCCCAGCAGGCTGCCGCCGATTTTCAGCAGGTCGCTCAGGTCCACCTTGCCATCACCGTCCTGATCCAGCACGGCGTTCATCAAGCCGCCGCCCAGACCGCCCTGGTTCTGCACGCGGGCGCGTTCCTGGCCCAGCGCACTGCCCAGGCCGCCAGCGTCCATGTTGCGGGCGCTGACCTGCTTGGCGAGAAAGGCCATCACGATCGGCGCCAGAATCTTCAGCAGATTGCCGGCCTGACCGCTGCTCAGGCCAGTGGCCTGGCCCAGCCCGCTTTCCGCGCGCGGCTGGGCGCCGCCGAAGATGTGGCCGAGGATGCCGCCGGCATCCAGTTGCCGGTTGGCCGGTGCGCCGCCGCCGAGCAGGCCGCCCAGCAGATCGCCCAAGCCGCCCATGCCGGCCGGCGCGGCGCGGCCGCCGCCCGCGTCCAGCAGGCCACCGAGCATGCCGCCCAGGTCCATCGCGCCGGCGCCGCTGTGGTCGCGCTGCAGCGCGCTGAACAGGTCGCCGGCACCGCCCGGCTGCTGGGCGTTGCGGCCCAGGGCGCCGACGATCATGGGCAGCGCGGCGGCGATGGCGTCCTGCGCCGTGCGCGGATCGGTGCCGAGCTGCTGCGCGATCTGGCCTGCCGGCGCGCCTTGCAACTGGCCGAGCAGATCGTCGATGAGGGAGCCGTTCATGGAAAGTCCTTCCGAGGGTGCAGGGGTGACGCGAGCGCCGAAGCGCGCATCGTAGCCGCAGCGGCGCCGCTGCGCAGCACCCCGATCACGGCGGCGCCACTAAACTGACGCACATTGCGCACTATTTCACAAAGAGGAGCGCCGTCATGCGCGTGCAGCACAAGTCCATCATCGTCACCGGCGCCGGCGGCGGCATCGGCGAAGGCATCGCGCGCCGGCTGGCGGCCGAGGGTGCCACCGTCATCGTGAACGACATCAACGCCGCGCTGGGCGAGAAGGTCACGGCCGACATCCAGGCCGCCGGGGGCCAGGCGCGCTTCGTCGCGGCCGACGTGACAAAAAGCGCCGGCTGGCAAGCACTGGTCGCCGCCGCGCAGGACTTTGGCGGCAAGCTCGACGCCATCGTCAACAACGCCGGCTGGACGCACCGCAACCGCCCGATGCTGGAGGTGGGCGAGGACGAGTTCGACAAGGTCTACGCCGTCAACATGAAGAGCATCTACTGGAGCGCCATCCACGGCGTGCCGACCATGAAGCAGGCCGGCGGCGGCAGCTTCATCAACATTGCGTCCACCGCCGGCGTGCGCCCGCGGCCGGGGCTGACCTGGTACAACGGCAGCAAGGCGGCGGTGATCGTCACCTCGAAGTCGATGGCGGCCGAACTCGGCCCCGACAACATCCGCGTCAACTGCATCAACCCGGTGTTCAATCCGGACACGGGGCTGTCGGCCGAGTTCGCCGGTGGCCCGGTCGATGAGGCGCGGCGCGCCAAGTTCCTGGCCACCATTCCGCTCGGGCGCTTCTCCACCGCCCTCGACGTCGCCAACGCCGCGCTCTACCTGGCCAGCGACGAGGCCGCCTTCATCAGCGGCGTCTGCATCGAGGTGGACGGCGCGCGCTGCGTCTGAGCCTCAGACCCAGCGCGCCAGTTCCGCCACGTCTTCGGCGAACAGCTGGCCCTTCTCGGCCTGCGCCACGCGCCCGTCCTTGCCGCGCACCACGGTCACCGGCAAGCCGTCGGGCTTGGGGTAGGCGCGCGCCACCTCGAGGCTCATCCACGCAGCGGGAAAGGTGTAGCCATGGCGCGCCAGGTAGGCCTGGGCGTCTTCCGGACGCTTGTCGATCGACAGCGCCAGCATCTGCAAGCCGCGTGTGCGCTGCGACAGCCAGAGCTTGTGCATCTCCGGGCTTTGCTGGGCGCAGAACGGGCACCAGCTGGCCCACCAGTACACCACCAGCGCGCGGCCCTCGGCCTGGCGCGGCTCGAAGCGGCCGCCGTCCAGCAGCGGAACCGCGGCCAGCGACATGGCGTCGCCCGGTTTGGGAAACGGTGGCGCGCCGCCGGATTGGGCGCGCGCCCAAGGCACGGCCAGTGCGGCAGCGGCGCCGGTGGCAAGAACGAGGCGGCGGGTCAGCGGCATGGCGGTCATCAGGCGAGGATGGATCCGGCGCATGGTAGCGCCACAAGCCCCTGCTGGCCGCGCATGGCGCCCAAGCAACGATAATTTGCCGCATGGGTGAACAGATCATTCCGCTGGTTGACGCGCGCCAGCGCGCGCTGGCCACGCCCACGCCGCTGCAGGCACTGCCCGCGCCGGGCACGCTGCGCGACACGCGCGGCCGGCCACTGCGCGATCTGCGCATCAGCGTCACCGACCGCTGCAACTTCCGCTGCACCTATTGCATGCCCAAGGAGGTGTTCGGCAGCGACTACCAATACCTGCCGCAGGCCGCGCTGCTGAGCTTCGAGGAGATCACCCGGCTGGCGCGCCTATTCATTGGCCTGGGCGTGCACAAGCTGCGCCTGACCGGCGGCGAACCGCTGCTGCGCAAGGGCATCGAAGGGCTGATCGAGCAGCTGTCGGCCTTGCGCACGCTGGACGGCCAGCCGCTGGACATCACGCTGACCACCAACGGCTCGCTGCTGGCGCGCAAGGCCAAGGCGCTGAAGGCCGCCGGGCTGAAGCGCGTCACCGTCAGCCTGGACAGCCTTCAGGATGAGGTGTTCCGGCGCATGAACGATGTCGACTTCCCGGTCGCCGAGGTGCTGGCTGGGATCGAGGCGGCACGCGCCGCCGGGCTGGCGCCGATCAAGGTCAACATGGTGGTCAAGCGCGGCACCAACGAGCACGAGATCCTGCCGATGGCGCGGCATTTCCGCGGCAGCGGCATTGCGCTGCGCTTCATCGAGTACATGGACGTCGGCGCCACCAACCGCTGGCGCATGGACGAGGTGCTGCCCTCGTCCGAACTGCTCAAGCGCTTGCAGGCCGAGTTCGCGCTGCTGCCACTGGCGCACAGCGCCGTCGGCGAGACCGCCGAGCGCTGGGGCTACGCCGGCGCCGACGGTCGGCACGACCCGGCGCTGGGCGAGATCGGCTTGATCAGCAGCGTCACGCGCGCCTTCTGCGGCGACTGCAACCGCGCGCGCCTGTCGACCGAGGGCCAGGTCTACCTGTGCCTGTTCGCCGGCGCCGGTTACGACTTGCGCGCGCTGCTGCGCGGCGGCGCCAGCGACGAGCAGATCGCCGGCGCCATCGCCGCCATCTGGCAGGGCCGCAGCGACCGCTACAGCGAGTTGCGCGCCAGCCTGCCGCCGGATGCGCAGGCCGGCGGGCGGCGCATCGAGATGAGTTACATCGGGGGATAACGATGACGACTTACGCCGACATCGAAAGTGCAACCATGCAACCGACGCGGCACGCCTATCAATTCCTCGCTGCCGAATGGAGTCAACGGGGGAAACAGTTTCTCGGTGCCGCACTGCTACTCCACCATCACGTGGGAAACACCAATGTGGTCGCACACCTCATTGGCCAAGCCACTGAACTACTTGGTAAGAGCTTTCTTTTATGGATAGATACTGACATTCGAAACAGCGATCTTCAAAGGATCGGACATGACCTCATCAAACTCAACGATGAGGTTTATGAGCATCTCGATCACCGGTTGATAGATAAGGAAGCTCTGCGAACACTTGAAGATTTGCATGCACTTTTTAAACGGCACGCGTTGAGGTATCCGGATCTTCTGGAGTTCATTTTTACGCCACCAGAAATTCCTGATTGTGAGCCGCTGCTCAAACATCTGCATCGGTTGTTGCGGTTCGCCGATCGCTTGCAAATATGGCAGTTCAAGTACTAGAGCGATCACCCCTCCCTTCCATCACCGCCCTGCTGCTGGCCGGCGGGCGCGGCTCGCGCATGGGCGGGGTCGACAAGGGTTTGCAGAACTTCCACGGCATGCCACTGGCACAGCGCGCGCTGCGGCGCCTGCAGCAGCAGACACTGCCGCCGGCTGAGTGGATGATCAACGCCAACCGCAACCTGGCCGCTTATGAAGCCTTCGGTGTCCCGGTGTGGCCGGACGCCCTGCCCGACTACGCCGGGCCGCTGGCCGGCTTTCTGACCGGGCTGGAGCGCTGCAAGACGCCGCTGCTGCTGACCCTGCCCTGCGACGTGCCGAACTTTCCGCTGACGCTGTGCGAACGGCTGGCGCATGCGTTGCAGGCGCAGGATGCCGAGATCGCCATGGCCGCCGCGCCCGAGCCCGACGCACACGGCCAGCCGCGCTTGCGCCCGCAGCCGGTGTTCTGCCTGCTGCGCACCCACCTGCTGGACAGCCTGCGGCGCTTCACCCAGCAGGGCGGGCGCAAGATCGACGCCTGGACCGCGCAGCATCGGCAGGTGATCGTGCCTTTCGATGAGGCCACCGACGACCCGCACGCCTTCGCCAACGCCAACACGCTGGCCGAGTTGCGCGCGCTGGAACAAGCCCAATGACAGGAGACCGCCCATGCCACTGACCGACGTCACCATCCGCCTGCTGAACGACACCGACCTGCCGGCCTACAAGGCGCTGCGCGACATCGGCCTGCAGCACGATCCGGAGGCCTTTACCTCCGACTTCGACACCGCCAGCGCGCTGCCGCCGGCCACCTACGCCACGCGCCTGGGCCAGCCGCCGGACGACCACTTCATCCTCGGCGCCTTCGACGCCAGCGGCGCCATGCTGGGCGCGGTGGTGTGCGAGCGCGAGTCGCAGCTGAAAAAACGCCACGAGGCGCAACTGGTCGGCATGATCATCGCACCCAAGCTGCGCAAGCGCGGCATCGGCAAGGCGCTGCTGCAGGAGTTCGACCAGCTGGTGCGCCGGCTGCCGGGGCTGGAGCAGGTGGTGCTGAGCGTCACCGCCAGCAACGCGCACGCCGTCGGGCTGTACGAGGCCGCCGGCTTCGTGCGCTACGGGCTGCAGCCGCGCGCCATCAAGATCGGTGGCGACTACCACGACAAGGCGCTGATGCTGAAAACTCTCTGATCCTAGAAGCGGCAGTTGACCGCTTTCGCCCTTCAGACCACCCCCATGAACATCGACTTCCCCGGCTCCGGTGACACCCATCCATTAAGTAAGCGCGCTACGCACCCGATCGCACCGTGCTGGCCGCGCCAGGCGGCCTTGCTCGTCCTAGCAGGCGCGAAGCCTGCGTCGTCCTCACGCCTTGCCTGCCACCCCCATCACGGCACGCTCGGTCGCGTCCAACCGCCGCTTCTAGGATGAAGAGCACCGCCGAGATCGCCGCGCAGCTCGATGGCTACGACCCGCAGGCGCTGCCGGCGCATGCGGTCAACGCCTTCCTGGAACGGCTGGTCGAACCGGTGACCGAGGTCGAGCGCGTGCCGCTGTTCGAGGCGCTGGGCCGCGTGCTGGCCGAGGACATCGTCTCGCCGATCAGCGTGCCGCCGCACGACAATTCGGCCATGGACGGCTTCGCTTTCGATGGCACCCAACTCGTGCCAGGCCTGCCACTCATGCTGAAGGTCATCGGCACGGCGCTGGCCGGCGCCGCCTGGCGCGGCAGCGTGCAGGCCGGTGAGTGCGTGAAGATCATGACCGGCGCCGTCATGCCGGCGGGCCTCGACACTGTGGTGCCGCAGGAGTTCACGCAGCTCGAAGGCGATCGGGTGCGCATTCCGGCCGACCTGCTGCGGCCGGGCGACAACCGCCGTTTTGCCGGCGAAGACCTGATGGCCGGCCAGCCGGCGCTGCGCCGGGGCGAACGGCTGGGGCCGGCCGCGCTCGGCCTGGTGGCGAGCCTGGGGCTGGCGGACGTGGCGGTGTGGCGGCGCCTGCGCGTGGCCTATTTCTCCACCGGCGACGAAATCCTGAGCCTGGGTGAGGCGCCGCGCGAGGGCGCCGTCTACGACAGCAACCGCTACACCGTGTTCGGCCTGCTGACGCGCCTGGGCTGCCAGATGGTCGACCTGGGCGTGGTGCGCGACGACCCGGTGGCTCTGGAGGCCGCATTTCGAAGCGCAGCCGAGCGCGCCGACGCCGTCATCACCAGCGGCGGCGTCAGCGTGGGCGAGGCCGACCACACGCGCGCCATGATGAAGCAGCTGGGCGACGTCGCCTTCTGGCGCATCGCCATGCGCCCCGGCCGGCCGATGGCGGCTGGGCGCATCGGCGCCGGCGAACTGGTGCAGCACGACGCGGGCACCCTGCCCGAGAGCGCCGTCCGCTATCTGCAGGCCGGCAAGCCACCGACCAACGCGGTGCTGTTCGGCCTGCCCGGCAACCCGGTGGCGGTGATGGTCAACTTTCTGGCCTTTGTGCGCCCGGCCCTGCTGCGCATGATGGGCGCGGATCCTCAGCCGCCGCTGCTGCTGCGCGCCACCAGCGAAGAGGCCCTGCGCAAGAAGCCCGGCCGCACCGAATACCAGCGCGGCCTGGTGACCCGGCACGTCGACGGCTCCTTGAGCGTGCGTGCGATCGGCAACCAGGGCTCGGGCGTGCTGTCCTCGATGGTGCAGGCCAACGGGTTGATCGTGCTCGACCACGAGCAGGGTCCGGTCGCCATCGGCGATCCGCTCAGCGTGATGATGTTCGAGGGTGCGGTCGGCTAGATGCCTGTTAAGGACGGTCTGAATAATTGACACGCGGATGTGCTTGGCTGTCCATTTTTTAGCTCTTGCTGGAAACTGAGACCTCGCCGGACGTTTTCGCCTTGCTCGGAGGTTTTTTGCTCTCCCGCAGGCCCTTTTGGCCCGCGCCGGGCGCACCTATGCCATCAACTTCTTGCGCGCCATCCACAGGTTGGCCAGGCCCAACAAGGTCACGATCTGCGCCGTGTTCTTCTTCAAACCCCGGTAGCGCACCTTCACATAGCCGAACTGGCACTTCACGACCCGAAACGGATGCTCGACCTTGGCGCGGATGCTGGCCTTGATGCGTTCGATCTGATCAAGCTTGCCTTCGATCGGATCGTCCTTGTCCAGCGCTTTGCGCTGGCCCGGCTTCATGGCCACATGCCAGGTGACACTTTTCCTTGGCATCGGCTCGCTTGTCAGCACCCTGGAAGGCCGAGTCGCCAAAGGCATTGCTTTCTTCACCGTGCAGCAAGGCGTTGGCCTCAACGATGTCATGCACGTTGCCTGCCGTGCCACGCACGCTGTGCGTCAAGCCTGAGTCGGCGTCCACACCGATGTGCGTCTTCATCCCAAAGTACCAGTTGTTGCCCTTCTTGCTGGAGCGCATCTGGGCATCGCGCGCGTTGTCCTTGTTCTTGGTGGAGCTGGGCGCAGCAATCAAGGTGGCGTCCACGGCGGTGCCAGCCTTGAGCAGCAATCCCTTGGCGATGAGCAGCTCGTTGATGAGCTTGAACATCTGCTCGGCCAGCTTGTGCTGCTCCAGCAGGTGACGAAAGCGCAAGATGGTGCTCTCGTCGGGCAGGCGCGTATGCCAGTTGTCCAGGCCCGCAAACTCGCGGTACAGCGGCACGTCGTGCAAGGCTTCTTCCATGGCCGGATCGCTCAGGGTGAACCACTGCTGCATGAAGTGAATGCGCAGCATGGTTTCAATCGCAAAGGGCTGACGCCCGCGTCGGCCAGCCTCAGGGCATATGGCGCGATCAAGGCCACCAGATCGGCCCAAGGCACCACGGCATTCATCTCATCGAGAAAGCGCCGCTTGCGCGTGCGCTTGACACTCAGGTTCAGGCCAAGGTCTGATTGCTTCATGGCGCTCAATTGTCCCAAAGACGCTACATCTTGCATAGCATGAGATCTGCAGATTTGTGCAGACCTTCCTTAACGCTATTTTTGGCCATGCGTTGCGAGGCAAAAAGGCCACTCGCCAAGGCGCCAGCCACCGCCAAGGTAGGCACCGTGGCAAGGATGGCAACGCCGGCGATGGTCTTTTTGATCGCAACCCGGAGGGAACATGCTCAAGAAACCGCCACTCGTCGTTGCACTCCTAGCCCAGACGCCCGGTCCGGGCGTCGTCCTGCGCCTAGATTGGCGGTTTCTTGAGCATGTTCGCATGGCCAAAAATAGCGTTAACAGGCCCTGATTCAGGCCACGGCCAGTTCGCCCTGCGATTCCACCAGCGCCGCCAACTCGGGCCGCGACGGCAAGCGGCCAAACCAGCCCAGGTGCATCACGCGCGCCACGCCGACCGCCACGTCCTGCAGGTGCGCCGCCTGCTGCGGCGCGCACAGCGCCTCGGTGTGTTGCCGCCACAGCCGCAGCCAGCGCGCCAGATGCACCGGCGCCAGATCCGGCAAGACCATGTGCTTCTTGTAGACGTCGCCGCGAAAGCTGCGCTCGATCTTGCACGCGGTGCACCAGAAGTCGACCATGCGCGCCAGGTGCGCGTCCCAGCGGCCTTGCAGCGGCGGCTCGAACACCGGGCCGAGCAGCGCGTCGGCGCGGATGTCGGCGTAGAAGCGATCGACCAGCCGCGTGATCGTGGCGCGGTCCAGCGGTCGTTCCGTGGTCGATACCTGATTCGCAGCGCTCAAAGATGCATCTGTCATGCATCAATGATATCGGCGCCGCTCAATCGCTGCTGATCTGCGCTTCCTTGACCAGCCTGGCAAACTTCTCGGTTTCGTCGTGGATCTGGCGCGCCATCTGTTCGCTGCTGTTGCCGATCGGCTGCGCGCCGATCTCGTCCATGCGCTTGCCGAACTCGGGCGATTTGATGATCTTCACCATCTCGGTGTTCAGGCGCGCCACGATGTCCTTGGGCGTGGCCGCGGGCGCCAGCACGCCGAACCAGGTGCCGATGTTGAAGCCTTTCAGCCCCACCTCGTCCAGCGTCGGCACCTCGGGCAAGGCCGCCGAGCGCGTGGCCGTGGTGATGGCCAGCGGCCGCAGCTTGCCGGCCTTGATGTGCGGCAGCACCGGCGTGATGGTGTCAAACGACATCAGGATCTGTCCGCCCAGCAGGTCGGTCGCCAGCGGGCCGCTGCCCTTGTAGGGCACGTGCGTCAGCTGCACGCCGGTCAGCTGCTGGAACTGCGTGCCGATCAGGTGCTGCGCCGTGCCGTTGCCGTTGGAGCCGTAGTTGGCCTTGCCCGGGTTGGTCTTTACGTAGCCGACCAGTTCGCCCACGTTCTTCGCCGGAGTGGCGGCGTTGACCACCAGCACGTTCGGCACCATGGCGATCATGGTGATCGGCGTCAGGTCCTTCTGAAAGTCGTAGGGCAGCTTCTTGTAGACGCTGCCGGCGATGGTGTGGTGCACCGCACCCACCAGCAGCGTGTAGCCGTCGGCCTTGGCCTTGGCGACGTGGTCGGCGCCGATGGTGGCGCCGGCACCCGGCTTGCTTTCCACGATCACCGGCTGGCCCAGTGCGGTCGACAGGCGCTCGCCCAGCGCGCGCGCCAGCACGTCGGTGGTGCCACCAGCGGCGAAAGGCACCACCAGGCTGATCGGCTTGCTGGGCCAGGCTTGCGCGGCAGCCGTGCCGCAGGCCAGCGCGCCGGCCAGCGCCACGCCGTGCAGCGCCAGGCGCCGCGTGATGCGAAGGGAAGAATGCATGGAAGTCTCCTCAAGTGACTGGGCTGGAAATCGGGTGCATGGTGATTGATCGCCCTCAGGCGGCCTGGCGCAGGCTGCCGCCCTGCAGCAGCGTGCACACCGCGTCGGTCACCTGCGCGGTGGTGGCCTCACCGCCCAGGTCGCGCGTGTGCAGCGCAGGGTCGGCGGTGACCTGCTCGATCGCTGCCATCAGCCGCGCCGCGGCCTCGGGCTCGCCCAGGTGCTCCAGCAGCATCACCGCCGACCAGAAGGTGCCGATGGGGTTGGCCAGGCCGCGCCCCATGATGTCGAAGGCCGAGCCGTGGATGGGCTCGAACATGCTGGGGTAGCGGCGCTCCGGGTCCAGGTTGGCGGTCGGCGCAATGCCCAGGCTGCCGGCCAGCGCGGCGGCCAGATCGCTCAGGATGTCGGCGTGCAGGTTGGTGGCGACGATGGTGTCCAGGCTGGCCGGACGGTTTACCATGCGCGCGGTGGCGGCGTCGACGATCTCCTTGTCCCAGCTGACGTCGGGAAACTCGCGCGCCACCTCCGCCGCGATCTCGTCCCACATCACCATCGCGTGGCGTTGCGCGTTGCTCTTGGTGATCACCGTCAGCAGCTTGCGCGGGCGCGACTGCGCCAGCCGGAAGGCGAAGCGGATCACGCGCTCGCAGCCGGCGCGCGTCATCATCGAGACGTCGGTCGCCACCTCGATCGGGTGCCCCTGGTGCACGCGGCCGCCGACGCCGGAATACTCGCCCTCGGAGTTCTCGCGCACGATGACCCAGTTCAGGTCCTCCGGCCGGCAGCGCTTGAGCGGCGCGTCGATGCCCGGCAGGATGCGCGTCGGGCGCACGTTGGCGTACTGGTCCAGCCCCTGGCAGATCTTCAGGCGCAGGCCCCACAGCGTGATGTGGTCGGCGATGTCGGGGTCACCGGCCGAACCGAACAGGACGGCGTCCTTGTCGCGCAGCTGGTCCAGCCCGTCGGCCGGCATCATCTCGCCGTGCTGGCGGTAGTAGTCACCGCCCCAGTCGAAGTTCTCGAAGTCGAAGCCGAAGCGCTGGCTGGCGCGCGCCAGCACGTCCAGCACGCGCTGGCCAGCCGGCACCACTTCCTTGCCGATGCCGTCGCCGGGAATGGTGGCAATGCGATAGGTTTTCATGGTCACTCTCCTGTAGCAATCTCGATGCACCGACTGTAGGCAGTGGCCCGCCCGCGCAAACGCGGCTACAGTCAAAGTATTGTTAACCTGAGTTCAACAATGAGCAGCCGCACCGACGCCGTCCAGCCCGCCGACCTGGGCTTTTTCTCCACCCTGGCCAGCGCCGGCAGCCTGAGCGCGGCGGCGCGCGAGCTGGGCATCAGCACGGCGGCGGTGAGCAAGCACCTGGCCCTGATGGAGGCGCGCCTGGGCATGCCGCTGGTCAACCGCAGCACGCGCCGCATGAGCCTGACGCCCGAGGGCACGCTGTACCTGGAACACGCGCGCCGCATCCTGGCCGACATCGCCGAGCTGCAGGAGCAGCTTGGCGGCGCGCGCGCCACGCCCAAGGGCCTGCTGCGCGTCAACGCCACGCTGGGCTTTGGCCGCAGCCATGTGGCGCCGCTGGTGTCGCGCTTCGTGGCGAAGTACCCGCAGGTGAACCTGCAGTTGCAGCTGTCGGTCAACCCGCCGCCGCTCACCGACGACGCCTACGACGTCTGCGTGCGCTTTGGCGAGCCGCCGGACGCGCGCGTGGTGGCGCGGCGGCTGGCACCCAACCGGCGCCTGCTGTGCGCGGCGCCGACCTATCTGGCGCGCCACGGCACGCCGCGCACGCCGGCCGAGCTGGCGCAGCACAACTGCATCGGCATCCGCCAGGGCGAGCAGGCCTACGGTGTCTGGCGCCTGGCCGGCGCGCGGGGCCGCGAGACCAGCGTGCGCATCCGCGGCAGCCTGACCACCAACGATGGCGGCGTCGCCGTCCACTGGGCATTGGAAGGCCACGGCATCCTGATGCGCGCCGAGTGGGACATCCGCCCGCACCTGCGCAGCGGCCGGCTGGTGCAGGTGCTGCCGGACTTCCACACGCCCGACGCCGACATCTACGCCGTATCACCGCGCAGCGCCCGCGCCACGGCGCGGGTGCGCGTCTTCGTCGATTTCCTGGCCGCCGCGTTCGCGCGCCAGGGCCTCACGCCAACGCCGACGTCTGCGTAAGATGCGGGCATGCCCTACGTCGCCCGCTTCACGCCCGAAACCCTCACCCGCGCCCAGGTCGACGCCACAGCCGGCCCACTGGTGCTGGAGTTCGGCACCGACTGGTGCGGCTGGTGCCGCGGCGCGCAGCCGCACATCCGCACCGCCTTCGACGAGGCCGGCGGCGCCGTGCCGCATCTCAAGATCGAGGATGGCCCGGGCCGGCGGCTGGGGCGCGGCTTCGGCGTCAAGCTGTGGCCGACGCTGGTGTTTCTGCGCCATGGCGTGGAAATGGCGCGGCTGGTGCGCCCGGACAGCGCGGCCGCGGTCGCGGCCGCTTTGCGGCGCATCGGCTGACGCCGCGCCGAGCCGTGATCAGTCGATGATCACAGGGCAGGTCTGAAGCCGTTTTCAGCTCGAGACATCAACAACTGTCATCCCCGCAAAGGCGGGGATCCAGGGTTTGCACCAGCGCAGCTGCTGGATTCGCCTGCGCGGGAATAACTCAAGACCTGCCCGTCTGGCAAATGGGTCGTCGACAGCTTGGCAACCCCATGAGGCATGTGGATCAAGCTGAAATACTTATTGAATAGAAATCAAACCTCTTGAAGTTGTTGAATGTGCCCGCAGATAATCCTCATGGAAATGATCGACATGAGGAAACTCACCCCTGAAGCGCGCCAGGAGCGGCGCCGGCAGGTCATCAAGCTGCGCCGCGCGGGCTGGACGTATGAAGCCATCGCCGCCGATCTGGGCCTGTCGCGCACCGGCGTGTTCGACATCTGCAAGCGCTATGACCAAGGCGGCGCCAAGGCGCTGGTGGACAAGCCCTGCGGGCGACCCGTGGGCGTGCTGCGTGCCCTGAGCGAAGAGCAAGAGTGAACCGCACCGGGTCTCGAGGAGGCCTGTTGGCTTGAGTCAGACCAGCATGGTCTGACGGCTCTTGGGGTTTAGGCTTTGTCTTTCTCAGCGCCCGCAGCTCGCCGGAGGCCCCTGGTTGGGCCATGTATTCATGGTTCAACCTCCTGCGGCGCTGCCAACGAAGCAGGCTTGGTGGTGAATGCCTCTGCTTGCTCACGCCAGTAGTTTGCCTCGGCTTCGGCCGGCGGGATGTAGCCGATCGGTTCGAGCAGGCGATGGTGATTGAACCACGAGACCCACTCCAGCGTTGCCAGCTCGACCGCCTCGCGCGTCTTCCACGGGCCGCGCCGGTGAATGATCTCGGCCTTGTACAGCCCGTTGATCGTCTCGGCCAGCGCGTTGTCGTAGCTGTCGCCGGTAGAGCCCACCGAAGGTTCGATGCCGGCTTCGGCCAAGCGTTCGCTGTAGCGGATCGAGACGTACTGGCTACCGCGGTCGCTGTGGTGCACGAGGTCGCCATCGCGTTCGGCACGCCGAGCGTACAGCGCCTGCTCCAGCGCGTCGAGCACGAAGTCGGTCTGCATCGAACTGCTCACCCGCCAGCCCACGATGCGCCGCGCGAACACGTCGACCACGAAGCCCGTAGACGAAGCCCTGCCAGGTCGAAACGTAGGTGAAGTCCGCCACCCAGAGCTGGTTGGGCCGCCGCGCCTGGAAGTGCCGATTGACACGGTCCAGCGGACACGCCGCCTTGGCATCGGGCACCGTCGTGCGCACGCCCTTGCCGCGGCGCACGCCTTGCAGCCCCAGCCGCCGCATCAAGCGCTCCACCGTGCAGCGCGCCACCGTCACGCCTTCGCGCAGCAGTTGCCGCCACACCTTGTCGGCGCCGTACACGCGCAGGTTGGCGTCGAACAGGCGCTGCACCTGCGGCATCAGCTCGGCGTCGCGCTGCACTCGCGCGGGCAGCCGCGCCGGCTCGCGCACTCGGGCAGCATGGCGCCGGTACGCCGACGGGGCGACCTGCCGCGCGCTACAGATCGGCTCGACCCCGTGAGCAGCCCGGTGCTCGTCGATGAAGGCGTTCACTTCTTGTGGTGGCGGTCGAGCTCCGCCTGGGCGAAATAGGCGCTTACCAGCTTCAGGATCTCGTTGGTCTTGCGCAGCTCGCGCACCTCGCGCTCGAGTTCCTTGATGCGCTGCCGCTCACTGGTCGTCGGGCCGGGCCGCACGCCGCTGTCGCGCTCGCCTTGGCGCACCCACTTGCGCAGCGTCTCGGCCGTGCAGCCGATCTTGCCCGCGATCGACTCGATCGCCGCCCACTGCGACGGATATTGGTCCTTGGCGTCGAAGACCATGCGCACCGCGCGCTCGATAACCTCGGGGGAATACTTCGGGGACTTCCTCATCTTGGCTCCATTCTCAATCGAAGGAGCCTCCTCAAATTGCGGGGCGGTTCATGGTGCAGGAAGCCAAGAAGGCAAACACCGGCAAAGTATTCCTTGTGCTGGACAACCTGAAGGTTCATCACGCCAAGCTGGTCAAGGCGTGGCTACAGGAGAACAAGGAGCACATCGAAGTGTTCTACCTGCCCAGCTACAGCCCGGAGCTGAACCCCGACGAGATGCTCAACGCGAACCTGAAGGCCGCCGTCACGAGCCAGGCGCCCAATCGGCGCAAGGGTCAACTCAAGCAGCGGCCATCGGGCACCTGCGGCACCTGCAGAAATCGCCCGCCAAGGTCAAGCAGTTCTTCCAGAAGGAATCGGTCAAATATGCGGCTTGATTTATTTGTTCAAGTGGTTTGATTTCGGATCAATAATGTATCGACAGCAATGTTACGTGACATGCTGACGCAGGAACACGGGACCGGCCGTCCGCAATTGAGGGTCGAAGCAGCCAAAGGATAGATATACGATGGAATCTGGTCAGAAGTAGACAACATCTGGCGAAGATGGTCGATCCCCCATTTCTACCATTACCCACGCATCTTCCAAGATCACCATAAGATTGCTCAATCTAATCAGTTCCAGATCGCGTCGATCGTAAAAATCCAAGAGCTCCTGTCGTAAAGCGAAGTAACGAATGGCTGCATTAATGTTCGGCAAGGATCTTAACCTGAATTTCTTAGCGATGTCTTCAATTTGCGTCTCACTCAGGTTCTCTAATTGAGATGGTGCTTCGGTCAACCTATGTTCGCTCAACACAGAAACACGAAGCTTGAACTGCTGGTACCGCTGTTCACTCAACTCGTTGTAGCGACGAACCTCATCCCGAGTAGTTGGAATCAGATGTTCTACGTCATCGACGACCGACGAGCGCACTGGCATTTGTACGCCCATGGCGACTAAGGCGCTATTTAAGGCGCGCAATTTGTCGTTCAACTCTTGCTCCATGGCCAGTACCGACGCTAATGCCGCCTTGGTGTCATCCACCAAGCGCCCATATCCATCTCGACCATATTTAGATGGACGTACCACCATTCTTCCCGCGAAGTTTGCACTCTCCATGACCTCAGACGGACGCCACCAAGATCTCTTGAATCCAATCGCTTCCCATGCCTCAATATGACGAGCAGCATAGACGATTTCTGCTCTTTGGTTAAGCGGCACATCGTTCAGATACGCTTGTAAAAGATGAAGTAACTCTCGTCCTTCGTCAAAAGCCTCGTGCTTCATTCTGGCAATGAAATCTTCGACAGAGACCGTGAATTTTTTTTGTTCTGTTGACTCTAATTCCTTATAGCTTTCTCCATACAAATACTGGAAAACTACGCAATACAAATACCTTAAGTTCCACCATCCTCCCGCTCCAAAACACCCTATTGCACTGCGCCAGAATAGCATTTGGCGTGCTATCTTGCAGTTGTCATTTCGGAATATCCGTTGCGAAACACGAGCTGGCTTGGAATGCCTCAACTGCCCATTGACTTGGCTTGCAAGCGTACTGCCCGGACGAGGCCAAGTGCCAAAATAATCTTGATCTTTGAATCCCTTCTCCTGAGCGGGGTCAGGAAAATTCGTGAGACCCGGGGCACGGACTCCTACTGTCGACAAGGCGCTGTATCTCTGCCCAATCGCTGCCAGAACTGTTTCCCCACCATTACAAGAACCATCAAACAGCGTAATGTCTGCTCCTCGCTGTGACGCGCCAACGATTGCCGTCTGAATCTGCTCAAGTGTAAACGTCCCAGATTGAGGTTGAAGGATATGGTGAGCGGACCATTGAACTCCTTGATCTTTCAGCGTGGGGCGAGGGTCGCCACCATGAACACCTAAGTAAATAAACAGTCGGTCCCCCACCTGCATTACATCTGCGCGTTCCGTGATGGTCTTCACGGCGCTTTCAGCACTACTGACCGTGGAAACATCGTAACCTCGCTGCCGCAATCGCTGGTCCAAGGAGGCAATCACACCAGAGAAATCATCGTTCTTAATCAGCAAACCAAGCCGCGTGCCTAACTCCGAACGGTACGCACCCTCATAACCCGCCACGTAAATAGGCCTAAATCCCGTAGCCGTCATCCGGTCAAATATTATTTGGTGATCGGCTGCCGTCAATCCATGCCGCTGCTGATATGTGCCTTCAATCTTTTCCCAAATGCCTGCGTACACATCGCGATTACCGTCGCGACAAGCGTGTGCACATAGCAAACGATAGCCGTTCTGCTGCTGCTCACGCATAACCTGGGCAAATGTATGATGATCGATATTGTGTCGGCATACCCAGCCCGCACTCGGCGTTTGGTCCCAAATGGCACCGTACCGAACACCTGCAGATGTCGGATAAACGGTGATCCAAACTGGCCTAAATCCCTTCCCCCGGTGTGCGTCAAATTCACGTTGATAGCCCTCGGTAGTCATGCCATGACGCGCACTCCAAGCTTGCGCTGCAGATCGCTCCCAAAGCGCAACAAAATGCTCTCGACCTTGATCGAGATAGCCGCTGAGGCACCTCAATCGATAGCCTTGTCGAACCATATCGTCAAAATAGAGTTGGTAATCTTGTGCAGGAATACCGTGCCGTGCAGTCCAGCTTGGACCAGATGATGCGTCCCACAAGCTGACAAAGCGGGCTTCGCCACTGGAAGAGACGCCCCCGACACAGACTGGCCGATACCCCTGTCGAGGCAAAGTGTCGAAGTCCTTCTGATAGTCGGCTGCACTCAGGTTATGTCGGGCGATCCAAGCATGACGAGACCCTTGTGTCCAAGACGAAATGTAGAGCTGCATAAGGCCTCCAAAAGTGAACGACGATGGACTTCAAACAGTCCATTTCTTATTGGACCACATGACTACACACCAATACAATACTTCATCGAGGTTGCGTTTTCCACGAGATTGCTGTACATAGCGCTACCTTCCAGAAGACGCCATCCGCGCATTGAATGCCTCCGCTGGAGGTGATTCGTCTCCCTGATAAGCGAACCAATCGGACGCCTGAGGCAGCGCACATGCACGAATTTTTGCCAGAAAGCATGACCCGTACAGAAATCAACACTACCCGCGGGCCGCTGCTGCTCGAGTTCGGCGCCAACTGGTGCGGCTGGTGCCGTGGCGCGCAGCCGGACATCCGAGCAGCGTTCGAGCAGGCCGGCGCGGACGTGATGCACGTGAAGGTCGAGGATGGGCCCGGCCAGCGGCTGGGACGCAGCTTCGGCGTCAAGCTGTGGCCGACGCTAGTGTTTCTGCGCGAGGGCACGGAGGTGGCGCGCCTGGTGCGGCCGCAAGGCAGCGAGGGATCCGCGACGCCTTGCGCCGCCTGGCGTGAACCGGGGCGCGCATCGGCCGAAGCCAGTCTGCCGCCGCCAACGATCGCGCTAGATCAAGGGTTTGCCGGGCCGGTCGCGCTGCGTTCCCACGGCGGCAGCGGCTCGAATTCGGCCGCCAGCAGTTCCAGCAGCACCCGCACCTTGGGCGTGCGGCGGCGGCTGGGCGTGTAGCAGGCGTACAGGTGTGAGCCGAACGGGGTGCGCGGCTCGACGTCGGCCAGCACGCGCTGCAGGCGGCCGGCGGCGGCGTGCGGGGCGGCCAGGTAGGTCGGCAGGATGGCCAGGCCCCAGCCCGCCAGCGCCGCTTCCAGCAGGCAATCGGTGTTGTTGACGCGCAGGCGCGCGGTGGTGGCATGCACGTGCTCGCCGCCGCCGGGGGTGAGCAGATGCCAGCGGTGCGCCTCGGTCATCAGGTAGCTCAGGGTCTGGTGGTGGCTCAGCTCGGCCACGCTGGCGGGCAGGCCGTGCGCTTGCAGGTAGGCCGGTGAGCCGTAGATGCCGCGGCCCAGGTTGGCGAGCTTGCGCGCCACCGCGTCCTGCGGCGGCGAGCGCGTCATGCGCAGCGCCAGGTCGATGTCGCTTTCTTCCAGGTCAATCAACTGGTCGGTCAGGATCAGCTCGCAGACCAGACGCGGGTATTGCGCCGCCAGCCGCGGCAACAGCGGCGCCACGTGCAGGCGCCCGAAGGTGATGGTGGCGCTGACACGCAGCACGCCATGCGGCTCATCGCCCAGGTTGCCGACCGCGAGCTGGGTCGCAGCCACGCTCTCCAGCGCCGCCAGCGCGTGCTGGTGGAACACCTGGCCGGCCGGCGTCAGCGCCAGGCGGCGCGTGCTGCGCTCCAGCAGGCGCGTGCCGAAGCTGGACTCCAACTCGGCCACCTGCCGGCTGACCTGGGCGCGCGTGCAGTCCAGCAGGCGCGCAGCGCCGGCCATGCTGCCGGCCTCGACCACCTTGACGAAGGTCTGCCAGGCCGACAGCCAGGGCATGGGCCGCTCGGCCAGTCGATGCAGGCCGGCGGCAGTGGCAGAGCCGTGGGTGCGCGCGGCATGACCGGGTTTCATTGTCAATGATTCGTTGACATAGTGCGCCGGATTATGGGGTATTCCGTCCCCTGCGCAGGGCCTATGATCGGCCGACATTTTTCAGCGCGGCGCCTGGCGCACGCGGTTTTCTCCCGGATCTGACCCATGCTCGACACACTGCGGCGCAGCGGCGCGCTCGGCATCACACTGGCGGCCGCCGGCATCCTGATGGTGACCATGGGCGCGCGCCAGTCGCTCGGCCTGTTCGTCGGCCCGCTCAACACCAGCACCGGCCTGGGGATCGCCGCCATCAGCTTCGCGATGGCGGTGGCGCAGTTCAGCTGGGGTGCGGTGCAGCCGCTGGCTGGCGCGGCGGCCGATCGCTGGGGCCCGCGCCCGGTGCTGCTGGCGGGCATCCTGCTGCTGACGCTGGGCAGCGCCATCACGCCCTTCATGAGCAGCACCTGGGGCCTGACCTTCGCCATCGGCCTGGTGTCGGCGATCGGCGCCGGCGCGGGCAGCTTCTCGGTGTTGATCGGCGCCGCCGCGCAGCGCATGGCGCCCGAGGCGCGCGGCGCCGCCTCGGGCGTGATCAATGCCGGTGGCTCGCTGGGGCAGTTCGTGTTCGCGCCACTGCTGCAGAAGCTGATCCAGTTGCTGGGCTGGATGGGCGCCATGTATTCGCTGGCGGTGATGACGCTGCTGGCGCTGCCCCTGGTGGGCCGCGTGACCAAGGGCAGCCAGGGCGGCCACGGCAGCGTGGCGGCGGTCAGCGAACCGGGCCTGCGCGCCACCGTCCGGAGCGCCATGGTCGACCGCAGCTACCTGCTGCTGCACGCGGGCTTTTTCACCTGCGGCTTTCACATCGCCTTCCTGGTCACGCACCTGCCGACCGAAGTCGACCTGTGCGGCCTGCCGCCGTCGGTGGCGAGCTGGTCGCTGGCGCTGATCGGGCTGGCCAACATCGTCGGCAGCCTGTGGGTGGGTCATCTGGTGGGCCAGTACCGCAGCAAGATGATTCTGGCGCTGATGTACGCCAGCCGCGCCGTGCTGGTGCTGGTCTACCTGGCGATGCCGCGCGAGCCCTGGGTGTTCTACCTGTTTGCCATCGGCCTGGGCCTGACCTGGCTGGCCACGGTGCCGCCGACGGCGGGCCTGTGCGCCAAGCTGTTCGGCGTACGCTACCTGGGCACGCTGTTCGGGTTGACGCTGCTGAGCCACCAGGTCGGCGGCTTTCTGGGCGCCTGGCTGGGCGGGCTGGCGATCACGCGCTTTGGCGACTACACGTGGATGTGGTGGGCCGACATCGTGCTGGCGCTGCTGGCGGCGCTGCTCAACCTGCCGATCCGCGAGGCGCGGGTGCAGCGCGCGGTGGCGGCTGCCTGAGCCTGATGACTGCGCGCAGTCATCAAACCTTCATTCCGGCATCACGACCCGGCACGCCTTGCCGCTGCGTCCGCGCGGCAGATCGCAGCCCGGCTCGCCCAGCACCTCGATCGGCGCCGCGCCCTGCAGCGTGGCGAAGCGCTGCAAGGCCGTGGCGCAGCGATCGATGGCGGCCTTGGCCTCGGCGCCGCGCAGCGGCACGCGCAACACCAGGGTGCTGGCGCCGCGCTGCTGCAACTGGAAGTCGAACACCGCGCCCTCCTCCTCGATCACGGTGCACAGCGCCATCGGCAGCAGGCTGACGGTCTGGCCCGGGCGCCGCGCGGGCACGCGCAACACGTCGTCGCCGCGGCCCTGCACCTCGATCACCGGCAGCGCCGAGCCGCAGGCGCAGCGCTCCGCCCGCAGCGTCAGCTGGTCGCCCAGGTCGTAGCGGATCAGCGGCTGCACCAGGTTGGCCAGGTTGGTCAGCAGCACGCTGTGCGAGGGCTGTCCGGGCGGCACCGGGCGATGCCGCTCGTCGACCGGCTCCAGCACCACCCAGTCCTCGTTCACGTGCAGGCACCCGTGCGCGCACTCCCACGCGATCGGCAGGAATTCCGAGCTGCCGTAGCTGTTGCGCACCTGGGCATCGAAGGCGGCGGCGACGCGGGCGCGCACCGCCGCACTCAGCGTCTCGCCGCCGGTCAGCACGCAGCGCGGCCGGATGCGCAGGCGGCCGGCCTCGACCTCGTCGGCCAGCATGGCGGCGGCAGTGGGGTAGGTGGCCAGGATGGCGGGCTGGAACTCGTTCAGCGCCTGCACCAGCTCGGCGGTCGGCTGCAACAGGCTGAAGCTGCGCGCGGTGGCGGCCAGCCAGGGGTTGATGCGGCGCAGGCGCTCGAAGCTGACCACGCTGGCGAAATGCCCGCCGGTGGCGGTGACCAGCGCGCTGCGCTCGGTGGCGCCCAGCGCGGCCAGGGCGCCGAACAGGCCGCTGGCGCCACGCCCCGGCACCCGGTGGCGCACCGCCTCGAGCGCGTCGTACACCGCCATCGCGCGCGCGTCCTGCACGAACACGCCCGGCTCGCCGCTGGTGCCCGAGCTTTCCCACACCATGTAGCGGTCCAGCCAGGGATCGGCAACGCGCGTCGGATCGGCGGTGAACCCGCGCAATTCGTCCAGCCGCAGCGCCGGATCGGTGACCCAGTCGTCGAAGTGCGCCATCAGCTCGGCACGCGTGACGGGCGGCAGGCGCGACAGCGCCGACGAGCGCGCGCGTCCGCTGCCCAGGCGCTCGGCATAAAAGGCCGAGTTGCGCGCCGCCTCCAGCAGGCGCAGCAGGCGCTGCTGCTGGCGCTGCAGCAGCAGCGAGGGCGTGGCGTGGCTGGCGGCCATCACGTCCAGCGTGGCCGCCTGCAGATGCAGAGGGTCGAAAACGATGCTCATGGCCAACCGCCCTCACGGCGAGCCGTGGCGCGCCAGCATGCAAGGCGGATGCAGAGGCACATCCTGATCTCCTGTGGTGCGAACGCTGGCAATCGTCGCCAGCACTTGCCGCGTATCTTGACGATTGGGGGCAAGTCCGCCTTGACTTCGGTCAATGGACAACCCCCGGGCTGGTTTATTCTGGCGGGTCCGCGGCGCGCGGCGGGTCATGCCTCCGACACGGAGCCGACGCAGCCTACGCGCGGTGCCGACCGAGAATCCGCTTTGAGCCTCTTTCGCCCCTGAGATCGCCATGCCACGCAAGACCACGCCCGCCAAGCCGACCCGCCCGATGTCGCACCGCCGCACTCCCGGGCCGCGCAGCGCCGTCGAATCCGCCGACCCGGCGCGGCGCACGGAAACCGACACCGAACGGCTCGACCGGCTGATACAGACCGCGGTGGCACCGCTGGCCGGCAACCTGTCGCCGATCGCGCTCAGCCTGGCCTTCGCCGACTGGGCCTGGCACCTGGCGGCCTCGCCCGGGCGTCAGCTGGAGCTGACGACACTGGCGGCGCAACTGGCCAGCGACACGCTGCACACGCCCTTGCACGGTGCCGAGGACGGCGCCGCACCCAACGGCGACCCACGCTTTCGCGCCGAAGCCTGGGGCCAGTGGCCGTTCAGCCTGTGGCGCGCAGCCTTCAACAACGCCGAGGCGTTCTGGCGCGAGGCCGCGCGGGTGCCCGGCGTGAGCGAGCACCACACGGCGCTGGTCGACTTCTTCGCACGCCAGTACCTGGACATGATGTCGCCGGCCAACCGCCTGCTGACCAACCCGGTGGTGCTGAAGAACGCCATCGACAGCGGCGGCACCGCGCTGGCGCAGGGCTGGCAGAACTGGCTGGCCGACGCCACCGGCGTGCCGACGGCCGAGGACATCGCCAACCAGGGCCGCTTCGTGGTGGGCGGCAACGTGGCCACCACGCCCGGCAAGGTGGTGTTCCGCAACCACCTGATCGAGCTGATCCGCTACGCGCCGCAGACGCGACAGGTGCACACCGAGCCGCTGCTGATCGTGCCGTCGTGGATCATGAAGTTCTACATCCTCGACCTGTCGCCGCACAACTCGATGGTGCGCTACCTGGTCGAACAGGGTCACACCGTCTACATGATCTCCTGGCGCAACCCGGACGAGTCGGACCGTGAACTGAGCATGGACAACTACCTGCAGATGGGCGTGCTCGACGCCATCGGCGCCGTGGGCGAGGACGCCGACGCCGCGCAGATCCACGCCATGGGCTACTGCCTGGGCGGCACGCTGCTGGCCATGGCCGCCGCCGCGCTGGCGCGCACCGAGGGCGTGGCCGGCTACGCGCATCTGCCGGCACTGAAGACGCTCAGCCTCTTGGCGGCGCAGGTCGACTTCTCCGAGCCCGGCGAGCTGGGCCTGTTCATCGACGAAAGCCAGGTCAACCTGCTCGACCACCTGACCAAGGGCCAGGGTTTTCTCAAGGGCTCGCAGATGGCGGGCTCGTTCCAGTTCCTGCATTCGCGCGACCTGGTCTGGACGCGCCGCATGCGCGAATACCTGATGGGCGAGCGCGACCAGGGCAACGACCTGATGGCATGGAACGCCGACACCACGCGGCTGCCGGCGCGCATGCACCACGAGTACCTGGTCGCGCTGTACCTGAAGAACGCGCTGGCGCACGGCCGCTACATGGTCGGCGACAGCTCGATCTCGATGAACGACCTGGAGCTGCCGATCTTCATGGTCGGGACCGAGCGCGACCACGTCTCGCCCTGGCGCTCGGTCTACAAGCTGCACCACCTGACCGACGCCGAGATCACCTTCGTGCTCACCAGCGGCGGCCACAACGCCGGCATCGTCTCCGAGCCCGGCCACCCGCGGCGGCGCCACCAGATCGCCACCCGCCCCGCGCACGGGCGCTGGCTCGACGCCGACCACTGGCTCCAGACCGCCCAGCGGCACGAGGGCTCGTGGTGGCCTGCCTGGCAACAGTGGCTGGCGACGCACTCATCGGCGCCGGTCAGGGCCCGGGCAATTCCCGCCAACCGCGCCGTCTGCGACGCGCCGGGTGAGTATGTGATGCAGCGCTACGCGGGCGACTGAGGCACCGGTGCGCCGGCATTGGCAGAACCCAAGCAAGGATTTGATCAATCGCAAATCAGGCTGGAATCGCGGAATCCGTCGCGTGATTTGCCTTGCAGTGTCGCGCGATTCATGTCTCGCCTCCCGTGCCAGCCGACGTGAGACACTGCGGCCGTTGACACTGCGCGGTTCGCACCCATGGCCTGGCTTGCCACCAAATACCTCGTCACCGCCGCCTTGGTGGTGCTGATCTCCGAAGCCGCCAAGCGCAGCGACCGCCTGGGCGGCCTGATCGCCGCGCTGCCCCTGGTCACCGTGCTCACGCTGATCTGGCTGTACGCTGAAAAGCAACCGGCCGAGCGCATCAGCAAGCACGCGTACTACACCTTCTGGTACGTGCTGCCCACGCTGCCCATGTTTGCGCTGTTCCCGGCCATGCACCGCGCCTGGGGATTCTGGGGGGCGCTGGCGAGCAGTGCGCTGCTCACCGTCGCCTGCTTCGCCGCGCTGGCCTGGGTGCTGCGGCGCTTGGGGCTTGAGTTGATGTGAGGCGCGCACCCGCCCAGCGGCCCAGCAGCGTGCGGGCGCTCAGGCGTGCGGCGCCGGTTGGGCTTCGGTCGGTAGATTGACGGGGGCCGTGTTGGCGCCCGGCACGCGCTGGCGCGCCAGCATGGCGTACATGGTGGGCACGACGAAGAGGGTGAGCAGCGTGCCCAGGCTCATGCCGCCGACGATGACCCAGCCGATCTGGCGCCGGCTTTCGGCGCCCGCACCCGTGGCCAGCGCCAGCGGAACCGCGCCCAGCACCATGGCGCCGGTGGTCATCAAAATGGGGCGCAGGCGCTGCGCGCTGGCGTGGATCAGCGCCTCCAACATCGGCTCGCCGCGCTGGCGCAACTGGTTGGTGAACTCGACGATCAGGATGCCGTGCTTGGTGACCAAACCCACCAGCGTGATCAGGCCGATCTGCGAGTACACGTTGAGCGAGCCGCCGGTGAACTTCAGCGCCAGCAGCGCCCCGATCATCGACAGCGGCACCGAGAACATGATGATCAGCGGATCGACAAAGCTCTCGAACTGCGCGGCCAGCACCAGAAAGATGAACAGCAGCGCCAGCACAAACACCACCATCAGCGCGCCCTGGCTGGAGCGGAACTCGCGCGAGATGCCGTTCAAGTCGGTCGTGTAGCCGCTTTTCAGCACCTGGTTTGCGGTCTGGTCGAGAAAGGCCAGCGCCTCGCCCAGCGAATAGTCGGCCGCCAGGTTGGCGGTGAGCGTGGCCGAGCGGCGCTGGCCGAAGTGGTTCAGCTCGCGCGGGGCCACGCTTTCGTGCACCTTGACCAGTGCGGACAGCGGCACCATGGCGTCCACGCCGCCCTTGCTGGCGCGCAGCTGGATGCGGTCGATGTCCTCGGGCGTGCTGCGGCCGGTGGCAGCCGTCTGCACGATCACGTCGTACTGCTCGGCATCGCGCTTGTAGCGCGTGACCTGGCGGCCGCCCAGCATGGTTTCGATGGCGCGCGCCACGGCTTCGACGCTCACCCCCAGGTCGGCCGCGCGCTCGCGGTCCACCTCCACGCGCAGCTCGGGTTTCGACAGCCGCAAGTCCACATCGGGCGCGACAAGGCCAGGGTTCTTGGCCACCTCGTCCATCAGCTTGCGCATCACGGTGTTGAGGTTCGCGTAGCTGTCGGACGTCTGCACCACGAAGTTGACCGGCCGCTCGCGAAAGCCCTGGCCGAGCGACGGCGGCGTGACCGGAAAGGCGTTGACGCCCGCCAGCTGGTTGAACCTGGGCTGCAGTTCGCGCGCGATGTCGAGTGTGGAGCGCGTGCGCTCTGACCAATCCACCGCGCGGTACACCACGCTGCCCTGCGACACGCTGGGGTTGCCGATGTTGGCGAAGATGCTGGCGAACTCGGGGTATTGCTGGCCAATGGCTTCCAGCTGGCGCGCGTAGCGGTCGGTGTAGTCCAGCGTGGCGCCGTCGGGCGCGTTGATGTTGGCCAGGATGACGCCGCGGTCTTCCAGCGGCGACAGCTCTTGCCGCATGTTGGGGTAGATCATCGCAATGGCCACGGCACAGCCGGCCATCACCGCCAGCACCCCCCAGCGCCCGCCCGTCAGCACGCGGCGCAGCAGGCGGCCGTAGCCATTGGACAGCGCCGTCAGCCAGCGCTCCATGCTGCGGTCGAACCAGTTGGGCTGGGGGTTGTGCTTGAGCAGCAGCGAGCACAGCATGGGCGACAGCGTCAGCGCCACAAAGCCCGACACCACCACGGCGCCGGCCAGCGCCAGCGCGAATTCGACAAACAAGCGCCCGGTGCGCCCCGGCGTGAAGGCCAGCGGCGCGAACACCGCCGCCAGCGTCAGCGTCATGGCGACGATGGCAAAGCCGATTTCCTTGGCGCCGTGGATGGCGGCGGCAAAGGGCGCCATGCCTTCTTCGATGTGGCGGTAGATGTTCTCCAGCATCACGATGGCGTCGTCCACCACCAGGCCGATGGCCAGCACCAGCGCCAGCAGCGTCAGCGTGTTGATCGAAAAGCCCGCCAGCTGCATCAGCGCGAACGAGCCGATCAGGCTGACCGGAATCGTGACGATGGGAATGATGGACGCGCGCACCGTGCGCAAGAAGACAAAGATGACCAGCGCCACCAGCGCCACCGCTTCGGCAATGGTCTGGTACACGCTTTTCACCGCGCGGTCGATGAATACCGAGTTGTCGTTGGCGATCTCGATCTTGACGTCGGGCGGCATGTCTTCCTGCAGGCGCGGCAACATCTCGCGCACGCCCTTGGACAGCTCCAGCGGGTTGGCGGTGGCCTGGCGGATCACGCCGGCCGAGATCGACGGCCGGCCGTTCAGCCGCACGGCGCTGCGCTCGTCGGCGGCGCCCTCCTCCACCCGGCCCACGTCGCGCACGCGCACCGGAAAACCGCCCACGTTCCTGACCACGATGTCGCTGAACTGCGCTGGTGTCGTCAGGTCGGTGTGCGAGATGACGGAGAACTCGCGCTGCTGTGATTCGATGCGGCCGGCGGGCAGCTCCAGGTTGCTGCGGCGGATGGCGTCTTCGACATCCTGCGTGGTCAGCTTGTAGGCGGCCAGCTTGTCGGCGTCGAGCCAGACGCGCATGGCGAACTTGCGCTCGCCAAAAATGCGCACGTCGGCCACGCCGGTCACGGTTTGCAGGCGTGCCTTGACGATGCGGTTGACCAGGTCGTTGATGTCCAGCCGCGATCGCGTGTCGCTGGAGAAGGCCAGCCACACGACCGGGAAGGCATCGGCCTCGACCTTGGCGATGACCGGCTCGTCAATGGCCTGCGGCAGCTTGTTGCGCACGCGCGAGACGCGGTCGCGCACCTCGGCGGCGGCGGTGTCGGCATCTTTCTCGAGCCGAAAGCGCACGCTGATCTGCGCCTGCTCGGGGCGGCTGATGGAGGTCAGCACATCGACCGCGTCGATGCCGGCAATCGAGTCTTCCAGCGGCTTGGTCACCTGCGACTCGATCACCTCGGCCGAGGCGCCGGCGTAGCGCACGCTCACCGTCACCACCGGCTCGTCGATCTTGGGGTATTCGCGCACCGCCAGCCGCGTGTAGCTGACGGCGCCGATCAGCAGGATCAGCAGCGACAGCACGGTGGCGAACACCGGGCGGCGGATGGAGATTTCGGCGATCTGCATGGCCGTGGCCGGTCAGCGCTGGGCCACCACGCCGCAGGGGCCAGGGCCGGCCGCCGTGGGCGCCCAGGGCAGCGGCGCCGTGCCGGCGCGCGCGGCAGCCGGCGCCGACGCCGCACGGGCGCTTGACGCCACACCGTCCGGCGCGCCATGGGCGGGTGCGGCAGGCGCGGGGGTCGGCGCCTCGGCCAGCCGCACCGCCGTGCCGTCGCGCTGAATACGCTGCTGCCCGGCGGTGACGATGCGCTCGCCCTCGGCCAGACCGCGCAGGATCTCGACCTGCCCGGCCAAGCGCGTGCCGGTGGCCACGTCCATGCGCTGCGTCGTCCAGGTGGGTTTGTCATCGCCACCCGCGCCGCGCAGCAGGCGGATCACCGTCTGCCGCCCGCCCTGCGACACGATGGCCTCTTCGGGAATCATCAACGCCTGCCGGTCGTCGCCCAGGCGCGTGCCCACGCGCGCGAACATGCCGGGGCGCAGTTGCTGCAGGCGGTTGTCGATGCAGCCGCGCACGCTGAGCGAACGGCCGTTGGCGTCGATCAGCGGATCGACCGCCTGCACCACGGCGGCAAAGGCGCGGTCGGGCAAGGCCTCGACCCGCACGCGCGCCGTCTGGCCGGGGCGCACGCGTGACTGCAGGCGCTCGGGCAGGCGGAAGTCCACGTACATCGCGTTCATGTCTTCCAGGTTGACGATGTCCGAGCCTTCCTTCAGGTAGTCGCCCACGCTGATGTTGCGCAGGCCCGCGACGCCATCGAACGGCGCCAGCACGCGCAGGCGGGCGGCGGTGGCGCGCGCCAGCTCGGCCTTGGCCTGCGCCACCTGGACGGCGGCCGCGCTTTCATCGACGCCGCGCTGGCTGATGAAGCCCTGCGCCACCAGATCGCTGTTGCGCTTGTGGTTGGCCTGGGCGATCGACAGCTCGGCCTGCGCCTGCTGGATCTGCGCCTGCTGCAAGCGGTCGTCCAGCTGCACCAGCAACTGGCCGCGGCGGATGCGCTGGCCATCGCGGAAGTTGATCTGTGTGATGCGCCCGCCGACCTCGGCGCGCACCACCGTGCCCTGGCGCGAGCGCAGCGAGCCGACGGCTTCGACGTCTTCGCGCAGTGGCTGCAGGCGCACCAGCGACGACTCGACCACCACCGGCGCGCCGCCACTGCCCGCCGCATTCGCGGGCGCGCTGGCCGCGCGCGGCGGCGGCGCGTCCGGTGTGGCCGGCTTCGGTCGCTGCCACCACCAGGCGACGCCGATCGCCCCCGCCAGCGCGAGAACGGCAACAAGAGAGGTGGTCGACTTCAAGATGCGCTTGCGGAAACAGCAGGCGCCACCGCGGCGCCGATCAGGGCACAAAATGTAGCATCGCAGCGGCCTGCGCGCCTGGGGTCGAACCCGGCCTGCGCGCCTGCATCTCAGGCTTTGGGCACGCCCCGATTGGCCAATTCATCGGCGCGCTCGTTGCCCTCGTGCCCCGCATGGCCGCGCACCCAGTGCCAGTGAATGCGGTGGCCGCTGCCCTGCACCAGCGCGTCGAGCTTTTGCCACAAATCGACGTTCTTCACCGGCTGTTTGCTGGCGGTGCGCCAGCCCTTGGCCTTCCAGCCGGCGATCCACTCGGTGATGCCCTGGCGCACGTACTGGCTGTCCAGGTAAAGATCCACCTCGCATGGCCGCTTCAGCGCCAGCAGGCCCTCGATCACCGCCGTCAGCTCCATGCGGTTGTTGGTGGTCAGCGGCTCGCCGCCGAACAGCTCCTTCTCGTGCCCCGGCGCGCGCAGCAGCACGCCCCAGCCGCCAGGACCGGGGTTGCCCTTGCAGGCGCCGTCGGTGAACATCTCAACTCGATTCAAGATCTTTATCCGTGTGGGTATTGGCCAGCCCCGCGCGGCCAGCGATTGAAACCGGTGCGTTGGCCCGCACCGGCGCGGTCTTCCAGGCCGCGCCGACCAGCTTGGCGCCGTGCGTGCGCTTGACCGCGACCACCACATAGGCGGCGCCGAAGATCGGCCACCAGCGCGCGCCCACGCGGTCCATCCAGCGAAAGCGCGCCAGGCTGCGCTCGCTGCGCACCGCCGGACGCCAGCAGCCGAAGTCGATCGACTCCAGTTCGAACTCAAGCAGACGCAGCCAGTCGCGCAGCCGCCAGTGGCCGATGAACTCGCCCGCGTCGGGCAGGTAGAGCCGCCCGCGCCCGAAGCGCCGCCATTGGCGTGCGCGCCACTGGCGCAGACCCCACAGGCTGGCCGGGTTCAGGCCAGCGATGACCACCCGCCCCTCGTGCACCAGCACGCGTTGCACCTCGCGCAGCGTGGCGTGCGGATCGGGGCTCAGCTCCAGCGTGTGCGGCAGCACCACCAGGTCCAGGCTGGCTTCGGAAAACGGCAGCGCCGCGCTGTCGGTGACCAGCGCCATGCGTTCGTGGGCCGGCGGCGACACAGCGTCGGTGGCGGTGCCAGCGGCGCGGTGGTGGCCAGCCAGCGGTGCGGCATGCGGTTGGCCGCCAACGCATCGACGTCAGGCAAGCCGAGCTGCAAGGCGTGGTAGCCGAACACGTCGGCCAGGGCGGCGTCGAAGCGGGCGCGCTCCCAGTCCAGCAGATAGCGGCCGGGCGGTGTCTGGAACCAGTCGTGCAAGCCGGTCACGATCCCCCCTGAGGCGCTGACGCGCCTTCCCCCCAGCAGGGGGACAACGCTGGTGGCCGGTGGAGATGAGGCCACGGCGTTTCGCGGATGGCCTGCTCCGCGGCCTTCTGAAAGGGCTTGCTGCGCAGCCCTCGGGAAAGTTCGGCGGGACGGAAGGTGCTATCCCTCGTCGGTCGGGATGTAAAGATGGGTTCCACGGGCGGCGGCAGTTGCATCGCTTTCTATAATTCCCGACTCATGGAGTTGATTGCACTGCCCGCCTTCGAGGACAACTACTTCTGGTTGTTGCACGACGGCCAAGAAGCCCTGGTGGTGGACCCCGGCGATGCCGCGCCGGTGACCGAGGCGCTGCGCCGGCACGGCCTCAGGCTGACGAGCATTCTAGTCACGCACCACCACGGCGACCACACCGGCGGCGTGACCGAGTTGCGCGGCGCCACCGGCGCGCAGGTGTTCGGGCCGGCGCGCGAGCGCATTCCCCCGCCCTTCACGCCGCTGCACGGCGGCGACACGGTGCGGGCGCTCGGCATCACCTTCCGCGTGATCGACGTGCCCGGCCACACGGCCGGCCACATTGCCTACTTCGCCGACGCGGTGGACGGCGCGCCGCTGCTGTTTTGCGGCGACACGCTGTTCTCGGGCGGCTGCGGGCGCATCTTCGAGGGCACGCCGGCGCAGATGCTGGCCTCGCTCGACACCTTGGCGGCGCTGCCGGCCGACACCCGGGTGGGCTGCGCGCACGAGTACACGCTCTCCAACCTGCGCTTCGCGCGCGCCGTCGAACCCGGCAACACCGCGCTGGCGCAATACCAGCAACACTGCCAGGCGCTGCGCGAGGCCGGCACGCCGACGCTGCCCACCACCATCGGCACCGAGCGCGCCATCAACCCCTTTCTCCGCAGCCGCGAGCGCGCCGTCACGCAGGCCGTGCGCACGCACGCGGCCCTTGCCACCGACGACGACGTGGCGGTGTTCGCCGCCCTGCGTCAATGGAAGAACGAATTCCGATGAGATGGTTTTCCCTGCTGGCGCTGGCCGCCAGCGTCTGGGTCGCCGGCTGTGCCGCGCCCGGCACCGCCCCCTCCACCGACAGCCCGCAGGGCACCGCCAGCGCCACCGGCGCGCCGGTGCGCGCCGCGCCCTACACCGGCGACATGCCACCGCTGACGATGACCGAGCTGCGCACCTCGGCGGTGGCACCGCTCGATGCGCCAGCCGACCTGTGGGACCGCATCCGACGCGGCTTCAGCATGCGCGAACTGGACGGCGAACTGGTCACGCGCCATGAGCAGTGGTACGTCAGCCGGCCCGACTACATCGAGCGCATGGTCGATCGCTCGCGCATGTACATCTTCCACATCGTCGAGGAACTGGAGCTGCGCGGCATGCCGACCGAGCTGGCGCTGCTGCCCTACATCGAATCGGCGTTCAACCCGCAGGCCGTCAGCAGCGCCAAGGCGGCCGGCATGTGGCAATTCATGCCCGGCACGGGGCGCGACTTCCGGCTGACGCAGAACGTGCTGCGCGACGACCGCCGCGACGTGCTCGACTCGACCCGCGCCGCGCTCGACTACCTGCAGAAGCTGCACGACATGTTCGGCGACTGGCACCTGGCACTGGCCGCCTACAACTGGGGCCAGGGCAACGTCAAGCGCGCCATCGACCGCAACCAGGCCGCGGGCCTGGGCACCGGCTACCTCGACCTGAGCATGCCGGCCGAGACGCGCAACTACGTGCCCAAGCTGCAGGCCGTCAAGAACATCATCGCCAGTCCGCAGGCCCACGGCGCGGTGCTGCCGCTGATCGAGAACCACCCGTTCTTCGACACCGTCGACATCACGCACGACATCGACATCGACATCGCGGCGCGCCTGGCCGAGGTGCGGCTGGAGGACTTTCGCGCGCTCAACCCGGCGCAGCGCAAGCCGGTGATCTTCGCCGCCGGCACGCCGCAGGTGCTGCTGCCCTGGAACAACGCCGACATCTTCAAGCGCAACCTGGCCAAGGCCGCGCCGGGTTCGCTGTCCTCCTGGACGGCCTGGGTGGCGCCGCAGGCCCTGCCCTCGCGCGAGGTCGCCAGCCGCTTCGGCATGGACGAGGACGATTTCCGCGAGATCAACAACGTGCCGCGCGGCATGGTGATCAAGAGCGGCTCCACCGTGCTGGTGCGGCGCGGCAACGGCGCCACCACGCAGGTCGCCAGCCACGTCGTGAACAACGCGCAGCTGGCCTACACGCCTGAGATCGTGCTGCGCCGCACCACGGTGCGGGCGCGCCGCGGCGACTCGATCGCCAGCGTGGCCGCGCGCTACGATCTGCCGGCCGCCACCGTGGCGGGCTGGAACCACACCGGCGCCCGCGCCGGCCTGAAGCGCGGCCAGGCGGTGGTGCTGTTCCTGCCGGTGCGCGCCGCCGCCGCCGCCGCGCGCGATGGCGTGGCCGCCAGCCAGCGCGCGGCGCGCGCCCATGCCGCCCCGGCCACACGGTCGTCGGCCAAGGCGCCGGCACGCGCCGCCGCCAAAAGCAGCGGCAAGTCCAGAAGCCCCGCGCAAGCCGCCGCCAAGCGGGCGACCGCCGCGCCCAAGGCCGGCAGCCGCGCGGCACCAGCCAAGGGCAAGGCCACGAAGCGCCGCTGAAGCGCGCCGGCATCGATGTGGCTCAGCCGAGCCGCGTCACCGCCGCGAACAGCCCCGCCTGATAGCGCTGACGGGCGCGGCGCACGAAATCGTTGGTGTAGGTGGCGCCCGGCGCCGCCGCGCGCACCGCCAACGGGCCGGAATCGAAGCGCGCCACCACGCGGTGCGCCGTGGCCACGCCCTCCTCGCTCACCAGGCCATCGGGCGAGAACGCCTCGCGCGCCTTGTCCAGCGCCGCCAGGTAGATCGCGCGGTCGCCATACATGTAGGCCTCCGGCACGGCGCGCACGATGTCGCTCGGACCGGCGGTCTGCAGCCACTTGAGCGAGCGCACCACGGCGTTGGTCAGCGCCTGCACCGTGCCCGGATAGCGCAGCACGAAGTCCTGCCGCGCGTACAGGCAACTGCCCGGCATTGGCCCGCCGTAGAAGTCCTGCGTGCCGCGCAGCGAGCGCGTGTCGGCCAGCACCCGCAGCTCGCCGCGAAACTCCAGCAGGCTGATCACCGGGTCGATGTTGGCGATGGCGTCGATGCGGCCCTCGCGCAGCGCCAGCACCGCCGCCGTGGTGTTGCCGACGCTGACGAACTCGACCTCGCCCGCGCCCACCCCGCCGCGCGCCAGCAGCGCGCGCGCGAACCAGTGGGTGATCGACTCCGCCGCCGAGATGCCGATGCGTCGCCCCTTCAGCTGCGCGATCTCGCGAAAACCCGGCAGACTGCGCGTGCCGACACCGAACACCAGTTGCGGCGCACGCCCCAGAAACACGAAGGCGCGGCAACTCAGGCCGCGCTGGCGCAGCAGGATGCTGTGCTCGAAGCCCCCCGCCGCCACCTCGGCCTGACCCTGCACCATCGACTGCTGAGCCAGCGCGCCGCCGGCGTGGTCCTGCAACTCCACCTCCAGGCCCTCGGCCTTGAAATAGCCGAGCTGCTCGGCCAGCGTGAGCGGCAGGTAGTTGAGCGCCGTCTTGCCGCCCAGCGCCAGCTGCAGCCGGGGCCGCTCAGGCGCCCCCTGCGCCCGCGCCAGTGCGACCAGGCCCAGGGCGGCCGGCAAACCGGCCAGCAGACGGCGGCGCGACAGGCGCGGGACAGATTCCAAGGCTACGGACACGGCGGTGCGGGTATGAACACAAACACAGCCGACGGTAGCCGAGCGCGGCGCCGACCGCATCGGGACGTGCCCGCATGGGGTTTGTCATTATGTGCATTGGTGCATAAGCAGCACCTGATGCCAGCGCATCACAAGACGTTACCCATTGGCCTCGCACGGTAGCCGGCGCGACAGGCGATTTCAGCGCCAACCCAGCAGCAGGATCGCGACGTTCAGCGCGAAGGCCAGCGCCCAGACCAGACTGCGCAGCGTCGACAGATTGCCCACGTAGGCGCCGATGAAGACCAGCCGGCACAGCACCCACAGCAGCGCCAGCATGTCCAGCCGCGCCGTGGGCGCGCCCAGTTGCAGCGCCACCAACACGGCGCCGATGAAGAAGGGCAGCGCCTCGAAGCTGTTGGCCTGCGCCGCGTTGGCGCGGGCGCGCCAGGCGGTCTGGCGCGCCAGCCAGGCGCGCGGATCGGCGTTGTCGTAGCCGCCCTCGCGGCGCGGGATGCGAAAGCTGCCCCACTTGGCGATGTAGGCGCACAGCAGCGGCAGCACGGCGGCCGCCAGGATGCACCAGTGGGCGATGCCGAACACGGGCGCGGGGATGGAAGCGGTCATGACGAATTCCTTGTCTGCCAGGATGCGCACCGAAGAGCTCGGTACGGGTGGGCTTCAGCGCCGGTCGACCAGCGCGTGGGCAATGGTGCCCAGATCGACGTATTCCAGCTCGCTGCCCGCCGGTACGCCGCGCGCCAGGCGCGTCACGTTCAGGCCACGGCTTTTCAGCGCCTGACCGATCACGTGGGCCGTGGCCTCGCCCTCGGCGGTGAAGTTGGTGGCCAGGATCACCTCCTGCACCACGCCGTCGCTGGCGCGCTCGATCAGCCGGGCCACCCCGATGTCGCGCGGGCCGACGCCGTCGAGCGGGCTCAAGCGGCCCATCAGCACGAAGTAGCGGCCATTGAATGCCGCCGTGCGCTCCAGCGCCGCCTGGTCGGCCGGCGTCTCGACCACGCACAGCTTGCTGGCGTCGCGGCGCGGGTCGCGGCAAGTGGTGCAGAGCTCATCCTCGGTGAAGGTGTGGCACTGCGTGCAATGGCGCACCCGCGCCACCGCCTCCTGCAACGAGCGCGCCAGCACCTGCGCGCCTTCGCGGTCGTGTTGCAGCAGGTGGAAGGCCATGCGCTGCGCCGAACGCACGCCCACCCCCGGCAGGCGCCGCAGCGACTGGATCAGGGTGTCGAGGGCATGTGCATTGACCATCGGAGATGAACTGCTGCTCAGTGTCAGGAAATCAAGCGGCCGCGAAGCAGGCCATACCAGTGAACGCCGCGGACGGACCTGCGCCGGCCGCTGGCGTTGTCCCCCTTCCCGCAGAGAGAAGGGGCAAGCGGCATCAGCCGCTCAGGGGGATGCTTTTTTAAAACGGGAACTTCATCCCCGGCGGCAGCCCCGGCATGCCGGCCGGCATCAGCTTGCCCATCTTCTCGGCCGACAGCTCCTCGGCCTTGCGCACGGCGGCGTTGAAGGCGGCGGCGACCAGATCCTCCAGCATGTCCTTGTCGTCCTCCAGCAGGCTGGGGTCGATGGTGACGCGCTTGACGTCGTGCTTGGCGGTCATCAGCACCTTGACCAGGCCGGCGCCGGATTCGCCCTCGACTTCCAGCAGCGCCAGTTCGTCCTGCGCCTTCTTCAGGTTGTCCTGCATGGCCTGGGCCTGTTTCATCAGGCCGGCGAGTTGTCCTTTGTTGAACATCGGTTTCCTTCTTTCAAGGTTTCACGGCATCAAAGTGGCTTGATGCTCCCGGGCACGATTTTCGCCCCAAAGTCGCGCATCATCTCCTGCACGAAGGGGTCGGCCGCCAGCAGCGCCTCGGCGGCCTTCAGGCGCTGGTCGGCGGCGATGCGGTTGCGGCGCGCCGGGCTGTCGACCACGGCGCCGATCTCGACCTGCAGCCGCACGGCATAACCCACATCAGCCAGCGCGGCCTGCAGGCGATCGCGCGCGGCCGACTGGCCCAGCGACTCGTTTTCCACCCGCAGCGTCCAGCGGCCCTCGTGGCGCGCCACCAGCTGCGATTGCAGCGCCAGCTCGCGCACCAGCGCGGTCACGGCCTCGCGCGCCACCAGTTCCTGCACCAGCGCGTGCCAGAAGTCGCCCTCGGCGCTGGCCGGCGGCGTGGCGACTTCGGCCAGCACGCGGCGCGCGGGCGCGGGTTCTGCGGCGGCCTCGCGCACCTTGACCGCCAGCACCTCGGGCGCCGGCATCGGGTCGGGATCGCGGGCCGCTGCCGGCACCCGCACCGCCTCACGCACCGCCACGGCCTGCACCGGCACCCGCGGCGGCGCGGCGGGCCGCGCAGGAGCGCCCTCCTCGTGCTCGTCCGGCGGCGGCTCGCCGGCCGCCACGGCATCAGGCGGCGCAAAGCCGGCGGCGTCAAAATCCTCGGCAGCGACTGCGTCAATCGTGGGCGGCGCCAAGCTCATGGCCACCGGCGCTGAAGGTGGCGTGGGTGGATCGACCACCGCCTCTGCCGGTGGCCCGCTGGCGAGCGCCTCGGCAGGCCCGGAGCGCGCCGGCTCAGCGTTTTTCAGAGTTTTTTTTTCCGCCGCGTCGGTGCCCGCCACACTCTGCTTGAACGGCAGCAGGCGCAGCAGCACCATGGTCAGGCCGGCGTATTCGTCCGGCGCCAGGCCCAGCTCGGCGCGCCCGTGGATGCACAGGCTGTACAGCAACTGCGTCTCGTCGGCCGGCAGCAGCGCCGCCAGGCGCGCGGTGTCCTGCGCCTCCGGATCGGTGTCGTCCACCGCCCTGTCCGGCACCGCCTGATGCACCGCCATGCGCTGCAGCACGCTGGCCATGTCCTCCAGTGTGGTCGCGGCCGACTGGCCGGTGGTGCGCAGCTGCTCGGACAGCGCCACCACCGCCCGGCCATCGCCCGCGGTGAGCGCCTCGATCAGGCTGAACACCACACCACGATCGACGCTGCCCAGCATCTGGCGCAGCGCTGCCTCCTCGATCCGGCCGGAGCCAAAGGCGATCGCCTGGTCGGTCAGCGACAGCGCATCGCGCATCGAGCCGCGCGCCGCCCGCGCCAGCAGGCGCAGCGCCTGCGGCTCGGCCGGCACCTGCTCGGACGCCAGCACGCGCGCCAGGTGCTCCAGCACCACCTCGGGCGCCATCGGCCGCAGGTTGAACTGCAGGCAGCGGCTGAGCACCGTCACCGGCACCTTCTGCGGGTCGGTGGTGGCCAGCACGAACTTGAGGTGCTCGGGCGGCTCCTCCAGCGTCTTCAGCATGGCGTTGAAGGCGTGGTTCGACAGCATGTGCACTTCGTCGATCATGAAGACCTTGAAGCGCCCCTGCACCGGCTTGTAGACCGCCTGCTCCAGCAGGCTCTGCACTTCATCGACGCCGCGGTTGCTGGCGGCATCGAGCTCGGTGTAGTCGACGAAGCGGCCGGCGTCGATCTCGCTGCACGCCGGGCACACGCCGCAGGGCGTGGCGGTGATGCCGCCCTGCCCGTCGGCGCCGGTGCAGTTGAGCGACTTGGCCAGGATGCGCGCCACCGTGGTCTTGCCCACCCCGCGCGTGCCGGTGAACAGATAGGCGTGGTGCAGCCGCTGCTGCGTCAGCGCGTTGGTCAATGCCTGCACCACGTGCTCCTGGCCCACCATCTCGGTGAAATTGCGCGGACGGTATTTGCGGGCCAGCACCAGATAGGACATGGCCCGGATTCTACGAGGCGCCATCGGCGCGGCCGGATTTAGAGGATGCACTCGGAAACCGATGCTTTCCGGCCACGCCGACGCCCCGCACAGGCAGAAACCGGCTATGCTGCATTGCAACATCCGTGATCCGGTGAC
The DNA here is from genome assembly GCA_016702555.1 of Burkholderiales bacterium. Taxonomy (GTDB): domain Bacteria; phylum Pseudomonadota; class Gammaproteobacteria; order Burkholderiales; family Burkholderiaceae_C; genus Ottowia. The sequence goes on from JADJDV010000001.1 coordinate 94,657, forward strand.
ATCGCGCACGGCGATCGACACCGGGCCGCGGCTCCATCGCATGACGCCTGACTTCGACGATCTGGACCTGTCCGCTCTCGACGCCGCTGCGGCCGACGCCGACCCGCGCGCGGTGGCGCTGACGCGCACCCTGTCGGACTGCTGCCACCCGCGCGCCGAGCGCCTGATCGTGCGCCTGCTCGACTGCCGCGACGACGACCAACTGGCGCTGCTGCGCGGCGAGGTGCTGAACCTGCTGGCACTCAGCTTCGGTCTCCGTGAGGCGCTGCGCCGCCTGCAGGCACTACAATAGCCCCCGACGGGCCTTCCCGCATGGTGAAGGAGCCAACCGGGTCAGGTGGGGAACCAAGCAGCCCTAACTTTGGAGTCAGTGCCGGGGTCAAGGCTCGTCAACTTCATCCAAAAATCCCTTGATAGAACAACAACATAAGCAAAATCAAGGGGTTACACGCTCAAACTGTATCACTTGGCTGTGTCACTTGCGCCACGAAAGTCGGGCCCCAAAAGGCCCGTCCAAGGAAGGCGAAGTGGCGAAGCCCGCGGGGTTCCAATCGGCGTGCCGATAGGTATTACTTGAGGATCATCATTGAAGATGATCTGCGCCACCTGTACGGCGGCAAGGTCCGCGTCAGCCTTGCTCATCTAGCGGGTGGTCTGACTCGAACGGGATGCAGTCAACTCAACTGCCGGGGGCGACCGACGCTGAAGGGGATGTGAGCTACGCCATGTCTGGATTGCCAACGGACTGGAAGTTTGATGGGAGTACGCGCACACTGTCGGTGCCCACCACCTCGGCGTCTTGTCCGGTTGATGGCACAGAGAAGCGTGAGCGTCCAGTCAATCCATCTTGACGCGTACCCACTGCCGTGATCGTCACGCCGAGGTTTTGGCTCCCACGTCGGCGATGCACTCTGCGAGGTTGAGCGCAGCCATCAGCAGGTACTTCTCGGGGTCCGTTCGTGCACGCAGCAGGTCGTGCTTGCCGAGGTATCCATAGACGAATGCCAGCAAGTAGCGCTCGGGATGCTCGTCGCAGAACTGCTGAACCATCTGTTTGGCCAGATCGCCCGGCAACCCCTCGTTGAAGCGCGCCCGAGCCGTCAGCCGCTGCATGCATCTGTCCTGCACATCCTCCGAGACGATCGGCCACACATGGCCGCTGCGCTTCATCGCCTGGAACGTCACCAGCAGGATGTGCAGCGGCACCTCCAGTTCTTCGAGGTCAACCCCCATGCGCGGCAGCACCAGGATCGAGGCCAGCAGATTGGGCCGCTGCGCGGCGATCTCGTCGGCCAGGCGTACCTTTTGAGCGTGATCCATGCCATTGATGTCGATGGCCGCCTGCACCATCACCGCCTGCGTGATCACGCCCATCGTCAGCCTGGCCGCCAGCGATGCGGCAGCAACTCTTCAAGTCGATGATTCGGGTGCGCGTGGATGCGCGCGAGCACGTCACGCAGGTAGGCCCAAGGATCCAGGCCATTGAGCTTGGCCGACTGCACCAGACTCATCACCACCGCCGCGCGCTGCCCGGCCAACTCGCTGCCCACGAACAGCCAGTTCTTGGCGCCGAGCTTCCACGGCTTGATCTGCCGCTCGATCAGGTTGTTGTCGATGGCGACTGCGCCGTCATCCAGGTGCAGCGTCAGCGCCTTCCACGCGTTGACGCTGTAGTCAATCGCCTCGGCGATCTTGCTGCCATCCAGCACCTGCGCGCGCTGCAGCTTGAGCCAGACCTCGAATTCGTCCCACAGCGGCCGGCTCAGTTGCTGCCGGGCCTGCTTGCGGACGCCTTCCTCCATGCCGGCGAAGGCCGCCTCAGCCTGGTAGAGCCGCGCCCAGCGCTGCAGCGCCTCGGCGGCCACGCCACTGGCCCTGCTGCCCCCGCGGCTGAGCTCCTCGAAGCGCCTTCTGGCATGCGCGGCGCACGCCGCCGACCTGCGCTGCGGGTAGAGCCTGGCATCCAGCACAGCGTTGTAGCCGGCGTACTGGTCGGTGATCAAGGTGCCATTCCAGGCCGGCTCGGGGTATGGCGGCCCCTTGCCGCCAAGGAAGGCGACCGGGTACTGCGATCCCCGACCCGGGCAGAACTCGTAGACCACGCCAGGATGCGGATCGTGGTGGCTGCGCGCCCAGGCCCAGATGTAGGCCTTCTTGGTCTTGCCCGAGCCGGGCTCCAGTAGCGGCACCGGTGTCTCATCGGCGTGCAGCACGCGGCAGCCCAGGATGAAACGCCGTTGCGCCTCGTACAGCGGCTGCGGGGCGGCGCCGCCAGCGCCAGCCCAGGTAGCCAATGTGGAGCGCGGCGTATGCGCGCCCGAGCGGGCATTGATGGGCTCTTGCCGGTAGTACGGCAGGTGGTCCACGAAGCGGCTGATCAGCGTATGCGCCACCAGTCCGCTGGCGGGGATGCCGCCAGCGACCACATCCGGCTCGGCCGGCTCCTGGCGGATTTGCTGGCAGCAGCAGCACGCCCATTTGCCGTAGATGTGGCGGTGCACGAAGAACCTGGCCGGGATGATGTCCAGCCGCTCGCTGACGTCCTCACCGATGCGCTGCATGGGCCGGCCGCACTCTGGGCTTGGGCAGGTGGTGTCCGCAGGTTCGTGGCGATGCTCCACGCGCTCCAGGTGCTCCGGAAGTGCCTGGCGGCGTGGACGACGTGGTGGTGCCTTCGGGACTTTGGGCGCCTGGGGAAGGTCGCGTTGCAACGCAGCCAGTTGCGCCTGCAGGCTGGCCTCGTCTTCTGCCAGCGCCTCCTGGAACAGGGCGCGCTGCTGGGCCGTCATGGCTTCGGTCCTGGCGCCGAACTTCCAGCGCTTCAGGCGCGCGAGTTCGAAGTTGACCTTCTCCAGCTTGGCGCGCGCCCAGGCGATCTCACGCGCCTGGGCCTGCACCTGCTGCTGCAGCCGCGTGATCAAGGCGGCCGCCTGCGCTGGCAGGTGCACCATGTCGATGCAGTCCGTTGCGGTGTCGCCGAGCATGCCCGGCATGCTGCACGAGTCAGGGGTGCTGTGCATCGGCAGATACGATGTCAACGCGCTGGCCACGGCGGCCCATGCCCGCTTTAGCAGCGGCTGATGACGCTGAGTTCGCCCAGGCGCTGCCAGGGTAGGCCCAGCGCCAGAGCGCCGAACTGCTGGGCCGTGAGTTGCAGCGCTGGCATCGCGGAGCCAACTGAATCGCGCTCGATCCAGACGAAGCGCCCGGCGTGCAAGCGGCGCGTGGCGCACCACACGCCGAAGCCGTCGTGCACCAGCAGCTTAACCCGGATATTTCACGCCTACCCCCGACGCTCCCCTCAATGGGTTCGCAACGGCGTGGATAGAGTGAGCAAGGCCCCGATGGTGGCCGCAGGCAGGGCTGGAGTCGTGCGCAGGCGCCATGCGCTCGCACCCCCCCCACCCCGACTTGGGTTGCGGGCCATTCTTGTGTCATCACGCCGGCCAGGCGCTGCTTGCCGATCACGGAGAGCGCAACTGGCCCATGGCGTGCGCGAAGATCGGCGCACTGGGCCAGTGCGAGGCCAGGTACAGGCGGATGCGCCGCGTGTTGCGCGTGACCACCGCAGCCACCTTCAGCAGCTTGATGCGCAAGGTATCGGCCTGCGCCGTTGCCAACTCGGTGCCTTGCAAAGCCAGCGCCCGCAGCCGCTCAATCAGCACGTAGCCCAGCGCAGCCAGCAACATGCGCAACTGGTTGGAGCGCAGTACATGGCAGCTCGTGCGCGTGGCAAACAGCCCGATCTGCGCCTCCTTGATCCGGTTCTCCGCCTCACCGCGCTGGCAGTACACATCGTCATACAGCACCTGCGGTTCACCCTCCAGGTTGGTCACGATGAAGCGCGGGTTGCCGCCTTGCGCACCCCATTCGAGGCGTGTGATCACGCGCCGCTCGTGCGCCCAGCTCTTGGCGGCATAGCTGAACTCGTCCACCAGGCGCTGTTTGACCCCGGTGCGCTCGTAATCGTCCTTCATCCAGAGTTCGGCCAGTTTCACCTGGGCCTGAAGCCGAGCATTGCGCGCAAGCCCGATGATGTAGTGCACTCCAGCGCGCTCGCACCAGTTGATGATGCGCTGTCGGCAGAACCCCGAATCTGCCCGGAACACGATGCGCACCTGGGGCCATTGTTGGCGCAACCGGCGCACCAACAGCTTCAGAATGGCCGCTGCGTGGCGCGCCCCATCGATGTTGCTGGGCCGCAGGTAGGCGCACAGCAGTTGCTGGCCGCAGAACACGTACAGAGGAAGATAGCAGTAGCTGTCGTAGTAGCCGTGGAAGAAGCGAGCCTCCTGCTGACCGTGCAAGGGGTTGTCGGTGGCATCGAAATCGAGCATCAGTTCTGCGGGAGCGCTCTCGAAGCTGGCGATGAATTGATCGAGCAGCACCTCATGCAGCCGCCAGGCGGTGGCCCGGTCGGCCCACTTCTCCAGTCGGCATAGGGTGGGCGCGCTGGCCACTTCACGATCGACGCCGACTGCCGTTTGCAAGGCCACGTCCAGGCGCAGCGCGCCATGGTCGTTGAGGTCTTCCCAGCCCAGCGCCAGCCCGTACACGCGCTGGCGCAGCATGTCGCGCACGCCGTGCTTGATCAACAGCGGGCTGCGCGGGTCGGCGATGCAGCGCGCTGCCGCATCCATCAATCCCAGCTTGCGGTCCACCTGGGCGAGCAGCATCACGCCGCCATCGCTGGTCATGCTGCCGCCGTCGAACCGGCCCTCGATCACGCGCCGGCCCAACTGCCCGAAGTCGATTACGCCAACATCAAGCTCCTTTTGCGCTGTACAGTTTGGCTTCGGCATTGCCCGCCCTTTCATCAAGATTCGACACCTCGATGTTCGGGCAATTCAAGGGCAATGCCGTCCTCGTTTCTACGGGCTATGGTGAAATATCCGGGTTAATGCGCGTGGCCCGCGCGTTGGCAAAGAGATAGCCGTGGTGGGCTTGCGCCTGGCCGATGGTGTTGATGACGACATTGAGTAGGCGGTCGGCACCGGCGCGCATGTCTTGCGGCTGGGTGCACAGCCATAGAGTGTCGATGCGGATCACCAGAGTAGTCCTCAGACGACAGCCATCGTGCCGGCCAGCGCGCGCAGCAGGGCCGCGTACTGCGGCGCCGCACTTGCTGCGCACTGCAACTTCAGCCGCAATCCGCCGCGTTCGAGTTCGATGCGGATGTCGGGCGGCGATGGCGGAAGGTTGGCGAGGCGGTGTTCGGACTTGGTCAACTCGACCGGTACGAACTGCAGGGGCGCCACGCGCTGCGTAGGCGCTGGCACCTCTGCAGCCATGCGCTTGAGGTTCTGTCCGGCCAGCCATTTGCGCACGACGTTGGGGTTCAGGCCGTGGCCAGTGGCCACGGCAGCTACCGAGGCATCAGGCTGCCGGCACTCATCAGGACTTGCGCCTTGAACTCGGAGGTGTGAACGCGGCGTTTGGAGCGATTGGGATTCATGGGTGTCCACCAAAATTAGGTGGACACCATCCTCAGGAGCTCAACAACGCGGCGCAAGATGGGACGGCTGGACGCTCACAGAGAAGCAGCTGACATTCCAGTACCTTATCGGTGACCAGTGCACGGCGCCCAAGGCAATCGAAGTGACATGCAAGAACAGTGACGGTTTACCTGTGTGACTTCCTGCTCGTCGGCTGGATGGCGTTGGTTGGGCGAGTGGGGGCGCGGCGGCTGTCAGTCTGGAGGTCTTCGGCGCCGTCTTGCGATGACCCCAACGCCATCTCATGGGTGGAAACTTCGCGCCGCGCTCCACTCGATTGCCCAGAGGCAGCCGGGCGTGACTTCGAGGGTGACGCCGCCGGGGCTCGTGGCGGCGCAGCGTTGAAGCTGGCTTGCATTCCGTGTTCTTGATGATGCATGCCGAAGGTGGCATGAGCGGAAGGCTGGACGCTGACCGTGCGGCCGCCAAGCCATGGCCTTACATGCCATCGGCGCTCACACTGTGGCACGGGCAGGTATCCCGTGAGCGCAAACCCGATTCGCAAGTTGTTGATTTAATTCAATTTTTCTCTTGGTCGGGGGACGGCAAGCTTGGTCATCCGATTCAACACGCAGGCGTCGGAGCCGCCGCAGGCGATGCCGATGAAAATCACCGTCGCAAGCGCCCTGCCCCCAATCCCGCCGCCAGCAATCCCATCAGCATGAGTGCCCACTCGGACAGCGCGGGCACCGGAGTCGCCGGGGCCGGCTTGCGGGTATTGGTGAAGCTGCACTGGACGTCGCTGTCCGGCATGGTGAAGCTGCCTTCGGTGGTGCCGGTGACACCGTCGACGCCGGTGCAGGTCAGCTTGGAGGTGTAGTCGTCCAGGCTGGTGCCTTCGTCGGCCAGTTCAGCCACCGTCACCTGGGTACCGGCGTCGACGGGGACAGCCGCCGTGCTGCCGCCGTGGCCGAGGTTGGCGGTGGCGTGGTCATTGATCTTCAGGGTGAACCGGCCCTGGGCCTTCGTGGGCGCCAGCATCTTGGTGACGGTGACGGTGGGCGTGTAGCAGTAGGCGTCGAAGGCCGCGGCAATGCCCTGGTAGTTGGCATCCTGATTGGGCCCCCGCGTACTGTGCACCACCAGGCTGATGAAATTGAGGCCCTGCACGAAGCCCTTCAGCTCGACGACAGCCGGCTCGGTACCCACGCTGGAGGTGTCGCGCGTGACCGGCGTCGCCAGCAGATTGTTCTTCTTGAGCAGGTCGTTGAGATACACCGCCACCAGGGCGTCGTCGGCGCGGTAGGTGATCCGCAGGCGCATCTTGGCGGCGTCTTCGGCGGTCGGAATGTACCAGCCGCCGAAATAGATCGACGCCAGGGTCTCCGGGCCCCGCTCCGGCGGATCGCCGTCGAGCATGGGAAAAATCCATTGCGATCCGGCGGGCGCGTCGGCCCAGATGCGTTTGTCGTCGTCACTCGTCCATGCCGATGGGGCCAGCGGCGCCGCATCACCTTCTATAACAAACTCCCAGAAAGGCCACAGGCCTCTTGCGGCGTTCTCCGGGTTGCTGGCGTAATCGTCGATGAAGTTCAGCTTGGCGAACTGGTTCGACATGTTCAACGAAGGGTGGTTGCCGGAATTCATCTGGGCGGCGCTCGCGGATGCGTCGCGACAGGTGAGCGCCAAGCCGCCGCTGAGATGCAGCGGCTCCTCCAATTCGATATCGCCCAGGAACATCAAGGCGATGGCCGCATCGCCGAAGATCGCCGTCGTGCCGCCCTGCGCCCAGGCGCCCGTCGGCGTCAGCAGGGTGAATCCGAGCGCGACTGACCTGCCCCCATCCGCCATGCCAATGATTTGGTAGGAGTCCTGGGTTTGAAGATTACTGGATCTCGTTGCTTGTAGTGGTGGGATGCCGAGGAGCATCGCCGGCATGCCGGCGATGCTCCTCGGCAAAGCGCGCGGGTGGCATCCGTCCGATGCTGCCGTGGGGCCTGACCTCGTTGTAATCGCGACGCCAGGCGGCAATGATGTTGCGCGCCTGGTGCAATGTCTCGAACCAGTGCTCGTTCAGGCACTCGTCACGAAACCGCCCGTTGAAACTCTCGATGTAGCCGTTCTGCATCGGCCGCCCTGGTTCGATCAGGATGTGTCTGATGCCATGGCCCTGTGCCCAGGCAATGAATGCCCTGCTGGTGAATTCCGGACCGTTGTCTGTCCGAACGGCCGACGGATAGCCGCGGAACAGGGCCGCTTGGTCAAGCAGCCGCGTCACGTACTGACCGCTGATGCCGTAGTCCACCGCGATGTCCACGGCCTCATGGCTGAAGTCGTCGGCCACGGTCAGGCACTTCAGGCGCCTGCCGTTGGCCAAACTGTCGCTGACGAAATCCATGCTCCACACCTCGTTGACCCTGGTGGCAATGTTCAGCCCCATGCGCTCGGCTGGCGGCCTGCGAGCCTTCTTGCGCTTGCGCACAGCCAGGTTGGCGTCGCTGTACAGCCGGTACACCCGCTTGTGATTGACGCCGGGGAACTCCAGGCGCAACAGGTCGTGCACGCGTCGATATCCGAAGCGCCGGCGCGCGTAGGCGATCTCAACGATCTTCGACTTCAGCGCCTCGGTCTGCGCGCTGGCCTCCAGTGCGTTGCGATAGCTGTCTCGACTCAGCCCCACAAGCCTGCAGGCTCGCCGCTCGGACATCTGATGCTGATTGATCAACTGGCCGATGGCTTCCCGCTTGACCTGTGGGGCTAGCGCTTTACCGAGAACGCTCTTGAGCGCATGCATGTCCAGATGCGCCTCGGCCAGCAGGCTCTTGAGCTTGGCGTTTTCCGCCTCCAGCTCGCGCAGCCGCCTCGCGTCCGACACCTCCATGCCGCCGAACTTGGCGCGCCACTTGTAGAACGTCGCGTCTGAAAAACCGCCCTTGCGGCAGATCTCCGCCACGGCCATGCCGGCCTCCGCCTGCTTGAGGAACCCGATGATCTGTTCCTCCGTGAACTTGCTCTTCCTCATGTCCGCCATTCTCCTGGTTGGCGGACTCCTGCTACTTCAGATTGGTACGGCTAGAGGGGAGCAGGTCACGACGACTGTCAGCAGCTTCTTGAAGGCAAGCGACGCTCGGGGTGAGCGCATGGCGATCTCCTGTTGGTTCTCGGTACTTTGATCGGGCATTCTCGGACGGCACCGATGAGAAAGCCAGACCTGTCGGAACAAATAGCGCGAAAACACAAAATACGTCACGGTCGGCTCGGCATGAGGAGCCCATTCATGCCCCCTCGCCACGCCCCCGCTTCAGCGACGCGGGTCGGATCCCGCCTGCGGCTGGCGCCGATTCAGCTCGAACGGCGACATGCTGAGCACCGACGTGAGCGCGCTGGAGACCATCATCATGAACCAGAAGATGAAGAAAGTGACGGTGTAGACGGCCGCGCGCGACCAGCCCACGGTTTCGCCGAACAGGGTCAGCGACTCCGGGTCGAGCACGGCGAACACCATCATCTCCAGCACGGCGGCGACCAGAAACGCCGGCCAGGCAATCCACATCAGTCGCTCACGCAGCATGGGGTTCTCTTGTCAGGACGAAAAATCTCATCGCGCGGGGCCGGGTGGTGCGGAGGCGGGCGCCGGCTTGACCACGCCGCCGGTCGCGGCGTGGTTGCGCGCCTGCATGGCCGGCGCCAGCCCGGATGGGCTGGCCGATGACTGAGCTGCCGCGTCGGCGGGCGGCAGCGAGGCCTGGGGGGAGCGGGGCGCATCGGAATACACCGGGTCGGGGTGGGTGATGGCCAGATAGAGGGTGACGAAGGACGCCAGCACCACGGCCGCCGGGCCGCCGACCACCAGCCACATCAGGCGATGCTTCCACCACGGCCCGGAATGGGATGACGCGGAGGTGGGAGAGAACGACGCACTCATGCTTAGCTTACCTCGGCACCATGAAGATGGATTTCTCGCGCACGTCGCCGATGCCGGACGCCTGCACGCTGAAGCGGATTTCGTGCGAGCCCGGCTTGGCCGCGCCGTACGGCAGCTGCAGGCGCACCGGCACCCACAGGGACTGTGCGCCGTCGATGGTCACGCTCTTCTCGGTGACCAGTTGCAGCCCCGGCAGGCCTTCCGCGGCGAGCGTGTAGGTCTGCGGCTGCTCGGTGGCGTTCATGATCTGCAGACGGTAGACGTTCTCGATCTGCCCACCGTCGACGATGCGCGCCAGCGTGGCGCGGTCGCGCACGATGTCGACCCGGAACGGCGTGCGCAGGAACAGGCTGGCGATCAGCGCGATGGTGACCGCCAGCAGGATGGCCGAATAGATCAGCACACGCGGGCGCAGCACGTGGCGCAGGATCTCGCGGCCGCCCCAGCCCTGCTCCAGCGCGTGCTCGGTGGAATAGCGGATCAGCCCGCGCGGGTAGCCGACCTTGTCCATCACCTCGTCGCAGACGTCGATGCAGGCGGCGCAACTGATGCATTCGTACTGCAGGCCATTGCGGATGTCGATGCCGGTCGGGCACACCTGCACGCACAGCGTGCAGTTGACGCAGTCGCCCAGGCCGAGTTCCTTGTGGTCGGCGCGCTTGGAGCGCGCGCCGCGCGGCTCGCCGCGGCCGGCATCGTAGGTGACGATGAGCGTGTCCTTGTCGAACATCGCGCTCTGGAAGCGCGCGTAGGGGCACATGTACTTGCACACCTGCTCGCGCATGAAGCCGGCGTTGCCGTAGGTGGCAAAGCCGTAGAAGAAGATCCAGAAAGTCTCCCACGGCCCGAGCGACCAGCTCAGCACGTGGCCGGCCAGCTCGCGGATGGGCGTGAAGTAGCCGACGAAGGTGAAGCCGGTCCACAGGCCGAACAGGATCCACACGACTTGCTTGCTGCTCTTGCGCAGCAGCTTGTTGGCCGACATGGGCGCCGCGTCCAGCCGCATGCGCGCCGAGCGGTCGCCCTCCAGCTTGCGCTCGAACCAGAGGTAGATCTCGGTGTACACCGTCTGCGGGCAGGCGTAGCCGCACCACTGGCGGCCAGCCACGGCGGTGAACAGGAACAGCAGCAGCGCCGAGATGATCAGGATGCCCGACAGGTAGATCACGTCCTGCGGGTACAGCACCAGGCCGAAGATGTAGAAGCGCCGCGCCTCCAGGTCGAACAGCATCGCCTGGCGGCCGCCCCATTGCAGCCACGGCATGCCGTAGAAGAAGATCTGGGTGGCGAAGACGAAGAACCAGCGCCAGCGCGCGAACACGCCGGTGACGCTGCGCGGGTAGATCTTCTTCTGCGCCTGGTACAGCGACACCATCACCTCGTCGCCGGCGGCGGCGGCGGGTGTCTGGGTGGGGGTGGTTTTGCTCACAAGCAGCGGTCCGTGAGTGAAAGCTCAGGCGGCGAGTCTAGTGCCATGGCGATCACCCTCTCGGCGCACCGGTAAAACGCAGACACCCGCGGGTGTCGCCCAGCAACCGGGCACGCCGGCCCGGATGCACATCACCCCAGGCTGACCTCGACGCGGCGCGCCTGCGCGCCGGCGCCGGCGTCGGTGTTCTCGGGCTTCTTCAGTTCGATGCTGTCCTCGGCCACGCCGAGCGCCTTGAGCTGATCGCGCACGGCAAAGGCGCGCTGCTTGGCCAGTTCCTCGTTCTGCGCCGCGTTGCCGCTCGAATCGACGTAGCCGCTGACGATGGCCTTCTTGCCCTGCTTCACGCCGGCGATCACCTCGGCCAGCGCGGTGTCGGCGCCGCTGGCCAGATCGGCCTTGCCGGTGGCGAAGAAGAACTTGACGACACCATTCTCGACCGCGACCGAAGCCGCGTCGTTGCCGGCCGCAGCGGCGGGTGCCGCCGCAGCAGGCGCCGCCGCCGGGGTGGCGCCGGCCACGCCGCCGCCCTTGCCCCAGACGTAGGCGGTCAGCACCTTCATCTGCTCGGGCGTGAACTTGGCGTCCCACGCCGGCATCACGCCGGTCTTGCCCTGGTTGATCATGTTGACGATGTGCGCCTCGATCACCGGGCCGTGCACGAACACGCCGGAGGTCAGGTCGGGCGCGCCGAGCGCCTGGTTGCCCTTGCCGTCGGCGCCATGGCAGGCCGCGCAGGCAACGAACTTGTCGCGCCCCAGGTTGGCGCGCACCGAATCGTGCGGCGCCTTGGCCAGGCTGAGCACATGGTGGGCCAGGTTGCGCACGTCGTCGGCACCGCCCACGGCGGCCGCCATCGGCGTCATCACGCCGGTGCGGCCCTTGGCGATGGTTTCATGGATCTGCTCGGGCGTGCCGCCCCAGTTCCAGTGGCCGTCGGTCAGGTTGGGAAAGCCGGTGCTGCCGCGTGCGTCGGAGCCGTGGCACTGCGCGCAGTTGTTCATGAACAGGCGGTCGCCGATGGCCATGGCCTGCGCGTCCTTGGTCAGCTCCTCGGTGCTCTTGCTGGCGAAGGCCGCATAGATCGGCGCCATCTGCTCATTGCCCTTGCTCACCTCGCGCTCGAACTGACCGGACTGGGTCCAGCCAAGCGAGCCGCCGTACGAACCCAGGCCCGGATACAGGTACAGGTAGGCCAGCGAGAACACGCAGGTAATGACGAACAGGCCCACCCACCAGCGCGGCAGCGGGTTGTTCATCTCGCGCAAATCGCCATCCCAGACGTGACCGGTGGTGTTGTCGGCGGCCGTCATGGCCTGGGTCTTGCCGCTGATCCACAACAGGGCCAGGCAGCCGAGGATCCCCAGCAGCGTCGCGCCCGCGATGAAGATCGACCAGAAGTTGCTCGTGAAGTCGCTCGGAAAGTGGTTCATTTTTGTTCCTTGCCTGCCAGGGCGTGTCCGTCGTGGCTCAGTCCTGCTCGAACGGCAGACGGGCCGCCTCGTCGAACCGCTGCTTGTTGCGGCTCGACCAGGCCCAGGCCACGATGCCGATGAAGACGAGGAGCGCCACCACGGTCACGATGCTGCGCAGAAGGTTGATGTCCATGTTGGTCGTCGGTGCGCCGGTTTACCTGCGGTGAATGCCCAGCACCTGCAGATAGGCGATGACGGCATCCATCTCGGTCTTGCCCTTGAGGTCCTCGGGCGCCTTGGCGATCTCCTCGTCGCTGTAGGGCGCGCCCAGCGTGCGCAGACCGCGCATGTGCGCCTGGATGGTGCCGGCGTTGGCGGCGGTCTTCTCCAGCCACGGGTAGGCCGGCATGTTGGACTCGGGCACCACGTCGCGCGGGTTGTTCAGGTGCACGCGGTGCCAGTCGTCGCTGTAGCGGCCACCGACGCGCGCCAGATCGGGGCCGGTGCGCTTGCTGCCCCACTGGAACGGCCGGTCATAGACGAACTCGCCGGCCACCGAATAGGGGCCGTAGCGCAGCGCCTCGGCGCGGAACGGGCGAATCATCTGCGAGTGGCAGTTGTAGCACCCTTCGCGCACGTACACGTCGCGCCCCACCACCTGCAGCGCCGTGTAGGGCTTGAGGCCTTCGATCGGCTGCGTGGTGGATTTCTGGAAGAACAGCGGCACGATTTCGACCAATCCGCCGATGGAGACCACCAGCAGGATCAGCACGATCATCAGGAAGTTGTTGGTTTCGACCTTGGCGTGGCCGGTGATTTTTTCTGCTGCCATGACTTCTTACCTCCTTGGGTCAGGCGTGTGCCGCGACCGCGGGGATCTGCACCTGCACCGCGCGGCCGGCCGTGATGGTCTTGAGCATGTTCCACAGCATGATCACCATGCCGCCCAGGTACAGCAGACCGCCCAGCAGGCGCAGCACATAGAACGGATAGGTGGCCTTGACCGACTCGACGAAGGTGTAGGTCAGCGTGCCGTCGGTGTTGACCGCACGCCACATCAGGCCCTGCATCACGCCGGCGATCCACATCGCGGCGATGTAGACCACGATGCCGATGGTGGCGGTCCAGAAGTGCGCCTCGATGGCCTTCACGCTGTACATCTGCTTCTGGCCGAACAGGCGCGGCAGCAGGTAGTAGATGGAGCCGATGGTGATCAGGCCGACCCAGCCGAGCGCGCCCGAGTGCACGTGGCCCACCGTCCAGTCGGTGTAGTGCGACAGGGCGTTGACGGTCTTGATCGACATCATCGGGCCCTCGAAGGTGGACATGCCGTAGAACGACAGCGACACGATCAAGAAGCGCAGGATCGGGTCGTCACGCAGCTTATGCCAGGCGCCCGACAGGGTCATGATGCCGTTCATCATGCCGCCCCAGCTGGGGGCCAGCAGGATCAGCGAGAACACCATGCCCACCGACTGCGCCCAGTCGGGCAGCGCGGTGTAGTGCAGGTGGTGCGGGCCGGCCCACATGTAGGTGAAGATCAGCGCCCAGAAGTGCACGATCGACAGGCGGTAGCTGTACACGGGGCGCTCGGCCTGCTTGGGGATGAAGTAGTACATCATGCCCAGGAAGCCGGTGGTCAGGAAGAAGCCGACCGCGTTGTGGCCGTACCACCACTGCACCATGGCGTCCTGCACACCGGCGTAGGCCGAGTAGGACTTGAACAGGCCGACCGGCAGCGCCGCGCTGTTGACGATGTGCAGCAACGCAATGGTCAGGATGAAGCCGCCGTAGAACCAGTTGGCCACGTAGATGTGCTTGACCCGGCGCGTGCCGACGGTGCCGAAGAACACCACCGCGAAGGCCACCCACACCAGTGCGATCAGGATGTCGATGGGCCACTCCAACTCGGCGTATTCCTTGCTGGTGGTGAGGCCCAGCGGCAGCGTGATGGCCGCGGCGACGATCACCGCCTGCCAGCCCCAGAAGGTGAAGGCGGCCAGCTTGTCGGAGAACAGCCGCACCTGGCAGGTGCGCTGCACCACGTAGTAGGCGGTGGCGAACAGGCCGCAGCCGCCGAAGGCAAAGATCACCGCGTTGGTGTGCAGCGGCCGCAGTCGACCGTAGCTGAGCCAGGGGATGCCAAGATTCAGTTCGGGCCAGGTCAGCTGCGCGGCGATGATCACGCCCACCAGCATGCCGACCACGCCCCAGACCACCGTCATCACGGCAAATTGCCTCACCACCTTGTCGTTGTAGACCGTGGATTGCGTATTGGCGAATGTCATTTCCACCTCTTTCTTGAATGCACTCGAAAGTTTCCTGGATCGTAATATGGTTTTGATTGACGTTGATCAATCGTGCTCGAAAATCCGCTCACCCTCGCGATCGACGTCGTCGAATTGGCCACGGTAGATCGCCCACCAAAGCGCGCCCAGAATGAAGAACACCAGCACGACGGAAAGCGGGATCAGCAGGTACAGAATGTCCATCAGGCCTCCTCGTGCCGTTCGCTGGCATCCGCCAGGCGCCAGGCGTTGAGCACCACCAGCAGCGAACTGGCCGCCATGCCGAGCCCGGCGAGCCAGGCCGACACCCAGCCCATCATCGCCAGCGGCACGCCGATCGCGTTGTAGCCAGCCGCCCAGGCGAGATTTTGCCGCACGATGCGCAGGGTACGGCGCGCCTGGCGTTGCGTCGCCGCAACTTGCATCAGGCGTTCACTGGGCAACACGAAGTCCGACTGCGCGCGCGCCAGCGGCACCGAGCGCCCGAAGGCAAACGACACGTTGGCGCCGGCCAGCACCGGCCCGTCGTTGAGGCCGTCGCCGACCATCGCCACGCGCGCGCCGGCCGCCTGCGCCTGGCGCAGCGCGGCCAGCTTGTCGGCCGGCGTGCAGCCGCCACGCGCCTCGTCGATGCCCAGGCGCTGGCCCACGCGCTCGGCGGCTTGCGGCTGGTCGCCCGACAGCAGGCGCACGCGCAGGCCCTGCGCGTGCAGCGCGTCGACGGTGGCCTGCGCATCGGGGCGCAGTTCCTCGCGGAACTCGAAGCTGGCCAGCCAGCCCTGGTCGTCGCTCAGGTGGCTGGCCGGGCCATCGGTCGGCATCGGGCCCAGGCCGCAGAAGCTGGCCGAGCCCAGCCGCAATTCGGTGGTGCCGGCACCGGTGGCCAGCGCGCCGATCACGCCCTGGCCCGGCACTTCGCTCACAGCCGTCAGATGTGCGGCGGCATCACGGGCGACCTGCTCGTCGTCGGCGGCACGCACCAGTGCGCGCGCGATGGGATGCAGGCTGCCGCGCGCCAGCTCGGCCGCCCAGGCCAGCGCCTGCGCGCGCGCGACGCCATGCCGCAGGCGCAGCTCGGCCAGCACGAAGGCATCGCGCGTCAGCGTGCCGGTCTTGTCGAACACCACGGTGTCGATCTCGGCCAGTTCCTCCAGCGCCTGCAGGCGCCGCACCAGCACGCCACGGCGCGCCAGCGCGCCGGCGCTGGCCAGCATGGCGGCCGGTGTGGCCAGCGACAGCGCGCACGGGCAGGTGACCACCAGGATCGCCACCGCGATCATCAGCGCGCGCCCCGGGTCGGTCGGCCACCACCAGGCGCAGGCCAGACCAGCGGCCAGCAGCACGAAGATGAGGAAGGGCTTGGCCAGCCGGTCCGCCAGTTGTGCGATGCGCGGCTTGGCCGTCGAGGCCCGCTCCATCAGCGCCACGATCTGCGCGTAGCGCGTGTCGGCGCCGATGCGCTCGACGCACACCGCCACCGGCGCCGTCAGGTTGTGGCTGCCGGCGATCACCGGCGCGCCGACGCCGCGCGCCAACGGTGTCGATTCGCCGGTGAGCAGCGCCTCGTCGACCGAGGTGTGGCCGTCCTGCAACACGCCATCGGCCGGAAACGCCTCGCCCGGCAGCACGCGGATCGCGTCGCCGGGCCGCAGCCGGCGCACCGACACGCGCACCCATTCGCCGTCGTCGGCGCGGCGCAGCACGCTCTCGGGCAGGCGGTGCATCAGCGCCTCCAGCGCGCCGGCGGTGCGGTCGCGCAGGCGCAACTCCAGCCAGCGGCCGGTGAGCAGAAAGGCCACGAACATGGTCAGCGAATCGAAGTAGACCTGGTGGCCGAACACGCCCTGCGGCTCGAAGGTGCCGAGCGTGCTGACCACGAAGGTGATCAGCATGCCCAGCGCCACCGGCAGGTCCATGCTGACGCGGCGCAGCCGCAGATCAAGCAGCGCGTTGGCGAAGAAGGGCCGGCAGGAGAACAGCACCACCGGGATCGACAGCAGCCATTGCGCCCAGCGCAGCAGGTGGATGATGTCGGCGTCGATCTCGCCCGGCCCGGTGAAGTATTCCGGCGCCGCATACATCATCACCTGCATGGTGCACAGCCAGGCCACGCCCAGGCGCCACATCATCTTGCGCGTCTCGGCCTGGCGACGCGCGCTGCCCATGGCGTCGTGCGCCGGCAGCGGGCGATAGCCGCTGCGCAGCACCGCCTCCATCCAGCGCGAGGGCACGGTCGCGCCCTCTTCCCACACCACGCGGCCGCGGTGGCTGGCGGCATTGACCTCGGCCTCGCGCACGCCGGGGCTGGCGCGCAGCGCCTGCTCGATGGTGACCGCGCAGGCGGCGCAGTGCATGCCCTCGAACACCACCGTCGATTCCCAGTGCGTGCCCGGCCCCTGAGCGTCGGCACCGCCTTGCGGGCGGCTGAACTCCAGCCACTCGTCGCGCTCGTCGAGCAGCGCGAACGCACCCGACGCGCGCGCGGGCGCGGGCAGCGTGGGAGACACCGAAGGGATCACAGCCTCGCCTTGCATAAGCCGCGCGACTTTAGGCGCTTTGCCTTGCAAGGGCTTGACTACCGTCAAGAGTCGCAGCCGCACGTCTGGTTAAGGTATCGTTGCGCTTGCTGTGCACATTTATGCGAACGGCAGTCAACGAATCAACCACAGGAGAAACACCATGTTCCAACGCATCCTTGTCGCCACCGACGGCTCCAAACTGTCCAAGAAAGCCGTCGACAGCGCCATCCAGCTGGCCGCGACCTGCGGTGCCGAACTGGTGGCGCTGAAGGTGGTGCCCCGCTATCCGCAAAGCTACTTCGAAGGCGCGGTGCCGCTGTCGGCGCAGGACATCACCAAGGTGGAGGAGCAATGGGCCGCCGACGGCCAGGAAATCGTCGACGCCGTCAAGAAGACCGGCGAATCCAAGGGCGTCAAGGTCAAGTCGGTGCTGGCCAAATCGGATGTGGTGTCCGACGCCGTGATCGCCGCCGCCAAGCGGCACAAGGCCGACCTGATCGTGATGGCCTCGCACGGCCGCAGGGGCGTCAAGCGCCTGCTGCTGGGCAGCGAGACGCAGCAGGTACTGACGCATTCCGAGATTCCAGTGCTGGTGCTGCGCTGAGGCGACACCAGCGGGCGCACCGGGCGCCCGCCAACGACGAAAGAACGACAACGGCTTCAGGCGCACGCGCCTGAAGCCGTTGTCCATCCATCGCCGCCGCCCGGCGGCGCCTCAGCGCGGCACCGCCTGCCCCACGGGATCGTCATTGCCTTGCGGCTGTGCAGGCGCCGTCGCCACCGCCGATGCCGCGGTGAGCGCCGCCGGCTGCACGCTCGGCAGCGCTGGCGTGTAGCCGCTCAGGCCCTCGCGCAAGCCCATCTCCAGCCGGTCGACGCGCGCGTGCAGTTCGCGGTTGTGCGACTCGACCGCCTGCACCAGGCGGCCGATCTCCAGGTCCACCGGGCGGTCACGCAAGCCCATCTCGGCGCGGTCGACGCGCGCCAGCGTCTCGCGCGTGTGGCCGTTGATCACGTCGGACAGGCGCGCCACTTCCTGGTCGAGGTGCGCGCGCAGATCGGTGAAGCGCGAGGCCTCGGCCTTGTCGGCCAGCTCGCGCTGCGCAGACAGTTCCTTGGCGTGGCGGCGCGTCTCGATCAGCACCGTACCCTGCGTGTAGGCGATCAGGCCGACGAACACCACCGACAGCAGCGCCATCAGGCCCAGCAGCACCAGCCCGAGCGGCGCGCGAATCTCGGTGAAGATCAGAGACAGGTCGGTCGGTCGCGTCATCTCGACCCAGTTGACGCCGATGAAGGCGACGATGACTGCGCCGACCAGCAGCAGCAGCAGCGATCTCAAGGACATGGTTAGGGCTCCTTTTCCTTATTCGTTCGTGTCGCGGCCGCGGCGCGCATCGCCGGGCCGTATCCACCGGCAGTGTAGCCGGCACGCATCTGGCGGCCTGTCAGTCAAGACCGGTAATCCAGCACCGGCGATCATGCGTCGGTGAACAGGCCCTGGTACCGATTGCGCAGCAGGTTCTTCTGCACCTTGCCCATGGTGTTGCGCGGCAGCTCGGCGGCAATGAAGCAGCGTTTCGGGATCTTGAAGTTGGCCAGCCGGGCCTTGAGAGCGCCCAGCAGTTGCTCGGCGTCCAGCGTGGCGCCCGGCCTGGCGATGACGACCGCCACGCCCACTTCACCGAAATCCGGGTGCGGCACGCCGACGATGGCGCTTTCGGCCACACCGGGCATGTCGTTCAGCACGCTCTCGATTTCGGCCGGGTAGACGTTGTAGCCGCCGCTGATGATCAAGTCCTTGCTGCGTCCGACGATGGTGACGTAGCCGCGCGCGTCCTGCTGGCCGACGTCACCGGTCTTGAAGAAACCATCGGCAGTGAACTCCTCGGCGGTTTTCTCCGGCATGCGCCAGTAGCCGCTGAACACGTTCGGCCCCGCCACCTCGATGCCACCAATCTCGCCGACCGGCAGGTCGGCCCCCTCGTCGCCGCGCACCCGCACGCTCACGCCCGGCAGCGGAAAACCCACCGTGCCGCCGCGCCGCTCGCTCTGATGGCCATAGCGCGCATCGGCACGGTACGGGTTGCTGGTGAGCATGATGGTCTCGCTCATACCGTAGCGCTCGAGAATGGTGTGGCCGGTGCGCGCCTGCCAATCGTTGAAGGTCTCGATCAACAGCGGTGCCGAGCCGCTGATGAACAGGCGCATGTGCGCGGCCTGGCTCTGCGTCAGCGCCGACTCGCCCAGCATGCGCACGTACAGCGTCGGCACCCCCATGAATACGGTGGCGCGCGGCAGGTCGGCGATCACGCGCTTGGGGTCGAACTTGCCATGCCACAACATGGTGCTGCCATTCAGCAGCGCGCCGTGGATGGCGACGAACAGGCCGTGCACATGGAAGATCGGCAGCGCATGGATCAGCACGTCGCCGGGCTGCCAGCCCCAGTAGTCCTTCAACATCACCGCGTTGCTGGTCAGGTTGCCGTGCGACAGCATGGCGCCCTTGCTGCGGCCGGTGGTGCCGCTGGTGTAGAGGATGGCGGCCAGGTCATCCTCGCCGCGCTGCACCGGTGTCTGCCGGTCGCTGCAGTGCGCGGCGCGCTCCAGCAGGCTGCCACTGCGGTCGTCGTCCAGCGTGAAGACATGGCGCGTGCCGGCCTTGAAGGCGATGGCGCTGACCCAGCTGAAGTTCTTGCTGCTGCACACCACCACCGCCGGCTCGGCGTTGCCGATGAAGTACTCGATCTCGCCGCTCTGGTAGGCGGTGTTCAGCGGCAGGAAGGCGAAGCCGGCGCGCAGCGTGGCCAGGTACAGCACCATCGCCTCGACCGACTTCTCGACCTGCACCGCCACGCGTGGCGGCATGCCGTCGGCGGGCTTGGGGATATCGAGCGACTGCAGCAGGTTGGCCACCATGGCGGTGGCGCGGTCGAGGTCGCGCCAGGAATAGAGGAGGCCGTTGTCGGTCTCGACCGCGACACGGTCCAGATCGGCGGGAAAAGCGGCACGCAGGGTGGCGAACAGGTTCTGGTTGGACATGGCGGAGGAACTGGGGAAACAAAGTCTTAGAAACGCGCCGGCCGCTTGGCCAGAAAGGCCGCGATGCCCTCGCGGTGCTCGGCGCTGTCGGCGTAATCGTAGGCGCTGGCGAGCAGCGGTTCGGGCACGGTGGCCGCCGCCTCAAGCGCGCGCAGGGTGCGCTTGTTCAGGCGCGCCGCCTGCGGCGCCAGCGTGGCGATGCGCGCGGCGCGCCGCTGCGCCTCGGCCATCAGTTCGGGCGCCGGCAGCACGCCATTCAGAAAGCCGCGCGCCTTCATCTCGCGCGCATCCAGCACCGCCGCTTCCAGCAGCAGCTCGCGCGCGCTCGCGGCGCCGGCCACGCGCGCCACCAGCTGCGCCTCGCGCGGCGCCATCGGAAAGCCCAGGCGCGCGATCGGCGCACCGAATTTCGCATCCTCGGCGGCGATGCGGATGTCGCAGCAGCAGGCAATCTCGAGCCCCGCGCCCATGCAGTGGCCGCCGATGGCGGCGACGATGGGCAGATCGCAGTCGAGCACCGCCTGCAGGCCGCCCCAGACCTCGTCCTCGTGAAAGGCACGCAGCCGGTCGGCGTCGAAGCGAAAGTCCGGGTACTCGGCGATGTCACCGCCGGCGCAGAAGTGCGCGCCCTCGCCGCGCAGCAGCACGGCGTGCCAATCGCGGCTCGCCTGGATGCGCGCGAACACCTCTCGCAACTCGCGCCACATGGCGCGCGACATGGCGTTGAACTTGGACGGGTTCGACAGCGTGACGACGGCGACCCGTGCGTCGCCGTCGCTGCCCAGACTCACATGGCCGGACAAGGGCAGATCACTCCAGCTTGGCGCCCGACGCCTTCACCACCTGCGCCCAGCGGCTGATCTCGTCGCGGATCAGGCTGGCGAACTGTGCCCCGCTGACACCGGGGAAGTCGGCGCCCTGCCCTTGCCACACGGTCTTGGCGTCGGGCTCCTGGCAGGACTTGCGGATCACCTCGATGGCGGCCTGCTGCGCGTCGGCCGGCATGCCCTTGGGCGCCCAGATGCCGTACCAGGTCTGCACGTTGTAGTCGGGCAGGCCGACCTCGGTCGCGCTGGGCACGTCCGGAATCGCCGGGTTGCGTTGCTTGCCCGCCACCATCAGCGCCTTGATGCGCCCGCCCTTGATGTGCCCGGCCGACGAGCCAAGGCCGTCGAAGGCCATGTCCACCGTGCCGGCGATCAGGTCCTGCAGGGCCGGGCCGGCGCCGCGGTAGGGAATGTGGGTGATTGAGGTCTTGGTCTGGATCTTGAACAGCTCGCCCGCCAGGTGGTGCACCGAGCCGGCGCCGGCCGAGGCGTAGTCGAGCTTGCCCGGGTTCTTGCGCAGGTGCTCGATCAGTGCCTGGGCGGTCGGCTGCGTCACGCGCCTGGGATTGACCACCAGCACCTGCGGCACGCTGGCCACCTGCACCAACGGCACAAAGTCCTTCTCGATGTCGTAGTCCAGCTTGGGGTACATGCTGGGCGCGATCATGTGGTGGGCGCCGCCCATGAACAGCGTGTAGCCGTCGCCGGCCGCCTTGGCCGCCACCGAGGCACCCACGGTGCCACCGGCGCCGCCGCGGTTGTCGATCACCAGCGTCTTGCCGGTCAGCTTGGAGAACTGTGCCGCCAGCGGGCGCGCGAAGGCGTCGGTGCCGCCACCGGCGGGAAAGGGCACGATCAGCGTGACCGGCTTGGTGGGCCAGGATTGCGCCCGCGCCAGGCCCGGCAGCGTGAAAGCGGCCGCGCCCAGCAGCGCCTGACGACGGTTGAATGCGAAAGTCATGCCAGCGGTCTCCTCATGGTGATTGGAAGACTCAATCTAGCAGGCTTTCCACCGCGCTGGACACGGGGATTTGCCCTTGGGCCAGCAGCGCCCGATGCTTGTCCAGGCGCTTGGGGTCGTACAGGTAGTTCACCATCAGCCCGTGCGACTGGCGCAAGCCCTTGGGCGAGGGATCGGCGAGCCAGTTGATGCGCTCGACGCGCGCGCCGTTGCCGAGATGAAAGCGCGCCACGGCGTCAAGCGGACGGCCTTCGTCGTCGAGTTCGGTCGCCAGAAAGCGTGCGACGGCACTCTTCAGCCAGCGGCGCACGGCCGATTTCTCGTCCAGTTCGGTCACGCGATCCAACGCGGCCAGCAGTGTCGGCGCCGTGGCTTGCGCCTCGCCCAGCTCGCGCGCCAGCGCGCTGCGGCTGCGCGCCGGCAGCTCATCGAGCAGGCGCTGCGCCTGCCTGCCCAGCCAGGCGCGCAGGCCGGGAATCGGCGACAGCGTGGCAAAGGTCTTGAGTTGCGGAAACTCGCCGTGCAGGGTCTCCACCACGCGCTTGATCAGCGAATCGCCGAAGCTGACACCGCGCAGCCCGCGCTGCGTGTTGCTGATGGAGTAGAAGATCGCCGTCGTCGCCTTCTGCAGGTCGGCGGCCTCGGCGTCCTCGTCCAGCAGCGGCGTGATGCCGGCGGCCAGTTCGCGCAGCAGTGCCACCTCGACGAAGATCAGCGGCTCGCCCGGCAGGCGCGGATGGAAGAAGCCGTAGCAACGCCGATCCTGGTCGAGCCGGTTCTTGGCGTCGGCCCAGCTGCGGATGTCGTGCACCGCTTCGTACTTGATCAGCTTCTCGATCAGCGAGGCCGGCGAATCCCAGCTGATGCGGCGCAGCTCCAGAAAGCCGACGTCGAACCAGGTGGAAAACAGCTCTTCCAGCTCGGCGTCCAGCGCCAGCAGCCGCTTGTTGCTCTTGAGCTGCGGCAACAGCTCGGCGCGCAGATCGACCAGAAAGCGCACGCCGTCCGGAAACGCCGCGAAGCGCTGCAGCAGGCGCGTGCGCGGCGCCGTGATGGCGCGGCGCAGGCGCACCTCGGCCTGCGCCTCGTCGTCGCTGCCCAGCGCCGCCTCGTAGGCTTCGCGTGCGCTCTGGATCGCGGCCGAATCGGGCGCGAACTGCTCGCTCATCAGCAGCCAACAGTCGCGCCGCTGCTCGGGCGTGGCCTTGGCGTACCAGCCGGCCACGCCGGCGGCACGTCGGCCACCCTCGACGTCGCTCACCGTCGGGTCGGCCACGTGGCGCAACTCGCGCAAGGTGCGCCGCAACACCCAGGGCGACAGCGCCTCCTGCGGCCGCCCCAGCACCGCGCCCAGGCGCTCGCGCGTGCTGCGCGCGGCGGCGGGGGAATCCTTCAACTCATCGGCCATCGTCGTTCACCCCGTTCACGGCCGGCACTCAGGCGGCCACCGCACCGGCATCGGTCCGGCGGCTCGCCCACACCCACATCGCCACGCCGGCCAGCACCATCGGCAGGCACAGCCACTGCCCCATGCTCATGCCCAGCGCCAGCAGGCCCAGGTGCGCATCGGGTTCACGGAAATACTCGGCGATGAAACGCAGCACGCCATAGCCGACCAGAAAGGCCCCGCTGACCTGCCCCATCCGGCGCGGCCGGCGCGCGTACAACCACAGCAGCACAAACAGCAGCACGCCCTCCAGCAAGAACTGATAGACCTGCGACGGATGGCGCGGCGCGTCGCCCGCACCGCGAAACACCATGCCCCAGGGCAGCGACGGGTCGGCCACGCGGCCCCACAGTTCGCCGTTGATGAAGTTGCCGACGCGCCCCGACGCCAGGCCGAGCGGCACACAGGGCGCGATCAGGTCGGTCACCTGCAGCCAGGGCCGGCCGCGCGTGCGCGCCCACAGCATCATGGCGACGATCACGCCCAGCATGCCGCCGTGAAAGCTCATGCCGCCCTGCCAGATGGCCAGGATCTCCAGCGGGTGCGCCGCGTAATACGCCGGCTTGTAGAACAGGCTGTAGCCCAGCCGCCCGCCCAGGATCACGCCCAGCACGCCCCAGAACAGCAGGTCCTCGATGTCGCGCCGCGTCCAGGGCGCCGGCTCGGTGATCGAGGCGAATGGCTCGTGCCGCAGGCGCCGCTTGGCCAGCCAGAAGAACAGCACAAACGCCACCAGGTAGGTCAGGCCGTACCAGTGCACCGCCAGCGGACCGAGCCGGATCGCCACCGGATCGATGTTCGGGTGAATCAGCATGGCGCCGATTGTGCCTGCGCCATCGGTCGCCCCGGTGTCAGACTTGTGCGCGCACGAATTGCAGAAAGCGCGCCAGCGCCGGGCCGGGCTCGCCCTCCGGCCACACCAGCCGCGTCTCGCAGCCCGGCACGCGCGGGCGCCCGGCGCCGGCCATGGCGCGGTAGACCACGCCGGGGCGCCGGAACTGCTGCACGCTGCGCGGCACCCAGGCCAGCCCCAACCCCGCAGAGACCAGGTTGACGATGGTCTGCATCTGGATCGCCTCCTGCACCACCACCGGCGCGCGCCCGGCCGCCTGATAGAGCGCGAAGATGGCGTCGTGCAGCCCCGGCGCGATGCGGCGCGGAAAGATCACCAGCGGCTCGGCCAGCACCTGGGCGAGTGCCGGCGCGCCCGCCTCGGCCAGCGGATGCTGCTCGGGCAGGGCCAGCAGCAGCGGCTCGCTGGCCACCCGCAGCTGCGCCAGGCCGGGTGACGGCAACCCGCTGGCCAGCAGCATCAGGCCGGCATCGACCTCGCCGCGCTCCAGCAGCGCCAGCTGCACGTCACCGGTGGCCTCGATCAGTTCCAGATGCACACCCGGTGCCGCCGCGCGCCAGGCCGGCACCCAGCGCGGCAGCAACTCGAAGCCGGCGGTGGAGACGAAGGCCAGCCGCACCTGCCCGACCTCGCCCTGCGCCGCCGCCCGCGCCAGCCGCGGCAGCGTGGCGGCGCGCGCCAGCACTTCGCGCACTTCGGGCAGCAGCGCGGCGCCGGCCGGGCTCAGGGCCACATGCCGGCGCGTGCGCTCGAACAGGCGCGTGCCCAGGGCCTGCTCCAGGCCGGCGATGGCCTGCGTCAGCGGCGGCTGCGTCATGTGCAGGCGCTGCGCCGCGCGGCCGAAGTGCAACTCCTCGGCCACGGCGACAAACTGGCGCCACTGGCGTAATTCAATGCGCGCGCTTCTGTCCGGCTCATTCATATGCCAAGCATATCAATGCGTAGGAGCGATCGGATTGGATTCGCGCCGCCGGCTGTCGCATACTGGCAGGCTCCGGCACAGTGCATCGACGCTTGCCGACCTCCTTTTCCGCAACCCGCACGAGAGCACCGCATGGCCGAGCACAAAGTCATCCCGATCAAGCCGATCAACCACCGCAGCGCCCACATCACCCAGGGCAAGGCGCGCGCCGCCAACCGCTCCATGTACTACGGCATGGGCTACACCGAGTCCGACTTCGACAAGCCCATGATCGGCGTCGCCAACGGCCACAGCACCATCACGCCCTGCAACTCGGGCCTACAGAAGCTGGCCGACGCGGCGGTCGAGGCCATCCACGAGGCCGGCGGCAACGCCCAGACGTTCGGCACCCCGACCATCTCGGACGGCATGGCCATGGGCACCGAGGGCATGAAGTACTCGCTGGTCAGCCGCGAGGTGATCAGCGATTGCGTCGAGACCTGCGTGCAGGGCCAGTGGATGGACGGCTGCGTGGTGATCGGCGGCTGCGACAAGAACATGCCCGGCGGCATGATGGGCATGCTGCGCAGCAACGTGCCCAGCATCTACGTCTACGGCGGCACCATCGAGCCGGGCTGCCTGGAAGGGTGCGACCTGAACATCGTCAGCGTGTTCGAGGCGGTGGGCGAGAACGCCGCCGGCAAGATCAGCGACCAGCGGCTCAAGGAGATCGAGCAGCACGCCATCCCCGGCACCGGCTCCTGCGGCGGCATGTACACCGCCAACACCATGAGCAGCGCCTTCGAGGCGCTGGGCATGAGCCTGCCGTACTCCTCCACCATGGCCAACCCGCACCAGGAAAAGGTCGATTCGGCCAAGGAGTCGGCCAAGGTGCTGATCGAGGCCATCAAGAAGGATCTGAAGCCGCGCGACATCGTCACGCGCAAGTCGATCGAGAACGCCGTGGCCGTGATCATGGCCGTCGGCGGATCGACCAACGCGGTGCTGCACTTCCTGGCCATCGCCCACGCGGCCGAGGTCGAGTGGACCATCGACGACTTCGAGCGCATGCGCAAGAAGGTGCCGGTGTTCTGCGACATGAAGCCCAGCGGCAAGTACCTGGCGGTCGACCTGCACAAGGCCGGCGGCATTCCGCAGGTGATGAAGATGCTGCTGAACGCGGGCCTGCTGCACGGCGACTGCATGACCATCACCGGCAAGACGATTGCCGAGGCCCTGGCCGACGTTCCCGACCAGCCACGGGCTGATCAGGACGTGATCCGCCCGATCGCCCAGCCGATGTACGACGAAGGACACCTGGCGATCCTGAAGGGCAACCTCAGCCCCGAGGGCAGCGTGGCCAAGATCACCGGCCTGAAGAACCCGGTCATCACCGGCCCGGCGCGCGTGTTCGACGACGAGCAGTCGGCGCTGGCGGCCATCCTGGCCGGCAAGATCAAGGCCGGCGACGTGGTGGTGCTACGCTACCTGGGCCCCAAGGGCGGCCCCGGCATGCCCGAGATGCTGGCGCCCACCAGCGCCCTGGTCGGCGAGGGCCTGGGCGAGAGCGTGGGCCTGATCACCGACGGGCGCTTTTCCGGCGGCACCTGGGGCATGGTGGTCGGCCATGTCGCGCCCGAGGCGGCCGCCGGCGGCAACATCGCGCTGATCGAGGAAGGTGACTCCATCACCATCGACGCCAGGCAGCTGCTGCTGCAGTTGAACGTCGACGACGCCACGCTGGCCAAGCGCCGCCAGGGCTGGAAGAAGCCGGCGCCACGCTACACCCGCGGCGTGCTGGCCAAGTTCGCCCACAGCGCATCGAGCGCCAGTAAGGGCGCGGTGCTGGACGACTTCGAATCGGTCTGAGCGGCGCCACGCCGCGAACGGGGCGGCCCGCCGCGCCGCAGCCAGACGCCAGCCCTGCGCGGATTCGGTCCGCCCAGGGCTTTTTTCATTGGGTTCGCGGCCGCGTCAGCCGCGGCGCAGCGGCGGCTTGGTGTGGCCGCCGCTCAGCGCCTGGCGCTGTCGCTCGACACGTTCGCGCTGGCGCCGCTGCTCGCGCGCGGCCGCGCGGCGGCGCGTGAGGCCACTCAGATCCGACAGCGTCCACCACAGCGCCGCACCGGCGAACGGCGCCAGCACCAGCCACCAGGACCAGCCGGCCACCACGCCGATCTGCTGCCACTTCAACAGCAGCAAGACAAGTCCCAGGCCGAGCAGGTACATGATTTTCTTGATCTGATTCAAGTGGGGTTATACGCCAAGCTGTCAACCTCGGCACCTACAATTGCGTTGAGCGATTGGTGCTCCACTACCCACGAAGAGGAATGACGATGAAGCGAATCCTGTTGAGCTTTGCCGCATTGGCGGCTGTTACCCTGGCTTCCCCCGCCATGGCGGACGAAGCGCTGGCCAAGTCCAAGAACTGCATGGCCTGCCACGCGGTCGACAAGAAACTGGTCGGCCCGTCCTACAAGGACGTGGCGAAGAAATACGCTGGCGACGCCAAGGCGGCCGATACCCTGGCGCTGCACATCATCAAGGGCAGCAGCGGCATCTGGGGCGCGGTGCCGATGCCCGCCAACGCCAACGTCAACGAGGCCGACGCCAAGAAACTGGCGGCTTGGGTGCTGTCGCTCAAGTAAGCGCTGCACGTTGCCACGAAAAAGCCCGCTTGAAGCGGGCTTTTTCGTGGCTGTCGCGAATGGCCGCGCGGAGCAGCCATTCGCGCCAGGCGCCAGATCAGTACGTCTGACCCAACTGCGCCAGGATCGCCGGGTTTTCCAGTGTGGTGGTGTCCTGGGTGATCTTCTCGCCCTTGGCCAGCGTGCGCAGCAAGCGGCGCATGATCTTGCCCGAGCGCGTCTTGGGCAAGTTTTCGCCGAAATGGATGTCCTTGGGCCGGGCGATGGGTCCGATCTCCTTGCTCACCCAGTCGCGCAATTCCTTGGCAATCGCCTTCGCTTCGTCGCCCTCGGGCACCGGGCGCTTGAGCACCACGAAGGCACAGATCGCCTCGCCCGTCACGTCGTCGGGGCGCCCCACCACGGCAGCCTCGGCCACCAAATCGGTCTTGGCGACCAGGGCCGACTCGATCTCCATGGTGCCCATGCGGTGGCCTGACACGTTGAGCACGTCGTCGGTGCGGCCAGTGACCCGGTAGTAGCTGTCGCCAATGGTGCGCACCGCGGCATCGCCGGCCAGGTACCAGCCCTTCATCTCGGGCGGGAAATAGGTGTTCTTGAACCGCTCGGGGTCCCCCCAGAGCGTGCGCACCATGGACGGCCACGGCCGCTTGTAGACCAGCAGGCCGCCCACGCCGTCGGGCAACTCTTCGCCGGCTTCGTCGACGATGGCCGGGAAGATGCCAGGCAGCGGCAGCGTGCATGAGCCCGGCACCAGCGGTGTCGCGCCCGGCAGTGGGTTGATCATGTGCGCGCCGGTTTCAGTCTGCCAATAGGTGTCGACCACAGGGCAACGCTCGCCGCCGACGTTCGTGTAGTACCACACCCAGGCTTCCGGGTTGATCGGCTCGCCGACGCTGCCGATGATGCGCAGGCTCGACAGATCGTAGTTCTTCGGGTGCACCTTCTCGTTGGTCTCGGCGGCCTTGATGAGCGAGCGGATCGCCGTCGGCGCGGTGTAGAAGACGCTGCACTTGTGGCGCTCGATCATCTGCCAGAAGCGGCCGGCGTCCGGGTAGGTCGGCACGCTCTCGAACACGATCTCGGTGGCGCCGGCGGCCAGCGGGCCGTAGGTCACATAGGTGTGGCCGGTCACCCAACCGATGTCGGCGGTGCACCAGAACACGTCCTCGGGCTTCAAATCGAAGCTCCACTCCATGGTCAGCTTGGCCTGCAACAGGTAGCCGCCGGTGGAGTGCTGCACGCCTTTCGGCTTGCCTGTGGAACCTGAGGTGTAGAGGATGTAGAGCGGGTGCTCGGCATCGACCATCACCGGCGGGCAATCCGTGCTCTGGCCTTCCAGCAATTGCGCGAAAGTCTTGTCGCGCCCGGCGGTCATGGGATAGGTGCTGGCCGTGCGCTCATAGACGAAGACGTTCTTGATGCTCTCGCAGTCGCCCAGTGCCAGGGCCTCGTCGACAATGGCCTTCAGCGCCATCTCTCGACCGCCGCGCATCTGGAAGTTGGCCGTGATCACGGCGACGGCGCCGCCATCAATGATGCGTTCCTGCAGCGAGCGCGCCGAGAAGCCGCCAAACACGACGCTGTGGATGGCGCCCAAGCGCGCGCAGGCCTGCATGGCGACCACGCCCTCGATCGACATTGGCAGGTAGATGAGGACGCGATCGCCCTTCTTGATGCCATGCGCCTTCAGGCCGTTGGCGAACTGGCTGACGCGGTCCAGCAGTTCGCGGTAGGTGATCTTGGTGACTTCGCCGCCGTCGGCCTCGAAGATGATGGCGGTCTTGTGCTCGACCGGCGTGCCCATGTGTTTGTCCAGGCAGTTGGCGCTGGCGTTCAGCTCGCCGTCGGCAAACCACTTGTAGAACGGCTTGTTGGACTCGTCCAGCACCTGCGTCGGCTCCTTGGCCCAGACCAGATGCTCCTTGGCCAGACGGCCCCAGAAACCCTCGAAATCCCGCTCTGACTCTTCGTACAGCGCGCGGTATGCCTCCATGCCGCTGACGTGCGCGGATTTCACCATCGCCTCGCTGGGGGGAAATACGCGGTTTTCAACCAATATCGTCTGAATGGCGCTCATGAGCCTCGTCTCCTGATTTCTTCGTTGCACATACCGGGCCAATGCGCCCGTCCAAACCTTATCATCATCCGGCCAGGCTCTTACAAAGCACTGACTCAGGGTGTCGCCCCAATACTCTACTCGCCCGCCAATCCCCTGCCTGTCCCAGGTTCGTTGCCCGATCCGCCCGCGGACAAGCCGTCTTCACACCGATTGATGGCATGCGCGACGCCCACCGGGACACCGATCGCGCGCCACGAGGGCAGCTACACCATGTCCTGCGGCCGCACCCAGGCGTCGAACTGCTGGCCCGTGAGGTGGCCGCTGGCCAGCGCCGCTTCGCGCAGGCTCAGGCCCTCCTGGTGCGCCCGCTTGGCGATCTGCGCGGCCTTGTCATAGCCGATGTGCGTGTTCAGCGCCGTCACCAGCATCAGCGAGCGCTGCACCAGTTCGTCGATGCGCGCGCGGTTGGGCTCGATGCCCACCGCGCAATGGTCGTTGAAGCTGACCATGCCGTCGGCCAGCAGGCGCACGCTCTGCAGGAAGTTGTGCGCGATCACGGGGCGGAACACGTTCAGTTCGAAGTTGCCCGACGCCCCGCCGATGCCGATCGCCACGTCGTTGCCCATCACCTGCGCGCACAGCATGGTCATGGCTTCGCTCTGCGTCGGGTTGACCTTGCCCGGCATGATGGATGAGCCGGGTTCATTCTCGGGGATGCTGATTTCGCCGATGCCGCTGCGCGGGCCGCTGGCCAGCCAGCGCACGTCGTTGGCAATCTTCATCAGGCTGGCGGCCAGGCCCTTCAGGGCGCCGTGGGCATACACCAGCGCATCGCACGAGGCGAGCGACTCGAACTTGTTGGGCGATGTCACGAACGGCAGGCCCGTCAACCGGGCCAGTTCGGCCGCCGCGGCTTCGGCATAGCCCTCGGGCGCATTCAGCCCCGTGCCCACCGCCGTGCCGCCCAGGGCCAGCTCACCGAGGTGCGGCAGCGCGGCGCGCAGGTGCCGCTCGGCATGGTCCAACTGGGCTACGTAGCCCGAGAATTCTTGCCCCAGCGTCAGCGGCGTGGCGTCCTGCAAATGGGTTCGGCCGATCTTGACGATGTCGGCAAAGGCTTCGGACTTGGCCGCCAGCGTCGCACGCAGGCGCGCCAGCGCCGGCAGCAGGCGGTGCGTCAGCGCCTCGACCGCCGCCACATGCATCGCCGTCGGGAACACGTCGTTGCTGGACTGGCTCTTGTTGACGTCGTCGTTGGGGTGCACCCGCCGCGCCTCGCCGCGCTCGCCGCCCAGCAACTCGCTGGCGCGGTTGGCGATGACCTCGTTCAGGTTCATGTTGGTCTGCGTGCCCGAGCCGGTCTGCCAGACCACCAGCGGAAACTCGCCCACGTGTCGGCCGGCCAGCACCTCGTCGGCGGCGGCCACGATGGCCTCGGCCTTGCGCGCCTCCAGCAGGCCGAGCCGCTGATTCACCACCGCCGAGGCGCGCTTGACCTGCGCCAGCGCGTGGATGATCTCGCGCGGCTGACGCTCGCCCGAGATGTCGAAGTTCTGCAGCGAGCGCTGCGTCTGCGCGCCCCACAGGCGATCGGCCGGCACCTCGATGGGGCCCAGGGTATCGCGCTCGGTGCGGGTGGGCGTGGTGGCCGGGTTTGTCATCGTTCACCTCCAGCGGAAAGCAGGACTGTCAAAATAGGGGTTTGACGCAAGGTAGCAGAGCCGCCAAAGCCCTGTCGGCAACGCCGCTGATCGCGCACCGATTCCACCAGAACCCTCGAGAACCGTGCCATGACCACCATCAAGCAAGACGACCTGATCGAATCCATTGCCGCGGCGCTGCAGTACATCAGCTACTACCACCCGGCCGACTACATCGAGCATCTGGCGCGCGCCTACGAGCGCGAGCAGAGCCCGGCCGCCAAGGACGCGATGGCGCAAATCCTGACCAACAGCAAGATGAGCGCCACCGGCCACCGGCCACTGTGCCAGGACACCGGCATCGTCAACGTGTTCCTCAAGGTGGGCATGGACGTGCGCTGGGAAGGCTTCACCGGCTCGCTCGACGACGCCATCAACGAAGGCGTGCGGCGCGGCTACAACCACCCCGACAACACGCTGCGCGCGTCGGTCGTCGCCGATCCGCAGTTCGCGCGCAAGAACACCAGGGACAACACGCCCGCCGTCACTGTGACCGAGACCGCGCCGGGCAACACCGTGGACGTCACCGTGGCCGCCAAGGGCGGCGGCAGCGAGAACAAGAGCAAGATGGCCATGCTCAACCCCAGCGACAGCATCGTCGACTGGGTACTGAAGACGGTGCCCACCATGGGCGCCGGCTGGTGCCCGCCGGGCATGCTGGGCATCGGCATCGGCGGCACGGCCGAACGCGCGGTGCTGCTGGCCAAGCAGTCGCTGATGGAAGACCTGGACATGTACGAGCTGCAGGCCAAGGCGGCGAAGGGCGAAAAGCTGACCCAGGTCGAGGAGCTGCGCCTGGAACTGTTCGAAAAAGTGAACGCACTCGGCATCGGCGCACAAGGCCTCGGCGGCCTGACCACCGTGCTGGACGTGAAGATCGCCATGTACCCGACGCACGCGGCGTCGAAGCCGGTGGCCATGATCCCCAACTGCGCCGCCACGCGGCACGCGCACTTCGTGCTCGACGGCAGCGGCCCGGTCTACCTCGACGCGCCCAGCCTCGACCTGTGGCCCAAGGTGGACTGGGCGCCCGACACCGAGAAGAGCCGGCGCGTGAACCTCGACACGCTGACCAAGAAAGAAGTCGCCAGCTGGAAACCCGGCCAGACCCTGCTGCTGAACGGCAAGATGCTCACCGGTCGCGATGCCGCGCACAAGCGCATCCAGGATATGTTGGCCCAGGGTGAAAAGCTGCCGGTCGACTTCACCAATCGCGTCATCTACTACGTCGGCCCGGTCGATCCGGTGCGGGACGAAGCCGTCGGCCCGGCCGGCCCGACCACGTCCACGCGCATGGACAAGTTCACCGACATGATGCTCTCGCAGACCGGGCTGATCGCCATGATCGGCAAGGCCGAGCGCGGCCCCGCCGCCATCGAGGCGATCAAGCAGCACCAGTCGGCCTATCTGATGGCCGTGGGCGGCGCCGCCTACCTGGTCAGCAAGGCGATCAAGACGGCCAAGGTGGTCGGCTTCGAGGACCTGGGGATGGAAGCCATCTACGAGTTCGACGTGGTGGACATGCCGGTCACCGTGGCGGTCGATGCCGGCGGCACCAGCGCCCACATCACGGGTCCGGCCGAGTGGGAAAAACGCATCGCCACCGGCGAGTTCAGGGGCATCCCGGTCGCCGCCGCTTGAGGCCACCGCGGCACCACAGCGACCGCGCCGCGCCGATCGGCGTGTTCGACAGCGGCATCGGCGGCCTGTCGGTGCTGCAGGCGCTGCATACCGCGCTGCCGGGCGAAGACATCGTCTACATCGCCGACAGCGCCCACACGCCCTACGGCGAGCGCAGCGACGCCTTCATCATCGAGCGCAGCCAGGTCATTGCCGAGCAGCTGCGCGACACGCACGGCGCCAAGCTGCTGATGATCGCCTGCAACACCGCCAGCGCCGCCGCCGCTGAACGGCTGCGGCAGGACAACCCGGGCTGGCCGATCGTCGCCATCGAGCCGGCCCTGAAGCCGGCGGCGCGCGCGACGCGCAGCGGCCACGTCGGCGTGCTGGCCACGCGCAGCACGCTCGGCAGCGACAAGTTTGCGGCGCTGCGCCACAGCATCGTCGATACGCACGCCGGCCTGCACGTCAGCACCCTGGCCGCCGATGGCCTGGCGGCGGCGATTGAGCACTGGGCGCAAAGCGGCGATGAGCGCGCCTGCGGCGCTCTGCTCGACCGCTACCTGGCCCAGTTGCTGGCCGCATCCGATGCGCCAGCCCCGATCGATAGGCTGGTGCTCGGCTGCACCCACTACCCGCTGCTGCGCCCGCAGATCGCGCGGCGCCTGCCGCCCGGCGTGGCACTCGTCGACGCCGGTCTGCCGGTGGCGCGGCAGGTCCAGCGCCTGCTGCATGCCACCGGCCTGCTGCGCTTTGCCGCCACCCACGCGGTGGCACCACCCGCCGGCCGGCTCGAACTGCTGGCGACCGGCAGTGACGACATTCTGCGGGCGGCGGCAGAGCGCTGCCTGTCTGCGCCGCCAGCGCTGGCCATGCGCGCACTGGCAGCGTAGCGCCACACTTACGTCGGCTGCGCCGCGGCGTCCCGGCCACGCCGCAGATCGATCGGCACGAGCGCCAGCAAGCCAAGCACGAACAGCATGGCGGTGGCCGCGATCGCCACCCGCTGGTTGCCGCCGGTGGCCCAGGTGATCAGCCCGTAGCCGAGCGGGCCGACGATGCTGGCCAGCCGCGTGGCGAAGCTCCACAGGCCGAAGAACTCGGCCAGCCGCGGCGCCGGTGCCAGCAGGCCGACCATGGCGCGGCCCGCCGATTGCGACGAGCCCATGCACAGACCAGCGATGCTGGCCGCCCACCAGAACTGGCCCTTGGTGGTGGCCAGTGCGGCGATCACGCAGGTGGCGATCCAGCCGATCAGCGTCAGCCCCAGCGTGAGCTTGTGGCCGATGCGGTCCTGCAGGTGGCCGCAGGCGAAGGCGCCCGCGGCGGCGGCCAGGTTCAGCACGAAGATCAGCGTCATGGTCTCCTGCTGCACGAAGCCGATCACCTGTTCGGCGTAGATCGCCGCCAGCGTGATGGCCACCGCCACGCCGCCCTGGTAGGCGACGGTGCAGGCCAGCAGCCAGATGAAGTCGCGGTAGCGGCGCGCCGCACGGAAGGTGGTGCCCAGCCGCTGCAGCGCCGCCAGCACACCGCCGCCCTCGCCCGGCGCCAGCACGCCGGTGGCCCGCTCGCGCAGCAGCGCGAAAGTGACGCAGGCGGCCAGGCCGTAGATGGCGGCGGTGATCAGCAGGGTCACCGGCACGAAGCGCGCCGCCGCCTCGCCGCGCGCGCTGGCGCTCATCACATAGGCCAGGCACACACCCAGCGTCAGCATGCCGCCGATGTAGCCGAAGCCCCAGCCCCAGCCGCTCACCTTGCCCAGGGCCTCGGTGCGCGCCAGTTCGGGCAGGAAGGCCGCCGTCAGCGATTCGCCATAGGAATAAAAGGTGTTGGACACCACGATCAGCAGCATCGCCAGCGCCACGCCCCCCGGCTGCACCCAGGCCAGCGCCGCGGTCGACAGCACACAGCCGGCGGTGAACAGCATCAGCAGCCGCTTCTTGGCGCCGCGCAGATCGGCCCAGGCGCCCAGGCTGGGCATGGTGAGCATGACGATGGCGTACGAGATCGACAGCGCCACCGTCCAGGCCAGCGGCCCCCAGTCGGCGCCCTGCGCCACACCGCCGACGAAGTAGGCCGCGAACACCGCCGTGATGACCACGGTGGTGTAGCCCGAGTTGGCGAAGTCGTACATCGCCCAGCCAAACACCTCGCGCCGGCGCACGCCGGGGTTGAGGACGTCGGACGAAAACTGGGCCATGCGCGCAAGCTCCTCGCCGGCCGGGCGCCGACGCCCGCGCAGCATAGCAAGCGGCGATGACGCCGCGCGCCGTGTCAGGCGCAGTGGAGACTCAATGCAGGTGGCGCGGCCGGCGGCCGCTGCCGTGGCCGGGACTGCCGCCGCTGCCCGGGCTGCGCGGCTTGCCCAGTTGCAGCGAACTGGTCAGCGCATCGAAGCGGCCGGCGAACAGCTTGTCGATCTCGGCCACCACGCCGCCGAGTTCGGCGCCGTCGAAGTGGCGCTCCATCAGGTTCACCACATCTTCCACCAGCAGGTTGCGCTGCGCCTGCATGATCGCCTCGGGCGTCGGGCCGACGAACAGCAGCACGAAGTCGTCGCGCGCCTCGCCCTCCGGCTCGTCCTCATCCTCGTCGTCGTAGTCGGCGTCGTAGAAGCTGACCTCGATCTGCGTGCCCTCGGCGGACAGCTCGTTCAGGTTCATACACAAATCGTCGAGCTGATGGCGGAAATCCTCGTCGCCCTGCAGCGTCCAGCACATCTGCAGCAGGTGTTGGTGCGGGTCGAAGCGGATGCCCGGCTCGTCCTCGTACAGGCTGGCCGCACCGTCGGCCAGCGAGCGTGCGCCGGCGTATTTCCACAAGGGCTTGAGGGCGTCCTGCAGGGCGTCGAAGCCCACCTCGGCGCGCAATTTCACGTCGCCATGCACGTGAATCTCAAATGGTGCGTCTTCATGACTCATGGCGTTTCCTTCACTCGCAACCCCCACCGCGGCCCGACGAGCCGATCACCGCCTTTCAAAAAAGGACGGCGTCGGTGCCGCGCCCGACTGGTGCCACCGGGCGGAATCGAACCGCCAAGCCCGTGAGGGCGGGGGATTTTAAGTCCCCAGTGTTTACCAGTTTCACCACGGTGGCAGGGCAAAGAAGCTATTCTGACAGACCTTGCTGGGCGTGGCGGCCACCGCCTTCATGCCGGGCCCGACGGCATGACACCGACACGCATTGCCGGCTTTCTTCCTACACCGCGTTCGCTCGCGCGCCGACAGGGCGCGGGCGCCAGGCTGCCTACAGTTGTTCCCATCTTCACTGGTACGGAGCATGCAATGACCCCCACCCAAAACCTGCCGCGCCTCGGCGCCATCGCCCTCGCCGTGGCGCTGGCCACCGGCCTGGCCGCCTGCAACAAGAACGACGACCGCACCGCCGGACAAAAGCTGGACGCCGGCATCGCCAAGACCGAACAGGCGGCGCAGGATGTACAGGCAAAAGCCGCTGAAGCCGCGCGCGACGCCAAAGTAGCCGCCAGCGAAGCCGCGGCCGACACCAAGGCCGCCACCAAGGAGGCTGGCGCAGAGATCCGTCAGGAAGCGCGTGAAGCCAAGGCCGAGGTCAGCGCTGCCGCCGAGCGCGTCGGCGACCTGGCCAGTGACGCCGCCACCACCGCCGCCGTCAAGACCAAGCTGCTGGCCGACAGCGAGCTGAGCGGCCTGCAGATCAACGTGGACACCAAGGACCACGTGGTCACCCTGACCGGCCCGGCGCCCAACGCCAGCGCCAAGGCGCGCGCCGAGACCATTGCCCTGGCCGTGAGCGGCGTGAAGTCGGTCAACAACAATCTGACGGTGAACTAAAACCTGCGGTGCGCGGCGCTCAGGCCGCCGCGCTGCCCTCGCCAGCGGCGCCGAACACGCGCGCCTTCAGCAGCGCCAACTGATCGCGCACGCGCGCGGCCTGCTCGAACTCCAGGTTGCGCGCGTGCTCGAGCATCTGCTTTTCCAACCGCTTGATCTCGCGCGCCAGGTCTTTCTCGGACAGGGCGGTCTCCTCCAGCGGCCGTCGGTCGGTCGCCGCGCCCAGCCGCTCGGCGTCGCGCCCGCTTTTCTCGCTGTAGACCCCGTCGATCAGGTCGCGCACTTGCTTGACAATGCCGCGCGGCGTGATGCCGTGCTCGGCGTTGAAAGCGATCTGCTTGGCGCGGCGGCGCTCGGTCTCGCCCATCGCCTTCTTCATCGACTCGGTGACGCGGTCGGCGTACAAGATGGCCTTGCCGCGCACGTTGCGCGCCGCGCGCCCGATGGTCTGGATCAATGAGCGCTCGGCGCGCAGAAAACCTTCCTTGTCGGCGTCCAGGATCGCCACCAGCGACACCTCGGGGATGTCCAGGCCCTCGCGCAACAGGTTGATGCCGACCAGCACGTCGAAGGCGCCCAGGCGCAGGTCGCGGATGATCTCCACGCGCTCCACGGTGTCCACGTCGGAGTGCAGGTAACGTACCTTGACGC
Organism: Burkholderiales bacterium; assembly: GCA_016702555.1. GTDB lineage: Bacteria > Pseudomonadota > Gammaproteobacteria > Burkholderiales > Burkholderiaceae_C > Ottowia. The sequence continues at coordinate 132,195 of JADJDV010000001.1, forward strand.
CGTTCTCGCCCAGGTATTCGGTCAGCTGCTCGGCCATGCGCTTGGTCAGCGTGGTGATCAGCACGCGTTCGTTGCGGGTGACGCGCTCGCGGATCTCCTGCAGCACATCATCGACCTGATGCGTGGCCGGGCGCACCTCAACCTCGGGGTCGATCAGGCCCGTCGGCCGCACCACCTGCTCGACCACCTGGCCGGCGTGCTGCTTTTCATAATCCGCCGGCGTGGCACTGACAAACACCACCTGCCGCATGCGCTGCTCGAACTCGGCGAACTTCAGCGGCCGGTTGTCGAGCGCGCTGGGCAGGCGAAAGCCGTATTCGACGAGCGTGGTCTTGCGCGCCTTGTCGCCGTTGTACATGGCGTTGAGCTGACCGATCATCTGGTGGCTCTCGTCCAGGAACATGATGGCGTCGCGCGGCAGGTAGTCGGTCAGCGTGGCGGGCGGCTCGCCCGGCGCCGCGCCCGACAAATGGCGCGTGTAGTTCTCGATGCCCTTGCAGTGGCCCAGCTCGGTCAGCATTTCCAGGTCGAAGCGCGTGCGCTGCTCGATGCGCTGCGCCTCGACCAGCTTGCCTTCGCCGACGAAGAACTTCAGGCGCTCGGCCAGCTCCAGCTTGATGGTCTCGACGGCGGCCAGCGTCTTCTCGCGCGGCGTCACGTAGTGGCTGCTGGGGTAGATGACGAAGCGCGGCACCTTCTGCTGCACGCGGCCGGTGAGCGGGTCGAACAGGCTGATGCTCTCCACCTCGTCGTCGAACAGCTCCATGCGCACCGCCAGCTCGCTGTGTTCGGCCGGGAACACGTCGATGGTGTCGCCGCGCACGCGAAAGCTGCCGCGCGCGAAGTCCATGTCGTTGCGCTGGTACTGCATGCGCACCAGCTGCGCGATGGCGTCGCGCTGGCCCTGCTTGCCACCCACCTTCAGGATCATGCGCATCTGCAGGTAATCGTCGGGCGCGCCGATGCCGTAGATCGCCGACACCGTGGCCACGATCACCGTGTCGCGCCGCTCCAGCACGCTCTTGGTGGCCGACAGGCGCATCTGCTCGATGTGTTCGTTGATGGCGCTGTCCTTCTCGATGAACAGGTCGCGCTGCGGCACATAGGCCTCAGGCTGGTAATAGTCGTAGTAGCTGACGAAGTATTCGACCGCGTTCTTCGGGAAGAACTCGCGGAACTCGCTGTACAGCTGCGCCGCCAGCGTCTTGTTGGGCGCGAACACGATCGCCGGGCGGCCCAGCCGCGCGATCACGTTGGCCATGGTGAAGGTCTTGCCCGAGCCGGTCACGCCCAGCAGGGTCTGGAACACCTCGCCGTTTTCCACGCCCTCGACCAGTTGCTCGATCGCCGTCGGCTGGTCGCCGGCCGGTGGATACGGTTGGTAAAGCTGGAACGGCGAATCGGGGAAGCTGACGAACTGGCCTTCGGCCACGGCCGGCGCCTCGACCGCCGCCGGCTTGGCGGCCGGCGGACGAACGGCCTGGATGGGTTGTGGAGCGGATGACATCAGGGCAGTGATTGGTCAGCGCCCATGACGCGGGCGAACCTTGCACCATAAACCATGCGGATTCGGCGCTCAAGATCCTCCCCACTTCCCGTCATTCAAGCCGGCGAGCGAAGCTTCATGGTCGCGATACCCAGCCACAAGCTGGCCACCAGAATCGACAGCGCCCCCACCACCACCAGCACCGGCGGCAAGCCGAGCGCCACCTTGAGAAAAATCCCGATCGGCATCAGCAGCCCGGCCAGCGCGAGCCACGACACCCACTTCCGTATCGTTTCCGGAAACGGCAGCTTGAGCAGAAGTAACCCAAACACGATGTTCAAGAGCGCGAACAGGTTGCCGTGCACATGGGCCATTCTGGTCTCGAGGTGGGCGCCAGCCGCGTATTCCGCCGCCCACTTTTCACTACTCGGCGAAAGATGCGCCATGTAGATCAAGAAGAAACCAAGCGCCATGAAACCTGCAAGGATGAACAGGCCCGCGGCAATGTTGCGTTTTCCGTAGTGCATCATGGTTCTCCATGAGCCGTGGCAGCAGTTAGATTCGGCAGTCTGACGTAGAAATCACCGTCCAGTACGACGTCATCCATCAGCACCACCAGAATCCGGGTTATGCCTTGAAGCCACGCACTATTTTGTAGTGGTCCAACAGTGGAGAAATGTCTTCAGCAAACTCTCGTATGTATTCATCGCTTAGACCGATCGACCCCGTGGGGTGGGGGAGCGCAACTATTTGTATGTCTCCGAATTTCTGAATTCCAATGCGAAAGCGCTTTAAAAGCTTTCCTCCGCTCGTCACATCTTTTTGAAGTATTTGCACCGGGGCTTCAGGACCAAATAGGCGTCGCGCTTTCTCCAGGCAGTTCCGCGAATTCAATGTCCCAAGCATTGTTACACTGAGAAAAATAATGAACTTGGGTTGCAGTTGCTGGACATGAAATTCGAAGTTTTCCCACTCGCGAACATACTCAGACGGCAAATGTTTACCACGCATGCTCTGGGACTGCGAACTGAGCCAGTTAGTTTGAACAATGGATCGCTCAAAGGGGCCTGCCGTTTCCTCTTTCACTTGTAGAGGATGCCCAAACAACTCGAACCACTTAAGCAATTTAGTGCGATAACGATAGTTGTTATAACGTATATCCGAAAAAAAACTCGCAGATTCCTCCTCTGAGGGATTATCTGGAGAGCCACCCCAATTTATTCCACAAATCATCAGACCGTCTTTCTGATTTTCGAAAAAACTGGCCGTAGGGACATTCAACTTATGATATGACATAATAAATTTTAGAGACGGCTCTGCAGAGAATGCCCTCTATTCCATTTGGCATTATATTCTTGATTGACAAAGAACACTTTAAGATCAGCACTGTACTCCTGATTGACCCAGAAAATTTTTGTTGTAGCCTGATAGTCGTGTGACACATAAAACCATTTTTCGTCAGATGTGGCCTTGTATTCTTGATCGACTACGTAAGCAAGCAGATCGGCCTTATACTCTTGATCAACCTTGAAGCACTTGACATTAGCTTGATATTCATGATCAACAACAAAAATTTTCGCCATAGTAAGTCCTCTTAAAAAAGAATATAAATCGTGAAACAGCTATCGTATCCGACGCTTGCCAGATAACTACGCACTGCCGTCGTGTATTTGGCTTCATCGTAATCCACCTTTAATCCAGAATTCCCCAAAACACGCCTCCGAGGCCGTCTAAACGTCTGGAATGGCGGCACTCGGCAGGATGTTTCTAGACTCTCCCTCAACCGTTGAGAAACGGCGAGGCCAAGGGCGACGAGAACCAGGTGGGAGTATCGCAAGCCCCCATTGCGCGAGCAACTGCGCAGACAATTGTAGCGAACACATGCGCAGTGGACAAGACTGGCTGACGGTGTGTTGGGCGTGGAATTACAGCGCGCACTGGCGACCGTGCAACCGGGACGTGTTGAGCCCACTGGGTGTAGAGTGATGGTGTTCGCCGCGATGTCAACTGCAACAGCGCGGCAGAGGACGCGCTGTCACTTCGTCTATTTTTGGCAGTTTCTGACAACCCTAAAATCGGCATCGAGGGTATCCTTTCCCTTTACGCCCTCTCAGGGGGGAAGACTCTGTGCAAAATGAGCCCTCGTATGAATCCATAAGTGAACTGGACATGCGCCTTCTTACAAGATTATTGCTGATACTTTTCTCAGTCTGTGGCACGACGCACCCACACGCACAGAGTGAACAGTGTGGGCTCATCAAAGACCCTGATCTTCAAGCGCAGTGCAGAGCCAACACCGGTGGTGGAAGCGGCCAGTGTGGCTTCATCCGCGACGCAGACATGCAGGCCTTCTGCCGTGCAATCATAGGCAACGGCAACGGCCAGTGCGGATTCATAAGAAATAACGACAACCAAGCTCTGTGTCGCGCAATGACTCAGAGCCATTCAGGGCAGTGTGGATTCATTCGTGACAACGACATACAGACCTACTGTCGAGCGGTTACGGGTTATGGAAGCGGCCAATGTGGTCTCATCAGAAACAACGACCTTCAAGCCCTGTGCAGAGCGTTGACGGGTAGTGGCAGTGGCCAGTGTGAATTTATTCGAAATTCAGATAAGCAAGCGGCGTGTCGAGCTAAATTTTAGTGGCTCATACCGGATGGATTGATGGTAAATACTATTAACAAAGTATGACGCGCAAATGCAGTATCGGTTGTCATGGATGAGGTAAATCTCAACGGGTGCCTCGAGATGATTATTTTCTTGATTCCGTCCGGCCATGCGTCGACGGCTTCTGCGCGTCCGGTAACCGCTCTGCCAAATCCCCAAACCCCCGTATCCACCACTCCAGCCGATCCGAGTCGTTGACCGTAGCCTCGACGATCACGCACTCGCCGCCCTCCTGCGACGTGATTACCTGATCGCGCGACAGCGGCGTGTCGTACAGATGGCTTGCGGCCGCGTGATGCATGCGCAGGCGCAGCCGTACCGGCCCCGTGCTACCGAAATCCAGTACCCCGCCGTCCAGGAACTGCTCCAGACTGAATCCCGGCGGCGCCTTGAGGTCACCATCAGAGGCGATCCTGACCCGCCGCAGCCGATGCAGGGCCACGGTGCGTGGATCGGAATAGCCATCGAAGCACACGACCAGATAGGTGACCAGGCCCGTGCGTATCAGGCCCAGCGGGTGCAGTCGCACCTCGCGATAGTCCTCGGCCTGGGCACTGCGGTACTCCGCCTCGAGAGGGCGCTCCGTGAACAAAGCCTCGTTAACCGCATCCAGCACGCCGGGTGGTTCCTCGGCTGGCAGCAAAGGTGGCCCCAGAGGCCGAAACGCCAGCTTCCTGACCCAGCGCGCCGCCTTCGACCCCCCATGGGTTGCCAGGCGCTTGCGGCTTTCCTGGAACCACGGCGCCAGCGCATCCCGAACCACCCGCGGCAGGCTGGCGCCCAGTTCCCGTTCCATGAGAGACAGGCCGAGCGCCTGCTGCAGGTCCAGGCTGGGTGTCAGAGGCAGATGTGATCCAGGGCGCCAGCGCCAGCCATAGGGGCGCGAGCGATCATCACACTCAATGTCGTACGCTGCGGACAGAGCCAGTAGATCCCGCTCTACCGTCCTGCGGGAGATGTCATAGCCCAGCACCTCCAGGTGCCGGTGGATGTCCTCAGTGGATGCGTGGCGGTTGCGGGGCACCAGCCTCAGGGTGTCCAGTAGCCGTGGGAAGTTCCTGTCCATGTTCCTCGCCCAGATGTTTGAACTCTCGGCTTGCAGCATAAACGTCGGCCAGAGAAACCGCGGATGCACCCACTAGGGCAAGCATCGCCGTGACAGTGTCAGCGCTTGTATCGTCCGCGTGCAGATCGGCAACCACGGCCTGCGCCTCGACCATCGACAACTTGCGTGCGGGCACACAGGCAAAGCAACGACCCGGCCGCATCAGGGCTTCGTCGATGCTGAGCTTGGACGGCAGGTTGGTGGAAAATATCAGGCGCCGTCCATGTGGTTGCAAGAGTCCATCGGAGACTGCCAGGAATCGGTGCAAGGACCGGTTGCCATCGGCTCGGGGCGTCAGCATATGATCCGCATCCTCGATCACCATGGCATCGTACTCATCGGCCATGAACTGGACAAAGAAGCGATCTCCAGCAGCAGACTCCGTGTCTGCTGTATAGGCAATACGCAGCGAGCGTTTACGTAGCCGTGAGAGACCATTCAGCAGATGGCGAATCAACCGGGTCTTGCCTGTACCAGGCGGACCGTACAGGATCAGCACAGGTGCAGCGGAAGCTTGCGTGAATCGGCGCGTGAAACCTGCCAGTCCTCCGGGTAGCCAAGGATAGGCCGACGGAAGGAGATGGTCGTCAAAGTACTCCATGATGGAGCTCGAAGTCAGAAAACGTCCGTCGTGATACCACCATTCCACGGTGGCGGCATAGTGATCTCCAAGCTTAATACCGACCGCGTGCTGAAGTTCAGCAATTGCAGCGGCGCCTGTCCCTGCCGAGGTAGCCCATAGGTCAATCTCGCATCCCGTCCCAAACCCACGACGTTGCAACTCGATCCGAACGCAAGTGTGCTCGGACTCGCTGATGGTCTGGGTCTCGCCGATGCGAAAGACCCGCCAGCCAGGCAATGCCGCAACGCGACCGATCACGTCATCGGGCAGGGTGTCGAAGCCGTACTGGAACTTGCGATAAAAGGACAAGGGCTGCCCAGCTTCCAGAAATCGCATCTGGGCCATGAGCAGGACGTGATCGCCGAAGCGACGGACTTCGTGTGACAGCAGGGAATGCATGTAGGGCTCCGGTTGAATATCCGATCAAGTCTCAACCAATCTTGCGACAAACTCTGTCGATGTCGGCAAGTGGCGGGCGGCCTGCCGAGTCCGCTGGTTGTGCTGATGGCACCCGCTGCGCAGCAGACCGCGACGGCGCGGCAGGTCGATGCGCTGCCGCTCTGACCATTGTCTTGACGGCTTCTTGCGCCTGCGGCGCAAGCACTGAACGCGTTTTTCCTCGAACGTGCCGCCGCCTCAAGACGATCGGCCCGGTTCGCCACCAGCCTGCACGCCGGGCTCTAGAATTCAGGCTGTTTGCCGTTTTTCAACTCGCTTTTCCTGCACAGGTCTGCCCCATGTCCCTCTTCTCCTCCGTCGAACTCGCCCCGCGTGACCCGATCCTGGGCCTGAACGAGCAATTTGCCGCCGACACCAACCCCAACAAGGTCAACCTGGGCGTCGGCGTGTACTTCGACGACCAGGGCAAGCTGCCGCTGCTGCAATGCGTGCAGGCCGCCGAGAAGGCCTTGATGGACAGCCCCAAGCCGCGCGGCTACCTGCCGATCGACGGCATCGCGGCCTACGACAACGCGGTCAAGAAACTGGTCTTCGGTGCCGACTCGGAGGTCTTCAAGGCCGGCCGCATCGCCACCGTGCAGGGCCTGGGCGGCACCGGCGGGCTGAAGATCGGCGCCGACTTCCTGAAGAAGCTGAGCCCGAACGCCAAGGTGCTGATCAGCGACCCGAGCTGGGAAAACCACCGCGCGCTGTTCACGCAGGCCGGCTTCGAGGTCGGCAGCTACCGCTACTACAACGCCGCCACGCGCGCGCTCGATTTCGACGGCATGCTGGCCGATCTGAAGGCCGCCGCGCCTGGCACCATCGTGGTGCTGCACGCCTGCTGCCACAACCCCACCGGCTACGACATCACGCCAGCGCAGTGGAGCCAGGTGATCGAGGTGGTCAAGGCCGGCCGGCTGACGCCCTTTCTCGACATGGCCTACCAGGGTTTCGCGCAGGGCATCGCCGAGGACGGCGCGGTGGTCGGCGAGTTCGTCGCCGCCGGCCTGAGCTTCTTCGTCTCGACCTCGTTTTCCAAGAGCTTCAGCCTGTACGGCGAGCGCGTCGGCGCGCTGTCGGTGCTGTGCGCCAGCAAGGAAGAAGCCGACAAGGTACTGAGCCAGCTGAAGATCATGATCCGCACCAACTACTCCAACCCGCCCACGCACGGCGGCGCGGTGGTGGCCATGGTGCTGGAAGACCCCAAGCTGCGCGCCCAGTGGGAAGCGGAGCTGGCCGAGATGCGCGGGCGCATCAAGCTGATGCGCAGCAAGCTGGTCGAAGGCCTGAAGGCCGCGGGCGTGCAACAGGACATGAGTTTCATCACCACCCAGGTCGGCATGTTCAGCTACTCGGGCCTCTCCAAGAACCAGATGTTGCGCCTGCGCAGCGAGTTCGGCGTCTACGGCACCGACACCGGCCGCATGTGCGTGGCGGCGCTGAACAGCAAGAACATCGACTACGTCTGCCAGGCGATCGCCAAGGTCATGTGATTTGGCCGCCACCCTCGAAAAAGCCGGTCGCTGACCGGCTTTTTCGAGTCAGCGCGCGGCTCAGAAATCGTCGCTGCTGCCCATCGCCAGGCTCTCGAAGCGGGTGAGGGGTTTCACAAAGGCCAGCTTGACGGTGCCCGTGGGACCATTGCGCTGCTTGCCGATGATGATCTCGGCCACCCCGGGTTCGCGCGATTCCTTGTTGTAGTAGTCGTCGCGGTAGATGAACATGATGATGTCGGCATCCTGCTCGATGGCGCCGGATTCGCGCAGGTCGCTCATCATGGGGCGCTTGTCGGTGCGCGTCTCGACGCTGCGGTTGAGCTGCGACAGTGCGATCACCGGGCATTGCAACTCCTTGGCCAGCGCCTTCAGGCCGCGCGAGATCTCGCCCAGTTCGGTGGCGCGGTTCTCGTCGCTGGAGCCGCTGCCGCTCATCAGCTGCAGGTAGTCGACCACGATCAGGCCCAGCTTGCCACACTGGCGCGCCAGGCGGCGCGCGTTGGCGCGCAGCTCGGACGGGGTCAGGCCGGGCGTCTCGTCGATGTGCAGGCTGACATTGCGCAGGCGCTCGATCGCCTCGGTCAGGCGCGGCCATTCCTCGTCGGTCAGCTTGCCGGTGCGCAGGTGGCTCTGGTCGATGCGGCCGATGGAGCCGACGATGCGCACCGCCAGCTGCGCGGCGCCCATTTCCATCGAGAACACGGCCACCGGCAGGCCCTCGTTCAGCGCCACGTGCTCGGCGATGTTGATGGCAAACGCCGTCTTGCCCATCGAGGGGCGCGCCGCCAGCACCACCAGGTCACCGGCCTGCAGGCCGGCCGTCATGCGATCGAGATCGTAGAAGCCGGTTGGAACGCCGGTCACGTCGTTCGGGTTGTCGGCCATCTCCTGCACCCGGTCGAGCAGCTGCACCACCAGCGTGTCCATGGCCTGGAAGCCCTGCTTCATGCGCGAGCCTTCCTCGCCGATGTGGAAGATCTTCTGCTCGGCCTCGTCCAGGATGCGGTCGACCGCCTTGCCCTGCGGATTGAAGGCGTTCGTGGCGATCTCGTCGCTGGCCGACACCAGCTTGCGCAGCACCGAGCGCTCGCGCACGATCTCGGCGTAGCGACGAATGTTGGCGGCGCTGGGCACGTACTGCGCCAGCGAGTTCAGGTAGGGCAGCCCGCCCACTTCGTCGGCCTTGCCCTGGCGCTGCAGCGCCTCGTAGACGGTGATGACGTCGGCCGGCTTGGTCTCGTTGATCAGCTTGCCAACGGCGGCGTAGACCAGCCGGTGCTCGTAGCGGTAGAAGTCGCTGTCGATCAACAGATCACCGACGCGGTCCCAGGCCTGGTTGTCCAGCAGCAGGCCGCCCAACACGCTGGACTCGGCCTCGATGGAATGCGGCGGGATGCGCAACTGAGCGATCTGGCGATCAAACGGCGCGTCGTCGCTCAGGTCGGTGAGGCTGGGGGGGAAAACAGAGGACATCAAGGGCGGGAGATGGGGCGAATCAAACACTGTTGATACTACGCCGCCGGGTGCGCCTTGTCATGGGACAAGGCTGTGGACAAGCGGTGCAGCGGCGGTGGAACAGCGGCCTGGGCCTGTGGGCAAAAAGCCGGCGGCGGCCCGACCCCAGCCCCAACGATGAACCGGCCGATCAAAAAAACAAAGCCGCCTCGCCAGACGGCGGGCGGCTTTGCAGCGGACGGAAGACCAATCAGGCGGTTTCGCCGTACACCGCAACCGTGATCTCGGCGTCCACGTCGGTGTGCAGCGACACCTGCACCGTGGTGTCGCCCACGGTCTTGATCGGGCCGCTGGGCAGGCGCACCTGCGACTTGTGCACGTCGAAGCCCATTTTCTTGAGTTCGTCGGCAATGTCGTTGTTGGTGACCGAGCCGAACAGGCGGCCGTCGACGCCGGCCTTCTGCGTCAGCTTGACGGTCTGGCCGTTCAGCTTCTCGCCCACGCCCTGCGCGCTGGCCAGCTTCTCGGCGGCCTGCTTTTCCAGTTCGGCGCGGCGCGCCTCGAACTCGGCCTTGGCGGCCTCGGTGGCGCGGCGCGCACGGCCCGTGGGAATCAGGAAGTTGCGGGCGTAGCCGTCCTTGACCTTGACGATCTCACCCAGGTCGCCGAGGTTGACGACCTTGTCCAGAAGAATGACTTGCATGATGGTTCTCCTGCCTTCAGACGCGGTGCTGGTCGGTGTAGGGCAGCAGCGCCAGGAAGCGCGCGCGCTTGATGGCGGTGTTGAGCTGGCGCTGGTAGATGGCGCGCGTGCCGGTCAGGCGCGCGGGCACGATCTTGCCGTTTTCGGCGATGAAGTCACGCAAGGTGTCGACATCCTTGTAGTCGATCTCCTCGACGCCCGCCACCGTGAAGCGGCAGAAACGCTTGCGCCGGAACAGCAGCGACTGGGTGTTGCGACGGGGACGCTTGTCCTTGTTGAACTTCTTGAACGTGGCCATTTAAGAGCCTCCTTGAAACTGATCTTGCTGAAAATCCTGGATGTGGAACACCACCGATTTGGCGTGGCGCGGGCTGGCGAGAAATCCGCTGAAGCGCCAACGGCTTCCGATCGTCTGCCTGCCAAGCCGCTCGGCCACCGCGCCGAGCGCGACCGCCTTGAGCGCCGCCTTCACCTGCCTCGCCTGTCCCGCCTCCTCGACGCTGGACTCGTGTTCGAGCCGCAGATCAAGGCCGGGCAATCCGGCCGGCGTGTGGCGCGGCGCGCCCATCTCGACGATGCAGGCCGTGAGCAGCAGCTGATTCACGTCAGCGGCCCGCGGCGCGGCGCCTGTCAGTGGCTGGTCTCCGCCTGCTGGGCCTTGCGGGCCTCTTCGCGCTCGACGGTCTTCATCATCGAGGACGGCGTGGTCTCGGCCTTCTTCTTCTGCACCGTCAGATGGCGCAGCACGGCGTCGTTGAACCTGAAAGCGTGCTCGAGCTCGCCCATCACGGCCTGGTCGGCCTCGATGTTCAGGCACAGGTAGTGCGCCTTGGCCAGCTTGTGGATCTGGTAGGCCAGCTGACGGCGGCCCCAGTCTTCCTCGCGGTGGATCTTGCCGCCACCGGCGGTGATCATGCCCTTGTAGCGCTCCAGCATGGCCGGAACCTGCTCGCTCTGATCCGGATGGATCAGCAAAATGATTTCATAGTGACGCATTGACTCTCCTTGTGGATCGGGAAAAGCCGCCCCCGGCGTCGGATCGGGGTGCGGCAAGGAAACTGAAAATTATAGCAGGCGCGCTGAGCATTATGACGAATGACCGCGCCTGCGGCGCATGACCTCGGCTTCGCCTTCGATGACGGCGCTGACGCGCCATGACTTCCATCATGCGCCCACAGGGCACGTCATCGATGGCCGCAGGCCGAGGTCATGGCGCGCAGCGCCGGTCATTTGTCATTCAGCCAGCCTATTTCAGCCTGGCCAGACGCTCACGCCCCGCCTGCGCCGCCTCGGATTGCGGGTAGGTCTTGAGCAGCGATTCCAGCGTGGTGCGCGCCGACTTGCTGTCTTTCAACTCGATCTGGCAGTTGGCGATCGACAGCATGGCCTCGGGCGCGCGCTGGTGGCTGGGCGCGGCCGTCAGCAACGAACGGAAGTTGGTGATGGCTTCCTTGTAGTCGCGCGTGGCGTACTGGGCATTGCCCAGCCAGAACAGCGCCGACGGTGCCAGCCCGCTGCGCGGGTAGCGCTTGATGAAGTTGGCAAAACCGGTCTGCGCGCCCTTGAAGTCGCCGGCGCGGAACTGCGCCAGCGCGGCGTCGTACTCCTGCTTGTCGCCGCCGCTGGCGGTGGGCTCGGGCGGTGGCTCGTTGGCAGCGGTGTTGCTGGCGGCGGCCGCGTCGCGCGCGGCGCTGTCGATCTCCAGCTTGCGCAGGCGCTCTTCCAGCGTCTGCTGGGCCGCCGCATTCACGCGCTTGAGTTCCGAAATTTCGCGCGTCAGCTGCTCTTCCTGGCCGCGCGAACGCGCCAGGTCGCCACGCAGCGACTCGATCTGCTGCTGCAGTTCCAGCATGCTGCGACGCATCTGCGTGTTCTCGTCGACCAGGCGGTTTTGTGCCGTCACGGCCTGGTCGAAGCGCTGGCGCAGATCCAGGATGGCCTGGCGCGCCTGATCGTCACCGAACAGCTGCGCCTGCGCGCCCTGGGCCGAGACCAGGGTCACCGCCGCCAGCGCCAGTGCGCGCAAAGTGCTCATCGCCCTCATGTGCGCGATCAACGGTAGCGCAGCTCGACGCGGCGGTTGCGCGCGTAGGCGTCTTCGGTGCTGCCAGCGACGGCGGGGCTTTCCTCACCAAAGCTGACGGCCTCGATCTGCGCGTCGGTGGCGCCGACCAGGGTCAGCGCGCGACGCACCGCCTCGGCGCGCTTCTGGCCCAGCGCCAGGTTGTATTCGCGGCTGCCCCGTTCGTCAGTGTGCCCTTCAAGCGAGACGCTGCGGCCGCGGTTTGCCTGCAGGAAGCGCGCGTGCTGGTCCACCACGCCCTGGTAGTCGGGCTTGACGGTGAAGCTGTCGTAGTCGAAGTAGATCACGCGCCCGACACCGACCGGGCCTTGCGCGTCGGCGCCCGCGCCGCCGGCCTGCACCTGGGTCACCGTGCTCTGGCCGGCACCCTGGCCCAGCGCGCCGCCCGCGCCATCGCCTGCGGCGCCGACGCCGGTGGTCGGGCTGCCCTCGATCGGCGGATCCAGCTTGACATTGGACCCGCAGCCGGCCAGCACCAAGGCCAAGGCGGCCACCATCAGATAGCGTTTCATCATCACTGCTCTCCTGAAATCAAAGAAAACCATCAAGAATTCTGCCAGCTTGCCATGGCGCCACCACGCGGCGCTTCAACGCTGGTACGGCCCCCAGGACGGCTCGCGGATCTCGCCGCCCTGCCCCGCCAGGCGCGCCTTGATGCGGCCGTCGATGGTGGTGGTCATCAGCGCCTCGCGCCCGCCCTGGCGGGTGGCGTAGACGATCAGCCGGCTGTTGGGCGCGAAGCTGGGGTTCTCGTCGTCCGCGGTGTCGGTGATCGAGGTGACATTGCCGGAGGCCAGTTCCATCACCTGCAATTTGTAGCCACCCGAGCGCGACACGTAGGCCAGATAACGTCCATCCGGGCTGACGGACGGCGACACGTTGTAGCCGCCGCTGAAGGTGACGCGCTGCGCCGCGCCGCCACTGGCCGACATGCGATAGATCTGCGGCGCGCCGCCGCGATCGCTGACGAAGTAGATGGTGCCGCCGTCGGGCGAGAAGGCGGGTTCGGTGTCGATGCTGGGCGACTGCGTCAGGCGGCGCGGCTCGCCGCCGCTGGCGCTGATCAGGTAGATCTGCGAGCCGCCGTCGCGCGACAGCGTCACCGCCAGGCTGCGGCCATCGGGCGACCAGGTCGGCGCGCTGTTGGAGCCGCGGAAGTTCGCCAGCAGGCGGCGCCGCCCGGTGGCCACGTCGTGCACGTAAATGACCGGCTTGCGCGACTCAAAGGACACGTAGGCCAACTGCGCGCCGTTGGGCGACCAGGTCGGCGAGATGATGGATTCGGGGCTGGTCAGCGCCGCCTGCGCGTTCTCGCCGTCGGAGTCGGCCACCCACAGCGTGTAGCGGTTGCCGCCCTTGGTGACGTAGGCCAGGCGGGTGGAGAACACGCCTTTCTCGCCGGTCAGCTTCTCGTAGATGTAGTCGGCAATCTTGTGCGCCGCCAGCCGCAGATCGGCCTGCGGCACCACGTAGCCCTGGCCGCCCAGATCCTGCGCCTTGACCACGTCCCACAGGCGAAAACGCACGTCGTAGCGGCCGTCGCCCAGCCGCGTGACGCTGCCGCCGGCCAAGGCATCGGCCGTGCGCTGGCGCCACGCCGACATGTCGGGGCGCGTGCTTTCGTCCATGGCCTGGCCGCTCGCATCGACCGAGCGGAAGCGGCCCGAGCGCTCGAGGTCGGCGCGCACGATGGCGCTGATCTTCTGCGGCGCGGCGTCCTCGCCGCGGAAGGGCACCAGCGCGATCGGCAGCTGCGTCAGGCCGACGCCGGAAACCTCGACGCGGAACTGCGCCCAGGCCGGCAGCGCGGGCGCCGCAACCAGCGAGCCCAGCAGGGCGCGGCGCTGCCAGTCAGGGGAGATACGGTCTTGGGAAGAAGCGGTCATGAAGTGGTGGCGGTCGGCATGGGCGAGCTTGGCGCCTGAATCGATTCCAGCGGCCAATGGTAACAAGCTGGCCTGCGCCCAAGTTTCAAACTGTGTGCTTGACCACGGCCCGGGCCCGGGAGTTCCCGCGCGCTTCGTAGAATCCGCGCACCGCCATGCCCAGCACCCCGACCGAACCCCGGCCCAGCGCGCCGCCTGTGTCGCCCTCCGCGCAGCGGCCCCTGAAGGCGCGGCTGGCGCGGCTGTGGGAGTATTTCAGCGAGTATCGGGTGGGCTGGTTCATCGCGGTGTTCGGCACCCTGGTCAGCGCACTCACCGAGGCCTCGGTGCCGGCGCTGCTGAAGCCCTTGCTGGACGAGGGCTTCACCGAGGGCAGCCTGCCGATCTGGCTGGTGCCGGTGGCCATCGTCGGCCTGTTCGCGCTGCGCGGCTTCGCCCATTTCGCCAGCCAGTACGCGCTGGCGCGCATCGCCAACGAGGGCATGGTCAAGCTGCGGCGCCAGCTGTTCGACCGCCTGCTGGCGGCCGAGCTGACGCTGTTCTCGCGCCAGTCGGCCAGCCAGTTGTCGAACACCATCGTCTACGAGGTGCAGACCGGCTCGACCATGCTGGTGGGCGCCCTGCTCAACCTGGCGCGCGACAGCTTCACGGTGGTGGCGCTGATGGGCTACCTGTTGTATCTGAACTGGTCGCTGACGCTGATCGTGCTGGCGCTGGTGCCCATCGTCGCGCTGATCATGAAGACCATGTCGCGCCGCCTGTACCGCTACACGCGCCAGAGCCAGGTCACCACCGACGAACTGGCCTACGTGGTCGAAGAGAACGTGCTGGCCCACCGCATGGTGCGCCTGCACGGCGCGCAGCCGCAGCAGGCGCAGCGCTTCGAGACCTTGAGCCGCAAGCTGCGCGGCCTCTCCATCAAGGCCGCCAGCGCCTCGGCGGCGGCCATGCCGCTGGCGCAGATGGCGGCCGCCGTGGCGCTGTCGGTGGTGATCGGCATCGCGCTGCACCAAGGCCAGAGCAGCGGCGGACACAGCGTCACGGTGGGCGGCTTCGTCGCCTTCATCGGTGCCATGCTGATGCTGATCCAGCCGTTGCGCCGCCTCACCGACGTGGTCGGTCCGATCACGCGCGGCCTGACGGCGCTCGAGCGCGGGCTGGACCTGATGAACGAGGTGCTGCCCGAGGCCGACGCGGCGGCCGCCGATGCGGCGGCGCCCTCGGCGCGTGGCGAGATCGAGCTGCGCCAGGTGAGCGTCGCCTACGGCGAGGATGGCGCCCCGGCGCTCAACCAGATCGACCTGCACGTGCGCCCCGGCGAGACGGTGGCCCTGGTCGGCCCTTCGGGCGCGGGCAAGACCACGCTGGTCAACCTGCTGCCGCGCTTCGTGTGGCCCAGCGCCGGCCAGGTGCTGCTGGACGGCCGTGAACTGGGCGCCTGGCCACTGGCCGAGCTGCGCGCGCAACTGGCGCTGGTCAGCCAGGACGTGGTGATGCTGAACGACACCGTGGCCGCCAACGTGGCGCTGGGCGCGCCCATCATCGACCGCGAGCGCGTGCGACGCTGTCTGCGCGACGCCAACCTGGACGCGCACGTCGACACCCTGCCGCAGGGCATGGACACCCTGCTGGGCCACAACGCCACCCAGCTCTCGGGCGGCCAGCGCCAGCGCCTGGCGATCGCCCGCGCGCTGTACAAGGACGCGCCGGTGCTGCTGCTGGACGAGGCCACCTCCGCGCTCGACACCGAGAGCGAGCGACTGGTGCAACAGGCCATCGCCCGCGTCATGGCGGGCCGCACCACGCTGGTGATCGCACACCGGCTGTCGACCATCGAGCATGCCGACCGCATCGTGGTGATGGAGCGCGGGCGCATCGTCGAGCAGGGGCGGCATGCCGAGCTGATGGCAGCGGGGGGCTTGTATGCGCGCTTGCACAGCCATGCAGGGGTGTCGGCGGGGTTCGTCGAGGATGCTGACTTGCCTATTGATCCGGCATCATAAAGATTGAATTCTTGGTGTTTGATTCAGTCATAGCGTGATGGACAAAGAAGATGCCCGCTATCAGAAGCTGGAGCAGTTGCACGAGAGGCGAAAGCAAGTGGTGCGATTGCATCTTCGAGGCACTGGCGTGATGCAGATCGTGACGCTCACGGGCTTGAGCTACCCCACGGTTCGCAAGGCGATCGATCGGTTTGATGCCGGTGGCTGGGCCGCCATCAAGCCGGCTGCTCGCGGTCGCAGCAAGGGCGACGGGCGCTTGCTCAGCGCCCAGCAGGAGGCCTCGGTGCGGCGCACCATCTGCGACCAGCGGCCCGAGCAGTTGAAGATGGAGTTCGCTCTGTGGACGCGCGCTGCGGTGATGCAGTACATCGAGCGCGAGTTCGGTCTTCGGCTGTCCATCCGTGCCACCGGTGAGTACCTGCGCCGCTGGGGTTTCACGCCGCAAAAGCCGATCAAGCGCGCCTACGAGCAGCGCCCCGAGGCGGTGCGCCAATGGCTGGAGCACGAGTACCCGGCGATCGAGCGTGCTGCCCGCGCCGAGGGCGGCGAGATCCACTGGGGCGATGAGACGGCGCTGGTCAACACCGACGTGCGTGGCCGCAGCTATGCGCCGCGCGGCAAGACGCCGGTGACGATGGTCGTCGGCGGCACGCGCGAGAAGCTCTCGATGATCTCCACCGTCACCAATCAGGGCGCGCCAACTGGATGATCATTGATGGCGCCTTCAATCACGAGCGGCTCATCGAGTTCTTGCAGGCCTTGGTGCGAGATGGCAAGCGCCGGCGCAAGAAGGTCTTTCTCATTTTGGACAACCTCGGGGTGCACCACTGCAAGCCCGTGAAGGCCTGGCTGGCCGAGCGCGGGCGTGACATCGAGGTGTTCTTTCTGCCCAGCTACAGCCCTGAGCTCAATCCCGACGAGCGGCTGAATGCCGATCTCAAGCAAGCCATCGGCTCGAAGGTGCCTGTGCGCACCAAAGCCAAGCTACATGCTGCGGCCAACGAGCACATGCAGAGCATCGCCACCAATCGCGACCGGGTGCGCGCCTATTTCCAAGACCCGATCGTCAGGTACGCAGCATGAAAACTTCATGGTGCCGGATCAATAGGGTGGCTGCGGATTCTTGATTGACACCTCTTGACGTTTGATGCACTGCTGGCCGGGATTCGCCCCGGCCAGCAGCACATCCAACCCGAAGAAACCTACCGCAAGACCCCCATCACCCCCGAAATCGTCAGCACCGCCACCACCGTCGACACCGCCACACTGGCGGTCACCAGATCCTCGGCCTTCTGGTAGCGCTGCGAGAACAGGTACACGTTGGCGCCCACCGGCAGCGCCGCAGCCACCACCATCACGGTCAGGGGTAGACCGCCCAGACCGAGGGCCCAACCGGCGCCGGCCATCAGCAGCGGGTGCGCCACCAGCTTGAGCGCCGAGATCGCCAGCGCACCCTTGAGATGCGGGCCGATCGAGGCCTGCGCCAGGGTCAGGCCGACCAGCACCAGCGCCACCGGGCCGAAGGCGTCGCCCAGCAGCTTGAGCGGGCGCTCGACCACCGGGTGCAGGCCGATGCCGGTGAGCGCGTACAGCCAGCCCACGATGATCGGCAGGGGTATCGGGTGCAGCACCGCATTCTTGATCGCCTGCGCCACGGTGGCGGCGATGTGGCGGCGTGGCGCGGTGCCGCTGGCGGCCTGCTCGCGCGCCACCAGCAACTCCAGCACCACAGTCGCCAGCGTCAGCAGGGTCAGCGAGTGCATCGAGATCAGCGTGAACAGGTGCATCAGCCCGTCCTGGCCATAGGCGAATTGCACCAGCGGCACGCCGATCATGACGGTGTTGCTGAAGATCGCCGCCAGCGCCAGCACCGCCGAACGGCTGTTCAGGCCGCGCGTCAGCAGCAGCGTCAGAAACATCACGCCCGCGACGACGTAATACAGCGCCACCGAGCGCAGGTCCAGCCGCGCCAGGTCGGCCGTGGCCATGGTGCGAAACAGCAGCGCCTGCACCAGCACCAGGAACACCAGGTTCGACAGGTCGCGCACCGATTCGCCCCGCAGCAGCTTCAGGCGCCCCGCCACGAAGCCGACGCCGATCAGCAGCACCACCGGCAGCAGCGCGGAGAGCACGGGGTGATCGAGCGTCATGGGGCGGCGCGCGGCTCAGGCACCCGCGGGAATGGCATTGGTCGCTACGATTTTCATAGTTTCCGGGTGGTGCGGGCGGGCCAGGCGGCATGCCCTCGACGCCGGGCCGGATGAGCAAAGCACGGATAATGTCATTTTTTCGCCGACGTCCACACGTCGCGCCGCGCCCCAGGCGCCACCGAATATCGACAGCCACATGAACGCCCCCCTGCCCCCCGCTTCGTCCGCGCTGGCCGGCATCTCGCCGGTGCAGGACATCGTCGCCGAGCTGCGCGCCGGCCGCATGGTCATCCTGGTCGACGAGGAGGACCGCGAAAACGAGGGCGACCTTGTGCTGGCGGCTGACCACGTCACGCCAGAGGCCATCAATTTCATGGCGCGGTTTGGCCGCGGCCTGATCTGCCTGACGCTCACCCGCGAGCGCTGCGAGCACCTGCAGCTGCCGCCGATGGTGTCGAGCAACGGCACCAAGATGGGCACCGCCTTCACGGTCTCGATCGAGGCCGCCGAGGGCGTCACCACCGGCATCAGCGCCGCCGACCGCGCACGCACGGTGGCGGCGGCGGTGGCGCCCGATGCCGGCGCCGCCGACCTGGTGCAGCCCGGCCACGTGTTTCCGCTGCAGGCCGTCGATGGCGGCGTGCTGATGCGCGCCGGCCACACCGAGGCCGGCTGCGACCTGGCCGGCATGGCCGGCTGCTCGCCGGCGGCGGTGATCTGCGAGATCATGAAGGACGACGGCACCATGGCGCGCCTGCCCGATCTGCAGCGGTTCGCGGCGCAGCACGGGCTGAAGATCGGCACCATCGCCGACCTGATCGAACACCGCAGCAAGACCGAATCGCTGGTGGAGAAAATCGCCAGCCGTCCGCTGCGCACCGCCCACGGTGAATTCCTTGCCCACGCCTACCGCGACCAGCCCAGCGGCGCGCTGCACCTGGCGCTGACGCTGGGCCAATGGCAGCCGCAGGACGTGGTGCCGGTGCGCGTGCACGAGCCCCTGTCGGTGCTGGACGTGCTGGAAAGCGGCCGTGGGGCGCATTCCTGGAGCATCGACGCCAGCCTGCGCCGCCTGCAGCAGGAGGGGCGCGGCGTGGCGGTGTTCCTCAACTGCGGCGAAAGCGCGGCGCAGCTGCTGGCGCAGTTCCAGGGCCAGGCGCGCGCCACGCACGCACCCGAGCGCGGCCGCATGGACTTGCGCAGCTACGGCGTCGGCGCGCAAATCCTGCGCGACTGCGGCGTCGAGCGCATGCAGTTGATGGGAACGCAGCGCCGCCTGCCCAGCATGAGCGGCGGCTATGGCCTGGAAGTGGTCGGCTACATCGACCAGGATTGAGGAAACAAGCACATGTTGGGTGCCGACAAGGGACAAGAAACACCGCTGGACGGCAGCGAACTGCGCATCGGCGTGGTGCAGGCGCGCTTCAACGAGGGCGTGACCAACGGCTTGCGCGAGGCCTGCCTGGCCGAGCTGGCCGCGCTGGGCGTGCGCGCCGAGAACATCACCCACGTCACCGTGCCGGGCGCGCTGGAAGTGCCCTCGGCACTGCAATGGCTGGCGCAGCGCGGCCAGGTCGATGCGCTGGTGGCGCTGGGCTGCATCATCCGCGGCGAGACCTACCACTTCGAGCTGGTCGCCAACGAATCGGGCGCCGGCGTCACGCGCGTCGCGCTGGACAGCGGCCTGCCCGTGGCCAACGCCATCCTGACCACCGAGAACCTGGCGCAGGCGATCGTGCGCCAGGTCGAGAAGGGCCGCGACGCCGCACGCGTGGCGGTCGAGATGGCGCTGCTGAAAGTGCAGTTCGCATGACCACCGACACCCCGGCCACACCCGCCAAGCCGGCCAGGCTGGGCACGCGCAAGTCGGCCGCCAAGTCGCCGCGTTCGCGCGCGCGCGAATTCGCGCTGCAAGGCCTGTACCAGCATTTCGTCGGCGCCAGCGACGTGGCGGCGATCGACGCGTTCACGCGCCAGCTGCAGGGCTTTGCCAAGGCCGACTCGGTGCATTACGACGCGCTGCTGCACGGCTGCATCGAACTCGCCGGCGACCTGGATGCGCTGATCGTGCCGCTGCTGGACCGCGAGCTGGGCCAGATCTCGCCGATCGAGCGCAGCTGCATGTGGATCGGCGCCTACGAGTTCCTGAAGTGCCCCGACGTGCCCTGGCGCGTGGTGCTGAACGAATGCATCGAGCTGGCCAAGGACTTTGGCGGCACCGATGGCCACAAGTACGTCAATGCGGTGCTCAACGGCATCGCCCCCCGGCTGCGCCCGCTGGAAGTGGAAGCCGACCGCAGTGCGCTGCGCCGCAGCAAGACCTGATCCGGGCGCGAAGTCGACTGGCTGACGCATGAGAATTTCCGCCCGCGCCCAGCGCATCGAGCCCTTCTACGTGATGGAGATGGCCAAGTCGGCCGCCGCCATCGCGCGCGAGGCCGCCGGCGGCGACCGGCCGATGATCTACCTGAACATCGGCGAGCCGGACTTCACCGCGCCGCCGCTGGTGCGGCAAGCCGCCGAACAAGCCATCCGCGACGGCAAGACGCAATACACCCAGGCCACCGGCCTGCCCCAGCTGCGCGAGCGCATCAGCGGCTGGTATGCCGAGCGCTTCGGCCTTCAGGTGCCGGCGCGGCGCATCGTCGTCACCGCCGGCGCCTCGGCGGCGCTGCAGCTGGCCTGCCTGGCGCTGATCGACGCCGGCGACGAGGTGCTGATGCCCGATCCCAGCTACCCATGCAATCGCCAGTTCGTGAGTGCCGCCGAAGGCCGCGCGGTGCTGCTGCCCTCGACGGCGGCCGAGCGCTTCCAGCTGAGCGCCGCCAAGGTGCAGGAGGCCTGGGGCGCCCACACGCGCGGCGTGATGCTGGCCTCGCCCTCGAACCCCACCGGCACCTCGATCCACCCCGACGAGCTGAAACGCATCCACGAGGTGGTGAGCGAGCGCGGCGGCATCACCTTCATCGACGAGATCTACCTGGGCCTATCCTTCGACGACACCTACAGCCACAGCGCCCTGGGCCTGTCGGACCAGATCATCAGCATCAACAGCTTCAGCAAGTACTTCAACATGACCGGCTGGCGCCTGGGCTGGCTGGTGGTGCCCGAGAGCATTGTCGATACCGTCGAGCAGATCGCCCAGCACCTGTTCATCTGCCCCAGCACAGTGTCGCAGCACGCGGCGCTGGCCTGCTTCGAGGCCGACAGCCTGGCCGAGTACGAGCGCCGGCGCGCCGAATTCAAGGCGCGCCGCGACTGGTTCGTGCCGCAGCTGAACGCGCTCGGCCTGCCGGTGCCGGTTACCCCCGACGGCGCCTTCTACGCCTGGGCCGACTGCTCGTCGGCCTGTGACAGACTGTTCGCGACCCGCTCCGAATACAATAGCGGGATGCAAGCAGCCGGCAGTCGGGAATTCGCGTTCGAGTTGATGAAGCGCGCGCACCTGGCGGTGACGCCGGGGCGCGATTTCGGCCACGCCGAGACCGCGCGCTACGTGCGCTTCTCTACCGCCAACTCGATGGCGCAGCTGCAAGCCGCCGTCGCCCGCCTGCGCGAGGTGCTGGCGTAACGGACCGGGTCGATGGCGTTTGAATTCCCGATCCGCATCTACTGGGAAGACACCGACGCCGGTGGCATCGTGTTCTACGCCAACTATTTGAAGTTCTTCGAGCGCGCCCGCACCGAATGGCTGCGCGCCCGCGGCATCCACCAGCGCACGCTGCGCGAGCAGGCCGGCGGCATGTTCGTGGTGGCCGATGCCGTGCTGAAATACCTGCGCCCGGCCCGCCTGGACGATGAACTTGTGGTCACCGCCCGGCTCCAAGAGGCCGGCCGGGCCGGCATGGTGGTGGCGCAGCAGGCGTTCTTGCTTGGACCTTCAGGCGCTGCGCGCACGCTGCTGTGCGAAGCCAGCATCCGCGCCGGCTGGGTCGATGCCCAAACCTTGAAGCCCGCGCGCATTCCGTCCGACATCCTGGAAAAACTCGACGCATGAATCAGGACCTCTCCATCCTCCACCTGGTGGTCAACGCCAGCTTCATCGTGCAGCTGGTGATGCTGCTGCTGCTGGTGGGCTCCATCGCCAGCTGGGCCGCCATCTTTCGCAAGCTGCGCGCGCTGAAGAACATCAAGACGCAGAACGACGAGTTCGAACGCGAGTTCTGGTCGGGCACCAGCCTGAATGACCTTTACGCCGCGGCGGCGCGCAACGCCAAGCAGGGTGGGCCGATGGAGCGCATCTTCGCCAGCGGCATGCGCGAATACCAGAAGCTGCGCGAGCGCCGCATCCAGGACGCCGGCACCCTGCTCGACGGCGCGCGCCGCGCCATGCGCGCCAGCTACCAGCGCGAGCTGGACGCGGCCGAAACCAATCTGTCCTTCCTGGCTTCGGTCGGCTCGGTGAGCCCCTACGTCGGTCTGTTCGGCACGGTGTGGGGCATCATGCACGCCTTCACCGGCCTGGGCGCGCTGCAGCAGGTCACGCTGGCCACGGTGGCGCCCGGCATCGCCGAGGCGCTGGTGGCCACGGCGCTCGGCCTGTTCGCCGCCATCCCGGCGGTGGTCGCCTACAACCGCTTTGCGCGCGACCTCGACCGCATCGCCATCAAGCAGGAGACCTTCATCGAGGAGTTCTCCAACATCCTGCAGCGCAACCTGGGCGTGCAGCAGGCGGCGCCGCAATCCGCCACGCCCGCGGGCTATTGACCATGCCCCACATGAGCTCCCGCGGCCACGGCCGCCGCGCCATGAACGAGATCAACATGGTGCCCTTCATCGACGTGATGCTGGTGCTGCTGATCATCTTCATGGTCACCGCCACCGTCATCACGCCAGGCAGCATCAACATTCCGCGCGCCGGCCAGTCGAGCAAGGCGCCGGACCACCCGGTGACGGTGATGATCGACGCCAGCGGCGCCGTCAGCGCCGACGGCGGCAAGAACGGCCCCGATCTGAAGGGCGCCGGCGAAGGCGACATCTTCGCCGCCATCGCCGACGCCGCCAGGCAAAACCCCGAACTGGCCGTGATGGTGGCCGCCGACAAGGACATCGCCTACCAGAAGGTGATCGACGTCACCTCGCGCCTGCGCCAGGCCGGCGTGGCGCGCGTGGGGCTGGCGGTCCGATAAGAGAAAGCCTGCACCCGGATGAACGCCATCACGCTCGAACACCACGAGTTCGCCCCGCCGCCGTCCGGCGGCATGGCGCGCGCGCTGGCGCTCGCGCTGCTGGCGCACCTGCTGCTGATCCTGGCGCTGACCTGGGGCCTGAACTGGCAGCGCGACGCGCTGGACGACGCGGTCGAGGCCGAACTGTGGTCGCCCACGGCGCAACAGGCCGCACCGCGCGCCGCGCCCCCGCCGCCGCCCGAACCGGTGGTCGAGCGCACCCCGCCACCGCCGCCCAAGCCGCGCCCCGCACCGCCACCCGAACCGGTGGTCAAGGCGCCGCCCCCGCCACCGCCCAAGCCGGCCCTGGACGAGGAGCGCGACGCCGAGATCGCGCTGGCACAGAAGAAGAAACAAGAGGAAGCACGCAAGGCCGCCGCCGCCAAGCGCGAGGAAGCGCGCCGCCAGGCCGAGCAGGAAAAGCGCGAACTGGCGCAGAAGAAAGCCGCCGAAGAAAAGCAGCGCCAGGCCGAGGAGCAGCGCAAGCTGGCGGCCGAGAAAAAACGCGCCGACGAAGCCGCGCACAAGCAGGCCGCCGCCGAGGCGCAGAAGAAAGCCGAGGCCAAGCAACGCGCCGAAGCCGAGGCCGAGCGCAAGGCCGAAGCCCAGGCAAAAGCCAAGGCGGCGGCGGACGCCAAGGCCAAGGCCGCCGCCGAAGCAAAGGCGGCCGCCGAGGCCAAGGCCGCCGCTGCGCGCGACGCCCGCGAATCCGACGCGCGGCGCAAGGCCGAACTGGCGCGCCTGTCCAAGCTGGCCGGCACCGGCGATGCCGATGGCGGCAGCGCCGCCGGCAGCGGCAAGGGCACCGGCCGCGCGGGTGGCCCGGACGAGCGCGACGCCGGCCCCTCGGGCAACTACGCCGGCCGCATCCGCGCCGCCGTGCGCCCCAACATCGTGTTCACCGACGACGTGCCGGGCAACCCGGTAGCCGAGGTGGAAGTGCGCACCGGCCCGACCGGCCAGATCATCAGCCGCCGCATCACCAAATCCAGCGGCGTCAGGAGCTGGGACGACGCCGTGCTGCGCGCGCTCGACCGCACAGAAAAGCTGCCCTCGGACAACGGCCGCTACTGGAACCCGATGCTGATCACCTTCCGGCTGCGCGATTGAGGCTCAGGCGCCGGCCACCAATCCCTGGCGCGACGCCCTACTCGTAGACCACCATCGCCCGCCCCTCGTCGGCCTGCGCGATCCAGCTCGCCAGGGCGGCGTCGCTGGGGAAGAACTGGGCCTCGTCGCCCAGTTGAATCTGCGCCATCACGCCACCCTTCTCGCCGCGCCGCTCCAGCAGCAGGCGCACCGGCAGGCCGCGCAACAGGTCGCCGTGCTCGGTGGGTTCGACCTGCGGCGGGTATTCGGCCAGCAGGCGCCGCACGTCGGGCGCCTTGCCGCCGCCCGCGGCCACGCGCAGGAACTTGCCGAAGCGGCAGCGTGCGGTCGGCAAATCCCAGATCTGCGTGATGTTGAGCTGCAGGCCGCCCGAAAAGCGGTCGGGCATGGCCTTGGCCATGACGACGATGAACTCGTCGTCCTTCAGCAGGTTGCGGTGCTGGTGGATCAGGCCTTCCTCGGCGCGCGCGTCGATGCTGCCCGACTTGTCGTCGAGCTTGAACAGCGCCAGCTTGCCGCGCTGGCCGTTGATGACGCGGTAGTCGCCCACGATGCCGGCCAGCAACTGCGGCTCGCGGCTGTCCGACAGGTCGGCGATGGAACGGCGCACGAACTGGCGCACCTCGCGCTCGACCTCGTCGAACAAATGACCCGACAGGTAGAAGCCGATCGCCGTTTTTTCCAGCGACAGGCGCTCCTTCACGCCCCAGGGCGTGACGGTGGGCAGCGCGGGCTCTTGCGTGCTGGAGCCGTGGCCGTCGCCACCTAAGTCGAACAGGCCGCCCTGGTGCGCGTTGGCCTCGCTGGCGGCGGCGAAGTCGAAGGCCAGATCGAGCGCGGCGGCCAGCGCGGCGCGGTTCATCTGCAGGCTGTCGAAGGCGCCGGCCTTGATCAGCGCCTCCACCGTGCGCTTGTTGATGCGCGTGCGGTCGATGCGGCGGCAGAAGTCAAACAGGCTGGTGAACGGGCCGCTTTCGCCGCCCCCATTGCCGCCGCCCCGGCCTTCGCGCGCGGCGACGATGGCCTCGATGGCCTGCTGGCCCGTGCCCTTGATGGCGCCCAGGCCGTAGCGGATGAGCTTGTCGGTGACCGGCTCGAAACGGTAGCCGCCGCGGTTGACGTCGGGTGGCTCAAACGCCATGCCCTCCTTCAGCGCGTCTTCGTACAACACCTTGAGCTTGTCGGTGTTGTCCATCTCCACCGTCATGTTGGCGCAGAAGAACTCGGCCGTGTAGTGCACCTTCAGCCAGGCCGTGTGGTAGGCCAGCAGCGAATAGGCGGCGGCGTGCGACTTGTTGAAGCCATAGCCGGCGAACTTCTCCATCAGGTCGAAGATTTCGTCGGCCTTGCCTTCGCTGATGTCGTTCTTGGCCGCGCCCTCGCGGAAGATCTGGCGGTGCTCGGCCATCTCTTCGGGCTTTTTCTTGCCCATGGCGCGGCGCAGCAGGTCGGCGCCGCCCAGTGAATAGCCGCCCAGGATCTGCGCGGTCTGCATCACCTGCTCCTGGTAGACCATGATCCCGTAGGTCTCGCTCAGCATGTCCGCCACCAGCGGATGCGGGTATTCGACCGGCTCGCGCCCGTGCTTGCGCGCGACGAAGCTGGGGATCAGGTCCATCGGGCCGGGGCGGTACAGCGCGTTCAGGGCGATCAGGTCTTCCAGCCGCGTGGGCTTGGCGTCGCGCAGCATGCCTTGCATGCCGCGGCTTTCAAACTGGAACACGGCTTCGGTGCGCCCGTCCTGAAACAGCTTGTAGGTCTTGGCGTCGTCGAGCGCGATATTTTCAAACGCAAAGCCCGCCTGGCCGGCGTGGCGTTCGATGATCAGCTCTTTGGCAATTTCCAGAATCGTCAGCGTGGCCAGGCCCAGAAAGTCAAACTTGACCAGGCCCACCGCCTCCACATCGTCCTTGTCGTACTGGCTCACCGCCGAATCGCTGCCGGGTTGCTGGTACAGCGGCGTGAAGTCGGTCAGCTTGCCGGGCGCGATCAGCACGCCGCCGGCGTGCATGCCGACGTTGCGCGTCAGCCCTTCCAGCTTTTGCGCCAGCGCCAGCAGGGTCTTGACCTCGTCTTCCTTCTCCAGCCGCTCGGCCAGGATCGGCTCGACCTTCAGCGCGCCGTCGATCGTGATGTGCTGGCCCGGCTTGTTGGGGATGAGCTTGCTGATGCCGTCGCAAAACGTATAGCTCATGTCCAGCACGCGGCCCACGTCGCGGATGGCCGCGCGCGCGGCCATGGTGCCGAAGGTGGCGATCTGGCTGACGGCGTTCTTGCCGTACTTGTCCTTCACGTAGTCGATCACGCGGTCGCGGTTGGCCTGGCAGAAGTCGATGTCGAAGTCGGGCATCGACACGCGCTCGGGGTTTAGAAAGCGCTCGAACAGCAGCTGGTATTCCAGCGGATCCAGGTCGGTGATCTTGAGCGCGTACGCCACCAGCGAGCCCGCCCCCGAGCCGCGCCCCGGCCCCACCGGGCAGCCGTTGGCCTTGGCCCAGTTGATGAAGTCGCCCACGATCAGGAAGTAGCCGGGAAAGCCCATCTTCAGGATGGTGTCGATCTCGAACTCCAGCCGCTCCAGGTAGCGCGGGCGCTCGGCGTCGCGCCTGGCGGCGTCGGGGTACAGGTGCTGCAGGCGCTCTTCCAGGCCTTCGAGCGAGGTCTGGCGAAAGTAGCTCTCGACGGTGTGACCGCCCGGCACCGGAAAGTCCGGCAGCTGCGCCTTGCCCAGCACCAGCGTCAGGTTGCAGCGCTTGGCGATCTCCACCGTGTTGGCCAGGGCCGAGGGCACGTCGGCGAACAGCGCCCGCATCTCGGCGCTGGACTTGAAGTACTGCTCGGTGCTGAAGCGGCGCACGCGGCGCGGGTTGCCCAGGATCTCGCCCTCGGCGATGCACACGCGCGCCTCATGCGCCTCGTAGTCGTCGGGCGTCGCGAACTGCACCGGGTGCGTGGCCACCACCGGCAGCGCCAGGCGCGCCGCCAGATGCACGGCGGCGACCACATGCGCCTCGTCGTCGGCGCGGCCGGCGCGCTGCAACTCCAGGTAGAAGCGGTGCGGAAAGGCCCCGGCCAGCTGCAGCGCCACTTCACGCGCTGCCGCCTCCTGGCCTTGCAGTAGCGCGGCGCCGAGCGGACCGGCCTGCGCACCCGAGAGCAGGATCAGCCCATCCGACAGCTCGCGCAGCCAGTCCCACTGCAGCACCGCCTGGGACTTGACCAGCCCGCGCGTCCAGGCGCGCGCCAGCAGCTCCGACAGGTTCAGGTAGCCCTGCCGGTCCTGCACCAGCAGCAGCACGCGCGAGATCGCCTCGGGATCGGTGCCCAGGCCTTGCAGCAATACCTCGGCGCCGAGGATCGGCTTGACGCCCTGCGCGCGCGCCGTCTTGTAGAACTTGATGGCGCCGAACAGGTTGCCGAAGTCGGTGAGGGCCAGCGCCGGCTGGCGATCCTTGCCGGCGGCCTTGACCAGCTCATCGACACGCAGGGTGCCGTCGACGACTGAAAACTCGCTGTGGATACGCAGGTGGACAAACATCGGGAAACAGGCGCTGGGCGCGCTCAAGAACAGGCCGTCAAACCGGCACGGCCAAGAATACACCGCAGCGGCGGCACACCTCGCCATCGACCGCGGGTACGCCCCTCAATCGCGCAGCACCGCCAGCACTTCCGAGCGGAATTCGCGCGAGTACAGCACCAGCGCCACCAGCGCCGTGGCCACCATCAGTGCCGTCGGCGAGAAGAACCAGGCCATGGCCGCGAACGAGAAGTAGTAGGCGCGCAGGCCGTCGTTGAAGGCCTCGGCGGCCGAGGCCACCAGCGCGCCGGCGCGCGCCGCATACGACTTGCGGTCGTAGCGTCCGGCGGCAAAATCCTCGGCCGGCGGCATCGAGCCGATCACCAGCGCGACGAAGGTGTACTGCCGCATCGACCAGGAAAAGCGGAAGTAGGCGTAGACGAAGATCGCCACCATCAGCACGATCTTGAACTCGAACACCAGCATCGGCGTCGGCTGGGCGAACGGGAAGTCGCGCACGAACTCGGCCGCGCGGTCGGTGGTGCCCAGCAGCGCGAACAGACCGCCAATGATGATGATGGTGGTGGAGCAGAAGAAGGACGGCGTGCTCGACAGGTTCTGCGTGATCATGCCGTCCAGCATGCGCGGCTCGCGCCAGGTCGCCTGCTCCATCCAGTAGCGGCGGTAGCGGTTGGTGGTGCTCAGCAGCGAGCGCTGCCGCCCGCCCCACAGGCGCGCGAAGACCACGTAGCCGATCCAGATCGCCAGAAAGGTGCCGAGCGCCAGCCAGTCGAACAGCGGCAGCATGGTGATGATCTTCATGGCGCGATTATTGGCGCGATCCCGGTGACGCAGACGAGGCGACGCCCCGCACGGACTGAGCCGGCGGGGCGTCGCGGCGGGGCCGATCCGGCCATCAGGCCTGGCGGCGGGCGTCCAGGCCCAGGACGCCGGCGCCGAAGGCGGCCAGGGCCAGCAACCCGCCCGCGATGCCGAGGTTCTTGCTGAACATGAGCTGCTGCATCAGCTGCTGATCGGCCGGCACGCCCCAGTAGTTGTGGAAGAACAGCGCCGCGGAAAGCGTGAACAAGGCCAGCAGCAGTGCCGCCCAGCGCGTCTTGTAGCCCACCAGCAGGGCGACCCCGGCGCCGATCTCGACCACGATGGCGAGCGCGGCCAGCACCTCGGGCATGGGCAGGCCCTTGGAGGCGATGTAGCCGACGGTGCCGCCGAAGCCCGCGCCCAGCTTGCTGAAGCCGGCGGGGATGAAGACGTAGGCCAGCAGCAGGCGGCCAATCAGCGCGAGGGGGTTTTGCAGTGCGTTCATGATTTTTCTTTCAGGGTGAGTGTGAGAGCAAGAGTGATGGAGAGGAAAGGTTTGGGCTGCCGTACGACGCGCAACAGCCCAGCCGCACCCGCCCCTCGCGGGGTAGGCGCAGCGTGGTCGCGTGGATTTCGTTCAGGCCGCCAGGTCGAACACCAGCACCTCGGCGTCCTTGCCGCCATCGAGGCGGATCCTGTCTTCGGCCTCGATCAGCGCGGCGTCACCGCCGCCGAGCGGCTGGCCATTCACGCTCAGCTCGCCGCGCACCAGATGCACGTAGGCCTTGCGCTTGGGGTCGATCTTCAGCTCGGCCGCTTCCGCGCCATCGAACAGGCCGGCGTACAGCGCTGCGTCGGCGTGGATCTTCACCGCACCGGCGTCCGGCCGATTGGCGGCCACCAGACGCAGCCGTCCGCGCTTGTCGGCCACCGGCACGGTTTTCTGCTCGTAGCTGGGCTCGATGCCCGTCACGTTGGGCTCGATCCAGATCTGCAGAAAGTGCGTCTGCTCGCCCTCGGCGTGGTTGAACTCGCTGTGCATCACGCCGCTGCCGGCGCTCATGCGCTGCACGTCGCCGGGCGGGATGCCCTTGACGTTGCCCATGCTGTCCTTGTGCGCCAACTCGCCCTGCAGCACGTAGCTGATGATTTCCATGTCGCGGTGGCCGTGCGCACCAAAGCCGGTGCCGGGGGCGATGCGGTCTTCGTTGATGACGCGCAGATTGCCCCAGCCCATGTGCGCCGGGTCGTAGTAGCCGGCGAACGAGAAACTGTGGAAAGACTTCAGCCAGCCGTGATCGGCGTAGCCGCGGTCGAGTGATTTGCGAATCGTGATCATGTCGTGCTCCTTGAATGACCTGTACTTTAGGCCGCGAAGCCGGGTTTGAAACCGCATGGTTTTGATGGCATCATTCAAAAATATTGATGGTCAAACATGCACCGGTCTGCCGACGTCCTGACGCCCGATGCCTTCCGCATCCTGAACGCGATCGCCCGCGCCGGCAGCTTCGCCGGCGCCGCACGCGCACTCGGCATGGTGCCCAGCGCGCTGACCTACCGCGTGCGCCAGATCGAGGACGCGCTCGACGTGCTGCTGTTCGACCGCAGTTCGCGCCAGGCGCGGCCCACCGCCGCCGGCGCCGAGCTGCTGGCCCAGGGCGAGCGGCTGCGCCAGGAAATCGACGCCGTGGTCCACCGCGTCAAGCGCGTGGCCTCGGGCTGGGAACCCGAGCTGACCATCGCCGCCGACGCCGTGATCTCGCATTCGGCGCTGATGGAGCTGTGCTGACCTGCCCCCATCCGCCATGCCAATGATTTGGTAGGAGTCCTGGGTTTGAAGATTACTGGATCTCGTTGCTTGTAGTGGTGGGATGCCGAGGAGCATCGCCGGCATGCCGGCGATGCTCCTCGGCAAAGCGCGCGGGTGGCATCCGTCCGATGCTGCCGTGGGGCCTGACCTCGTTGTAATCGCGACGCCAGGCGGCAATGATGTTGCGCGCCTGGTGCAATGTCTCGAACCAGTGCTCGTTCAGGCACTCGTCACGAAACCGCCCGTTGAAACTCTCGATGTAGCCGTTCTGCATCGGCCGCCCTGGTTCGATCAGGATGTGTCTGATGCCATGGCCCTGTGCCCAGGCAATGAATGCCCTGCTGGTGAATTCCGGACCGTTGTCTGTCCGAACGGCCGACGGATAGCCATGAACAGGGCCGCTTGGTCAAGCAGCCGCTTCACGTACTGACCGCTGATGCCGTAGTCCACCGCGATGTCCACGGCCTCATGGCTGAAGTCGTCGGCCACGGTCAGGCACTTCAGGCGCCTGCCGTTGGCCAAACTGTCGCTGACGAAATCCATGCTCCACACCTCGTTGACCCTGGTGGCGATGTTCAGCCCCATGCGCTCGGCTGGCGGCCTGCGAGCCTTCTTGCGC
>JADJDV010000002.1 GCA_016702555.1 Burkholderiales bacterium
TGCTATGCAAGATGTAGCGTCTTTGGGACAATTGAGCGCCATGAAGCAAGCAGACCTTGGCCTGAACCTGAGTGTCAAGCGCACGCAAGCGCGGCTTTCGATGAGATGAATGCCGTGGTGCCTTGGGCCGATCTGGTGGCCTTGATCGCGCCATGCCCCTGAGGCTGGCCGACGCGGGCGTCAGCCCTTTGCGGTTGAAGCCATGCTGCGCATTCACTTCATGCAGCAGTGGTTCACCCTGAGCGATCCGGCCATGGAAGAAGCCTTGCACGACGTGCCGCTGTACCGCGAGTTTGCGGGCCTGGACAACTGGCATACGCGCCTGCCCGACGGGAGCACCATCTTGCGCTTTCGTCACCTGCTGGAGCAGCACAAGCTGGCCGAGCAGATGTTCAAGCTCATCAACGAGCTGCTCATCGCCAAGGGATTGCTGCTCAAGGCTGGCACCGCCGTGGACGCCACCTTGATTGCTGCGCCCAGCTCCACCAAGAACAAGGACAAGCGCGCGATGCCCAGATGCGCTCCAGCAAGAAGGGCAACAACTGGTACTTTGGGATGAAGACGCACATCGGTGTGGACGCCGACTCAGGCTTGACGCACAGCGTGCGTGGCACGGCAGGCAACGTGCATGACATCGTTGAGGCCAACGCCTTGCTGCACGGTGAAGAAAGCAATGCCTTTGGCGACTCGGCCTTCAGGGGTGCTGACAAGCGAGCCGATGCCAAGGAAAGTGTCACCTGGCATGTGGCCATGAAGCCGGGCCAGCGCAAAGCGCTGGACAAGGACGATCCGATCGAAGGCAAGCTTGATCAGATCGAACGCATCAAGGCCAGCATCCGCGCCAAGGTCGAGCATCCGTTTCGGGTCGTGAAGTGCCAGTTCGGCTATGTGAAGGTGCGCTACCGGGGTTTGAAGAAGAACACGGCGCAGATCGTGACCTTGTTGGGCCTGGCCAACCTGTGGATGGCGCGCAAGAAGTTGATGGCATAGGTGCGCCCGGCGCGGGCCAAAAGGGCCTGCGGGAGAGCAAAAAACCTCCGAGCAAGGCGAAAACGTCCGGCGAGGTCTCAGTTTCCAGCAAGAGCTAAAAAATGGACAGCCAAGCACATCCGCGTGTCAATTATTCAGACCGTCCTTGACCCTTGCGCCGATTGGGCGCCTGGCTCGTGACGGCGGCCTTCAGGTTCGCGTTGAGCATCTCGTCGGGGTTCAGCTCCGGGCTGTAGCTGGGCAGGTAGAACACTTCGATGTGCTCCTTGTTCTCCTGTAGCCACGCCTTGACCAGCTTGGCGTGATGAACCTTCAGGTTGTCCAGCACAAGGAATACTTTGCCGGTGTTTGCCTTCTTGGCTTCCTGCACCAGTCGCTTCATGAAGTCGATCAGGATGGCCGCGTTCATCGCCCCCTCAAACACCTTGAAGCGAACCTTGCCCCGGTTGGTGACGCTGGAGATGATGGATAGGCCCTCACGGCGCTGGTTGACGCGAATCTCCGGTGTCTGGCCCATGGGGGCGTAAGAGCGCCCGCGCACATCGTCCGAGCGCAGACCCGTCTCATCGGCCCAGTGAATTTCTGCACCTTCAGCCTTGGCTCTGTGCTCGATGGCCGGGTACTGCTCATCGAGCCAGCGCTGTACGGCAGCAGGTTGTTGTTCGTAGGCACGCTGGATGGGCTTTTGCGGCGTGAAACCCCAGCGGCGCAGGTACAGGCCCACGCCTTGCGGAGTCAGACGCACGCCGCAGCGCTGCTCAATCAGCAGCAGCACCGCCTGGCGTGTCCACAACGCAAAGTCCATCTTGAGCTGATCGGGCGTGTGGTCGATGACCAGACGACGGATGTCGCGCTCTTTGCTCTTCGCTCAGGGCACGCAGCACGCCCACGGGTCGCCCGCAGGGCTTGTCCACCAGCGCCTTGGCGCCGCCTTGGTCATAGCGCTTGCAGATGTCGAACACGCCGGTGCGCGACAGGCCCAGATCGGCGGCGATGGCTTCATACGTCCAGCCCGCGCGGCGCAGCTTGATGACCTGCCGGCGCCGCTCCTGGCGCGCTTCAGGGGTGAGTTTCCTCATGTCGATCATTTCCATGAGGATTATCTGCGGGCACATTCAACAACTTCAAGAGGTTTGATTTCTATTCAATAAAAAGATGGGTCAACCTGAATGAGCAGGCGTGGCTGACAACTTCACCCCCAACGCATTCAACAACTTCAGCACCGTGTCGTAGCGCGGTTTCGCCCCTGGCGTGAGCGCCTTGTACAGACTCTCTCGCCCCAGCCCTGAGTCCTTGGCCAGTTGCGTCATGCCGCGGGCGCGCGCCACGTCGCGCACAGCGGTCAAGAAAACGTCGGGGTTCGAGTCTTCGAGCGCGGCAGTGAGGTATTCCGCGATGGTTTGTTCATCGTCCAGATAATCGGCTGCGTCGAACGGTGCCACTTGAACCATGTTCACTCCTTGCCCAGTTGATGCGCCATGTCGATGGCGCGCTGAATGTCGCGCTTCTGGCTGGACTTGTCGCCGTCCAGCAGAAGCAGGTAGAGCACCTCGCCCCGGCGCGTGTAGTACACGCGGTAGCCAGGGCCGACATGTACCCGCATCTCGAACACGCCGTCGCCGACCGGCTTGCAATCGGCAAAGTTGCCGTGCTCAGCGGAACGAATGCGATGGACGATGCGTGCGCGACCGATCTTGTCCTTCAGCGCAGAAAGCCATGTATCGAATGCCTCCGTGCGAAGGAAGGTGTTCATGTTTGCATCGTATCCGATTGGATACGATTACGCCACGGCTACCAGCGCATCCCCCAGTGCGCTCACCAGCCGATCAATCTCCGCCGGCGTGCTGATGAAGGGCGGCGCCAACTGGATCGTGTCGCCGCCGTAGCGCACGTAGAAGCCGTTCTTCCAGCAGTGCATGGCGATCTCGTACGGACGCTTGGCGGGTTCGCCGGGCAGGGATTCGATGGTGAAGCCGGCGGCCAGCCCGTAGTTCCGGATGTCGAGCACGTGCTTGGCGCCTTTCAGGCCGTGCACGGTGGTCTCAAAGTGCGGTGCCAGCGCCTTCACGCGCCCCACGCCGTCTTCCCGCTCCAGCAAATCCATCGCCGCGATGCCGGCGGCGCAGGCCACCGGGTGCGCGCTGTAGGTGTAGCCGTGCGCAAACTCCAGCATGTAGTCGGGCCCGCCCGCGGCCATGAAGGTGTCGTAGATCGTCTTAGAAGCCATCACGCCGCCCAGCGGCTGCACGCCGTTGGTGACCTGCTTGGCGAAGGTCATGATGTCGGGCACGACGCCAAAGGCGTCTGACCCGGTCCTGGTGCCGCAGCGGCCAAAGCCGGTGATGACTTCGTCGAAGATCAACAGGATGTCGTGCTGGGTGCAGATTTCGCGCAGGCGCTGCAAATAGCCCACCGGCGGAATCACCACGCCGGCCGAGCCGCTGAAGGGCTCGACGATGACGGCGGCGATGTTGCTGGCGTCGTGCAGCGCGATCAGGTCCAGCAGCTTGTCGGCCAGCGCCTTGCCACCTTCGGCCGGCTGGCCCTTGGCAAAGGTGCCCATGGGCGGCTGCGTGTGCGGCAGGTGATCGGCCTCAATGCCCTGCCCATAGACCTTGCGGTTGCCAACCATGCCGCCGACCGAGATGCCGCCAAAGTTGACGCCGTGGTAGCCCTTCTCGCGGCCAACCAGGCGCGTCTTGCCACCCTGGCCCTTCAGGCGCCAGTAGGCGCGTGCCATCTTCAGCGCGGTGTCGGCGGCTTCGGAGCCGCTTGACGTGAAGAAGACGTAGTCCAGCCCGGCGGGCGTGAAGGCTTTCAGCTTGTTGGCCAGCTCAAACGACAGCGGGTGGCCAAACTGGAAGGCGGGCGCGTAGTCCAGCTGCGCGGCCTGCTTGCCCACGGCCTCGGCGATTTCGCGCCGGCCATGGCCCAGGCCCGTGCACCACAGGCCCGACAGGCCGTCGAACACCTGGCGGCCATCGCCATCGGTGAAATAGGCGCCCTGCGCGGCCACGACCATGCGCGGGTCGCGCTTGAACTGACGGTTGGCGGTGAAGGGCATCCAGTGCGCGTCGAGCCAGGCGGCGTCGTGTTTGGCGGGCGCGGCGGTCGATTGGGGGGCGGTGGCGAGGGTCATGGGTTTGTCTCCTTGCATCAAGAGAAATACCGGACGCGAAGGGCGCCAAGGATTCGCGAAGAACGCAAAAAAAGGCGAAAAACCTTGGCTGTTCTTTCGCGTTCTTCGCGCAGTTTTGGCGTCCTTCACGTCCAGCTGTTCAGACGGTATCTCAGCATTGTGGCCACCATTGATAATCCGTTAAATAGGCAATCATCCATGTTCAGTTGCTGATTTATGCAAGTAAAGCAAGCCCCTCGCACCCGCCCGGTTCTGGGCCAGGTCAGCGACATGGACCTGCGCCTGCTGCAGGTGTTCAAGGCGGTGGTCGAGTGCGGCGGGCTGTCGGCGGCCGAGCTGGAGCTGAACATCGGCACCAGCACCGTCAGCCGCCACATCAAGGATCTGGAAACGCGCCTGGGCCTAGTGCTGTGCCGGCGCGGGCGCGCCGGCTTTGCCGTGACGGCCGAGGGCCAGCGCGTATACGACGAAACGCTGCGCCTGCTGGCCGCCGTCGACGGCTTTCGCGCCAGCGTCGACGACATCCACGACCGCATGGGCGGCGCGCTGCACATCGCGCTGTTCGACAAGACCGCCAGCAACCCGCGCTCGCGCATCCACGCCGCCATTGCCGACTTCGTGGCGCTGGCGCCCGACGTCAAGCTGCACCTGCACGTGGGCAGCATCCAGGCCATCGAGCGCGGCGTGATGGACGGCAGCTTCGCCGTCGGCGTGATCCCGGCGCATCGCGCCTCGGCCAGCCTGCGCTACGACCCGCTGTTCGGCGAAACCATGTATTTGTACTGCGGCGCGGCACACGAGTTGTTCGACGCCGATCACGCCACACTCGACTGGCCTGCGCTGCGGCGCCGCGACGACTTCGCCGGCCTCGGCTACCACTCGCCCAACATGGAACTGGCGCACGCCGAGCGCCTGCCGCGCAAGGCGACGGCGTTCGAGCAGGAAGCGATTGCCACGCTGATCCTGTCGGGCCGTTTCGTCGGCTTTCTGCCCGACCATTACGCTGAAAGCTTCGTGCGGCGCGGCCAGATGCAGGCGGTCGCGCCCGAGCAGCTGCACTACACCTGCGACTTCGTCAGCGTGCTGCGCCGCTCACCGCAGCCACCGCGCGCGGCGCTGGCCTTTCATCAGGCGCTGCTGGCGGCGCACGCAGCGGCGCCGGGGTGAGGGCAGCGCCCGCTACAACACCCGATGCGTCAGCGCCGGCAGCTGCGCGCGCCGCGCCGCCAGCGCCGCCGGATCGAGTTCGGCCAGCACCACGCCGGCGCCTTCGGCGCGCTCGGCCAGCACCGTGCCCCAGCTGTTGACCACCATGGTCTGGCCCCAGGTGCGGCGGCCGTTCTCGTGCACGCCGCCCTGTGCGGCGGCGATCACGCCGCACAGGTTCTCGATGGCGCGCGCGCGCAGCAGCACTTCCCAGTGCGCCTGGCCGGTGAGGTGGGTGAAGGCGCTGGGCACCAGCAGCAACTCGGCACCGGCGGCGGCGTAGTGGCGGTACAGCTCTGGAAAGCGCAGGTCGTAGCACACGCTCATGCCGATCCGCCAGACATGGCCATCGCGCGAGGGCAGGTCGAACAGGGTGGGCCGGCTGCCGCGCGCCAGCACGGCGGCCTCGTCGTAGGTGCGGCTGCCGTCGTCGAACTGGAACAGGTGGATCTTGTCGTAGCAGGCCACGCGCTCGCCCTGCGGATTGAAGGCCAGACTGGCATTGCGCACACGGCTTTCGTCGCGCGGCTCGCACGACAGCGGCAGCGTGCCGCCGACGATCCACAGCCCCAACTCGCGCGCGGTGGCGGCCAGCCAGTCCTGGATCGGGCCGGCGCCCGGCGTCGCATTCCGCTCCGGATGGCGGATGGGCGGGTCGTCATCGGCATCAGCGGCAAGGCGCTGCCCGCCGCCCAGACTGGGCGTCTGGGCAAGGGCAGCAACACCGCCGCTGGTGGCGAGGGCGGCTCGCACACCGTCATCCGGAGCGGAATGCGGCGCCAAAGGCTCCTGCAGGGCCAGCTTGTCGGTGTCGCGCTGGCCCATGACGCAGAAGTATTCGGGCAGCACCGCCAGCTCGGCGCCGGCTTGCGCGGCTTCGCTGAGCAACGCGTGCGCGGCGCGCAGGTTGTGCTCGACCTGGGTGCAGGAAACCATCTGAATGGCGGCGACCTTCATGGCTTGTTCTCCATGGCTTGGGGGCTTGGCGCGGCCGCGGGCACCCCGGCGGGCTCGGCCGCGGCACCCGCGCCGATGCGGCGGACCTGCGGATTGTCCCAGCTGCCGCCGATGTGGAACTCGCGCGTGGCCGCCTTGATGAGCGGCTGCTTGAGCACCAGCTGGGCGATGAAGGCGCCGATGCCGATGGCGGGGTTGATCACGGCCGCCGCCAGCGCGGCGGTGCCGGCATCGATCTCGGGCACCACCAGCACGCGCAAGTCCTGCGTCTCGCGGTCGAGGTCGGCGCTGCCTTCCATCAGCACCGCCGCGTTGACACCTTTCATCTGCAGGTTATTGGTGCGGGCCACGCCGCGCTGCACGGCGACGTCG
This sequence comes from Burkholderiales bacterium, assembly GCA_016702555.1. Lineage (GTDB taxonomy): Bacteria > Pseudomonadota > Gammaproteobacteria > Burkholderiales > Burkholderiaceae_C > Ottowia. The sequence goes on from JADJDV010000002.1 coordinate 6,665, forward strand.
CCGCGCACATGGTCGAACGCGAAGCCGCTGGAGAACACATCGCGAAAATCCAGCGTCAGGCGCCGCGGCAGCGACTGCAGGCTGAGCACGCCCAGCAGCTTGGCCACGCCCGGGTCGGCCTTGAGGAACTGCCCGGCGCCCATGTCCAGATGCAGCTGGCCGTTCATGCTGGGGTAGTGCGGCGACAGCGGCGAGCCGGCCCAGCCGATGCTGCCGTCCAGCTGGCCCTGGCCGCGCGCCAGCACACCGGGCATGTCGAAGCGCGCCAGCAGCGCGCCGGCGTCGCGGATGTCGAGCCGGAAGTCCAGCTGGGTGCGGCGCGCATCGTCCGGCGCCCGTGGCGCGCGCGGATCGAACGGCGGCACCGGCGCGCGTGGCTGCACCGCCCAGCGGCCGCTGGCGTTGAAGCTGGCCTCGGGCGTCTGCAGCGTCAGACGCGACAGCTGCCACTCCTGCACGCCGCGCGCCCCCTGGCGCGACGGCGCCACGTCGCGGTTGATGGCCTCGATCTCGAGACGGCCCAGCTTCTTGCCGCGCAGCTCGAATTCATCGGCCACGATGTCCAGCGCCGGAATGTGCGGCGGCGGCTCGGCCAGCAGGGCGGCGTTCTCGTCCATCGCACTGGCCGGAATCGACAGGCGCGACAGGCGCGCGTGCACCTTGCCGGCACGGCCGTCCGCGCCTTCGCTGAACTGGATGCGCCCGGCCAGCTCGCGCGCCTGCACCTCGGCACGCCAGAGCGCACCTTCGCGCGTGCCGTTGCTGACCACCTCGTGCAGCACGCGCTCGTCCAGTTGCAGCTCGCCCACGCGCAGCGACCAGGCGCTGGGCAGGTAGTCGCGCGCCGCACCGCCCGCGCCGGACGCCGCCGACCAGCCGGCACCGCTGGCGCCGCCGCCCTCCCCGGCGAACAGGCGCTCGGCCATCGCTTCCCAGGCCGACACGTCGAGCCGCGCCATCTGCACCTGCGCCCGCAGGCCGCTGGCCGGCAGCGCCGGCCCGTCGGCGCTCGGCGCGCCCAGCTCGATGGCGCCGCGCAGCAGGCGCGCCGGCGCGGCCCCGCCGCTGTGCTCCAACGCCAGCGCCAGCCGGTCGGTCAGCGTCAGCCGCAGCCATTCGCGCGCCGGCGCGCCGGCCTCAGCGGGCTGCGGGCGCGCCTCGTAGCGCAGCGGCCAGGCGGCGTCGGCCGGCTTGCCCAGCGGCGCCGGCAAGTCGAACGCCATGCCACGCAGGTCGCTGGTCACCAGCAGCTCCTGCTGCGCACCGCGAAAATCGATCACCGCCTCGTAGGCGGCCTGGCCGCTGGCCTGGCGCGCGATCGCCGGCAGCGGGCCCCAACCCGGCATCTGGCGCAGGCCCTCGGCGCTGGCCTGGCCGCTGGCGCGCACCCGCACCGTGGGCGCACCGCTGGCGCCGGCTTGCGAACCGCCGCTGACGCGCGCGCTGCCACCCAGCGCATTCACGCGCACGTCGTGAATGGTGAAGCCGGTCTCGGAAAAGCCGACCTCACCCTGCGCGTTGGCCAGCAGCAGCGCGTCGGGCGCCAGCCGCACATCGTTGCCTTGCAGCGTGACGCGTCCCGACACTTTCGAATCGTCGATGCGCGCGATCGGCAGATCGAGCTTGAGCGCCAGCGCCGCCTCGCCGCTGGCGCTGGCGTCGTCCAGCGCGTGCTCGGTGAAGCCGGCCAGCGGCGACGCGCGCACGATGCCGAGCGCCGTCGCCAATGGCCCGCGCCCCTCGGCCTCGACCCGCACGCGCGTGTGTTCCAGGTCGTCGATGCCGGCCTGCACGCGCGTGAACTGCCAGCCCGGGTGGCCTTGTACGCGCCCACGCGCGCCGTTGACGCGCATGCGGTTGCCTTCGAACACCAGCTCGCCGGCCAGCTCTTCCAGCGCCGGCCAGGGCGGCTGCCCGGCCGGCTGGATCGACTTCGGCACATAGACCAGGGTGACGCCGCGCACCTGGCCGGCGAAGCGGAACTCGCCCGCCTTCCGGTCGCGCTCGAACGGCAGGTCGAGCAGATTGCCCTTGACGCGCACCGCCACGTCGCGCGCCTCGCCCTGCACGACGGCATCGCGCACGTAGTGGCGCGCCTCGGGCGGGATCGCCAGCGGCAGGTAGCGGTGCACGCGCGCGCCATTGGCGCGGCTGAAGCTGCCTTGCAGGTCAAGCACGCCGGGAAAACGCGGCTCGCCCGGGCGCCTCGCCTCGGCGGTCTGCCAGCGCGCCTTGAAGCGGCCGGTGGCGTCGGCATTGCGCAGCGCCAGCTCGTCCACCTCGACCTCGATGTGCTCGCCCTGCACGCGCCAGCGCGCCTGCGCCGACAGTTGCGCCAGCGCAATGCGCGGCTGCTCGAAGACACCGGGAAACTCCAGCGCGCCGTCCTCGATCGACAGCTGCGCGTGGCCGCCGCTGGGCATCGCCTCCAGCTCCAGCGCCGCGCCCTCGATGCCCGGAATGCCCTCGACCGGCTGGCCATCGGCGCGCGGCGGTGCCGGCCGCGCACCCACCGACAGACCGGCCAGCCGCGCCTGCACGCGCCAGTCGTGCGGCGCCTCCAGCGCGCCGTCCCAGCGCGCCGTGATGCTTTCGACCAAGCCCTTGACCGGCTGCGCCTGCAATTGCTCGTGCAGCTTGGGCGGCAGCGGCAGCCGGCCGGCGATCTTGGCCAGCGCCGCCAGATCCAGCTTGTCGCCGCGCAGTTCGCCGCCGGCCAGTGCGCCCGCCGCGCCGTCGCGCAGCCTCAGGCTGAAGTTGCCGCCCGGCCAGGCCAGGCCGTCGGCATCGACGAAGCGCAGCGCGTGCGTGTCGAGCTGCATCGCGCCCGGCTGGCGGCGCCAGCCGATCCGGCCGCTGACGGCGCCGAAGGCCAGCGGCTCCAGCTTGGGACCGAAGCGGGCCGCCACCGCGCCCAGCGCCAGATCGGCGGTGGCGGCCGTGAGTACGCCCTGACGCAGCTCGGCCCAGGCGCGCAGCGCGCCGCGGCCCTCGCGCAACTCGACCCCCCATTCGGCCTGCAGGTCGAGGTATTGACGCAGCCGCGACAAATCGATGTGCGGCAAGTCGGCAAAGGCCTGGCCATCCCATTCGCGCCAGTAACCGGCGTGGCGCGAAAACACCGGCTGGCGGAAGCGCCCGATCAGGGTGAAGCGCTCGCCCCAGCCCTCGGGCGGCGTGGCGTCCAGCCGGATCTGGTGGCGCCGGCGCCCGTTGCGCAGCACCAGTTGCACCTCATCCAGCGCCACCGGTGGCGCGGCGCGGCGCGCGTCGATCCAGCGCACGCGGCCACCGCGCACCAGCAGCTCGGGCAGCGAAAAGAACGCGTCGGCGGCGCGGGTATCGCTGGCGGCGTCGCCCGACAGGTCAATGCCGCCCACCAGCAGGCGACCGTCGGCGGTGCGCCGCAACTCCAGCTCGGGCCCGTCCAGCACCACCTGATCCAGCCCGTAGCTGGCCGGCGCCAGCACCGACACCGACAGCAGCACGCGCGGCAGGCGCAGGCCGGCACGCCCGCTCGGGTCGTGCACCTGCACCTCGTGCAGCGACAGCGTCGGCACCAGGCCATTGGATTCGGCGCGCACCGCGCCGATGCTCACCGGCGCCGCCAGCGCCGCCGAGGCCCAACGCTCCAGCCGCGGGCGCATTTCGTCGGCGCGCGGCACAATCCACCAATGCAGGACGACCCAGGCCAGCACCAGCACCGACAGCACGCCCGCGACGATGCGCACGGTCCAGCGCATCATGGCGGCGAGAAATCGGATGGACGGTTGGATCAACGGCGTTCGGGTTGAGGCAGGGGAGACATCGGCCGAGCGTCACTCGGCCGATCTCGGAGGCAGCAAGAGAAATTATGACCCGCAGCACAGTGGAAGGTTCGTGCACACAGACCCCGCCGGCCGCCGCGCATTCCCGTCTGGTGCAGCGCCTGCGCCGCCGCTACGAGGGCGAGCTGGCGCTGCTGCCCGCCGGCGCGCCGACGCGCCAGACCATGGCCGAGTGCCTGGCGGCGCTGGCCGGGCGCGGCCACGACGTCGGCGAGCGCCTGCGCATCCTGCGCCAGGCGGTGATGGAACGGCTGGTGGTGCTGGACTGCGAGCAGGCGGCGCCGCTGGGCGTCGTCACCGGCGCCGTCACCGAGCTGGCCGAGCTGGCGCTGGACACCGCCTGCCACGAGGCCTTCGCCCAGCTCGATGAGCGCCACGGCGCACCTATCGCCGAGACCGGGGCACGCGCGCGCCTGTGGGTGATCGGCATGGGCAAGCTGGGCGCGCGCGAGCTCAACGTCTCCAGCGACATCGACCTGATCTACGTCTACGACGAAGACGGCGAAACCGCCGGCCGCGACGACGGCCGCGGCCGCATCTCGGTGCACGAGTACTTCACGCGCGCGGTCAAGCTGATCCAGGTGCTGATCGGCGACATCACCGAGCACGGCCTGGTGTTCCGGGTCGACCTGGCGCTGCGGCCGAACGGCAACTCCGGCCCCATCGTCTGCTCGCTCGACGCACTGGAGGAATACATGCTGGTGCAAGGGCGCGAGTGGGAGCGCTTCGCCTGGCTGAAAAGCCGCGCCATGGCGCCGCGCGCGGCGCTGGACGAGCGCGCGGCACAGGCGCTGCGCGGCGTGGTGCTGCCCTTCGTGTTCCGCAAGTACCTCGATTACGGCGTGTTCGAGTCGCTGCGCACGCTGCACCAGCAGATCCGCGACCACGCCAGCAAGCGCTCGGCCGGCCGGCCCGAGCGCGCCAACGACGTCAAGCTGTCGCGCGGCGGCATCCGCGAGATCGAGTTCATCGTGCAACTGCTGCAGGTGGTGCGCGGCGGCCAGTTTCCCGAGCTGCGCACGCGGCCGACGCTGCAGGCGCTGCAACGGGTGGCGCGCGCCGGCCTGATGCCGCGCGAGACCGCCGACCGGCTGGCCGAAGCCTACGTGTTCCTGCGCCGCGTCGAGCACCGCATCCAGTACCTGGACGACCAGCAGACCCACGTGCTGCCGACCGACGACGGCGATCTGGAGTGGATTGCGCGCACGCTCGGCTACGCCAGCGCCTGCCCCTTCCTGGGCGATCTGGACGCGCACCGCGAGTTCGTGGCCGAGGAGTTCGACCGCCTGCTCGGTGGCGACGCGCCCTGCAAGAGCTGCGGCAAGAACGGCGCCGAGCGCCGCGCCGCACCCGAGATCGAAGAGGTGGCGGCGCTGTTTCCCGAGCGCGCGCGGGCGCGCCTGGCCGAATGGCAGCAGCACCCGCGCGTGCAGGCACTGCGCGACGAGGCGCGCGCGCGCCTGGTGCGGCTGCTGCAGCGCACCGCGCAATGGCTGGAGGAAGGCCGCGTCAGCGAAGAGGGCGTGCTGCGCCTGGCCGACTGGGTCGAGCCGCTGCTGCGGCGCGAGAGCTACATCGCCCTGCTGCTGGAGCGCCCGGCGGTGCACGAGCGCCTGCTGCGCGTGCTGGGCGCGGCGCGCTGGCCGGCGCGCTACCTGATGCAGCACCCCGGCGTGATCGACGAACTGGCCAGCCCGCACCTGGTCAGCGACCGCTTCGACGCCCAGGCCTTCGAGCACGAGCTGACGCTGCGCCAGCAGGCGCTGTCCACCACCGGCGAGGACGACGAGGAAAACCTGCTCAACCTGCTGCGGCGCGCGCTGCACGCCGAGATGTTCCGCACCCTGGTGCGCGACGTCGAAGGCCGCATCACGGTGGAGCAGGTGGCCGACGACCTGTCGGCGCTGGCCGACGCCATTCTGCGCCTCACCCTGAGCTGGTGCTGGCCGCGCCTGCGCCAGCACCACCGCGAGCGGCCCCGCTTCGGCTTCATCGCCTACGGCAAGCTGGGCGGCAAGGAACTGGGCTATGGCAGCGACCTGGACCTGGTGTTCGTGTTCGACGACGAGCACGAGGACGCGCAGGAAATCTACGGCGCGCTGGTGCGCAAGCTGATCACCTGGCTCACGGTGAAAACCGGCGAGGGCGATCTGTTCGAGATCGACACCGCGCTGCGCCCCAACGGCAGCTCCGGCCTGCTGGTCACCAGCATGGACGCCTACGCCGACTATCAGGAAAACCGCGGCAGCAACACCGCCTGGACCTGGGAGCATCAGGCGATGACCAGGGCCAGAATGGTGCCCCCACGCTGCCCTGCTTCGCAGGGTGCGCTGCCCCCCGAGGGGGCCGCGCCCGGCCTTGGGAGCGGCCCGGCGGCCGGGCAGGGGATCTCTGCCGACGCCGCGGCGCCAGATGCAGCCCCGGACAAGCTGACCGCCCGTTTCGACGCCGTGCGGCACGCCGTCATCACGGCGCCGCGCGACCACGCCGCGCTGCGCGCCGAGATCATCGCCATGCGCGAGAAGATGCGCGCCGCGCACCCGGTCAAGGATGGCCTGTTCGACATCAAGCACAGCGCCGGCGGCATGGTCGACGCCGAGTTCGCCACGCAATACCTGGTGCTGGCGCACACCGCGCGACACCCGGCGCTGGCGCCCAACCTGGGCAACATCGCCCTGCTGCAACGCGCTGAAGCCGCCGGCCTGCTGCCGGCCGGCGTGGGCCAGGGCGCCGCCGATGCCTATCGCGAACTGCGCCGGCTGCAGCACCTGGCGCGCCTGGACGAGCAATCGACCCAGTTCCCGCCCGAGCGCGTGGCCACCGAGCGCGACGCCATCCTCGCGCTGTGGCAGGCCGTATTTGCGTAGAGACGCCGTTGCCTCCCCGAGAAACACCAGAACGCCTTCACTCCCGCGCAGGCGGGAGTCCAGTGCCGATGCCAATGGCCGTCGCTGGACTCCCGCCTGCGCGGGAATGACCGGCGACATGCAGGCATCGAATTCGCACCGGCACCCATGCGCGAACTCGCCTGGCCCGTCATCTGTGCACTGCTGATCGCCGCGGCCATCGCGGCGTGGCTGGCCGGGGTTGCCGGGCATCTGCCGCCGCAGCACTGGATCTGGCGCGCCGATCATTGGCGCGGGCAGCCGTGGACGCTGTGGACCGCCTCGCTGGTGCATTTTCTGCCCACCCATGGGCTGGCCAACGCCCTGGCGCTGGGTGCGCTGGCCGTCCTGGGCGTCGCGCTGCCGGCACCGCCGCGCGACGCGCTGGCGCTGCTGTTGGCCTGGCCGCTGGGCACGCTGGCGCTGCTGGCCTGGCCCACGGTCGGGGGTTACTACGGCCTGTCCGGCCTGGTGCACAGCGCCGCCGCCGTGCTGGCGGTGCGCGCGCTGCGGGCGCCATCGACACGCTGGCTCGGCCACCTGCTGGCGGCCGGGCTGGTGCTGAAACTGGGACTGGAACGCGGCTGGGCGCGGCCGGCCGGCTTCGACGCCGACTGGGGCTTCAACGTGGTGTACGCAGCGCACCTCACCGGCGCGCTGGTGGGCGCTGCAGCGGCGCTGCTGCTGGACATGGTCCGATTCAGGAGGTCATTCCCGCGACGGCGGGAATTCAGCCACCGTGCCGACTCCAACACTGGATTCCCGCCTTCGCGGGAATGACGGTGACAAAACGCTGGGCGACAACCGAAATCAATTCCGGTGCTTCGCCCACTTGGCCCGGATCGCGTCGGGAATCGACAGCGCGCGGGCGCCGGGCTCGACGTGCAGCCGCATGCCCGCCGCCAGCGGTCCGGGCGTCTCGACCGCCAGGTAGAAGCCGCAGCGGGCCGAGCGCACCATCACGCGGGCGGCCTCGGCAAAGCCCATCACGACGATGAACTTGCCGCAGGGCTCGCGCGGCGCGGTCACGCGCAGCAGCACCTCGGAGCCCTCGAAGCGCAGACGGTCGCCTACCCACAGCTCGTGCTCCAGCAGGCCGGCCAGCGTCAGGTTCTCGCCCATGAAGCCGGGCGGCAACGCTTCATCGAACAGGCTGGCGCCGCGCGCCTGCCGTTCGTGGCGCCAGAACGCCAGGTGTTCCACCGGGTAGGCGTAGACCGCTTTCTGCAAGCCGCCATGCACGCTGAGGTCGGCCTGCTCGTCACCGTCCAGGTTCAAGGCCCGCGCCCACACCGGCCCGGCCACCGGCGTCTTGCGGATGCCGCTCAGCACAGTGCGCTCGCCCACGCGCAGTGGGCGAGCGGCACCGACGTTGACCGACAGCACGCGCGGCGGCGTGGGGTCGCCCGTCACCGCATCAGCGCCTCGATCTCGTCCACCGCCACCGGCACGCCGCGCGAGATCAGCTCGCAGCCGCCCTCGGTCACCACCGCGTCGTCCTCGATGCGGATGCCGATGTTCCAGAACTCTTTCGGCACGCCCTCGCTCGGGCGCACGTACAGCCCGGGTTCGATGGTCAGCACCATGCCGGGGCGCAGGATGCGGCTGGGGCGATCGCGGATCAGCTCGTCCGACAGCGGGTCGCGCCGCTCGCTCACCTGACCAACTTCGCTGGGCTCGACGTAGCTGCCGCAGTCGTGCACGTCCATGCCCAGCCAGTGGCCGGTGCGGTGCATGTAGTAGGCGAAGTAGGCGCGGTCGGCGATGGCGTCATCCAGCGTGCCGTGGCGCTGGCGATCGAGCAGGCCGAGGTCGAGCAGGCCTTGCGTCAGCACCTTCACCGTGGCCTCGTGCGGGTCGGTGAAACGCGCGCCAGGCTTGGTGGCATCGATCGCTGCCTGCTGGCTGGCCAGCACCAGTTCGTAGAGCGCGCGCTGCGGTCCGCTGAATTTGCCATTGGCGGGAAAGGTGCGGGTGATGTCCGACGCGTAGCCGTCCAGCTCGCAGCCGGCGTCGATCAGCACCAGCTCGCCATCGCGGATCGGCGCGGCGTCGGCGCGGTAGTGCAGCACGCAGGCGTTGGCGCCGGCGGCGACGATGCTGCCGTAGGCCGGCGCCTGCGAGCCGTGCTGGCGGAATTCGTGTAGCAACTCAGCGTCGAGGTGGTATTCGCGCACATCCTCGCCGGCGCGGATCATGCGCGCGCAGCACTGCATGGCGCGCACGTGGGCGCCGGCGCTGATGCGGGCGGCACGGCGCATGATGTCCAGCTCGTGCGCGTCCTTGACGAGGCGCATCTCGTCCAGCGGCCCGCACAGGTCGCGCTGCGCGCCGGGCGCCAGCGCGCCGTAGCGCACACGCGCGCGCACTTTTTGCAGCCAGCCGTCAAGGCGGCCTTCCAGCCCGGCGTGGGTGGCGAAGGGATACCAGACGGTGGTTTTGTTTTCCAGCAGGGCGGGCAGGCGCTGATCCAGCTCATCCACCGGATGGGCCTCGTCGACGCCCAGCGCCGTTGGCGCCGCCTCGGGACCGAGCCGGATGCCGTCCCAGATCTCGCGCTCGGCATCCTTGGGCTGGCAGAACAGCACGCTGCGGCCATCGCCGGTCAGCACCAGCCAGGCGTTCGGCTCGGCAAAGCCGCTCAGGTAATAGAAATAGCTGTCGTGCCGGTACAGATGGCCGCTGTCGCGGTTGCGCAGGCGTTCCGGCGCGGTCGGCACGAGGGCGATGCCGCCTTCGCCCAGTTGGGCGGCCAGGCGTGCGCGGCGTTGGGCGTAGATGGTGGGCATCCGGCTATCGTACTGCGGCGCGCCACGCTCTTGCCGGCTGCCCGGGCCCGCCGCATCGTCGAAAACCAGCGCCACGCCACCAACAGATCACGGAGTTCAGGGATAGGCAAGCCGCCGCCAGTCGTGTCAAATCGTCTCACCGGGTGACGATACGCACGGCGTCACCGGCGTCCGGCACGACAAGCCCACACATCCGAGGAGACGCATCCATGCAGCGCAGACGATTCCTTTTCACCGGCCTGACCCTGGCCACGGCCAGCCTGGTGGGCTGTGGCGGTGGTGACGACGGCGATGCGGTGGTCCTGGCCACGCGCCGCGACGTCACCGGCCTGTCGGCCAGTGAGCGCCAGGCCTTCATCGATACCTTGCACGGGATGAAGCAGACGCCGTCGGCCTACCGGGCTGGCACCAACGCCTACGATTACTTCGTCAGCGCGCATGTGGAGGCATTCGAGAGCCATATGTCGAATGCCCACAGGGGCGCTGGCTTCCTGCCCTGGCACCGCGAGTTCCTGATGCGCTTCGAGCGTGAGATGCGGCGCGTCTCGGGCGATCCCGGGATGTGCCTGCCCTACTGGGACTGGCAGCGGCCGGGTTCGTACCAGAGCATCTTCACCGACGACTTCCTGGGCGGCAATGGCGACCCCAGCGATCTGTACCTGGTCAAGACCGGCGCCTTCCGCGAGGGCGTGTGGGCCATGGGCGGCGATTTCGACGACACGCCGGACGAATTCCCCGACACCGACGGCGACGACGTGCCGGACATCGTCGGTCCGGACCGCCTCAGCCACCGTGGCCTGACCCGCTGCTACAACTTTCTGGGGCAGTACCGCGACAGCCTGGAGATCATCGACCATTACATGGACCGGTATCCACTCGGCCGGGTGCTCAACTACCCCAACTACGACGCCGGGCCTTTCGACGAAATGATCGCTCGGTCCGAGGTCGACTTCTCGGATCCAGCCCAAGTGGCGGCATGGCAGCAGCTGATGGCGGATTCGACGTCGATCAGCATGCGCAAGTATCTGGAGGTGAGGCTGCACAACCCGGTGCACGGCATGATCGGCGGGCAGATGGGCACCGGCAGCTCACCCAACGACCCGGCCTTCTTCCTTCACCACTGCAACGTCGACCGCCTGTGGGATCTGTGGCAGCAACACCATGGCAATGCCGGCTACCCCACGGCCCAGCAGTCGCACATGAGCGGCCTCGGTGCCCGACTGGGCGTCTACGCCGAGGCCGTGCGCGTGGAAGACACCTTCGACCTCGCCGCGCACTCGGGCGTGCGCTACGAGGGCTGATCAGGCCGCCGCGCCGTTCAGCGCCGCCAGCCGCTCCGGCGTGCCGACGTCGGTCCAGGCGCCGGTGTACAGCTCGGCGCTGGCGCGGCCGGCGTCGATGGCGCGCCGCAGCAGCGGCGCCAGCGGCGCGGCCGTGCCCTGCGGGTTGCCGGGCAGGATGTCGCACCAGGGCGGCTCGAACAGCGCCCGCCGATACAGCGCGATGGTGCTGAAGGTGTGGCGCGTGCCGCCGGCCGGCGCCTGGTTCAGCGCCTGGCCGTCGGCGCCGATGGCGAAGTCGCCGCCCGGGTTGTGCGGCGGGTTGGGCACCAGCCACAGGTGCGCCAGCCGGCCGCCTTGCGCAAAGCGCTGCGCCGCCTGCGGCGTGATGGCGAACTCGGGCGCGAAGATGTCGCCCGCCAGCACCCAGAACACGTCGTCAGGCGCTGGTGCCAGCAGCGGCAGCGCGCGCACGATGCCGCCGGCGGTCTCCAGCGCATAGCCGAAGTCGCGCCCCTCGGCCGAGCAGCGGATCGGCGGCCCGTCCGCCAAGCCCTGGCAATGCGCCTCGATCTGCTCGCCCAGCCAGGCGGTGTTGACGACGATCTGCGCCAGGCCGCCACGCCGCAGCGCCTCGATCCACCATTGCAGCAGCGGCTTGCCCTGCACCGGCAGCAGCGGTTTGGGGCAGTGGTCGGTCAGCGGCCGCATGCGCTCGCCGCGGCCGGCCGCCAGGATCAGCGCGCGCGCCGACAGGGGTGGCGTGGCCTGGCCCAGCCTCATGCGGCACCGGCGCGGCGCGGAAGGATCGGAGGGCAAAACCGCATGGCGCCGTACTGTAGGGCAAAGCGCGCGAAGGGGCTTCAGTAAAATCAGGGGTTTCCCGCAGCCGCGACCGATTTCCCTTTCTCGGAGCCCCCTCCCGATGGCAGACAAGAAAATGATGGCCAACGCCATCCGCGCCCTGGCCATGGACGCCGTCCAGCAAGCCAATTCCGGCCACCCCGGCGCGCCCATGGGGATGGCCGACATGGCGGTGGCGCTGTGGGGGCGCCACCTGCGGCACAACCCGGCCAATCCGCACTGGGCCGACCGCGACCGCTTCATCCTCAGCAACGGCCACGCGTCGATGCTGATCTACGCGCTGCTGCACCTGACGGGCTACGACCTGCCGTTGCAGGAGCTGAAGGACTTCCGCCAGCTGCACAGCAAGACCGCCGGCCACCCGGAGGTGGGCATCACCCCCGGCGTCGAGACCACCACCGGCCCGCTCGGCCAGGGCATTGCCAACGCGGTCGGCATGGCGCTGGCCGAAAAACTGCTGGCGGCCGAGTTCAACCGGCCCAAGCACCGGCTGGTCGATCACCACACCTACGCCTTCATCGGCGACGGCTGCCTGATGGAAGGCATCAGCCACGAGGCCTGCGCGCTGGCCGGCGCGTGGAAGCTGAACAAGCTGATCGCCCTGTACGACGACAACGGCATCAGCATCGACGGCAAGGTCGCGCCCTGGTTCGTCGACAACACGGCCGAGCGCTTCGAGGCCTACCAGTGGAACGTGATCGGCCCCATCGACGGCCACGACGCCGACGCCGTGGACCGCGCCATCGGCGAAGCCAGGCAAAGCGCCGAGCGCCCCACGCTGATCATCTGCCGTACCCACATCGGCAAGGGCTCGCCGAATCGGCAGGACACCGCCAAGGCGCACGGCGAGCCGCTGGGCGCGACTGAGATCGCCCTCACGCGCGAATCGCTGGGCTGGCCGCATGGGCCGTTCGAGATTCCGGCCGAGGTCTACGCCATGTGGGACGCCAAGGCCGCCGGCGCCCAGGCCGAGCAGCGCTGGGACGAGCGCTTTGCCGCCTACGCCAAAGCGTTTCCGCGCCTGGCCGCCGATTTCAAGCGCCGCATGGCGGGTGACCTGCCGAAGAACTTTGCGCAAGTCGCCGTTAATGCGGCGGTAGAAGCGCACAAAAAAGCCGAAACCGTCGCCAGCCGCAAGGCCAGCCAGATCGCGCTGGAAGCCTTCACCGCCGCGCTGCCCGAGCTGATCGGCGGCAGCGCCGACCTGACGGGCTCCAACCTGACCAACACCTCATTCACCACGCCGCTGCGCTTCCACGACAACGGCAGCGTGGTGCTGCCCGAAGCCAAGCCGGATCGCGCCGTGCAACTGGAGCGCGGCAGCAACGGCGTCGGCAAGGAAGACGAAGCCACCAACGCGGCCGCCGCGCCGCTGCCCGAGGTGGACACGAAGGCCGCCGCACCGGCGATCAGTGCGCGCTTCCACATCAACTACGGCGTGCGCGAATTCGGCATGGCCGCCGTCATGAACGGCATTGCGCTGCACGGCGGCTACATCCCCTATGGCGGCACCTTCCTCACCTTCAGCGACTACAGTCGCAACGCCCTCCGCATGGCGGCGCTGATGAAGCAGCGCGTGGTGCACGTGTTCACGCACGACAGCATTGGCCTGGGCGAGGACGGCCCCACGCACCAGAGCGTGGAGCACGCCGCCAGCCTGCGCCTGATTCCGGGCCTGGACGTCTGGCGTCCCGCCGACACGGCCGAAACCGCCATCGCCTGGGCGGTGGCGCTGGAGAACAAGGATCGGCCGACCGCCCTGCTGCTGAGCCGCCAGAACCTGCCCTACGCCCCGAAGCGCGATCTGGGCGAGATCAGCCGCGGCGCCTATGTGCTGAGCGAGCCGGGCGACGTGGGCCTGAAGAAAAAGGCGCAGGCCGTCATCATCGCCACCGGCTCCGAAGTGCAGCTGGCGCTCAAGGCGCAGGAGCTGCTGGCCGCCAAAAAGATGGCGGTGCGTGTGGTCTCGATGCCCAGCACCAGCGCCTTCGACCGCCAGACGGTCCAATACAAGCAATCCGTGCTGCCAGCGGGCGTACCGCGCATCGCGGTCGAAATGGGCGTCACCGACGGCTGGTGGAAGTACGGCTGCGCGGCGGTGGTCGGCATCGACCGCTACGGCGAATCGGCGCCCGCGGCCAAGTTGTTCGAGTTCTTCGGCTTCACGCCCGGGAATGTGGCAGACACGGTGCGCAAGGTGCTGGCGCAGCGCTGATTGTTGAATGATTCTGGCCTTCAGCCGGCATCGGCTGGAGGCCGACAGCCATCGATAAACTGGAAAAAAGGAAACTGCAATGACCATCAAGATCGGCATCAACGGCTTCGGCCGCATCGGGCGCATGGTGTTTCGCGCGGCGGTGCAGAACTATTCGGACATCGAGGTCGTCGGCATCAACGACCTGCTGGAGCCCGACTACCTGGCCTACATGCTCAAGTACGACAGCGTGCACGGCCAGTTCAAGGGCGACATTGCCGTCGAGGGCAACACGCTGGTGGTCAATGGCAAGAAGATCCGCCTGACGGCCGAGAAGGACCCCGCCGCTCTGAAGTGGGGCGAGGTGGGCGCCGACATCGTGATCGAATCCACCGGCCTGTTCCTGACCAAGGAGACGGCGCAAAAGCACATCGACGCCGGCGCCAAGAAGGTCATCATGAGCGCGCCCAGCAAGGACGACACACCCATGTTCGTGCACGGCGTCAACTGCGCCAAGTATGCGGGCGAGCCGATCATCAGCAATGCGTCATGCACCACCAACTGCCTGGCCCCGGTGGCCAAGGTGCTGCACGACAAGTGGGGCATCAAGCGCGGCCTGATGACCACCGTGCACGCGGCGACCGCCACGCAGAAGACCGTGGACGGCCCCAGCAACAAGGACTGGCGCGGCGGCCGCGGCATTCTGGAGAACATCATCCCCAGCTCCACCGGCGCCGCCAAGGCCGTGGGCAAGGTGCTGCCCGAGCTGAACGGCAAGCTCACCGGCATGTCGTTCCGCGTGCCGACCTCTGACGTGTCGGTGGTCGACCTGACGGTGGAACTGGAAAAGCCCGCCACCTACGCCGAGATCTGCGCCGAAATGAAGGCGCAGAGCGAGGGCAAGATGAAGGGCATCCTGGGCTACACCGAGGACAAGGTGGTGGCCACCGACTTCCGCGGCGATGCGCGCAGCTCGATCTTCGACGTCGATGCCGGCATCGCGCTGGACAATCACTTCGTCAAGCTGGTGAGCTGGTACGACAACGAGTGGGGTTACTCCAACCGCTGCCTCGACATGGTGCGCGTGGTGAGCAAGAAATAGGTAAATCACGCTTTCGCTGATTTACCCGCCGAGCGGCTCATGCTAGAAACCCTGGCATGAGCCGTTTTCTTTGCGCCGCCTCCGCCCTGCTGCTGTCCGCCACGCTGCTGGCCGGTGCGCAGGCCCAGACCGCCGACGCCGCGCCGGTGGCGCGCGGGTTGATCGTGCAGTTGAAAGCGGCGCCCGAGGGGCGCGAGTCGGCGCAGGCGCAGCGCGAGCGCCTCACCGGCATCGCCGCCGACGCGGGGCTGGCACCCTCCGAGGCGCCAATGGCGGTCGGCAGCAGCGCCCACCTGCTGCGCTTCGCGCGTCCGCTGTCGGGCGCCGAGCTGAGTGACGCCGAGCGCCGCGTACGCCTGAACCCGCAGGTGGCCAGCGTCGAGCCCGACGTGCGCCTGCGCCGCCTGGCGGAGCCGAACGATCCGTACTACGCCGACGGCCGCCAGTGGTATCTGCGCCGCCCCGCCGCCGGCGGCCTGGCTGCGCTCAACCTGCCACCGGCCTGGGACCACAGCACCGGCAGTGCGGCCCAGGTGGTCGCGGTGGTCGATTCCGGCATTGCCTACGGCCATCCCGACCTGCAGAACAAGCTGCTGCCCGGCTACGACCTGATCAGCGACCTCGATACGGCCAACGACGGCGATGGCCGCGACGCCGATGCCTGGGATCCGGGCGACTGGATCAGCGGCCCCGAGGCCAATTCCGCGCGCTACCCCAGCTGCCCCGCCGAGGACAGCACCTGGCACGGCACCTTCATCGCCGGCCAGATCGCCGCCGCCACCCACAACGGCCTGGGCGTCGCCGGCGTCAACTGGCGCGCGCGCATCCTGCCGGTGCGGGTATCGGGCAAATGCGGCGCCTGGCTGTCCGACGTGGCCGACGGCATCCGCTGGGCCGCCGGCCTGCCGGTGTCGGGCGTGCCGCTCAACCCGCATCCGGCCAGGGTCATCAACGTCAGCTTCGGTGGCGACTCGGCCTGCACGCCGGCCTATCAGTCGGCCATCGATGAGGCCGGCACGCGCGGCGCTCTGGTGGTGGTGGCGGCCGGCAACGAGAACGGCCCGCTGACCCGCCCGGCCGATTGCGCCGGCGTGCTGGCGGTGGGTGCGGTGCGCCACGACGGCGTCAAGACCTACTACTCCAACTACGGCGCCCACATCGGCATCATGGCGCCGGGTGGTCCCGGCGGCGCCGACAGCGGGCCACAGCTTTATTCCACCTCCAACAGCGGCACGCGCGGGCCGGGCGCGCCCAGCTACGACAGCAAGCAGGGCACCAGCTTCGCTTCACCGCTGGCAGCGGGCGTGGCTTCGCTGATGTTGTCGGTCAACCCGGCGCTGACCCCGGCCGAGATCATCTCGCGCATCCAGGCCGGCGCGCGACCCTTCTCCAGCAACCCCGTTTACCCCACCTGCCGGGTGGGCTGGCCGATCAATTCGCCCTGCAACTGCACGCAGAGCAGCTGCGGCCCCGGGCTGCTGGACGCCGAGGGCGCGCTGCAACTGGCCTTCAGCCCGGCGGTGGTGATCGCGCCGATCGGCGAGGTGGCGCCCGGCAGCGGCGTCGTGCTGGACGGACGCGCCAGCGCGACGGTGTCGGGCGCCCACATCGTGGCCTACCGGTGGAGCCTGCACTCGGGCAGCCCGGTCGAGATCGCCAACGCCAACGCGCCGGTGGCCACGGTGACGCTGCCCAACGCACGCGGCAGCTGGGTGTTCCGGCTGCTGGTGACCGACTCCACCGGCCACTCCGCCGACAGCTACGTCGTCGCCAGCACCGGCGGCGATGGCGGCGGCGATCGCGATGAAGGCGGCGGCGCCACCGGCCTGCCCTGGGGCGTTGGCCTGTGGCTGCTCGCGCTTGGCGCCTGGAGCGTGCGCCGCTGGCGGCGCTGAGGCCTTGCGCTGCCACCGGTATCCGGCGCCTTCCTACAGTGCGCAGCGACTCCGTGGCCCACACTGCGTGGCATCGTCGCTTCATCGCACAAGTGCCATGCCGATTTCCCGCCGCCTCATGATTGCCAGCCTGGCTTCCAGCAGCTTGGCTGGCCTGCCGGTCTGGGCACGACAGAAAGCCCCGGCCGCCACCGCTGAAGCGCTCGATTTCGAAGCCTTCAATGGTGCCACCGACAGCCCCGTGCTGAAGCTGGGCAGCCGCGGCCCTGCCGTGGCACGCGCGCAGATCCTGCTGGATCGCAACTGGTTCTCGCCCGGCGAGATCGACGGCGCCTTCGGCCGCAACATGCAGCGCATGGTGAAGGCCTACCAGCGCTCCAACGCCCTGAAGGAAAGCGGCACGCTGGACACCGCCACCTGGCAGTCGCTGCGCGACGCCAGCCCCGATCCGCTGCTGACCCGCTACACCATCACCGACAAGGACGCCGCCGGCCCGTTCGAGAAAACACCGCAGGACATGGCCGAGCGCGCCAAGCTGAAAGCCTTGCCGCATGAGTCGCTGGACGAGGCCATCGCCGAGCGCTTCCACGTCAACCCCGCGTACCTGAAGCAGCTCAACAGCGGCAAGGCGCTGGCCGCCGGTGCCGACATCGTGGTGCCCAACGTGCTGGACAGCAAGGCGCCCACGCGCGCCTCGCAAGCCATCGAGATCGACAAGGGCGAGCGCGTGCTGTTCGTGCTGGACCAGGACGGCAAGCCGGCCGCTGGCTTTCCGATCAGCATCGGCAACGAGCGCAACGACCCGCTGCCGCTGGGCGAGATGGCGATCAAGAACGCGGTGGACCGGCCCAGCTTCACCTACAACCCGGCGATCCTGAAGACCGCGCCCAAGGATGCGCAGAAGGTCGAAATCGCGCCCGGCCCCAACAACCCCGTGGGCACCGTGTGGCTGGGCCTGACCAAGCCGCACTGGGGCATCCACGGCACGCCCGAGCCGGCCAAGGTGGGCCATTCCGAAACCAATGGCTGCATCCACCTGACCAACTGGGACGCCGAGCGCCTGGCCAGGATCGTCAAGGTGGGCGCCAAGGTCAACGTGCGGGCCTGAGGCCGGGCACACCGCCGAACGTGGCACCCGGCAAGCGCCGCCACCGGTTCGGGCTGATGCAGGCGCTCGGCTGGTTCGCCGTGCTGGCGGCCTTGCTGCTGGGCGCGAGCCATGCGTGGCGCCACGCGGAGCAGCCGCTGCGGCGGCCGTCGGCCGAGCCGCGGGCACAGCAGCCGAAGCCGCAGCCGCTACCGGCCGATGGGGGGACGGCATCGGCTTCACCAGCGCCGCGCGTGATCGCCGTGGCCAGCAGCGGCGCGGACCCGACGACCGAGCGCGCCAAGGCGGCTGCCGACGCCGCCGCCCAAGCCGCCCGCCAGGCGGCGCGCGCGGGCGACCCACTGCCGGGCGACACCGCGCGCCTCTCTGCACGGCAGCTGACGCTGCCGGTGCAAGGCGTGGCCGCCAGCCAGCTCAGCGACACCTACACCGACAGCCGCGCCGACGGCGCGCGCAGCCACGATGCCATCGATATCATGGCGCCCACCGGCACGCCCGTATTGGCGGTAGAGAACGGCCGCATCGCCAAGCTGTTTTTCAGCGAAGGGGGCGGTGGCATCACGCTCTACCAGTTTGACCCGAGCGAGCAATACGTCTACTACTACGCCCACCTCGACGGCTACGCCGACGACCTGAAAGAAGGCCAGATGCTGCGGCGCGGCCAGATGATCGGCCATGTCGGCTACAGCGGCAACGCCAGTCCTCAGGCGCCGCACCTGCATTTCGCCATCTTCAAGCTCGGGCCCAAGAAGGAATGGTGGAAGGGAGAGGCGCTGAACCCCTATCCGATCCTGCGCGCGCCTTGAACCGTGGGCAAGAAGCCGCTTGCGCGCTTCACATCAAGATTTCAGATGTTTTTCTCTTGAAATCATTGCGTGACGTACGCAAACAACTATCAAAACGATAGTTCTCGCCACCCGATCACAAGCCCGACGCATTCAGCCGCGCCGCCGCGCAACCCGGCGCACCGCCGCAATCCGCGTCCAGCGCATCGATGGGCTCGTCGGCAAACAGCACCTGCACCGGCTTGCCCGCGTGGGGCTTCCACTCGGTCTGCGTCATCAGCCACTTGGCGACAAACTCGGCCACCGTGGCGCGCGCGGCCTCGCGCTGGCGTGCCAGCACGGACGCGGTGGCGGCCTTGCGGGCCAGTGACGCGGTGATGGACTTTTCCAGCGCGGCCAGTTGCTCCGGCCCCGTGAACAGCGACCACAGCCCGCGCGATTCCTTCTCCAGGCGCGCGGTGTCGATGGCCACCGGCAGCGTCGGCTGCAGGCGCGGTGCGATCACGCGCACGCCGCCATCGGGCCGCACACGCACCGTCCATTCGGGTGCCAGCTCGACGTGGCTGCGGTAGTGCGCCGGCACGCGGATGCGCGAGAAGGTGCTGCCCACCGGCACGCCCAGCACGTCGTGGTCGCGCGAGACCTCGAAGGTCTCGGACTGCTGCAACTCGGCCACCTCCAGCCGGCCGCCCGGCGTGCGCAGCACCACCGCTTCGCCCATGGCCAGCGGCGCGGCGGGCGGCGTCGGCGGCTGCGCGCGCCACAGCCAAACCGCCAGCAGCGCATTGACCAGCAGGCTCAGCATCAACCAGCGACGCCAGCGGCGAGCGGGTGGAGTGGAGGGTGTGGCGTCAAGGGTCATTTATGGCTCTAGCGCAGACGGAGCAAGCGCAGGCAGCTATCAAATTCATATTATTTGGCATCTGCGTGATGCGGCCATGTCAGACATGGACTGGCGCGTGAACAAGAAGTGCCCCGTAAAACCCGAATAGCCAGACGCAGAGGACGCAGAAAACACCAACAAGATACCTTCACCTTTTTGTTTTCTTTTGCGTCCTCTGCGTCCGGCTGTTGGGATGTTGGGCTGTTCGCGCGCTCTTATGATCCCCTGCGCATGGACCGCATCCACATCACCGACGTCGAGGCCGCGCTGAATCACTGGCGCGCGCGCTGCCCGCCCGGCGCCGACGCCGCGCTGGCGCCCGAGGTGGCGGCGCTGGCCGAGGTGTACGGGCAGTTGGTCTATTTCCGCCGCGATGAGGCCGACGCGCAGCATCTTCCGCCTGCGGCGCTCACCGCCTGGCTGGCCTGGTATGCCCACACGCCCGACGCGCCCTGCATCGCCATCTGCTCCACCGCCCAGGGCGATGCCGTCTGCAAGGGCTGCGGGCGCACCGAAGACGAAGTGCAGCACTGGCCCGCGATGAGCCCCTTCGCCAAGCGCGCGGTGTGGCGCCGCATCGCGCAGGAGGGCACGGCCTGGCGCTTCAACCGCTATGCCGAGCGCGCGCATGACGCATCGCCCGTGAGCGGCCGCGCCCACACAGGCCGCGCGGCCTGAATGCCGCACCGCGCTTGCCAGCCCCGCTCGGCCGTGTTCTAATCGCCGGCTGTCCGAAGGGGAGTAGCTCCCTTGCCGCGCTCACGGTCTTTCCTGACTTGGCGCGGCGTCGGCGGGTCGTCAATACGAAGCAGCGGTTTTTTGAAGTCCGCGCCGCTTCCGGCCCGCCGGACGGCTGGCGTGATCCGCAGCGACACGCCCGGCCGTCGAGCAAGACCTTCGATACAACCCGCTCATGCGCGGTTGATCGAGGTTTTAGGGTCTTGCTCTGTCACGCTGAACGCACGGCACACAGGTTCAGCCAGACGCTCCGATACCTTGACTGCGACCGACCACGCCAGGGCGGCCCCTTGCATCGTCAACTTCGGAGCCCGATTCCATGGAATTCCTGTCTGCCCCCTGGTGGTCCGCCCTGCTGGCCATCATCCTGATCGACCTGGTGCTGGCCGGCGACAACGCCATCGTCATCGCCCTGGCCGCGCGCAACCTGCCCAAGGAACTGCAGAAGAAGGCGATCGTCTGGGGCACCGTGGGCGCCATCGCCGTGCGCACGGTGATGACCCTGGTGGTGGTCTGGCTGCTGAAGATCCCCGGCCTGATGCTGGCAGGCGGCCTGGGCCTGCTGTGGATCGCCTACAAGCTGATCGCCGACCAGGGCGGTGACGAGGACGAGCACGGTCCCGGCGCCAGCACCTTCTGGGGCGCGATGAAGACCATCGTCATCGCCGACGCGCTGATGGGCATCGACAACGTGCTCGGCGTGGCCGGCGCTGCGCATGGCGCGATGGACCTGGTGGTCATCGGCCTCCTGATCAGCGTGCCGATCGTGGTGTTCGGCTCGACCATGGTGCTCAAGCTGGTCGATCGCTTCCCCGTCATCATCTACCTGGGCGCCGGCGTGCTGGCCTTCACCGCCGCCACGATGATCAACAACGAACCGATGCTGTCCGGCTGGTTCGGCACGCGCGAGGCGCCGGTCGCCCTGCTGCGCTGGGCCGTGGCGGCGCTGTGCGTCGCCGGCGTGCTGGGCACGGCCTGGCTGGCGACACGGCGCAAGCCGGCGCTGGTGGATGGCAAATGACGAATGAAGTCATGGCGCCACAGGCGCCGTCCGGCGCGGTCATCTGTCATTAAAAGCCGCCGGCACTGCGCTATGCTGGCGGCATGAAACTGATCCTGAAATGGCTGCTGTCGGCCGGCGCGCTGCTGGCGGTGGCCTACATCTACAGCAGCGGCGTCACCGTGGCCAGCTTCGGTTCGGCCCTGCTGGCGGCGCTGGTCATCGGTCTGCTCAACATGCTGGTGCGGCCGGTGCTGGTGCTGCTGACGATCCCGATCACGCTGGTCACGCTGGGACTGTTTCTGTTCGTCATCAACGCGCTGATGTTCTGGTCCGCCTCAGGCCTGCTGAGCGGCTTCCACGTCAACGGCTTCTGGGCCGCGCTGATCGGCTCGCTGATCTATTCGGCGCTGGGCCTGGTGATCGATGGGGTGCTGGAACGAATCTGAGAGGTTGGGCCTTGAGGGGTTCGGCTATACGTCGCCGCGTTCTGGTATTTCACGCTGAACGCCCAACACCGAACACTCAACGTTTCTTCGCTTCTTCCTCCCGCTGCAATTTGAGCGCCGCCTGCGCCGTGCGCAGGCGGGTGTCGACGATGCTGGCCTCGATCAGGTCGGCGTTGTCGCCCGGGTGCTGGCGCGAATGGTCCTGCGCGGCGCGCCAGCGGTCCACCGCGCCAGCCAGGTCCATGCGCGCCATCGGCACCTCGCCTTCGGCGCGCAGCGCACGCAGCATGCGACCCTCGGCCGCGTGCGCCTGCGCCAGTGCCTGCCAGGCGCCGGCATCGCGCGGGTGCAGGCTGACCCAGGTCTGGAGAGCGCCCGCCGCCTCGGCCGCCCGGCCGCTGCGCGTTTGCGCCTGCGCCCGCAGCAGCAGCGCGGCGCGGCCGGCCTGGCCGCCGGGGTCGGCGCCGGCGCTGCGCTCGGCCGCCGGCAGCAGCTCCAGCACGCGCGCCGGCTGGCCAGCCTGCAGCGCCAACTCGGCCTGCAGCAGCCGCGCCTGGCGCAAGGCGCGCGCATCGGCCGACACCTCCTGTGCCAAGCGCGTGGCCAGTGCCTGCGCCCGTGGCAGATCGCGCAGCTGCGCCTGCGCCAGCGCCGCCGCGTACAGGACACCGGCCCGGCGCGCCAGCGGCAGCCGGTCGAAGCTGGGCGACTCGGGCTCGCTGGCCCAGGCGCGCAGCACGTCCACGCCCGGTCGACCCAGCACGCGCGCGCGCGCCGCCACCAGCAAGGCCTCGAGGTCAACCGAAGGCGTGGGACGCGCCAGCTGCTGCTGGCGCTGCTGCATGTCCGCGATGCGCTGCGTCGTCAGCGGGTGGCTGCGCAGGTAGGGCCAGTCGCCGTTGTCGTTGATGCGCGAGGCGCCTTGCAGCTTCTCGAACATGCCGACGAAGCCCTCGGGCGCGAAGCCGGCCTGGGTCAGGATGCCATAGCCGATGCGGTCGGCCTCGCGCTCCATGTCGCGCGAGAAGTTCAGCTGCTGCTGGATCACCGCCGCCTGACCGCCCACCGCCAGCGCCGCGCCGGCCTGCGGGTTCTTGCTGGCGGCGATCGCGCCCAGCACCATGGCGGCCAGCATCAGCGGAGCCTGCCGGTCCTGCTTGCCCAGCATGCGCGGGATGTGACGCTGCGTGATGTGCGTCATCTCGTGCGCCAGCACCGAGGCCAGCTCGTCGCGCGAACTCACCACCCCGACCAGGCCGGTGTGCAGGCCGAAGTAGCCGCCCGGCAGCGCGAAGGCGTTGATGGTCGAGTCGCGCCCCAGCAGCACTTGCCAGGCGTAGCGCTCGTCCAGTTCGGGTGGCAACTCGCCGCGCGCGCGCGCGCCCGCCAGCAGCGCGCGCCAGATGCCATCGACGTATTCGCCGATCACCGGGTCGTCGAGGTAGTCGGGGTCGCGGTACAGCTCGCGCACGATGGTGTCGCCCAGCTTGCGTTCTTCCAGCGAAGTCATGTCGCCGGCATCACCCAGCGACGGCAGGCCGCGCGCCACCGGCGGCGTGGTGCCGGGCGTCTGCGCCCAACCGGCCGGTGGCGCGGCGGCGGCCAGCGCCAGCAGCAGGGTGAGAAGGCGGTGCGGGTGGCGGGGCAAAAGCATTCGGGTTCTGCGCGGTCACCGTATGATGCCTGCACGCTGCCCGCGTTCCCCATGGCTGTCATTCCCGCGCAGGCGGGAATCCACGGGGTTCAAGAGAAGGCACTGGATTCCCGCCTGCGCGGGAATGACGGTGGAAACGCGGAGATGAAGGAAACGCCTCCTTCGACATCACACTGATTCCACCGCCGCCATGACCTCCCCAACCTCACCGCTGACCCATTTCGACGCCCAGGGCCAGGCCCACATGGTCGACGTCGGCGCCAAGCCGGCCACGCACCGCATCGCGGTGGCCAGTGGCCGCATCGAGATGCAGGCCGCCACGCTGGCGCTGATCGAGTCCGGCAGCGCGCAGAAGGGCGACGTGCTCGGCATCGCGCGCATCGCCGGCATCATGGCGGCCAAGAAGACCAGCGAGCTGATTCCGCTGTGCCACCCGCTGGCGCTGTCGCGCGTGGCGATCGAGTTCAGCACCGCCGCCGATCCCGCCGCCGTGCACTGCACCGCCACGGTGGAAACCACCGGCCCCACCGGCGTCGAGATGGAGGCGCTGACCGCCGTGCAGGTGGCCCTGCTGACCCTCTACGACATGTGCAAGGCGGCCGACCGCGGCATGGTCATGACCGGGGTCAGGCTGCTGGAAAAGCACGGCGGCAAGTCGGGCAGCTACGTCGCGGCGCCCTGACGCCGCCCGCCAAACCGCCACATCCCCAGCGCCCGAAGGGATACCGCGCGCGCCAGGCCGCACTGGCGTATAACCCCGCATAAAGCTGTGAACGGGCCGTTGGCAGCGCGCGTCAGCGGTCCGTCCGCGTCCAGCGTGACAGGAGACCAGCGCATGAGTGAGCAAGCAGTGCTGCGGTTGCACGTGCCCGAGCCCTCCGGCCGGCCGGGCGAACTGACGGATTTCGCCTACCTGCGGCTGTCCGAGCCCGGCGCGGTGCGCAAGCCGCCGATCGACACCAGCCACTTCGCCACCACCGACCTGGCCTACGCGCTGATCGGCGTGCTCGACGCGCAGGGCCAGGCGGTCGGCCCGTGGGCACCCGAGATCGACGAGACCCTGCTGCGCCGCGGCCTGCGCTCGATGATGAAGACGCGCCTCTTCGACGCCCGCATGATCATCGCGCAGCGCCAGCGCAAGACCTCGTTCTACATGACCTGCCTCGGCGAGGAGGCCATCGCCCTGCCCCAGGCCGCCGCGCTCCGCCCCGGCGACATCAGTTTTGCCACCTACCGCCAGCAGGGCCTGCTGCTGTCGCGCGACGACATCTCGCTGGTCGAGCTGATCTGCCAGCTGATGAGCAACGAGTGCGACCCCATGAAGGGCCGCCAGCTGCCCGTGCTGTACTCGTACAAGCGCGCCGGCTTCTTCAGCCTGTCGGGCAATCTGGCGACGCAGTACCCGCAGGCGGTCGGCTGGGCCATGGCCTCGGCGATCTCGGGCGACAGCCGCATCGCCTCGGCCTGGATTGGCGATGGCTCGACCGCCGAGGCCGACTTCCACACCGCGCTCACCTTCGCCCACGTGTACCGCGCGCCGGTGATCCTGAACGTGGTCAACAACCAGTGGGCGATCTCCACCTTCCAGGCGATTGCCGGCGGCGAGCGCACCACCTTCGCCGCGCGCGGCGTCGGCTGCGGCATCGCCTCGCTGCGGGTGGACGGCAACGACTTCCTGGCCGTCTACGCCGCCTCGCGCTGGGCCGCCGAGCGCGCGCGCAGCAACCTGGGGCCGACGCTGATCGAGTGGGTCACCTACCGCGCCGGCGCGCATTCCACCTCGGACGACCCGTCCAAGTACCGCCCGGCCGACGACTGGCAGCGCTTTCCGCTGGGCGACCCGATCGAACGCCTGAAGCAGCACCTGATCGCGCGCGGCCTGTGGTCCGAGCAGGAGCACCAGCAGGTGCAGAAGGAGCTCGAGGCCGAGATCGCCGCGGCGCAGAAGCAGGCCGAGCGCTTCGGCACCATGCTCGACGGCCAGAGCGTCAGTCCCGCGACCATGTTCGAGGACGTGTTCGAGCACGTGCCGGCACACCTGCGCCGCCAGCGCCAGGAGCTGGGCGTATGAGCAGCGACACCCAGACCGCGCCGGCCCCGGCCGCCGACCACGAGGCCGGGCCGAGCCGGTCGATGACCATGATCCAGGCGCTGCGCTCGGCGCTCGACGTGATGATGGGGCGCGACGCCAGCGTGGTGGTGTTCGGCGAGGACGTCGGCTACTTCGGCGGCGTGTTCCGCGTCACCGAGGGCCTGCAGGCCAAGTACGGCAAGTCGCGCTGCTTCGACACGCCGATCAACGAAAGCGGCATCGTCGGCATCGCCATCGGCATGGCGGCCTACGGCCTGAAGCCCGTGGTCGAGATCCAGTTCGCCGACTACTTCTACCCCGCCACCGACCAGATCGTGTCCGAGGCGGCACGCCTGCGCTACCGCTCGGCCGGCGACTTCACCTGCCCGATGGTGGTGCGCATGCCCTGCGGCGGCGGCATCTACGGCGGCCAGACGCACAGCCAGAGCCCCGAGGCCATGTTCGCCCACATGTGCGGCATCCGCACCGTGATGCCGAGCAACCCGTACGACGCCAAGGGCCTGCTGATCAGCGCCATCGAGTGCAACGACCCGGTCATCTTCCTCGAGCCCAAGCGGCTCTACAACGGCCCCTTCGACGGCCACCACGACCGTCCGGTGGTGCCCTGGTCGAAGCACCCGCTCGGCATGGTGCCCGAGGGCTACTACCGCGTGCCCTTCGACACCGCGGCGGTGTTCCGCGCCGGCGCGCAGGTCACGGTGCTGACCTACGGCACCATGACCTGGGTGGCCGAATGCGCCGCGCGCGAAACCGGCATCGACGCCGAGATCATCGACCTGCGCTCGATCTGGCCGCTGGATCTCGACGCCATCGTGAATTCGGTGCGCAAGACCGGCCGCTGCGTCGTGGTGCACGAGGCCACGCGCACCAGCGGCTTCGGCGCCGAGCTGACGGCGCTGGTGCAGGAGCACTGCTTCCACCACCTGGAGGCGCCGATCGAGCGCGTCACCGGCTGGGACACGCCCTACCCACACGCGCACGAATGGCTGTACTTCCCCGGCCCGGCGCGCGTCGGCGCGGCGCTGCAGCGGGTGATGGAGGGCTGAGGACATGACACCACGCCCTATCCTCACCACGGATTTACTGCCTCTCCCTCTGGGAGAGGGCAGGGGTGAGGGCAGATCGCGCGCGCGGACAACGCTGGCGTGCCCCCCTCCCCACCTTCCCCCAGCGGGGGAAGGCGTAACAGCCCCCTCACCCCCTCCCTCTCCCGCGCGCGGGAGAGGGAGTCCAAGCACCAGCGAGGAGGTTCACTGACATGGGCCAATACGCCATCAAGATGCCCGACATCGGTGAAGGCATTGCCGAGGTCGAACTGGTCGAGTGGCGCGTGCAGCCCGGCGACGCGGTGCACGAGGACCAGGTCGTCGCCGACGTGATGACCGACAAGGCCACGGTGGAGATCCCCTCGCCGGTGGCCGGCACCGTGCTGACCCTGGGCGGCCAGCCGGGCCAGTTGCTGGCCGTGGGCGCCGAGCTGATCCGGCTCGAAGTCGAGGGCGCGGGCAACGTCGGCGCCCAGGCCGGCGCGGCGCCGGTCGCGGCGGCCACGCGGCAAGACGCACCTGCCGCCCCCGCCGCCAGCGCGCCCGAACCCCCCGCCGCACCGCCGCCACCCGCGCCCGCAGCGCCCCGCCCCGCCGCATCGGCACCGACCCCCACGATCGCCGCCGCGCCGCGCGCTCCCGGCGACAAGCCGCTGGCCTCGCCCGCCGTCCGCCAGCGCGCCTGGGACCTCGGCATTGCCCTGCAGTTCGTGCCCGGCAGCGGCCCCGCCGGGCGCATCACGCACGCCGACCTCGACGCCTTCCTGGCGCGCGGCAGCGCCGCCGCGCCCACCGCCGGCGACAGCGCGCGCTACCGCCGGCTGGACGGTGAGGAACACATCCCCGTCATCGGCCTGCGCCGCAAGATCGCGCAGAAGATGCAGGAGGCCAAGCGCCGCATCCCGCACTTCAGCTACGTCGAGGAGATCGACGTCACCGAACTGGAAGCCCTGCGCGCCGCGCTCAACGCGCGCCACGGCGCCAAGCGCGGCAAGCTCACCCTGCTGCCGCTGCTGGCACGCGCCATGGTGCTGGCGCTGCGCGATTTTCCGCAGATCAACGCCCGCTACGACGACGAGGGCGGCAGCGTCACGCGCCACCAGCCGGTGCACCTGGGCATCGCCACCCAGACCGAGGGCGGCCTGCTGGTGCCGGTGCTGCGCCACGCCGAGGCGCTCGACCCCTGGGCCTGCGCGCGCGAGATCGAACGCGTGGCGCGCGCCGCGCGCGAAGGCAAGGCCACGCGCGACGAACTCGGCGGCTCCACCATCACGCTCACCAGCCTGGGCGCGCTGGGCGGCATCGCCTCGACGCCGGTGATCAACCACCCCGAGGTCGCCATCGTCGGCGTCAATCGCATCGTGGAGCGTCCCACCTGGCGCGGCGGCGCCGTGGTGCCGCGCCTGCTGATGAACCTGTCGTCCTCGTTCGACCACCGGGTGGTCGACGGCATGGACGCCGCCCGCTTCATCCAGGCCGTGCGCGCGCTGCTGGAAACGCCGGCGCTGCTGTTCGTGGAGTGAGAAGGTCGATGCGATGAACACCCAATCCACCCAACTGCTCATCATCGGTGGCGGCCCCGGCGGCTACGTGGCCGCCATCCGCGCGGCGCAGCTTGGCATCGCCACCACCCTGATCGAAGGCCAGGCGCTGGGCGGCACCTGCCTCAACGTCGGCTGCATCCCGTCCAAGGCGCTGATCCACGCCGCGCAGCAGTTCGAGCAGGCCACGCGCGCGGCCGCCGGCCACTCGCCGCTCGGCATCCGCGCCGACGCCGCGCGCATCGAACTGCCGGTGATGCAGCAGTGGAAGCAGGGCGTGGTCGCGCGCCTCACCGGCGGCGTCGGCGCGTTGCTGCGCAAGCACGGCGTCGAGGTGGTGCAGGGTTGGGCCCGCATCGTCGATGGCAAGACGGTGGAAGTGGCGCGCGAAGGCGCCGATCCGCAGCGCTGGCGCTGCCAGCACCTGCTGCTGGCCACCGGCTCCGAGCCCATCGAACTGCCTGGCCTGCCGTTCGGCGGGCCGGTGGTGTCGTCCACCGAGGCGCTGGCCTTCACCGAGCTGCCGGGTCGGCTGGCGGTGGTCGGCGCCGGCTACATCGGGCTCGAGCTCGGCACCGCCTGGCGCAAGCTGGGCGCCGAGGTCACCGTGATCGAGGCCACCGGCCGCGTGCTGCCCGCCTACGAGCAAGAGCTGTGCAAGCCGGTGCTGGCGGCGCTCAAGCGCCTGGGCGTGGTGGTGCACCTGAACGCCAGTGCGCAAGGCCTGGCGCAGGGCGGCAGCGGCCTGCGCGTGCGCAGCGGCCACGCCGACGAGTTCGTGGTGCCGGCCGACCAGGTGCTGGTCGCCGTCGGCCGGCGCCCGCGCACCGCCGGCTTCAACCTCGAATCGCTGCAGCTCGACATGCGCGGCCGCGCCATCAAGATCGACGCGCATGGCCGCACCTCGATGAAGGACGTGTGGGCGATCGGCGACGTCACCGGCGAGCCGCTGCTGGCGCACCGCGCCATGGCGCAGGGCGAGGTGGTGGCCGAATGCATCGCCGGCGGCCGGCGCGAGTTCGCACCGCTGGCGATCCCCGCCGTCTGCTTCACCGACCCCGAGGTCGTCGTCGTCGGCCAGACCCGCGACGACGCTGCCAACGCCGGCGTGGCGCACGTCAGCGCGCAGTTCCCCTTTGCCGCCAACGGCCGTGCGCTCAGCCAGGAAGGCGGCGAGGGCTTCGTGCGCGTGGTCGCGCGCGCCGACAACCACCTCATCCTGGGCTGGCAGGCGGTCGGCCCCGGCGTCGCCGAGCTGGCCGCCGCCTTCACCACCGGCATCGAGATGGGCGCCCGGCTGGAAGACGTCGGCGCCATCATCCACGCCCACCCCACGCTGGGCGAGGCGGCGCAGGAAGCGGCCTTGCGCGCGCTCGGGCGGGCGGTTCACGTGTGACGCGGATTCGCAATCAAAAAGACAGGCAGTTCGGGATGAGTCTGTCGAAATCCTGCGTGGCACCTGCACTTCGGCAGGTTCGGTGCGAGCGGCGCTTGAACGGTGGAACGCAAATCGTTATCAGTTCACGGCACGAAGGTCCCCAGCCGCAGCAGCAGCGAACGGCGACCGGTGAACGCGCTCAGCAGCCCCTCGGCGCCGAGCAGGCCCATGGCGACGATCAGCGGCCAGGCCCACCAGGGCGCGTCGTCCAGCAGGTTCGCGGCGATCAGCAGCGCCAGCAACAGCAACAGCGCCCCGAGCACGCCCGCGATCAGGCGCGGGACGGGACCCTCGGGCACATCGCCGGGGTCGGCATCGGGCGGTGAAAGCGGGTGGCGGCGCGGCATGGCATGCTCTCCCTTTCGGCGGCCCCTCATTGTGCAGTCGGCGCGTTCGTTGCGGGGCGGTGCGCCGCATTCGCTTCCGCCCACGCCCGGTGCGCCTGGGGAAACGCCGCCTTGAAGCGCGCCAGGTGCGCCAGCGCCAGCTCATCGCGCCCCAGCAGCGCGGCGCTTTCGATGACCCGCGTGGCCACGCGCGCCTCGGGCGAGAAGTGCAGGGTGCGCAGGGCGGCGGGCAGCATCCAGGCGGCGTTGTCGCGCGTCACCGGCTGGCTGGTGACCTCGGCAAAGCGCACCACGTCGGCGAACAGCCAGGAGCGCCGTGCCGCGTCCCACGCGTCGTCCTGATACGCGGCCGCGCGCTGTGAGGCGGGCAGGTAGAGCTGGCTGACGCGGTGGTAATCCCAGCCGGCGTAGGCCACGGCGGCCAGCAGCAGGGCCGCCAGCAGCGCCTGCGGCCACACCACGGGCGAGCCGGCGCTCGCGCGCTCCACACCGTCATTCCCGCGCAGAGCCCGCCCCCGCGAAGGCGTGGGGCGGGCATCCAGCGACGGCGCGGGCGACGACAGCTGGCTTCCCGCCCGCGCGGGAATGACGGGAACCCTGGACTCCCGCGTCGCCCACAACAGCCACGCCGCGATCACCGCCGCGATCTGGAACGGCGCATACCACAGCGGGTATTCCACCCCGCTGTGCAGGCCGACCACCGCCAGCACGCCCCAGGCCAGTTGGCGCGTCGGCGTCTGCGCGCGCCAGGGCCGGGCGCGCCACAGCAGTGCGGCCAGCAGCGCACCAGCCAGCAGGGCCGCCGGCACGCCCAGTTCCACCGCCAGATGCAACGGCAGGTTGTGCGCGTTGTCCAGGATGTAGCAAAAGCGCGCGCCCGGGTACAGCGTGATGTAGTGCGCGTAGTCCAGCTCGCCCCAGCCCCAGCCCAGCCAGGGCTTCAGCGCGATCAGGTGCAGCACATTGCGCCACAGCACCAGGCGGCTGCCGCAACTGGCCGAGTCGTCGCGCAGGCGCGCCAGCATGTCGCGCCCCTCGGCCACGCCCAGCGCTTGCGCCAGCCACGGCAGCGCCAGCACCGCCAGCGCGTACAGCCCCAGCGCGGCGGCCAGCGTTGGCCATTCGGCGCGCCGGCCGGCGGTCGCCACCGCGCTGCGCCGCGCGATGCGGTCGGCGCGCGCCCACCACCACACCAGCGCCAGTACGGCCAGCAGCGCCACCAGGCCCAGCCGCGAGGCCGTGGCCGCCAGCGCCGCCATCAGCAGCGCCAGCAGCGCGGCCGCCGGCCGGCGCGCCAACCGGCCTTGCTGCACCTGCCAGCGCAGCGCCAGCGCGCCGATCACCAGCAGCGACGCCAGCTGGTTCGGCTGCCGCAGATTGCCAAAGGCCTGGCGCGGCTCAGCCACATTGACCCAGGGGAACAGCGGCGTTTCGAGGTCGAGGTATTGCAGCAGCGCGATCGCGGCGCTGACGGCCGCCGCCGCCAGCCAGGCCGTCGCCGCCCGCCGCGCGCCGGCTTCAGGATCGCGCGCCGGCCACAGCGCCAGCGCCACGGCGGCCAGCGCCATGGCCATCAGATAAGGCTGCGTCGCCGCTGTCGGGCCGGAGGTGAAGGGCCAGAGCCAGGGTAGGGTCAGCGCCGCGATGAGCAGCGCGGCGCGGGGAGAGGCGGGCGGCATGGGGGGCGATTGTGCCGAGGTTTGGGCTCGAATCGCCGGACTTCCTGAACAGCCGGACGCGAAGGACGCAAAGGATTCGCGAAGGACGCGAAAGAAGTCAAAATAATTTTGATCTGACCCCGATTACCCCATGACCCCGATTACCCCGATTACCGTAGAAATAAGAAAAGGGGCAAAGCCCCCATTTAGCAGCCAGTGCTAATACAAGATTAGCGGCAAGCTGCCGGTTTGTACTTGGCATCTGCACTTGATGTGCAAACCCAAGAAACTGAACCATCATTAAATGACGGAGTAAGAGTCAAAGTTTTCCCAGATACACCCGTAGCGACACCATCTGTTTTCATAGTAGCAACAATTGCACCGCCCGCGCCAACAGCCACTTTTTCCACATATTTTCCAGTTATACTAGTATCTACGGCGAGACCGGCAGCTGTATTGGTAGTAGGTGTTGTTCCGGTATTAGATTGCGTTTCGGCGACCGCTGTTTTTGCGCCGGATGCAAGTGACATCGCTTCAGCTAATTGTGCGCGCGCCACATAATCCTGATACGCCGGCAACGCAATCGCCGCCAAAATACCCACAATCGCCACCACGATCATCAATTCGATGAGCGTGAAGCCCTGTTGTACTGCTTTCAGATTTGCTTTCATAGTTTTCCCCTTTTCCTTTCGCTTGCGCGATGTGTGACATGTGTTGAAATTTCTGGTCCTCGCCTGGGAGCGGCACCCGCCACTCAGACGACTGGATAGTATGCAAGTGTCGTGCCAAGTGTTGTCACGGCGCTTGATCGGCGGAGTTGGCCCGATTCAGAGTGCATTGACATGCACTTCTGACAATTTGCGACGATGTAACCGTGTTTACGCGTCGACTCTAATTGTCACATGGCGTTCTTTAGCCGTCTAAGTTGACAAAATTTGTCGGTCAGCGAAGGGTAAGGTGTGCGGCGAAGCAACGGGAGTCCGTCATTCCCGCGCAGGCGGGAATCCAGCGACTGGGTTCGCGACGGCACCTGGATTCCCGCCTGCGCGGGAATGACGGCGGGGTGCGGGAATGACTGTGAGATACGGAAGTCGGGCGGGATTCAGAAGCCCATTCCCGGCTTCCGCCGCTCCAGAAAGAAGAGCAAAAGAATTTTGGTATTCCTTTTGCGTCCTTCGCGAATCCTTTGCGTCGTCTGCGTCCGGCTGTTTGGTTTTTTGGCTGCCTCACGGCCTCAGCGGGCGTCGAATTCGACCACCCCATCCCATGCCGGCTCCAGCGGCGCCTGCCGCCGCTCGGCCAGGCGCTCGACGTACAAGGCATACAGCGCATTGCCGGGATGCCGCTCTCGCAGCACCGCCACGCGCTCGGCGCCGGCAGCGAAGCGGCCGGCGCGCCAGTCGGCCAGCACCTGCTGCCACTCGGCCAGCTCGGCGGCCAGCGCGGGATCAGCGGCGTCAGCGGGCGCGCGCACGGTGTAAATGCGCACGGCCTCGTGGCGGCCGCGCACGCGCACGCGATCAAGCTCCTGCCAGACGTGGCCGGCGCTGGCCGCCTGCTCGCGCGTGGCCTGGCTGGCGACCAGGCTGACGCCGTAGCCGCGCGCCAGCGCCTGCAGCCGCGCGGCGAGGTTGACGGCGTCGCCGACCACGGTGTAGGCGCGGCGCACGTCGGAGCCCATGTTGCCGACCGACATCAGGCCGCTGTGGATGCCGATGCCCACGGCCAGCGGCGGCTGGGCGGCGGCCGCGCGGCGCTGGTTCAGCTCGGCCAGGCTGGCGGCGATGTCGAGCGCGGCATCGACCGCGCGGCGCGCGTGGTCGGGCTGCGGCAGCGGTGCGCCCCAGAAGGCCATGACCGAGTCGCCCATGTACTTGTCGATGGTGCCGCCGTGGGCGTGGATGGCCTGGGTGAAGCGGCTCAGCACGTCGTTGAGCAGGGCCTGCACCTCCAGCGGCGGCATGCGCTCGACCAGCGCGGTGAAGCCGTGCAGGTCGCAGAACATCACGGTGAGCCGCTCAGCGCGGGCGCTCATGTCGTAGCGCCGGGGCTGGCGCATCATCTGGCGCACCAGCTCGGGCGGCACGTAGGTGGCGAACTGCGCCGCCAGCTTGCGGCGCGCGCGGCTCTCGAACAGGTAGCCCAGCATGGTGTTGGCGATCAGCGCGGCGAGGATCAAGCCCAGCGCGGGCGCCAGCGGCAGCACCAGCCCGGCGCCGAGGAAGGCGGCCAGATTGATGCCGACCGACACGCCGGCCAGCGCCAGCCCGAGCAGCAGGGCGCCGGGCACCGACATCAGGGTCAGCCCCATCAGCAGGCCGACGCCGAGCGCCACCATCCACAGCAGTTGCAGCGCGTCGACGTGGTCGGGTCGCGCCGGCACGCGGCCGTCGAGCGCGCCGGAAATCAGGTTGGCGTGCACCTCGACCCCCGGAAAGGAGTCGCCCACCGGGGTGGTGCGCAGATCGGGCAGGCCGGGCGTGCTGAAGCCGAGCAGGGCGTAGCGCCCATGCAGGCTGGCGGCGGGCAGACGGCCGTCGATGACGTCGAGCGCCGAGATGTAGCGGAACGAGCCGCCGTGCGCGCCGCCGGCGCCGCGGTAGGGCACCAGGGCGGTGCCGCGGGCGTCCAGCGGGATGCGCAGGCCTTCCGTGCCGCCCAGCCGCACGGCACTGACCGGGCCGTCCGGCTGGCCGTGCCGGCGCTGCAGCGCCAGCGGCGGCTGGCCGAGGCCGGCGCGCAGCACGGCGAGCGCGAACGAGGGGTAGAGCTGGCCGTCGAAGGCGGCCACCAGCGGCACCGCGCGCACGCGGCCGTCGGGCTCGGTGACGGCGTTGATGAAACCGGCTGGGGCGGCGCCGGCCAGCGGCGCGATGCTGGTGGCGTAGCCGTCCCAGTGCAGCAGGCCGGGCGGCGGCGGCGCCAGGCCGGCCAGCGGCGCGGGCAGGGTGCCGACGCGGTCGCCGGCGCGGTCGCTGGAGAAGTAATGGCCCAGCACCACCGGGCCGCGCGCCAGCGCCTGCGCCAGCGTGGCGTCGTGGTCGAAGGCGGCGCCGCGCCGCCGCAGCCAGTCGGCGAAGGCGGGGTGCTCGGCCAGCTCGCCCTGCGCCAGTTGCTGCAGCGGCGGCAGCAGCGAGGCGCGATCGGGTTCGGCGAACACCACGTCGAGCCCCAGCGCGGCGACCTGCTGGCGCTGCGTCAGCTCGTCGACCAGCTGGGCGATGCGCTCGCGCGCCCAGGGCCACTGGCCCAGCCGCGCCAGGCTGCGCTCGTCGACGTCGATGACGACGACGCGCTCGTCCAGCGTGCGCGGCATGGTCAGGCGCAGGCGCAGGTCGTACAGCGCGTCCTCGAACCGGTTCAGCAGCGGCTGCGTCCACAGGCCGGTGACGTGCAGCAGCGCCAAGGCCGCCAGCAGGCCGGTGACCAGCGCGCGCCAGCGGCGCCGCCGCACGCGGGCCCAGGCGCGGGTGTGCCAGCGGCCCTCGCGGCGGCGGCGTTCGGCGCGGTCGCGTCTCATGGGCGCATCTTATTCATCGCTGGCGCCAGTCCATGGCCGCGTATTGGGCGCCTGATTGACGCTGGCTATTCCGATTTCAGAACAAGAAGTCACTACCCGTCATTCCCGCGCAGAGCCTGCCCCCGCCAACACCGTTGCGGGGGCAGGCTCTGCGCGGGAATGACAGAATTTTTGTGGTGTTGAAGTGGAATTGGAATTAGGGCGCGTAGGCGCCGCCCCCCGCTGCGCGAGGGCAAGCATCGATGGCTGCTCAGGCGGCCCCGGCCGGCGGCGGTGCGCGCCGGCTCTTCACCCACTTGCCGATGGCCAGCACCAGCAGCGCGCCGGCCAGGCCCATGCCGTAGTGCACCGCGCGGTCCTGCGGGATGTAGGGCACCAGCGCCGGGTCGGTGTGGGCCATGGTGCCGGCGATCCAGCCGAGCAGCATGCCACCGAGCAGGATGATGATGGGGAAGCGGTCCATCAGCTTGAGCACCAGCTGGCTGCCCCAGACGATGATCGGAATGCTGACCAGCAGGCCGAAGATGACCAGCACCATCTCGTGCTGCTCGCCCGCAGTCTGGGCCGCGCCGGCGATGGCGATGACGTTGTCGACGCTCATCACCAGGTCGGCCACGATGATGGTCTTGATGGCGCCCCACAGCTTGTCGCTGCCCTCGATGTTGCCGTGGCCGTCCTCTTCGTCGGGCGCGATCAGCTTGACGCCGATCCAGATCAGCAGCAGGGCGCCGACGAACTTGAGGTAGGGAATCGCCAGCAGCGCCAGCGCGAAGGCGATCAGGATGACGCGCAGCACGATGGCGCCGACCGTGCCCCAGATGATGCCCTTGGTGCGCTGGTGCTTGGGCAGGCCGCGGCAGGCAAGCGCGATGACGACGGCGTTGTCGCCCCCCAGCAGGATGTCGATCATGATGATCTGACCGACGGCGATCCAGAAATGGGCTGTCAGGAATTCTTCCACGATGTCTCGCTGTTGTTCTTGCTGTTGGCGCGAATGGCGCCGGTGGCACAAATAATACAACCGGATGGCCTGACGGGCATCCGGTTGTGTCTTCGGAGCCACGGCGCCACGACGGACGCCGGGTGAATCAGAGCAAGGCCTTGAGCAGTTTGCCCATCTCGGACGGGTTGCGCGTCACGGTGAAGCCGCACTCCTCCATGATGGCCAGCTTGGCGTCGGCGGTGTCGGCGCCGCCCGAGATCAGCGCGCCGGCGTGACCCATGCGCTTGCCGGGGGGCGCGGTGACGCCGGCGATGAAGCCGACGATGGGCTTCTTCATGTGGTCCTTGCACCAGCGCGCGGCCTCGGCCTCGTCGGGGCCACCGATTTCGCCGATCATGATGACGGCGTCGGTGTCCGGGTCGTCGTTGAAGGCCTGCATCACGTCGATGTGCTTCAGCCCGTTGATCGGGTCGCCGCCGATGCCGACGGCGCTGGACTGGCCGATGCCCAGCTCGGTCAGCTGGGCCACGGCTTCATAGGTCAGGGTGCCGGAGCGGCTGACCACGCCGACGCGACCCTTCTTGTGGATGTGGCCGGGCATGATGCCGATCTTGATCTCGTCGGGCGTGATGATGCCGGGGCAGTTGGGGCCGAGCAGCAGGGTTTTCTTGCCGCCGCTGGCTTCCTTGGCCTTCATCTTGTTGCGCACTTCCAGCATGTCCTTGATCGGGATGCCCTCGGTGATGCAGACGACGAAGTCCAGGTCGGCCTCGACCGCTTCCCAGATCGCCGCCGCCGCGCCCGCTGGGGGCACGTAGATCACGCTGCAGGTGGCGCCCGTCTCCTTGGCCGCGTCCTTGACGGTGGCGAAGATCGGGATGTTGAAGATCGACTCACCGGCCTTCTTGGGGTTCACGCCGGCGACGAAGCAGTGCTGGCCGTTGGCGTATTCCTGGCACTTCTCGGTGTGGAACTGGCCGGTCTTGCCGGTGATGCCCTGGGTGATGACCTTGGTGTTCTTGTTGACGTAGATCGACATATCGGATTCCTTTGTATTCGTCATTCCCGCGCAGGCGGGAATCCAGTCAGGTGATCGAGGGGTATAAATCCTTCCAACCCGGATTCAGCGCTTCGATCAAGCGCAGCTTCCAGGCGCGATTCCATTTCTTCAGCTGCTTTTCCCGCGTCAGGGCCCCCATGGCGTCGGCGTGGCTTTCAAACCAGACCAACTGGTTCAGCCCATGCCGCTGGCTGAAGCCTTCGATCAGCTTCTCCTTGTGCTGCCAGACACGCTGGATCAGGTTGGACGTCACGCCGATGTAAAGCGTACCGTTGCGCTGGTTGGTCATGATGTAGACGAAAAAGGCCTTTTCCATGCGGGCGCTCTGGATTCCCGCCTGCGCGGGAATGACGGAACTAGCCCTTGACGGCAGCAACCACCTTCTGCGCCGCCTCGGCCATGGTGTCGGCGCTGATGATGGGCAAGCCCGACTCGGCCAGCATCTTCTTGCCCAACTCTTCGTTGGTGCCCTTCATGCGCACCACCAGCGGCACTTTCAGGTCGACCGCCTTGCTGGCGGTGATGACGCCGGTGGCGATGGTGTCGCACTTCATGATGCCGCCGAAGATGTTGACCAGGATGGCCTTGACCTTGGGGTTCTTCAGCATGATCTTGAACGCCTCGGTCACTTTCTCGGGCGTGGCGCCGCCGCCGACGTCGAGGAAGTTGGCCGGCTCGGCGCCGAACAGCTTGATGGTGTCCATGGTGGCCATGGCCAGGCCGGCGCCGTTGACCAGGCAGCCGATGTTGCCGTCCAGGCTGATGTAGGCCAGGTCGAACTTGCTGGCCTCGATCTCGGCCGGGTCTTCCTCGTCGAGGTCGCGCAGGCCCACGATCTCGGGGTGGCGGTAGAGCGCGTTGGAGTCGAAGTTGAACTTCGAATCCAGCGCAATGATGTTGCCCTGGCCGTCGCGGTTGAGCGGGTTGATCTCGACCAGCGAGGCATCGGTGGCCATGTAGCAGGTGTAGAGCTTCTTGAAGACGTCCACCGCCTGCGCCGTGCTGTCGGCCGGGATGCCGATGCCGTCGGCCAGCTCTTTCGCCTGCGCGTCGCTCATGCCGGTGAGCGGATCGACAAACACCTTGATGATCTTCTCGGGGTGGCTGTGCGCCACTTCCTCGATGTCCATGCCGCCTTCGCTGGAGGCGATGAAGGCGACTTTCTGCGTCGCGCGGTCGGTGACCACGGAGACGTAATACTCCTTCTGGATGTCGGCGCCGTCCTCGATGTACAGGCGCCGCACCTTCTGGCCTTCGGGGCCGGTCTGGTGGGTCTTGAGCTGCATGCCGAGGATCTGGCCGGCCAGCTCTTTGACCTGCTCAAGCGACTTGGCGACCTTGACGCCGCCGCCCTTGCCGCGGCCGCCGGCGTGGATCTGCGCCTTGACCACCCACACCGGGCCACCGAGCTTTTGCGCCGCCTCGACGGCTTCCTGAACGGTGAAGGCGGGGATGCCGCGCGGCACGGGCACGCCGAATTGACGCAGGATCTCCTTGCCCTGGTATTCGTGGATCTTCATGAAGTCCCTCTGGAATGTGGTGTGAACGGCCCGCCGGCTGTCGCTGACGGGCATGGTGGCACCGGCGCGACGACGAGGCAACGCCTAGGCGGTCGTCCGCGAATGTATCATGGTGCAGCGCACCAATTTTCACTCCGGGGCTTACGTCGCCATGACGCAGGCGCCGACAAGGAGCCCATCATGGCCAAGGTTTTCATCGACGGCGAGGCCGGCACCACCGGCCTGCAGATTCGCGAACGGCTGGCCGGCCTGCCCGGCATCGAGCTGGTCAGCATCGATCCGGCACGGCGCAAGGACCCGCAAGCCAAGCGCGAGATCGTGGCGGCGGTTGACCTGGTGATCCTGTGCCTGCACGACGACGCCGCGCGCGAGACGGTGGCGATGGTCGATGCGCTGGCGGGGGAAAAACCACGCATCATCGACGCCAGCACCGCGCACCGCGTGGCGCCAGACTGGGTCTACGGCTTTGCCGAACTGGCGCCGGGCCAGCGCGAGGCCATCGCCCAAGCCGACCGCGTGGCCAACCCGGGCTGTTACGCCACCGGCGCGATCGCGCTGATCCGGCCGCTGGTCGACGCCGGCCTGCTGCCCAAGGACGCGGCGCTCAGCCTGCCCTCGATCAGCGGCTATTCGGGCGGCGGCCGCCCGATGATCGAGGCCTATGAGAGCGGCCAGGCGCCGGCGCACGAAGCCTATGCGCTGGGCCTGGCGCACAAGCACATCCCCGAGATCATGGCCTGCACTGGCCTGACCAGGCGGCCGATCTTCATCCCGGCGGTCGGCAATTTCCGCCAGGGCATGCTGGTCGAGTTGCCGCTGCACCTGGACCTGCTGCCGGGCCAGCCGAAGACGGCCGACGTGCAGGCCGCCTACGAGGCGCATTACGCGCGCACCAACACGCCCGAGCAGTGGGTCAAGGTGCTGCCGGCCGAGACCAGCGGCAAGCTGGACGCGGTGGCGCTGGATGGCCAGGACGGGCTGGAAATCCGCGTGTTCGGCAACGACACGCACCACCACGCGGTGGTCGTCGCGCGCCTGGACAACCTGGGCAAGGGCGCCAGCGGCGCGGCGGTGCAGAACCTGAAGCTGATGCTGGGCGTTTGAAAATGACGAATGACTGGCGCTGCGCACCACCGCGGAAAGAAATCTCATCGTGAACACCCAAAAAACCCTGCCCGGCTGGCGCGGCGTGATGCCTTATCTGGTGTCGCCGCTGAACGACGACGGCAGTGTGGCCAGCGAGGTGCTGGCGCGCCTGATCGACGACCTGATCGAGGCCGGCGTGCACGGCCTGAGCCCGCTCGGCTCGACCGGCGAGTTCGCCTACCTGAACCCGGAGCAGCGCCTGGCCGTGGTGCAGACCAGCGTGGCCGCCGCGCGTGGACGCGTGCCGGTGATTCCGGGCGTGGCCTCGTGCGCGATCGCCGACGCGGTGGCGCAGGCACGTGCTTACGAAGCCGCCGGGGCCGACGGCATCCTGGCCATCATGGAGGCCTACTTTCCGGTCGGCGACGAGGGCGTCTACCAGTACTTCAAGGCCATCGCCGAGGCGGTGTCGCTGCCGCTGGTGCTCTACACCAACCCCAATTTCCAGCGCTCGGACCTGAGCCTGCCGGTGATCGATCGGCTGAGCCAGCTGCCGAACATCGCCTATCTGAAGGACGCCTCGAACAACACCGGCCGGCTGCTGTCGATCATGCAGCGGGTGCAGGGGCGCATGCAGGTGTTCGCGGCGTCGGCGCACATTCCCGCGGCGGTGATGCTGATCGGCGGCGTCGGCTGGATGGCCGGCCCGGCCTGCCTGGTGCCGCGCCAGAGCGTGCGCCTGTACGAGCTGTGCCGCGCCGGCCAGTGGGATGAGGCGATGGTGCTGCAGCGCGGGCTGTGGGCCGTCAACCAGGTGTTCGCCAAGTACAACCTGGCGGCCTGCGTCAAGGGCGGTTTGCAACTGCAGGGCTACGCGGTGGGCGAGCCGGTGCCGCCGCAGGCACCGCTGTCGCCGGAAGGGCGCGAGGAAGTGCGGGCGCTGCTGCTGCGTTTGGGCGCGCTGGGCGGCTGAACGGCGCGCTCATACAGATTCGCGATCAAAAAGATAAGCCGTTCGGGCTGAGCCTGTCGAAGCCCTGCGTGGTGCATGCACTTCGACAAGCTCAGTGCGAACGGCTCTTAAACGATAGAGCGCGCATTGGTATCAGGCATCATCGATACCGGCCTCGTCGTCCGCCGAGCCATTGACGGCCTCGCGCAGCACGCGGCGCACCACCTCGGTGTCGAAGCCACGCGCGGCCAGAAAGCGCATCTGGCGCGCCCGCCCGGCGGCGTCCGGCGCGGGCGTGCCGAACTTCTTGCGCCAGACCTCGCGCGCGCGCTCGAGCTCGGTGGCGCGCAGGCGCGTCGCGGCCTGCGCCAGCAGTTCCTCATCCAGCCCCTTGCCGCGCAACTCCTGCAGCACGCGACCGGTGCCCAGGCGCGCCGCGCGCCGGTTCAGCACCGACTCGGCCACGCGCGCCTCGCTGATGAAACCCTTGGTCGCCAGTTCGTCGAGCACGCGCGCCAGCTCGGCCGGATCGTCGCCGGCATGCGCGGCCAGCTTGCGCTCCAACTCCGCTCGCGAATGCTCGCGCGCCGCCAGCAGGCGCAGGGCGCGGCCCTTGAGCGAAAGCTGCGGGATGCCGGGGCGGGCTGGAATCACGCCTTGACGGCGTCGGCGTCCGCCACCACCGCCGGCGGCCGGCCGGCAACGCCGAGCGACTCGCGCACAAGATTCTCGATCTCCCGCGCCAGGTCGGGGTTCTCGCGCAGGAACTCGCGCGCGTTGTCGCGGCCCTGGCCGATCTTCTCGCCCTTGTAGGCGTACCAGGCGCCCGACTTGTCGACCACCTTGGCGACCACGCCCATGTCGATGATCTCGCCCTCGCGCGAGATGCCCTCGCCAAACAGGATGTCGAACTCGGCCTGCTTGAAGGGCGGTGCGACCTTGTTCTTGACCACCTTGACGCGGGTCTCGTTGCCGATCGCGTTGTCGCCCTTCTTGAGGGTGCCGATGCGGCGGATGTCCAGGCGCACCGAGGCATAGAACTTGAGCGCGTTGCCGCCGGTGGTGGTCTCGGGGCTGCCGAACATGACGCCGATCTTCATGCGGATCTGGTTGATGAAGATCACCGTGCAGTTGGTCTTCTTGATGGTGGCGGTGAGCTTGCGCAGCGCCTGGCTCATCAGCCGCGCCTGCAGGCCGGGCAGGCTGTCGCCCATGTCGCCCTCGATCTCGGCCTTCGGGGTCAGCGCGGCCACCGAGTCGATCACCACCAGGTCGATGGCGCCCGAGCGCACCAGCGAATCGACGATTTCCAGTGCCTGCTCGCCGGTGTCGGGCTGGCTGATCAGCATGTCCTGCAGGTTGACGCCGAGCTTTTGCGCATAGGCGGTGTCGAGCGCGTGCTCGGCGTCGATGAAGGCGCAGGTACCGCCGAGCTTCTGCATCTCGGCAATGACCTGCAGCGTCAGCGTGGTCTTGCCCGAGCTTTCCGGGCCGTAGATCTCGATCACCCGGCCGCGCGGCAGGCCGCCGACGCCGAGCGCGACGTCGAGCCCGAGCGAACCGGTGGAGACGACCTGGATGTCCTCGATCGCCTCGCCCTCGCCCAGGCGCATGATGGTGCCCTTGCCGAATTGCTTCTCGATCTGCGCCAGCGCGGCCTGCAAGGCCTTGGCCTTCTCGGTCTTGTCGGTGACGGCCATGTCCATGATGTTCTCCTTGTGAATCAATGGGTTGCTGCATCCGATCCGCTGAAAACCAGAAATCACTGGATGCTTGAACAGGACTGTATATCAACCCATTAGTTAAGGTAAAGCTGATTTTTAGTCAGTTTGGCTTATCATTTATCCGTGTCTGAACCACTGACCGACGATCGCTGGCGCCAGAGCCATTTGGGCCGGCTGCTCGGCCACGCCATGCGCCGCTTCGACGAGCGCGTATTGCAGTTGATGGCGGCCAGCGAGCAGGCACCGCTGGCGCTGGCCAACCTGGCGGCGCGCGACAAGGTGGGCGCGGCGCACATCCACATCACGCGCCACCTGCCGCTGGCCGGCGCACGCCTGACCGAGCTGGCGGGCTGGGCCGGCATGACCAAGCAGTCCATGGGCGATCTGGTCGATCAGTGCGAAGCCTGGGGCCTGGTGGCGCGCCATCCCGATGCGCGCGATGCCCGTGCGCGCCGGATCGTCTTCACCCCCGCCGGGCTGGACTGGCTGGCGGCGTTCCGCGACGCGGTGGCGCAGGCCGAGGCCGAGTTCCGCGGCGCCGTCGGCGCCGAGGTGGCGACGGTGGTGGCGCTGGGGCTGGAGGCCTACGCGCAGTAAGGCCGATGACCCGTGGCCGGCGGTTAGGCCGCAGTCGGCATCCGGCCTAGAATTTCCCTGCCAGCCGACACATAAAGAAATCCAGGAGACCAGTCATGCGCATTCTGATTGCCGAAGACGACCAAGTGCTGGCCGACGGCCTGTTGCGCGCGCTGCGCGCCTCGGGGGCGGCCGCGGACCACGTGGCCAGCGGCACCGAGGCCGACGCGGCGCTGCTCACGAACACCGAGTTCGACCTGCTGATCCTGGACCTGGGGCTGCCGCGCATGCACGGGCTGGAGGTGCTCAAGCGCCTGCGCGCGCGTGGCCAGACGCTGCCGGTGCTGATCCTCACCGCCGCCGACAGCGTGGACGAGCGCGTCAAGGGCCTGGACTACGGCGCCGACGACTACATGGCCAAGCCCTTCGCCCTGTCCGAGCTGGAGGCGCGCGTGCGTGCGCTGACGCGGCGCGGCATGGGCGCGGCCAGCTCCACCATCAAGCACGGCCCGCTGGAGTACGACCAGACCGGCCGCGTCGCCAGCATCGACGGCAAGATGGTCGATCTGTCGGCGCGCGAGCTGGGCCTGCTGGAAGTGCTGCTGCAGCGCAGCGGCCGCCTGGTCAGCAAGGAACAGCTGGTCGAGCGCCTGTGCGAGTGGGGCGAGGAAGTCAGCAACAACGCCATCGAGGTCTACATCCACCGCCTGCGCAAGAAGATCGAGAAGGGGCCGATCCGCATCGCCACCGTGCGCGGGCTGGGTTATTGCCTGGAGAAGATTCCAGGTTGACCGAATGACCAATGACTTTGCCGCTGGCGCGGCTTCAATGACCAATGACGCACGCCGGTGGATCGCAAACCTTTGTCATTCGTCATAGGCTGGCGCAGCCGCCATCATTTGTCATCGCACCGTGAAGATATTCCAGCGCACCCAGCACTCGCTGTTCGGCGAGATCCTGGACTGGATGCTGACGCCGCTGCTGCTGCTGTGGCCGATCAGCCTGGCGCTGACCTGGCTGGTGGCGCAGAACCTGGCCAACAAGCCGTTCGACCGTGCGCTGGTCTACAACGTGCAGACACTGGCGCAGCTGATCCAGGTGGGGCCGGGCCCGCGCGTGCGCTTCTCGCTGGCGCAGCCGACCAGCGAGCTGCTGCGCGCCGACGACGCCGACTACGTCTACTACCAGGTGCTCGGCACGCGCGGCGAGTTTCTCTCGGGCGAGCGCGACCTGCCGGCGCCGCCCGGTCCCGCGGCCACGGTGCGGGTCGACGACGAGCCGCACCTGCGCGACGCCGAATTCCGCGGCCTGCCGGTGCGCATCGCCTCGCTGTGGGTGCCGATCGACGGCACGCGCGCGCCGGCGCTGGTGCAGGTGGCCGAGACGCGCGAGAAGCGCAGCGTGCTGGCGGCCGAGATCATCAAGGGCGTGATGCTGCCGCAGTTCGCCATCCTGCCGCTGGCGGTGCTGCTGGTGTGGCTGGCGCTGGTGCGCGGCATCAAGCCGCTGTCTGAGCTGGAAAAGCGCATCCGCGCGCGCCGCCCGGACGACTTGTCGCCGCTGGACGAGCATTCGGTGCCGCAGGAGGTCGGGCCGCTGGTGGCTTCGGTCAACGACCTGCTGACGCGCCTGAAGGACTCCATCGCCATGCAAAAGCGCTTTCTGGCCGACGCCGCGCACCAGCTGAAGACGCCGCTGGCCGGGCTGCGCATGCAGGCCGACCTGGCGCAGCGGCAGGGCTCCAGCACCGAGGATTTGAAGCAGTCGCTGCAGCAGATCGGCAACGCCAGCGTGCGCGCCACCCACACCGTCAACCAGCTGCTGGCGCTGGCGCGCGCCGAGGGCGGCGGCACCGCGCTGACACGGCAGCCCTGCGACATCGCCCAACTCACCATCGAGGTGGTGCACGAGGCGGTGCCGCTGGCACTGGACCGGCGCATCGACCTCGGCTACGAAGGCCCCGAGCCCGGCGC
This sequence comes from Burkholderiales bacterium, assembly GCA_016702555.1. GTDB lineage: Bacteria > Pseudomonadota > Gammaproteobacteria > Burkholderiales > Burkholderiaceae_C > Ottowia. The sequence continues at coordinate 51,594 of JADJDV010000002.1, forward strand.
CGCGGGGCTGACACTGCCGGGCAACCCGACGCTGCTCAAGGAGATGATCCGCAACCTGGTCGAGAACGCGATGTACTACGCGCCCACGACACCCGACCGCCCGGGCGTGGTCACGGTGCGGGTGTCCGGCACGGCCGCGCAGCGCACGCTGATGGTACAGGTGGAGGACAACGGCCCCGGCGTGCCGCTGGCCGACCGCGCGCGCATCTTCGAGCCCTTCTACCGCGCACTTGGCACCAACGTCGACGGCTCCGGCCTGGGCCTGCCGATCGTGCGCGAGATCGCGCAGCAGCACGGCGCCGACGTCGACGTGAGCGACGCCCACCCGGGCCTGCCGTCGCCGGGGGCGCGCTTCACGCTGCGTTTCAGATGAGCGGCGCTGGCGCGCCCGGACTGGTTTTCCCTCAGGCCGGCTTGTACAGGCTCAGCTGCAGGCGCTCGCGCTCCATGGTGCGCGCCACCGCCGGCACCTGGGCGGTGCGCTGCACATGCGCCCACAGCTCAGGCAGGTCTTCCGGGTTGATGCCGGCAATGGTGCCCCAGCGCAGCAGCGTCAGCGCGTAGGCGTCGAGCGGGCCGCAGCGTGCGCCGCCCAGCCAGTCGTGGCCGGCCGCGTTGGCCTGCTTCAGCAGGTCCTGCAACTCGCCCATCAGCGTGCGGTAGCTGGCCGCGGCGAAGCGCTTGATCTGGGCCTGCGTGGCCTCGTCGTCGCTGTACTTGTGCGGCATGAACACGTGCGTGAACGTCGGGTGCACGGTGTTGTTCATCCAGGCCAGCGCCTCGACGAAGCGGGCGCGCGCCAGCGGGTCCTTGGGAATGAAGGCGTTCTCCGGAAACTGGCCGTCGATGTAGGCGATGATGGCCATGATCTGGGTGATCACCTGATCGCCATCGGCCAGCACCGGCACCTGGCTGCGCGGGTTGAGCGCCTTGTACTCGGGGCCGTACTGCTCGCCCTTGTGCAGCTTCACCGCCACCGGCTCGAAGGTCGCACCCGCCATCTCCAGCATGGCGTGGGGCACGAACGAGCAGGCGCCGCTGGCGTAATAGAGCTTGAGAGTCATCGCGGGGGTCTCCAGAGTGGGTCGTGGTGGATGGCAAGCATAGCGCGGCCAAAGTGGCGCCTTGCCCGGCCTTCAACGGCAGTCTTGCAGCGCCTTGCCCGCCAGCACGTCGCCCAGCGCACCCAGCCGCCGGCGCAGTGCGGCGTCGGCCTGCGGCAGGCGCAGCAGGTAGGTCGGGTCGTCGCGGCGCTCCTGCACCACGCGGGCGCCGTGCACGCCTTTACGATCAAGGTCTGCGCGCGCACGCTCGGCCGCCGCCTCGGACGCAAAACGCCCCAGCGACAGGCCCGGCTCCAGCGCCGCGCCCGGGCGGTCGGTGTCGATGCCGCGCGCACGCAGCTCGGCGCGCCGTTCGGCCACGGCATCGGCGTCGGCAAAGCCGCCCAGATGGACCATCCAGCGGCCGCCCGGCGGCGGCGCATCGATGCGCCAGCTGCCGGCCGGCAGCGCGGCCAGCGCGGCGCGCACGGGTTCGATCTGCGCGGCATCAAAGGGGCCGGCTTGCAGGCATTGGACGTCGGCCGGGTCGGTGGCTGCCGCCGTGGGGGTTTCGGACGCGGGCAGCGCCGGTGGCGACGGCGCCGAGGCGGGCTCGGCCGGTCGCGCTGCCGACGCCGCCGAAGCCGGTTCAACGGGCGCCGGCGCGGCCGATGCGCTGGGCGCTGGCTCCAACGCGACGGCAGCCGGTTCAGAGTTGGCAGACGCTTGCGGCACCGCCGCATCCGCCACGTCGGCCTGCGCCTGCGGGGCCTCGATGCGCAGAGCCTGCGGGTGCAGCTGGCGCTGCAGGCGCTCCGGCTCGGCCTGAACGACCGGACCCAGCCCGAGCGGTCGCAGGGCGCCCTGCGACCAGGCCAGCCAGCCCAGGTTGAGCACCAGCAGCAGCGCCACCAGCCAGCGCATCGTCAGGCCTCCGCGGCGGGGCGCACGCTGACCTCGGCGCTGTGCACGGTGCGCAGACCGGCGGGCGTGCGCAGCTGCAGCGCGCCGCTGGCATCGACCCCCTCGCCCTGGCCTTCGCTGCCGTCGGACAGGCGCAGCCGCTGCCCGGCCAGCGCGTCGCGCGCATTGAAGCGCGCGGCCAGCGGCGCAAAACCCTGCTGCTCGAAGTCGCGCAGCGCGCGCGCCAGCGGCGCCGCCACGCGCAGCAGCGCTGCCGGCGCGTCGATGCCGGGCAGCAGCGCCTGCAGCCAGGCCGGCGCCGTGCGGAAGCCCTCGTCGGCCAGCGGCGCGATGTTGATGCCGACGCCGACCACCACGCCGCGCGGCGCGCCTGGCTCGCCGGCACCGGCGGTCTCGACCAGGATGCCGGCCAGCTTGCGGCCTTGCCACCACAGGTCGTTCGGCCACTTGAGCCGGATGTCGGGATGCAGCGCTTCGGCCAGCGACAGCCCCACGGCCAGCGACAGCCCCGACCAGTCGCCGCGCGGCGCCAGCGGCAGGCCCAGCGAGAAGGTCAGCGCGGCACCGGCCGCGGCCGCGTCACTGTGCCAGCGGCGCCCGAGCCGGCCGCGCCCGGCATTCTGGATCTCGGCCACCAGCAGGGTGGCCGCCAGTGCCCCGGCGCGCGCGCGCCGCATCAGCTCGCTGTTGCTGGAATCGATCTCGGGCGCCACCTCGACCCGCACGCCCGGCAGCCAGGGCGCCAGCGCATCGGCGAGCGCGCTCACGGGCCAGGACAGGGCAGAGGTACGCATGCGGCGTCGATCAGGCCTTGGCCTGCTTCTTTTTCTTCTTCTTCTCGCGACCTTCGGCGGTATCGAGGTCGCTCGACAGCAGCGTGCCGCGGCAGGTCTTGCTGTGGCACCAGCAGGGGTATTCGGCCTTGAGCTCGGGCGTGAGCGGCTCGTCGATCACCAGGCCGTAGTCGTAATTGAGTTCCTCGCCGGCCCTGATCTTGCGCCGCGACTTGATGAAGATGCGCCCCTCGTCTTCATCCGCCTCGCAATTGGGCGCGCAGGAATGGTTGATCCAGCGCGAGGCGTTGCCGCCATACAGCGCGTCGATGACGTGCTGGTCGTCGATATGGAAGTAGAAGGTGTGGTTGGGGTCCTGCGGGTCGTGCGGATGGCGGCGCTGCGCCTCGTCCCAGCTGATCAGCTCGCCGGTGTATTCGATGATGCGCTCGCCGCGCGGAATGTCGACCAGCGCGAACACGCCCTTGCCGTGCACACCGGAGCGTCGAACCTGGATGCGGCGGCCAGGGGTGGCCGGCGCGGTGGTGGGGGTTTTGGGCGGCACGGAAAAACTTTGCTATGTTGAATTCGTACGTGTGCGCGCGTGTGCGCGCGAGGACACCGGATTCTAAAGAGAGCCCATGAAGACCCTGGTCATTGCAGAAAAGCCATCGGTCGCGCAAGACATCGTGCGCGCCCTCGCTCCGATAGCGGGCAAGTTCGACAAGCACGACGAACACTTCGAGAACGAGCGCTACGTGGTCACCAGCGCCGTCGGCCACCTGGTCGAGATCCAGGCGCCGGAGGAGTTCGACGTGAAGCGCGGCAAGTGGAGCTTTGCCCACCTGCCCGTGATTCCGCCGCACTTCGACTTAAAGCCGGTGGACAAAACCAAGACGCGGCTGAACGCCGTGGTCAAGCAGGCGCGCCGCAAGGACGTGAACGCACTGATCAACGCCTGTGACGCGGGGCGCGAGGGCGAGCTGATCTTCCGCCTGATCGAGCAGTACGCCTTCGACGGCAAGCACGCGCCGAAGCCGGTGCAGCGCCTGTGGCTGCAAAGCATGACACCGCAGGCCATCCGCGACGGCTTTGACAACCTGCGCAGCAACCAGCAGATGCAGGGCCTGGCCGACGCCGCGCGCAGCCGATCCGAGGCCGACTGGCTGGTCGGCATCAACGGCACGCGGGCGATGACGGCCTTCAACTCGCGCGATGGCGGCTTCTTCTTGACCACCGTGGGCCGCGTGCAAACGCCGACGCTCACCATCGTGGTCGAGCGCGAGGAGCAGATCAAGAAGCACATCGCGCGCGACTATTGGGAAGTGCACGGCGGCTTTCTGGCGCAGGCCGGCGAATACCCCGGCAAATGGTTCGACCCCGCCTGGAAGAAGGGCGACGACGCCGAAGACCGCGCCGACCGCGTGTGGGACGAGCGCGAGGCCATCGCCATTGCCGAAGCCGCGCGCGGCAAGGCGTGCAGCGTCAAGGAAGAAAGCAAGCCGACCACGCAGGCATCGCCCCTGCTGTTCGATCTGACCTCGCTGCAGCGCGAGGCCAACGGCAAGTTCGGCTTTTCGGCCAAGACCACGCTGCAACTGGCGCAATCGCTGTACGAACGCCACAAGGCGCTGACCTACCCGCGTACCGACGCGCGCTACCTGCCCGAGGACTACCTGCCCGTGGCGCGTCAAACCTTCGAGATGCTGGCGCACAGCAAGCAAAGACACCTGGCGCCGCACGCCGCCAAGGCGCTGGCGGATGGCTACATCAAGCCTACCAAACGCATCTTTGACAACAGCAAGGTGTCGGACCACTTTGCCATCATCCCCACGCTGGAAGCGCCCGGCGCGCTATCAGAGGCAGAGCAAAAACTGTACGACCTGGTGGTGCGCCGCTTCATGGCGGTGTTCTACCCCAGCGCCGAATTCACGGTGACCACGCGAATCACCACCTACATGGCCCCCACGCTCCCTGCTGCGCATGGTTCGCTGCCCCCCGAGGGGGCTGGCCCCGGCTTGGGGCGGCCCGGCGCCGGGTCCGCGCACGAAGGCAAGGCCTACAACTTCCAGAGTAACGGCAAGGTGCTGGTCAAGCCCGGCTGGCTGGCCATCTACGGCAAGGAAGCCGCCAGCGAAACCGAGGGCGACAAGGACAGCAAGGACAACAAGACCCTGGTGCCCGTGCAGCCCGGCGAGCTGGTGCGCGCCGAGCACGTTGAGCCCAAAGCCCTGCGCACCAAGCCGCCCGCGCGCTACTCCGAAGCCACGCTGCTGGGCGCCATGGAAGGCGCGGGCAAGTGGATCGAGGACGACGAACTGCGTGAGGCCATGCAAGAAAAAGGCCTGGGCACGCCCGCCACGCGCGCGTCCATCATCGAAGGCCTGCTGGTCGAGAAATACATGCTGCGCGAGGGGCGCGAGCTGATCCCCACCGCCAAGGCCTTCCAGCTGCTCACGCTGCTGCGCGGCCTGCAGATCAAGGAGCTGTCCAAGCCCGAGCTGACCGGCGAGTGGGAATACAAGCTGGCGCAGATGGAGCAGGGCCGCCTGTCGCGCGACAGCTTCATGCGCGAAATCGCCGAGATGACGGAGCGCATTGTGAAAAAGGCCAAGGAATACGACCGCGACACCGTGCCGGGCGACTACGCGACGCTGGCCGCACCCTGCCCCCAGTGCGGCGGCGTGGTCAAGGAAAACTACCGCCGCTATGCCTGCGTCGGCCGCTCGGACGACGCTTCCGCGCCGTCTGGCGCCACGGGTGAGGCCGAAGGCTGCGGCTTCTCGTTCACCAAAACCCCGGCCGGCCGCACCTTTGCGGTGGAAGAGGCCGAGCAGTTCGTGCGCGACCACAAGATCGGCCCGCTGGAGGGCTTTCGCAGCAAGGCCGGCTGGCCCTTTGTGGCCGAGCTGGCGCTGGTCAAGGACGAGGAAAGCGGCAACTTCAAGCTCGAATTCGACTTCGGCGACGATGCCAAGGCTGAAGCCACGGGCGAGATCGTCGACTTGTCCGCCGTGCCCAGCGTCGGGCGCTGCCCCAAGTGCGGCAGCGCCGTGAAGGCGTTTGGCAAAAGCTACGTGTGCTCACGATCCGTGCCCACGCCCAGCCACCCCGCGCCCACCTGCGACTTCAAGAGCGGCCAGGTCATCCTGCAGCAGCCCGTGGAGCCCGAGCAGATGGCCAAGCTGCTGCAAGACGGCAAGACCGACCTGCTCGACAAGTTCGTCAGCATGCGCACGCGCCGCGCCTTCAAGGCCCGCCTGGCCTGGAGCGCTGAAGAAGGCAAGGTGATCTTCGAGTTCGAGCCGCGCGAAGGCGCGCGCAAATACCCACCGCGCAAGACCGCCGCGGCGCCTGCCAAGGTCGCTGCGAAATCAGGAGCTGCTGGCGCAGTTGGGACGGGGGCTACGGCCAAAAAAGCCGCTAAAAAAGCGCCGGCCAAGAAAGCCGCCGCCAAGACCGAGAAAACCCCGCGCGCCGGCAACCTGAAACCCAGCCCCCAACTCGCCGCCGTCATCGGCGACGGCCCCTTCGGCCGCGGTGAGGTCATGAAACTGCTGTGGGACTACATCAAGGCCCACAAGCTGCAAGACCCGAAAGACAAGCGCACCATCGTCGCCGACGCCAAGCTCAAGCCCATCTTCGGCGGCGAAGACAGCGTGGGCATGTTCAAGCTGGCGGGGATTGTGGGGGGACATCTGCAGTGAGCGGTGCAGCTTGGGCACGAATGCTATAACATACAAGCATTCGTGCCCAACTCAGGAGGCGCCCCATGAATGCCCCCATCGCCCCCGGCGGCCTGGCTGCCCCCATCACCACCTACAGCAGCCGCGAATTCACCCGCGACGTGGCGGCCGCCAAGCGCGCGGCGGCCAATGGGCCGGTGTTCATCACGGATCGGGGTGAGCCGGCTTATGCGCTATTGACGATTGAGGAATACCACCGCCTCAAGGCGGGCAGCAAGCCGCGCAGCTTGCTGGAGGTGATGCAGAGCTTGCCGGACACCTCGGACATCGAGTTCGAGCCGCCACGCCTGGACGATGTGGTGCTGCGCGTGCCGGACTTTGAAACCGACTGACGCCGAGCGTGCATGTATCTGCTGGATACCAACGTCGTTTCCGAACTGCGCCCCGGCAAGTCGAACGCCCATGCGGGCGTGCTGGCCTGGGCATCCACGCTGGACGACATCCAGATTCATTTGTCGTCCATCAGCATCCTTGAATTGCAGCGCGGCATCCTGCGCCTGGAGCGCAAGACGCCGCCGCAAGGCAGCGCGCTGCGGGCGTGGTTCGAGGGCCTTCGCGCCACTTACGCGGCGCGGATTCTCCCGTTCGGTGAATCGGCGGCGCTGCTGTGTGCCGCCTTGCACGTGCCCAACCCGCGCAGCGAACGCGATGCCATGATCGCCGCCACCGCGCTCGAACACGGCTTCACCGTCGTCACCCGCAACGTGGCCGACTTCGCCGGCACCGGCGTGCGCCTGGTCAACCCCTGGGATTTCATGCCGTGACCACGCGCCGCCCGCCGGTCGTCGGCCTGGCGCTGGGCAGCGGCTCGGCGCGCGGCTGGGCCCACATCGGGGTGCTGCGCGCGCTGCTGGAGGCCGGCGTCCAGCCGCAGGTGGTGTGCGGCGCCTCGGTCGGCGCCATCGTCGGCGCGGCCTACGCCACCGGTCAACTGGACCGCTTCGAGGACTGGGTGCGCGGCCTGGATCGGCGCGCCGTGATGTCGTACATGGATTTCCGCCTGAGCGGCGGCATGCTCAAGGGCGAGCGCCTGGTGCATTTTTTTCGCACCCATTTCGACGACCAGCCGATCGAGGCCTTGCCGATCCGCTTTGCCGCCGTCGCCACCGACCTGCGCAGCGGCGACGAGGTGTGGCTGCGCAGCGGCGCGGTGACCGCGGCGGTGCGGGCGTCCTTCGCGATGCCCGGCCTGTTCACGCCGGTGTGGCAGGACGGCCGCGTGCTGGTCGATGGCGGCCTGGTGAATCCGGTGCCGGTGTCGCTGGCGCGCGCGCTCGGCGCCGAGCTGGTGATCGCCGTCGATCTGAACAACGACATGCTGGGCCGCTACTTTCGCGGCGCGCCGGACGAGGCCGAGCCGCCACGGCGCGCCTGGAAGCAGTCGCTGCAGCAGGGTCTGGGCACCTGGTGGCCGCGCACCGAGCGGGCCGAGGGCGCCGACGGCGCGCCCGAAGCGGCGACGAATCGCGCGCCGCCGCTGCCCTCGCTGCTCGACGTGGTCACCACCAGCATCCACGTGATGCAGGTGCGCATCACGCGCAGCCGCATGGCGGGCGACCCGCCCGAGGCGGTGATCGTCCCGCGCCTGGGACACATGGGCCTGCTGGACTTCCATCGCGCCGCCGAAGCCATTGACGCCGGTCGCGCCCTCACCGCCGCGGTGCTGCCGCGGCTGCGCCAGCGCGGCCTGCACCTCAGCACGCCGGACGGCTGATCACTGCGGCCGAGCGCAAAATGCACGCCATGAACATCACCAAAGACACCGCCGTCACGCTGGCCTACAAGATGACCGACCTCAAGGGCAAGCCCTTGGGCGCAGGCACCACCGCCTACCTGCACGGTGGCTACGACAACATCTTCGCCAAGGTCGAGGCGGCCCTGGAAGGCCAGGCCGCCGGCCACCGCATCGCCATCGAGCTGAGCGTCGCCGACGCCTTCGGCGAACGCGACGAGGCGCTGGTGCGCAGCATCCCGAAAGCCGAATTCCCGCCCGGCGTGAAGGTCGGTGGGCAGTTGCAGAGCGCCGGACCGGACGGCAGCCCGATGGTCTACAACGTGGTCAAGATCAAGGGCCCCGAGGTGCAACTGGACGGCAACCACCCGCTGGCCGGGCAGGCGCTGCGTTTTGCCGCCACGGTCAAGGCGGTGCGCGCCGCCAGCGCCGAGGAGATCGCGCACCGGCACGTGCATGGCGCGCACGGGCACCAGCACTGACAGCACCGCGCACGCCAGCCCACCGCCTGCAGCCGCGCCTGCGCGACTGGTCGTGGCCGCCACCTGCGTTACGCTCCGCCGCGCCATGTCCACCGCGCCCCAAACCGCCTCGTCCGCGCTGATGCCACAGCGCCAAGCCTGGGTGATGCTGCTGGCGCTGGCGGGCGCGTTCACGCTGAGCCAGTCGTTTCGCACCGTGGCGGCGATCATGGGGCCGCCGCTGGCCAGCCAGCTGCACTTGTCGCCGCAGCAGCTCGGGCTGTGGGCAGCGGCCTATCACTTCGCCTTCGGCGCCATGCAGCTGGTGATGGGCATCTCGCTCGATCTGTTCGGCGTGCGACGCACCATTCTGGCGGCCTTTCCGATGGCGATCGCCGGCGCCGCGCTGTCCGCGCAGGCCGACGACTACGCCACGCTGATGCTGGGTCAGATGCTGATCGGCACCGGCTGCGCGCCGGCCTTTCTGGTCTGCACCGTGTTCATCGCGCGCCATTTCCACAGCGAGCGCTTCACCGCCACCTCAGGGCTGGTGATGAGCATCAGCAGCATCGGCGTGCTGGCCACGGCGACGCCGCTGGCCTGGCTGATCGAGGCCAGTTCCTGGCGCTGGGGCTTCGGCGTGCTGTGCGCGGCCGGCGTGCTGGCCTGGGCCGCGATCTGGTCGCTGGTGCGCGAACCAGCGGCGCCCGTCGCCCCAAGCGCAAGCCGGCCGCCGCCGCTGGTGGCGCTGCGCGAGCTGCTCGGCCTGTTCCGCCTGCCACACACCGCCGGGCTGGTGGCCTACGCGGCGGTCGCCTACGCCGGCTTCATCAGCTTGCGCGGGCTGTGGCTGGGGCCGCTGCTGGTCGAGCGCCACGGCTTCTCGCTGGTGCAAAGCGGCAACGTGGCGCTGGCGATGACGCTGGCCAGCATGGTCAGCCCGGCCATCTTCGGCCGGCTCGACCCCGGCGGTGCGCGCCGCGTCAAGTGGCTGCTGCTGTTCGCGCTGCTGGCGACGCTGCTGGTCGGCATCATGGGCCTGGTGCACGTAGCCTGGGCCGACGTAGCGCTGGCCGTGGCCTACGGGATGCTGTCGGGCTACGGCGTGCTGCAATATGGTTACGTGCGCGATGCCTATCCGGAAGCCATGCGCGGACGCGCGCTGTCGCTGTTCACCATGGCCATGTTCCTCGGCATCTCCTTGATGCAGTGGGCCAGCGGCCTGGCCGCCAGCCTGGCGCCGCTGGCCGGCGTGGAGCCCTTCAGCGCCGCGCTGCTGACCATGTCGGCGATGCTGCTGCTGGGCGCGCTGGCGTTCTGGAAGCTGCCGCGCGCCGGGGCCTGACCTCGTTACCCGCGCCCACGCCGAAAGCGGCATACTGCCGCTGCCGGCACCCCACGCCGGTCAGGAGTTCGCCATGCCCCCGATGATTGCCCGCCTCGCCGTGCTGGCCGCCTGCGCCGCCGCCCTTGGCCTGGCCGGCTGCGGCCAACTGCCGGCGCGCAGCGACGCCGCCGACGCCACCCCCGGCATCAGCGTGTACGGCACGGCCGACGTCGGCTGGGGGCGCACCGGCCGCTGAGCCGGCCACGTCCCCCCCGTCGCAGTCACATGCGCCGCCTGGTCCGCGCTCCCAACGCCGCCATCGCACAGATCTGGGCCGATCTGCTGTGCGAGGCCGGCTATCCGGCGACGGTGGAGCGCCTGCAACTGTCCAGCGTCGCCGGCGAACTGCCGCCCGACCAGTGCCTGCCCGAAATCTGGCTGCGCCACGCCGAGCACGAAGCCGCCGCACGCGAGTTGCTGGCCGAACTGGAGCGCCTGCCGCAGCGGCGCTGGCATTGCCCGGCCTGCGGCGAACTGGTCGAGGGCGGCTTTGAGCAATGCTGGGCCTGCGGCGCGCTGATGCCGCGCGATTGAGGGCGCACCGGCCGATTCACTTCCAGCGCAGCGGCTCAATCGATACGCTGGCCGTCGCGCTCGACAAGCTGAGCACACCCTCCTGCACCGTGGCCTGCAAGGCCATGCTGCGCTGGGCCAACTCCGCCAGCACCTGCGCGTCGGCGCTGAGTATGCGCCAGACGCTGAGCTTGTCGAGGCGCGTCAGTTTGCCTTCGATGCCGCGCCACCACACCTCCGCCGCCGGGCCGTAGGCGTAGACGATCACGGCATCGGCCTGGCTGCAGGCCTTGGCCAGGGGCTTGTCGTCGGGCTGACCGACCTCGATCCACAGGCGCGTGCGGCCAGTGAAATCGACCAGTTGCACGTCGGGCTCGTCGGGGCTGGAGAGGCCGGCGCCAAAGCCGATGCGCGCGTCGCCGCCGCACAAGTCCTGGACCTGGTGGGCGTTCAGCGCCAGCGCGGCCAGGCGCACCATCATGCGCTGGTCGGTCTCGCTGGGGTGGCGCGCCAGGGTCAGCGTCAGGTCGGTGTAGCAGCCGTGGTCGATGTCGGCCAGCGCGACGTCGGCCTTGAAAATCGTGGATCTGAGGGCCATCCGGAGCGACTGCGAGCGCGGCTGTCGGGAGTGCGACTCAATGACCGTCGGGTTTTCCGGCGGTCAGGCGGTCCATGAAGGCAAACAACACCCCGGACAGCACGAAGGTCAAGTGCAATCCGACTTTCCAGGCGAGTTGCTTGTCGCTGTAGCTGTCGACGTTGACAAATGCCTTGAGCAGTTCGATGCCGGAAATGGCGACGATGGAGCCGATCAGCTTGATCTTCAAATCCGAGAAGGTGACGTGCCCCATCCATTCGGGCCGGTCTTCGCTGTCTTCCGTGTTGATTTTTGAAACGAAGTTCTCATAGCCGGCGAACACGATGATCAGCAGCAGGTTGGCCACCAGCGCGACATCCACCAGCGTCAACACGCTCACCATGATCTGCCCGCCATCGAGCGTCGCCACCTGGGGCAGCAGCATGACGAATTCCTTGATGAACTTGAACAGCAGGATGGCGATGGCGCCCACCAGCCCGACATAAAACGGCGCCAGCAACCATCGGCTGGCGAACATGAATCGCTCGAGACTGTGTTCAAAAGATTTCATGGGATGGAGCTTGCAAGGTCGGATGGCAGAGAGGCCGCGCAGATCGCCTATGGCACGCGGTCACTGCGGAACTGATCAGCCACGGCGGTGCGCAGCGCATTATGAGGGTCGCTGACTGGCGGCTGGAAGGTCGCGAAGCCTAGACCCGGCGTGCCAATGACGACGCCTTGCCGACGTAGGTGGCAGGCGTGAGCGCCAGTAAGCGGTCTTTCTCGGCGGGCGGAATCTCCAGCGAACGGATGAGGCCGTGCAGCGCTTCGCGGGTCACCGCCTGGCCACGGGTGGCGTCCTTCAGCTTCTCGTAGGCGCCGGGCACGCCAAAGCGTCGCATCACGGTCTGGATCGGCTCGGCCAGCACTTCCCAGGCGGCGTCCAGGTCGTCGGCCAGCGCGGCTTCGTTCAGCTCCAGCTTGTTCAGGCCCGTCATGAGCGACTGATACGCCAGCACCGCGTAGCCCAGCGCCACACCCATGTTGCGCAGCACCGTGCTGTCGGTCAGGTCGCGCTGCCAGCGGCTGATGGGCAGTTTTTCGCTCAAATGGCGCAGCACGGCGTTGGCCAGGCCCAGGTTGCCCTCGGCGTTCTCGAAGTCGATGGGGTTGACCTTGTGCGGCATGGTGGACGAGCCGATTTCGCCCGCCTTGGTCTTTTGCTTGAAGTAACCCAGGCTGATGTAGCCCCACACGTCGCGTGCCAGGTCGATCAGGATGGTGTCGGCGCGCGCGACGGCATCGAACAGTTCGGCCATGTAGTCGTGCGGCTCGATCTGGATGCTGTAGGGCTGGAAGGTCAGGCCCAGGCCGGGGCGGCTGGCGTCGGCACCGGGCTCGCCGGCGGCGGGCGATTCGACCACGCGGCGACTAAAGGCTTCCCAGTCAAAGTCGGGCCAGGCGGATAGGTGCGCGTTGTAGTTGCCCACGGCGCCGTTCATCTTGGCCAGCAGCTTCACATGGGCGATCTGCTCTCGCGCGGCGCCCAGCCGCACCACCACGTTGCCGATTTCCTTGCCCACGGTGGTGGGGCTGGCCGTCTGGCCGTGCGTGCGGCTGAGCATGGGCACGGCGGCGTGCTGGTGGGCCAGCTCGCGCAGGCGGGCGATCACCGCGTCCAGCCCCTGCAGCAGCACGGCACGGCCGGCCTTGAGCTGCAGCGCGTGGCTGGTGTTGTTGATGTCCTCACTGGTGCAGGCGAAGTGCACGAACTCGGCGGCGGCCAGCAGCTCGGGGTGGCCGTCAAACTTCAACTTGATCCAGTATTCGACCGCCTTGACGTCGTGGTTGGTGGTCTTCTCGATGTCCTTGATGGCCTGGCCGTCGGCCTCGGAAAAATCGTGCAGCAGATCGGCGAGGTAAGCACGCGCTTGCGCCGAGAGCGGCTTGAATTCGTCGAAACCCGCATCGGACAAGGCCACGAACCAGGCCAACTCGACCTGCACGCGGCGCTGCATATAACCCAGCTCGCTCATGATCGGGCGCAGCGCGCCCAGCTTGCCGACATAGCGGCCATCGAGGGGAGAAACGGCGGTGAGCGGACTCAGATTCATGGGGCAAATTGTAGAAGCCCCGGCAATGTGCCGGCCCTAGAATGCCCGACAGCTTGCGCCGGCTCACGGCGTTCACTCCGGATCGGACTCCCCCATGTCCATCCGATTGATTGGCGCCGTGACCAGCCCATACGTGCGCAAGGTGCGCGTGGTGCTGGCCGAGAAGAAGCTGGACTACCAGTTCATCCAGGAGAACGTCTGGGCCGAGGACACCCAGATCGGCGCCGCCAACCCGCTCGGCAAGGTGCCCTGCCTGGTGATGGATGGCCAGGACGCGGTGTTCGACTCGCGCGTGATCGTCGAGCATCTGGACACGCTGTCGCCGGTGGGCAAGCTGATTCCGCCGCCAGGCCGCCCGCGCATCGAGGTCAAGACCTGGGAAGCGCTGGCCGACGGGCTGCTGGACGCCGCCATCCTGGCGCGGCTGGAGAACACCTGGCCCGGCCGCGCCGAGAGCGAGCGCAGCGCAGCGTGGGTCGCACGGCAGATGGGCAAGGTCGACGACGCGCTGGCCGCCATGAGCCTCGGTCTGGCCGACAAACCCTGGTGCGCACCCGGCGTCCATCTGACGCTGGCCGACATCGCCGTCGGCTGCGCCCTGGGCTATCTGGACTTCCGCTTCGCCGAACTCGACTGGCGCACGCGCCACGCCAACCTGGCGCAATTGTTCGACGAAAAACTGGCGCCGCGGCCCAGTTTCATCGACAGCCTACCGGCGTAGGCACGGCGGCGCGCTACCCAGCCCGCCGACACCAGAAACAAAAGCGCCGCCAAGGCATGGAACCCGGGCGGCGCGTTCAGAATAAAAAAGCTGCCGAAGCGACCTGAAACGAAGGAGGAGGAGGGAGGGAGGAGGAAGTGCGCTTCAGGTTTTCAATCGACTACGAAAGCCAGCAGGCTTGGGCAGCGTGAATCTTGGCGGTAAGAGCGCGTGCGAAGACTGAAAGTTCCTGCGCGATGCCAGCCATGGCGTAAAGATCTGTGTAGCTACTGTGACAAATTACGCCAGCGAACGCGCTCGGTTCAAAGCGCCAGCCAGGTCTTCAACTCTTCGGCGTGCTCCTGCTCGTCGTTCAGGATCTGCTCGATCAGCCGCTTGGTGGTCGGGTCCTTGTCGCCGACCAGGTCCACCATCTGGCTGTAGGCCTCGATGGCCACGCGTTCGGCGATCAGGTTGGCGCGGATCATCTCTTTGAGGTCGTTGGAGGCGTTGTAGTCGGCGTGGCTGCGCGCCATCAGCGTGGCGGGATTGAAGTCGGGCTCACCGCCCAGTTGCACGATGCGCTCGGCGATGCGGTCGGCGTGCGTCTGTTCTTCCTGCGCGTGCACCAAAAATTCTTGCGCGATGGCGGGCGAGGCCAGGCCGTCAGCCATGTAATGGTGGCGCTTGTAGCGCAGCACGCAGACCAGTTCGGTGGCCAAGGAGTCGTTCAGCAGGTCGATGATGTCCTTCACCCAGGGGCCATTGTTGTGCGGGGTGACGGCGCCATCGTCCAGGCTGGATTTGGCGGCCTTGAGTGCGGCTTCGTCGAGTCGCAGGCGCCCGGGGCTGTCCTTGCCTTTGGCAGACGCAGCTTGCTTGGTGACCATGAGGGGGTTCTCCGTGAAATGGTGCGCCGTTCAGGCGCTGTAGATGGTGCGCCGTTCAGGCGCTGTAGAACCACTGTAGACGACGCGGTGGGGCGCGGTTGTCAGACAAGCGCTTGTCGGCCTGCGGCCAATTTTGCCGCCGCCGCGTGGGCCCATCGGACGCGGAAAATGCGGAATGCGTTGGTTCTATCGCTGCCGCCACCAGATGCAGCTAGGTTGGCTGCCTACTTTGATTCGGATGCCAGCGCGCAATCGCACCGGGCACAGCACTGGCGCGCCATCATCCCGATCGCGTTTTGCAGCAAGCGCCGCCCGAGCGGCCAAGCACGCACGGTGTCGGCCGCGACGGGGCGCGGCGCCGACAGGTAACCCAATTGCCGTTGCCGGATGGCGGCGGTGACGGCAGCATCGTCGATCAGCAACTTGTTCTCGACATGCAGTTGCGGGCTGCGCCGGTCCATGTTGGCCAAGCCGACCAGCGCGATCCCGCCGTCCAACGTGATCGACTTGGTGTGCCAGCAGGCTCATCGGGTATTCATGCACCACCACGTGCTCAAAAACAGGTGCTGAGCCTGCCGCACCACCGACCCTGCAACGCGCGATAGGATGCCCACCCGGGGCGCGAGCGCGACGCGACGCGAAACTCCGGGTCGGCGCAGTTCTGGTTGCCTCAGTAGGCGATGCGGTTGTCGATGACCGGCAGCTTTCGAGTCGCGCATCGCCCAGCAGCACGATGCTGTTGCCGGCCGCCGGCGCATAGTCGTTGATCGACTGGCCGAAGACGAGCCGCGCCATGGCTGAACGGATCAACCCGCTTGGCATGGCGGCCCGCCGGCGCGACGGGCGGCGGCAGCAGCATGATCACCGCCACCCAGGCGCGAGGCGGGTGTGCGACCAGGCGCCGCCGGCGTTCAGCGTCCCATGTTCTGCTTCATGCGCGCCAGGGCGATCATCAGCGCGCCGGCACCGAGCGTCTTCACCAGGTCGGGGTGCTGGGCGTAGAAATCGCTCACGCGGTCGAACACACCCGGCTCATCGGCGCGGCGGGCGGTGGTGACCACGTCGCGCACCTGATCGGGCGTGATCTGGGTGGCCTTGTCGATCGTCACCTGCGGCGTGTCGGCGCCCTCGTGGCCCGCCAGGGCACCGCCCGCCACACCAGTCAGCGCGCCGGGACCAAGCTTCTCCACCAGCGTGTTCAGGATGTCGGCGCGGGCCTGCGGCGAGGCGCGCTCGAACATGTCGGCCACGATCTGTGACAACTGAGGGGTTTCCTTGGAGCGCAGCGCCTCGCCGACACTGTTTTTCAGTTCGTCGCGCGGCACCTCGCGCGTGATCTGGTCGATCTGTTGCGGCTCGGGGGCTGTGGCGTTCTTCAGGATTTGCTGCAGCATGTCAAAGAGGGCCATGGTCCTTGTCCTTTCATGAATGGCGGAAAAATCAATCGGCATGCTAGCGCCACAGCATGACCTGCGGTGACAGCGCGGCGCAGAACGCGGCCTTGTCCGACAGGAAACGTTCATCACACGGTGGCCCATCCGGTCCTATGGGATCGCCAAGCAGGGCTATGGCGGTTTTAGGACAAACCGATTGGTTCGCGCAAATGATAACGATTACCATTTGCGCTACAGTCAGGAGTTCCCCCATGCCCCGCTTTGCCCGCAAGCACTGGTTCACGCTCAAGAAAACCGCCAGCTATTACGTGATGCACATCGCGGTGGCGGCACTGGTGGGTTACGCGGTCACGGGCGACGTGTGGATGGCGCTGACCTTGAGCCTGCTGGAGCCGACGGTGCAGGCCGTGGCCTACTTCTTCCACGAGAAAGCCTGGTCGCGCAAGGCGCCGATGCCGGCACGCGCGCCGATCGATGCGACGTCACCGCTCGGTTGATGCCGGGGGCGCTGTCTACAATCGTTTGCCAAGCCCCGCCACCACCCCATCCGCACGGCCTCGGTCGTTGCCAGGAGACCGCCCCATGCCGATCCCACAAAACGCGTCGAGCGAAGAAAAACGCGCCGAGTTGCGGCGCGCCGCTCTGGAATACCACGAGCACCCGGTGCCAGGCAAGATTGCCGTCACGGCGACCAAGCAACTGGTCAACCAGCATGAACTGGCGCTGGCCTACTCGCCGGGCGTCGCCATACCTTGCGAAGAGATCGTCAAGGACCCGGCCGCCGCGTTCCGCTACACCTCGCGGGGCAACCTGATCGGCGTCATCACCAACGGCACCGCCGTGCTGGGCCTGGGCGACATCGGCCCGCTGGCGGGCAAGCCGGTGATGGAAGGCAAGGCGGTGCTGTTCAAGAAGTTCTCGGGCATCGACGTGTTCGACATCGAGATCGACGAGAAGGACCCGGACAAGCTGGTCGAGATCATTGCCGCGCTGGAGCCCACGTTCGGCGGCATCAACCTGGAGGACATCAAGGCGCCGGAGTGCTTCATCGTCGAGCGCAAGCTGCGCGAGCGCATGAAGATTCCCGTGTTCCACGACGACCAGCACGGCACCGCCATCGTGGTCGGCGCGGCGGTGGTCAACGGCCTGAAGGTGGTGGGCAAGAAGATCGAAGACGTGAAACTGGTGGTCAGTGGCGCGGGTGCGGCGGCCCTCGCCTGCACCGGCCTGCTGGTCAAGCTGGGCGTGCCACTCAAGAACGTGTGGGTGACCGACATCAAGGGCCTGGTCTACGAAGGCCGCACCGAGTTGATGGACCCGGACAAGGCCCAGTACGCGCAGAAGACCGAGAAGCGCAGCCTGAGCGAGGTGATCGACGGCGCCGACATCTTCCTCGGCCTGTCGGCGGGCGGCGTCCTCAAGCCCGAGATGGTGGCGCGCATGGCCGACCAGCCACTGATCCTGGCGTTGGCCAACCCGCACCCCGAGATCCTGCCCGAGGACGTGAAGGCCGTGCGCCAGGATGCGCTGATCGCCACCGGCCGCACCGACTACCCCAACCAGGTCAACAACGTCCTGTGCTTTCCCTACATCTTCCGCGGTGCGCTGGATTGCGGCGCCACCAGCATCAGCAAGGAGATGGAGATCGCGGCCGTGCACGCCATCGCCGACTTGGCGCAGGCCGAGCAGAGCGAGGTGGTGGCGCGCGCCTACGCGGGGCACACGCTGTCTTTTGGGCCGGAGTACCTGATCCCCAAGCCTTTCGATCCGCGCCTGATGATGAAGATTGCGCCGGCGGTGGCGCAGGCCGCCGCCGACAGTGGCGTGGCGCAGCGGCCGATCACCGACCTGGACGCCTACCGCGACAAGCTGCAGACCTTCGTGTATGCCTCCGGCACCACGATGAAGCCGATCATCGACGCCGCCCGCGCGGCCACGCGCAAGCGCATCGCCTACTCGGAGGGCGAGGAAGAGCGCGTGCTGCGCGCGGCGCAGATCGTGGTCGATGACGGCATCGCCCGCCCGACGCTGATCGGCCGGCCGGCCATCATCGCCCAGCGCATCGAGAAGTTCGGCCTGCGGCTGAAAGAAAACGTGGACTACGACGTGGTCAACGTCGAGGACGACCACCGCTACAAGGACTTCTGGCAGCAGTACTACGAGTTGAACAAGCGCCGCGGCATCACCGTGCCGATCGCCAAGATCGAGATGCGCCGGCGCCTGTCGCTGATCGGCTGCATGCTGCTGCGCTCGGGCGACGTCGAGGGCCTGATCTGCGGCACCTGGGGCACCAACCAGCACCACCTGACCTACATTGATCAGGTCATCGGCAAAAAACCCGGCACGCGCACCTATGCGGCGATGAACGGCTTGCTGCTGCCGGGGCGGCAGGTGTTCCTGGTCGACACCCACATCAACTACGACCCCAGCGCCGAGCAACTGGCCGAGATCACCATCATGGCGGCCGAGGAGATGAAGCGCTTCGGCTTCAAGCCCAAGGCGGCGCTGCTGTCGCACTCCAACTTCGGCTCGTCCAACCAGCCCAGCGCCGTCAAGATGCGCGAGGCGCTGGCGCTGGTGCAGGCCGAGGCGCCCTGGCTGGAGGTGGACGGCGAGATGCACGGCGACGTGGCGCTGGACGCCGCGCAGCGGCGCGCCTTGATGGCCGACAGCACGCTGCAAGGCGACGCCACGCTGCTGGTGCTGCCCAACCTGGACGCCGCCAACATCGCCTACAACCTGCTCAAGGTGGCCGCCGGGGGCAACATCGCGATCGGGCCGATCCTGCTCGGCGCCGCGAAACCGGTGCACATCCTGACGCCGAGCACCACCATCCGACGCATCGTCAACAT
This sequence comes from Burkholderiales bacterium, assembly GCA_016702555.1. Classification (GTDB taxonomy): domain Bacteria; phylum Pseudomonadota; class Gammaproteobacteria; order Burkholderiales; family Burkholderiaceae_C; genus Ottowia. Next base: position 70,700 of record JADJDV010000002.1, read on the forward strand.
GACGGCGCTGGCGGTGGCCGACGCCAATACACCCTGATCGCGTGACCAGCATCGTCGCCCTGGCTGGCACAAAAATAGTGAGCACACACTAAACACGCCCACCAAACCCGCCAGCATGCCCAAATATTGAGCATTCGCTTGCTTTTTGGCGGCCGTTGCGTCACACTAGCGCCTTGAAATTTTCGGGTTAACCCGGAGGTTTCCGGAAGGTGTATCTCATGTTGCGAACAGCGGCATCGCATGCTGCCCGGTCGCTCTTGGCAGTTGCGTTGCTGATGTCAGCCACGTCCGGCTTGGGCGTGGCCCATGCGCGAGGACTGTCTTGGGGCGTTTCCGAGACCACCGTTGCGGTGACGGACTTGCCCCGGCAGGGCCAGCAGACTTATCGGCTGATTCTGCGCGGCGGTCCGTTTCCCCACGACAAGGATGGCTCGGTGTTCGGCAACCGCGAACGCCTGCTGCCGCGCGAGCGGCGTGGGTATTACCGTGAATACACCGTGGAAACTCCCGGCGCGCGGGATCGCGGCGCCCGGCGCATCGTGTGTGGCGGCCAACGCCGGGCGATGCCCGACGCCTGCTGGTACACGAGCGATCACTATGCAAGTTTCAAAAGGATCGTTCAATGAAGGCATTTGAACAATTTCAACCGGCAGCCCCCCTGGCATCCAAGCCGGACAGCGTGTCGACCACCGAGAAAGCAGCGGAGATGGATCAGCCACTTCGTCAACCCCAGGAAGCGCCCCTCAAGGGCGTGCGCAGCAACATCGTCCAGTCCATCCGCGCGTTTCGCGTGCATGACCTGCAGGATGCGGCGGCGCAACTGGGTCAGCACTTCCTGTACGCCAATCTGGCGCAGGCGCAGAGCAAGCAGGAAGTGCTGGACATGATTGCGCAGCAGTTCACCTTCCCGGCGCACTTCGGCAAGAACTTCGACGCCCTGTACGACTGCATGACCGACCCGCTGCACAAGAGCGGGCCGCAGCCGGGCTTCATCGTGGTGCTGGAGCAGATCCCCGCCAACGCGCGCTTCGACAAGGAAGCGCGCGAGCAGCTGCTCGACATCTTCCGCGACGCCGCCGACTACTGGAGCGATCGCAAGATTCCATTCCGGTGCTTCTATTCTTTTCTGTAGCCCGTTCTGCACCAGCTGGCCAAGCAGAACGGGCGAATGAGGCCCAGGGCGAGACGCCCGCCATCAACGGTGACGCCGAAGCCGGCGAGAGGATGCCGACCGACAAGCTGGTCGACATCTCGCCGCTGGCGCTGCGCATGAGCAGCCCCTTCAACGCCGGCTACTGGCTGAGCGCCGCCTGATCCGGCGCCCCAGCCGGCACCATGAAGAACCCGCTGCCCCGCAGCGGGTTTTTTCTTGCCCATGGGCGCGACGCCGCAGTGGCAGCACCGCCCATCGCCTATAGTGCCCGCATGCCGTCCGCCGCATCCGACACCTCATCCGATATCGCCGTCGCCACCGACACCTCGGCGGCGGCGTCCTCGCCGCAGGCTCTGCAAACCCTGCAGGCACAGGTGGTGCAGGCACTGCAAGCCGTGCTGCCGAAGGAATCCCTGCTGTGGACAGCGGAGCAGACCACGCCCTACGAATGCGACGGCCTCACCGCCTACCGGCAGCGCCCGCTGGCGGTGGCCTTGCCGGCCAGCGCCGATCAGGTGCAGGCCGTGCTGCGCACCTGCCACGCGATGGGGGTGCCCGTGGTGGCGCGCGGCGCCGGCACCGGGCTGTCGGGCGGTGCCCTGCCGCACGAGCGCGGCGTGACGCTGTCGCTGGCCAGGTTCAACCGCATCCTTGAGATCGATCCGCTGGCGCGCACGGCGGTGGTGCAGTGCGGCGTGCGCAACCTGGCCATCAGCGAAGCCGCCGCCGCGCACGGTCTGTACTACGCGCCCGACCCCAGCAGCCAGATTGCCTGCACCATCGGCGGCAACGTGGCCGAAAACTCCGGCGGCGTGCACTGCCTGAAGTACGGCCTGACGCTGCACAACGTGCTGAAAGTGAAGGGCTTCACGGTGGAAGGCGAGCCGGTCGAGTTCGGCGGCGCGGCGCTGGACGCGCCGGGCTACGACCTGCTGGCCCTGGTCACCGGCAGCGAGGGCATGCTGGCGGTGACCACCGAGGTCACCGTGCGGCTGCTGCCCAAGCCGCAGCTGGCGCGCTGCATCATGGCCAGCTTTGCCGACGTGCGGCAAGCCGGCGACGCGGTGGCCGCGGTGATCGCCGCCGGCATCATCCCGGCCGGGCTGGAGATGATGGACAAGCCCATGATCGCCGCCGTCGAGGACTTCGTGCACGCCGGCTACGACCTGGAGGCCGCCGCCATCCTGCTGTGCGAGAGCGACGGCACGCCGGAGGAAGTGGCCGAGGAGATCGAGCGCATGTCGGCGGTGCTGAACGGCGCCGGCGCCACCCGCATCGGCGTCAGCCGCGACGAGGCCGAGCGCCTGAAGTTCTGGAGCGGACGCAAGAACGCCTTTCCGGCCAGCGGGCGCATCAGCCCCGACTACATGTGCATGGATTCGACCATCCCGCGCAAGCGCCTGGCCGACATCCTGCTGGCGATTCAGGAGATGGAGAAGAAGTACGGCCTGCGCTGCTGCAACGTGTTCCACGCCGGCGACGGCAACCTGCACCCGCTGATCCTGTTCGACGCCAACGACCCCGATCAACTGCACCGCGCCGAGTTGTTCGGCGCCGACATCCTGGAAACCAGCGTGGCCATGGGCGGCACCATCACCGGCGAGCACGGCGTGGGCGTCGAGAAGCTCAACAGCATGTGCGTGCAGTTTTCGGCCGCCGAGAACGAGCAGATGTTCGGCCTGAAACGCGCCTTCGACCCGCACGGCCTGCTGAACCCCGGCAAGCTGATCCCGACGCTGCAGCGCTGCGCCGAGTACGGCAAGATGCTGGTGCGCGGCGGGCGGCTGCCGTTCCCCGAGCTGGAACGGTTCTAGGGTTTCAGCCCGCCGCAACCTCGCCGGCCACCCAGGCGGCGAACTCCGGCAGCGCCGCGCTGCACGGCCAGGCAAGGATGGCCGGCAACTCGTAGGGATGCTGCGCGCGCAGCGCCGCCTCAAGCGCCGGATAGGCGGCGGCAGTCGTCTTGAACAGAACACGCCACTCGGCCTCGTGCAGCACCGCGCCCTGCCAGCGGTAGACGCTGTCGATGGCGCTGATCTGCGCGCAGGCGGCGTGGCGCGACCCGACCATGGCGCGCGCCAGCCGATCGGCGTCGGCGCGCGCGCCGACCGTGGTCAGCACCAGCAGCAGCTCGGACGCGGCCTCGGGCACGCCGTTTCCAGCATCAAGCCGCGGTGGTCTCGCACGCCGGCACGCCCATGCGGTCCAGCGCCGCCGCCAGCTGCGCGACGCTGCGATCGACGTCGGCCCATTTGTCGAGCCCGAACAGGCCGAGGCGGAAGGTGCCGAAATCGGCTGGCTCGTCGCACATCAGCGGCACGCCGGCCGCCGTCTGCAGGCCTTGCGCGATGAAGGCCTTGCCGCTCTGGATGCCCGGGTCGGTGGTGTAGCTGACCACCACGCCCGGTGCCTCGAAGCCCGGCGCCGCCACGCTGGGCAGGCCACGCCCGGCCAACAGCTGACGCACCTTGCGGCCCAGCTCGATCTGCTGCTGGCGCACCTTGGCGAAGCCGCGTGCGCGCGTCTCACGCATGGTGTCACGCAGCTCAACCAGCGCCGTGGTCGGCAGCGTGGCGTGGTAGGCGTGGCTGCCGCTTTCGTAGGCCTGCATGATCTGCCGCCACTTCTTCAGGTCGGCGGAAAAGCTGGTGCTGGTCGTGCCTTCCATCACTTTCAGCGCACGCTCGGACAGACCGATCATGGCGCCGGCGGGCGCGGAACTCCAGCCCTTTTGCGGCGCGCTGACCAGCACGTCGACGCCGATCGCCCGCATGTCCACCCACATCGCGCCGGAGGCGATGCAGTCGAGCACGAACAGCCCACCGGCGGCGTGCGTGGCCTCGGCAACCTGCTTCATGTAGTCGTCGGGCAGCATCATGCCGCTGGCGGTTTCGACGTGCGGCGCGAACACCACCGCGGGCCGCTCACGCGCGATGGCGGCCACCACCTCATCGATCGGCGCCGGCACCCAGGGCGCCTGCGCGCCGTCGCCGCTGCGGCGCGCCTTCAGCACGGTGATGTTGGCGGGCGCGGTGATGCGGCCCATCTCCAGGATCTGGCTCCAGCGGTAGCTGAAGAAGCCGTTGCGCAGGATCAGCACCTTCTGACCGTCGGCGAACTGGCGCGCCACCGATTCCATGCCGAAGCTGCCGCTGCCGGGCACGAAGGCGGTGGCGTCGGCGCCGTAGACCTCTTTCAGCAGCGCCGAGATGTCCTTCATCACGTCCTGGAACCTGGCGGACATGTGGTTCAGCGTGCGGTCGGTGTAGACGACCGAGAATTCGAGCAGACCGTCGGGGTCGATCTGGGGCAGCAATCCGGGCATGGGCGATCTCCTTTGAGGGTGTCGGCCGCGCGCGGTCGCCGGCCAGCGCACGCGAATCGGTCAGCTTAGCACGCGGCGCATTACAGTAGCGCCCCATGGACATCGCACCGCTGGCCGCGTCGTTCGGCAAGGCCTTCTTGTTCGCGCTGGCGGCGGTGCTGCCGATCCTGAACCCGCCCGCCACGGCGCCGGTGTTCGTCGACCTGACGCGCCAGCTGGACGGCGCCACGCGCAGCGGCCTGGCGCGGCGCATTGGCGTCAACGCGGTGCTGATGCTGGCCAGCGCCATGCTGATCGGCTCCTACGTGCTGGATTTCTTCGGCGTCTCGCTGCCGATCGTGCGCATCAGCGGCGGCCTGATCGTGGCCACCACCGCCTGGGGGCTGCTGCACGCTGAGCATTTGTCGAGCGACAACAAGGCGCAGATGGCGCAGTCGCTCACGGCCGACCACGTGCGCATCCAGGCGTTCTATCCGATGACTTTCCCGCTCACCTGCGGGCCGGGCTCGATCGCCGCCGCCATCACCGTCGGCGCCAGCCTGCACGAGGGCAACAACCTGCCGGTGTCACTGGCCAGCTTCTCGGGCGCGCTGACGGCGGTGCTGCTGATCGGCCTGCTGGTGACGCTGACCTTCCGCTACGCCGGCCGCCTGCTGCGCCCGCTGGGCGAGGTCGGGCTGGTGGTGTTCCTGCGCCTGTCGGCCTTCATCCTGCTGTGCCTGGGCGTGCAGATCATGTGGACCGGCGCGACCGAACTGGTGAGCGGCCTGACGCGCTGAAGCCGCGGGCGCCGAAGCGACCCGCGGCTTCTGTCGAGGCCCGGTCAGGCCGGCTTAGGGTTTCGCGGGCGCCGGCTTGGACGCCCTGGGATCGGGTGTCACTTCGGCCGACGCCGGTTTATCCGGCGCCATGGCCGGCGAAAAGCCCTCCGGCAATCGCGCCTTGTCGCCAGCGGTGGAATCGGCGGCCGGTGCCACCGGGGTCGAGGCCGGCGGCGCAGCGCGTGGCGCCGTCTGCTGCGCCGGACCGGCGCTGGCCGCCGGCGGTGCGCTGGTGGCCGCCTGCGCTCGGGCCGGCAGATTCCAGGCCATGGCGGTGGTCATGAGCACGGCCAGGGGAACGGTGCGCAAGATGCGTTGAGTCATGGGTGAAGCCCTTTCGGTGGTTGAACACAGGGCTCAGTCTGCCGGCGTTCGGCGTTACATCCCGGGCTCAAATGTTGGCGTCGTAACGGTGTGAATGCACACTCACATTACAAATTGCCAGCTTCCCGGCATCTGTCGTGAAGCGCACAAGGCGTGAATGAATCCGGCGTGTCCGAGCGGGCCGTCAAAACGGCGCCAATCGAGGCGCAAAGCGCAGACGTAGCTTGAGCTACGGCGAGCATTTGCAACGAAGAGTGGCGTCGCTTTGGCGGCCAGAGCGGGCATGGCGGGTTCGTTCACACCTTCTCACCTTCTCACGCCATGGTCATCAAGCTGGCGTTGCCGCCCGCCGCCGTGGTGTTGATGCTGACCGCGCGTTCGATCACCAGGCGCTCCAGCGGCAGCTCGGTGCTGCCCGGCGGCAGCGCTGTCAAGCCGACGAGCGAGCCGGGGCGCTCGGCCAGGGCGCGGCCGAGGGCGAGCGCGGTGTCGGCGTCGCCGTGCCACAGCACCGCATCAAAATCGGCCGAGGGGCTGCGCCAGTCGGCGGCCATGGCGATGTGCGTGAGCACCGTCACCGGCAGCCGCGCCCAGTCGGCCTGCGCCTCGACCGGCCACAGCGCGTCGGCCCCCACGGCCAGCACGGCGGCCAGTTGCGTCCAGCGGTCGGCCGCATTGGCGGCCAGGCACAGCACGCGGCGGCGTGGCAGCACCTGATAAAGATTGCGCTCCCCGGTCGGGCCGATGAGCAGGCGCACGGTGCCAGCAGGGCTGCGGGCGAGGAACGCATCGCAGTGGTCGACCAGGCTCGCATCGCCCTGCGCCTGCGCCCAGGTCTTCAGCGCCAGCAGAGCGGGTGGTGCGGCCGCGCCCGTGGCCGAATGGGTCTCGGGGTCGGGCACGCCCAGCGCCTGCACCGCGCGCCGCGCCGCATCGGCCGGCTTGCGCGCCAACAGGCGCAGCAGATAGAGCGGGCCGCCGGCTTTCGGGCCGGTGCCCGACAGCCCGTCACCGCCAAACGGCTGCACGCCCACCACGGCGCCGACCATGTTGCGGTTGACGTACACGTTGCCAGCATGGGCGCGGTTCACCACGCGGGCAATGGTTTCGTCGATGCGGGTGTGCAGGCCCAGCGTGAGGCCGTAGCCGGTGGCGTTGATCTGGTCGATCAGCGCATCCAACTCAGCGCGGCGGTAGCGCAGCAGGTGCAGCACGGGACCGAAGACTTCATGCTGCAACTGGTCGAGTCGCTCAATCTCGATCAGCGTCGGCGGGATGAAGCTGCCGTGCGCCGCCGCCTCGGCCAGCCCGCGCGTGGACTGGTGCACGGCGTGACCCTTGGCGCGCATGGCGTCGATGTGGCGCTGGATGTGGCCGTGCGCCTCGGCGTCGATCACCGGGCCCACATCAACCGACAGCGCGGCGGGGTTGCCGATGCGCGCCTCGTCCATGGCGCCTTTCAGCATGGTGACGACGCGCTCGGCCACGTCGTCCTGCACGCACAGCACGCGCAGGGCCGAGCAGCGCTGGCCGGCCGAGTCGAAGGCGCTTTGCATCACGTCCTGCACGACCTGTTCGGGCAATGCGGATGAATCGACGATCAGGGCGTTCTGGCCGCCGGTTTCGGCGATCAGCGGCACGGGCTGCGCGTCGGGGTTCAGGCGCTCGGCCAGCGTGGCCTGGATCAGGCGCGCCACTTCGGTCGAGCCGGTGAACAGCACGCCGCGCGTGCGCGGATCGGCCACCAGCGCGGCGCCGACCGATGCGCCATCGCCGGGCAGCAATTGCAGCGCGGCGCGCGGCACGCCGGCTTCGTGCAGGTGGCGCACGGCCTCGGCCGCAATCAGCGGCGTCTGCTCGGCCGGTTTGGCCAGCACCACGTTACCCGCCGCCAGCGCGGCGGCGACCTGGCCGGTGAAGATGGCAAGCGGGAAGTTCCACGGGCTGATGCAGACCACGGGGCCGAGCGGTACGTGCGTGGCGTTGTCGAACTGCGAGGCCACTTGCGCGGCGTAGAAGCGCAGAAAGTCGACCGCCTCGCGCACTTCGGCCACGGCGTTGGCATACGTCTTGCCGGCTTCGCGCACCAGCAGGCCCATCAGGCGAGGCATGTCGGCATGCAGCGCATCGGCGGCGTGGCGCAGGGCGGCGGCGCGTTCGTGGGGCGGGGTCGCGGCCCAGGTGGGGGCGAAGACGGTGGCGTCTTGCAGCGCCTGATCGACGTCGGCGTCGGTCACGTTGTGCACGTGGCCGACGATGTCGCGGTGATCGGCGGGGTTGGTGATGGGAACGCCGCCGCCCTCACCCCAACCCTCTCCCGCGCGCGGGAGTGGGGGATTCTGGGCCAAATCAGGCTCCAGCGCTTGTCCATCAAGCGCAAGCAGCAGCGATTTTGATAGCGCCTGCAAGATGTGCTCGTCGCTCAGATCCAGCCCGCGCGAGTTGTCGCGCTCCGCGCCATACAACGCCTGCGGCAGCGGAATGCGCGGGTGCGGCGCGCCGACCGGCTGCTCCGCCTGCACCAGCGCCACCGGGTCTTCAATCAGCTCCTTGATCGGCACCTCCGCATCGGCAATGCGGTTGACAAACGAGGTGTTGGCGCCGTTCTCCAGCAGGCGGCGCACCAGATAAGCCAACAACGTCTCGTGCGTGCCGACCGGCGCGTAGATGCGGCACGGGCGCTTGGGGCCCAGCTGGCCGCTCACGATCTGCTCATACAGCGGCTCGCCCATGCCGTGCAGGCACTGAAATTCGTACTGCCCCGACTGCCACGCATCCGGCCCCGCCATCTGCACGATGGCCGCCACGCTGTGCGCGTTGTGCGTGGCGAACTGCGGGTAAACCGCATCGGGCGCGGCCAGCAGCCGGCGCGCGCAGGCCAGGTAGCTCACGTCGGTGTGCGGCTTGCGGGTGTAGACGGGGTAGTCGCTTTGCCCATCCACCTGCGCGCGCTTGATTTCGCTGTCCCAATACGCGCCCTTGACCAGCCGCACCATCAGGCGATGCTGCGTGCGCCGCGCCAGCTCGATCAGCCAGTCGATCACGAACGGGCAGCGCTTCTGGTAGGCCTGAATGACGAAGCCGATGCCGTGCCAGCCGGCCAGCGACGGCTCGTGACACAGCTTTTCCAGCAGATCGAGCGACAGCTCCAGCCGGTCGGCCTCTTCGGCGTCGATGTTCAGGCCGATGTCGACCTGGCGTGCGAGTTGCGCGAGGTGCAGCAAGCGCGGGTACAGCTCGGCCAGCACGCGCGCCCGTTGCGCGCGGCTGTAGCGTGGGTGCAGCGCCGACAGCTTGATGGAAATGCCCGGCCCGTCGATCACGCCACGTTGGTCGGCCGCGCGGCCGATGGCGTGGATGGCGGCCTCGTAGCTGTGCAGGTAGCGCGCCGCGTCGTGCTCGTTGAGCGCCGCCTCGCCCAGCATGTCGTACGAATAGCGAAAGCCCTCGCCTTCAGGCCCGCGCGCGTGCTGCAGCGCTTCGGCAATCGTCTCGCCGGTGACGAACTGCTCGCCCATCATGCGCATCGCCATGTCCACGCCCTTGCGGATCAAAGGTTCGCCGCCCTTGGCCGTCAGGCGCCTGAGCGCATTGCCCAAACCCGCCTCGCTGTGCGTGGCCACCAGCTTGCCCGTCAGCAGCAAGCCCCAGGCGGCGGCGTTGACGAACAGCGACGGGCTGCTGCCCAGATGCGCCTGCCAGTCGCCGCGCCCCACCTTGTCGCGTATCAGCGCATCGCGCGTGGCCGCGTCGGGGATGCGCAGCAGCGCCTCGGCCAGGCACATCAGCGCCACGCCCTCCTGCGACGACAGGGCGAACTCCTGCAGCAGCCCCTGCACGATACCCGCGCGCCCGGCGGCGCGCTTGCGCTGGCGCAGGGTATCGGCCAGGCGGTGGGCCAGGTCGTGCGCGGCCTGCGCCTGATCGGGCGCCAGCCGCGCCTGATCCAGCAGCGGCGCCAGCGCCTCGGGCTCAGGCCGACGCGTGGCGGCGGTGATGGCGTCGCGCAAAGGGGTTTGGGGCGCCAGCTCGGCGTGCAGGGCGGCGAAGGGATGGGTCGTGCTCATGGCCAATCTCATTGAGGAATGTGCCATTGTTAAGGCTTGTCGGGCGAATAACTCACCAAATTGCCCGAGTTGCACCGAATATGATTCGGCATGGACGCCCCCACCACCACCCTTGACCGTACCGACCTGCGCATCCTCGGCGCCCTGCAGCAGGACGGCCGCATCAGCAACATCAAGCTGGCCGAAGCCGTGGCCCTGTCACCCACCGCCGTGCTGGCGCGCGTGCAACGGCTCACGCGCGAGGGCTACATCCTCGGCTACCACGCCGAGCTGAACGCCGCCAAGCTCGGCCGCGGCCTGGTGGTGTTTGTCGAGGTACTGCTCGACCGCACCACACCCAACGTGTTCGACGCCTTCAAGGCGGCCGTGCAGGTGCACGACGAGGTCATGGAATGCCACATGGTGGCCGGCGGCTTCGACTACCTGCTGAAGACGCGCATGGCCGACATGGCCGCCTACCGCGCCTTTGCCGGTCGCGTGCTGTGGCAGCTGCCGGGCGTGCGCGAGACGCGCACTTTGCGGTGATGGAGGAGGTCAAAAGCGGCACGGCGCTGCCGCTGCCGGTGTCTTGAACAGACGGGGCGACATCAAGCCTTCGCGCTCAACTCGTACTCCACCACGGTGAACTTGCGCACCTTCTCGTGCTGGCCCCAAGCGCGCAGCGACAAGCCGCCTTCGACCATCGCCTGCAGTCGTCGCCGCGCCGCGCCGCTGTTGCGCTCGACATCCGGGTCCCACACCAGCGGGCCGTCATCCGACAGGCCGGCAATCAGCACGCTGTGCTCGAACGAGCCGCTGACCACATGGCGCCCCTGCAGGATGGCGTCATGGATCAGGCGCGTGGCTGCTTTCAGCGACACGTAATCGTCCCAGCGGCGGCAGGTGAATTGCAGATCTACCAGACGGCCCTTGCCCGCGTGCCACACCTTGGGGAAGGTGAAGGCATCGCCCTTCCTGGCCGGCACGTTCTGATCCCACACCAGCGGGCCGCGCTTGCCGTCCAGCGCGCGGGCGGGCAAGTCCTTGTCGGGTTGGTAATAGCCTTTCTTGATGGCGGCATCGGCCAGCGTGGCTGGGTCGACGCCGGCGATCATGGCCAGGCAGGTGAAGTGGCAGCCCGATTCGGCCAGGTTGTTCCATTCGCGGTCGGATTTTTCGGCGCGGGCAATCTGCTGCGGGCGGTCCACCAGAAAGGTGTTGCGGTAAAAGCTTTGTGCGTGGTAGCGCGGGTAAAAAAGATGCACGGTGCATTCCTCATCCTCACGAATCGCTGCGCCGCCGCATCAGCGTGCTCTTGCCGAACAGGCTTTCCACCAGGTCGACCGCCAGTTCCGCCGTGCGGTTGTGCGTGTCGTAGGCCGGGTTGATCTCGACGATGTCGAGCGAGCCCAGGCGTCCGGTGTCGGCCACCATTTCCATGCACAGCTGCGCCTCGCGGTAGGTCGGGCCGCCGGGCACGGTTGTCGCCACGCCGGGGCAATCGACGGGTCGAGAAAGTCCACGTCCAGGCTCACATGCAAGTGCGTCTCGGCCTCGACGCCGGCCAGCGCGCGTTCCATGGCGGCGCGCATGCCGTGTTCGTCGATGAAGCGCATGTCGAACACCTCGATGCCGGCGTCGTGCACCAGGCGCTTTTCACCCGCATCGACGCTGCGGATGCCGATCTGGCGCAGCTGCGGCGCGCGCAGCGCGGGGCGTTCGCGCGAGAAGCCGCCGATGCCGACCAGCTCGGGCGGCCCGTCGCCAAACAGGCTGGCCACGGGCATGCCGTGGAGGTTGCCGCTGGGCGTGAGTGCGGCGGTGTTGAAGTCGGCATGGGCATCGAACCACAGCACGCGCAGCTTCTGGCCCTGCGCCTGCGCGTGGCGCGCCACGGCGCTGATGGAGCCGATGGCCAGGCCATGGTCGCCGCCCAGCAGGATGGGCAACTGGCCCGCCTGCAGGGCGGCGTACACCGCATCGTGCACGGCGCGGTTCCAGGCCGCGACTTCGGGCAGGTGGCGAAAGCCGCCCACGGGTGGCTGGCACGGGTTGGGCGGGCCAGAAAGGTTGCCGCCGTCGCGCACCTCAGCGCCCTGGCCGCGCAAGGCTTCGACCAGGCCGGCCACCCGCAGTGCCTCGGGCCCCATGCTGGCGCCGCGTTCGCCCGCGCCGACGTCGGTGGGCGCGCCAATGAGGACGATGCGGGGCGTATTCAGGTCCATGGGTAGGTCTCGCGAAGGAGCATCCCGTCGATCTTCGCACGGCGGTCATGGTGGCGGTCCCATAATGGCCCGCATCCTCACGCTTGCCGCACACACACCATGCTGGTTCTCGTCATCGGTCTGCTGATCTTTCTGGGCGTGCACTCGGTGCGCATCTTTGCCGACGACTGGCGCACGCGCAGCGTGGCGCGCCTGGGCGAAAAGCCTTGGAAGGGCCTGTACTCGGTGGTCTCGCTGATCGGCTTCGTGCTGATCGTCTGGGGCTACGCGCTGGCGCGCCAGCAGCCAGTGCTGCTGTGGCAGCCACCGCTGATGATGAAGCATCTGAACTCGCTGTTCACGCTGCTGGCCTTCATCCTGGTGGTGGCCGCCTACGTGCCGCACAATCACATCAAGGCCAGGCTGCACCACCCGATGGTGCTGGGCGTCAAGCTGTGGGCTTTCGGCCATCTGCTGGCCACCGCCAAGCTGGCCGACGTGCTGCTGTTCGGGGCCTTTCTGCTGTGGGCCGTCCTTAGCTACCGCGCGGCGCGCCAGCGCGACCGGACACTGGGCACGGCTTATGCACCGGGTGCTCTGGGCGGCACGCTGATTGCCGTGGTCATCGGCGTGATGGCATGGGCCGCATTCGCGTTCTGGCTGCACGCAGCCTGGATCGGCATCGCACCGCTGGGACGTTAACCGGCGCCTGGCGCGCGCCCACCGACAGCGCCTGACCGTACCGGCGTTGCGCCTTATAGTCGGCGACAGGTCATCACCGCGAAGGAGACCGACATGCTGCGCTGGCTGTGGCGCGCCGTGCTGGCGCTGTTGGTACTGGGATTGCTGGCCGCCGGCGTGGCGAGTTGGCGTTTTGCCCGCTATGCACCCGCCGACCCGGCGATCGCGCCGGACACCAAGGCGCAGGCCTATTTCATCGACGACTACGCCAGCGCACGGCAGGCTTTCCTGGACCGCGGCGCGGCGCTGGCGCAGCGCTTGGAGCGCGTCGAGCGCTTCGCCATTCCGGTCGCCAGCCGGCAGGGCGTGCCCGGGCTGTTCGTCGATGGCCTGTACCTGCCGGCGCAGCGCGAACCCAGGCGGCTGCTGATCCTGTCGTCCGCCGTGCACGGCGTGGAGGGGCCGACCGGCAGCGCGGTCACGCGCCTGTTCATGGACGAATTCATCAGCGATGCGCTGCTGGCCGACACCGGCGTGCTGCTGCTGCACGCGCTCAACCCCTGGGGCTTTGCGCAGCAGCGGCGCTTCACCGAGAGCAACGTCGACCTGAACCGCAACGCCTCGACCACCGACGCGCTGTACCAGACCCAGAACGCTGGCTACCCGATGGTCGATCCGTTGATCAATCCGCAAGGGCCAGCCGATCTGGGCGCCTGGGCGCACCGCTTGTTCCTGCTGCGCTCGATCGCGCAGATCGCCCAGCACGGCATGCCGGTGCTGCGCCAGGCCGTGCTGCAAGGGCAGTACGCGTACCCGAAAGGCATCTACTACGGCGGCCGCACGCTCGAGCCCCAACTGGCCGCGCTGGCGCCGCGTCTGGGCGCCATCCTGGCGCAGTACCCGCTGTCGATGAGCATCGACCTGCACACTGGCTACGGCGCGCGCGGCCAGCTGCATGTGTTCCTCAACCCGCCCGAGAACCCGCGCCTGCGCGAGGGACTGGAAGCCGTGTTCGCCGGCCAGACCATCGACTGGGGCAGCGGCAAGGATTTCTACACCGTCACCGGCGACGTCACGGCCTGGATCGGCGCGCTGCGCCAGACCGGCGCGCACCTGCCCGCCGTGTTCGAGTACGGCACGCTGGACAGCCAGACCACGCTGGGCGCGGTCAAGTCGCTGCACATCACGGTGCTGGAAAACCAGGGCGTGCAACACGGCTACGCCAGCGCCGAGGACGAAGCGCGCATCCAGCGCGACTACCGCGAGATGTTCAACCCCAGCTCGCCGGCCTGGCGCACCAAGGTGATCCACGACAGCCGCGCCATGCTCGGCCATGTGCTGGAGCGGCTGCCGAAGGTCAGCGTGCAGCCGTGATCGGCGATCGATAATCGGCCGATGCACGAGACAGAAACCGCTTCCACCCAGGACACCACCCGCATCGACGATACGCGCATCCGCGCGGTGCGGCCCTTGATCACACCGGCGCTGCTGCAGGAATGGCTGCCGGCGCCAGAGCTGGCGCAAGACTTGGTCGAGGACAGCCGCGCCGCCATTTCGCGCGTGCTGCACGGCGCCGACGACCGGCTGGTGGCGGTGGTCGGTCCCTGCTCCATCCACGACCACGGCGAAGCGCTGGAGTACGCGCGCCGCCTGAAGGCCGAGGCGGATCGCCACGCCAGCGAATTGCTGGTGGTGATGCGCGTGTACTTCGAGAAGCCGCGCACCACCGTGGGCTGGAAGGGCTACATCAACGACCCGCACCGCGACGGCAGCTACGCCATCAACGACGGTTTGCAAATGGCGCGGCGCCTGCTGCTGGACGTGCTGGCGCTAGGTCTGCCGGTGGGCAGCGAATTCCTTGATCTGCTCAGCCCGCAGTTCATCAGCGACCTGGTGAGCTGGGGCGCCATCGGCGCGCGCACCACCGAGAGCCAGAGCCACCGCCAGCTCGCCAGCGGCCTGAGCTGCCCGGTGGGCTTCAAGAACGGCACCGGCGGCAGCGTCAAGATGGCGGCCGACGCCATTCTGGCGGCGCAATCACCGCACGCCTTTCTGGGTCTGACCAAGATGGGCCAGGCCGCCGTGTTCGAGACGCGCGGCAACCAGGATTGCCACGTGATTCTGCGCGGCGGCAAGGCGCCCAATTATTCGAAGGCCGACATCGATGCGGCCTGCGCGCTGCTCAAGGACGCGGGGCTGCGCGAGCAGGTGATGATCGACGTGTCGCACGCCAACTCCAGCAAGCAGCACGCCAAACAGATCGAGGTGGCGGCCGACGTCGCCGCCCAGGTGGCGGCGGGCGACGCGCGCATCATGGGTGTGATGATCGAAAGCCATCTGCAGCAAGGCCGGCAGGACATCGTGCCGGGCCAGCCGCTCAAACCCGGCGTGTCGGTGACGGACGCCTGCATCAGCTTTGAGCAGACGGTGCCGGTGCTGGAAGGGCTGGCGACGGCGGTGCGGGCGCGGCGCAAGCTCGTAGGTTGAGCGTTGAGCGGTTTGTGCGCGTGCGCTTGCTGGCGTTCACGCTGAACGCTCAGTGCCGAACGCCAAACCTCTTGCAATCAGCGCAGCGGCACGAACCGATAACCACCATGCCGGCTCACGTCGGTCTCCGCGCCACGCCGCTGTACGCGCAGCATCTCGCCGGCCACGGGGATCACCATCACGCCGCCATCGTGCAGTTGCTGGACCAGCGCCTGCGGCAGTTCGGTGGCCTCGGCGGACACCAGGATGCGATCGAACAAGCCCTGCTCGGGCAGGCCGAGCACGCCGGGCGTGGCGACCGCGATGCTGGCCCAGGGCTGCTGGGTGGCGGCAAGGTTTTCAGCGCCCCAGCGCGCCAGCTCGGGCACCAGTTCGACACCCAGCACCTGGCCACCGGGGCCGACCAGATGCGCCAGCAGCGCGGTGGTCCAGCCCGATCCGGCGCCGACATCAAGCACGCGCATGCCCCAGCCGGCCTCCAGCAGGCGCAGCATGTTGGCAACGGTACGGGGTTGGGAGTTGGTCTGGCCGTGGCCGATGGGCAGCGGGCCGTCGTATTCGGCGCGCTCACGCAACTCGGGCGGCAGGAAACCGCGGCGGGGCTGGGCGGCCAGGGCGGCCGCCACCGCGTCGGCTGGGGCCGGGTCCGTGGATCGGGTCACGTCGGACGGCTCGACCGCGCCGGACTTTAACGACGGTGGTGCGAACCCGCGCCGGTCGGTGCCGGGCCGCGGCGCTCCAGGTGGCGGAAGTTGATGCGGCCCTTGCTGAGGTCGTAGGGCGACAGCTCCAGCGACACGCGGTCGCCCGCCAGGATGCGGATGCGGTGTTTCTTCATCTTGCCGGCCGAATAGGCCACCAGCTCGTGGCCGTTGTCCAGCGTGACACGGAAACGCGTATCCGGCAGCACCTCGTTGACGATGCCTTGCATCTCGATCAGTTCTTCCTTGGCCATGCGTTTTCTCCTTCGCGTCGATGGGATCAATGGGGCTCCGGGCCGCCGGGCGGCGCTGCGGAACACGCGGGATTCACTGACGGCAGCCGGCGGCGTAGGCGCCTGGTGGGCTCGGAGCTGCCGCACGGGGGTGACGGCAGACGCGGCATGCGCAGCCTGCAAGGGCTGCCACACCGCCATGGGCGAGCACGAAACGGTTGAAGCGGCGCGGCACGGGAGCCAGTCCCGGCGGGCCATGCGTCTCGCGACCGATGGTCAGTCAACTGCGCATTATACCTCTGCGCGGCCCATCGTGTTGCAACGCAGCATGTGGCATTGGGTCAGTGTGCGCTCACATCTAGAGCCAATCCGGTCAGCGGCTGCGCTGCCAAGCTTCTCAGTCGCCGGCTTTTTCCTCGACCACCTTGCGCGCCGGCCGCTTGGCGGGGGTGGTCGGCTTGGCCGCTGGCGCGCACTGGCCGGTCTCACCCTGCGCCCGCAGCACGACCAGCCGGCTCGAGATGTGGTCCAGTACCTGGGGCGGCAAGGGCTGCCGGAACTCGAAGTCCAGCCGCTCGATTTCAGCCGCCAGGTAGCGGCAGGTGGCGTCCAGCTGCGCCGGGTCAGCGCCGGTCGCCAGCACCAGGGGCTGCGCCACCGTGGCCGGCACCCGGTCGCCAGTGGAGCCGAGCACGCCGTTCGGGTCGATGCCGGCGGCGGCGATCGCCGTCGGCTCGCTGCCTTCCGGGCAGGGGCCACTGGTATACGTGACGTGGCCCTCCCGCACGCATTTGTTGACGCCGCCACCGGTGACGGCGGGTACCGGCGCCTCGGCTGCGGGCGTGGCCGCCGATGCGATGCGGGCGGCGGTGGGCGTGACGGGTGGTGGCTCGGCCTGCACCATTGGCGACGTTGGCACCGGCTCGATCACCGTGCCTTCAGCCGTGGCACGGCGCTGCGCGACGTCGCTGACCAGCCATTCGTAGGCATGGTAGGCACCGACGATCAGCACCAGCACCGCCACCGCTGCGGCAATCCAGCGCAGCATGCCCGGCTCGGCCTCGGGCTCTGGCGGCAGCAAGGGGCGCTGCGAGCGGTCCGCGCTGTCCTGGTTCATGGTGGGCGCCAATGGGCCGCAGCCGCCAGGCACGTTCAGGCGGCCGCCTTCTCGGGCAGTTCGATCTTCACCTCGAGCACCTCCAGGTCGTCCTGGCGCTCCAGGTTGACCTTGATGTCCTTCGGGTCGATCTTGACGTACTTGCTGATGACGGCGATCAGGTCGCGCTGCAGGTCGGGCAGATAGTCGGGCTCAAAGGCGGCGCGGCCGCCGCGCTCGTGCGCTAGGATGATCTGCAGGCGTTCCTTGGCGACGCTGGCGGTCTTCTTCTTCTCGCCGAGAAAGAAAGAGAGGAAGGACATGGCTACTTGCTCCCGAACAGGCGCTTGAAGAAGCCCGGCTTTTCGGCGTCGACGTAGCGCATCGGCTTGTCGGTGGCGCCCAGGAAGCGATCCACCACGTCGGTGTAGGCGCCGGACACGTCGGTGCCCTTCAGGTGCACCGCCGGCAGGCCCTGGTTGGAGGCCTGCAGCACCGCCTCGCTCTCCGGGATCACGCCGATCAGCTTGATGCGCAGGATGTCCTGGATGTCTTCCAGGCTCAGCATCTGGCCATCGGCGACGCGGTTCGGGTTGTAGCGCGTGATCAGCAGGTGTTCCTTGACCGGCTCCTTGCCGTCGATGGCGCGCTGCGTCTTGCTGCCCAGCATGCCCAGGATGCGATCGGAGTCGCGCACGCTGGAGACCTCGGGGTTGGTCACGATCAGCGCCTCGTCGGCGTAGTGCATGGCCAGGATGGCACCGGTCTCGATGCCGGCCGGCGAGTCGCACACGATGTACTCGAAATCCATCGCGGCCAGGTCGTCCAGCACCTTCTTCACGCCTTCCTGGGTCAGCGCCTCCTTGTCGCGCGTCTGGCTGGCCGCCAGCACGAACAGGTTCTCGCACTGCTTGTCCTTGATCAGCGCCTGGCTCAGGTTGGCCTCGCCCTGGATCACGTTGACGAAGTCGTACACCACGCGGCGCTCGCAACCCATGATGAGGTCGAGGTTGCGCAGGCCGACGTCGAAGTCGATCACTGCGGTCTTGTGGCCGGCCAGCGCCAGTCCGGACGCGAAGGCGGCGCTGGTGGTGGTCTTTCCGACGCCGCCCTTGCCGGAAGTCACGACGACGATTTTTGCCATGTCAGTTCACCTTGAATTGCTGTGCTTGAAAACGAAAGTCCATGCCCGCTCCCCTTCTTAGTCCGCGATGGGCTCGAACACCAGGCTGTCGCCGGCTTCGCCCGACACCAGCCGCACCACGGCGGCGCGGCCCTGGATCTCGGGCCCGAGCGCGGCGTCGCTGGTGCGGTAGACGCCGGCGATCGACACCAGATCGGGCTGCATGTCGCGCGCGAAGATGCGCGCCTCGGGCCAGCCGCGCGCCCCCGCGATGGCGCGCCCGCGCAGCGGCGCATAGACGTGGATGTGGCCGTCGGCGATCACCTCGGCACCGTGGTTGACCATGGCCAGCAGCACCAGGTCGCGACCGCGCGCATAGACCTGCTGGCCCGAGCGCAAGGGCCGGTCGATCACCAGCGCGCCGGGCGGCGCCACCTCGGGCGCGGCGCTCGGTCCGGCCGTGCGCGGCGCGCTCGGCAGGGCCAGATCGGGCGCCAGCAGCAAGCCCAGCTCGGTGGCGCTGGCGCGCTGCTGCTCGCTGCCGCCGCGCACCGCCAGCAGGCGCAGCCGGCGCTGGTGCAGCAGTTCGCCCAGTTGCTGGAAATCGATGGCGGCCTCGGCGTGCTCGGGCGCCAGTGCTGACAGGTCAAGCACGACCGGATCGTCTTCGAAGAAATCGGGCATCTCGCCGTACTGCGCCTGCAACTCGTCCTGCAGCACCGCCAGGTCGACGGATTTCAGCCGCAATGCCAGCAAGGGCAGCGTTGCGCTCTTGATCTCGAAGGTGCTGGGACTGCGGCCGGCGAGGGCAACGGACATGGACTGGGCGAGCGTCGGGCAATGAAAAGCGAGCCGGCGGATGACCGGCTCGAGTGCGCGTCATCTTACCAGCAGCGATCTGGATCACCCGCCTTGCACCAGCGCACGAATGTAACCGTTGGGCGAGTCGACAGCGCGACCCAGGGCGCCCTGCCGCACTTGTACACCGCCGGCGCTTTCCCTTGTCTTCATCCTGAAGATGTTTAGAAAAGATAGTCGTAGTAGTAGAGCCCCTGCCGTTTTGTGGACAAACCGGCTTTTCCGAACCGGCGCAGCCACTTGCGGACGCCTTACGGCTGGGGACAAGATACGGGCGGCCGGCGGCGTGTCTGGGTACAAGATGGATGATTCGACGTGCGCTGTGGATAAGTGGCGAGTTGTGCGCGACCTGTCCACAGATCTGTGAATAAACCTTGGTGTGCCTATCCTTCCAGCACCCACTGGATGATCGTCTTGGCGATGAAGCCGACCATGCCGAAGGCCAGCGCCAGAAACAGCACGAAGGTGCCGAACTTGCCGGCTTTCGCTTCCCAGGCCAGCTGCCCCACGATGAACAGCATGTAGAGCATGAAGGCGCTGACGCCCACCGTGAGGCCGAACCAGGCGATCTGCTCCTCGTCGAAGCCGAACATCAGGTGTCCTCGCCTTCCGGTGGCAGGCGCAGCGGCAGAGTCGAGGCATCAACCAGCGCGCGGTAGGCGTGCCAGCTGGCGTGGCCGAGCCAGGGCACGATGATGACCAGGCCAAGCAGCGCCGTCGCCATGCCCAGCAGCGTCAGGCCCATGATCAGCGCCGCCCACAGCGCCAGGGCGCCCGGGTTGGCGAGCACCACCTGCCAACTGGTCAGTACCGCCTGCAGCACATCGACGCGGCGGTCCAGCAGCAGCGGCATGGCCACCACGCTGGAGGCGAACAGCGGCGCCGCCATCAGCGCCCCCATGGTCAGCCACAGCTCGAACACATGGCCGCGCTGCGCCAGCACCACGTGGCGCAGAAAGTCCATCGGCGTGTGCACCGGCGCTGGCGACAAGGCGGTGATCAGCGCCGCCGAGGTCAGCACCCAGCCGGTGCCGGCCAGCGACAGCAGCAGGCCGAAGCGCACCAGGCTCCAGTAGCCGCCGTGCACGGCAAAGCGCGAGTACTGCCAGCGCGTCCAGGTCATGGCAATGGTCTGGAAATCGGCCGCCTCGCCGCGCTCCAGCGCGCGGCTGAGGGCGTAGAGGCCGGTGGCCAGCACCGGCGCTACCACCAGAAAGCCCGAGAAGGCGCCCGCCAGCAGCCAGAAGCGGTGACCCGCGACCAGCATCAGCAAGGCACCGACGCTGGCCAGCGCCAGGCCATGCAGCAGGCTGGGCGCGCCGAGCCGCCACAGGTCGCGCCAGCCCAGCGCGAGCCAGTCGAGCGGTGCGCGCCAGTCGACCTGGCGCACGGGCGGCAGTTTCACAACGCCGGGCGGTGGCGCCGGCGGCAGCGGTGGCGGAGGTGGCGCGGTATGGGGCACGATGCGCGCAGCTTAAGCCAAATCAGAACCTTTTCGAAGTGCAGGCGCAAAGCAAAAAATGAAGAGCCGGCCGGCCGCGCGTGACGCTGACCGGCCGGTTCTGGCCTGGGTGGAAGCCAGGCGATCAGCGCATGCCGTGACCACCGCCGTGGTGGTGCATGCCCGGGCCGCCGCGCTTGCCTTCGCCGCGCGGGCCCCGCATGGCGCGTTCGTCGTAGATCTTCTGTTGCGCTGGCGTCAGCTGGGCATAGAAGGTCTTGACGGCGTCGCCGCGCCGCTGCATCCGCGCCTGGCGCTCGGTGGCGAATTGCTGCATGCGATCGATGCGCTGCGGCGTGCTCAGCTGCTCGATTTCGGTGCGGTTCATGCGCGGGCGCTGGGCCTCGGCGGGTGGTTGCATGGCGGCGCTGTAGGCGTTCCAGGCGCCTTCCTGCGCCGGCGTGATCTGCAGCTGCGCCTTCAGATCGGCTATGCGCTTGGTGTGGCGCTCGGCCATGCGCTGCTGGCGCTGGGCCGGGTCCATGCGGGCGCGGCGTTCGCCGGGCGCGGCGCGCTGGGTGACGAATTCGCCGGCGGCCGGCGGCGTGGGCGCGGGGGTTTGCGCGATGGCGACGGCGCCGGTGGCCACCAGCAGGGTGGCGATGAAGAGGCGTTTCGGGGCGTAGGTCATGAGGGACTTCCTTTCAGGATCGGGACTCGAAGGTCTGGTGTGGCTGGCGAGGCACATGGCCTGGGCAACGGCTTGAAAGGCAGTGTGCGCGCCGTGTGTATCGCGCTCATCAGCGCCGCATGTTGGTTTGTAAAGATGGACAAAGCGCCGATGAAAGCCGAGCGCGAAGCGCTCAGGCCTGCCCACTCAGGTCGTCCAGGATGGGGCAGTCGGGCCGCGCGTCGCCATGGCAGTGGCGCAACAAGTCCTGCAGCGTGCGCCGTATGTCCTGCAGGGCGGCGATGCGGTGCTCCAGGTCGGCCACATGGGCTTGCGCGATGCGCTTGACGTCGGCGCTGGCGCGGCCGCGGTCGTGCCACAGGCCAACCAGTTCGGCGATCTCGGCGATCGAAAAACCCAGGTCGCGCGCGCGCTTGATGAAACGCAGCGTATGGATGTCGGCCGGCCCGTACTGGCGGTAGCCGGCGTCGGTGCGCGTCACGTCCCCCAGCAGGCCGAGCGACTCGTAATGGCGCACCATCTTGGCCGACACGCCGGAGGCGCGCGCGGCCTCGCCGATGTGCACCGGAGCGGCGCTCATTCGGCGACCGTGTAGCCTTCCTCGCGGATGGCGGCGGCGAGGGCCTCACGCGCTTGCGTCGATTCGACCTCGACCAGGCTTTCGGGGCGGTCGATCTTCACTTCCGCCTGCGGATCGAGCTGGTGGATGGCGCGCCGGATCGCCATCTCGCAATGGCCGCAGGTCATGCCGCCGACGTGAAATTGCTGATTCATGGGGGGTGTCCTTTCAGAAAACGGGTTCAAGGCGAAGCATCATCTACCCTGACATGATGGCAAGGTCAAGCACGGATGGCAGGGTCGTGCTGGCTTGACCTTGCCATCGTGTCAGGCTTCACACTGCGGGCATGAACGCATCGAACGAGCAAACCCTGGACCTGGGCGTGGGCGGCATGACCTGCGCCAGCTGTGTCTCGCGCGTGGAGCGCGCCTTGAACAAGGTGCCCGGCGTGCAAGGCGCGAGCGTCAACCTGGCGACGGAAAGCGCGCGCGTGACCTACGCTGGCGGCGATGACATGGCCGCCCTGCTGCGCCGTGCGGTGCGCGACGCTGGCTATGAGCCACGTGCGGCCGATGCGGCCATTGACGCCGCCGACGCCGGCCCGTGGGCGGGTTTTCTGCCGGTCGGCATCGGCCTGCTGCTGTGCGCGCCGCTGGTGCTGCCCATGCTGGGCATGCCTTTCGGCTGGCACTGGATGCCGCCGCCGTGGGTGCAGTTCGTGCTGGCGACGCCGGTGCAGTTCTGGCTGGGCGCGCGCTTCTATAGAGCGGCGTGGGGCGCACTCAAGGCGCGCAGCGGCAACATGGAGCTGCTGGTGTCGATCGGCACCACGGCGGCCTGGCTGCTGTCGATGTGGCTGTGGCTGGGCAAGCCGCACGCCGAGGGCCATGTGCCGCACCTGTACTTTGAAAGCGCCGCCGTCGTCGTCACCCTCGTGCGGCTGGGCAAGTGGCTGGAAGAACGGGCCAAGCGGCAGACCACGTCGGCCATCCGCGCCCTGCACGCGCTGCGGCCCGAGTTGGCGCACCTGATCGACTGGGACGGCAGTGAGAAGGACATTCCGGTGGATGAGTTGCGCGCCGGCGACCAGCTGGCCGTGCGCCCCGGCGAGCGCGTGCCCGCCGACGGCACGGTGACCGAAGGCGCGACGCAGGTGGATGAATCCATGCTGACGGGCGAACCGCTGCCGGTGGCCAAGGCGGTCGGCGAAGTGCTCACCGGCGGTTCGATCAACGGCGACGGTCGCGTGCTGATGCAGGTGACGGCCGCGGGCAGCGAGAGCGTGCTGGCCCACATCATCCGATTGGTGCAGGACGCGCAGGCCGTGAAGGCGCCGGTGCAGCGGCTGGTGGACCAGGTGAGTGCCGTGTTCGTGCCGGTGGTGATCGTCATCGCCCTGCTCACTTTCATCGGTTGGTGGCTGGCGGGCTTAGGCACCGAGACCGCCATCATCCGTGCCGTCGCCGTGCTGGTGATCGCCTGCCCGTGTGCGCTGGGGTTGGCGACGCCGACGGCCATCATGGCGGGCACGGGGGTGGCGGCGAAGTTCGGTATTTTGATCAAGGACGCCGAAGCGCTGGAGGTGGCGCACGCGGTGGACGTGGTCGCCTTCGACAAGACCGGCACGCTGACGCAGGGGCGCCCGCGCCTGCTGTCGCTCGTCGCCGCGCCCGGGGTGGATGAAGCCGCCGCGCTGCGCACGGCGGCCAGCGTGCAAAGCGGCAGCGAACACCCGCTGGCGCACGCGGTGCTGACGGCCGCGCAGGAGCAAGGCCTGCAGATTGCGCCGCCGCAGGACGTGCGCGCCGTGCCGGGCCGCGGCACCGAAGGCCGGCTGGACGGCCACGCGGTGCTGATCGGCAGCCTGCGCTGGATGGCCGAACTGGGTGTGGACTTGAAGCCTTTTGAAGTTGCAGCGCAGGCCAGTCAAGCGCAAGGCGCGACGCTTTCTGTCGTTGCCGTGCGCACGGGCGAAGGCGACGTGCCGCACGCGGTGGCGCTGCTGGCCTTCGGCGACGAGCCCAAGCCCGGCGCCCGCGAAGCCATCGATGCGCTGCGCGCGCGTGGCGTGCGTGCCGTGATGATCAGCGGCGACAACCGCGGCGCCGCCGAAGCCATGGCGCGCCGGCTGGGCCTGAAACCCGAGGATGGAGAGGTGCTGGCCGAGGTGCTGCCGGGGGACAAGGCGGCGGCGGTGCAGGCCTTGCGCAGCGGCGCAAAGGCGTTGCTCCCGCTCGCCGGCGGGGGAGAGGGCAGGGGTGAGGGTGGGGGGACTTCCGCTGTCACCGCGCCCGAGTTGACGCCCCTGCCCTCACCCCCACCCTCTCCCGCAGGCGGGAGAGGGGGCAAGACCCACACCGTCGCCATGGTCGGCGATGGCGTCAACGACGCGCCCGCGCTGGCGGCCGCCGACGTCGGCATCGCCATGGGCAGTGGCACCGACGTGGCCATGCACGCGGCCGGCGTCACGCTGATGCGCGGCGACGTGGCGCTGGTGCCGGCGGCGCTCGAAATCTCGCACCGCACGGTGGCCAAGATCCGGCAAAACCTGTTCTGGGCCTTCATCTACAACGTGGCCGGCATCCCACTGGCGGCCATGGGCTATCTGAACCCCGTCGTGGCCGGTGCGGCGATGGCGCTGTCCTCGGTCAGCGTGACCAGCAACGCCCTGCTGCTGCGGCGCTGGCGGCCGCCGGTATCACAGGAGGCACACGACAGCGCGGCCGACTGAAGGCGGGGTGCGCGCCGCATCGCTTGAGCCGAAGCGTGCTATGGCTTATAAACTACCCCACAGTATCCGAAAGGATGGATCGCCATGCCCCATTCGCCCGAAGAAAAAAAGCGCGCCATCACCCGCCTGCGCCGCATCCGCGGCCAGGCCGAGGCGCTGGAGCGCGCGATTGCCGAGGGCAGCGAATGCGGCCCCGTGCTGCAACAGCTGGCCGCCATGCGCGGGGCCGTCAACGGCCTGATGGCCGACGTGCTGGAGGGCCACATGCGCGAGAGCTTCGGCCACGCCGATTGCAGCGTGGACAGCGTGCTCGACGCCGGCCACGCGCGCATGCACGAGGCCATCGATGAGACCGTATCGCTGGTGCGCTCGTACCTCAAATAACCCACCCCACCCAAGGAGATCGATCCATGAAAGCCCGCGCCGCCGTTGCCTTTGAAGCCGGCAAGCCCTTGCAAATCGTCGAGATCGACGTCGCCCCACCCAAGGCCGGCGAGGTGCTGGTCAAGATCACGCACACCGGCGTCTGCCACACCGACGCCTTCACGCTCAGCGGAGATGACCCCGAAGGCATCTTCCCCGCCGTGCTGGGCCACGAAGGCGCCGGCATCGTGGTGGAAGTGGGCGAAGGCGTGACCAGCGTCCAGCCGGGCGACCACGTCATCCCGCTTTACACCGCCGAATGCGGCCAGTGCCTGTTCTGCAAGAGCGGCAAGACCAACCTGTGCGTGTCCGTGCGCGCCACGCAAGGCAAGGGCGTGATGCCGGATGGCACCACACGCTTCAGCTACAACGGCGAGCCGGTGTACCACTACATGGGCTGCTCCACCTTCAGCGAATACACCGTGGTGGCCGAGGTGTCGCTGGCCAAGGTCAACCCCGACGCCAATCCCGAGCAGGTCTGCCTGCTGGGCTGCGGCGTGACCACGGGCCTGGGCGCGGTCAAGAACACCGCCAAGGTGCAGCCGGGCGACAGCGTGGCGGTATTCGGCTTGGGCGGCATTGGCCTGGCCGTGATCCAGGGCGCCAAGATGGCGCAGGCCGGGCGCATCATCGCCATCGACACCAACCCGGCCAAGTTCGACCTGGCCAAGACCTTCGGCGCCACCGATTGCATCAACCCCAAGGACCACGACAAGCCGATCCAGGAGGTGGTGGTGGAGATGACCGGCTGGGGCGTCGACCACAGCTTCGAGTGCATCGGCAACGTGGGCGTGATGCGCGCCGCGCTGGAATGCGCGCACCGCGGCTGGGGCCAGAGCGTGATCATCGGCGTGGCCGGCGCGGGGCAGGAGATTTCGACGCGCCCGTTCCAACTCGTCACCGGCCGGCGCTGGCTGGGCACCGCGTTTGGCGGGGTGAAGGGGCGTTCGGAATTGCCCGGCATGGTCGAGGACGCGATGAGCGGCAAGATTCAGCTGGAACCCTTCGTCACCCACACCATGCCGCTGACCGACATCAACGAGGCATTTGATTTGATGCACGCGGGCAAGTCGATTCGCTCGGTCGTGCGATATTGATGAATCAATAGGGCTGATTTGCACCGTAGGGTGTTTGGAGACTGATATGTCGATGCAAGCGGGGCAGGTTCGATGTGATGGATGTGACTTCCAGGGGGTAAGCAGCGTCGACCTGTCACCCTTCGATATCACTTGCCAGATAGGCGGCAAGTAGATGGCTATCGTCGATTTGCTTGGTGCGCGTCGTGTGAGAACGTTGTTGAAGCGGAAGAATTCCTAGATTCAATGTCGATTCAGTCCCAAATTGCCGAATTGCCATCTCGCGCCTCATCGGGATTGCTCGTGAAGCTCGTTGACAAAATTCTGGGCGGTGGTTCGGAGACGGATCCAGAGCGCGAGCGGCTGGAGAGTCGACTCGTGCTGGCTCGCATGCGTAAGAGCCCCCCTCGATGTTTGAGATGTGGGGGTGTACAGATTGAGGACGTTGTCAAGACAACACATTCTTGCGGTGGTCGGCTGTACGTTCTTCCAGATGATCCTGAAGCACCTCGCTTTTCCTACAAGCCCCAACTCATTGCGCTTGATGTAGAGGGCTATAGGCTGGGTTAGTCGTAGGGTGGGCAACAAGTTACCCACCCTACGATTCTGTCTAAAAGTGGCTCCGGCGCTTGTTGGGCAATCGCTGACAGCTATCAAAATCGCAGAACCATCGCCAATATGACACCGGCGTTTGACCGCTGCCGACGTTCAGGACTAATATCTGTTAACAACAGATAGGAGCCGCCCCATGCCCACCAGCGTTGCGCTTGGCAGCCATTTTGAGGTTTTCACCCGCGAGCAAGTGCAAAGCGGCCGTTTCAACAACGTCAGCGAAGTCGTGCGTGCTGGCCTGCGCCTGCTCGAAGAGAGCGAGCAGCGACGGCAACTGGAACTGGAGGCGCTGCGCGCCGAAATCGCCGCCGGTTTAGCCAGCGGTGCGCCGCAGCCGGCGGACGAGGTATTCGCGCGCGCCGAAGCTAGGTACGCAGATCGGGCGCGTTGATGCGCCTGGGCTTCACGCCGCTGGCAGAGCAGGATCTGGTGTCGATCGCTGACTACATCGCGGCCGACAACCCACGCCGCGCCGCCAGCTTCGTGCAGGCGTTGCGCCAGCAATGCGAGCGCATCGCGCACAACCCGGCGGGCTATCGGCTGCGGCCGGAGCTGGGCGAGGGCATTCGCTCCTGCGCGCACGGTCGCTACGTGGTCTTTTTCATCGCATCGGCCAACGAGGTCGTCGTGGTTCGCATCCTGCACGGCGCACGCGATCTGGCCGCGCAGTTCGGGGCAGGCGAGACGCCGTCCTGATCTGACATCAACCAAGGAATCCACCATGCAACGTATCGAACACCACGCCAGCCTCGGCGGCAAGCAGGAAGTCTGGCAGCACGCCAGTCGCAGCACCGGCACCGACATGAAGGTCGGTGTCTACCTGCCGCCCAAGGCGCTGGCGGGGGAAAAGTGCCCGGTGCTGTACTGGCTGTCGGGCCTGACCTGCACCGAGCAGAACTTCATCACCAAAGCGGGCGCACAGCAATTTGCCGCCGAGCACAACTTGATCGTCGTGGCGACCGACACCAGCCCGCGCGGCGAGGGCGTGCCCAACGACGACGCCTACGATCTGGGCCAGGGCGCGGGCTTTTACCTGAACGCGACGCAAGCGCCGTGGGCCCAGCACTTCCGCATGGAAGACTACGTGGTGGATGAGCTGCCGGCGCTGATCGAGCAGCACTTTCCGGCCACCCAGGCACGCGGCATCTTCGGCCACAGCATGGGCGGCCATGGCGCGCTGACGCTGGCGCTGCGCCACCCTGGCCGCTATCGGAGCGCGTCGGCGTTCTCACCCATCGTGGCGCCCAGCATCACGCCCTGGGGCCGCAAGGCGTTCACCGCCTACCTGGGACCGGACGAAGCGGCCTGGAAGGCGCACGACGCGGTGCAACTGATCGCCAGTGCGAAAGAGCAGTTGCCGCTGCTGGTCGATCAGGGCGAGGCCGATGAGTTTCTGGCCGAGCAACTCAAGCCCGAGCTGCTGGTGGCCCAGTGCAACCAGGTCGGCTACCCGCTGACGCTGCGCATGCAGCCGGGTTACGACCACAGCTATTACTTCATCGCCAGCTTCATTGGCGACCACATGGCCCACCACGCGCGGGCGCTGGGCTGATCAACGCGGCTTCAGCACGCTGGCCAGGAAGCCGCCCGTCACCGCCTGCACCTGCGGCAGCGTCAGCAGCGTGTGCGGCGCACCGGGGATCAGCGCAATCACGGCCTGCTTGTTGTCCTTCAGCGCGTCCGCGCACCAGCCGCGGGCCTGCGCATTGCCCAACCAGGCGTTGGTGGGTGAGAAGAACGGATCGACGCTGCTGATGACGTTCAACACCGGCTTGTCGGGCTCGAGCGCGTTGCGCGGCTCGGCTACAAAGTAGTTGAGCTCGCAACTCCAGGCAAACAGCAGGCGAGCGGCGAATTCCTTGCCCGTGTAGCGCGCGACGGGCACGGCGCCCTCGCTGGTGCCGGCCAGCACCAGGCGGGCGCTGTCGGCCCAGGGAGCGGCCTGGATCGCCGTCAGGGCCGGCGCGATCTCGCTGGCTCGCAGGGCGTGCATGCGCTCGTAGCTGGCTGTGTCGATGGGCGATTTGTAGGTGACGCGATCCGGCAACGTGAAGGAATCCGGCGCCACGCTGGCAATGCCCTGCGTGGCCAGCCACTGCTGCCATTCGCCGATTGCCTTCAGCCCCAGGCCGGAGGAGCCGTGCAGGAACAGAACCACCGGCACCTTGCCCTTGGTGGGTGTGGGAATGGTGCTCCACTTTCCGGAGTAAACGGTGCCGCCGGTGGCCTGCGTCGGCAGCACCACGGCGGCGTTCTGCAGGCTGGCAGCAAGCGATTGCGGTGTGTGGGCCCAGGCCGTGCCCTTGAGCTCGCCCTTGGGGGTGTCGGGCTTGGCAACCGGACCGGAGGGGGCGCCGGCACAGCCGGCCAGTGCCGCGGCGGCGATCAGGGCAACACAGAAGCGTAGTGGCATGGCAGGCCTTTCGTGGTTCGAAAGCCGCCATCAAACCTCAATCCTGCAGCCCCGGATAGTCGGTGTATCCCTTGGCCCCGCCGCCGTACATGGTGGCCTTGTCCAGCGCCTGATACGGCCCGCCGCGGCGCATGCGCTCGGTCAGGTCGGGCATGCTGATGAAGGCCTTGCCGAAGGCGACCAGGTCGGCGCGGCCGGAGTCGATGGCGTCTTCCGCCAGCGCCAGGTCGTAGCCGTTGTTGACCATCCAGGCGCCGTGCCCGCCGGCCTGGCGGTAGGCGGCTTGGAGGGCGGCGTAGTCGAACGGCCGGCCCTCGACCTCGCGCGGGCCGCCGGTGGCGCCTTCGATGACATGCACATAGGCCAGGCCCAGCGTGGCGAGCTGGCGCAGCAGGTGATCGAACAGCGGCTGCGGGTCGGCGTCGACGATGTCGTTGGCCGGCGTGACCGGCGACAGGCGGATGCCGACGCGCTCGTGGCCGACGGCGTCGCAGACCGCGCGGGTGACTTCCAGCATCAGCCGGGCGCGGTTCTCGATGCCGCCGCCGTAGTCGTCGCTGCGCTGGTTGGCGCCGGTCTTGAGGAACTGGTCCAGCAGGTAGCCGTTGGCGCCGTGGATTTCGACGCCGTCGAAGCCGGCCGACTGTACGGCGTTGCGCGCGGCGGCGGCGTAGTCGTGCACGATGGGCGGGATCTCGTCGCGCTGCAATGCGCGCGGCGCGCTGGTCGGAATGAAGCGGCCCTGGCCCTGCTCGTCGAACACATAGGTCTTGGTGTTCGCGGTGATGGCCGACGGCGCCACTGGGTCGGCGTGGCCGGGTTGCAGCAGGTGGTGCGACACGCGGCCGACATGCCAGAGCTGGCAGACGATCCTGCCGCCGGCCTCGTGCACGGCCTGCGTCACGGCTTTCCAGCCGTCGAGTTGCTCGGTGCCGTACAGGCCGGGCACGTCGGCGTAGCCCTGGGCGGTCGGGCTGATGGCGGTGGCTTCGCTGACGATGAGGCCGGCGCCGCGCAGCGGATCGGCGCGCTGAGCGTAGTACTCGGCCATCAGCGGCGTGGGCACGGCGCCGGGCGCGCGGTTGCGCGTGAGCGGCGCCATGACGACGCGGTTGGCGACCTCGATGGCGCCGACGCGGGCGGGAGAAAAAAGCTTGCGGGACATGGTGGTGATCTTCCGGGTGCGGGCGGTTGGGCGCGGCGGGCGCGCGTCTATTGGGATTTTGCGCCAGTTCGATCCACCGCCGCCGACGTGCTGGCTCTGCTGTCGTGTCGCCCGCGTGCCAGCAGAATGGCGCGCGCTGGCGCGGCTTGCCCGCACAATCCGCCCATGTCTTCCCCGCCTGAAGCGCCCGGCCTGCGCCAGTTGATCCTGATCGCGCTGGCCTTGTCGCTGGGTGCGGCGGTGTCGCTGGGCATCACGCGCTTCGCCTACGGCCTGCTGCTGCCGGTGATGCGTGACGACCTCGACTGGAGCTACACCCTGGCCGGCGCCATGAACACCGCCAACGCCGGTGGCTACCTGCTGGGTGCGCTGGCCACGCCCTGGCTGATGCGGCGCTTTGGCGCCGCCCGCGTGCTGCTGGTCGGCAGCCTGCTGGCCAGCGTGTTCATGGCCGCTTCGGGCTTCTTCATCGCCGCCGCGCCGCTGCTGCTGCAACGCCTGCTGGCGGGTGTTGCCAGCGCCTTCGTGTTCGTCGCCGGTGGGCTGCTGGCGGCGCGGCTGGGCGCGCAGGCGCCGACGCACGCGGGCCTGCTGCTGGGCCTGTACTACGGTGGCACCGGCTGGGGCATCAGCGCCTCGGCGCTGGGCGTGCCGGCGCTGCTGGATGCCGCCGCCGGCGTGCCGCACGGCTGGGCCTGGGCCTGGTGGGGGCTGGCGTTGCTGTGCCTGGCCGGCAGCGCGGTGCTGGTGTGGCCGGCGCGCGTGCTGCGCGACGACCGAACCCCTGGCGCCACGCCGATCGCCGCCGCGCGACAGGCGGCTCCGGCCGCGCCGCTGCCCTGGCGTGCCATGTGGCCGGCGCTGGCCGGCTACACGCTGTTCGGTGTCGGCTACATCGGCTACATGACCTTCGTCATTGCCCTGCTGCGCGAGCAAGGCGTGGGTGGTGGCGCGATCACGCTGTTCTACGCGCTGCTCGGGCTGGCGGTGGTGGCCTCGGCGCGCATCTGGGCCGGTCTGCTGACGCGCGCCAGGGGCGGCGGCGCGCTGGCGTTTCTGAACGCCTTGCTGGGCGTGGCCACGCTGCTGCCGGCGCTGACCGGCGCCTGGCCGGTGGTGCTGGCCTCGGGCCTGCTGTTCGGCGCCGTGTTCCTGTCGGTGGTGGCGTCCACCACCGCCTTCGTGCGGCACAACCTGAGCAGCGAACAATGGGCGGGGGGCATCAGCGCCTTCACCATCCTGTTCGCGTTTGGCCAGATCGTCGGCCCGACGGTGGTCGGCTGGATCGCCGACGGCCCGGGCGGGCTGGCGCGCGGCCTGGTGTATTCCGCCGCGGCGCTGTGGCTGGGCGCGCTGCTGGCCTGGCGGCAGAAGCCGCTGGTGAACGCGCCCGCCGTGTGAGAGTCAGAGGAGGCCTTCGGCCTTCATCACCGCCTGCACCGCCGGGCGCGTCGCCACGCGTTCGCGGTAGGCCACGAGGTTGGGGTAGGCCGAGAGGTCGATCTGCATCGGCTTGGCCCAGTTGGTGACGGTGAACAGGTAGCCATCGGCGACGGTGAAGTCGTCGCCCATCAGGTATGGCTTGCCGGCCAGTTCGCCATCGACAAACTTCAGGCGCCCGGCCAGCTTGTCCTTGGCGAGCTGCTTGGCCTCGGCCGGCATGGCGGGGTCGAACAGGGGCGAGAAGCTCTTGTGGATCTCGGTGCCGATGAAGTTGAGCCAGCTCTGCAACTGGTAGCGCGCCAGCGTGCCGTTGGCGGGCGCCAGCTTCTTGCCGGGCGCCTGGTCGGCGATGTACTGCACGATGGCCGGGCCTTCGCGCAGGCCGGTGCCGTCGTCGAGCACCAGGTAGGGCACGTAGCCGAGCGGGTTGATCTTGCGGTAGTCGGAGCCGTCGGGCAGGGTTTTCGTCTTGGTCGGCGCGGCGATGGCTTCGTAGGTCAGACCGGCTTCTTCCAGCGCGATGTGGGGCGAGAGCGAGCAGGCGCCTTCCGAGTAGTACAGCTTCATGGGGTTCCAGTGGTGGTCAAGAAAGGGCAATCGCGCCGCGCGACGGGACTGACGACGCAGAGCGCAGCGTAGCAAAGACCGACCGGATTTGCAGGCGGCGGACGGCGTTTGACTCAGGGCTTCGGGGTGGTGGCCCGCTCCAGTTGCGCCAGGTAGCGCATCGCGTAATGGCCACCGTCATCGCGCGGCCCGCACATCTCGACCGAGGGCCTGAGTTGGCGGCAGACGGCGGGGCGTTCGGGGCGGCCGAACAGCTGGCAGCGCCGTTGCGCGTCGAGTTGCACGCAAGGCTCGCCGGCCGGCTTGCCCCGCGGCATGCCGGGAATGGGCGTGCTGATCGAGGGCGCGATGCAGCAGGCGGCGCACAGAGGGCGGCAAGCCAGCAATGCGTTCATCTCAATCGCACCACCGGCAACGCCGCGGGCCGGCAGCTCACCTCAAGCCAGCGCGCCTGGCCGATGAAGTTGCCGTCGGTGCCAAGCGGCAGCGGTTTGTCGCAGCGCATGGTGAGCCGGGCGATGTCGTCCAGCATTACTTCGGGTTGGCCCAGGTGGCGACCGCGCAGCATGCGTTGCAGCAGGCCGAGCAGGCGCGGCTTGGTGGTCTGGCGCAGGCGCAGCAGGTGCAGCAGACCGTCGTCGACGCGGGCGGCGGGCGCGATCGGCATGCCGCTGCCGTAGCTGGGCGTGTTCAGCACCGAGGCCAGGTGCAGCGGCTGGGTCGCGTCTGTTGCGGTGTCGGTCAAAGATGGCGTCGCGTCCAGACGGATCGGCCAGGCGTCCAGCACGCGCAGTTCGGCCAGCGCGGCCCACAGGTAGTGCAACTGGCCGGGCAGGCGGCGCGGGCTGGTTTCGGCGCGGTAGGCGACCACCGAATCGAAGCCCACCGTCAGGCTGGAGGCGAACCAGGCGGTGTGCACGGCGCCGTCGGGTGGTCGCGGCTCGCCGGGCGTGGCTGGTACCAGCGACCAGCGCAGCTGGCCCAGGTCCATCGGCCGCGCCGGGTCGTGCGCAGCGCGCTGCACGGCGGCTTCGAGGCTCTGGCCCAGCAGGCCGAGCGCGCGCGCCAGATCGTTGCCGGTGCCGGCCGGCACCAGGCCCAGGGTGTGATGGCCGGCCAGCAAGGCGGGCAGCAAGGCGCCGACACTGCCGTCGCCGCCGACCAGCAGCACGCGCCGGCCGGGGCGGCGCGCCAGTTGCTCGCGGCTGTCGTCGGTCGAGCGGCTGACGTGAATCTCAGCCAGCGCGCCCATGGCCAGCAAGGCCGACTCGATGCGCGGGCGCCAGCGCAGCGCCAGGCCGCTGGCGGCCTGCGGGTTGAGCAGCACCAGCAGCGGGTCGCCCGTGCCAAAGTTGGCGCCCACTTTCGATTAGGGGTACAGCCCGCGCAGATCGCGCGCATGCAGGATGCGCGTGCAGGCGACGATGAAGGTGGCCGTGCGCAGGCTGACCTGGTGTTGCTGCGCCGTGTGCCACACGCCGGCGAAGGCGTCCTTCATGATCCGGACCAGGCGCTGGTTGATCTCGTCCTCGCTCCAGAAGAAGCTGGAGAAGTCCTGCACCCACTCGAAATAGCTCACCGTGACGCCACCGGCGTTGGCGATGACGTCGGGCACCACCAGCACGCCCTTGTCGTGCAGGATGTCGTCGGCCTCGGGCGTGGTCGGGCCGTTGGCGCCCTCGACCACCATGCGGGCCTTGATCTTGCCGGCGTTGGTCTTCGTGATCTGACCTTCCAGCGCGGCCGGGATCAGGATGTCGCACTTGGCGGCCCAGAAGTCGGTCGGCTTGATCGCTTCTCCGCCCCGAAAGCCGGCCACGCCACCGGTCTTGGCGACATGCTCCTGCAGCCTGGGCACATTCAGGCCCTTGTCGTTGGCAACGGCGCCGGTGTGGTCTTGCACGGCGACGATCAGCGCGCCGGCCTCGGTGAACATCTTGCCGGCGGTGCCGCCGACGTTGCCAAAGCCCTGAATGGCCACGCGTGCGCCTTCGATCGACAGACCGATGTGGTGCGCTGCCTCGCAGGCGATGGTGAACACGCCGCGGCCGGTGGCCTCGCGCCGGCCCAGCGAGCCGCCCACGTCAATCGGCTTGCCGGTGACGACGCCGGTGGCGGTTTCGCCGATGTTCATCGAGTAGGTGTCCATCATCCAGGCCATCACCTTCTCGTTGGTGTTGACGTCGGGCGCGGGGATGTCCTTGGTCGGGCCGATGATGATGCCGATCTCTGAGGTGTAGCGGCGTGTCAGGCGCTCCAGCTCTTTGATCGACAAGGTGCGCGGATCGACGCGGATGCCGCCTTTGGCGCCGCCGTAGGGCACGTTGACAGCGGCGTTCTTGATCGACATCCAGGCCGCCAGCGCCATCACCTCGGACAGGGTCACGTCCTGATGAAAGCGCACACCGCCCTTGCCGGGGCCGCGGCTGGTGTTGTGCTGCACGCGGTAGCCCTCGAAGTGGGCGATGGTGCCGTTGTCCAGTTCGATCGGCACATCGACGATCAGCGCGCGCTTGGGGCGCTTGAGCGTCTCCACCCAGCGCGCCAGCGAACCCAGGTAGGGCGTGACGCGGTCGATCTGCTGCAGATAGACGCCCCAGGGGCCGAGGTGACCGGGGTCGAGGTAGGACGGCAAGGCGTGCGCCGTGGCCACGGCGGTGGGCTTGCCGGAGGGTTTGCTGACCATGGGGGAAAATCCTTCTTGTGCTGTCGACAAAGGCGCGGGCCAGCATGGGCGCGCGCCCTGGGGGCGCAGCATAGCATCGGCGGCTGGGTCGCCATGGCGCCAATGGAACCTGTGTCGCTATATAAACTATAGCACATAGTGCAGACTACGCGCTGACAAAAGACCGATTCGGTCTTAAAATGACGGGTTTTCTACGCTTTTCATCGTGTCTTCAAGCCCCTACACCCATCCGCAGCAATTCGACGTCATCGTCGTCGGCGGCGGGCACGCCGGCACCGAGGCCGCGCTGGCCGCGGCGCGCATGGGGGCGGCCACCTTGCTGCTGACGCACAACATCGAGACGCTGGGTGCCATGAGCTGCAATCCCAGCATCGGCGGCATCGGCAAAGGCCATCTGGTGAAAGAGGTGGACGCGCTGGGGGGGGCCATGGCACTGGCGACCGACGAGGCCGGCATCCAGTTCCGCATCCTCAACTCCAGCAAGGGGCCGGCCGTGCGCGCCACGCGGGCGCAGGCCGACCGTGTGCTGTACAAGGCGGCCATCCGGCGCCGGCTGGAGAACCAGCCGAATCTGTGGCTGTTCCAGCAGTCCGTCGATGACCTGCTGCTGGAAGGCGAGCGCGTGGTCGGCGCCGTCACGCAGATCGGCATTGCCTTTCGCGCGCGCACGGTGGTGCTGACGGCGGGCACCTTTCTCGACGGACGCATTCACGTGGGGCTGGACAACTACCAGGCCGGCCGCGCGGGCGACCCGCCGGCGGTGTCGCTGTCGGCTCGCCTGAAAGAGCTGAAGCTGCCGCAGGGACGCCTGAAGACCGGCACACCGCCGCGGCTGGATGGCCGCAGCATCGACTTCAGCCAGTGCGAGGCGCAGCCGGGCGACCTGGATCCGGTGCCGGTGTTCAGCTTCATGGCGCACGCGTACGGAGGGGCCGACATGCACCCGCGCCAGCTGCCGTGCTGGATCACGCACACCAACGAGCGCACGCACGAGATCATTCGCTCGGGCTTCGACCGCAGCCCCATGTTCACCGGCAGGATCGAGGGCGTGGGGCCGCGCTATTGCCCGAGCGTGGAAGACAAGATCAGCCGCTTTGCCGACAAGGACAGCCACCAGATCTTTCTGGAGCCGGAAGGCCTAGATACGCACGAAATTTACCCCAACGGCATCAGCACCAGCCTGCCGTTCGACGTGCAGTACCAGCTGGTCCGCAGCATGAAGGGCCTGGAGAACGCCCACATCCTGCGCCCGGGCTACGCCATCGAGTACGACTATTTCGACCCGCGCTCGCTCAAGAGCAGTTTTGAAACGCGGCAGATTGGCGGCCTGTTCTTTGCCGGCCAAATCAACGGCACCACGGGCTATGAAGAGGCGGCAGCGCAAGGCCTGTTCGCCGGCATCAATGCCGCGCTGCAATGTCGGCAGCTGGAGGGCCGTGCCGACGACTTCGGCGGCGCCTGGCTGCCGCGCCGCGACGAGGCCTATCTGGGCGTGCTGATCGATGACCTCATCACCAAGGGCGTGACCGAGCCCTATCGCATGTTCACCAGCCGCGCCGAGTACCGCCTGCAACTGCGCGAAGACAACGCCGACATGCGCCTGACCGAAACCGGCCGCGCGCTGGGCTTGGTCAATGACGCGCGCTGGGATGCCTTCAGCCGCAAGCGCGACGCTGTTTCACGTGAAACCGAGCGGCTGAAGTCGACCTGGGTGAGCCCACGCAATCTGCCGGCAGCCGAATCCGAGCGCGTGCTGGGCAAGGCCATCGAGCACGAGCACAACCTGTTCGATTTGCTGCGCCGACCCGAGGTGGGCTATTTCGACTTGATGAGCCTGGACGGTGGCAGATACGCGGCGGCTACTGTTTCACGTGGAACCGCCGATAACCTGACGGCGCCAGTGATCGAGCAGTTGGAGATTGCCGCCAAGTACAGCGGCTACATCGATCGCCAGCGCGACGAGGTGGAGCGTGCCGCGCACTACGAAAGTCTGCGTCTGCCGCCCGAGCTGGATTACCTGCAGATCCCTGCGCTTTCCTTTGAAGTGCGGCAAAAGCTGCAGAGACATCGGCCCGATACCCTGGGCCAGGCGGGCCGCATCAGTGGGGTGACCCCGGCCGCCATTTCCCTGCTGTTGATTCACCTGAAGAAGGGTGGCTTCAAGGGCTTTGGCGGCGCTGCGCCGCAGCCCGATCCTCGGGTCACTGCCCAGGCCGACAACCCGCCGGCCGAGGCGGCATGACGCCACGCCATCCGTTGCGGCCACGCCTGGACGAAGGCGTCGCCGCACTGGGGCTGGTGTTGAGTGAGGGGCAGATGCGCCAGCTGCTGGCCTACCTCGATCTGCTCGGCAAATGGAACAAGGTCTACAACCTCACGGCGGTGCGCGATCCGGCCGAGATGTTGACCCACCATGTGCTTGACAGCCTCGCCGTCGTGGCGCCGCTGTGTCGATATACGCAGGGTACGGCCGTGAAGCTGCTGGATGTCGGCGCGGGCGGCGGCTTGCCGGGGGTCGTCATCGCCATCTGCTGCCCCGAAATCGCCGTGACCTGCGTTGATGCGGTGGCCAAGAAGGTGGCATTCATCCAGCAGATCGCTGCATCGCTGGGTCTGCCGAACCTGCGCGGCCTGCACGCCCGGGTCGAAAGCGTGGCCGACCGTTTTGATGTCGTTACCTCCCGTGCCTTTGCCAGCCTGGGCGATTTCACGGCCTGGTCGGCCCAGGCGCTGGCAGCCGACGGTGTCTGGCTCGCGATGAAGGGGCGGCACCCCCAGGAGGAGATCGCGGCGCTCCCGCCGTCCATCGAGATGTTTCACGTGGAACACCTTGACGTGCCCGGTCTGGATGCCGAGCGCTGTCTGATCTGGATGCGCCCAAGGCTGGCGAATTCAGTTGCCCCGAATTGAGATGCCCCAAAGCGATCGATTCACCCGCTCGCCCACCTTCCGCGTTGCGTTGTGGGCCGGCCTCAGCGCCGGCCCGGTGCTGGCGGTGCTGTGGCCCGTCTTCGTGCGGCTCGAATCCGGCGTATGGCCCGCATCGCCCTTGGCGCTGACGCTCGCCATGCTCACGCTGGGCACGCTCACGGGCCTGGGCGCCGCGTTCACCTTGCTGTGGCCGGCGCTCAGCCTGCTCGATCTGCGTCCCGGTCCGCGCTTGCGCTGGCTCGCGGCCGGCCTTGGCGCCGCCGTCTGTCTCGTACTGGTCACGCTTTTTGGTCTTTTATCGGGCGTGGAGCGCCTGGGTTCCCAGTGGCCGTTGTGGCTGCTCCTTACAATGGTCGGGGCGCTGTGTGGGTGGCTGGGTGCGCTGGCCGTTTCCTCGTCGCCGCGCGCCTGAATTCTCTTGCCACCCATGCCCGCCATCACCGACTACCCCGCCTTCGTTGTCGCCATCATTCTGTTTCTGGCTATTCCCGGGCCCGGCAATCTGGCGCTCCTGTCCAGCACCGCGCAGGGCCGGGTCGCGGGCGGGCTGGCGTCCACTTTCGGCATCATCGCGGGCGACCAGATTCTGCTGTGGTGCGCGGTGGCCGGGGTGGCGGCGCTGCTGAAGGCCTATCCGGCGGCCTTCACGGCGGTGCAGTGGCTGGGTGCGGCCTACCTGGCCTATCTGGGTCTGCGCCTGATGCTGGCGCGACCGGGGCAGGGTGCGGTGCTCACGCTGAAGCCCGAGCATTTCGCCAAGCAGTCCTTCTTCATCACCTTGCTCAACCCAAAGGCCATCGTGTTCTACATGGCCTTTTTCCCGCTGTTCATCGACCCCGCGCGTGGGCCGGGCCTGGGTACCTTCGCCGCCATGGCGCTCACCATTGCCGTGCTGACCTTTCTGTACGGCCTGGTGGCGACGCTGCTGGCGCATTACCTGGCCGAACGGGTGCGCTCCAGCCCGCGCATGTCCGGCACGCTCAGCAAGCTGGCCGGGTTCGCCCTGGTCGGCTTCGGGGTCAAGCTGGCGATCAGCAAGTAGGGCGGCTTCACCTCATGGCACAAATATTCTGCATCGCCAACCAGAAGGGCGGCGTCGGCAAGACGACCACCAGCGTCAATCTGGCCGCGGGCCTGGCCCGAATCGGCCAGCGCGTGCTGCTGGTCGACCTGGATCCCCAGGGCAACGCCACCATGGGTTCGGGCGTCGACAAGCGGGCGCTCGCGCTGTCGGTGTACGAGGTGCTGCTGGAATCCGCCAGCATCGCCGAGGCGGCGGTCGTGCCCGACAAGTTGCGGGAGGCCGGCGCCGGCTACGCCGTGCTGGGCGCCAACCGTGAACTGGCCGGCGCCGAGATCGAACTGGTCGGCGAAGAGCGGCGCGAGCGCCGCCTGCGCGAGGCGCTCGCGCCCGTGCTGGCCGATTACGACTTCATCCTGATCGACTGCCCGCCCAGCCTGGGGCTGCTCACGCTCAATGGCCTGTGCGCGGCGCAGGGCGTGATCGTGCCCATGCAGTGCGAGTACTTCGCGCTGGAAGGGCTGGCCGATCTGGTCAAGACCATCAAGCAGGTGCACGCCAACCTGAACCGCGAACTGCGCCTGATCGGCCTGCTGCGCGTGATGTTCGACCCGCGCATCACGCTGCAGCAGCAGGTCAGCGAGCAATTGAAGAGCCACTACGGCTCCAAGGTGTTCGACACCCTCATCCCGCGCAACGTGCGGCTGGCCGAGGCGCCCAGCTTCGGCTTGCCCGGTGTGGTGTTCGACCCGTCGGCCAAGGGCAGCCAGGCCTTCATCGCCTTCGCGCGCGAACTGGTCGAGCGCGGCATGCAGGGCTGATGCGCGCGTCCGGTGGGCTGCCAGCGGCATCAGTTGCTATTGTTTAGATAGCGATCAATGACGTTGCGCGAGGTTCTCATCCTGCCCGGCTGGCTGAGCAGCGGTCCCGGTCATTGGCAGACCCGCTGGGAGCATCTGCACGGCCACACCCGCGTCGAGCAGCACGACTGGCAGCGGCCCTTGCGCGGCGACTGGAGCGCGCGGCTGGAGGAGAGGGTGCTGGCGCAGCCCGGCCCGGTGCTGCTGGCCGCCCACAGCCTGGGCTGCCTGCTCACGGCGTGGTGGGCCGCGCATTCACGCCACACCGACCGCGTGGCCGGTGCGCTGCTGGTGGCGCCGCCCGAGATCGAACGCGAGGACTTGCGCCAGCAGATCCCAGGCTGGGCGCCGCCCGCGCGCCAGCGCCTGCCGTTTCGCAGCATCGTCGTCGCCAGCAGCGACGACCCTTATGGCCGGCTCGAGTACGCCAGCCGGCTCGCGGCCGACTGGGGCGCGGCCTTCTACAGCGTGGGTCCGCGCGGGCACCTCAACGCCGATTCCGGCCTGGGCGACTGGTCCGAAGGGCACGCCTTGCTGCAATCCCTCGTGGATGCAGGCGTGCCCGGTGCGTGACGCCGCTCCGCGTGAAAACGACGCTCAGATCAGGTCACCCCGGAATATCCGGCTCCACCAGCCGCGCCAGCTGCTGCAGCGATTCCTGCCAGCCCAGGTAGCACATTTCCAGCGGGATCGCCTCGGGAATGCCCGCCTGCACCACCGACAGCTCGGTGCCGCACGACACCGCGTCGAGCGACACCGTCACCTCCATCACGCCCGGCAGCTCCGGGTCGTCGAAGCGGTCGGTGTAGCGCAACCGGCGGCCCGGCTGCAGTTCCAGATACTCGCCGCCAAACGAGTGCGTCTGGCCGGTCGTGAAGTTGCGAAACGACATGCGGAAGCCGCCGCCGACCCGGGCGTCCAGATGGTGCACGGTGCAGGTGAAGCCGTGCGGCGGCAGCCACTTGGCCAGTGCCTCGGCCTCGGTGAAGGCGCGAAACAGCTTGTCGGGCGCCGCGCGGATGACGCGGTGCAGGCGAACGGCGCGGGCGGTCACGATGGGGCCACTCCAACTTTTGCTATCGATCATGCCAGTGAAGGGGCCGCTACCAGAACCCGTCATCGGTGCGCGCCGCCACCGCCTGCACGCGCCAGTCGGCGATGCGACGGATCAGCGCCGCGGGAAAGGGCGCGTTGTAGGGCACTTTGAGGAAGTTCTTGGTGGTCGGGTGGTCGGCCAGCTCGGTGTGGAAATGCGCCAGCGCCTCGGCCGAGGGCGCGAAGCTCAGGTGCGCCTTGTGGGCCGAGAACGAGAACACGAAGCGCGGCTCGACGAAAAACGGCTGGCCCCACTTGAGGGTCTGCTCCGCCCGGGGCGCCGCGCGCTGCAGCAAGGCGTGCAGGCGGCGCAGGTGCGGCTGGCCGGCCGGTGGCGCGGCGGCGATGTATTCGGCGATGGTGGCAGGGCGGTGGGCGGGCATGGGTTTTCTTGCGCGTCAGCACGATATCGCTTCTGTTTTTATAGCATGCTTTCTTTGTGATATGCCGCGCAAGCGCGATGTTATCCCGTGATCTCGGGAGCGATGTCGCTCAGTCCGCCCGCACCGCCGGCACGCAGGGGCTGAACAGCGCCGCCAGCGCCATCGCCGCCGCCGCGCCCAGCAGCGCGGCCGACCAGCCCCATTGCTGCGCCAGCACGCCGCCCAGCCACATGCCGGCGCCCAGGCCCAGCATCAGCAGCGTGGTGCTCCAGGTGAAGGCCTCGGTCACGCTGGCGCTGGGCGCCAGCGCGCCCAGTTGCAGCGATAGTGCGGTGATCAGCGGCCCGAAGGCCAGGCCGGTGAACAGGCAGGCCAGCGCGAACAGCGCGACCGAGGGCGCCAGCGCCATCGCCGTGCTGCCCACCGCCAGCCACAGCACGGCCAGCAGAATCTGCCGGTTCAGGGGCGGCGCCCAGCGCCGCGTGCCGTACACCAACCCGGCGATCGCCGACGGAATGCTGAGCGCCGCATAGAACAGGCCGACCAGGCTGGCGTCGCCCTGTGCCGTGGCAAACGCCGGCACGGCGATCTCGTTCAGGCCAAAGCCGATGGCCACCATCAGCGTCAGCAGCAGCGAACGGCGCACGCCCATCACGCGCAAGGGCCCAAGCCAGTGGCGCTCGGCCTTGCGCTCCACCTCGCCCCAGCGCGCCAGCGCGCCCGAGCGCGCGAACCACGGCACGCCGACGGCGACGAAGCCGGCCGCCAGCAGCACCGCGTGCGCCGCCGAGCCGGCCAGCAGCGCCAGGCTGACCAGCAGCGGCCCGAGGATGAAGCAGCTTTCCACCACCACCGATTCCACCGCAAAGGCCGACTGCCGCTGCGACGCCGTCATCTCCGCCTTGCGGAACATGGCGCGCAGGATGGTGGACACCGGCGGAAAGAACAGCCCGGCCAGGAAGGCGCTGGCCAGCAGCCAGGGCAGCCCCAACCCACGGTGCGCCGCCAGCACCACCAGCAGCAAGGCGAACGTGTGCCCGGCGGCGAGCGGCAGCACGATGCCGCGCGGCCCGCGCAGATCGATGATGCGGCCCACCAGCGGCGCCTGCAGCGCCAGCGCCGCGAGGTACGCGCCCGACACCCAGCCGGCGCGCGCGAACGAGCCGGTGCTGCCCTGCACCAGCAGCGTCAGCCCGAGCGCGTTCATGCCGATCGGCAGCCGCGGCAGCGCCGAACTGAGCACGATGCGGCGCAACTCGCGGTCGGCGAACAGGCTGCGGTAGGACGAGAGGTCGAGCATGAAGGCGGGTGGATTGTAGAAATCTGATGTGACCGAGCTGCCGTGGCAGCATGGCGCGTGGGCGCTGTGCATTCGTCGCCACGCGAATCCGGTGATCACCGCGACCAAGGCGAAGTCCGTCATCCCGGATACTCGGGCATCCGCCGAGGCCGCGCGCCGGCCCCGGCGCCATCCCAAAGGACAAGCCATGGTCACCAGAAAACCCAAAGGCCTCGGTCGCGGACTCGACGCGCTGCTGGGCCCTTCGTCCGCCAGCCCGGCAGAGGGCGGCGCGCCCGCCACGCCCGCCGGCACGCCGATGATGCTGGCGCTGGACGTGCTGGTGCCCGGCCAGTACCAGCCGCGCACGCGCATGGACGAGGGCGCGCTGTACGAGCTGGCCGAGAGCATCAAGGCGCAGGGCATCATGCAGCCGATCCTGGTTCGGCGCATAAGCGCCGAACCAGGGCGGTTGCGCCGACATGACGAGTCGCAGGGGCCCTCCCCTGCGACCGCTGGCGCGGCTTCAGAAGCCGCTTACGAGATCATCGCCGGCGAACGGCGCTTTCGCGCCGCCCGCCTGGCCGGCCTGAGCGAGGTGCCGGTGCTGCTGCGCGAGGTGCCCGACGAGGCCGCCGCCGCGATGGCGCTGATCGAGAACATTCAGCGCGAGGACCTGAACCCGCTGGAGGAGGCCCAGGGCCTGAAACGCCTGCTCGACGAATTCGGCCTGACGCACGAGCAGGCGGCGCAGGCGGTCGGCCGCAGCCGCAGCGCCGCCAGCAACCTGCTGCGCCTGCTGCAGTTGAGTGAGCCGGTGCAGACCATGCTGATGGCCGGCGACATCGACATGGGCCACGCGCGCGCGCTGCTGGCGCTGGAGGGCGCGGCGCAGATCACGGCGGCCAACCAGGTGGCGGCGCGCAAGCTGTCGGTGCGTGAGGCCGAGGCCCTGGTCAAGCGCCTCAACGCCGAGTTCAACCTGACGGCGCCGCGCAAGCCGGGCGGCGAGCGTGGCAAGTCGGGCGACATGCTGCGCGTCGAGGAAGAGCTGTCCGACCTGCTGCTGGCGCAGGTCGAGGTGCGCGTCAAGAAACAGCTCAAGCGCCACGGCCGGCTGGAGCCCAGCGGCGAGCTGGCGATCCAGTTCGCCTCGCTCGACGAGTTGAACGGCCTGATCGAACGCCTGCGCGGGCAGTAGGCCAGCGCGCGCTCGCCCCGATGTTTGTTACAAGTCCGTGTTACAAAGAGGGCTGGTGAACTGGCGCCAAGCGGGCGCGCGGCGGTGTAAGCTGCGGCGCCTGAGTTTCAGACCCGCCAGCCCGCAGCGACACGATGCGCTTCAAGCACCCCTTACCCTCCCGCCTGCCCGGCGTTCGCGTCGGCGCGCGCGTCGTGCGTGACATCGGACTCGACGCTGGCCCGCGGCTGGCGGTGCAGGCGGCGCGCGCCAGCGTCGCGCGCATGCGCCGTGCGATGGACCGCGCGGTCGCGCAGTCGCCGCAGTCGCTGTTTCTGCGCG
The DNA here is from genome assembly GCA_016702555.1 of Burkholderiales bacterium. GTDB lineage: Bacteria > Pseudomonadota > Gammaproteobacteria > Burkholderiales > Burkholderiaceae_C > Ottowia. Next base: position 114,650 of record JADJDV010000002.1, read on the forward strand.
AGCTGATGGCGCAGCCCGGCAGCGTCGGCGCGATCTGCGCCAGCTCACCGCGCCTGGCCACGCGCATGGCCGAGCAGGTCGATCCGGCAACACACGGCCTGGTGGTCGAGTTGGGCGGCGGCACGGGGGTCATTTCGTCGGCGCTGCTGGCGCGCGGCGTGGCGCCCGAGCGCCTGGTCATCATTGAGCAGTCCGATGCGCTGGCGGCGCTGCTGCGGCGCCGCTTTCCGCTGGTGCGCGTGATCCACGGCGATGCCGCCGAACTGGCGCAACTGCAGATTCAGGGCCTGCTGCCGCTGGATGCGGCGGGCGCACCGCTGCCCATCGATTACATCGTCTCCGGGCTGCCGTTGCTGTCGATCCCGCTGCCGGTGCGCCAGCGTATCCTGCAGGCCGGCGCGCTGATGTTGGCGCCGCAGGGCCGTCTGGTGCAATTCACCTATGCCCTGCGCGGCCCCTCGCCCTGGCAGATTGGCGGCCTGGTGCGCCTGCGCAGCGAGCGCGTGATCGCCAACCTGCCGCCGGCGCGCATCGACGTGCTCGGCCACGCTGCAGCCGGCTGACTGCCTCTGCTTTTCAGGCGTCACCGCCGGCGCGAGCCGCCGCGCGGCGACCCAGGCCGGGCTTCAGCAACCCTGTCGACAGCGCCGTGCCCAGCACGATCACCGCGCCGCAGAACAGCATCCAGCCGGTGACCTCTTCGCTCAGTACCATGGCGCCATAGACCACGGCGAACACCGGCACCAGGAAGGTGACGGCGAGTGCGCGCGCCGGCCCGGCGTGCTCGATCAGGCGGAAGTACAGGATGTAGGCCAGCCCGGTGCACAACACCGCCAGCCCCACCGCCGCCGCCCAGGTGCTGGCTTGCGGCGCCTGGGCCGGCCAGAGCCACCAGGTCGGCAGCGCCAGTGCCAGCGTGGCGCCGATCTGGCTGCCGGTGGCGGTGGCCAGCGGCGGCACGCCGACCAGAAAGCGCTTGGTGTAGCTGGCCGCCAGCCCGTAGAAGACCACTGCCACCACGCAGGCCAGCAGGGCCCAGCCGCTGCCGCCGGGCTTGAAGCTGGCCTGGTCCCACGCCAGCAGGCCGACGCCGGCAAAGCCGATCAGCAGGCCGGCGCTGCGGGCGCGGGTAAGCCGCTCGTTCAGCCAGACCCAGGCGATCAGCGCGCCCAGCATGGGCGCCGCCGCGTTCAGGATGGCCGCCATGCCGGTGGTGATCGACAGCACGGCCCAGGAATACAGCGCGAACGGTATCGCCGAGTTCAGCACGCCGACCATCAGGATCGGCCGGCGATGCCGCCACAGCGCCGGCCCCTGCCCGCGCCAGATCAGGATCGGCAGCAGGCACAGCGCCGCCAGGCCGACGCGCAGGCCGGCGGTCGGCAGCGGGCCGATCTCGACCGCGATCACGCGCATGAACAGGAAGGACGCGCCCCACAGCGCCGACAGCAGCACGAAGTCGGCCAGCCACGGCTTGCCGCTGCCGCCGGCTTGCACGCGGTCGCCGCCGTGCTCATGCCAGCGCGCCTTCGAGACGCAGCAGCGCGGTCTTGCGCGCCAGCCCGCCGGCGTAGCCGGTCAGCGCGCCGCCTTGCCCCAACACGCGGTGGCAGGGCACGACGATGCTGGCCGGATTGCGCCCGACCGCGGCGCCGACGGCGCGCACCGCAGCCGGCTTGCCGATGCGCTGGGCGAGCGCGCCATAGCTCAGCGTCTGGCCGCGCGGTATCGCCAGCAACGCGCGCCAGACCGCTTGCTGGAACGCGGTGCCGCCGCGCAGATCCAGCGGCAGCCCGACATCCTGCCGCCGACCGGCGAAGTAGTCGTCCAGTTGCGCAATCGCCTCCTGCAACACCGGATGGTCGGGCTGTGCAGGCCAGTCGTGCGCGCCCTCCGGCAGGTGGCGCTGGTCGTCAAACCAGACGCCGGCCAGGCCATGCTCGGTGGCGGCCAGCAGCATCGGCCCGAGCGGGCTGTCATAGCGGGTCTGCACGAGGTTCGGGTTGAATTTCATGGGGTTTCCTTGGTGGATGAGGTGTTGGCTGGGCGGGCCCAGGCGCGGATCACGGCGTAGCTGCGCCAGGGTTTCCAGGCCTCGGCGAGCGACTCGGCGGCGCGCGCCGGCTGCGGCTGGCCGCGCAGGCCGAGTGCCTGCTGCAGCGCCACGTCGCCGGCCGGAAACGCATCTGGCCAGCGCAGCGCACGCATGGCGATGTACTCGGCGGTCCAGGCGCCGATGCCGGGCAGCGCGCGCAGCGCAGCGCGGGTGGCGGGCACGTCGGCGCCGCCATGCAGGGTCAGCTGGCCGTCGGCCACCGCGCGTGCCAGCGCGTTGATGGCGGCCTGGCGCTGGCGCACGATGCCCAGCTGGCCCAGCGCATCGCCGCTGGCATCGGCCAGCACCTCGGGTGTGGGGAACAGGCGCGTCAGCTGTGGCCAGGGCGTGTCGACCGGCGCGCCAAAGCGCTCCACCAGCCGGCCCGCCAGCGTGCGCGCTGCCGCTACGCTGATCTGCTGGCCCAGCACGGCGCGCACCGCCAGCTCGAAGCCGTCCAGCGTGCCCGGCACGCGCAGGCCGTCGCCGTGCGGGAAATCGGCGTGCAGCACCGCGTGGATGGCCTGCGGATCGGCGTCCAGATCGAGCCAGGCGCGCACGCGGCGGATCAAGAGCGGCAGCGCGCCGCGCAGTGAATCGCTGACCTCCAGCCGCAGCTGGTGTTGCGCGGTGTCGAATTGGGCGCTGAGCCAGCCGACCTGCCATTGCCCGCCCGCCTTCAGGCCGAGCGTGCGCAGAATGCGCGGCGCCGCGTCCTGCGTGACCGCTTCAACACCCGCCACGGCGCGTTGGCGCAGAAAGTCCAGCATCGCGGCGCTGTCGTACGGCGGCCGGTAGCCCAGCCGCAGCGTGCTGACGCCGGTGTCGGCCACGCCCGGCGCCGCGCCTTCGCGCCGCAGCGCGCTGGGGCTCAGGCGGTAGTGCTGGGCGAAGGCGGCGTTGAAGCGGCGCAGGCTGGCAAAGCCGCTCATCAGCGCGATCTGCGTGACCGGCAGATCGGTGTCGGCCAGCAATTGCTTGGCCGTGAGCAGGCGGCGCGTCTGCAGGTACTGCAAGGGCGACACACCGAACTGCGCCTCGAAGATGCGCCGCAGGTGGCGGTCGCTCACGCCCAGGCGCGCCGCCAGCCGCGCCACGCGGGGCGGCTCGGCGCCGGCGCTTTCAGGGTCGTCCAGCCACTGCGCGGCCTGGCGCGCCAGCACCGCGCTGGCGTCCTGCGTGGTCCAGATCAGCGCCTGTGGCGCCAGTTCTGGCCGGCAGCGCAGGCAGGGCCGGAAGCCGGCGGCTTCGGCCTGCGCCGCGTGGCGGAAGAAACGGCAGTTCTCGCGCCGCGGCGTGCGCACCTTGCAGACCGGGCGGCAGTAGATGCCGGTGGAGGTGACGCCGGTGAAGAAGCGCCCGTCGAAGCGCGCGTCGTGCGCCGCCAGCGCGCGGTAGCAGGCATCGGGGCGCAGCGTCAGGGGGTCTTCGGTCATGCCGCCATGGTAGCGGCGCGGCGGCGCTGGACTGGCCGTTTTCGGACATGCTGATCGGCGCCCGGCGCGCCTGAAAGGCGGGGCCGTTCAGACGGCGAACACCTTGCCCGGATTCATGATGTTGTCCGGGTCCAGCGCCTGCTTGATGGTGCGCATCATGGCCACGGCGCCAGCGCCGGCCTCGTCGACCAGAAAACCCATCTTGTGCAGGCCGACGCCGTGCTCGCCGGTGCAGGTGCCGCCCAGCGCCAGCGCGCGCGCCACCACCTGGTGGTTGAGCCGCTCCGCGCGGGTGCGCTCGTCGTCGCTGTCGGGGTCGATCAGGTAGCCCATGTGGAAGTTGCCGTCGCCCACGTGGCCGACCAGGAAGTAGGGGATGCCGCTGGCGTCGGCCTCGGCCACGCTGTCGAGCAGCGCGTCGGCCAGGCGCGAGATCGGCACGCAGGTGTCGGTGGTGATGCAGCGGCAGCCGGGCCGGCTTTGCACCGCCGCGAAGTAAGCGTTGTGCCGCGCCGTCCACAGGCGCGTGCGCTCTTCCGGCGTATCGGCCCACTCGAAGTCGGCGCCCTGATGGTCGCGCGCAATCTCCTGCACGGTTTCGGCCTGCTCCTTGACGCTGGCCGGCGAGCCGTGGAACTCCATCAGCAGCATCGGCTCCTCGCGCAGGCTGAGTTTGCTGTGCTGGTTGACGGCGCGCACGCTGTTGGCGTCGATCAGTTCCACGCGCGCGATCGGCACGCCGAGCTGGATGGTCTGGATCACCGTGTTCACCGCGTCGGCGATGCTGGGGAACGAGCAGATCGCCGCCGACACCGCCTCGGGCAGCGGATACAGGCGCAGGGTGATCTCGGTGATCACGCCCAGCGTGCCCTCGCTGCCGACGAACAGGCGCGTCAGGTCGTAGCCGGCGCTGGACTTGCGGGCGCGCGTGCCGGTGCGGATGGCTTCACCCTGCGCCGTCACCACCTCCAGCGCCAGCACGTTCTCGCGCATGGTGCCGTAGCGCACCGCGTTGGTGCCTGAGGCGCGCGTGGCGCTCATGCCGCCGAGGGTGGCGTCGGCGCCTGGATCGATGGGAAAGAACAGGCCGGTGCTCTTGATCTCGTCGTTCAGTTGCTTGCGGGTCACGCCCGGCTGCACCGTCACCGTCAGGTCTTCGGCGTTCACGGCGAGTACCTGGTTCATGCGCATGAGGTCGATGCTGATGCCGCCCTGCACCGCCAGCAGATGTCCTTCCAGCGAGGAGCCGACGCCGTAGGGAATTACTGGCACCTTGTGTTGCGCGCACAGCGCCACGGCGTCCTGCACGTCCTGCGTGCTTTCGGCAAACACCACGCCGGCGGGCGGCGGCACGGTGGTGAAGGCCGATTCGTCGCGCCCGTGCTGCTCGCGCACCGCCATGGCCTCGGAAAACTGCGCGCCGAAGCGGCTTTTCAGCGCGTCGATCAGGGCGGGCGGGGCAGGGCGCTGCCGGATCTCGGGCGTGACGTGGGCAAGCTGGGTGGGGGCGTTCATGGCAAGGACTCCTGCTGGGGTGCGCATCAAGGGGAAGCAACCAGTGTATGTGGATCGCCTCAGCCGCGCGGCCCGTGCCGCCGCCGCTGCGCTACAGTGGGCGCCCGCCTTGCCACCTCGCCCGCCCGCACCATGACCGACCGCTACGCCGTCATCGGCCACCCCATCGCCCACAGCAAATCGCCGCTGATCCACGGCCTGTTCGCGCAGGCCACGGCGCAGGACATGAGCTACGAGGCCATCGACGGTGGCGCGGACGAAGGCGGCTTCGAGCGCGCCCTGGCCGCCTTCCGCGCCGCCGGCGGCAAGGGGATGAACGTCACCCTGCCGTTCAAGCGGCGGGCGCTGGCCGCCGCCGACGAGGCCAGCGAGGACGCGCGCCTGGCCGGCGCCGCCAACGCGTTGCGCTTCGACCGGGGCCGCACGCTGGCGCGCAACTTCGACGGCATCGGCCTGGTGCGCGACATCGAGGTGAACCTCGGCCTCGCCTTGACGGGCTGCCGTGTGCTGCTGCTGGGTGCCGGCGGTGCCACGCGCGGCGCGCTGCTGCCGCTGGCCCGCACCGGCGCCGCGCGCATCGTGATCGCCAACCGCACGCCGGCCAAGGCCCGCGATCTGGCGCGCGAACTGGCGCCGCACCTGGGCGACTGTGCGATTGACGGCGGCGGCTTCGATGAACTGGCGGCGCAGCCGCCCTTCGACGTGGTGATCAACGCCACCTCGGCCTCCCTGAGTGGCGAAGCGCCCGCCGTGCCCGCCAGCGCCTTCGCGTCCGGTGCGCTGGCCTACGACATGATGTACGGCAAGGGCCTGACGCCCTTTCTCACGCTGGCGCAGGACGCCGGCGGCGCACGCCTGGCCGACGGCGTCGGCATGCTGGTCGAGCAGGCCGCCGAAGCCTTTGCCTGGTGGCGCGGCGTGCGGCCCGACACGCGCGCGGCGCTGGATCGCTTGACCGTGCCCCTGGTGTGATCTCTTGCCTGTGATTCAATTGACGGCCATGAAGCTTCTCGTCCTGCACGGCATCAACCTCAACATGTTCGGCCAGCGCGATCCCGGCCACTACGGCACGGCGACGCTGGCCGACATCGATGCCGCGCTGCAGGCGCTGGCGACCGAGCTGGGCGCAGAGGTCGAGTGTTTCCAAAGCAACCACGAAGGCGTGATGTGCGAGCGCATTCACCAGGCGCACCGCGACGGCGTGCGGGGCGTGGTCATCAACGCCGGCGCCTGGACGCACACCAGCGTGGCGATTCGCGACGCGCTGGCCATCCTGCGCTGCCCCATCGTCGAAGTGCACATGAGCAACGTCCACGCGCGCGAACCCTTCCGCCACCATTCCTACATCGCCGACATCGCCCGCGGACAAATCTGTGGCTTTGGCGTCGATTCATACCTTTTGGGGCTGCGCGCGGCCGCCAGCGCTGCGCAGGCCGACATCAAAAAGTGAGAAGGTGTCAACGAATCCGCCATGCCCGCTCGTCCCGCCAAAACAACGCCACTCTTCGTTGCAAATGCTCGCCGTAGCCCGCGCTACGTCTGCGCTTTGCGCGTCGATTGGCGCCGTTTTGACGACCCGCTCGAACACGCCGGATTCATTCACACCTTCTGAGGAGTTCCACATGGGCAAGCGCCTGACACAAATCGCCACCCGCACCGGCGACGATGGCACCACGGGGCTGGGCAACAACACCCGTGTCTCCAAGGCCAGCGGCCGCCCGCAGGCCATGGGCGACGTGGACGAGCTGAACTCGCACATCGGACTGCTGTTGTGCGAGGACATGCCATCCGACGTGCGTGAGCTGCTGATCGACATCCAGCACCAGTTGTTCAACCTGGGTGGGGAGATCTCGATTCCCGGCTTCGAACTGCTCAAGGACGACGCGCTGGCACAACTGGACGAGGCGCTGGCGCGCTACAACGCCGACTTGCCGCGCCTGCAGGAATTCATCCTGCCAGCAGGCACCCGCGCCGCCGCGCAGGCCCACATCTGCCGCACCGTCGCCCGCCGCGCCGAACGCTCGGTGGTGGCGCTGGGCCAGGAGGAACCGGAGCAGATGCGCGCCGCGCCGCGCCGCTACCTGAACCGCCTGAGCGACCTGATGTTCGTGCTGTCGCGCGTGCTGAATCGTTATCGGCCGGACGGCAGCGTGGGGGACGACGTGTATTGGAAGAGTGAGCGATTGGCGCGTAGCAAATAGCGTGCGATAAGGTATTATTTTTCAATATGCGGATGAAGGCAAATAAGCATATCTTTAGAGGCTTGAAAAATGAAACACAAAGGGACATTCGAAGACCTTAAGACGATGGTTCGCGCGATAGGACGTGAAATAGTTCAAAGTGGGCCATCCGGCAGTGCGCAGCAGATAAAAACTTCAGATGGTGCCGTTATCAATTGGTACGATTCGACGGGAACAGTCCAATTTCAAGGTGCTAAAGAGGCCAAGGAAAAATTAGAGGCTGATCTATACAAATACGCGGGGGTGGCGTCGGAATCGCCTGTAAACTTACAAAGCAATACCACGGCGGCGCCGGCCTCTGCGCCAGCCGCAAGTAAAGTATTTATCGTCCATGGGCACGATGTTGTCGCACGCGAGCAACTCGAACTAGTGATCCATAAACTTGGCCTTGACCCATACGTTTTACAAAATACCGGCGGTGGCGGGCTGACAATCATTGAGGCTCTTGAGTCCGAGATAGGCTCACGTGCAGGTGCAGCTAAGTTCGGCATCGTCCTGCTGACGCCGGACGACGTTGGTTATGCAAAGTTTGCTGGCGAGAAGGAAGCACAACCCCGGGCTCGTCAGAATGTCGTGCTTGAGATGGGGATGTTGATTTCAGCTCTTGGGCGAAAGAACGTCGCCATTTTAAAAAAGCAGCATCTTGAAATTCCTTCTGACGCACAGGGTATTTTGTACATCTCCTTCAATGACCACGTGAAAGAGGCTGTGCCGAAGCTTGTTGACCGTTTGCGTGCGGCTGGATTTGTTCTAAATCCTGAAGCTATTACTCGTGCTTCAAGTTATTGATCCGAAATCAAACCACTTGAACAAATAAATCAAGCCGCATATTTGACCGATTCCTTCTGGAAGAACTGCTTGACCTTGGCGGGCGATTTCTGCAGGTGCCGCAGGTGCCCGATGGCCGCTTGCTTGAGGTTGACCCTTGCGCCGATTGGGCGCCTGGCTCGTGACGGCGGCCTTCAGGTTCGCGTTGAGCATCTCGTCGGGGTTCAGCTCCGGGCTGTAGCTGGGCAGGTAGAACACTTCGATGTGCTCCTTGTTCTCCTGTAGCCACGCCTTGACCAGCTTGGCGTGATGAACCTTCAGGTTGTCCAGCACAAGGAATACTTTGCCGGTGTTTGCCTTCTTGGCTTCCTGCACCAGTCGCTTCATGAAGTCGATCAGGATGGCCGCGTTCATCGCCCCTCAAACACCTTGAAGCGAACCTTGCCCCGGTTGGTGACGCTGGAGATGATGGATAGGCCCTCACGGCGCTGGTTGACGCGAATCTCCGGTGTCTGGCCCATGGGGGCGTAAGAGCGCCCGCGCACATCGTCCGAGCGCAGACCCGTCTCATCGGCCCAGTGAATTTCTGCACCTTCAGCCTTGGCTCTGTGCTCGATGGCCGGGTACTGCTCATCGAGCCAGCGCTGTACGGCAGCAGGTTGTTGTTCGTAGGCACGCTGGATGGGCTTTTGCGGCGTGAAACCCCAGCGGCGCAGGTACAGGCCCACGCCTTGCGGAGTCAGACGCACGCCGCAGCGCTGCTCAATCAGCAGCAGCACCGCCTGGCGTGTCCACAACGCAAAGTCCATCTTGAGCTGATCGGGCGTGTGGTCGATGACCAGACGACGGATGTCGCGCTCTTGCTCTTCGCTCAGGGCACGCAGCACGCCCACGGGTCGCCCGCAGGGCTTGTCCACCAGCGCCTTGGCGCCGCCTTGGTCATAGCGCTTGCAGATGTCGAACACGCCGGTGCGCGACAGGCCCAGATCGGCGGCGATGGCTTCATACGTCCAGCCCGCGCGGCGCAGCTTGATGACCTGCCGGCGCCGCTCCTGGCGCGCTTCAGGGGTGAGTTTCCTCATGTCGATCATTTCCATGAGGATTATCTGCGGGCACATTCAACAACTTCAAGAGGTTTGATTTCTATTCAATAGTCAGTGCCGTAGGCTGGCTTGAGGAACGAAGTCCAGCGCTCTCCTCCTGCCCCGCTGGGTTACTAACCCAGCCTACGAAAATTCAGGCCGAATCGGGCTGGAGCGCTGTTCTACCAAGCGCGAGCAGCTATCAAAAACAGAACAAAAAAGGCGCCCGAAGGCGCCTTGACGGAAATGATGGGGCGCTTGGCTGGTTCAATCCTGCTTGATCACCCCACACACCAGCCGCGCCCCCGCGTTGCCGGTCGGCTGCGCATTCACGTCGTCCGGCGCAGCGTGCACGATCACGGCCTTGCCGATGATGCTGTTGGGGCCGCGCAGCTTCAGCGATGAACTGTTGAAGCCGATGTTGGCGGTGCCTTTGGCGTCGGTCACCAGCTCGGGCATGTCGCCCAGGTGGTGCTTCCCGGAGCCGTGCGCGCCGTGCGGCTGGCTGGTGGGGTTGAAGTGGCCACCGGCGCTGTTGAAGTCGGGCGACGAGCAATCGCCTTTTTCATGCACGTGGAAAGCGTGGCGTGCGTTGGGCGCCAGGCCGGTGACGCTGCCGCTCGCGCTGACGATGTCGCGCACCTGCGAAAACTTCACCGCGCCCTGCGTGGGCGACTGCGGGTTGGGCAGCGCCGCGCCGCCAGCGGCCGACGTGAGGCGGGCCGAGGCTTCGGTGCGCGGGTTGTTCTCGTTGGCTTCGCCGGTGTTGGTGTTGCTGGTGGCGCAGGCGGCCAGGCCAGCCACGGCGGCGGCCAGGGCGGCGGTGCGCAGGACATGGGTTTTCATGGGCGTTCTCCTGTCAGACGATGGTTCACAAGCGCCTCATGTTAGGTGCGGCGCCTGAGCAGCGCGTGTAGGAGAACGGCGCCAAAGGTGGCGGTGCCGATGCCGCCCAGCGCGAAGCTGCCGAACTGCAGCGTGAAGTCGCCCGTGCCCAGCACCAGCGTGATGGCGGCGGTGAGCAGGTTGGCGGGCTGGCTGAAGTCGACCTGGTTGTCGATCCAGATCTTGGCGCCGGCGATGGTGATCAGGCCGAACACCACGATCGACACGCCGCCCATCACCGGCAGCGGAATCGCCTGGATCAGCGCGCCGAACTTGGGGCTGAAGCCCAGCACCAGCGCCACCCCTGCCGCCACCACGAACACGGCGGTGGAATAGATGCGCGTGGCCGCCATCACGCCGATGTTCTCGGCGTAGGTGGTCACGCCGGTGCCGCCGACGCTGCCCGAGACCATGGTCGCCAGGCCGTCGGCGCCGAACGCGCGGCCGATGTAGGGGTCGAGGTTCTTGCCGGTCATGGCGGCCACGGCCTTGATGTGGCCCAGGTTTTCGGCCACCAGGATCAGCGCCACCGGGGCGATCAGCAGCATGGCGCTGGGGTCGAACACCGGCGCGGTGAAGTTCGGCCAGCCGACCCAGGGCGCCTTGGCGATGCCGGAAAAATCCATCGGCTTGCCCAGGCCCATGCCATTGGCCAACAGCAGGTAGACCAGCGTCGCCAGCGCCAGCCCGACCAGGATCAGCAGACGCTGCACCATGCCGCGCGTGAACACGGCCACCAGCGCCACGCAGACGAAGGTGACCAGCTGCATCCAGCTGTCGAAGTTGCCGGCCGCCATGTTCTTGACCGGGATGTGCGCCAGGTTCAGGCCGATCACCGCCACCACCGCGCCGGTCACCACCGGTGGCATCAGGCGCTCGATCCAGCCGGTGCCCACGGCCTGCACGATGGCGCCGATCAGCGTGTACAGCAGGCCGCAGGCGATGATGCCGCCCAGCGCCACGCCGATGTGGGCGTTGAGCCCCTGGCCGGCGTAGCCGGTGGCGGCGATCACCACGCCGATGAAGGCGAAGGATGAGCCCAGGTAGCTCGGCACCTTGCCGCCGGTGACGAAATAGAAGATCAGCGTGCCGATGCCGCTCATCAGGATCGCCAGGTTGGGGTCGAAGCCCATCAGGATCGGTGCCAGCACGGTGGCGCCGAACATGGCCACCACGTGCTGCACGCCCATGGCCGCGGTCTGCGGCCAGGGCAGGCGCTCGTCCGGGTCGATGACGCCGCCGCCCGCCAGCGCGCTTGCCGGCCTTTCCTGCCAGTTCAACAGACTCATGCCTCGCTCCTTGTCGTGAAAAGTGGCGCAATGGTAAGAGCCCGGCGGGTTGGCGCCGCGTCGCGAGTGCAAAAAGGTGTCGGGCCCGGATTCCCGTTGCGCGCGGCCCTGCAGGATCAGCGGTGCGTGCCGTGAATGTGGCTGCCTCGTGCTTGCGTGTCGCGCCGCGGTCGGTCGGCGGCAGCCTGTACCAGGCCGCTCAGGATGCCGCAGTGGACGGTGGTGCTGGCCTGGCGACACTGAGCGCGCAGCGCTTGCAACTGCTTTTCCAGCGCCCGCAGCGCGCGGATGCGGGTGGCGATGTGGCCGATGTGCTCGTCCAGCAGGCCGTTGACGGCGCCGCAGTCGGCGTCGGGCTGGTCGCGCCAGGCCAGCAGGGTGCGGATTTCGCCCAGCGACATGTCCAGCCCGCGCCCCTGGCGGATGAAGGCCAGGCGCTCGGCGTGCTCGGGGCCGTACACGCGGTAGTTGTTGTCGCCGCGCGCGGGCTCGGGCAGCAGGCCTTCACGCTCGTAATAGCGGATGGTGTCCACTGGTGTGTCGGTGGCCTGGGCGAGTTGGCTGATTTTCATGAAGGCCATTGTCGTGACTTGACCCTGGAGTTGCTCCAGGGTTTCCAATCGGGCCATGAGTACGTTGAGGTCATCTGACACCGTCACCTGGCGCATCCCCAACATGGACTGCGCGGCCGAGGAGAGCGAGATCCGCCACGCCCTGAGCGATCTGGCGGGCGTGCAGCGGCTGGCGTTTCGGCTGGGCGCGCGCGAGCTGACGGTTCATGCCCTGCCCGGCGTGCTGCCCCAGGTGGAAGCGCGCCTGCGCCAGGTCGGTTTTGCTCCGGCACACGGCGCGGCCGACACACCCTTGCCACCTGCGCAATGCACGGCACACGGGCACGACCATGACCACGCGCACGACCACGACCACCAGCTCGACCATTCGCGCGGCCCTGCGCCCGTCCCCCCCGGCTGGCGCGCCCTGCTGCTGGCCCCGGGCGGCGCGCGCATCGGCGCTGCCCTGGCCTTGGCGCTGGGCGCCGAGATTGCGCACGCCGCGCTGCCTGAGCCCCTGCGCTGGACGGGTGCGCTGCTGGCGGTGGCCGCCGTGCTGCTGGCCGGGCTGTCCACTTACTTCAAGGGGCTGAACGCGCTCAAGCGCGGGCGGCTGAACATCAGCGCGCTGATGGCGGTGGCCGTCACCGGCGCCTTTCTGATCGGCCAGTGGCCCGAGGCCGCCATGGTGATGGCGCTGTACGCGCTGGCCGAGTGGCTGGAGGCGCGCGCCGTCGATCGCGCGCGTGGCGCCATCGGCGGCCTGCTGCAAATGGCGCCCGACGTGGTCGAGCAGCATAGCGCCGACGGCGCTTGGCACAACGCGAAGGCCGCCGACGTGCCCGTGGGCGCCACGGTGCGCGTCAAGCCCGGCGCGCGCCTGGCGCTGGACGGCGTGGTGACGGCGGGGCACAGCGCCATCGACCAGGCGCCCGTCACCGGCGAAAGCCTGCCGGTCGACAAGACGGTGGGCGACACCGTGTACGCCGGCACGCTGAACCAGACCGGCGTGCTGGAGCTGCGCGTGACCGCCGGCGCACGCGACACGCAGCTGGCGCGCATCATCCACGCGGTGGAGCAGGCGCAGGGTGAGCGCGCACCCACGCAGGCCTTCATCGACCGCTTTGCCGCCGTCTACACGCCGGCGGTGTTCGCGCTGGCGCTCGCCGTGGCGCTGCTGGGGCCGTGGCTGGCGGGCTGGACGGGGCTGGCCGCCATCTACAAGGCGCTGGTGCTGCTGGTGATTGCCTGCCCGTGCGCGCTGGTGATTGCCACGCCGGTCACCATCGTCAGTGCGCTGGCCAATGCGGCGCGGCGCGGCGTGCTGGTCAAGGGTGGCGTGTACCTGGAGCAGGCGCGCGGCCTGAAGGCCGTGGCGCTCGACAAGACCGGTACGCTGACGCTGGGCAAGCCGGTGCTGGTGGCGCAGGAAATGCTATTGGAAGAGGAGCTGTCCGCGCATGTCCTGCCTGCGGCAGCGGCACTTTCTTCTCACAGCGATCACCCGGTGTCGCTGGCCATTGCCCAGGGTTTGGCTGCGCAGGGCGTACAGGCCAGCGAAGTGGCGCAGTTTGTCGATCAGTCCGGCAGTGGTGTCGAAGGCGTGGTGGCCGGTCAGCGCCTGCGTCTGGTCAGCGCGCGCGCCGTCACCGCCTTGGGCTTGGGCAACGCCGACCTGGACGAGCGCCTGACCGCGCACCAGGCGCAGGGCCGCAGCGTGTCGCTGCTGGTGTCCGACACGGCGGTGCTGGCGCTGTTTGCCGTTGCCGACACGCTGAAGGATCACGCACCCGAAGCCGTGCGCGAGCTGCACGCGCTGGGCGTGCACACCGTGATGCTGTCGGGCGACCACCCCGCCGCCGCGCAAGCCGTGGCCCATGCCGTCGGCGTGGGCGCCGCGCATGGCCAGCTGCTGCCGGCCGACAAGCTGACGCGCATCGCCGAGCTGCAAGGCCAATACGGCCTGACCGCCATGGTGGGCGACGGCATCAACGACGCGCCCGCGCTGGCCTCCGCCGACATCGGCATCGCCATGGGCTCGGCCGGCACCGACATCGCCATGGAAGCCGCCGATGTGGTCGTGATGAACGACGACCTGCGCCGCCTGCCCGCACTGATCCGCCTGTCGCGCCGCACCCATGGCGTGCTGTGGCAGAACATCGTCATTGCGCTGGGCATCAAGGCGGTGTTTCTGGTGCTGGCGCTGGCCGGCTTGGTCACCATGTGGATGGCGGTGTTTGCCGACATGGGCGCCAGCCTGATCGTGGTGGCGAATGGACTGCGCTTGCTGCGGGACCGGGCGATGGGCGAGCTATCGAAAGCATAGCTTCTCACCCCGTTGCGCAATAAAGGGGAACGCTGCTTGCGCTGCGGAAGCGTCAACCGCGCCCGATGACCCAGCCGCTTGCCGCGGGTGCGCCTTCGATCTCGTCCACCAGCCTGAGCAGCGGCGTCAGCTCGCGGTAGCGCCCGGCGGTGTGGCGGATGTAGGCGATGAAGCGCGGCACGTCGGCCAGGTACTTGGGCTTGCCGTCGCGCAGCGTCAGGCGCGCGAAGATGCCCGCCACCTTCAGGTGCCGCTGCAATCCCATCCACTCGACCGCGCGCCAGAAGGCGCCGAAATCGCTGTGCCAGTCCTCGAAGTCCAGCAGGCTTAAGCGGCGCGCGCGCTCCCAGTAGCGCACCGTGATGTCGAGCACGAAGTCCTCGTCCCAGCTCAGGAAGGCGTCGCGCATCAGGCTGGCGATGTCGTAGGTGACGGGGCCGTACACGGCGTCCTGGAAGTCGAGCACGCCGAGGGGGGCTTCGACCGCGCCGGCCATCAAGTTCCGCGGCATGAAGTCGCGGTGCACGTACACCGTCGGCGTGGCCAGATTGCGTGCCACGATCAGGTCGAAGCTCTTGTCCAGGGTCTCGCGCAACGCGTCAGAGATGACCACACCGCGGTGCTGCGCCAGATACCAGTCGGGGAACAGCGCCAGCTCGCGCCGCAGCAGCGCGTCGTCGTAGGGCGGCAGCTGGCCGGGTTGCGAGGCCTGCTGCCATTGCAGCAGCGCATCGATGGCCTGCAGATAGAGCGGGCGATTGGCCTCGGGCCGCTCGCGGTCGATCGCCTCCATCATGGTGCGCGCGCCCAGGTCGGTCAGCAGCAGAAAACCGTGCGTCTGGTCCCAGTCCAGCACCTGCGGCACGTTCAGGCCGGCGGCCTGCATCAGGCCGGCGACGTGGACGAAGGGGGCGCTGTTCTCCTGTGCCGGCGGCGCGTCCATGACGATGCGGGTGGCGCCGTCCTCGGTGTCGAGGCGGAAGTAGCGCCGGAAGCTCGCGTCCGCCGAGGCGATGCGCAAGCTGGCGGGCCGAAGGCGCTGCGTCGGCGCCACGCGCGCCAGCCAGGTGTCGAAGGCGGCCTGGCGCGCCGGATCGGTCCAGCCGACCGCGGCGGCGCCGCTGGGGTTGGCGGGGGCTGGGAAACCGGCATCGCTCATGGATAATCGATTCTAGAGCGTGCCGGCGAGCGGCTGACCCCTGCCGCGCGCCGATCCGACCCCATTCGCAGTGCACGTGTCGTCGCCCCCCTCCCATCGAACCCGCGCGCGCCGCGCGGCGGCGGCTGGCAGTGCGTGCGGTCGCCCTGGCCAGCGGGGCTGCTGGCCGGCGGTGTGGCCGCCCAGCCCGAGCCGGCGCTGCGCCTGCGCGCCACGCCCCTGCTGGCCGAGCAGCCACCCGAGGGGCAGCCGCCCGCTTTCGTGCAAGGCGATCGCATCAGCGGCCGCACCGATCTGGAAACGGTGATCGAAGGCGACGCCGAGCTGCGCCGCCCCGGCCTGACGCTGCGCGCCGATCGCATGACGCACGACCAGACCACCGACATCGCCACCGTCAGGGGCGCGGTGCGCCTCAATGCCAAGGGCGACCGCTACACCGCCACCGAGGGCCAGTTGCAGATCGATGCCTTCGAGGGCTTCTTTCTGCAGCCCAGCTACGAGTTCCTAGCCACCGGCGCGCATGGCCGCGCCGAGCGCGTCGAGCTGCACGACCCCGACCGCGCCACGGTGCTGCACGGCACCTACACCACCTGCCGCATCGACGCGCCCGACGCGCTGCCCGACTGGATCCTGCGCGCCGACCGGCTCGAACTCGACCAGGAAAACGACGAGGGCCGCGCCGAGGGCGCGGTGCTGGAGTTCAAGGGCGTGCCGATCCTGCCGGTGCCGGCGCTGACCTTCCCCTTGAGCGAGCGGCGCAAGTCGGGCTGGTTGCCGCCCACCCTCGGCATCGACAACAAGAGCGGCCTCGACCTGTCGGTGCCCTATTACTGGAACATCGCGCCGCAGCGCGACGCCACCCTGACACCCGGCCTGATGCTGCGCCGCGGCGTCGATGCCAGCGGTGAGTTCCGCTATCTGGAGAACAACTACAAGGGGCAGTTGAACGCCCATGTGATGCCCAACGACCGGCTGCGCCAGCGCGACCGCTGGGCGCTGTTCGCGCGCCACCACGGCAGTCTCGACTCCGGCATCGACGCCATCGGCGGTGTCGGCCTCAACCTGAACCTCAACCGCGTCAGCGACAACGACTATTGGCGCGACTTCAGCCGCAAGGGCCTGTCGCTGACCACCCGCCTGCTCGCCAACGACGGTTCGCTGAGTTGGGGGCACGGCGACTTCGGCTTCACCGCGCGCGCGCTCAAATGGCAGACGCTGCAGGACGTCAATGCGCCGATCGTGCCGCCCTATGACCGGCTGCCGCAGTTGACCGGGCGCTGGGGCAAGCTCAACGACCGCGGCTTCGACTACTCGGTCGACGCCGACTTCACCCGCTTCCGCGGCGACCGCTTCTGGACCCAGCAACCCGATGCAGACCGCGCGCTGATGCACGCCCAGCTGGCGCACCCGTTCGTGCGGCCCTGGGGCTTCATCACGCCCAAGGCGCAGCTGCACGCCACCAGCTACCGCTTCGACGGCACCCTGTCCGACGGCGCCAGTTCGGCCAGCCGCGTGCTGCCCACGCTCAGCCTCGACAGCGGCCTGGTGTTCGAGCGCCCGGCGCGCTATTTCGGCCGCGTCTTCACGCAGACGCTGGAGCCGCGCCTGATGTATGTCTACACGCCGTACCGCGACCAGAGTCGGCTGCCCAACTACGACTCCGGCCTGTACGACTTCAACTTCGCCACCATCTGGTCCGAGAACGCCTTCGCCGGCCACGACCGCATCGTCGACAACAACCTGGTCACGGCTGGGCTGACCACGCGCCTGCTCGATCCCGACAGCGGCGCCGAGGCGGTGCGCCTGGACATCGCGCAGCGCTACCGCTTCTCCGGCCAGCAGGTGGTGCTGCCCGGCGGCACACCCACCCACCGCGGCCTGTCGGACATCATGCTCGGCGCCGGCATCAACTGGGATCCGCGCTGGGCCTTCGACACCGTGGTGCAGTACAACCCCGATACCCGGCGCTCGACCCGCACCACCGTGCTCGGTCGCTGGTCGCCCGGGCCGTTTCGTACGCTGAGCCTGGCCTACCGCCATCAGCGCGACCTGAAAAGCGAATCGGTCGACGTCGGCTGGCAATGGCCGCTGGCCGCGCTGACCGGCGGACGGCCCGAGCTCGGCGCCAGCCGCCCGAGCGGTGGCAGCAGCTGCAACGGCCAGTGGTACAGCGTCGGCCGGCTGAACTACAGCCTGCAGGACCGCAAGCTGGTCGACGCCATCCTGGGGCTCGAATACGATGCCGGCTGCTGGATCGGCCGCGTGGTGCTGGAGCAGTTGCACAGCTCGACCACCTCGGCCACGCGGCGCATCATGTTCCAGCTTGAGTTCGTCGGCCTGTCGCGGCTCGGCAGCAACCCGTTGCGTACGCTGCGCAACAACATTCCGCGTTACCAGTACCTGCGCCAGGAAGTCACGGCGCCGAGCCGTTTCACAGAATATGACTAAGCCCCCTGAGGCGCTGCGCGCCTTCCGCCCTGAAGGGGGGACACCGCTGGTGGCCGGCACCGGTCCGGCCACGGCGGTTGCTGGTTCGGCCTGCTCCGCGGCCATCGGTCCGGTGTCCGTGGCGCAGCGGGACGCTTATGGCCCATTTAGGAGAAGCAAGATGCCCTTCATTCCTTCCAGGCTGGCCCGAGCCCACGGGCTGCTGTGGCTGATTGCGTGTGCGGCGCTGGCGCTGCCGGCGCAGGCGCAGGCGCAGACCCAGCCCAGCGCTAAGCGCCAGGCGGCGCCGACGAAAAAGGCGCCCGCCAAGAAGCCGCAGGCCAAGAAGCCACCGGCCAAGCCGGCCGCGGCACCGGCTGCGGCGGCGCCCGCGGCGGTCGTACCTGCGCCTGTCGCTTCGGCGCCGGCGCGGGCGCCGGCGCCGGTCAGCAGCGCGCCGCGCGAGGCCGACTTCATCGTTGCCGTGGTCAACCGCGAGCCGCTCACCAACCACGAGGTGCGCGCGCGCATGGCGCGGGCGCAGCGCCAGCTGGACGGACGCGGCCAGGGCGCGCCGTCCAGCGAGGCGCTGCGCAAGGAGATGCTCGAGCGCCTGATCGCCGAGCGTGCCCAGCTGCAGTACGCGCGCGAGCACGGCCTGAAGGTCGACGACGCCGCGCTGGCCCAGGCCGAGTTGGCGATCGCGCGCCAGAACCAGCTCGCCACCGTCGAGGAACTGCACCGCCGCGTGCAGCAGGAAGGCCTGACGCTGGCCGAGTTCCGCGACGACGTGCGCAACCAGGTGCTGCTGGCGCGCCTGCGCGAGCGCGAGATCGAGCCGCGCATCAAGGTCAGCGACAGCGAGGTCGAGGCCTACATCCGCGAGCAGACCGGCGCCGCCGCCGGCCAGCTCGAACTGAACCTGGCGATGATCCTCGTTGCCGTGCCCGAGGGCGCCAGCGCCACCGAGACCGCCCGCCTGCAGGTGCGCGCCGACGAGGTGGCGCGGCGCGCACGCGGCGGTGAGGACTTCGCCAAACTGGCACAGGAATACTCCGACGCCAACAACCGCGGCCGCGACGGCGGCGTGCTGGGCCTGCGCCCGGCCGACCGCTACCCCGAGCTGTTCGTGCGCCACACCCAGCGCGCGCGCGTCGGCGACATCGTCGGCCCGGTCAAGTCGGACGCTGGCTTTCACCTGCTCAAGGTGCTGGAGCGCCAGCAGAACAAGGACCTGCCCGAAGTGCGCATCCCGCAGACGCATGCGCGCCACATCCTGCTGCGCGTCGGCCCGACACAGAGCGAGCAGGTCGCGCGCGAGCGCGCCGCCGACTTCCGGCGCCGCATCCAGGCGGGCCAGGCCAGCTTCGAGGAACTGGCGCGCCAGCACTCGCAGGACGACAGTGCGGCCGAGGGCGGCGATCTGGGCTGGGCCAACCCAGGGCAGTTCGTGCCCGAGTTCGAGCAGGCCATGAACAACCTCGACGCCGGCGCGATCAGCGAACCGCTGGTGAGCCGCTTCGGCGTGCACCTGATCCGCGTCGACGGACGACGTGAGCAGGTGCTCACTGCCGCCGAGCAGCGCCAGCTGGCGCGCAACATGCTGCGCGAGCGCAAGGCGCAGGAGGCCTTCGAGACCTGGGCGCAGGAAGTGCGCGGGCGCGCCTACGTCGAGTACCGCGAGCCGCCGAGATGATGTCCCCCCTGAGTCGCTGCGCGCCTTCCCCCCGGGGGGACGCCGCCAGTGGCCGGGCCAAGCCCGCGCCACGGCGGCCGCTGGCATGGCTTGCTCCGCAGCCACTCGACGTCGAGGCCTTGTGCTGCCTGGATGAAGCACATTCCCCGCAAGCGCTTCGGCCAGCACTTCCTGGCCGACCCGGCCATCATTGACGCCATCGTGCGCGCCATCGACCCGCGGCCGGGTCAGGCCATGGTCGAGATCGGGCCAGGGCTGGCGGCGCTGACGCAGCCGCTGGTCGAGCGCCTGGGCCGGCTCACCGTGATCGAGCTGGACCGCGACCTGGCGGCGCGGCTGCGCGCGCATGCGCAGCTGGAGGTGATCGAGGCCGACGTGCTGAAGGTGGATTTCACGCAGCTGGCGGCGCCCGCGCCCGGCCTGCGCGTGGTCGGCAACCTGCCCTACAACATCTCCACGCCCATCCTGTTTCATCTGCTGCCCGGCGCCGCGCACATCCAGGACCAGCACTTCATGCTGCAAAAGGAAGTCATCGACCGCATGGTCGCCGCGCCCGCCACGGCCGACTACGGCCGCCTGTCGGTGATGCTGCAGTGGCGCTACGCGATGGAAAACGTGCTGTTCGTGCCGCCCGAATCGTTCGACCCGCCACCGCGCGTTGACAGTGCCGTGGTGCGCATGCTGCCGCGCACCGACTTCGTGCCGCTCGACCTGGCGGCGTTGTCCGAACTGGTGCAGATCGCCTTCAGCCAGCGCCGCAAGCTGCTGCGCCACACACTGGGCAAGTGGCTGGATGCGCGCGGCTTTGCGGGCGACTTCGATGTACAGCGGCGCGCCGAGGAAGTGTCGGTGTCAGAGTACCTGGCACTGGCTGAGCGGGTGTCGGGCGGAGGCTGAAAACAGCCGGAATCTTCCGCGTCCTGCGCGTCCGGTTTTCTGGATTTTCAGTTCAAGGCCATCGACAGCTTGCGCCGATAGCTCGACAGCAGCTCGGCCTGCGGGTCCTGCGGCCGCGGCGGCGGCCTTGCCGGTCAGTTCGATGCCGCCGGCGCTCTGGCCGGTCGCGGCGGCGGCCTTGGGCGGCGGGGTCAACAACTCCAGGATGGCGACGTAGGTCTTGCGCGCGGCCTCGCCATTCCATTTCTTGTCGCGCAGGATGATCTCCAGCAACTCGTCCATGCTGGAGGTCCACTCGCCTTCGGCCATCAGCACCTGCGCCTTGGCAAAGCGGGTGTCGAAATCGCGCTTGTCCTGGGCGATGGCGGCGTCGAACTGCTCGATCGGCCAGTTGCCGCGCTCGTCCTGCTGCACGAACTCCATCGCGTCCAGCCAGCGGCGCAGCGCGTCGAAGCGCAGCGGGCGCGGCTCGCGCCTCAAGGGCTCTTCCAGCGTGGCGGCGGCTTGCTCGAAGCCGCCGGTGGCGATCAGCAAGCGCGCGTAGTCGGCGCGCGCGTCGTCGTTGCCGGGGTCCTGCGCCAGCGCGTCGGCCAGCTTGGCCAGCGCGGCGTCGGTGTCGCCGGATTCGAGCAAGGCCTCCGCCTCGCTCAATTCCTCCTCAGCGGCCAGCGCGCCCTCGCTGGGCACGTGCTTGTCGAGGAACTGGCGGATCTGCGCCGCCGACTGCGCGCCGACAAAGGCATCGACCGGTTGCCCGCCCTTGAACAGCACGCACAGCGGAATGCTGCGCACGCCCAGCATCTGCGACAACTGGCCGGCGATCTGCGGCACCTTGTCGGCGTCGAGCTTGGCCAGGATGAAGCGGCCGGCGTACTCGGTTTCCAGTTGCTCCAGCACCGGCCCCAGCTGCTTGCACGGACCGCACCATTCGGCCCAGATGTCCAGCAGCACCGGCGTGCTCATCGAGGCGGCAAGCACCTCGGCTTCGAAATTTTGCAGGGTGGCGTCGATCATGCGGCGATTGTCCCCGATTGGCATGGCGCGTTCCGGCGCCGGGCGTGCCGTCACCCTAAAATCGGGCGCTTGCAACCCGATTGATCGCCATGACGCAAGCGCTCATTGGCGTGGTGATGGGCTCCAGCAGCGACTGGGACACCCTGCAGCACGCCGTCCAGATCCTCCAGCAGTTCGGCGTGCCGCACGAGGCGCGCGTGGTCTCGGCGCACCGCATGCCCGACGACATGTTCGCCTACGCGGAAAGCGCCGCCGGGCGCGGGCTGAAGGCCATCATCGCCGGTGCCGGCGGCGCCGCGCATCTGCCGGGCATGCTGGCCGCCAAGACCGTGGTGCCGGTGCTGGGCGTGCCGGTGGCCAGCCGCCACCTGCAAGGCGTCGATTCGCTGCACAGCATCGTGCAGATGCCCAAAGGCATTCCGGTGGCCACCTTCGCCATCGGCCAGGCCGGCGCCGCCAACGCGGCGCTGTTCGCGGTGGCCCTGCTGGCGAATGAGGACGTTGCGTTGCGTGCGCGGCTGGAGCAGTTTCGCGCCGAGCAGACGGCGGCTGCGCGCGCCATGACGTTGCCGCCGGCCTGAGCGCGCTTTCACCATGCCGACCTCGCTTCCTTTGCTGCCCGGCAGCCTGATCGATGGCCGGCCCGCCATGCTCGGCGTGCTGGGGGGCGGGCAGCTGGGGCGCATGTTCGTGCATGCGGCGCAGTCGCTGGGCTACGAGACGGTGGTGCTGGATCCCGACCGGACCAGCCCGGCCGGGCGCATCAGCCACCATTTCATCGAGGCCGACTACACCGACGCCGACGCGCTGCGCGAACTGGCGGCGCGCGCCGCCGCCATCACCACCGAGTTCGAGAACGTGCCAGCCGAGGCGCTGGCTGTGCTGGCGGCCACTCGGCCGGTGGCGCCGGCGGCCGCGTGCGTGGCGATCGCGCAGGACCGCATCCGCGAGAAGGCGCATTTCGCGCACTGCGCCGCCACCAGTGGCGTCGCGCCGGCGCCGCACGCCGTGATTGAAACCGAAGCCGACCTGGCCGCCGTACCCGATGCACTGCTGCCCGGCATCCTGAAGACCGCGCGCTTAGGGTATGACGGCAGGGCCAGGCGCGTGTGGCCACGCGCGCCGAACTGGCCGATGCCTGGGCTGGCACGGGCCGCGCCGCCTGCGTGCTGGAACAGCGGCTGGCACTGGCCCACGAGTGCTCGGTGATCGTGGCGCGCGGGCGCGACGGCCAGGCCGTCAGCCTGCCGGTGCAGCGCAACCTGCACCGGGGCGGCATCCTGTCCGTGACCGAGGTGTACGAGGGCAACCTGCCCGCCGCCACCGCTGCGCAGGCGCGCCAGGCGACCGTCGACATCGCGCACGAGCTGGACTACGTCGGCGTGCTGTGCGTCGAGTATTTCGTGCTGCAGGACGGCCGGCTGGTCGTCAACGAGATGGCGCCGCGCCCGCACAACAGCGGCCACTACACGGTCGACGCCTGCGATGCCTCGCAGTTCGACCTGCAGGTGCGCGCGCTGGCCGGCCTGCCGCTGCCCGCGCCGCGCCAGCACAGCGCCGCCATCATGCTCAATTTGCTGGGCGACCTGTGGTTCGATGCCGCCGACGCGCCGCGCGCGCTGCCATGGGACGCCGTGCTGGCGCTGCCCGGCGCGCACCTGCACCTGTACGGCAAGACCGAGGCGCGGCGCGGCCGCAAGATGGGGCACCTGACATTCACCGGGCCGGACGCCGCCAGCGTGCGCGACCGCGCCCTGAAGGCGGCGGCGTTGCTGGGGATCGAGGCGTTTTGAAGTGCCCCCCCTGAGTCGCCTTCGGCGCCCCCGGATCGTGTCCTGGGCGGGCTTTCCCCCTAAGGGGGACAACGCCAGTGGCCCGGCCAGGCCCGCTCCACGGCGTTCCGGCCTGGCCTGCTCCGCGGCCATTCGATCTTGGGTGCGGCATGCAGCGGGGGCATGCACCTTGGACCTTGGCCATGGTGCTTGACGGCCAGTTCCCCGCCTCCATCGCCGCCGCCGCCGACGCGCTGGCCGCCGGTCAATTGGTCGGCCTGCCGACCGAGACCGTGTACGGCCTTGCCGCCGACGCCGGCAACGAGGCGGCGGTGCGCGCCATCTTCGCCGCCAAGGGCCGGCCGGCCGACCACCCGCTGATCGTGCACGTGGCGGGCGCGGCGCAGGTGGCCGAGTTCGCCGCCGAGGTGCCGGCCTTCGCGCAAGCGCTGATCGACGCTTGCTGGCCCGGCCCGCTGACCCTGATCCTGCCGCGCCGCGCTGGCGTGGCCGATGCGGCGGCCGGCGGGCACGCCACCCTCGGCCTGCGCTGCCCCGCGCACCCGGTGGCGCAAGCCGTGCTGTCGGCCTGCGCCACGCGGGGCGTGCGCGGGCTGGCCGCACCCAGCGCAAACCGTTTCGGCCGCATCAGCCCGACCACCGCCGCCCACGTGGTGCGCGAGTTCGGCGACACGCTGCTGGTGCTCGACGGCGGGCCGTGCGCGGTCGGCATCGAGTCCAGCATCGTCGACTGCACGCGCGGCGCGCCGGTGCTGCTGCGCCCGGGGCAGGTCGGGCGTGCTGCGATCGAGCGCGTGACGGGCCTGCGCCTGCCATCGAAGCAAGAGCTTTCTGAGCCCGATCCCAGCGCGTCCGGTACGCTGGAGGCGCATTACGCGCCGAGCGCGCCACTGCGCCTGATGGACGCGCACGAGTTGCGCGCCGCGCTGGATGGGCGCGGCGCCGACGCCGCACCGCTGGCGATCTGGGCGCGCGCGCCCTTGCCGCCGGCGCCGGGCGTGCTCATCCTGCGACCCATGCCGGGCGACGCCGAGGTGGCGGCGCGCGAGCTGTTCGCGGTGCTGCGCGGCTTCGACGACGCCGGCGCGCGCCTGATCTGGGTTGAGACGCCGCCGGACGAGCCCGCCTGGGAAGGCGTGCGTGACCGCCTGCGGCGTGCCGCCGCATCGGCCTGAGCGCGCCGCGCTCGTTAAACTAGCCGCTTCCCTTTCTGGAGAAGTTCGCATGATTGCTTCCTGGTCCCGCCGCAGCGCGCTGGCGCTGGCTTGCGCTGGCGCCGCCCTGCTGGCCGCCTGCGGCTCTGGCTCGGTGGTGTCCGACCTGACGCCCACGCGCTTCATCTCGGTCGGCGACGGCTTCGCCGACGTGGGCCAGAACGGCCACCGCTACACCGTCAACGACGGCTCGCTGAACTGGCTGCAACAACTGGCGTCGCACTACAAGCTGACGCTGGAGCCGGCCTCGGCCGGCGGCTGGGGCTACGCGCAAGGCCACGCCCGCGTGGCCAGCGCCGACACCCGCAGCGGTACCAACGCCCCCAGCGTGCAGCAGCAGCTCGACACCCTGCTGGCGCGCACCAGCCTGGTCGCCGGCGACGTGGTGTTCCTGAACGGCGGCATCAGCGACATCGTGGCGGCGGTCGAGGCCACCGGCATCTCGGCCGCCAGCACGCAGGCGGTGCAGGCGGCCGGCAAGGCGCTCGGCCAGCAGGTGCGGCGCGTGGTGCAGGCGGGCGGCACCCACGTGGTGGTGACCGGCGTCTACAACGTCGGCAGCACGCCCTGGGCGCGCGGGCTGGACCAGGAAGGCGCGATCGAGAGCCTGTCGAATGCCTTCAACGACGCGACGAAGATCGAGATTGCCGGCCTGGGCGCCAACGTGCTGTTCTTCGACTCGGCGCTGTTCTTCAACCTGATCTACAACAAGCCAGGCAGCTACCCCGTCGACAACGCCAGGGATCCCGTCTGCACCACGCCCGACGCCAGCACCTGCACGCCGGCCACGGTGCACGCGGGCGCCAACTACGACCGCTGGTTCTTCGCCGACGGCCTGTACCTGACGCCGGCGATCCAGCGCCTGTTCGCCGACGACCGCTACACCGAGAGCGCTTACTCCCGCTTCAAGAACCGCTGGTGATCGGGCGGCGCGAGCGCCGCGAGGCCGGGCCTTGCAGTCCGGCTTTTTGTTTGGCGTGCCGGCTCACGTCGGCGTGGCGAAACCCACGTGCGCCAGCACCTGCAAGGGGCCGGCGGCGCGCACCCGCTCGGCCTGTGGCTGGTGGCGCGTGTAGAGCGCGCCGCCGAAGCTGATGGCACTGAGCGAGATGTCCTCGAAATGCTCCTGGCGGCGCGGAATCAGCAGCATCCAGCCGTCGCCGACCAGCATGTTGTAGGGCGGCAGCAGGCCGTCGGCGCCGGCGGCCAGACCCAGCGCTTCGCAGCCGCGCCCCCAGGCCTGGTGCAACTGCTCGGCGGTCGCAGCCAAGGGCTGGCCGACGATGTCACCGACGCGCACGAAGACATGGCGCAATGGCGGCGCCGGGTGCGTGGCCAGCGTCAGCGGCGACGCCTCGGCCGGCAGTCCGGGCAGGAACAGCGCCAGGCTGGCGTTGTCCGGCCTGCTGGGAATCCACTGCACGTGCTTGTGCCGCTGGCTGGCGCCGGCCGCCGCGCCGCCGTTGTACAGGCCCAGGCCACCGGCCTCGGTCATCAGCCGCGCCAGCGCCTCGAAATCGGCGCGATCGAGCGGCAGCAACTGCTCGGCGAATACCTGGGTCGCCAGCACCAGATGCCGCGGGCTGAGCGGAAACTTGTTCAGGATCGCCACGTGGGTGTCGCCCAGCGGCCCCACGGTCAATTCGGGATCGGGGTTGAGAAAGGGGTTGAAGTTGGGGTCGCGCGGGCCGCCCGGCACCGCCGTGCCCTGGCTGGCGTCCTTGGCCGCCAGCGAGGACACCCAGCGCACCGTGAACGGCAGGCCGCCGTGCTCCATCTCGAACTGCTCCGACTGCACCGGCTGCAATGCCCCCGACGCCAGCGCGCTGGCGCTGCGCGTGTCCACTGCCGTCATCCATGTGTCCGACATGCCGACCTCCTTTGCTGTCTTGCCTGTGACCGAAGTGTAGGCAAGACAGCATCGCCGGCCGGCGCCTGCGGGTTTGGCGGGTGGGCGTGGCTTAGCGCCAGTCGGCCTGGCCCAGCAGATCGACCGCTTGCTCGCCCATCAACTGATGGCCATAGGGCGTCGGATGGAAACCGTCGGAAAACAGGAAGCGCTTCCACCAGTCGCTGCCGGATGAACCGGGCGGCGGCGTGGTCGCGGCCAGCGCGGCGGCCGTGCAGTCGGCGAATTCGCGATGCGGCACGATGCTGTCGGGAATCCACTCCGCGCCGCAGGCCGGCAGCGTGACGTTGCTGAGCCCGTAGTTCTGCGGTTGCGCGACGAAGCTGGTGAAACGCGTCGCCACGTCCATCACCTTGACGCGCGGCTCGTCAGCGAACTTTTCGGCCAGGCGTTGGTTGAAGGCGTTGACCCAGCCCTTGAACAAGCCCTCGGCCTGCGCGCGCACCGCAGGGCCGCCGGCTTGCTCGACCAGAGCCAGCACGGCCTGGAAGCGCGGCGTATAGGTGATGGTCGGGATGTTGGCCACCAGCGCCTGCTGCAAGCCCTTGTCCAGCCCGTTGGTCCGGATGCTGGCGGCAAAACTGTCGGCCAGCGTCTGCATGTACAGGCCACCTGCGGTCTCCAGGCCGTTGGGGCCAGCCAGCACCGCTTGCAGCGTGGCGGACGGTATCACGGTGCCCAGCAGCGTCATGTAGGCAGCACCCTGGTCGCTGGGTGCGCCCAAATACGCGCCCACCAGATCGGCCGCATCGTTGCCGCCGCCATCGGCCACCAGCAGGTCGGTGGCTTTCCAGCCCGCTGTGCCGGCGTCGCGCAGCTGGCGCAGCACCGACAGTTCCCCCTCGGCGCCGCCATCACGGAGCGTGTTGTTGATGCGCCCGCCGCCGATGGCGAAGTTGGTGCAGCCGGGCTGCGAGTTGGGCGCGAAGGTCATGCCGTGGACCTCGTCGATCTTGTCCAACCTGTAGACCGGGCACAGCGGCGCCAGGTCGTAGGACTTGGCAATGCGTTCCACCCACAGCACATTGGGCTCATCGGCGCTGGCCTGAATGGTGGCCTTCAGACCAAAGGTGCCGCTGTCGCTGAGCGAATCGCCCACCACCTTGACGGCGCTGACGCGCGGTGCGGGCGGCGCTGGTTCGTTGTTGTCGCTGCCGCCGCCACAGGCCGTCAGCGCGGCCGCCGCGGTCAAGGCCAGCGCCAGTTTCCAGTGGGTGGATGTCTTGATGTTCACGTTGCCTCCTTGGGTGATCAACGGGCCATCCTAGTCCTGTCGCGCACTTCGGCGCGCTAGGGGAAACCCAAGCTATGCTCGCCGCTTCAGGAGCGCATGCCATGAACCCCACCGCCCCACGCCGCCACCGCATTGCCGTCATCCCGGGCGACGGCATCGGCCAGGAAGTCATGCCCGAGGCGCTGCGCGCGCTGCGGGCGGCGCAAGCCCGCTTCGGTTTCGAGCTGGCGCTGACGCCGATCGACTGGGCCAGTTGCGATTACTACGCCAGGACCGGCGAGATGATGCCCGCCGACTGGAAGGCGCAGCTGCAAACGCAGGACGCGCTGCTCTTCGGCGCCGTGGGCTGGCCGGCCACGGTGCCCGACCACGTCTCGCTGTGGGGCAGCCTGCTGAAATTCCGCCGCGAATTCGACCAGTACATCAACCTGCGGCCGGTGCGGCTGTTCGAGGGCGTGCCCTGCCCGCTGGCCGGGCGCAAGCCGGGCGACATCGATTTCCTCATCGTGCGCGAGAACACCGAGGGTGAGTACACCAACCTGGGCGGCGTGATGTACCAGGGCACCGAGCGCGAGATCGTGATCCAGGAAACGGTGATGAGCCGCTTTGGCGCCGACCGCGTGCTGAAGTTCGCCTTCGAGCAGGCGGCTGCGCGCCCGCGCCAGAAGCTCGACATGGCCACCAAGAGCAACGGCATTGCGATTTCCATGCCCTGGTGGGACGGCCGCGCCGACGCCATGCACGCCCACTACCCGCAGATCGCGGTCGAGAAGCACCACATCGACATCCTCACGGCGCGCTTCGTGCTGCAGCCGCAGCGCTTCGATGTGGTGGTGGCCAGCAACCTGTTTGGCGACATCCTGAGCGACCTGGGCCCGGCCTGCACCGGCACCATCGGCCTGGCGCCGTCGGCCAATCTGAACCCTGAGCGCACATTCCCGAGCCTGTTCGAGCCAGTGCACGGCTCGGCGCCCGACATCTTCGGCCAGAACATCGCCAACCCCGTGGCCATGATCTGGTCGGCGGCGATGATGTTGCAATTCCTGGGCGAACACGCCGCGCACGACGCCATGCTGAGCGCCATCGAGCAGGTGCTGGCGCAAGGCCCGCGCACGCCCGACCTGGGTGGCGCGGCGTCGACGACGGCGATGGGCGAGGCGATTGCGGCCTTGATCTGAATCTCCTTGCGCGGCTGCGCAGCCAGCCGCATCAAGAGCCCGCGGAGCAGGCCATACCAGCGAACGCCGTGCCCGGACCTGTGCCGGGCACTGGCGTTGTCCCCCTTTGGGGGAAGGCGCCGCAGGCGACTCAGGGGGGAGCGTCTTTCACCGCCCACTCCACCAGCCGATCCAGCGCCGGCCGCGCGGCGCCGGCATTGGGGTGGTTGATGATGCCGACCACCGCGTAGCGCTGGCCCGACTGGCCGTAGGCGTAGCCGGCAACGGCGGCGACGTCGCGCAGCGTGCCGGTCTTCAGGCGCGCGTTGCCGATGGCGTCCGAGCCGGGGCTGCGCGTGGCCATGCGGCGCGTGGTGCCGTCGATCCCGGCGACCGACAGCGACTGCGCGAACACGGCGGCGTTCGGGCCGCTGGCGGCCTGCTGCAGCAAGGCGGTGAGCGAGGCCGCGCTGATGCGTTCATTGCGCGACAGGCCGGCGCCGTTCTCGATCACCGGGGCGGCGCGCAGGCCGAAGCGCTCGCGCCACCAGCGCTGCAGCCGGTTGCGCGATTCGCCAAAGCTGCCGCGCCCGTCGCCGGCCGCCGACAGCGTCAGCAGCAGTTGCTGCGCCATCACGTTGTTCGAGAACTTGTTGATGTCGGCAATGATTTCCGCCAGCGACAGCGAATAACCGGTCACCAGCGGCTGCCCCGTGGCCGGCTGGCCCAGCCATTTCACCTGGCCGCTCAGCGCGCCGCCGGCGGCGCGCCACATCGCCTCGATCACGCGCGGCGCATAGCTGGCCGGATCGACGTAGGCCACGCCCCACTGCTGCTCGCCGCAGCTCAAGGGATAGCGGCCGGCGAAGCTGATGCGGTTGGGGTCGCTGAAGTCGGCCGCCAGCCGCGTGCGCCATGGGCCGCAGGCGCCGGTGGCGGCCGGCACCTCGGCCGGGATCTCGACGCCGGCGATCGGCGGCTCGCTCTCCACCCGCACGCGGCGGGTGGCCGGATCGGGAATGAACTTGAAGATCAGCGACTTGAAGTTCAGCAGCAACCCGTCCGGCCCGGCGTTGTAGGGGCGCAGCGGGTCGTCGTCGAAGGCGGCGGCGTCGTGCGGCGGCAGCCGGAACACGCTGTTGTCGAGCAGGATGTCGCCATCGATCTGGCGCACGCCCTTGTCCTGGATGGCGCGCATCAACTCCTGCAGGCGCTCCAGCACCAGCTTGGGGTCGCCGCTGCCCTTGATCAGCAGCTTGCCGTGCAGCACGCCATCGCGGATGAAACCCTGGGTGTAGACGCGCGTCTTCCAGAAGTGACCGGGGCCAAGCAGGTCGAGCCCGGCGTAGGTGGTCACCAGCTTCATCACCGAGGCCGGGTTCATCACCACGTCGGCCTGCCAGCTCAGGCGCGGCGGCGGCGCTGCCTGCGCGGCGGCATCCGGCGCCGGGTTCTGCTCGCCCGCCGGGTTGACCGGTTCCGGCACGCGGCTGACGGTGCCGGGCGGCGGCGCCAGGGGCGCCACCACCATGGCCACGCTGGTGGCCGGCACCTTGGCCTGCGCCAGTGCTTGGGCGATCTCGGGCGGCAACTCGCGCTGCGCCCATGCGCTGCCGGCCAGCGCCAGGCCGGCGCACAGGAACACGAGCGAAAGACGGGGTTTCACGGCGGCAGTTTATCGGGCCAGGGGCGGACGGCTGCGCGGCTAATGCGGCCAGTGTGCATCAAGGCGGCGCGCCGATAATCCGGCGATGCCCCTTTCTCCCCGTGCGACCGGCATCGCGGCGGCCGTCATCACGGTGGCCATCTGGACCGGTTTCATCATCATCGGTCGTGCCTCGGCGGCGCACACGCTGCTGCCGTTCGACATCGCGCTGATGCGCGTGCTGGGCGCCAGCGCGGTGCTGCTGCCCTGGGGCTGGTGGCTGACGCGCGGCCGGCGCGGCGCGGGGGCCTCGTCGCTGCTGGGCTTTTCGCCGCTGCCGCTGCGCCAGACCGTGATCACCGGCCTGTTCGGGGGGCTGGTCTACGCGCTGCTGTGCTACGCGGGTTTTTTCTACGCGCCGGCGGCGCACGCCTCGGTGCTGATGCCGGGCAGCCTGCCGCTGTGGACCACGCTGTTGGCGATGGGGCTGCTGGGCGAGCGCATCACGTCTGGGCGCGCGCTGGGGCTGGGCTGCATTCTGGCGGGTGGGCTGCTGGTGGGCGGCGCGGGGCTGCTGTCGGCCTTCGAGGGCGGTGAGGTCTGGAAGGGCGATGCGATCTTCATGGCGGCGGCGTTCTGCTGGTCGGTGTACAGCGTGCTGGCGCGCAAGTACGGTCTGGACGCGGTGCGCGCCACCATCGCCATCACGGCGTTCGCCTGCTTCACCTACGTGCCGCTGTTCGCACTGCTGACCGGCGCCGGCTGGCTGCCGACGCGGCTGGGCGCAGCGCCCTGGGGCGAGATGCTGTTTCAGGCGCTGTTCCAGGGCGTGGCTTCGGTGGCGATCTCGGGGATCACCTTCGTGCAGATGGTGCGCGCCTTCGGGCCGGTGCGCTCGACCATGATCACGGCGCTGGTGCCGGGGCTGTCGGCGCTGGGCGCGGTGCTGCTGCTGGGCGAGCCGCTGGGCTGGGGACTGCTGGCCGGGCTGGCGCTGGTGACGGCCGGCATTCTGTTTGGCGTGCGCGCGGCGCGCCTGGGCGGCGGCCATGGCGGTGCGGCGGCCTGGCGGCCGGTGGCGGCGCAGGGGCCGCAAACGCCCAATAATCCAGGGCCATGAATCTGCTTGCCTTCGATACCAGCACCGAGCGGCTGTCGGTCGCCGTGCAGCGCGCCGACGGTGAGCGTTTCGCGCACGCGGGTGCGGGCGGTGCGCAAGCCTCGGCGGCGCTGATCCCGGCCGTGCTGGCGCTGCTGGCGCAGGCGGGCTTGGGCCTAGGAGATTTGCGCGCCATCGTGTTCGGGCGCGGACCGGGCTCGTTCACCGGGCTGCGCACCGCGTGCTCGGTGGCGCAGGGCCTGGCCTGGGGCGCCGAGCGGCCGGTGCTGCCGGTCGATACGCTGCTGGCCGTGGCCGAGGCGGCGCGCCAGTCGCACGGCGCCACGCGCGTGCTGGCGCTGCTGGACGCGCGCATGGGTGAGGTCTACCGCGCCGCCTATGTGCACGAGAGCGCGGGCTGGCGAACGCAGGCCGACATCCAGGTCGGCGCGCCGGAGACCTTGGCGCTGCCGCCTGGCGAAGGCTGGGCGCTGGCGGGCAACGTCTTCGCCGGCTATGCCGAGCGCCTGCCCGCCGCCCTGGCCGGCCTGCCGCGCATCGAGGCCTGGCCCGAGGCCGGTGTGCTGCTCGATCTGGCGCCGACGCTGCTGGCCGCCGGCCAGGCGCTGCCGGCGACGCAGGCGCTGCCACTGTACATCCGCGACAAGGTGGCCCTGACCACGGCTGAACGGGAACGGCATGGCGCTGCTTGACCACGCGACTCAGGCGGCGCGTCGGGCGGTGCCACTGCCGCCGCCCGACGCGCTGCAAGCGCGCTTCGAGCCGATGACGGCGGCGCGCCTGGACGCCGTGCTGGCGATCGAGCAGAGCGCCTACAGCCATCCCTGGACGCGCCGCAACCTGACGGACAGCCTGGCCGCCGGCCATCTGGCGCAGTGTCTGCTGGGCGGCGATGAGTTGCTGGGCTACCTGATCGCCATGCCGGGCTACCGCGAAATGCATTTGCTCAACATCACGGTGGCGCCAGCGCATCAGCGCCAGGGCTGGGCACGGCTGATGCTGGATGCGCTGGTGCTGTGGTCGCGCACGCTGCGCGCCGACTGGCTGTGGCTGGAGGTGCGCGCCAGCAATGCGCGGGCGCAGCAAGTCTATCTGCGGCGCGGCTTTTCCCGCGTCGGCCTGCGCAAGGGCTACTACCCGCTGCGCCATGGCGCGCGCGAGGATGCGGTGGTGATGAGCCTGCCGCTGGACTACGAATGACGACCGGTCTGGACGATCGCCAGCGCGCCATGCTGGCCGAGATGGGCATCCGGGTGTGGGCGCCGCGCGCGGCCGCGCGCGCGCCAGCGGCCGATGAGCAGGCGGCCGCGCCCGTCGCGCCGCAAGCCACGCCAGCGGGCAGGAGCGATGCGACGCGCCCGCGCGCGGCCACATCGGCCGCCAAACCTGCGCCACCGCCGTTGCCCGCGGCCACGCCGCCCGAGCACGACCCGGCGCAGCCCGCCGCCACGCTGGCGCCGCGCCCGGCCGGTATCGAGTCCATGGATTGGGCACAGCTCGAAGCCGCCGTCGCCGCCTGCCGCGCCTGCGCGCTGTGCACGGGCCGCACGCAAACCGTGTTCGGCGTCGGCAGCCGGCGTGCCGACTGGATGGTGATCGGTGAGGCGCCGGGCGAGAACGAGGACCGGCTGGGCCAGCCCTTCGTCGGCCAGGCCGGCAAGCTGCTCGACAACATGCTGGCGGCGATCGGACTGTCGCGCCAGGCCGATGCGGACGACCCGGTGGCCTCGGACGGGACGCCGACACGCCAAGGCGTCTACATTGCCAACGTGCTCAAGTGCCGGCCGCCGCGCAACCGCAACCCGCAGCCCGACGAGATCGCGCAGTGCGAGCCCTACCTGCGTCGCCAGGTGGCGCTGGTGCAGCCCAGGATCATCCTGGCCATGGGGCGCTTCGCCGTGCAGTCGCTGCTGAACACCAGCGAGCCGATCGGCCGCCTGCGCGGTCGTGTGCACCAGTACGAAGGCGTGCCGGTGATCGTCACCTACCACCCGGCCTACCTGCTGCGTGCGCTGCCGGAGAAGGCCAAGGCTTGGCAGGACCTGTGTCTGGCGCTGGAGGTGGCGGGTCGGGGTGCTTCTGCGACCGCTTCGGCTTCGGCGTCAAATCCCATTTCTGACTCGGAACATCAATAGCTGTCATTCCCGCGCAGGCGGGAAGCCAGCGGCAGCGCTGACTCAAGGCCTGGATTCCCGCTTGCGCGGGAATGACGCAAGCAAGGGTGCTTTGGCGTGGAACTGACAAACATCAGGCCGCGCGGCACACCCGCAGCACTTCCTCGCCGTAGCGCTCCAGCTTGGTGGCGCCGAGGCCGCTGATGCCTTGCAGCTCGGCCGGCGACTGCGGTGCGCGCGCGGCGATCGCCGCCAGCGTGGCGTCGTGGAAGATCACGTAGGCCGGCAGGTTGTGCTCGCGCGCCACTTCGGCGCGCCAGGCCTTGAGCGCGGTGAAGCGCGCCTGCGCGGCGGCGTCCAGGTCGGCGGCGGCAAGTGGCGTAGCGGATCGCTCCCTGCGCTGGCGCGCGCGGCGCGGCTCGGCGCTGGCGGCGCGCAAGCGCACGGCCTGTTCGCCCTTCAGGATCGGGCGCGCGGCGGCCAATAACTTGAGCGTGTTGAAGGCCTGCGCATCGACCTGCAGCGCGCCGACGGCGATCAGCTGGCGCAGCACGCCGCGCAGCTGCGCCTCGCTGTACTCGGCGCCCAGGCCGAAGGTGGATAGGCGCTCGTGCCCGTGCTGCCCCATCTTGTCGGTCGCCTTGCCGCGCAGGATGTCCATCACGTGGCCGGCGCCGAAGCCGATGCCGCTTTGCTCCTGCACGCGGTACACGGTGGACAGCAGCTTGCGCGCGGCGTCGGTGGCGTCCCACACCTCGGGCGGCTGCAGGCAGTTGTCGCAGTTGCCGCAGTAGGCGAGCGCCGGGCCGTGGTCGGCATCGCCGCCGTCGCGCGCCGCATTCCGCATGCGCTCGCCGAAGTAGCCCAGCAGGCGCGCGCGGCGGCAGTCGGTGGCCTCGGCCAGCGCCAGCAGGGCATCCAGCTTGCCGCGCATGACCTGCTTGAAATCCTCCTCGGCCGGGCTCTCGTCGATCATGCGGCGCTGGTTCACCACGTCCTGCAGGCCGTACATCATCCAGGCCGCGGCCGGCAGGCCGTCGCGGCCCGCGCGCCCGGTTTCCTGGTAGTAGCCCTCGATGTTCTTGGGCATGTCGACGTGGGCGACGAAGCGCACGTCGGGCTTGTCGATGCCCATGCCGAAGGCGATGGTGGCGGTCATCACCACGCCCTCGTCGCGCAAAAAGCGGTCCTGGTGGCGTTGGCGCTGGTCGGCGGGCAGGCCGGCGTGGTAGGGCAGCGCGTCGATGCCGTGCTCGCACAGCGTGGCCGCCAGTTCCTCCACGCGCTTGCGCGACTGGCAGTAGACGATGCCAGCCTCGCCCTCGTGCTCACGCTCGATGAAGGCCAGCAGCTGGCGCGCGGGGTCCTTTTTCTCGACGATGGTGTAGCGAATGTTGGGCCGGTCGAAGCTGCTGACGAACTGCTCGGCGACCTGCAACTGCAGACGCTCGACGATGTCGGCGCGCGTCACCGCGTCGGCGGTGGCCGTCAGGGCGATGCGTGGCACGCTGGGCCAGCGCTGGTGCAGCACGGTGAGCTCGCGGTATTCGGGGCGGAAGTCGTGCCCCCACTGGCTGACGCAATGCGCCTCGTCGATGGCGAACAGGCTCAGGCTGCCGTGTGCGTGCAGCGTGTCCAGCAGGCCCAGAAAGCGCGGCGTGCCGACGCGCTCGGGCGCGGCGTACAGCAGCGTCAGCTGGCCGGCCAGCAGGCGGCGCTCGATGTCCTCGGTCTGCTCCCAGTCGAGCGTGGAGTTGAGGAAGGCGGCGGCCACGCCGGCCTCGCGCAACGCACCCACCTGGTCGTGCATCAGCGCGATCAGCGGCGAGATCACCAGCGTCACGCCGCGCCCGGTGCGCTGGCGTGCGATCGCCGGAATCTGGTAGCACAGCGATTTGCCGCCGCCGGTGGGCATCAGCACCAGGGCGTCGCCGCCGGCGATGACGTGATCGACAATGACCTGCTGCTGGCCGCGAAACCGCGGGTAGCCGAAGACCTCGCGCAGGATAGTGTGCGGTGCAGGAGAGTTCAGAACGGAAGCATTGGACATGGGAAGCGGTGGGTATTGTCGTCGCCGGCCAGCGGCTGCGGATGATCGGGCGGCAAGAACCCGGCACGAGCGCAGGCCAGGTTGATACCGATACCACCCATAGGGATTCCGGGACGTTCCTAGAATGGGCCAACGCCGGTGTTCATCGCGTGTGTGGCGTTGGCCAGGCAGGAAGTCGTGCGGCCGCCAGCGCGTGGTGCGTGCCATGTGTGCCTGATGGCGATGGCACCGTCGTTGGGTGACGACGATGCAGCTTCCGATTCAACCCCTTGCCCGCCACGGACCCAGTCTGCAGGACCAGTTGTTCGACCGGTTCCTCGGCCTGCTCGCGGATGGGCGCCTGACCTCGGGCGCGCGCATGCCGGCGACGCGGCAGCTGGCGCAGGATCTGGGCATCTCGCGCAACACCGTGGTGCAGACCTACGAGCGCTTGGCCGCCGAGGGCTTCATCGAGATGCGCGGGCCACGCGGGGCCTTCGTCACGGCGCACGGGGCCGATCTGCTGGTGGCGCCGGCGACTGTGCCCGACGAGATGGAAGCGGAACCAACCAGTGCGGCGAGCGATACGGCGATGCCGTGGGACGATGGTCGGCATGTCATGCGCTCGCCCTACGTGGGCGAACTGGCCTACGACTTCTGGGTGGGGCGACCCGACATGCGCTTGTTTCCGTCCCTGGCCTGGCGCCGGCTGATCAACGAGGCGCTGATCGAGATGCAGGACAGCGACGGCAGCTACGGCGACCCGGCCGGGCTGTGGCGGCTGCGCACGGCCCTGGCGCGCCACGTCGGCCAGTCGCGCGGCATCGTCTGCACGGCCGACGACGTCATCATCACCAACGGCATTCAGGAAGGTATCAACATCGTGGCCCGGCTGCTGGTGGCCCAGGGCGTGCCGGTGGGCATGGAATGCCCGGGTTACCTGGGCGGCGCCAACGTGCTGGCGAGTTTTGGCGCGCGATTGGTGCCCGTGCACATCGATGCGGAAGGCGCGCAACTGGATCAGCTGCCGCCCAACTGCCGTCTGATGTATCTCACGCCGGCGCACCAGTACCCCACCGGCGTGGCCCTGGCGCCAGAGCGGCGCAGCGCCTGGCTGCAATGGGCGCAGGCCCAGGACGGCTACCTGATCGAGGACGACTACGACAGCGACTTCTATTACGACAGCGTGCCGCCGCCGGCCATCAAGGCACAGGACGAGCACGGGCGGGTGATCTACCTGGGCACCTTCTCGAAGAGCCTGTCGGCCGGGCTGCGCATGGGCTACATGGTGGTGCCGCGGCAGTTGCGCCGCGCCGCCATTGGCGTCAAGGGCCTGCTGACGAATGGCTCGCCGCTGCTGACGCAGATGACGCTGTCGGCATTTCTCGACGGCGGCCTGTATGAGCGCCAGTTGCGCCGGCTGCGGGTGATGTACGGGGCCCGGCGCGATGCGCTGCGCAGCGCCTTGATGGACCTCTTCGGCAGCGACACCGTCAGCGGCGCCCAGGCCGGCATGCATGTGCTTTGGCATCTGCCGCTGGCGCTGCCCGACGCGGCCGAGATCGAGCGGGCGGCGCGCTCGGTCGGTGTCGGCATTTACAGCGTGGAGCAGTGCAATGGCTGGCTCGACGCGGCGTGCCGCGAACGGGCCAGACGCTTCGTGCTGCTGGGTTACGCCGCCCTCAACGCGGCCGAGATCCGCGCCGCCTTGACGCGCCTGAAGCAGGCGCTGCCAGCGGAAAGCGCCGTGGTCACCGAGTGAGGCGTCGGCGGGCGAGCGGCTTCGTCCTAGGTATTAACCCTCAAATCCGGACCAAAAGCGCCATGGACCCATCGGGGCGCCATGGCTTGGTCCTTTCCGAATGTAAAGGGCGCGGCCTAGTATGGGTTGCGGGAAAGTCTGCTCATCGGGTGGCAGAACCCCCCGACGGATAAAGAGGAGACGGCCATGCTCAAGAGGCTTGCACGAACACTTTCGGCCTTGCTGCTGTTGTTCGCAGCATCGGTTGCCTGGGGCACGATCTGGGACACGGTGCCCGATGAGCAGTTGAAGGCGCTGCAGCTCGAGCGCTCGGCCACGCCGAAGCAGCTCTACGACGCGCTGACCAAGCGCTGGGAGGCCAACCTCACCAAGGGCAAGTTCGCCAAGTGGTGGGAGCCGATCCCGTTCGACCAGTACATGGCACCGCCACTGTTCTACAAGTCGCAGGGCCCCGACATCCAGGCGACGCGCGCGCAATGCGTCGAGTGTCACAGCGCCGTGACGCATGGCTGGGTCAAGCAATGGCAGGACAGCCTGCACGCGCGGCTCGACGAGATCCGCGCCCTGCCTGACAGCGACAACCGCGCCTACAAGAAATCCATCATCGCCGAGGTCGAGGCCAACATGCGCGAGCAGGGCCTGCTGGCCGCCGGCACGCCGCTGAAGGAAGTCGGCTGCATCGACTGCCACATGGGCGTTGGCAAGCAAAGCGGCAACCACCTGACCGAGCTGCGCCTGCCCAGCCGCGCCGACTGCGGCAGCTGCCACATCCGCCAGTTCGCCGAGGCCGAGAGCGAGCGCGACACCCAGATCTGGCCGCAGAAGCAATGGGCCGACGGCCACCCCTCGCACGCCGTCGACTGGACCGCCAACGTCGAGACCGCCAGCTGGGCCGCGCTGCAGGAGCGCGAAGTGGCGATGAGCTGCACCATGTGCCACTACAACCAGGCCAAGTGCGACGGCTGCCACACGCGGCACGAGTTCACGCCGGTCGAGGCGCGCAAGCCGGAGGCCTGCTCGACCTGCCACAACGGCGTCGACCACAACGAGTACGAGCAGTTCCTGCTGTCCAAGCACGGCACGCAGTACCTCACCAAGGGCGACCAGTGGGACTGGAACGCGCGGCTGTCCGACGCGTTCACCAAGGGCGGCCAGACCGGCCCGACCTGCCAGACCTGCCACATGGAATACAAGGGGCAATACACGCACAACGTCACGCGCAAGGTGCGCTGGGGCTTTCTGCCGTTCCAGAACATCGCCGACAACCTGGACCATCCATGGTTCCAGGAGCGCAAGGAAGCCTGGGTCCAAACCTGCGCCAACTGCCACAGCCCCCGCTTTGCGCGCACCTACCTGGACATGAGCGACGCCGGCATCAAGCACGGCATCAAGCTGGTCGAAGACACCCGCAAGGTGGTGCAAAAGCTCTATGACGACGGGCTGCTGGTGGGCCAGAAGACCAACCGGCCGGCGTTGCCCGAGCCTGAAAAGGACGAGCCGGGCGCGTTCAACTCGCTGTTCTTCAGCAAGGGCAACAACCCGAGCATCGTCGACCGCACCTTCGCCGAGATGTGGGAGCAGCACGTGGCGCGCTACATGAAGGGCCTGCAGCACGTCAACCCGGGCGGCTGGACCTACTCGCACGGCTGGTCCGACCTGATCAAGGACCAGACCATCATCAACGAGTACGACACCGTGCTGCGCGACCGCGCCAAGCTGGAGCAGCGGGTGCAGAAGCTCGAGGCCGCCACGCCGCAGAAGCGCGCCGGCTGGTTCAACAACGGCCACGCCAAGCCCTCGGGCCTGACCGCGCTGGCCGACGACCCGCCAATGGCGTCGGCCGCGCTGGCCCTGGCGGGCGGCGGGCTGCTGATCGGTGGGCTGGTGCCGTTCGGCCGCCGCCGTCGCGGCAAGGACGGTGCCGACGCCACCGCGGGCGAGCAGGAGCCGCGCTGACCGTGCGCGGTCGGCAGCAGGGCCATCGTGGTTTGAGATCGGCCGTGGAGGATGTATTGCCGTGACCCGCTTCCGAAAAATCCTGGTGGGGCTCGGGTTGCTCGGGCTGCTGGCCGCCGGTTGGCTGCTGACGCAATACCGTGCCGCACCCGCCCCCTACCACTATGAACCGCAGGCGGTAGCGGCGGCGGGGGCCGCCCCGGCCGCCGCCGACGCGCCCGCGGCCTTTCAGACCGTGCGGCTGGTGGCCAATGGCGACCAGAAGGTGCTGGTCGAG
This sequence comes from Burkholderiales bacterium, assembly GCA_016702555.1. GTDB lineage: Bacteria > Pseudomonadota > Gammaproteobacteria > Burkholderiales > Burkholderiaceae_C > Ottowia. Next base: position 154,240 of record JADJDV010000002.1, read on the forward strand.
TTCGATGTCGCCAAGACCCCGCAGGGCCTGGTGCGCATGGACTGGCGCGCGCAGGTCGACGACCCGTTGCTGCAGCTGTCGGCGCCGCTGCCCGAGGTGCAGTCACTGGCCGAGGTGCTGGCGCGGCACCAGGCGGCCGGCACGCCGCTGCTGAGTTGGTGGGACACCGGGCGCCAGCTGCAGGTGCTGGGCGTGAACCATGTGGTGTTCGATCAGCACCTGGCCGAGCCCCTGTTCGTGCCGGCGCGCTGGAGCGCCCAGCGCGACGCGGTGCTGCGCACCGAAGAGGCGTTCTGGGGCAAGGTCGAGGCGGCCCAGCGCGATCGCTTCCAGGCCTTCAGCCGCGCGCTGGTGGCGCACGAGCATGAGGGTGTCGAACAACTGCGCGCCATCGCGGGCGACCGCAAGGCGGTGCTGGTGCTGCACCTGCGCGACATGCTGCTGCTGGGGCAGATGTATCCGAAGGCGCTGGCGGTCGGCTTTCAGGATTTCGTCGATTCGGGCGACGTGCACCGCTCGGTGCGCGGCGTGCACGGCTGGCTGCGCGATGGCGATCAGGAGGCCTATGCCGTCACCAAGCTGCCGAACAAGCAACTGCGCGTGGTCGCGCTGAACGACAAGGCCAGCGGCGACACGCTGGCGGCGCGCCTGCTGCCCTTTGCCGGCAACCGACAGGAAGACGTGGCGGGGCTGACGCTGGTGTGGCGCGGCGGCGGCTTCGTGGTGTATGAGCTCGATCCGCGCGATCCGGCGCAGGCGGCCGCGGCCTCGGCGGCACCCGCGGCTTCTGCCGCCGCCGGCGCGGGCAAGGGGTGAGACATGCATCCCGGCAGCCTGCTGTACCGCTACGCCGCCCCGGTGCGCTTTCACGCGCTGGCCGGTCCGATGGCGCGGGCGCTGTGGTTGATCGCGGTGCCGCTCGGTGTCGCCGGCCTGGTGCTGGGGTTTTTCGTCGCCCCCACCGATGCGCAGCAGGGCGAGGTCTACCGCATCCTCTACCTGCATGTGCCGGCGGCCTGGCTGTCGATGCTGCTGTACGCGGCAATGGCGGGCTGGTCGGCCATCGGCCTGGCCTTCCATGCGCGTCTGGCCTTCACGCTGGCGCAGGCGATCGCGCCGACCGGTGCGGTGATGACCTTTCTGGCGCTGTGGACCGGTGCGCTGTGGGGTCAGCCGACCTGGGGCACCTGGTGGGTGTGGGACGCGCGGCTCACGTCCGAGTTGATCCTGCTGCTGCTGTACCTCGGCATCATCGCGTTGCGCGGGGCCATCGACGACCCGCGCCGGGCTGCGCGCGCCACGGCCATGTGTGCGCTGATCGGTGTCGTCAACGTGCCGATCATCTACTTCTCGGTGGTGTGGTGGAACACGCTGCACCAGGGTGCCACCGTGAACCTCACGCGCGCCTCGACCATCGCGCCGGCCATGGCCTGGGCGCTGCTGCTGTGCACACTGGCGCTGTGGTGCCATGTGGCAGCGGTGGTGCTGCTGCGTGCGCGGCGCCTGGTGGTCGAGGAAGAAAGTGCGCGTGGGGCGCGCTGGGCGCTGCAGTGGAGGACCGCGTGATGCCGGGCTGGATCGATTGGCAGGGCCATGGCCCCTACGTCTGGGGTTCGCTGCTGATGTTTGCCGTGGCGCTGGCGCTGGATGCCTGGTGGGCGCTGCGCGGCGGCAGCGGCAGCCTTGATGAGGAGACCGACGCATGACCGCACGCCGTCGTCGCCTGCTGGTGATCGTGTTCGCGCTGCTGGCGCTGGGCGCCGCCGTGGCGCTGGTGATGAATGCGTTCCGCAGCAACCTGGTGTTCTTCTTCAGCCCGAGCGAGGTGCACGATGGCACGGCGCCGCGCAGCGCCGCGTTTCGCATCGGCGGGCTGGTGCGCGAGGGCAGCGTGGCGCGCGACGGCCAGTCGCTGAAGATCCACTTCGTCGTCACCGACCGTGCGCGCGACCTCGACGTCGAATACACCGGCCTGCTGCCGGATCTGTTCCGCGAGGGCCAGGGCGTGGTGGCGCAAGGCAAGCTCGGCCCCGACGGGCGCTTTGTCGCCACCCAGGTGCTGGCCAAGCACGACGAGAACTACATGCCGCCCGAGGCCGCCGAGGCGCTGGCCCGCACGGCCAAGACGGTGGTGCCGACAGGAGCGCAGCCATGACCGCCGAACTGGGTCAGCTTGCGCTTGTGCTGGCGCTGTGGACCGCGCTGGCGCAGGTGCTGCTGCCCTGGTGGGGCCTGCGGCGCGGCGACACCCGCCTCATGGACGTGGCGCCCTGGGCGGCGGCGGCGCAGTTCCTGTTCGTCGCCACCGCCTTCGGCTGCCTGATCGCCTGCTTCGTGCAGAACGACTTCTCGGTGGCGCTGGTGGCCCAGCATTCCAACAGCCGGCTGCCGCTGGAATACCGGATCACCGCCACCTGGGGCAACCACGAAGGCTCGATCCTGCTGTGGGGCCTGGTGATGGCCTTGTGGACCGTCGCCGTGGCCGTGCTGTCCCCTCAGCTCGACCGCGCCACGCTGGCGCGCGTGCTGGTGGTGCTGGGCGCCGTGTCGGTCGGTTTTCTCGGCTTCACGCTGCTCACTTCCAACCCCTTCGAGCGCCATTTTCCGGCGCTGCCCGACGGGCGCGACCTGAACCCGATGCTGCAGGACCCGGGCATGATCGTGCACCCGCCGATGCTCTACATGGGCTACGTCGGCTTCGTGGTCGCCTACGCCTTCACGGTGGCCGCGTTGTGGTCGGGCCGGCTCGATGCCGCCTGGGCACGCTGGGCGCGACCCTGGACGCTGGTGGCCTGGGCTTTCCTCACGCTCGGCATCGCGCTCGGCAGCTTCTGGGCCTATTACGAGCTGGGCTGGGGCGGCTGGTGGTTCTGGGATCCGGTCGAGAACGCCTCCTTCGTGCCCTGGCTGCTTGGCACCGCGCTGGTGCACTCGCTGGCGGTGACCGAGGCGCGGCAGGGCTTTCGCGCCTGGACGGCGCTGCTGGCCATCGGCACCTTCTCGTTCGCGCTGCTGGGCACCTTCATCGTGCGCTCCGGTGTGCTGTCGAGCGTGCACGCCTTTGCCAGCGACCCGACGCGTGGCATCTACATCCTGTTGTTCCTGGCCGTGGTGGCCGGCGGCGCGCTGCTGCTGTTCGCGCTGCGCGCAAGCGAGTTGCGCCACGGCGGCGCGGCGGCGCAGTTCGACTGGAGCTCGCGCGAGGCCACGCTGCTGCTCAACAACGTGCTGCTGACGGTGGCGGCGGCCTCGGTCGCGCTGGGTACGCTGTACCCGCTGGCGCTCGATGCGCTGGGGCTGGGCAAGGTGTCGGTCGGGCCGCCGTATTTCGAGACGATCTTCCCACCGCTGCTGGCGCCGGCCCTGTTGCTGATGGTGGTCGGCCCGCTGGCGCGCTGGCGCCGCACCGAAGTGCCGCCGTTGGCGCGGCAGCTGCGCTGGGCCGCCGCCGTGAGCGTGGTGGTGGCGCTGCTCGGGCCCTGGCTGGCCGGTGGCGGCAGTTGGCTCACGGCGATCGGGCTGCTGCTGGCCGCATGGGTCGCCCTGGGCACCCTGGTCGCATTGCGTCAGCGGCTCGGTGCGCGCGGGCAGTGGTGGCAGCGCCTGCGCGGCCTGCCGGGCAGCTTCTGGGGCATGTGGCTGGCGCATCTGGGCATCGCGATGTTCGTGGCCGGCGTGACGCTGGTCAACAGCTACGAGATCGCCAAGGACGTGCGCATGGCGCCCGGCGAAACGGTCACCCTGGGCGATTACACGCTCGAGTTGGTGCGCGTGCGCAACCTGCAAGGGCCGAACTACCAGGGCGAGCGCGGTGAACTGCGCCTGAGCCGGGACGGCAAGCTGCTGCGCAGCATGGCGCCCGAGCGGCGTGTCTACCTGGCCAGCGGCATGCCGATGACGGAAGTCGCGCTTGATCGCGGCTTCACGCGCGACCTCTATGTCGCGCTGGGCGATCCGCTGGGCGGTGGCGCCTGGAGCGTGCGGGCGCAATGGAAGCCTTTCGTCAACTGGATCTGGCTCGGCTGCCTGCTGATGGCACTGGGCGGTTTTTGCGCGGCGGCCGATCGCCGGTACCGCGTGGTGCTGCGCCGCCGCGCGCTGGCGGCGCAGCAGTTGGCCGGTGCGGCCGCGGGATAAGGCGATGAAGAAGCTGGCCTTGTTTTTGCCCCTGGTGCTGTTCGCGGTGGTTGCGGGCTTTCTGGCGGTGGGCCTGCGGCTCAATCCGCGCGACGTGCCGTCGCCGCTGGTCGACAAGGCGGCGCCCACGTTCACGGTGACCAGCCTGCACGAGCCGGCGCGCCAGATCGACGCGCAGGACTTGCGCGGCAAGGTCTGGGTGCTGAACGTGTGGGCCTCCTGGTGCGCCGCCTGCCGGATCGAGCACCCGACCCTGGTCGAATGGGCGCGCAGCGGCGGCGTGCTGCTGTACGGCCTCAACTACAAGGACAAGCGCGCCAGCGGCCTGAAGTGGCTGTCCGACCACGGCAACCCCTATGTCGACTCGTTCTACGACGCCGAAGGCCGGATCGGCATTGATTTCGGCGTCTACGGCGTGCCCGAGACCTTCGTCATCGACCGCCAGGGCTTCGTGCGCTACAAGCACACCGGCCCGATGACGCCATTGGTGCTGCAAAAAGAGATCCTGCCCTTGCTGCGCAGGTTGGAAGATGCCTGAGTACGCGCCCCTGGCCCTCACCCCGTCGCGTGCGCTGCGCACGGCGCGCTCGATCACGTTGTTGCTCGCGGCGACGATCGCCTTGTTTTTCCTGTCGACTGCTGCTGTCGCGCGTGAAGCCGCGCCGATCGCCGACGACCCGGCACTGGAGGCGCGCGTGATGGCGATCGCCGAGGAACTGCGCTGCCTGGTCTGCCAGAACGAGACCATCGCCGCCAGCCACGCTGGCCTGGCGGTCGACCTGCGGGCGCAGATCCGCGAGCGTCTGGCGGCCGGCGAAAGCGCCGAGCAGATCCGAAGCTTCATGGTGGAGCGCTACGGCAACTTCGTGCTCTACCGGCCGCCGCTCGAACCGGCGACTTGGCTGCTGTGGATCGGCCCGTTCGTGCTGCTGCTGGCGGGCCTCGGCGTCTTCGCCTGGCTGGTGCAGCGCCGCCGGCGCGATGCCGTGCCGCCGACCGCCGCAGTGGCGCCGCTCGACGACCAGCGGCGCCGACAACTCGACCGCGCGCTGCGCGAGGCGACGGAGCCACGGACATGATGATGCTGGCCATTGGCGCGCTGCTGGGTCTGGCGCTGGCGCTCGGGATGCTGCTGTGGCCCTTGCTGCGCGCGCGCCGCGGATCGCGCGCGGACGGTGCCCAAACGCGCCTGGCGGTGATCGAGTCGGCGCGGCGGCAGGCCGAAGCGGCGCATGCGGCGGGAGAAATCGACGCCACCGAACATGCGACCCGACTGGAGGCGCTTTACGCGCAGGCCGAGACCGCGCTGCAGCACACGCCCGAGGCCGCGCCGTCGCCACTGCGGCCCTGGCCCGCGGCCCTGGTGGTGACGCTGATCCTGCCGCTGGGCGTGATCGCCAGCTACGTCGCGGTCGGCGCGCCGGGCAGCCTGCTGGCGGGCGCCTCGGGGGCGGCCACGACGGCCCAGGCCGCACCCGATCCGGTGGAGGAGCAGCGGCGCACGGCCGAACTCGCCGATCGGCTGGCGGAAAAACTGGCCAGTGAGAAGGAGGCCACGGCGGAGGCCTGGGTGCTGCTGGCCCGCACCTACCGCAGCGCCGATCTGCCGGACAAGGCCGCCCGCGCCTACCGCGAGGCGGCCGCGCGCGAGGTGCAGCCGGCCGACATTCTGGTCGAGCACGCCAGCCTGGTGATCGACCGGCAAGGCAAGCGCTTCGATGCCGAGGCCGATGCCCTGGTCGCTGCCGCGCTGGAGAAGGACGCCGACAACCTGAACGCCCTGGCCATGGCCGGCGCCAGCGCCCTGCAGCGCGGCGACCGCGCGCTGGCCCTGCGCCACTGGCGGCGCCTGGAAGCGCTGGTGCCCGAAGGCAGCGAGGACCGTCCGCGCGCCGCGGCGCTGGTCGCGCGTGCCGCAGGCGAGTCGGTGGCGCCGGATGCCTTGGCCGGCAGCGCAAGCACCCGCTCCGCCGACAGCGCCAACGTGGCGGCGGCGAATCCCGGCATGGCCCTACCGGCGCAGCACCCGCCACTGCCGGGCGCCGGGGGCGGGGCGCCAGGGCCGGCCGCGACCACGGCCTCGATTGCGGGCCGGGTCGAACTCAGCGACGCCTTGCGCCAGCGGGTGCCGGGTGGCGCCTGGCTGTTCGTGTTTGCGCGCGCCGAAGGCGGCATGCCGCTGCCAATCGCCGCTGCGCGCACCTCACCCCAGAGCTGGCCGGCCGAGTTCGTGCTGGACGACGCCAATTCGATGCTCGAGGGCCGCAAGCTGTCGAGCTTCGAGCGGGTGCGTCTGGTCGCGCGCATTTCAGCCAGCGGCCATGCCGGGCGCAGCCCGGGCGACCTGGAAGGCAGTCTCGACGGCGTGACGCTGGGCCAGCGCGGCGTCCGGCTGGTGGTCGACCGAGTCGTCGAATGAAGGGCCGCGCGCCGGGCGTGCCATGGCGGGCGTGGCGACCAGCGTATCGATTGCCGCGACCCGCGGAATGCGCGATGGTGATCCCGTGGCGGAGGTGCGCGCATTGAGTGCTGCGAGGGACGCGCTCCCCCAGGACATGCCCCGCCTGCGCCTGACCGGCCTGGTGTGCGAGCGCGGCGGGCGGCCGCTGTTCGATCCGCTGTCGCTGGACGTCGCCGCCGGCACGCTGTGCTGGGTTCGCGGCGTCAACGGCGCCGGCAAGACAACCTTGCTGCGCACCCTGGCCGGCTTGCTCGGGGCCGGCGCCGGGCGCATTGCCTGGCACCACGGCGAGGGCCGCGCAACCCGGCGCCTGTGCGCACCGGCCCTGCATTACATCGGCCATCTGAACGCCCTCAACGGCGATCTTTCCGTGCGCGAGGCGCTGGCCTTCCTCGCGCGGCTGCACGGCGTGGCGGCCGACCCGGCCAGCCTGCGCACCGCCCTGCATCAGCTCGGCCTGGCCGGTCTCGAGCGGCGCCTGGTGCGCACCTTGTCCCAGGGTCAGCGGCGGCGTACCGCACTGGCGCGGCTGGTGTTGACGCTCGGCGCGCCGATGTGGCTGCTCGATGAGCCCTACGATGCGCTGGACAGCGAAGCCAGCGGCGTGCTCGATGCCTTGCTGACCCAGCACGCGCGGCGCGGCGGCAGCGCCGTGTTCGCCAGTCACGTCACGCCCGGCGTGGCGGTCGACCAGATCTGCGTGCTCGGGCCGCCATCAACCGCTGTCGGGTTGGGCGCCGACCCTCAGTGGCCGCCGGCGGCGTGATGGCGCTGCCCTATGGCTTCGCCCTGCGGCGCGAATGGCGTCTGCGGCGCCGCCGCGCCAGCGAATCGCTGCTGCCGCTGGCTTTCTTCCTTGCCGCGGCGACCGCGTTTCCGATCGCCATCGGACCCGATCCCACGGCCTTGCGGCAGGTCGGACCGGGCGTCATCTGGGCCTGCGCCCTGCTCACCTGCGTCGCCACCGTGGGCCACGCCTTCAGCGTCGATGCCGGCGACGGCGTGCTCGAGCAGGGCCTGATCTCGGCCATCCCGCTGACCGCGCTGGTGGCCTGCAAGGCCGTCGTGCACTGGCTCTGGACCGGGCTGCCGCTGGTGCTGGCGGCGCCCCTGCTCGGCCTGATGTTCGACCTGGGCGCTGCCAGCGTGGCGCTGCTGGCGGCCACGCTGCTGCTCGGCACGCCAGTGTTGAGCCTGCTCGGCCTGCTCGGCGCGGCCCTGACCGTCGGGCTGCGCGCGGCGTCCAGCCTGGTGGTGCTGCTGGTGCTGCCGCTGGCGCTGCCGGTGCTGGTGTTCGGCTGCCTGGCGGTCAGCGCGCTGGATGCGGGCTTGTCGGCCACGCCGCACCTGTCCCTGCTCGGTGCGCTGCTGTTGCTGGCCATCGTGGCGCTGCCGCCGACCATCGCCGCCGCCTTGCGGACCTCACTCGGCTGAGCGGTGCGCCGCGCCGGCCGGCGAAAGCTAGTGTCCTGAATCGCAAATTCGTTGAACGAATCCGCCGACAATCACCGCCATGCAGCGTTGCAAATCCTCGCGATACCGCCCGGTATCGCTGCGTTTTTGCGCCTTGCCTGGCGCCGATTTCGACAGATTCATTTTTTCAACGAACTTGCAACCCAGGCCACCCGCGTCGCGTACCGTTCTTTGTCGCTCCGCCCATGCCTGCCATTGATCCACCGCCGTTCCATTTGCACCCCGGCACCGCCCCGCTGCTGATTTCCTTCCCGCACGTCGGCACGCACATTCCGCCTGCCTTGGCGGCGCGCCTCACGCCCAAGGCGCGGCAGATGGGGGACACCGACTGGCACCTGCCGCGCCTGTACGACTTCGCGCGCGGCCTGGGGGCCTCGCTGCTGATCGGCACGCATTCGCGCTACGTGATCGATCTGAACCGCCCGCCGGATGGCGCCAGCCTGTATCCGGGGCAGAGCGTGACGGCGCTGTGCCCTACGGACGATTTCGATGGCGAGCGCATCTATCTGGAGGCGGCGGATGAACCGGGTGCTGACGAGATCGACGAGCGGCGCGTGGCGATCTGGCGGCCGTACCACGAAGCGCTGGCGGCTGAGCTGGCGCGCATCCGGGCTGCGCACGGTGTGGCGGTGCTGTGGGACGCCCATTCGATCCGCTCGGTGCTGCCGCGCTTTTTCGACGGCAGGCTGCCGCACCTGAACCTGGGCACCGCCGACGGCGCCAGCTGCGCGCCGGCGCTGGCGCGCGAGTTGCTGCGCATCGCGGCATCGGCCAGCGGTTTCACGGCGGTGCTGAACGGCCGTTTCAAGGGCGGCCACATCACGCGCGCCCACGGCCGGCCCGACGCCGGCGTACACGCGGTGCAACTGGAAATGGCGCAGTGCAGCTACATGCACGAGGCGTCGCCCTTCGACTACCTGCCCGAGCAGGCCGCGCGCATCCAGCCGACGCTGGAGCATCTGCTGGGGGCCGCGCTGGCATTCGCGCGGCAGCACGCATGACACGCTCGATAGCTATGTAAACGATAGCTGAAAAGGCTTTCCCGTCGGCCGTGCACGGCCAATGGCGTGCGCGTGGCCGCGAATGCGCCGAGTTTCTACAATGCGCGCATGAATTTGCCCGCCTACACCCGCGCCGCCCAGTTGCCCGACATCCTGCGCCAGCGCCTGGTCATCCTCGACGGTGCCATGGGCACCATGATCCAACAGTTGAAGCTGAGCGAGGCGCAATTTCGCGGCCCGCGTTTTGCCGACTTTCACAAGGACGTCAAGGGCAATAACGAGCTGCTGTCGCTCACCCAGCCCGAGCTGATCCGCGACATCCATGAGAAGTACCTGGCCGCTGGCGCCGACCTGATCGAGACCAACACCTTCGGCGCCACCTCGATTGCGCAGGCCGACTACGACATGGCGCAACTGGCGCGCGAGATGAACGTCGAATCGGCCCGACTGGCGCGCGCCGCGTGCGACAAGTACGCGACACCCGACAAGCCGCGCTTCGTCGCCGGTGCGCTCGGCCCGACGCCCAAGACCGCCAGCATCAGTCCCGACGTCAACGACCCGAGCGCGCGCAACGTCGATTTCGAGGCCTTGCGCGCGGCGTATTACGAGCAGGTCGAGGGCCTGGCGGAAGGCGGCGCCGACGTGCTGCTGGTCGAGACCATCTTCGACACCCTCAACGCCAAGGCGGCGCTGTTCGCCATCGACGAGTTCTTCGAAGCCAGCGGTGAGTGCCTGCCGATCATGATCAGCGGCACGGTGACCGATGCCTCCGGCCGCGTGCTGAGCGGCCAGACCGTGACCGCGTTCTGGTACAGCGTGCGGCACGCCAACCCGCTGTCGGTCGGCCTCAACTGCGCCCTCGGCGCGGCGCTGATGCGGCCCTACATCCAGGAGCTGAACCGCGCCGCGCCCGACACCTTCATCAGCTGCTACCCCAACGCCGGCCTGCCGAATCCGATGAGCGACACCGGCTTCGACGAAACCCCCGAGGTGACCAGCCGGCTGATCCACGAGTTCGCCGCCGAGGGGCTGGTGAACATCGTCGGCGGCTGCTGCGGCACCACGCCGGCGCACATCGGCGCCATCGCCCAGGCCGTGGGGCCGCTGAAGGCGCGCGGCGTGCAGCCGGCGGGTTTCTACCGCGACGCCGCTTGAAGGTTCATGTCAAGCCACCGGCGCGGCGCCGAACAGCCGGCCGATCAGCGCTGAGGCCGCCATCGCCAGCGCGCCCCAGAACAGCACCCGCAGCGCGCCCTTGAGCATGGGCGCGCCGCCCAGGCGCGCGGCGAGCGCGCCCAGCGCGGCCAGCATCAGCAGCGTGGCGCCGACCAGCACGCTGACCAGCCCCGGCCCGCGCCACAGCAGCACCGCCAGGATCGGCAGCACGGCGCCGACGATGAAGGCCGCGGCCGACGCCAGTGCGGCCTGCACCGGGCGCGCCTCGTTGTGGCCGGTGATGCCCAACTCGTCGCGCAGGTGCGCGCCCAAGGCGTTGTGCGCCGTCAGCTCGCGCGCCACCTCGGCCGCCAGCGCGGGCGACAGCCCACGCTCGGTGTAGATCTGCGTCAGCTCGTGCAGCTCCGGTTCGGGCCGCTCGGCCAGTTCGCGCGCCTCGGTGGCGCGGTCGGCAGACTCCACGTCGGCCTGTGAACTGACCGATACGTACTCGCCCGCCGCCATCGAGAAGGCGCCGGCCGTCAGGCCGGCGGCGGCGGTGAGCAACAGCGTGTTCAGTTCGGCGCCGGCGGCCGCCATGCCCACCACCAGGCCGCTGGTGGAGATCAGCCCGTCGTTGGCGCCCAGCACGGCGGCGCGCAGCCAGCCGGCCTTGTGCAGCTTGTGGGATTCGCGGTGCAGGGGGTTGCGGGACATGGCGATGGGTGCGGTTGCCAGAAGTCGCGGTCAATATTGAATCAGCGCGGCTGCGGCGGCTGGGCGTTGCCGGTGGCGAGCATGGCCACCGGCTCGGGCTGCAGCAGCGAGCCTTCGCGCCAGCCCTTCCAGGTGGAGATGGCCAGCAGCGCGATCACCAGCGAGGCCAGCGCCAGCGCAATCATGGCCGGCGCCTGCGCGGCCTCGTGCTGCGCCGCCAGCCGCAGCGACAGCGTGGCAAACGCCGCCAGCGGGAAGCCCATCGACCAGAACCCGATCGAGAACGGCTGCGCCAGCATGCGGCGCAGGATCTGCAGGCTCCACAGCAGAAAGAACAGCGCCACGCCCCAGCACATCCAGGCCAGCAGCGCCGGGCCGCCGAGTTGCAGCGTGGACGCGCCGATCACCGCCGGCGGCGCGATGGTGATGAAGGTGGTGGGCAGCAGGCGCTCGGCCCACAGGCCCTGCACCGCGATGCGTGCGAACAACAGCGCCAGCAGCACCGGCCACAGCAGCACACCAAGGCCGAACTGCGCCGCCGACCAGGCACCGGCGCCCAGCGGCACGCCGGCCAGCGGCGCCAGCACGTTGCCGACCACCGGGATCAGCAGCGCCGGCGTCAGCGCCGCCCAGCTCAGGCCCTGCGTCTTGTCGGCGTTCAGCCAGCGCGCCAGCGCCCACAGCGTGACGCCGAACTGCAGCAGCGAACCCAGCCACCACAGCGCCGCGATCCAGGCGTGGGTGCCCAGCAGCGACACCGCGACGGTGGCCAGCAGGATGATCGACACTGGCACGGTGGCGATGAAGGCGTGTCGCACCGGATGCTTGAGGTCGGCCGCCAGCGCCTCGGGGTAGTGCTGCCAGCGGATCCACGACAGCACGGCCAGCGCCACAAAGGCCAGCGCGGCGATGCCGGCCAGCACCAGCGCGCCGGCACCGGCCAAGTCGCCCAGGATCGGCGCCGCCCGGCCCCAGGCCAGCGCCAGGCCGGTCAGGCCCATGACGATGGCAAACCAGTTCGGGGCGAGGTGTTTCAGCGCGTCGGGACCTTGCGGCATGGCGCCATCATGCCATGTGGGCGGCCGCGCTTGGTCTGGGATCGGGCGCGCCGTGGGTGGCCGTGGCGCGGCGTTTTTCGGGCCTCGGGTGAAGGCCGACAACCCCTGCCGACGGCATAAGCAAACAAGAAAACAGTCGTTCCCTTGGCGGTCGGCGGCTTTCATGATCGCGGCCTCGTCGTCGTTTCACCCACAGGAATCCACCGATCATGTCGTCACGCCGCTTTGCTCTTCACACCCTGGCGGGGACCGCGCTGGCCGCCGCCGCGCCCTGGGCGCGCGGCCAGACGCCGCCGCCCGCGCCGACGCTGCTCAACGTCAGCTACGACCCCACGCGCGAGTTCTACGTCGAGTTCAACCAGGCCTTTGCCGCGCACTGGAAAGCGCGGACCGGCCAGAGCGTGACGATCAAGCAGTCGCACGGCGGCTCGGGCAAGCAGGCGCGCTCGATCATCGACGGCCTCGCCGCCGACGTCGCCACGCTGGCGCTGGCCGGCGACACCGACGCGCTGCACGCGCATGGCGGCTGGGTCGCGAAGGACTGGCAAAAGCGCCTGCCGCGCAACAGCTCGCCCTATACCTCGACCATCGTGCTGGTGGTGCGCCAGGGCAACCCCAAGGGCATCCGCGACTGGGACGACCTGGTCAAGCCGGGCGTGAAGGTCATCACACCCAACCCCAAGACCAGCGGCGGCGCGCGCTGGAACTACCTGGCCGCCTGGGAGTACGCGCGCCGCCAGCTGGGCGGCGACGCCCCGGCCAAGGGTTTCGTGGCCCGGCTGTACCAGAACGTGCCGGTGCTCGACACCGGCGCGCGCGGCGCCTCCGTCAGCTTTGCGCAGCGCCAGCAGGGCGACGTGCTGATCGCCTGGGAGAACGAGGCGCATCTGCTGGAAAAGGAGTTTGGCCACCGCTTCGACATCGTCTACCCCAGCCTGTCGATCCTGGCCGAGCCGGCGGTCACGCTGGTGGACCGCAATGTCGACCGGCACGGCACGCGCGCCGTGGCGCAGGCCTATCTGGAGTATCTGTACAGCGACGAAGGGCAGAACCTGGCCGGCAAGCACTTCTATCGTCCGAGCTCCGACAAGGCGGCGGCCAGGTACGCCGGGCAGTTTCCCAGGCTGCCGCTGTTCTCGATCGACCAGGCCTTTGGTGGCTGGGCGCAGGCGAGCCAGGCACATTTCGCTGATGGCGGGCACTTCGACCAGATCTACACCCACAGGTAGGTGGCACCAGCGGCCTTCTTGGCCGGAGGGCTTGAAATCAGGTTCTTTATTCAAATAAATGTATAAAGAAAGAATTAAAAAGTCGTTTGAGTTTTAAGGACGTGGGTTCAAACTCCCGCACCGGGTCGGCATTTCGCCGACTTTGCTTTTTTCCGTCGCGTCATGAAAACCACTCTTCGTCTCACCCTCACCGTCCTCGCCCTGGCCGCCGCTGGCGCCGCCCACGCGCAGACCGCGCTGCTCAACGTGTCCTACGACGTGGCGCGCGAGTTCTACAAGGACTACAACACCGCCTTCGTCGCGCACTACAAGAAGACCACCGGCAAGGACATCAAGGTCGACCAGTCGCACGCCGGCTCCAGCGCGCAGGCGCGCGCCGTGGCCGACGGCCTGGCCGCCGACGTGGTGACCATGAACACCACCACCGACGTCGATTACCTGGCCGAGCGCGGCGTGGTGGCCAAGGACTGGGCCCAGCGCTTCCCGCACGGCGCCTCGCCCACCACCTCGACCATGCTGTTCCTGGTGCGCCAGGGCAACCCGAAGAACATCAAGGATTGGGATGACCTGACCCGCCCCGATGTCAAGGTGGTGGTGGTCAATCCCAAGACCGGCGGCAACGGCCGCCTGGCCTATCTGGCGGCCTGGGGCCAGGTGCGTGCCAAGGGCGGCAGCGACGCGCAGGCGGCCGACTTCGTCGGCAAGCTGTACAAGAACGTGCCGGCGCTGGCGCGCGGCGGGCGCGACGCCACCGGCATGTTCCTGCAGCGCAACCTGGGCGACGTGCTGATCACCTTTGAATCCGAGGTGGTGTCGGTCGAGCGCGAGTTCGGCAAAGGCAAGGTCGAGGCCATCCATCCCTCGGCCTCGATCATTGCCGAGAACCCGGTGGCGGTGGTCGAGCGCACGGTGAGCAAGAAGGGTACAGGCGCCGAGGCCAAGGCCTACCTGGATTACCTGTACTCGCCCGAGGGCCAGGAAGTGGCCGCCAAGCATGGCATCCGCCCGCGCGACGAGGCGGTGCTGAAAAGATACGTCAGCGTGTTCAAGCCGATCAAGCTGTTCACGGTGAAGGAGTACTTCGGCTCGCTGGGCGAGGCGCAGAAGCTGCACTTCAACGATGGCGGGAAGTTCGACGAGCTGTATCAGCCGGGCAAGTAAACGTTTGACCCCCTCTCCCGCTTGCGGGAGAGGGTTGGGGTGAGGGTGTCTCGCCTCCCCTTCCCTCGCTGGGCGAAGGCAGGGATGGGCGCAGTTCCGTTGCCATGGGCATGCCGCCGACCCCTCACCCCAACCCTCTCCCCAAAGGGGCGAGGGAGAAAACAGCCCGCTCACCCAGTTCTGGCAAACGCCAGCCGCTATCAAGACCATCATGACCACCGCCACGCTTGCCGTGCCCCAAGCGCCCGCCGCGCCGCGCCGCCGCAGCGCGCGCCGGGTGCTGCCCGGCTTCAACCTGACGCTTGGCTACACGCTGCTGTACCTGAGTTTGATCGTGCTGATCCCGCTGTCGGCGCTGGTCATCCACACGCTGTCGATGAGCTGGGCCGAGTTCTGGGCGGCGGTCAGCGCGCCGCGCGTGCTGGCCTCGTTCCGGCTCAGTTTCGGTGCGTCGCTGATCGCGGCCTGCGTCAACGTCGTCGCCGGCCTGCTGGTGGCCTGGGTGCTGGTGCGCTATCAATTTCCGGGCAAGAAAATCGTCGACGCGCTGGTCGATCTGCCGTTCGCGCTGCCCACCGCCGTGGCCGGCATCGCGCTCACCGCCATCCTGGCCGGCAACGGCTGGCTCGGCCAGTGGCTGGAGCCGCGCGGCATCCAGATCGCGTTCCAGCCCGCCGGCGTGGTAGTGGCGCTGATCTTCATTGGGCTGCCCTTTGTGGTGCGCACCGTGCAGCCGGTGCTGCAGGACACCGAGCGCGAACTGGAAGAAGCCGCCGCCTGCCTGGGCGCCACGCGCTGGCAGACCTTCTGGCGCGTGATCTTCCCGGCCATTGCGCCGGCCTTGCTGACGGGCTTTGCCATGGCCTTTGCGCGGGCCGTGGGCGAGTACGGCTCGGTCATCTTCATTGCCGGCAACATGCCGATGGTGTCGGAGATCGTGCCCCTGGTGATCATCGGCAAGCTGGAGCAATACGATTTCGCCGGCGCCACGGCGGTGGCCTCGGTGATGCTGCTGGCGTCCTTCATCCTGCTGCTGATCATCAACGCGCTGCAGGCCTGGGGGCGGCGGCGCTACGGAGGCGCGCTATGAGCGGCATCGCCAGGCGCGTGCGCACCACCGAGGCGCCGGCGGTGCGCTGGCTGCTGACCGCGCTGGCGCTGGGCTTCATGGCGCTGTTCCTGGTGCTGCCGCTGGCGGCGGTCTTCGTCGAGGCGCTGCGCGGCGGCTGGAGTGCCTACTGGGCGGCGCTGCAGGAGCCCGACGCCTGGGCCGCGATCCGCCTGACCCTGCTCACCGCCGTCATCGCGGTGCCGCTGAACCTGGTGTTCGGCGTGGCGGCGGCCTGGTGCATCGCCAAGTTCGAGTTCAAGGGCAAGGCCTTTCTGACCACGCTGATCGACCTGCCGTTCTCGGTCTCGCCAGTGGTCGTCGGTCTGATCTACGTGCTGGTGTTCGGCGCGCAGGGCTGGCTCGGGCCGTGGCTGGCGGCGCACGACATCAAGATCATCTTCGCCGTGCCGGGCATCGTGCTGGCCACGGTGTTCGTCACCTTCCCCTTCATCGCGCGCGAGCTGATCCCGCTGATGCAGGCCCAGGGCAGCGACCAGGAGCAGGCCGCCCAGGTGCTGGGCGCCACCGGATGGCAGACCTTCTGGCGCGTCACGCTGCCGAACATCAAGTGGGGCCTGATCTACGGTGTGATCCTGTGCAACGCACGGGCCATGGGCGAGTTCGGCGCCGTGTCGGTGGTCAGCGGCCACATCCGCGGCCAGACCAACACCATGCCGCTGCACGTCGAGGTGCTCTACAACGAATACCAAGGCCAGGCCGCGTTTGCCGTCGCCTCGCTGCTGGCGCTGCTGGCCATCGTCACCCTGGTCATCAAGACGGGGGTGGAGTGGCAACACGAGCGCGAGATGAAGGCCGCGGCGGAGTTGCCGCCGGAGCGGCCGGCCACGTAAGCTCAAACAGCCGGACGCAGAGGACGCAGAAGATGCGCAGAGGACGCAAAAGAAAAACCAAATCTTTATGGTCCCAAACAGGTGGGTTCCGCCTGGAAAACATTCTTGGCTGTTCCTTCTGCGTTCTTTGCGAAACCTTTGCGTCCTCTGCGTCCGGTATTCAAGGTACTAAAAATGAGCATCGAAATCCGCCACGTCACCAAGCACTTCGGCAACTTCCGCGCACTTCATGAGGTCAGCCTCGACATCGCCTCCGGCGAACTGCTGGCGCTGCTTGGCCCCTCGGGCTGCGGCAAGACCACGCTGCTGCGCATCATCGCCGGGCTGGAGTCGGCCGACAGCGGCTCGATCCTGTTTTCCGGCGCCGACACCACCGACGTGCACGTGCGCGAGCGGCAGGTGGGTTTCGTGTTCCAGCACTACGCGCTGTTTCGCCACATGACCGTGGCCGAGAACGTGGCCTTCGGCCTGCGCGTCAAGCCGCGCCGTGAACGTCCGAGCGACGAGCAGATCCAGGCCAAGGTGCAGGAGCTGCTGGGCCTGGTGCAACTCGACTGGCTGGCCGACCGCTACCCGTCGCAACTGTCGGGCGGCCAGCGCCAGCGCATCGCCCTGGCGCGCGCGCTGGCCGTGGAGCCCAAGGTGCTGCTGCTCGACGAGCCCTTCGGCGCGCTCGACGCCAAGGTGCGCAAGGAACTGCGCCGCTGGCTGCGCCGCCTGCACGACGAACTGCACGTCACCAGCATCTTCGTCACGCACGACCAGGAAGAGGCGCTGGAAGTGGCGGACCGCGTGGTGGTGATGAACAAGGGCCGCATCGAGCAGGTCGGCACGCCGCAGCAGGTGTGGGAGCAGCCGGCCAGCCCCTTCGTCTACGGTTTTCTGGGCGACGTCAACCTGTTCAAGGGGCGCGCCAGCGGTGGGCAGCTGCAGGTGGGCGACTGGCAGATTGCCGCGCCCGAGCACGCCGACGCGCTGGACGCCGAGGCCATGGCCTTCGTGCGCCCGAGCGACCTGGCGGTGGCGCCGTACGCGCCCGGCGCCAGCGGGCTGGCGGCGCGGCTGGACCGCGCGCTGGTGGTCGGCCCGCTGGCGCGGCTGGAGCTGACGCCGCGCGAGCAGCCCGAACAGATCCTGGAGGCGCATCTGCCCGCCGACGAGTTCCGCCAGCTCGGCGTGAAGGAGGGCGACACCGTCAGCGTGTCGCCGCGCAAGGCGCGGGTGTTCCTGGAAGTGGCGGACGATCCGGCCGTGATGATCTGACCGCGGCGTGGGTTGGCGCCGCGCGGCGACTTTGGCGCCCGGCCGGGGCGCGTCAGAACGGAATGTCGTCGTCCATGTCGCCGAACCCCGAATCGGCCTGGGCGGTCGGTGCCGGCGCGCGCGGTGCGGGGGCGGCCCGGGGTGCGGGCGCGGCACGGCGCGGCGCATCGAAACCGTCGCCACCGCCGTCGTCCGAAGGCCCGCCCATGCCCTGGCGGCTGCCCAGCATCTGCATCTGGTCGACCCGAACTTCCGTGCTGTACTTGTCCTGGCCGCTCTGGTCCTGCCACTTGCGGGTGCGCAGGCTGCCCTCGATGTAGATCTGACTGCCCTTGCGCAGGTACTGGCCGGCGATTTCGGCCAGGCGACCGTTGAACACCAGGCGGTGCCACTCGGTGTGCTCGCGCGGCTCGCCGCTTTGCTTGTCGCGCCACTTGTCGGTGGTGGCCAGGGTCACGTTGGCGATCTGGTCGCCACTGGGAAAGGTGCGCATTTCGGGGTCGCGCCCGAGGTTGCCGACGAGGATGATCTTGTTGACGGAGGCCATGGCGTGTTCCTGTGAAAGTTAAGGGGAAACAGCGGTTGAGGAACCTGCCATTGTGCCGCAAGCCCCGTGCCAGAATCGTCCCCATGAAGAAGGATCAGCCCGACTTCCTCGGTCAGCTGCGCAGCGAGATGGCCGATCCGCGCGTCTGGATCGATCGCCTGGTGGTGGGCGCTTTTGCCCTGCTGGCGGGCCTGTCGGTGGTGTTGTTCACGCTGCTGGCCGATGGCGCTGAGCTGCTCTTCAAGGCCATGCAAGGCGGCTGGCGCTGGTGGCCGCTGCTGTGGACGCCGGCCGTGACGGCGCTGGTGGTGTGGGCGACGCTGCGTTTCGCGCCGGGTGCGGGTGGCTCCGGGCCGCCGCAGGCGCTGGCGGCGCTGGACCCGCGGCTGGACGCGCCAAGCCGCTCGGCGCTGGTGTCGGTGAAGAATTCGCTGTTCAAGGCGTTGGCGGTGACTGGCGGGCTGCTGGCCGGGCTGTCGGTCGGCCGGCAAGGCCCCTCGGTGCAGATCGCGGCCGGCGTGATGTACGCGGCGCGCCGCTTTTTGTCGCCGCGCTCGGGCATCAGCGCGCGCGAGCTGCTGGTGGCCGGCAGCGCGGCCGGCATTGCGGCGGCCTTCAACACGCCGCTGGGCGGCATCGTGTTCGCCATTGAGGAGTTGTCGCGCCGGCTGGAGACGCGCTCGTCCGGCCTGATGCTGGGCGCCATCGTGCTGGCCGGCCTGGTGGCGGTGGCGGCGTTCGGCAACCTGTCCTACTTCGGCCGCATCCGCATCGAGCGCGTGGGCTGGGGCGTGCTGCTGCCGGGGCTGACGCTGGCGCTGGCCTGCGGCTTGCTGGGCGGGCTGTTTGCGCGCCTGCTGATCGCCTCCATTCTGGGTACGCTGGACCGTTTCAGCGCCTGGCGGCGACGCCATCCGATCCGGTTTGCCGCCGCCTGCGGCCTGGCGGTGGCGGTGATCGCCATCGTCACCGGCGCCAGCGCGGTCGGTGGCGGCCATGCGCACACGCGCGCCCTGCTGGCCGGCGAGGAACACGGCGTGCCGCTGCTGTGGACGTTGCTGAAATTCATTGCCACCTGGCTGTCGGCCTGGTCGGGCGTGCCGGGCGGGCTGTTCACGCCCAGCCTGTCGATTGGTGCCAGCCTGGGGCACGACGTGGCGCGGCTGCTGGCCCCCGAGTACGCCACGGTGCTGATCGCCCTGGGCATGACCGGCTTTCTGGCGGCGATGACGCAGACGCCGATCACCGCCATGATCATCGTGATGGAGATGGTCGATGGCTACGCCATGGTGCTGGGGCTGATGGCCTGCGCGCTGCTGGCCAGCCTGGTCTCGCGCATGGTCAGCCGGCCGCTGTACGCGGCGATCGCCGACCACCTGGTGGGGCGGCTGGTGCCCGATGCCAGGGCTACGCCGCCGGAGGAGCAGATCGCGCAGGCGTCGACGCCGGTGGCACATACTGCGCCCAGCCCAGCAGCAGCCACAGCGCCGTCAGCGCCCCCGTCGCCGCAAACACCGCCGACGCCCCCCAGCGGCTGAACAGCCAGCCGCCCAGGGCGCCGCCCGCGAACAGGCCGAGCGACTGCAGCGTGTTGTAGACCCCCAGCGCCGCGCCGCGCGCGTTGCTGGGCGCCAGGCGCGAGATCAGACTGGGCTGCATCGCCTCGACCAGGTTGAAGCCGACGAAGAAGAAGAACATCAGCAGGCCCAGCGTCCACAGCCCGGGCGCGTGCGGCGTCAGCAGCCAGAAGGCCAGCTGCACCACGCACAGCAGCGCGATGCCGATGCGCAGCACGGTGCGCATGTGGCCGCGCCGCTCGGCCGAGAACAGCCCACCCATCATCAGGAACGAGGCCAGGATCGCCGGCAGGTACAGGTGCCAGTGCTGCGCCTTGGCCAGCCCGGCCTGCACCAGCAGGCCCGGCACCACCACCCACATCGCCATCTGCACCGTGTGCAGCACGAACACGCCCAGATCCAGCCGCCACAGGCGCGGGTGCAGCCACACGTCCTGCAGCCGCCCGCGCGGTATGTCCACATGTTGCACCGGCTCGCCCGGCGTGAACAGCAGCACCACCGCGATGCCGGCCACCGCCAGCGCCGCCGTCAGCCAGAACAGGCCGCCCAGCCCGATGGCGCCGGTCAGCGGCGGTGCCGCCACCAATGAGAGCGCGAACATGGCGGCGATGCTGACGCCCACCAGCGCCATCGCCTTGGTGCGCACTTCGTCGCGCGTCAGGTCGGCCAGCAGCGCCGTCACCGCAGCCGACACCGCGCCCGCGCCCTGCAGCGCGCGGCCGGCGACCAGCATCTGCACGCTGCCCGCCAGCGCCGCCATGGCGCTGCCGAGCGCGAACACCACCAGGCCCGCCACGATCACCTTCTTGCGCCCGATGCGGTCCGAGGCCAGCCCCAGCGGCACCTGCATCACCGCCTGCGTGAGCCCGTAGATGCCCATGGCCAGGCCGACCAGCGCCGGGTCGTCGCCGCCCGGGTAGCGCGCCGCTTCCAGCGCGAACACCGGCAGCACCAGGAACAGCCCCAGCATGCGCAGCGCGAAGATCGCCGCCAGCGACAGGCTGGCGCGGCGTTCGTCGGCGCTCATGCGGTGGGCGGCGGGGGTGGCGCGAGTGGGGGCAGGGGCAGCGGCTGACATCCGAGGCGGCGAGGCGGTGGGCGGCGAGCGCCCGCAAGCCGGGTATTGTCAGCGATCCGCCGGCGCGGCCGTCTCGTTGGCGGCCATGGACCTCGTGTTCGCGGCGGTTTGTATGGGCTTGCCCGAGGCGCAGCCGCTGCGGGCCATGAACGCGCACCGCGCGTGGTCGACCTTGGCTGATGGCCGAAGTCGGCCCCGCTGCACAGAGCGATGCCTTCCCATGTTGGTAGCGTCGGGGCTTTGCATGAAACGAAAGGCTTGCCATGTCCGCCCCGTATTTGCTGACTCGCATGGGCACACCGCTGCTCGTCGCCGTGTGCCTGGTCGCCTGCGCGCAGGCGGTTCCGCCGTCAGCCACCCCGGTGTCCGATCCGCCGCGCTCCGCCATGCCGATTGACGTGCTGGACGCGTTCCCGGCCAGCCTGCCCGGCCACCAGCGCCATGTGGTCAAGCTGCCGCCGCTGGACAACGAGCCGCTGCACCGGGTCGAGTTGTTGGGTGGCAAGACCTTGACGGTGGACTGCAACCGCCAGAGCATGGACGGCCACTTCGAGCCGCGCGAAGTACCGGGCCGCAAGCCCACGTACTGGGTATTCACCAGCCAGGGCCAGGTGATGAGCACGCGCATGGCCTGCCCGCCGGGCAGCGATCGCCGCGAATTCGTCAGCGCCAAGACGCTGCTCGTGCCCTACAACAGCCGCCTTCCACTGGTGGTGTTCGTGCCCGATGGCTTCGAATTGCGCTGGCGCCCGATTGACACCCGCGCGGCGGGGTTGCCGGCGTCGGGGCGATAAGCGAAAAGCGGGCCGAATATCAGGTCAAGCTGCCGTTTGAGGAGAGGCGCGCGCCGACTGGCTGGCGCGCAGCGCTTGAGTTGGCACGAATCGGCGCCAGCTTCGATAATGGCGGGTTGCCCTGAGAAGGTGTGAACCAACCCGCCATGCCCGCTCTGGCCGCCCAAACGACGCCACTCATCGCAAGCAAATGTTCGCCGTAGCCCAAGCTGCGTCTGCGCTTTGCGCCTCGATGGGCGCCGCTTTGACGACCCGCTCGAACACGCCGGATTCATTCGCACCTTCTGAATCCAGGGCCTTGCCCGTTTCATGACCGATCTTTCCGTTCCACCACCCCACACCACCGACGGCACGCCGCTGGCCGCTGCCTTGCGCGCCCAGCGCCTGAGCGTGCGTGGCGCGCGCACGCACAACCTGAAGAACATCGACCTCGACATCCCCAAGCACCAGCTGGTGGTGGTGACGGGCTTGTCGGGCTCGGGCAAGTCCTCGCTGGCTTTCGACACGTTGTATGCCGAGGGGCAGCGGCGCTACGTCGAAAGCCTGTCGGCCTATGCGCGGCAGTTCCTGCAGCTGATGGACAAGCCCGACGTCGATCTGATCGAAGGCCTGTCGCCCGCGATCGCCATCGAGCAAAAGGCCACCAGCCACAACCCGCGCTCCACCGTGGGCACGGTGACCGAGATCCACGACTACCTGCGCCTGCTGTTTGCGCGCGCCGGCACGCCGCACTGCCCCGAGCACGATCTGCCCTTGAGCGTGCAAACCGTGAGCCAGATGGTCGATGCCGTGCGGGCCCTGCCCGAGGACACCCGGCTGATGATCCTGGCGCCGGTGGTGCGCGATCGAAAGGGCGAGTTCGCCGAGCTGTTCGAACAGATGCAGGCGCAGGGCTATGTGCGCTTTCGCGTCGGCGGCCAGGTGCTGGCGGTGGAAGACCTGCCGCAGCTAAAAAAAGCCGAAAAGCACGACATCGACGTCGTCATCGACCGGCTGAAGGTGCGCCCCGATGTCGCCAGCCGCCTGGCCGACAGCTTTGAGGCCGCCTTGCGCCTGGCCGATGGCCGCGCGATTGCGCTGGAGATGGACACGGGCAAGGAGCATCTGTTCAACAGCAAGTTCGCCTGCCCCGTGTGCGGCTATTCGATCGCCGAGCTGGTGCCGCGCCTGTTCTCGTTCAACGCACCGGCCGGCGCCTGCCCCAGTTGCGACGGCCTGGGCACCACCGAGGTGTTTGACGCCGAGCGCGTGGTCGCCTTTCCCTCGCTCAGTCTGGCCAGCGGCGCCATCAAGGGCTGGGACCGGCGCAACAGCTACTACTTCGCGCTGATCGAGTCGCTGGCGCAGCACTACAAGTTCAGCGTCGATGAGCCGTTTGAAAACCTGCCCGACGCTGTGCGCCACGCCATCCTGCATGGCTCGGGCGAGGAAGAGATCAGATTCAGCTATACGTTTGAGAGTGGGGCCTCGGCGGGCCGCAAGGTAAACAAGAAGCATCCCTTCGAAGGCATCCTGCCCAACATGGCGCGCCGCTACCGCGAGACCGATTCGCCCATCGTGCGCGAGGAACTGGCGCGCTACCGCAGCCAGCAGCCCTGCACTGCCTGCGGCGGCACGCGCCTGCGCCGCGAAGCGCGCCACGTGTTCGTGGGCGATGGCGAGCAGCGCCGCGCCATCTACCAGATCAGCCACGTCACGCTGGGCGAGGCCAAACGCTATTTCGACGCCCTGCGTCTGCAAGGCGCCAAGGCCGAGATCGCCGACAAGGTGGTGCGCGAGATCGGCAACCGATTGAAGTTTCTCAACGACGTGGGCCTGAACTACCTCAGCCTGGAGCGCAGCGCCGAGACGCTGTCCGGCGGCGAGGCGCAGCGCATCCGGCTGGCCAGCCAGATCGGCAGCGGCCTGACGGGCGTGATGTACGTGCTGGATGAGCCCAGCATCGGCCTGCACCAGCGCGACAACGACCGCCTGATCGGCACGCTGCAGCACCTGCGCGACCTGGGCAACAGCGTGCTGGTGGTCGAGCACGACGAAGACATGATGCGCGCCGCCGACCACATCATCGACATGGGGCCGGGCGCGGGCGTGCACGGTGGCCGGGTGATGGCGCAGGGCCGTTTTGACGAGGTGGCGGCGGCCACGGATTCGGTGACCGGGCAGTTCCTGCGCGGTGAGCGGCGCATCGAGATACCGAAGCGGCGCCGGCCGCGTCCCGCTTTGATCCCCGGCGAGACCGGCGTCGACGCAGATTCGGGCGCCGAAGAGCAGGAGATCGAGGGCCGTATCCGCATCGTCGGGGCCAGCGGCCACAGCCTGAAGCACGTGACGGTGGACATTCCCGTCGGCCTGTTCACCTGCGTCACCGGCGTGTCGGGCTCGGGCAAGTCCACGCTGGTCAACGACACGCTGTATGCGGCGGCGGCGCGCGACATCCACCGCGCGCACGCCGAGCCGGCACCGCACCGGGCGATCCTGGGGCTGGCCCAGTTCGACAAGGTGATCGCGGTCGACCAGTCGCCGATCGGCCGCACGCCGCGCAGCAACCCGGCCACCTACACGGGGCTGTTCACGCCGATCCGCGAGCTGATGGCCGAGACGGCGATGGCGCGCGAGCGCGGCTATGGTCCGGGGCGCTTCAGCTTCAACGTGCCGCAATCCAGCGGCGGCGGCCGCTGTGAAGCCTGCCAGGGCGACGGCGTGGTGAAGGTGGAGATGCACTTTCTGCCCGACGTCTACGTGCCCTGCGACGTCTGCCACGGCCAGCGCTACAACCGCGAAACCCTGGAAGTGCAGTGGAAGGGCCGCAACATCGCGCAAATCCTGGGCATGACGGTGGAAGAAGCCCACGCCTTCTTCCAGGACCAGCCCAGCCTGTCGCGCAAGCTGCAGACGCTGCTGGACGTTGGCCTCTCCTACATCACGCTGGGCCAGAGCGCCACCACGCTGTCGGGCGGCGAGGCGCAGCGCGTCAAGCTGGCGCTGGAGCTGGGCAAGCGCGACACCGGCCGCACGCTCTACATCCTGGACGAGCCCACCACCGGCCTGCACTTCGCCGACATCGAACTGCTGCTGCGCGTGCTGCACCAGCTGCGCGACGCCGGCAACACCATCGTCGTGATCGAGCACAACCTGGACGTGATCAAGACCGCCGACTGGCTGATCGACATGGGCCCCGAAGGCGGCGACGGCGGTGGCACGGTGGTGGCGCAGGGCACGCCGGAGGAGGTGGCCGCCAACCCGGCCAGCCACACCGGGCGCTACCTGCGGCGCCTGCTCTGACGTAGGGCCGCTAGCTGATTCGCGCGCTCTCGCGCTCCATCATGCGATCGCGCCACGCCTGCAGCGCGTGAAAGCCTTCCTCGCCGGCCTGGAACTTCATCAGCCCGCGCGCGAACTCGTGCGCGCAGAAGGCGGTGATGTCGGCGATGGTGAAGCGCTCGCCGGCGATCCAGGGCTGCTGCTGCAGCGTCTCGTCGAGCCAGCGCGCCGATTCGCGCAGCTTGCGCGCCTGCGAATGGCCGAAGTCGGCGAATTGCGGCTGCTCCAGCGGCGCCAGGCCGGGGTGCGTGTGGCGGATGGCGTTGGCGATCGGCAGCAGCCAGTACCACTCGACGCGGCGGTCGTGCATCTCGATGAAGGCGCGCTCCTCGAAGCCGTCGCCCATCAGGTTGGGCTCGGGGTACAGGCCTTCCAGATAGCTGCAGATGGCGCGCGTCTCGCTCAGAAAGCGCCCATCATGAAGTTCCAGCGTCGGCAGGCGCGACACCGGGTTGATGGCGCGGTACGCGTCGCCGCGGTGCTCGCCGGCGTTGATGTCCACCGACACCAGCTCGATCGGCGGCAGGGCCTTCTCGTGCATGAACATCTGCACGCGGCGCGGATTCGGCGCGCGCGGGGCGATGTAGAGCTTCACGGCTTGTCCTTTCGAGATTACCGGTCGGCGCCCAGGCCACGGGCGCCCTCGCCGGGCGGTGGTCCGCCGGTCACCACCATGGTGCGCGCCCGCTCGGAGAACTCGGCCGCCCCGGCATCGCCGTCGCGTGTGAGTGCGACCGGCGACGGCGGCTGTTCGAGGCCGCGCTGCACCGCGGGTCGCGCGTGCATGGCGTCGCGCCAGCGTTTCAGGTGCGGCATGTCGGACACGTCCACGCCCGACCAGCGGTGCGTGCGCGCCCAGGCGAAGTGGGCGATGTCGGCAATCGAGTACTCGCCCGCCAGCCATTCATGCTCGGCCAGCTGCCGATCCAGCACGCCCAGCAGGCGCCGCGATTCGGCCTGATAGCGGTCGATGGCGGGCTGGATCTTCTGCGGGAAATAGCGGAAGAACACGTTGGCCTGGCCCATCATCGGGCCGACACCGCCCATCTGGAACATCAGCCATTGGATGACGCGCGAACGGCCCTTGGCGTCGGCCGGCAGCAGGCGGCCGGTTTTTTCCGCCAGGTAGATCAGGATCGCGCCGGATTCGAACACCGCGAAGTCGCCGGCCGAGCGATCGACGATCACCGGGATGCGCCCGTTCGGGTTCAGCGCCAGGAATTCGGGGCGTTTCTGTTCGCCGGCGGCCAGATCCAGCACCTTCAGCGTGTAGGGCAGGCCCAACTCCTCCAGCGCAATCGAGACCTTGTGGCCGTTGGGCGTGGCGGCGGTGTAGAGATCGATCAAGTCGTGTGCTCCCGTGATGGCGATGGCGCCATGCTAGCGCTGTCTCTGCGTCGTCGCCGCGCCGGATGCCCGGCCGGCCATCTGCCGCCATGGCATAAGCACCTAACCAAACAGTCTTTGGCGCCCCGCGGCGGCGCGCGACAATATCAGGCTTCGCTTAATTCGACGCTTGCGCATGCTCCGTGGTTTCCGTCTTCCGTGCCTGCTGGCCGCCGTGTGGTGGCTGGCGGGGGCCGCGCGCGCGGCGGCGCCGCTGATCGCGCCGACCGAACTGAAGGCGCTGGCCGATGCGGGCGCGGTGCGCATCGTCGATGTGCGCGATGCCGAGGCCTATGCGCTGCAGCACCTGCCCGGCGCTGTGTCAGCGCCTTACGCGCGTTGGCGCGGGCCGGCCACCAACCCCGGCCTGGTGCCGCCGCTGCCGGCGCTGACCGCGCTGGTGCAGGAGCTGGGTCTGACGCCCGACACGCGCATTGTGCTGGTCTACACCGGCGTCGATTCGACCGACTTCGCCACTGCCGCGCGCAGCTACTGGACGCTCAAGAGCCTGGGCGCGCGTGAGTTGTCGATCCTGAACGGCGGCCTGAACGCCTGGCGCGCCGCCGGTTTTGCCATCAGCGACCAGCCGGGGCGGGCGCCGCGCAGCCAATGGCAACCGCAGTTCAACCCGCAATGGCTGGCCACGCGGGCCGACGTGCGGCAACTGCTGGGCAGCGACCAGGCCGTACTGGTCGATTCGCGCCCCGCGCCCTTCTTCCAGGGCCGCATCGCGAACGACGCGGCCAAGGCGCGCGGCACGCTGCCGGGCGCCATCAACCTGGACAGCGACCTGTACTTCGAGCTCGGCAGCGCCGTGCTGATGGACAAGGCCAGCCTGGAAACCGAGGCCGACACCGCCCACGCCGAGCCGGGTCAAACCATCGTCACCTTCTGCAACGCCGGCCACTGGAGCGCCACCGACTGGTTCGTGCGCTCCGAACTGCTGGGCCAGCCCGACGTGAAGCTGTATCCGGGCTCGGTCATCGACTGGAGCCAGGCGCCGGAGCGCCTGCCCATGGTCAACGAGCCGGGCCGGCTCGACAAGCTGCGCGACATGCTGGTGACCTGGGCGCAGCGCAACCTGAAATGGAAGACGCCATGAACACGCTGGCCGCCTCTGCCCGGAGTGCGGCGCCGTCGCGCGCCCCCAATCGGTGGACGCATCGCCTGCCGCTGGGCTTTGCGGTGCTGGCCTTGTTCGGCTGGCTGCTGTGGTCGGTGTCGGCGCGCCAGGCGCTGCTGCTGCTGGTCGGCGTGGGCTTGGGCTGGGGCTTGGCGGCGGCGCGCTTTGGCTTCACCACCGGCTGGCGCCATCTGGTGGAGCAGCGCGATCCGTCGGGTGTCTACGGTCAGATCATCCTGCTGGCGCTGCTGGCGGCGCTGTCGATGCCCATGCTGGCGCATTTTCCCGAGACGCAGGCGGCGCTGGGGCCGCCCTCGGTCAGCCTGCTGGTGGGCGCCTTCGTGTTCGGCCTGTGCATGCAGCTGGCCGATGGCTGCGGCTCGGGCACGTTGTACAAGGCCGGGCTGGGCGTGCCGCTGAACATGGCGATCCTGCCGATGTTCGCGCTGGGCAGCTTTCTGGGTTCGGTGCACCTGAACGACTGGCTGGCGCTGGGGGCGCTGGAGCCGGTCGGCCTGGTCGAGCGCCTGGGCGCCGGCGGCGCGCTGGCTGCCACGTTGGCGGGGCTGGCCGTGCTGGCCATCGGTGTCGGCCGCTGGAGCGGACAGCGCTTCAGCCTCCGGCGCATGCCGGGGCGCTGGGTCTGGGGTGCCGTCGTGCTGGCGCTGTTCGCCGCGCTGAACCTGTTCATCGCCGGCCAGTCCTGGGGCGTGGTCTACGGCTTCGGCCTCTGGGGCGCCAAGGCGGCGACCGCGTTGGGTCTGTTTGATCCCGCCGCCAACGCCTTCTGGAGCGATCCGGGTCACGCCGAGCGCC
The DNA here is from genome assembly GCA_016702555.1 of Burkholderiales bacterium. Classification (GTDB taxonomy): domain Bacteria; phylum Pseudomonadota; class Gammaproteobacteria; order Burkholderiales; family Burkholderiaceae_C; genus Ottowia. The sequence continues at coordinate 182,499 of JADJDV010000002.1, forward strand.
TGCACCAGACGCTGCTGCTGGACGTCACCAGCATCACCAACATCGGCATCCTGGCCGGTGCGCTGTGGGTGGTGCCAAGCCGGCCGCCAAGCGAGCGCTCGATGACCGGCGGCCAGTGGCTGATCGGCCTGGCGGCGGGTTTTCTGCTGGGCTACAGCTCGCGCCTGGCGTTTGGCTGCAACGTCGGCGCCATGGTCAGCGGCATCAGCACCGGCAGCCTGCACGGCTGGATCTGGGTGCCGGTGGCCTTTCTGGGTACCTTGATCGGCGTGCGCCTGCGGCGCCGCTTTGGATTCTGAAGGGGCGCGCCATGACGAGCATCGCCTGGCCGCGCTGGCTGTTCTGGATCGTCGTGATCGGTTTCGTGGCCTGGGATTTCGGCGCCTCGGCGCCGGTCAACCTGCGGCTGGAGCCGCCCATCATCGCCGCCGGCTCCGGCGTGCCGACCAGCGGCGGGCACTGCGCGCGGCCGAAGTGAGGCGCGCCCGGCGCATGCGCGGCTGAGCACTTGTCCGACGCGGACGCTCTGCGGGGCGCGGCACAATCCGTGACGTTTCGCAAAAAACTGCCCACGAACCCGCCACGCATCGAGATTCGGCCATGAAGACATTCCGCACCCCTCTTGCCGCCGCTCTGGCCGCCGCCTTGCTGATGGCCGGCTGTGCCAGCACCACCACCGGCAGCGTCGCCTCGGGCGGCTCCAGCCGTTCCCAGCTGCTGCTGGTGTCGCCCGAGCAGGTGATGCAGCAGTCGGCGCAGTACTACGAACAGCAGAACCGCGAGGCGCGCTCGGAAGGTACGCTGATCACCAGCGGCGCCGAATGGAATCGCGTCAACGCCGTCATGCAGCGCCTGGTGCCGCAGGTGGCGGCGTTCCGCCCCGACGCCGCGCGCTGGCCCTGGCAACTGGTGCTGATCAACGAGGACACCGTCAACGCCCACGTCATGGCGGGCGGCAAGATCACCTTCTACACCGGCCTGCTGCGCAAGCTGCAGCTCACCGACGACGAGATCGCCGCCGTCATGGGCCACGAGATGGCGCATGCGCTGCGCGAGCACACGCGCGAGAAGATTTCGCAAAGCGCGGCCGGCGACATGGCCATCGCCATCGGCGGCGCGCTGCTGGGCCTGGGCCAGGGCGTGACGCAGCTGGCCGGCCTGGGCAAGCAGCTGGCCATGGACATGCCCTTCTCACGCCACATGGAAAGCGAAGCCGACCTGTACGGGCTGGAACTGGCCGCGCGCGCCGGCTACGATCCGCGCGCCGCCATCACGCTGTGGCAGAAGATGGCCCAGGTCGGTGGCGCACGCGGCCCCGGCTTTCTGTCGACCCACCCGGCGCCGGGCGACCGCATGGCCTCGCTGCAGGCGGCGATGCCCAAGGTGATGCCACTGTACGAGCAGGCGCGCGGGCGGCGCTGAGCCTGCGTGGGCGTGGTGGCTGCGATGGGGTGGTGAGGGCGCGTGTTCGTCAGTCGGCGCCCAACCCGATCGGGTTGGGCTGGCGCTTCTCGACCGCGTGGCGCAGCAGCGCCGCACTGCGGAAGAAGCCGTGGGCAAACTTGCTGTAGGGCATCAGGGCAAACAAGGCCATCACGGCGCCCAGGTGCCCGCACAGCATCAGCCCCATGGCGGCGCTGCCGCGCGCCCACCACAACAGCAGGCCGCTGGCCGCAATCAGGAACAGCAGCGCGATGAAGCCGCGGTCCATCGGCCGCTGGGCGGTGTCGCCCTGCAGCGGATCGCGCCGCAGGTTGAGGCGCCACAGGCCGACGGTGCCGATCAGCATGCCAACACCGCCGACGGCGCCCAGCAGCTTGGGCAGCGATGGAAAGTCGTACGGCGCCACCCAGCCGAACAGGTAGTGGTAAATCGTGCCCAGGCTGGTGGCCGCAAAGCACAGCGCAAAGCCGTAGAAGGTGAAGTGGTGCATGCGGCGGCGGCGCAGGGTGTAGGCGTCGTCCTCGTCGTGGCAGCCGTCGCCGTGGCCGCCGTCCAGGTATTTCAGGCGCAGCACGTCGTGCGCGGCTTCGGCGGCAGCGGCGCCACGGGCGGGCGCGCCGCTGGTGGCGGGATGCACCTCGCGCAGAAAGCGCCGCACGCGCAGCGTGAGCGCCAGCACGGCGAACAGGAACACCGGCGCGAACAGGCCGACCAGCAGGTTGTGCGGAAAGATGGCGTAGAAATCACTGCCTTGCGCCGCACCCCAGATCGGCCCCTTCAGCAGCACCGTCAGCACCAGAAACAGCGCCAGCCCCAAGGCCAGCGCCACCGACAGCGCCAGGCCGTTGCGCTGGTACAGCGCGCCCAGCGCCGGCGGCCAGGCGTAGTCGGCATAGGTCTGCCCGCGCACTGTGGCCATGGCGCGCGGCACGTTGACGGCGAATTCGTGCGGCGGCGCGTACTGACAGGCGTGCAGGCAGGCGCCGCAGTTGTGGCACAGGTTGGCCAGAAAGTGCACGTCGGCCTTGCCGAATTCCAGCCGCCGCGTCATGGCCGGAAAGACGGCGCAAAAGCCTTCGCAGTAGCGACAGGCGTTGCAAATGGTCATCTGGCGCGCGACTTCGGCTTCGGGTGCGGTCAGCACCAGTTCGCCACTGGCCAGTGCGCGCGCGTCGCGGGTCAGGGCTTCAAGCGAGGCCATGCAATGCTCCTTGATTCACAGCTGCCCGCGCTGCATTGACACCGGCTATGCGGCCAAACGCCGTGCCAATCGACATGCCGACGCCGGCGGTGTAGCCCTTGCCCAGCACGTTGCCGGCCATCATTTCGCCGGCCACGAACAGGTTGTCGCTGGGCTGATCGTTGAAGCGCACGGCCGCCGTGTCGTCGGTGTGCAGGCCGAGGTAGGTGAAGGTCACGCCCGGCCGCACGGCGTAGGCGTAGAAGGGCGCGGTGTCGATGGGGCGTGCCCAGTGTGTCTTGGCGGGCGTCACGCCTTCGGTGTGGCAGTCGTCCAGCGCCGTGTGGTCAAACGTGCCCGGCACGCAGGCGGCGTTGTAGGCGTTCAGCGTCTGCATGAAGGTGGCCTCGTCCAGCTCCAGCTGGCGCGCCAGCTCGGGCAGGCTGTCCGCCGTCACGCCCGGAAACACCGGCGGCATGAAGCGGCCGATGGCCTTGGCGTCGATGATCGACCAGGCGATCTGCCCCGGCTGCTGCGCCACCAGACGGCCCCAGATGGCGTAGCGCTTGGGCCAGAAGTCTTCGCCCTCGTCGTAGAAGCGCCGGGCTTCGCGGTTGACCACCACGCCCAGCGACACGCAATCGATGCGGGTGCAGATGCCGCCGTCGTACAGCGGCGCGCGCGCGTCGATGGCCACCATGTGCGCCTGCGTGGCATCGCCAATGCGGTCGGCGCCGTGGTCATCGAGCAGGTGCTTGAGCAGCACGCCCTGGTTGAAGCGCGTGCCGCGGATCAAAAAGTTGTCGGCTGGCCATTCGCCGCGGGCGTTCTGGCCCCAGGCTTCGCGCAGCCAGTCGCGGTTGGATTCGAAGCCGCCGGCGGCCAGCACGCAGGTTTTGGCGGTGATGCGCTCGCCTTTGACGTGCGCGGCGACGAAGCGGCCGTCCTCGATCTCGATGCGGTCCACCGGCGCCTCGTAGCGCACCTGCACACCCAGCTTTTCGGCGCTGCGGTAATAGGCATTGACCAGCGCCTTGCCGCCGCCCATGAAGAAGGCGTTGGTGCGCGCCACGTGCAGCGCGCCCGACAGCGGCGGCTGAAAGTGCACGCCATGGCTTCGCATCCAGTCGCGGCAACTGGATGAGGCGCGAATCACCAGCCGCGCCAGGTGTTCGTTGGTCTGGCCGCCCGTGACTTTCAGCAAATCCTGCCAGTACTCTTCTTCGGGGTAGGCCTCGACCAGCACGTCTTGCGGCGCGTCGTGCATGCAGCGCAGGTTGCGCGTGTGGCCAGAGTTGCCGCCGCGCCATGCGCGCGGCGCGGCTTCGAGCAGCAGCACGCTGGCGCCGGCCTCGCGCGCCATCAGCGCGGCGCACAGCGCGGCGTTGCCGCCGCCGATGACGAGCACATCGACCACGTTGTCTCCAGGGTTTTTGAGTGATGGCGCGACTGTAGGCAGCGCACACCGGCGCGGCAAGGCGCCGCCGGACAACAGGCCTTCAGTTTTTGTGAAGGGTGGCGCCGGCCCAGCGACCGTCACGCACCAGCGCGCGCGCTACATTGGCCAGCACCACGCGCGCGGCCAGCGCGGCGGGCGAGAGCTCGTCGTCCGACAGACTGGCCAGCAGGTTGCGCCGCGCCGTCAGCGCATCGGCCAGCAGCACGCTGCGCACCGCGCTGGCGGGCAGCCGCGCGGTGGCAGCGCCGGGCTGAATGGTGGCGCCCAGGCCGGCGCGCACCGCGTCCATCAGCAGCGCGAGGCCGTCGACCTCGGCATGCACGCGCGGCGTGATGCGCTGGCGCGCAAAGGCGGCGTCGGTCAGCGCGCGCAGGCCGTGGCTGGGCGAGGGCAGGATCAGCGGCAGATCGCGCAGCTCCTTCAGCAGCACGCGCGCGCCGGTCGGCATGCCGGGCAGATCGGGCGCGCCGATGACGTAGAGCTTTTCATCCAGCAGCGGCGTCACGCTCCAGCGTCGGCCGGTGTCGGTGCGGAACAGGATCGCCAGATCCAGCTGGCGCGCGTTGAGCATGGTGGTCAGGTGCCCCGACAGCGCCTCGACCAGGTGCACGCGCACCGCCGGGTAGCGCTCGGCCATGGCCTGGATCAGCGGCACACCGAGCACTGAAGCGGTGGTCGATGCGAGGCCGATGCTCACATGCCCCGACAGCCGCGCCGTCTGCGCCGCGCGCACCGCGTCGTCGGCGTGGCGCAGGGTGAGTTGCGCCTGCTGCAAGAAAGCCAGGCCCGCATCGGTCGGCACCACGCCGGTGCTTTGGCGCTGCAGCAGGCGTGTGGCGAGTTCGCCCTCCAGCCGGCTGATCTGCTGGCTCAGCGCCGAAGTCGCCAGGCCCAGATCCAGCGCGGCGCGGCCCATGCTGCCGGCTTCGCAGACCTTGACGAAGTAGCGCAGTTGGCGCAGTTCCATGGCAGGCCGCTGGATGCTACATAAATAATAGCTGATCGCGCTTGTCAGGCAAGCGGTGCTGGCCGATTTGGCACATATTCATGAGGCATCAGGGCGCGCCGGGCGAAGCGCACCACCGTCACGCCTGCGCGCGCCTGCCGCACCGAGGGCATGACCAGCACGCAGTCGTCGTAGGGCGTCGTCACCGGCTCGCCCTGGCCGGGACCGTCATGGTGGCCGATCACGGTGCCGGCGGTTGGGAGCACTTCCAGCCCCGTGAAGGGCGCGGTGAAAGTGAAGCGCTCGCTGCGCGCGATGGCGGCGCCATCCACCGTCAGCGCCCACTGGCGCGGCGCATCGGGCAGGCGCCAGCCGGGCAGTGCAGCGGCGAGTGCCGCCGCATCCAGCGTGCCGGCCTCTTGCAGAAAGCGCAGGCACATGTCCTGCGCCACGGCGCGGCTGGCCAGGTCGCCATGGAAGCCGCATTCGATCAGCAGCGAGAGCGTATCGCCGGCCGCATCGTCCGGCAGCCCGAAGTGGCCGAAGTCGCGCATGCGCACGCCGTCTTTATGCCCCGCGTCGATGACGATGTGCTCGGGTGCGCCGAGGCGCCGCGCCAGATCGAGGTTGCGTGGCTGCACGCCCGTCAGCAGCAGCGGCGCTGACGGCTCGTGCATCGAATGCAGATCGAGCAACCAGTCGGCACGCTCGACAAAGGGGCGCAGCTCGGCCGCGCGGCGGCGCTCCAACGATGCGCCGCTGGCCATGCGCTCGGGCGACCATTGGCGGTTCAGGTCTTCCTCGACAAAGCGTGCCGCGTCGGGCTTGGCCACATCAAAGGTGTCGAACGCGGCCAGGTTGCAGAACATCAGCGTGAGCGCGCCGCGCTGCGGACGCACGCCGGCCTCCAGCAAGCCCTTCAGCGCCCAGGCGCCGCACAGCTCGTTGCCGTGGATCAGCGCGCTGATCAGCACCTGGCGGCCGGGCTGGCCGCTGTCCCAGTGCCACACGCCTTCGACGCCGGTGTTGCCGGCGCGCCAGGCGCCGATGTCGGGCAACGGCAGCTCGAACGGCAGGGCGGGCGGGCGGCTCATTGCTCGATCTTCGCGAACTGCACGATCTTCTGGTACTTGGCGACTTCGCTTTGCAGGAAAGGGCCGATGTCCACGCCGGGAGCCGCCACGGTGGAGCCGCTGGCTTCCATCTTCTTGCGGAATTCGGGCGACTTGAGTGATTCGGCGAGGGCGATCTTGAGTTTGGCCGTCACCGCATCAGGCAGCTTGGCCGGGCCCATCAGCACGAACCAGCTGCCGATGTCGATGCCCTTGAGCGACTTGTGTTCGCCCAGCGCCGGGATGTCGGGCGTCGCCGGCGAGCGCTTGGCCTCGGTGGTCCCCAGCGCCACCACCTTGCCGCCCTTGATGTGCGGCAGACCGCTGGACAGCACGAACACGCCGAAGTCCAGGTTGCCGCCCACCAGGTCGGTGGTCAGCGGAGCCACGCCGCGGTAGGGGATGTGGGTCATGAACAGGCCGGCGCGCTCCTTCACCATCTCGCCGGCCAGGTGCAGCGCGGTGCCCACGCCCGAGCTGCCGTAGCTGGTCTTGCCCGGCGCGGCCTTGACCTTGGCGATGAACTCGTCGATGTTCTTCACGCCCGAAGCGGGCGAAGCCACCAGCACCATGGGCTGCGAGGCGATCAGCCCGATGGGGGTGAAGTCCTTCAGCTCGTACTTGGTGGTCTTGGTGACCAGCTTGCTGATGGCGACTTCGTTGTTGGCGCCCACCAGCAGCGTGTAGCCGTCGGGCGCGGCGTTGGCCACCTTCTGCGCGCCAATGGCGCCACCGGCGCCGCCCAGGTTCTCAATCACCACCGGCACGCCCAGTTGCCTGGCCAGCGCATCGCCCAGCGTGCGGCCCGTCAGGTCGGTGCTGCCGCCGGGCGGGTAGCCGACGACGATGGTGATGGGCTTGGTGGGGTAGGCCTGCGCCAGCGCGGCGGGCGCGGCGAGCAGTGCGGCGCCCGACAGGGCCAGCAGACCGAAAACACGGCGGGACACGGGCGAATCCTTCTGGATGAGTGGGTGCAGGTCTCGATTGTGCGGGCAAGCCCAGCCCTGCGAGCGCGCGTGTTCGTCCACGCAGACCCTTATCCATACATTAATAGGCTTGACTTGGTTTTCAGGAATGATGAACTTATGACACGCTTTTCCGCTCAATTTCTCGGCGCCGCCCTGCTCGCACTGAGCACCGCCGCCGGCGTGCAGGCGCGCCAGCCGGGGGCCGTGCTCGACGCGCACAGCACGCGCAACGCCGTCGATTGGGCGGGCACTTACATGGGCACGCTGCCGTCGGCGTCGGGCACGGGCTATCGCACCGTGCTGGTGCTGAAGGACAGCGGCCGCTACCAGTTGCTTCAGGACATCGAACACCGGGGCAGGCCGCAGGCGTTTCGGGCGGCCGGGCGCTTTCGCTGGGACCAGGCCGGCTCGGTCATCACGCTGGACGACAAGGGCGATGGCCAGCGCTTTTTCGTCAGCGAGGGCTTCGTGCAATTGCACGGCGACGCGCCCCCGGCGCCGGCCATGGCGGCCGACTATCAGCTCGGCAAGATGCTGTCCTACCCCAGCCGCAATGAAGAACTGCTGATCGACCCGCGCAGCCTGCATGAAGACCAGCCGCGCAAGGGCTGGGTCAGCTTCGACGGCGTGTGGAACATGGCCCACCCGACGCAGGCAGGCCACAAGTCGCTGTCAGCCAGGTTCGAGATCAACTGCGCGCAGCGCAGCTACCGCATGCCGACGCTGAGCTACCACGCCCTGCCGTACCAGCGCGGCCGCCTGATCGACCGCGCGACGAACAACGACCACGACATCCCCGTCACCGTGCAGGACAAGGTGATGACGCGGGTGATGAAGGACCATTGCCCGCGCTGAGGGCGGCGCATGGGTTGATGTCTTAACGGGTCGCGGCGCCAGCGCATTCCGCGCCGATTGCCATCAAAGGAGAAGCATCAGGCCAGGCGCGCCGCGTTCAGCGCATCGCGCGTGGCCAGCGCCGCGGCGCGCGCGGCATCGGCGAAATCGGCGCCCTGGCCAGCATACAGGATGGCGCGCGAGCTGTTGACGATGATCGGCCCGCTGCTGCGGCCGCTGGCATCGGCGCGCCAGCCGGCCTGCACGGTGGCCGCTGCATCGCCGCCTTGCGCACCGACGCCGGGAATCAGCAGCGGCAGCGTGGGCGCCAACTCGCGCACGCGCTCGATCTCGCGCGGGTAGGTGGCGCCGACCACCAGGCCGAGCTGGCCGTTCAGGTTCCACGGGCCCTGCGCCAGGCGCGCGACGTGTTCATACAGCAGCGGCTGCCCATCGACCGAGGCCAGTCGCTGGTTCTGCAGATCGGCGCCGCCGGCGTTCGACGTGCGGCACAGCAGGAAGGCGCCCTTGTTCTTGTATTGCAGGTAGGGCGCGATCGAGTCGAAACCCATGAAGGGCGACAGCGTCACCGCGTCGGCGCCGTAGCGCTCGAAGGCCTCGCGCGCGTACTGCTCGGCGGTGCTGCCGATGTCGCCGCGCTTGGCGTCCAGGATGATCGGCACCTGGGGCGCGACCTCGCGCATGCGCCGCAGCAGGCGCTCCAGCTGGGGCTCGGCCCGGTGCGCAGCGAAATAGGCGATCTGCGGCTTGAAGGCGATCACCAGGTCGGCCGTGGCTTCGACGATGGCCAGGCAGAAGTCGTGGATGCCCTCGGCATCGCGCGTGACACCCGTGGGAAAGCGATTCGGCTCCGGGTCCAGCCCGACGCACAGCATCGAACGGTTCAGTGTTTCCGCTTCGCCAAGCTGGTCAATGAAGTTCATGGCGGCCAATTCTAGGCCGCGACCTAAAATGGCCGGTTGCGCGCACTGGCGCGGACGAAGACTCTCATGACCCAACCTGCACACAAACCGAACATCCCGAATTTTTCCTCCGGCCCCTGCGCCAAGCGGCCCGGCTATGACGTCGCCAGCCTTGATCTGAGCGCCCTGGGCCGCTCGCACCGATCGGCCCTGGGCAAGCAACTGCTCGGCGCCGCCTGCAGCGAATCGGCGCGCATCCTCGGCCTGCCCGAGGGTTACCGCATCGGCATCGTGCCGGCGTCGGACACCGGCGCGGTCGAGATGTCGCTGTGGTCGCTGCTGGGCGCGCGCGGCGTCGACATGCTGGCCTGGGAATCGTTTGGCTCCGGCTGGGTGACCGACGTGGTCAAGCAGCTCAAGCTGAAAGACGTGACGCGCCACGAAGCCGGCTATGGCGAGTTGCCCGATCTGTCCAAGGTGAATTTCGACAACGACGTCGTCTTTACCTGGAACGGCACCACCAGCGGCGTGCGCGTGCCGACTGGCGACTGGATCGCCGACGACCGCCGGGGCCTGACGATCTGCGACGCCACCAGCGCCATCTTCGCCATGGAGCTGCCCTGGCACAAGCTCGACGTCGTCACCTATTCCTGGCAGAAGGTGCTGGGCGGCGAAGGCGGCCACGGCATGCTGATCCTGAGCCCGCGCGCGGTCGAGCGGCTGGAAAGCTACAGCCCGCCCTGGCCGCTGCCCAAGATTTTCCGCATGACCTCGGGCGGCAAGCTGAACGAAGGCCTGTTCAAGGGCGAGACCATCAACACGCCCAGCATGCTGTGCGTGGCCGACTACCTGGACGCGCTGAAGTGGTGCGAAAGCGTCGGCGGCGTGGCGGGCACGATCGCGCGCAGCCAGGCCAACCTGAAGGTGATCGAAGACTTCGTCGCCGCCAACCCCTGGCTCTCGTTCCTGGCCAAAACGGCCGAAACGCGTTCCAACACCAGCGTCTGCCTGTCGCTCGACCTGCCGGCCGACCAGGTCAAGCAACTGGTCAAGCTGCTGGAGAAAGAAGGCGCGGCCTACGACATCGGCTCGTACAAGGACGCGCCCCCCGGCATCCGCATCTGGTGCGGCGCCACGGTCGAAAAGAGCGACCTGGAATCGCTGATGCCCTGGCTGAAGTGGGCTTACGAGCAGGTCAAGGGCTGACCCGATTGACCCCCCTCTCCCTCCGGGAGAGGACAGGGGTGAGGGCAACCCACGCCCGCCTCAGCGCGGCCGCCCCTCATCCTTCCCTGTCTCCCACGGGGCGAGGGGAGAAGAAAACCAGAGACACACATGTTCAAGATCAAAACCTACAACGCCATTTCCCCCAAAGGTCTGGAGCGCTTCGCGCGCGATAAATACGAGGTCGGCGCTGCCGTCGACGCGCCCGATGCGCTGCTGCTGCGCAGCCACAAGCTGCACGGCGAACCGGTGCCAGGCAGCCTGCTGGCCGTGGCGCGCGCCGGTGCGGGCGTCAACAACGTGCCGGTGGCCGAGTACGGCCAGCAGGGCATCGTCGTCTTCAACACCCCCGGCGCCAACGCCAACGCCGTGAAAGAACTGGTGCTGGCCGGCATGCTGCTGGCCACGCGTGGCATCCTGCCCGGCATTGCCTACGCGCAGTCGCTGGGCCACATGAGCGACTCGGCCGCCATGCACGCGCTGCTGGAAAAAGAGAAATCCAAGTTCGCCGGCGGCGAGCTGCGCGGCAAGACGCTGGGCATCGTCGGCCTGGGCGCCATCGGCTCGCTGGTGGCCGACATCGCCCTGTCGATGGGCATGAAGGTGCTGGGCTTTGACCCGGCCCTGTCGATCGACGCCGCCTGGCGCCTGTCCAACGAGGTGCAGCGCATGGAGAACCTGCCCTCGCTGCTGGGCCGCTCCGACTACGTCAGCCTGCACGTGCCCGCGCTCGACGCCACGCGCCACATGATCGACGCCGCCGCGCTGGCGCAGATGAAACCCGGCGCCGTGCTGCTCAACTTCGCGCGCGAAACCATCGTGGACCCGGCCGCCGTGCTCGCTGCCCTGCATGAGGGCCACTTGGGGCGCTACGTGTGCGACTTCCCCGAGCCCGGCTTCGCGGAGGAGCCCAAGATCATCGCCCTGCCGCACATCGGTGCCAGCACCGAGGAGTCGGAGGAAAACTGCGCCGTCATGGCGGCCGACGAGCTGATGGACTACCTCGAAAACGGCAACATCAGCAACAGCGTGAACTACCCCGCCATCCGCATGGACCGCACGCCCGGCGCCACGCGGATCACCCTGGCCAACGGCAACGTCGCCGGCGTGCTGGGCCATGTGCTCGGCGTGCTGGCCGACGCCCAGGTCAACGTGCTCGACATGAGCAACCGCAGCCGCGACGTGCTGGCCTACAACATCATCGATGTGGCGTCGGCGCCCGATGCTAAGGTGATCAATGCGATTCGGGCGGTGGGGAATGTGATTCGGGTGCGGGTGGTGTAGCGCCTGCAAACAAGGCGCCGGCCGTCTGCCTAGCGACTCGCAAACGGATTGAGCAAGGGCACGTCGAACCCCTTGAAGTCCGACACGTTCCGGGTCACCACCGTCAAGCCGTGCACCCGCGCCGTGGCAGCGATCATGGCGTCTTCGTGAAGCGTGTCCGAGCGCCGGTGCATCAGACGCGCCCACTCGCGGAATATGGCGGCGTCCATCGGCAGTAGGTTGTACGCCCTGGCCATCTGATCAAGCCACGCGGTCAACTCGTCCGCCTTGGCGGCATCCTGCTCGCGTGTGATCTCGATACCGGCCTGGATTTCGCCCACCGTGACGGCGGACACGTGCAAATCCACATCGCGCGCCGCCTGCACCCACGCCAGCACCGCGCCGTGGGGTTTGGGCTTGCGCAATTCAGAGACGACGTTGGTGTCGAGCAGGTACATCAGCCCAGTTCCGAGACCGCACGGCGGCGCGCCTGTCCGCGCGGCGGCATGGGCAATTCAGCTCGCGCGCCTGGGCTGAGCAACAGTTCCTTGAGCGTCGGCGTCGCCGCTGCCTTGAGTCGGCGCCATTCTTCGATGGGGACGATCACCGCGGCTTCGGTGCCACGCCGGGTCACGATTTGCGGACCCTCGGCAATGCACGCGTCCAGCATTTCGCTGAAGCGGGCCTTGGCGTCCTGAACGGGCCATGTGTGCATGCGGTGCTCTTTCATGACTAGTCATATGACTGGTCAGTTTACCCGATGCGCGCACGCGATGCGGTCAGTTACCCAAGCAAACGTTCCATCGCCTCCCGGTACTTGGCGGCCGTTTCCGTGATGACTTCGCCGGGCAATCGAGGCGCCGGCGCGGTTTTGCGCCAGGGCTGACCATCGACTTGCGCCTGCTCCAGCCAGTCGCGCAAAAATTGCTTGTCGAAGCTGGGTGGGTTGCTGCCGGCCTGGTAGCTGTCGGACGGCCAGTAGCGCGATGAGTCGGGTGTGAGCACCTCGTCCATCAGCACCAGCTGGCCCGCATCGTCCAGCCCGAACTCGAACTTGGTGTCGGCGATGATGATGCCCTTCTTGAGCGCAATGGCGGCGGCGCGCTCGTACAGCGCGATGCTGACGTCGCGGATCCTGGCGGCCAGCTCAAGGCCGATCATCGCCACCGTGCGCTCGAAGCGGATGTTCTCGTCGTGCTCGCCCACCGCCGCCTTGGCGGCCGGCGTGTAGATGGGGTGCGGCAGTTTGCTGGCGTTGGTCAGGCCCGCGGGCAGCGGCACACCGCAGACCGATTGCGATTCCTGATACTCCTTCCAGCCGCTGCCGGCCAGGTAGCCGCGCACCACGGCCTCGACCGGGATGGGCTTCAGGCGCCTGACCAGCATGCTGCGGCCCGCTACCTGCGCCACTTCATCCGGCGCCACCACGCTCTCGGGCGCGTCGCCGGTCAGGTGATTCGGCACGATGTCCTTCAGTTGTTCAAACCACCACAGCGCCATCTGCGTCAGCAACGCGCCCTTGCCGGGGATCGGCTCGCCCATGATGACGTCGAAGGCGCTGATGCGGTCGCTGGCGACCATCAGGATGCGATCGTTGCCTACCGCGTAGTTGTCGCGCACCTTGCCGCGCGCGAGCAGGGGCAGGGATGTGAGGTCAGAAGTGTGCAGGGCGGGAGTCATGCTTTTTGATGTGTTCAGGTCACGAAGGTGAGGCGCGGCTCGGCGGCGGCCAGGGCCACGAAGTCACGGTCGTCATGCAGCAATGGCAGGCCGGATTCGACAGCGCTGGCGGCGATCACGCAATCGTGCGGGCTGCGCACCGTGAGGCCGAGCCAGCGGCAACGTGCATAAAGCATGGCGGCCTGGCGGTGCAACTCCAGGCTGTCGGCGGCGTTCCAGACGGGCAGCGCATCCAGCTCGGTTTGCAGGCGGATGAAGTGGGCTGCGTCGCGCGCACCCTGCAGCAGTTCCTGATAAACCACTTCGACCATGAATACCGGTTCGCGCCGCCGCAATGCCAGGCGCAGCCGTTGGTGCGCGGGACTGCTGGTGGCGCGAAACAAGGCCACCCATGCCGAGGTGTCAACGATCACCGACGTGGCTTGTGGGTCGTGGCGGGCGGTGTTGGGGCGGTGTAAGGCGGCGGTGCGGGTTCGGCCGCACGCGCCACTGCATCGGATGCCCAGCCTTGCGCATCGGCGTTGAACAAGGTCGCCGGGTCGTAGTCATCTGCCAGCACGTCGCTGCCTTCCAGTGCCAGCAGGCCGGAATAGTCCGGTTGCCGGACGTAGGCGCGCAAGGCTGCCTCAACGGCCGCCTTTTTGGTGCGCACGCCCGCACGCGCCATGGCCTGGGCCACCAGCTCGTCGTCCAGCACGATATTGGTTCGGGTACTCATGGCAATACACCTTCGATGTGTATTGCCGATTATGGCACCGGCACGCATGAGTGGCCAGTGCCTGGCGGGTCAGACGACCTGTTGCGCCAGTTCGCCCTTGGCGTACTTCTCGGCCATCACCGACAGCGGGATGCCCTTGATCTTGGCGCCCTGGCCTTCGCAGCCAAACTCCAGGTAGCGCTGCTTGCAGATCGCCTTGGCGGCCTCGCGCGCGGGCTTCATCCACTCGCGCATGTCGAACTTGTCGGGGTTTTCGGCCTGGAACTTGCGCACGGCGCCGGTCATGGCCAGGCGGATGTCGGTGTCGATGTTGATCTTGCGCACGCCGTGCTTGATGGCTTCTTGGATCTCCTTGATCGGCACGCCATAGGTCTCTTTCATCTTGCCGCCGTACTGGTTGATGATGGCCAGCAACTCCTGCGGCACGCTGCTGGAGCCGTGCATCACCAGATGCGTGTTGGGGATGCGGGCGTGGATTTCCTTCACGCGGCTGATGGCCAGCACGTCGCCGGTGGGCGGGCGGGTGAACTTGTAGGCGCCGTGGCTGGTGCCAATCGCAATCGCCAGCGCATCGAGTTGCGTGGCCTTGACGAACTGAGCGGCTTCCTCGGGGTCGGTCAGCAGCTGGTCGTGGGTCAGCTTGCCGGCGGCGCCAACGCCATCCTCTTCGCCGGCCTCGCCGGTTTCGAGGCTGCCCAGGCAGCCCAATTCACCCTCCACCGTGGCGCCGATCTTGTGCGCCATGGCGACCACTTGCTTGGTCACATCGACGTTGTAGTCAAAGTCGGCCGGGGTCTTGCCGTCTTCGCGCAGGCTGCCGTCCATCATCACCGAGCCGAAACCCAGGTCGAGCGCGCCCTTGCAGATGGCCGGGCTGGTGCCGTGGTCCTGGTGCATCACCAGCGGAATCTGCGGATAGGCCTCGCAGGCGGCCTGGATCAGGTGCTTGATGAAGCTCTCGCCGGCGTACTTGCGTGCACCGGCCGACGCCTGCAGGATGACGGGCGCGCCCACTTCGTCGGCAGCGGCCATCACGGCCTGCACCTGCTCGAGGTTGTTGACGTTGAAGGCGGGAATGCCGTAGTTGTGGGCTGCGGCGTGGTCGAGCAGCTCGCGCATGGAAACGAGTGGCATGGTGGGAATCCTCCAGGAGTCGATGAAGCGGCGCCGGGCGGCGGGCGCCCGGATATCCGCTTGATTCTAGCCAAGCCCCCATTGCGCCGACCTTGACTTAAGCCGCGGTTCAGACGGACGGATTAGCATCGCGCCGCCGCTGAGTGGGTGTCGTCTGCGGTTTTACCCCATGAACGCCGCGCCCCCGCTCAGCTTCTCCCGCTTTCTTGCCTGGACAGCGGCGGCGTTGGTTCTGCTGCTGCTCTGGGACGCCAGCGCGCTCGATCTGCCCCTGGCGCGCGGGTTCGGCAACGCGCAGGGTTTTGCGCTGACACACGACTGGTGGCTGCAGGAGGTGCTGCACACCGGTGTGCGCCAGGTGGCGTGGGGGCTGATGCTCATACTCGTCCTGATGATCTGGCACCCCCTGGGGCCGCTGCGCGTCATGCCGCGCGCCGACCGCGTTGGGCTGGTGGCCGGCATTCTGCTGGCGGCGCTGGTCGTGCAACTGCTCAAGCGCGCCAGCCTCACCAGTTGCCCCTGGGATCTGGTGGAGTTCGGCGGCGCGGCGCGCCATGTGTCGCATTGGCGCTGGGGCGTGGCCGATGGCGGTGGCGGACACTGCTTTCCGGCCGGGCATGCGTCGACCGCGTTTGCATTCCTTGCCGCCTATTTCTGGCTGCGCCCTTGGGCGCCGCGCGTGGCACGCTGGTGGCTGGCGGCAACGTTGCTGGCGGGCCTGCTGTTTGGTGCCGTGCAGATGGTGCGGGGCGCGCACTACCTCAGCCACGTACTGTGGGCCGGTTGGCTGTGCTGGCTGGCCGGCGGTTTGCTGTGGCTCGGCGTGCAGGCCTGGCGCGTGCGGCAGTCCCCGCCCATTCTGACGCCGCAAACAAAGACCTTGTCATGAACGGCATCGATCAGACCGCGTTTCTGTGGCTCAACCTGAGCGCATCGGCGCCCGCCTGGCTGCTGGCGGTGGCGCGGGGGATCAGCCTGCAACTGCCGCACTGGATGCTGGCCGCCACGCTGACAGTGGCACTGGCCGGGCGACCGGCGTGGCGCCGCCAGGCCTGGCGCGTGCTGCTGAGCATGGTGCTGGCAGCGGGCGCTGCGGCCTTGCTCAAACGGGGCTTGCACTTTCCGCGCCCGTTCACCTTGGGGCTGGGCACGCTGTGGGTGCCGCATGGCGCGTCGGCGGGCTTCCCCAGCGCGCATTCGGCGACGGCGATGGCTTTCGCTGTGTCGGCGGCCTTGGCGCCGGTGCGCTGGCCCGCGCGCGTGCTGGTGTTTGCCGCCGCGCTGGCGATGGGCTGGAGCCGCATCGCCCTGGGCGTGCACTTTCCGTCGGATGTGCTGGCCGCCTGGTGCCTGGGCACGGCGTGCGCCTTGCTGGTGCAGCGCCTGACGGCACCCGCGGCGCGGCGCTGGCCCTGGATCCGCGTCAGTTGACGCGGCAGATCTTCAGCATGTTGGTGCCGCCGGGCGCGCCCATGGGCTCGCCGCAGGTGATGGCGTAGACGTCGCCCGCGTTGACGATGCCCTGGCGCTTCAGGTAGCCCTCGGCCTGCGCCAGTGCCTCGTCGCGGTGGGCGCTGGTGTCCATCAGCATGGGGCGCACGTTGCGGTACAGCGCCATCTTGCGCTGCGTGCCGACCTTGGGCGTGAGCGCGTAGATGGGGATGCGCACGCGGTGGCGGCTCATCCACAGGGCGGTCGAGCCCGAATCGGTCAGCGCCACGATGGCCTTGGCGCCCAGGTGGTAGGCGGTGAACAGCGCACCCATGGCGATCGACTGGTCGATGCGCTGGAAGGTGGCGCCGGTGAAGTCGGCATCCAGCTCCACGGGGTCGTGCTCCTCGGCCGCTTCGCAGATCGAAGCCATCTCGCGCACCGTCTCCAGCGGGTATTTGCCGGCGGCGGTTTCGGCGCTCAGCATCACGGCGTCGGTGCCGTCGAGCACGGCGTTGGCCACGTCACTGACCTCAGCGCGCGTGGGCACCGGGTTGGTGATCATGCTCTCCATCATCTGCGTGGCGGTGATGACCAGCTTGTCCTTTTGCCGCGCCAGGCTGATCATTTTCTTTTGCAGCGCCGGCACGGCGGCGTTGCCCACTTCCACCGCCAGGTCGCCGCGCGCCACCATGATGCCGTCGCTCGCGGCCAGGATCTCGGTCAGGCGCGGGATGGCCTCGGCGCGCTCTATTTTTGCGATCAGGAACGGCTTGTGCCCAAAATCGGCGCCGGCCACGTTGCACAACTGGCGCGCCATCTCCATGTCGGTGGCGTTTTTGGGAAAGCTCACCGCCACGTAGTCGGCCTGGAAGGCCATGGCGGTCTTGATGTCCTCCATGTCCTTGCCGGTCAGCGCGGGCGCGGTCAGGCCGCCGCCCTGTTTGTTGATGCCCTTGTTGTTGGACAGCTCGCCGCCCAGCTTGACCACGGTATGCACGGCCTCGCCGCGCACCTCGGTCACCGTCAGCACGATCAGGCCGTCGTTCAGCAGCAGCGTGTCGCCCGCCTTTACGTCGCGCGGCAGTTCCTTGTAATCCAGCCCCACGCCGCCGAGGTCGCCGGGTTCCTGCCGGGCAGCGTCGAGCACGAAGGGCGCGCCCGGCTCCAGCGTCACCTTGCCGTTTTCAAACTTGCCGACGCGGATCTTGGGGCCTTGCAGGTCGGCCATGATGGCCACCTCGCGCCCGGCGCGCTCGGCCACTTCGCGCACCAGGCGCGCGCGCTCCACGTGGTCCTCGGCCTTGCCGTGGCTGAAGTTCAGGCGCACCACGTTGACGCCGGCACGCACCATTTCCTCCAACAGCGCGGGATCGCTGGACGCGGGGCCGAGGGTGGCGACGATTTTGGTGGCGCGGTGGGTCATGGTGATTCAGTGCAAAGTCAGTGCAAAGCGGCAAACGGCCATTCTGGCATGCGGCCGTGACGCTGGCCAGGCATCGAGAAGCACATCAGAGTTGCGAATCGATCGGCAGCCAGCCGAGCAGCCACACCAGCGCGCGCAGGCCGGCGCTGCTTTCGGGCTCGTGCGCCCACACGCGCTGGCCCTCGTCCTGCCAGCGCAGGGCGCCATCCTCCAGCGTGACGCGCCAGGCCGAGGCCGGATCGGCGCCGCGCTCGAACAGGCGCTGCAATTCGGCCGCCAGCGCCGGGTGGTCGAACACCACGCCCATTTCGGTGTTGAGCTGGGCCGAGCGCGGGTCGAAGTTGAACGAGCCGACGAAGCCGCGCGCGCCATCGACCACGAAGGCCTTGGTGTGCAGGCTGGCGCCGCTGGAGCCGCCCAACAGCTCGCGCCCCGCCGCCGCGCCGCCGGGCTTCAGTTCGTACAGCTGCACGCCCTGCGCCAGCAGCGGCGCGCGCCAGTTCAGGTAGCCGGCGTGCACCACCGGCACGTCATTGACCACCAGCGAGTTGGTCAGCACCCGCACGTCGACCCCGCGCGCGGCCTGGCCCGCCAGCAGCAGCGTGCCGGCATCGCCAGGCACGAAGTAGGGCGAGATCAGCCAGCTCTGGCGCTGGGCCGAAAACAGCAGCGCCATCACGTCGTACAGCAGCCAGGCTGGGCGCGCTTGCCGGTGCGCCAGCGGTGCGGCTTTTTCGGGTGGGTCGGACAGCACGCGGATGCTGTCGCTCCAGTGCAGCGTCAGGCCGCTGGCCAGCTTGTCGGCCAGGCGCTCGGGATCGCCGAGCGCGCGCACCCAGGCCGAGGCGCGCGCGTCGGCATGCAGCGCCTGCCGCCAGTCGGCCAGCTCGGCCGCGCTGGGCGGCGTGGCACTGGCTTTGAGCGCAGCCAGCGGAATCACCGCGGCGCTGTTCCAGAACTGGTCGAAGATGGCGCTGGCCTGCGCCACCGCGGGGCCCAGCAGCAGCAGGTCGGCGTCCTGGAAGTTGGTGTGCTCGGCGGCGTCAAAGTATTCGTCGCCCAGGTTGCGGCCGCCGACGATGGCCACGCGGTTGTCGGCGATCCAGGCCTTGTTGTGCATGCGGCGGTTGAAGCCGACAAAGCGCAGCGCCATCTCCAGCGCGCGGCCCCAGGCGGTGGCGCGGTTGCGCGCGGGGTTGAACAGGCGCACCTCCAGGTTGGGGTGGGCGTCAAGCGCCAGCAGCACGCGGTCGCGCGCCGGGCCGTTCATGTCGTCGATCAGCAGGCGCACGCGCACACCGCGCTCGGCGGCGGCCAGCAGTTCGTGCTTGAGCAGGCTGCCCGTCAGGTCGCCGCGCCAGATGTAATACATGGCGTCCAGGCTGCGCCCCGCCGCGCGCGCCGACTGCGCGCGCAGCGCGAAGGCCTGCACGTTGTCGGTGATCAGGGCGCCGCCGCTTTGCCCCGCGTGTGCGGCCAGCTGGGGCGCCACCACGCGATCAAGCGCCGTGGCCTGCGGCTGCGGCGGCAGCGCGCTGGAGGGCGCGCCACGCGCGCGGCTGGCGAACTGGCCCCACGACCACAGCGACAGCGTCGACAGCAGCACCAGCAGCGCCAGCGCGATCAAGGCCCATTTCAGCCAGGGTGCCACTTGGCTTGATCGCTATCGAAGCACGAGCGGGTCGCGCAGGCCGGTCAAGCGCCGCCGGCTCTTTTTTCAAGAATCTCGAAGGCGGGCAGTTGCTTGCCTTCGAGGACTTCGAGGAAGGCGCCGCCGCCGGTGGAGATGTAGCCGATGTCTTTCTCGATGCCGTACTTGGCGATCGCCGCCAGCGTATCGCCACCGCCCGCGATGCTGAAGGCGGCCGATTCGGCGATGGCCTGGGCAATCGTCCGGGTGCCGTGCTCGAACGGCGCCATCTCGAACACGCCGACCGGGCCGTTCCAGACGATGGTGCCGGCCTGCTTGAGCTGCGCGGCCAGGCGCGCGGCCGTGTCGGGGCCGATGTCGAGGATCAGGTCATCGGGCGCCACGTCGGCGGCGGGTTTGACTTCGGCTTTCGCGTCGGCCTTGAATTCCTTGGCCGTCACGACGTCGGTCGGGATCGGCACTTCGGCGCCGCGCGCCTTCATGGCGTCCATCACGGCACGGGCGTCGCCGACCAAGTCGGGCTCGGCCAGGCTTTTGCCGATGGGCAGGCCCGCGGCCAACATGAAGGTGTTGGCGATGCCGCCGCCGACGATCAATTGATCGACTTTGGAGGCCAATGACTGCAGGATGGTGAGTTTTGTGCTCACCTTGCTGCCGGCGACGATGGCCACCAGCGGGCGCTTCGGGTTGGCCAGCGCTTGATGCAGCGCATCAATCTCCGCCGCCAGCAGCGGGCCGGCGCAGGCGATGGGCGCGAATTGGGCGATGCCGTAGGTGGTGGCCTCGGCGCGGTGCGCGGTGCCGAACGCATCGTTGATGTAAATATCGCAAAGTGCGGCCATCTTGCGTGAAAGCGCTTCATCGTTCTTCTTCTCGCCTTGGTTGACGCGGCAGTTCTCCAGCAGCACGACTTGGCCCGGTTGCACTTGCACGCCATCGACCCAGTCCTGGATCAGTGGCACCTCGCGCCCCAGCAGCTCGCCCAGGCGCTTGGCGACGGGCGCCAGCGAATCGGCGGCTTTCAGTTCGCCCTCGGTCGGGCGACCCAGGTGCGAGGTGACCATGACTGCCGCGCCAGCATCCAGCGCCATCTGGATGCAGGGCACGCTGGCGCGGATGCGGGTGTCTTCGGTGATGGCGCCGGCGTCGTCCTGCGGCACGTTCAGGTCGGCGCGGATGAAGACTTTTTGGCCCTTGGCCTGGCCTTGGGCACACAGATCAGAAAAGCGCAGAACGTTCATGGGATGCGGTGACGACGGACGAAGTTGAAAAAGACGGACGCGCCGGCTGCGGCACGCGGTGATGGCGGGATTTTAAGGCGGCCGCCCGCGGCGTCGATGCACAGTTTACGAGCCAAATCAGGCCCCAGCGCTTACCCATCCGGCGCAAACAGCTACCAATTCAATAGTATCCGCAGCGGCAGGTAAACCGCCATGCCCACCGCGATGGCGCCCACCAGCGCAAAGCGCCAGTGCCGGCGCCAGAAGTAGAAGGCCGCCGCGGCCAGCCCGCTCCAGACGCGCGCATCCTTCAGCAGGTTGCCGATCACGCCATCGGTCAGCACCAGATCGGGCGCGATCACGGCCGCCAGCGCGGCAATCGGCGCGTACTGCAGGCCCCGCTGCGCCCAGTCGGGCAGGCGCCATTCGCGCTCGCTGATGAAAAAGAAGCTGCGCGTGATGACCGAGATCGCCGTCATGCCGACGATCACCAGCAGCGTCCAACCGTCGGTTTCACGCATCTTGAACGCCTTTGCCGCCGCTCGGTGGCTGCAGTTTGGGTTCGATGACCAGGCACAGCGCCACCGCCACCACGATGGCGGCGACGATGTTCAGCCGGTACGGCAGGTTGAACAAGACGACGGCAGCGGTGGCGGCGACGATCGCCGAAAACGCGCGCAGGCGCGTGGCGGCCAGCGAGCAGGTGACGGCCAGCAGTGCCAGCGTGCCGGTGAACTCCAGCCCCCAGCGCTCGGGCAGCGCGGCGCCCAGAAAGATGCCCAGCATGCTGAAGGTCTGCCAAAAGATCCAGTTGCAGCAGTTGCCGCCCCACAGGTAGGCCATCTGCGCGCGGCGCTGGCGCTCGGTCTCTGCCGGTTTGGGGAAGCGCCGGGTGTACAGCACGTAGGTCACGTCGCCCGTGAAATAGCCCAGCCACAGGCGCTTGGCGCGCGGCAGAAACATGAAGTAGTCGCGCAGATGCAGGCTGAAGACGACAAATCGCAGATTAACGCAGAAGGCCGCCGCCAGAATCACCCACAGCGGCGCGCCGGTGGCCAGCAGCGGAATCACAGCCAGTTGCGCGCTGCCAGCAAACACCAGCAAAGACATCAGCACCGCTTCGGTCAGCGTCATGCCGCTTTTCACCATCGCCACGCCGGTCATGAACGACCACGCCGTCAGCCCGACCGAGATGCCCGACATTTCGCGCGCGCCGACCCAGAACAGCGGGTGGCGCGCCGTGTGGGCAAAGGCCTCGATGCGCCCGGCGACCCAGTTGCCAAGTCGGCCCGGCGCCGACAGGTCGTCGCGCTGGTCGGGCGGCAGTGGCATGTTCATGGCGCGCTGCCCTCGGTGGGCGCAGCGCCCAGGCGCTGGCCGGCGTGCAGCGGAAAGCCGCGCAGGAAGTCACGCACCAGCAGGCGCTTGCCGCCCGGCCGTTGCAACTCGGTCAGACGCAGCCTGCCGTCGCCGCAGGTGACCGTGATGCCTTCGTCGTTCACCGATGAGATCTGGCCGGGAAGCCCGGCTTCATTGGGCAAAAAGCCATCGATCTCGGCGCCCCAGATCTTGATGACGGCGTCGCCCAGCAAAGTACTGGCGCCCGGGAACGGGTCGAAGGCGCGGATGCGCCGTTCGATCAGCGCCGCGGGCTGCGACCAGTCGATCGTCGCCTCATGCTTCTCGATCTTGTGGGCGTAGGTCACGCCCTCGCCGGGTTGAGGCGTGGCGGTCAGGCCCCCGCGCGCGGTCAGCTCCAGCGCCTCGACGATCATCCGGCCGCCCAGCGCGGCCAGTTCATCGTGCAGCGTGGCGGTGGTGGCGCGCGGGCCGATGGCGCGCTTTTCTGTCAGCAGCATGTCGCCAGTGTCCAGCCCAGCGTCCATCTGCATGATGGTGATGCCGGTCTGGCATCGCCGGCCTCGATGGCGCGGTGGATCGGTGCGGCGCCGCGCCAGCGCGGCAGCAGCGAGGCGTGGATGTTTAAACAACCAAACCGGGGTAGGTCCAGCACCCACTGCGGCAGGATGAGCCCATAGGCGGCAACCACCATCACGTCGGGCTGGGCGGCCTGCAGGGCGTCGCGCGTCTCAGCGGCGTCGTCGGGGTATTTGCCGTCCAGCCGCAGGCTGCGCGGCTGCGCCACGGCGATGCCGTGGTCCAGCGCGAACCGCTTGACCGGCGAGGCCTGCAGCTTCATGCCGCGGCCGGCTGGGCGGTCCGGCTGGGTCAGCACCAGCGGCAGTTCGAAGCCGGCCGCGTGCAGCGCCTGCAGCGCGGCACGGGCAAATTCAGGGGTGCCGGCGAAGGCGACTTTCATGACGGCGAGAAGTCCAGCGGCTCAGCGCCCATCGGGCGGGTCCGGCGGATCGGGCAGGTCCTCGTCGCCGTTCGACCAGCCGCGCACCACGCCGGCGCGGTCGATGTCGATGAACAGCAGGCGCCAGGTGGGGCCGTCGAGGTAGCGCCAGACCCAGATGTCGCCGTCGAAGCTGTGCACGCCCATGGTGCGTGCCGGCCGGCCGTATTCGCGCAGCACGTCGGCGCGGGTCCACGCGTTGGGCAGGATGCGCTGGCCGAACAGGGCTTCGCTCAGCGCCTGCTCGGTGCGCAGCACGCGGCCCTGGGCATCGGTGTCGACGTTGAACACCTGCTGACCAGCCGGCTGCATCGAGTATTGCAGTCGCTCGCCACCCTCCGGCGCCGGGTAGCGGCCAGTGGGCGCGCCCAGCGTCTGCAGCACCTGCGCGGCGGGCGTGCCGGGCGCGATGCTGGCCGGGCTGGCGCAGGCCGCCAGCAGCGCGACCAGCGCCGCCAGCAGGCCGGCGAGCCAGCCGCTGCGCGATGCGCGCGCGGCGCACCGCAGCTGGTCGTGCTTCACAGGCGCTCCTGCGCGCGCGTGGCGGCGCGGAAGTCCTCGCGTTCGGCCTTCAGCAGCTTGGTCTTGATGCGGCCCTGCTTGAGCGGCGACAGGTATTCGACGAACACCTTGCCCACCAGATGGTCCATCTCGTGCTGGATGCACACCGCCAGCAGTTCCTCGGCCGCGATCTCGCGCGCCTTGCCGCGCTCGTCCAGCGCGCGCACGCGCACCGCCGCGGCGCGTTCGACGCCGTCGTAGATGCCTGGCACCGACAGGCAGCCCTCCTCGCCCTTGAGGCGCTCGTCGCTGGCCCAGACCAGTTCGGGGTTGATCAGCACCAGGCGCTGGTCGCGCTCTTCCGACACGTCGATGACGATCAGGCGCTCATGCACGTCCACCTGGGTGGCCGCCAGGCCAATGCCCTTGGCTTCGTACATGGTTTCGAACATGTCGTCGATCAGCGCGCGCACGCGCGCATCGACCGCCTGCACGGGCTGGGCGATCTTGTGCAGGCGGGGGTCGGGATAACGAAGAATGGGGAGCAGCGCCATGAGGAAAGTGCTTCAGCGATGTGGCTATTTTCGCCACTTTCGGCCCTGCGCGCAGCCGATGGCGGCCAAGAACGTTGCCCGGCGAAGGGCTTGAATGCAGAATCGGCGCTGACCTTGTGTCGTCAAAAAGGGAGTTCCAGCAAAACAATGAAACACCTCATTACCGCCGTTTCGCACCGCCGTGCCGGTGCCATCGGCCTGGCGGCAGGGCTGTTGATCGCTGCCTGGCCGGCGCAGGCGCAGCAGCGCCACAGCGTCACGCCGACGCAGCGCGCCACGGCGCATCAGGTGGCGGCGCAGGGCGTGCCGCTGTCGGCGCTGGCGCCCAATGCACCGGAAGAGTACCTGGTGCGCCGCGGCGACACGCTGTGGGGCATTGCCGGCGTGTTCCTGCGCTCGCCCTGGCGCTGGCCCGAGCTGTGGGGCATGAACATGTCCGACATCCGCAACCCGCACCTGATCTACCCTGGCCAGCGGCTTTTCCTGGAGCGCGTCGGCGACCGCGCCCTGCTGCGCACGCACCAGGCCGGCGCCGCGCCGGCACTGGAGACGGTGCGCGTGTCGCCGCGCACCCGCGCCGAAGTGCTGGGCGGCGGGCCGCTGCCCACCCTCAAGCCGCAGCTGATCGAGCCCTTTCTGACCGAGCCGCTGGTGGTCGACGACGACACCTTCCAGCGCGCGCCACGCATCGTCGCGCTGGCCAACCAGAGCCGCGTGCTGGTGGCCAAGGGCGATCGCGCCTATGTGCGCGGCCCGGCCGATGCGCCGGTGCTGAAAGGGCCCGGCCTGCCCGACGATTTCCGCGTGTTCCGCACCGCCACCGCGCTGAAGGACCCGGTCAGCGGCGAGCTCCTGGGCTACGAAGGGCAGTACGTCGGCCAGGCGCTGCTGGCGCGTGGCGAGAGCGAGGTGGACGAGGCGCTGGAGGTCGGCCGTGCGCCGCCGCCCAGCCTGCCGGCCGCCGGCGAGCACGATCCCGCGCCTTCAACGCCGGCCGCGCCGGTGGCGCGGCTGCTGCCGGTGCCGGCCACGGTGGACATCATCCGCAGCAAGGAAGAGATGCGCCCCGGCGACCGACTGCTGCCCGAGCCACCGCGCGAACTGCGCAGCTACGTGCCGCGCGCGCCCGACTTCCCCATCGAGGCACGCGTGGTGCTGGTGCACGGCAGTTCGGTGCGCTACGCCGGCCAGAACCAGATCGTGGTCATCAACAAGGGCTTGCGCGACGGCGTCGAGCCCGGCCATGTGCTGACCCTGCTGTCGGCCGGTGTGCAGATGGTCGACAAGACCGACAAGTCGCGCGAGCGCATCCGGCTGCCCGATGAACGCAACGGCGTGGCGATGGTGTTCCGCCGCTTCGACCGCGTGTCCTACGCGCTGGTGATGGAGATCAGCAACCCGGTCCAGGTGGGCGACAAGCTGGTGACGCCGAATTGAGCACGCCCGGCCATGCAGCAAGACGAACTGGCGGCCTGGTTGCGGCTGGCGCTGACGCCCGGGGTCGGTAACGACGCCGCGCGGCGCCTGCTGGCGGCGTTCGGCCTGCCGCAGGCCATCTTCGAGCAGCGCCCGGCGGCCTGGCGCCAGTTGCTGACGCCGGCGCAGGCCGAGGCCTTGGGCGAGTTGCCGCCGCAGCTGCCTGAGCAATTGCAGGCGACCCGCGAATGGCTGGGCGGTGCCGACGACGGCCTGCAGCGCCGCCTGGTGACCCTGGGCGACGCGGTGTATCCGGCCAGCCTGCTGGCCATGGCCGATCCGCCGCTGATGCTGTATCTCTCGGGCCAGCTGCGCCTGCTCGAAGCCGCCGGCTGGCCCAGCCGCGCGCTGGCCATGGTGGGCAGTCGCAACCCGACGCCACAGGGCGCGCAGAACGCGCGCCAGTTCGCGCGCGCCTTTGCCGATGCCGGCCTCGCCGTGGTGTCGGGGCTGGCCTTGGGCGTCGATGGCGCCGCGCACGAGGGTGCGCTGGAGGGTGTTGGGGCGGCCGGCCGCCTGGCCACCATCGCCGTGATCGGCACCGGCATCGACCGCGTCTACCCGCGCCAGCACCGCGAACTGGCGCACCGCATCGCGCGCCAGGGCCTGATCGTCAGCGAATACCCGCTCGGCACGCCGCCGCTGGCCGGCAACTTTCCCAAGCGCAACCGACTGATCGCCGGGCTGGCGCAGGGCACGCTGGTGGTCGAGGCGGCGCTGCAATCGGGCTCGCTGATCACCGCGCGCCTGGCCGCCGAGCAGGGCAAGGAGGTGTTCGCCATTCCCGGCTCCATCCACAGCGCGCAGTCGCGCGGCTGCCACGCGCTGATCCGCCAGGGCGCCAAGCTGGTGGAAACGGCGCAGGACGTGCTGGAAGAGCTGCGCTGGCCGGGCGCGACCACCGATGCGTCGGCGCCGGCCCATGCCGCCAGCGGCGCTGTCGCGCCCGCGCACGATCCGGACGGTCTGCTCCAGGCGCTGGGCGCCGACCCGGTCAGCCTGGACGCGCTGCTGGCGCGCACCGGCCTGGACACGGCGACCCTGCAGGCGCGCCTGCTGGAACTGGAACTGGACGGCCAGGTCGGCCGTCTGCCCGGCGGGTTGTTCCAGCGCCTGGCGCTTGGCTAGCCTTGCTTGCAAAGCCATAGCGCGCCGGCACCGCAATGCGCTATATTTGCCGCATGTACGAGGTCCTCGTCTTCGTCTACGAGCACTACGTAGGCGGTGGCAGTGGCCCCGACCGCGAGCGCCTGGGCCGTCGCCTGCACAGTGCCGGCTTCGAGCGCGGCGAGATTCAGCAGGCGCTGAGTTGGCTGGCCGGCCTCGACAGCGCCGCGCAGGGCATCCACGTGGCGCCACCGGCCGGTCAGGCGCCCGCCGAACCCGCCGCCGGCATTCCCGCCTGGCCGGCACGGCCCGGCAGCCAGCGCATCTACACCCCGGAAGAGCAAGAGCAGCTTGGCGCCGAAGGCATCGCCTGCCTCCTGTTCCTGGAGAACGCCGGCGCGCTGTCGGCCGAACTGCGTGAAGTCGTGATCGACCGCGCGCTCGCCGCGCCCGAGTCGCCGCTCAGCCTGGACGACCTGAAGATCATCATCATGATGGTCTATTGGCGCTTCGATGCAGACCCCGACGTGCTGGTGCTCGACGAACTGTGCGACGACGTCGAGCGGCGCGTGGCGCACTAAAGAAGGCGTGAACGAACCCGTCATGCCCGCTCCTCCCGCCAAAACAACACCACTCATCGCAAGCAAATGCTCGCCGCAGCCCAAGCTGCGTCTGCGCTTTGCGCCTTGATTGGCGCCGTTTTGACGACCCGCTCGAACACGCCGGATTCATTCACACCTTCTGAATCCGCGCCAAGCCAACAAAAACTACCGCCAAGGCCGCCGTTGCTGCGATCGGCTTGATGGCCGACCGCATGGGTGGGGGCGCGCTCAGGCCGGCAAGGCCACCAGCGGGTTGCCGAACATCGGGTCGGCTTCTTTCGACGCCAGCGCCCTGGCCAGATCCAGCCCCAGCGCCTTGGCCACGCCGGCGCCGTAGGCCGGGTCGGCCGCGTGGCAGTTGCGGATGTGGCGGAACTTGATGAATTCCGGCGCGTCGCCCATGGCGCGCGCGGTGTTGCCGAACAGTGTGTCCTGCTGTACCGGCGTCATCAGCTGGAACAGCTTGCGCGGCTGCTCGAAGTAGTTGCTGTCGTCCTCGTGGTAGCTCCAGTGGGCGGCGTGGCCCGTGAGCTTGAGCGGCGGCTCCTGGAACTCAGGCTGCGCCTGCCACTGGCCGAAGCTGTTGGGCTCGTACTGCGGCAGGCCGCCGTAGTTGCCGTCGACCCGGCCCTGGCCATCGCGGTGGTTGCTGTGCACCGGGCAGCGCGCGGCGTTCACCGGAATCTGGTGGTGGTTCACGCCCAGGCGGTAGCGCTGCGCGTCGGCGTAGTTGAACAGGCGCGCCTGCAGCATGCGGTCGGGGCTGACGCCGATGCCGGGCACCAGGTTGCTGGGCGCGAAGGCGCTCTGCTCGACGTCGGCGTGGAAGTTGGCGGGATTCTTGTTCAGCTCGAACTCACCCACCTCGATCAGCGGGTAGTCGCCCTTGTACCAGACCTTGGTCAGGTCGAACGGGTGCAGGTGGTACTGCTCGGCGTCGGCCTCGGGCATGACCTGCACGTACATGGTCCACTTGGGGAAGTCGCCGCGCTCGATGGCTTCGTACAAGTCCTTCTGGTGGCTTTCGCGGTCCTGGCCGACCAGCTCGGCGGCCTCGGCGTCGCTCAGGTTCTTGATGCCCTGCTGGGTGCGGAAGTGCAGCTTGACCCAGAAGCGCTCGCCGGCCTGGTTCCAGAAGCTGTAGGTGTGCGAGCTGAAGCCGTGCATGTGGCGGTAGCTGGCGGGGATGCCGCGGTCGCTCATCACCACGGTGATCTGGTGCAGCGCTTCGGGCAGCAGCGTCCAGTAATCCCAGTTGTTGGTGGCGCTGCGCAGGTTGCTGCGCGGGTCGCGCTTGACGGCCTTGTTCAGGTCGGGGAACTGGCGCGGGTCGCGGATGAAGAATACCGGCGTGTTGTTGCCGACCATGTCCCAGTTGCCCTCTTCGGTGTAGAACTTGAGGGCGAAGCCGCGGATGTCGCGCTCGGCATCGGCGGCGCCGCGTTCGCCGGCGACGGTGGTGAAGCGGGCGAACATCTCGGTCTGCTTGCCGACTTTGCTGAACAGCTTGGCGCGCGTGTATTTCGTGATGTCCTGGGTCACCGTGAACGTGCCGAAGGCGCCCGAGCCCTTGGCGTGCATGCGGCGCTCCGGAATGACCTCGCGGTTGAGGTTGGCCAGCTTCTCGAACAACCACACGTCCTGCATCAGCAGCGGGCCGCGCGGACCGGCGGTGAGGCTGTCGCGGTTGGTCGGCACCGGGGCGCCGAAGTTGGTGGTCAGGTGGGTGACGGGACACTTCCTGGCGTCTTGGGTCATGGGAGTTCCTTTCTCGGTCAATTGGTGATCGGCAACCGCGGGGCGGTCGGCTGGTTCGATGATAGGAAGCCGCGGTGAATTGCCAAAGTCAATAGTTCCAATTGATGTGATAGGTGCAGACGATCAACACGCCTTCGGCTGGCGCGGCGGCCACGGTGGCGACCGGCGCCGTCAGGGCAGCAGCGTGGGCGCCTGCAGCAGCGCCATGTCGGCCACGCGGCGCGGCGTGCCGATGGGCGCGCCGGCCTGGCCTTGCTGGACCGCCCGCAGGTCCTGCTCGCTCGGGTACAGGCCGGCCAGCCAGTAGTCCATGACGCGGCGCGCCAGTGGCGCGGCGTGGGCGGCGCCAAAGCCGGCGTTCTCGACGATGACGGCGACGGCGATCGTCGGCGCTTCGGCCGGCGCGAAGGCGATGTAGAGCGAGTGGTCGCGCTGGTGCTCGGCCAGCTTGGCGGCGTTGTAGCGGCTCTTCTGGCCGATGCTGACCGCCTGCGCGGTGCCGGTCTTGCCGCCCGACAGGTAGGGCGCGCCGGCGAACACGCCGCGCGAGGTGCCTTCCAGCGTCACGCCGACCATGGCGCGCAGCACGCGATTGACGTGGTCGGCCTTGTAGCCGAGGGGCTGGCCGGGCGGCTGCGGCACCTCGATCACCTGCTGGCTGACGGCGTCCTGGCGCGCCTTCACCAGGTGCGGCACGTGGCGCACGCCGCCGGCGGCCAGGGTGGCGGTGGCGCTGGCCAGTTGCAGCATGGTGAAATGGTTGTAGCCTTGGCCGATGCCCAGCGAGATGGTCTCGCCGGCGTACCAGCGCTGCTGCTCGGGCCGCTTGTAGGTGTGGCGCTTCCACTCGGTCGAGGGCAGCACGCCGCGCGTTTCGCCCGGGATGTCGATGCCGGTGATCTGGCCGAAGCCGAGCGGCTTCATGAAGTCGTGGATGGCGTTCACGCCCATGTCGTTGGCCAGCATGTAGTAATACACGTTGCTGGACTTGACGATGCTGCGGTGCAGATCGACCGCGCCCAGCGCGTGGCCGGAGCGGAAGGTGTGGCCGGCGAAGGTCCAGGAGCCGCCGTCCATGATGGTGGTGCCGGGCAGGCGCTTGCCAGTCTCCAGCGCGGCCAGGCCCATGAAGGGCTTGTAGGTCGAGCCGGGCGGGTAGGTGCCGCGCAGCGCGCGGTTCAGCAGCGGCTTGTCGAGCGATTCGTTCAGTTCGGCCCAGCTCTCGTGGTCGATGCCGTCGACGAACAGGTTGGGGTCGTAGCCGGGCTTGCTGACGAAGGCCAGGATCTCGCCGTTGCGCGGATCGATGGCCACCAGCGCGCCGCGGCGCTCGCCGTACAGATCCTCGACCATTTTCTGCAGGTTGATGTCGAGCGACAGGCGGATCGACTCGCCCGGCGTGGCCGGATGGCTGGCCAGGCGCCGCACCGCGTGACCGCCGGCCGAGGTCTCCATCTGCTCGACGCCGGTGATGCCGTGCAGCGCCTGCTCGTAGCTGCTCTCGATACCGAGCTTGCCAATGTAGTCGGTGCCGCGGTAGTTGGCGACCTCGTCGGAGTCCTCGATGCGCTCCTTCTCGCGCTGGTTGATGCGGCCGATGTAGCCGATCACGTGGGCGCCGGTCTCGCCCAGCGGGTAGGTGCGGAACAACCGCGCCTTGATCTCCACGCCCGGAAAGCGGTAGCGCTGGGCGGCGAAGCGCGCCACCTCCTCCTCCGACAGGCGGGTGCGGATCGGCAGCGACTCGAAGCTCTTGGTGTCCTGGCGCAGGCGCTCGAAGCGGCGCCGGTCGCGCGCCGTGATCTCGACCACCTCGCCGATGGCGTCGATGGTCTCGGCCAGCGGGCGCCCGGTGCGCGAGGGCGTGATCTCCAGCGTGTAGGACTTGTAGTTGGTGGCCAGCACGACGCCGTTGCGGTCCAGGATTTCGCCCCGGTTGGGCACGATCGGCACCACCGCGGTGCGGTTGGTCTCGGCGCGCTGCGCCAGCTCGTCGTAGCGCAGCACCTGCAGGTTGTAGAGCCGCCAGGCCAGCAGGCCGAAGCAGCCCAGCACCAGCAGCGCCAGCGCCAGCACGCGCAGGCGAAAGCGCCCCAGCTCGGCTTCGGCGTTGTGCAGTTCGGTCATCGGTCAGCGCCTCACAAGGGGCGGTTGGCGTCCGGGTTGGGCGCGCGCCGCTGCGGCGCCAGCAGCAGCCAGTGCACGATCGGCCACAAGGCGGCTTCCAGCAGCGGCGCCAGCAGCACGATCCAGCCCGGAAACGCGCCGCCGCCGATCAGGCGCAGGGCGATGGTAATGGCGTGCGCGGCGGCGAACAAGGGCAACAGCTGCAGCGCCTGCGCCGGCACCGAGAACCACAGCACGCGCCGGTGCGCCATGATGGCGAAATAGATCAGCACCGCGTAGGCCAGTGCGTGCTGGCCCAGCAGCGAGGCCTGGTGCACGTCCAGCGCCAGGCCGAACAGAAAGGCCGCGCCCAGGCCGACGCGGCGCGGTTGGTGGATGCTCCAGAACACCAGCACCACCGCCAGCACGTCGGGCATCCAGACCAGGCGCCCGAGTGGCAGCAGGCCCAGCATCAGCGCCACCAGCAGGCTGCCCCAGATGAAGCCGGGGCTGGCCGGCAGCAGCAAGGTGCGACCGCGCGGCAGGATCATTGGCGCGCCTTTGCGCGTGTCGACGCGGCGGAGGCCGCCGCCGTGGCGGCGCTGGCCGGGCTTGACGCCGCCACGGCGGGCGCGGCGGTGCCGGCGGCCGATGGGCGCTCGACCGGCGCCAGCACCATCACATGGGTCACGCCTTGCAGCTGCGCCAACGGCTGGCATTGGATGCGGGCGAAGCTGGAATCGCTGCGGCGCTCCACGTTCACCACCCGCGCCACCGGCAGGCCCGGCGGGTACACGCCGTCGACGCCGCTGGTGGTCAGCAGGTCGCCCTCGCGCACGTCCTCGGTGACCGCCATGTAGCGCAGTTCCATCAGGCCGCGCTGCGGCGTCGGGTCGCCGTAGGCGACGCTGCGCGTGCCGGTGCGCGCGTTCATCACCGGAATCACCTGGTCGCGGTCGATCAGCAGCGTGACCTCGCTGACGAAGGGGTACACCCGCGTCACTTGCCCGAGCACGCCGGATTCGTCCATCACCGGCGCGCCGGGCTGGATGCCCTGCACCTGCCCCTTGCCAATCACCACGCGGCGGCTGTAGGGGTCGGTGGCGTCGTACAGCACCTGGGCCGCGATGCCGCTCACCGGCATGCGCTCGCGCAAGGCCAGCAGCGCGCGCAGGCGGGCGTTTTCCAGCAGCAGCTGGTCGACCTGGCCAGCGCGCTGCGACTGCTCGGCCAGGCGCCGGCGCGCCGCTTCCTCGGTCTTGCGCGCGGTCTTCAGGTCGGTCAGATAGCTGGTCAGCGTCTGCCCCCACTGCACCGGCTGCAACGCCAGCCATTGCGCCGGATACAACACCGTGGCGATGGCGGCGCGCAGCGGCTGCACCACGTGAAAGCGCGCGTCCGCCACCATCAAGAACAGCGCCAGCGCGCTGAAGAACACCAGCCGCGACAGCGCCGACGGCCCCTGCTTGAACAGCGGCGGCGGCGTGCGGTCGAAGGTGTCGAGAGCCATGGCGGTCAGCGGCGCGACGCGGGTGACGTCACTACCAAAACAGGAGCATTATCAGCCGGGTCTGTTGGTATTGAGCGCTATTTGCGATCGAGGTACGACCCTCGCCCCAACCCTCTCCCGCTTGCGGGAGAGGGAGAAAACCCAAGGCTGCGCAGCAAGCCCGATCAAGTGGCCGCGGAGCAGGCCATCCCAGAACGCCGTGGTCGGGGTCTCCCCGACCACCAGCGTTGTCCCCTTGAGGGGAAGGCGCGCCGCGCCACAGGGGTGGGCCTATTCATTCGTGAAGATATTGCCCAGGCGCTCCATGCGCTCCAGCGCCAGGCCGCAGCCGCGCACCACGCAGGTCAGCGGCTCCTCGGCCACCAGCACCGGCAGGCCGGTTTCTTCGGCCAGCAGGCGCTCCAGGTCGCGCAGCAGCGCGCCGCCGCCCGTGAGCATCATGCCGCGCTCGGCGATGTCGGCGCCGAGCTCGGGCGGGGTTTCTTCCAGCGCCTTCTTGACCTCGGAGACGATGTTGTTGAGCGGCTCGGTCAGCGCCTCCAGCACCTCGTTGCTGCTGATGGTGAAGCTGCGCGGCACGCCCTCCGACAGGTTGCGGCCCCTGACCTCCATCTCGCGGATCTCGCTGCCCGGAAAGGCGCTGCCGATTTGCTTCTTGATCGCCTCGGCGGTGGGGTCACCAATCAGCATGCCGTAGTTGCGGCGGATGTAGTTGATGATGGCGTCGTCGAACTTGTCGCCGCCCACGCGCGCCGAGCCCTTGTAGACCATGCCGCCGAGCGAGATCACGCCGACCTCGGTGGTGCCGCCGCCGATGTCGACCACCATCGAGCCGCTGGCTTCGCTCACCGGCAGGCCGGCGCCGATGGCGGCGGCCATCGGCTCCTCGATCAGGTACACCTCGCTGGCACCGGCGGCCAGCGCCGACTCGCGGATGGCGCGGCGCTCGACCTGGGTCGAACCGCAAGGCACGCAGATGATGATGCGCGGGCTGGGCTTGAACAGGCCGCGCGGGTGCACCATGCGGATGAACTGCTTGAGCATCTGCTCGGTGACGGTGAAGTCGGCGATGACGCCGTCCTTCATGGGCCGGATCGCCTCGATGTTGCCGGGCACCTTGCCCAGCATGGCCTTGGCCTCGCTGCCGACGGCCTGGATCGTCTTCTTGCCCTGCGGGCCGCCTTCGTGACGGATCGCCACCACCGAGGGCTCGTCCAGGACGATGCCCTTGTCGCGTGCGTAAATCAGGGTGTTGGCGGTGCCCAGGTCGATCGCCAGGTCGGTGGAGAAGTACCGACGAAAAGCTCCAAACATGAAATATCCTTCTGGGGCAGCCGGCTGGCGCCAGTCGCCTGCGCCCGCGGTCTCGCTGCGAAAATGGGCGTTGTTTTCGCGCAAATGTGGCCTGCTTCAAGGCCCTTGCGGCAAAGGCGAGATAATAACCGATCACCCCGCGCGGCCGACCACCGCCGCGTGCCCGCAGCGCGCATTGGCCGCCATTTTCGCAACTATTTCATGTCTTTGACCGCCACCGACATCGAGCGCATCGCGCAATTGGCGCGCCTGTCGCTCGACGAACCGGGCCAAGCGCTGATGCTGACCCGTCTGAACAGCTTCTTTGGCATCGTCGAGGCCATGCGCGCGGTGGACACCACCGGCGTCGAGCCGCTGGCGCACCCGCTGGCCGTGATCCAGGACGTGCAGCTGCGCCTGCGCGACGATGTGGTCAGCGAGCCCGACCAGCGCGCCGCCAACCAGCAGAATGCCCCGGCCGTCGAGGACGGGCTGTTTCTGGTGCCCAAGGTAATCGAATGACCTCGCCGGCCCTGCACCACCTGAGTGTGGCCGACTTGAGCCGGCGCCTGCGTACGCGCGAGCTGTCGGCCCTTGAATTGACGCAACATCTGTTGGCGCGCATCGGGCGCCACGCCGAGCTGGGCGCGTTTCTGGCCACCGACGAGGCCGTGAGCCTGACGCAGGCGGCCGCCGCCGACGCCCGGCTGGCGCGCGGCGAGGCGCACGCGCTGACCGGGATTCCGCTGGCGCACAAGGACGTCTTCGTCACGCGCGACTTCCCCACCACCGCCGGCTCGAAGATGCTGGCCGGCTACCGCTCGCCTTTCGACGCCAGCGTGGTGACACGCCTGGCCGAGGCCGGCATGGTGTGCCTGGGCAAGCTCAACTGCGACGAGTTCGCCATGGGCTCGGCGACCGAGACCTCGGCGTTTGCCACGGCACACAACCCGTGGGACCCAACGCGCATCCCCGGCGGGTCGTCTGGCGGCAGCGCCATCGCGGTGGCGGCGGGGCTGGCGCCCTGCGCCACCGGCACCGACACCGGCGGCTCGATCCGGCAGCCGTCGAGCTTTTGCAACCTCACCGGCATCAAGCCGACCTATGGCCGCGCGTCGCGCCACGGGATGATCGCCTACGGCTCCAGCCTGGACCAGGCCGGCCCGATGGCGCGCAGCGCCGAAGACTGCGCGTTGTTGCTCACGGCCATGTGCGGGCCGGATCCGGACCGCGACTCGACCTCGCTCGACGTGCCGGCGGAGGATTTCACGCGCATGCTGGCGGGCAGTATCGAGGGTCTGCGCATCGGCGTGCCGAAGGAGTTCTTTGGCGATGGCCTGTCGGCCGATGTGCGCGCCGCCGTCGAGGCGGCGCTGGCCGAGCTGCAAAAGCTGGGCGCGCGGCTGATCCCGATCACGCTGCCGCGCACCGAGCTGTCGATCCCGGTGTTCTACATCATCGCCCCGGCCGAGGCCAGCTCCAACCTGGCGCGCTTCGACGGCGTGCGCTACGGCCACCGTGCGGCCGAGTACAGCGACCTGCTCGACATGTTCAAGCAGAGCCGCGCCGAGGGCTTCGGCGACGAGGTCAAGCGTCGCATCATGACCGGCACCTACGTGCTGAGCCACGGCTATTACGACGCCTACTACCTGCAGGCGCAGAAGATCCGCCGCATGATCGCCGACGACTTCCAGCACGCCTTCACGCAATGCGACGTGATCGCCGGCCCCGTGGCGCCTGCGGTGGCGCGCCGCATTGGCGAGACGGCGAACGACCCGCTGGCGGACTACCTGGCCGACATCTTCACGCTGCCGGCCTCGTTGTCCGGCTTGCCGGCGCTGAGCGCGCCGGCCGGCTTTGGCGAGGGCGGCATGCCGGTCGGCCTGCAGCTGATCGGCAACTATCTGCAGGAAAACCGCTTGCTGAACGTGGCGCACCGCCTGCAGCAGGCCACCGATTTCCACCTCCGCGTACCGGGGGAGTTCCAATGAGCCCCCACGCTCCCCACTTCGTGTGGTCGCTGCCCCCCGCGGGGGCTGGCCTCCCTTGGGGCGGCCCTGCGGGAGTCCGGAGATGACCGTGAACCTGATCCAGGGCTACGAGGTCGTCATCGGTTTCGAGACGCACGCCCAGCTGCAGACGCAGACCAAGATCTTCAGCCGCGCCGCCACCGCCTTTGGCGCCGCGCCCAACACCCAGGCCAGCGCGGTCGACATGGCGCTGCCCGGCACGCTGCCGGTGATGAACCGTGAGGCAGTGCAGTGCGCGATCAAGCTGGGGCTGGCGCTGGGCAGCCATATCGCGCCGCGCAGCATCTTCGCGCGCAAGAACTACTTCTACCCCGACCTGCCCAAGGGCTACCAGATCAGCCAGTTCGAGTTGCCGGTGGTGCAGGGCGGCGAGGTGTCGTTCTTCGTCCCTTCGACAGGCTCAGGACAGGCGGCTGTGGAAAAGAAGATCGTGCGCCTGGTGCGTGCGCATCTGGAAGAAGACGCCGGCAAGTCGCTGCATGACGACTTCCACGGCATGAGCGGGATCGACCTGAACCGCGCCGGCACGCCGCTTTTGGAGATCGTCACCGAGCCCGACATGCGCAGCAGCGCCGAGGCGGTGGCCTATGCCAAGGAGTTGCACAAGATCGTCACCTGGATCGGTGTGTGCGACGGCAACATGCAGGAAGGCAGCTTCCGCTGCGACGCCAACGTCAGCGTGCGCAAGCCGGGCGCGCCGCTGGGCACGCGGCGCGAGATCAAGAACCTGAACAGCTTCAAGTTCATGCAGCAGGCGATCGACTACGAGATCCGCTGGCAGATCGAGCAGATCGAGGACGGCAAGAAGATCAGCCAAGCCACCGTGCTGTTCGACCCCGACAGCGGCGAGACGCGCGCCATGCGCAGCAAGGAAGACTCGGCCGACTACCGCTACTTCCCCGATCCCGATCTGCCGCCGCTCTGCATTTCGGAGCAATGGATCGAGCAAACGCGGGCGCAAATGCCCGAATTGCCGCGCAAGATGGCCGAGCGCTTCGTGGCCGACTACGGCCTGCCCGAATACGACGCCACCACGCTGACGCAGTCGCCCGCGATGGGCGCCTACTTCGAGGCGGCGGCCCAGGCCAGCGGCCAGGCCAAGCTGGCCAGCAACTGGGTGATGGGTGAAATCTCCCGGCGGCTGAACACCGAGGAGATCGACATCGAGGCCAGCAAGGTGTCGGCCGCGCAACTGGCCGCGCTCATTGGCCGCATCCAGGACGGCACCATCAGCAACGCGGCGGCGCGTCAGGTGTTCGAGGCGCTGTGGTCGGGCGAAGGCAGCGAGGTGGATGCCGTCATCGAGACCAAGGGCCTGAAGCAGATGAATGACACCGGCGCGCTGGAGAAAATCGTCGACGAGGTCATTGCGGCCAACCCGGACAACGTGGCGCAGTTCAAGGCCGGCAAGGACAAGGCCTTCAACGCCCTGGTCGGCCAGGTGATGAAGGCCAGCAAGGGCAAGGCCAATCCGGCGCAGGTGAACGAGCTGCTGCGCGCGCGCCTGGGTTCCTGAGGCGGCGGCGCTAGCGCTTGCCGGCGGCGTCGGCCGCCTTGGCCGTCCACAGCGTTTGCAGGCGCGCGGCTTCCTCGTCGAAGCGCGCCTGGATGCGCTGTTGCTCGTCCTGCTGACCGGCGATGGCGCGACGCTGGGTGGCCAGCGCCTGCGCGTTGTCCTCGATGCTGCGGCGCAGCCGGGTCGGCGCGCGCGATGGGTCTTTTCTATAGAACTCCATTTCCTCGTCCAGCGCCGCGCGTTCGGCCGTCAACTCGGCGATGCGGCGCTCGGCGCTGTCCGCCACGGCCTGCGTTTGTCCCAGCGCTGCGGCGCGCGCGGCTTCATGCGCGGCCATGTCGGGGTAACGCGTGACCAGTGCCTGGTCGCGCCGCAGCAGGTTCTGCTCACGCTCGCGCGCGCGTGCCTGCGCGTGCGCCTGGGACTCGCGCGCCGCGCGCTCGGCCGCCGTGGGCGTGGGAGGGATCACGCGCCGGGTGGCGCCGCTGCGGCCCAGCTCGCGCTGCTCGCGATCGAGGCAGTCGAGCATCGGCCGGTCCGACTTCAGATGGCGCCCCTGCCGGTCGGTGCAGCTGTAGATGGCTTGTGCGCTCGCCAGCGGTGTGATGCACAGCAGCGCCGCGGCCAGCAGCAGGCCGGGCGAGAGAGCGGTCAGCGCGCGGGCGGACGGCATGGGGTATTCCCGCTCGGCTAGGCCACGCCGTAACGGGCACGGTAGTCCGCCACTGCGACGGCATGCGCCGCGAATTCGTCGCTCGATTGCAGGTAGTGCAGCAAATCGCCCAGCCGGGCGATGGCGCACACCTGCAGGCCCAGCGTGTCGCGCACATGGGTCACGGCCGACCAGTCGACGTCGCGGCCGTTCTCGGTCGCCTTCTCCTGCCGGTCGAGAGCAATCGCCAGCGCGTGCGGCGTGGCGCCGGCGGCCTGGATCAGCGCGATCGACTCGCGCACCGCGGTGCCGGCCGAGATCACGTCATCGACGATCAGCACCCGACCTTGCAGTGGCGCGCCCACCAGCACACCGCCCTCGCCGTGGTCCTTGGCCTCCTTGCGGTTGTAGGCAAAGGGCTTGTTCACGCCCAGCCGCGCCAGTTCCACCACCACCGCCGCACCCAGCGGAATGCCCTTGTAGGCGGGGCCGAAGATGACGTCGAACTCGATGCCCGAGGCCAGCAGGGCCCGCGCATAGAATTCCGCCAGGCGACCGAGCTTGGCGCCGTCGTCGAACAGGCCGGCGTTGAAGAAGTAGGGCGACAGGCGCCCCGCCTTGGTCTTGAATTCGCCGAAGCGCAGCACGCCGCTTTCGATGGCGAACTGCACGAAATCCCGCGCCAGTTGATCCTGATCGGCACTGGCCGCCCGTGGTCCGTTCATTGGAGACTCCCCCTTGTTCAAGCTCACCAGCCTCAACCTCAACGGCATTCGCTCGGCCACCACCAAGGGCGTCGAAGCCTGGCTGGAGGCGCACGCGCCGGATTGTATTTGCGTGCAGGAGATGAAGGCCCAGCACGCCGACATCGAGGGCCGCTTCGAGATCCTGGCCGGCATGCGCGGGCACTTTCACCTGGCCACCGCAAAAAAAGGCTACTCAGGCGTCGGCATCTACACCCGGCATGAGCCCAGCGACGTGATCGCCGGCTACGGCTCGCCCGAGTTCGATGAAGAGGGCCGCTATCTTGAGGCGCGCTTTGACACCCCCGGCCGCAAGTTCTCCGTCGTCAGCTGCTACTTTCCCAGCGGCTCGTCCGGCCCCGAACGGCAGGAGGCCAAGTTTCGCTTCCTGGCCGAGTTCTACCCCGTGCTGCACCGCCTGAAGGCCGAGCGCGATTTCGTGCTGTGCGGCGACGTCAACGTCGCGCACCAGGAGATCGACCTGAAGAACTGGAAGAGCAACCAGAAGAACAGCGGCTTTCTGCCCGAAGAACGCGCCTGGGTCAGCAAGGTCATCGACGAGCTGCAACTGGTCGACGTGTACCGCCGCCTGCACCCTGAAACCACGGGCGAGGCCTACACCTGGTGGAGCAACCGCGGCCAGGCCTACGCCAAGAACGTCGGCTGGCGGCTGGACTACCACCTGGCCACGCCGGCCATTGCCGCGCTGGCGCGCGAGACCGCGATCTACAAGGAGCAGAAGTTCAGCGACCACGCGCCGATCACGGTGGACTACGATTTCAGTGTCTGATCGCTACTGAATTTGCAGCTGCCTGCACTGAATTGACATAGGCGATTACCCGTTTTGATTCAAGATTTATCCTGCCATGCCCAGCCTGCGTTACCAAACGGTTCCTGTCACCCCCTTTCAGCAAAACTGCAGCATCGTCTGGTGCGAGGCCACGAAGCAGGCGGCGGTGATCGACCCTGGCGGCGACTTGTCGCGCATCGAGGCGGCCGCCAAGCAACTGGGCGTGCAACTCGGCCAAATCTGGCTGACGCACGCGCACATCGACCACGCGGGCGGTACGGCCGAGTTGAGCGAGCGCCTGGGTCTGCCCATCATCGGTCCGCATCCGGGAGACAAATTCTGGATCGACGGCATTGCCGAGCAGGGGCGCATGTTCGGCTTTCCGCAGGTGGCCAGCTTCACGCCGACACGCTGGCTGCAGGATGGCGACACGGTGCAGGTGGGCGAGTGCACGCTTGACGTGCGCCATTGCCCGGGCCACACGCCGGGCCACGTGGTGTTCCATTCGCCCGCTGCGCGGCGCGCTTTCGTCGGCGACGTGCTGTTTGCCGGCAGCATCGGTCGCACCGACTTTCCGGGCGGCAACCATGAGGAACTGATCGCCAGCATCCGCGAGCGCCTGTGGCCGATGGGCGACGACACCGTGTTCATTCCCGGTCATGGCCCGGAAAGCACGTTTGGCGAGGAACGCCGCCACAACCCCTTCGTGCGCGACGCCTGAACCCTTGCCGACGGCCCGCGCGGCGGGCGATGGGAATGAATCACAAAAACCGCGTGAGCCGGTCACTGGTCGCGCGCGGTTCGCATCCCTAGACTGGCGCCATGTTGTCACACCGCTGGAGGCACACATGGAAGCTGTCACGCTGCTCAGGGAGAAGAACCAGCCGCCCGTCCGAACCGAAAAGGCCGACGACCTGCAACCCGGCTTCGTGCTGCGTTTGCTGGATGAGATCGACTACGGGCTGGTCCTGGTCAACGCGCAAGGTCGCGTTCAGCACGCCAACCACCTGGCGCGGCATGAGCTGGCCACTGGCCGGCTGCTGTACGTGGACATCGGGGGCAGCGTCTGCGGCAGCAGCGCCGGCCTGACCGATCAACTGATGGAGGCCGTGCTCGGCGCCGTGCAGGGCCGGCGCCGCCTGATCTATCTGACGCGCGACGAGCACACGCTGCCGGTGGCCGTGATCCCGCTCACGCACGCGCTCGAGGGGCCGTCCAGCAGCGTGCTGCTGGTGATGGCGCGCCAGCGCGCTGGCGACAACCTGGCCTTGCAGATGTTCGCCCGCGAGCACTGCCTGACGCCAACCGAGGAGGCGGTGCTGCGCGCCCTGTGCGACGGCCGCGCGGTCGACGAGATCGCCAGCCAGCACGGCGTGGCCGAGTCCACCGTGCGCACCCAGGTGCGTTCGCTGCGCGACAAGACCGGCGCCAACGGCATCCGGCAACTGGTGCAGCGCGTGTTGTCCCTGCCGCCGGTGGTGCCGGCGCTGCGCGGCGATGGCCGTCTGCCACGGCGCACGGGCGCCGCTGCGTCAGGGTGGCAATTTGTATGATGGCGCATGCCCGACGCCGCCGATGGCACGCGCCATGCCTTGCTGGCGGCCACGCTGCCGCCGCTGGAGGCCGCCTCCGCCCACGTTCAGGCGCTGGCGCAGCGCGGGCTTGAGCGTCGCTACCGGCGCGGCGCGCTGATCATCCAGGAAGGCGAGCGCGGCGGTGCGCTGTACATCGTGCGCAGCGGCCGCCTGCGCGCCTTCGTCGCCGACGCCAGCGGCAAGGAGCTGACCCTGGGCCTGTACGGGCCCGGCGAATACGTGGGTGAGATGTCGCTCGACGGCGGTCCGCGCTCGGCCAGCGTGGAGGCGACGGAGGCCACGGTCTGCACCCTCATCACGCGCGAGCAGTTGCTCGGCTACATCGCCGAGCAACCCGACTTTGCGCTGGAGATGATGGCGCGCCTGATCCGACGTGCCCGCCTGGCCACCGAGAACGCGCGCAGCATGGCGCTGATCGACGTCTACGGCCGCCTGACGCATCTGCTCGACCAACTGGCCGAGCCGCCCGACGCGCAGGGCCGGCGCGTGCTGCGTGAGCGCATGACCCACCAGCAGATCGCCCACCATTTGGCCTGCTCGCGCGAGATGGTCAGCCGGCTGCTGAAGGATCTGGAAACCGGTGGCTACGTCGCGGTGTGCGAGCGGCGGCTGGTGTTGCTGAAGGCCTTGCCGGTGCGCTGGTGAGCGGGCCCTGACTGGGTAGCCTGGCGGCCAAGGCCGCGGCTTGCTTCTCCATCCATCGGACTCTCAATCGGGGCTGGGCGCGATGCGCGGCTCGCCGTATTCGTCGCGTGGCCACTGCACCGAGGCCGGGCCCGGCCGCGTATGGGTGGGTGGCGGATCGGTGGTCAGTGTGCCCGCCAGCCACTGGCGCGCGGCCTGTGGCGCGGCGAAGCTGGTGCCGCGCCCGCGCGAGCGGCTGGCGCTGCGCGTGCCCAGCAGCAGCAGGCCGGGCAGCGCACTGGATTGCTCGGTGGCCGCCAGCCAATCCACCCCTTGGTGCGGTGGCACACCCAGCGGCGCGGCGCGCTTGCCACCCCGCACACCGCCGCCGCTGGCATAGCGCGCGCGCAGGCGTTGGCCCCAGCGTTCGTAGCCGCCCACCATCCAGACTTGGTTGGAGTCGCCGCAACCCGAGCCGAGCACGCTGCCGCTGCCGGTGACGCGCACCGCGCCTGCCTGGGGCATGTCCTCAGGTGGGGTGACGAAGCGCGTGGCCTGGGCGCGTTGCGGTACACCGGGATTCTGGCCGCCCCAGCAGGTGTAGGCGTGCACCGGTTGCAGCAAGGTGCTGCCGGTGGGCGTGAGGGTGAGCGTCCACACCCCAGCCGGTGCGGCGGGCGTGCCGCTGGCGTTGTCGGGCCTCTGCGTGGGGCCGACGTCGATGAGCACCTGGCGCTGCCACGCTTGGCCCGGACGCCCGCGCATGCGCTTGCTGACCACCACGCATTGCCCCGGCTGCATACCGGGCGGCGTGCCCAACCAGTCGTTGGCCAGGTGGATGGTCAAGGGCGCGCTGGCACCCGGCGCTTGCAGCCGCAGCTCGCAGGCGGGCGCGGCTTCATGAAACCACAGCTCCATCGCCACTGGCGCGGCGTTGTCCATGGGCAGCCACCACGGCAGCTTGGCCGCGCTCTGAACCTTGGCGGCTTCGCCCCAGATCACGGCGTGGCGCCGGGCATCGTGCGCGTTGCCTGCCGCATAGAAGGCATTGAGCTGCACGTTGCGCGACGCCAGCAACTCGGCCGTCAAGGCGTCCAGCGCGCGCTCGAACCACGACGTGCCATCGTGTGGCCCCATGTCGGTGCCGTAGTCGATCACCAAGGCGATCTCGGCGTCGTCGGGCGCGCAGTCGGCGATGTAGCGCAGGCCGTCGAGCACCGCGCGGTCGATGCTGCCCAGTCCCGGTGCCAGCGGAATGGCGCGCGGCAATTGCACGAAGATCAGGTCGGCGTCCTCGGCATCGTGGCAGGGCTTGGCGTGTCCGGATTCAGTGAGGCTGGGCGAAGTCATGGCGCTGCCCAGCAGGCCCGTCACCCACATGCCGTGCGTCAGGCGGCTTTGCACCGCGCCGTAGCGCGCCTGGGCGTAGCAGCGGTCCTCGTTCCAGCCGGGCACGGGCGGGTTGGGCGCCACGCAGGCGTTCAGTACGTCGCGCCCCACTTGCCGGCCGTAGCCGTAGCCGATGGGCGTGCTGCCCTGCGCGGGGTCGAAGTCGGGGCGCGGGTCCTGGTCCCACAACGCCCACACCCGCGTGCCGCCCGCGTTTTGCAGCATCTGGTGCGCAAAGGCGCAGCCGTGGTCGATGGTGGCCAGAATCTTCTTGTTGGCGGTGCGCAGCGGCGCGGCGGGGGGCGACGCCGGCGTGGTGGGCCGTGCGGCCAGCGGGCGGCGCGGCAGCGGGTTGGCGCACAACTGCAACTCGGTCACGAAAGGTGCCGCGCCCAGCAACAGCAGCACGGTGGGGCTGACGTCGGCCGTCACGTAGGCGGTGCGTGCGCCGTGCGCCAGCGGGTTCAGGTGGGCATCGGTGATGCGGGCGCCGGGGTGCGCAGCCACCCAGTCGGCCAAGGTGGCCTGCACGCTGGCGGCCGTCAGGCCCGCAGAAGGCAGCACCACTGTGAAGCCGACCGACAGCAGCGGCGCGCTGCCGCCATCGGCATGGTCGTCGTAGTGGGCGAACTGGCTGAGCAGCGCACTCAGCAGGTAGGGGTCGCACTTGGCCTGCACCGCCGGGGGCAGCGCCGGGGCGGCGGGCGCGCTCATGGCTGCGGTTCGTTGTTGAGCCAGCGCCATTCGTGCCGCGCCTGCGCCCAGATGTGCAGCAGTTCGCACCGCTCCATGGCCGGGGGCAGCGTGATGGCGACGTTGGGCAATGCCACTTCGGCGCCCACCTCGGCAGTGGACGGGGCCGGGTCAAACACGCGTTGCGGCACGCTGGGATTGGTCGCGTCGTGCGCAAAAGCCAGCAGATAGTCGGCCAGCGCCTCGCCCAGCGCGTCGCCCGCGCCCTGGTCCACCTTGAAATGCACGCCAGAGACGATGCGGTTTTCGGCAATGCGCTCGGCCAAGCGGCTCAACTGGTGGTTGAGGCTGTCCCACGTGGGGTTGGCGCCGCCCACCGGCAGGGTCAGCGCGGCCAGCAGGCGCGCCGTCACGCGCGCCTCGCAGCCGTGGCCCATGGGGTAGGTGCCGTGGCCCGGCGTGGTGATCATGGGCTGCACCTGGGGTGAATACTCCACCGGCCGCGCGCAGGCAAAGATGTGCTTCATCTGCATCTCGACGAACAGCGCCAGCTGGTTGGCGATGTTGAGCACCCGCAGCGTGGCCGGCGTGCGCGCCGGCGTGATGGGCAACACGGTGGCAAAAAAGGCCAGCACGTTCTGCGTCTGCATCAGGATCTCGGGCGCCCGGTCTTCGCGCAGTTCGGCGTCGGCAATCACGTCGGCCAGTTGCGCCTTGAACAGC
The DNA here is from genome assembly GCA_016702555.1 of Burkholderiales bacterium. Taxonomy (GTDB): domain Bacteria; phylum Pseudomonadota; class Gammaproteobacteria; order Burkholderiales; family Burkholderiaceae_C; genus Ottowia. The sequence goes on from JADJDV010000002.1 coordinate 227,132, forward strand.
GCGGCGCTTGGCCGGTCGATGCGCAGCGTGCGCGTGGCCAGCGTGCCAGCGAGCAGCGCGCAACTGGATCGATCCGGCGCCGCCTGCACGCGCAGGCCGGCCAGCAGGCCCGGCAGCACGATGTAGGGAATGACCCAGCCGTCCCAACGCGCCAGCCGCTCGGCGCAGCTTTGGGCGGGCGTTGTGCCGGGCGCGATGAAGTCGGTCCACAGCGGCGTGCTGTAGGCCGTAGTGTCGGCGGGGTTGGCGAGTGCGGCGCGGCTACGGAGGAGGGCCTCGTGACTCGCCGCATAGTCTCCGATCCCGGTTCCTGAGGCTCCCCCAGAGGCACCTCCGGATGCGCCACCTGACGCGCCTCCAGACACCCCCCCGGAAGCGCCGCCAGATGCGCCACCCGCTACCGCTGCTGCAAAATCGTCAGGCCGTACTTTGACAATCATTGTTCCCTCCTTACTCTCTCAAGCCCAATCCTCGCATGGCGGCTATGACGCGCTGCCTAACCGGGCTCTGAGCATTACCCATGCTTTCGTACGCCCGGATCGAGAACTGTGGCGATATCTCAAGCAACTGGCTCAACGCATTTTCCGCGGCTGGCCGGTTGCCAGCTTCCCAATGCACATACATCAGCGTGCGCAGATTTGGCAAGTGCATTCGATCCAGTCGCAGCGCCGTGCTCGTCGCGTCGATAGCTTGTTCGTGCTGGCCGGCCGCCGCGTACGCGCTCGCCAGCAAGGTGTGGATGAAATACGAGTGAGGATCCAGCGGCGCGAGCGATGCCGCTCTGAGAACCTGGGTAACGGCATCCTCATGGCGCTCGACGTGACTGGACCATACGCTGCGATACAGCCACGCATGCATTTCATTCGGCGCCAAGGTGATCGCACGGTCAATATCCCGCTGCGCCCCCTCCTGATCCCCCATCACCTGACTCAGCGTATACCCCCGCACCGCCAGCGCCAGCGGGTTCTCGGGCGCCAGGTCGAGCGCCTGACGGCAGGCATCCATCGCATGTCGGGCGTCGTCGTCCGGGTTGGCGCTGATGCCGCGAATCACGCGCAGCACATGCCACTTAGCCAGCCAGGCACGCACTTCCGACGCGCGCGGCTGGCGCTCGGCCAGCGCCAGCAGCAGCTCGCGGCCCTTCTCGAACTCGGCCACTGGCGAGCGGTGCATGAGGTTGATGGCGCCCAGTTGCAGCGAGTAGGCCGACAGCGTGGCCACCGGTTGCATGCGCGCCTTGTCGGTTTCGGCATTTAGGATGGCGCTGGACGCGGCCAGCGCAATGCGGTGCGCGCATTCGGATTCGGCCTGCAGCAGATCCCCCACCTCGGCGTTGAAACGCTCCGTCCACACCAGCCGGCCCGAGCGCGCGTCGCACAACTCGGCGGTGATGAGCAGCTTGCCGCCGCCGGCGCCGCCAAACACCACGTAACTGCCCGACAGCACAAACTGCGCGCCCAGCCGCTGGCCGACCTCGGCCAGCGCCGCATCACGGTCGCGAAAGGCCGAGCACGACAGGCGCGAGATGACGCGCAGGTGCGGCGAGCGGCCCAGCAGGCTGATGACGGCGTCGGCCACCAGTTCACCCACGGCAAAGTGCTCGGGCGCGTTGCTGCGCGCGGCAAAGGGGATGACGGCAATGCCGGGCAACAGTGTGCCGGGTTGGTCGGCGGCCGGCGTCAGCACCGGCTGCGCGCCGGCATCGCCCACGCGCCACACACGCACCGGCTCGGGCACGTGCTTGAGATAGCACTCGCCCATGTCGCGCAGCTCGCCATCCAGCCCGTCGGTCAGATCGTCGCGCACCTCGGTGGTGACGATGGTTTCGCCGGGGCCTGCCAGGCTGGCCACGCGCGCCGCCAGGTTGACGCCGGCGCCGTAGACGTCCACGCTGTCGATGTAGATCTGCGCCGCGTTCAGGCCAGCGCGCAGGTGAAAGCGCTGGTCGGGTGGCAGCGCGGCGTTGGTGTCGTCGAAGAAGTGGTGCAGCTCGTGCGCGGCGGTCACAGCTTCGGGTGCGCTGTCGAACTCGGCGAGCAACCCGTCGCCCAGGCTCTTGACATGGCGGCCGTGGTGGCGCGGCAGCACGTGGGCGCGGGCGTGCTGAACAAAACCGTGCCAGCGCTGCACCACCGCCGCTTCGTTGGCCGCCATCAACCGCACCGATTCCACCAGGTCCATCACCAGCACCACCTTTTGCCGACGCGGCAACCCGGGCGCGAATACGCCATCGATCGACTCGTCGAGTCGATCAGTGTCGCGGTGGCCAGATGCTGGTGTCATACCCAAGGAGAGCGATGCGCGGTGGGACAGGCCATTGTGCCGTTGATCAGGGTCGGTGGGCACCAATGCCCCTCCAATTCGCCGCCGGAACCTTGGCGGCGGGATCAATAATCGCTGCCATGACGAATTGCGCCATCACGCCGCCTCATCCCGCCCGGCTGCTGCCGGCGCCGTCGCGCAGCCGAGGTGCCCCCCTTGCCTGAGGGCGCGGCCACCGCGGCACCGGCGGGGCGGCGGCCCGGCTGGCGCGACACCGTGCGCGTCTACCTGGAGCCGGCCAGCCTGCGCATGCTGACACTCGGCTTCGCGGCCGGCCTGCCGCTGCTGCTGGTGCTGGGCACGCTGTCGTTCCGACTGCGCGAGGCGGGCGTCGACCGCAGCACTATTGGCTACCTGAGCTGGGTCGGCCTGGCCTACGGCTTCAAGTGGGCCTGGGCGCCGCTGGTCGACCGCGTGCCGCTGCCGGGGCTGACGCGCTGGCTGGGCCGGCGGCGCAGCTGGCTGCTGCTGTCGCAGCTGGCGGTGGCGGCCGGGCTGGTGGGCATGGCGCTGGCCGATCCGCGCCAGTCGCTCACGGCGGTGGTGTGGTGCGCGCTGGCGGTGGCCTTTGCCTCGGCCACGCAGGACATCGCGCTGGACGCCTACCGCATCGAGTCGGCCCCGACGCGCGAGCAACCGGCGCTGGCGGCGACCTACCAGACCGGCTATCGCCTGGCCATGATCTGGGCCGGCGCCGGCGTGCTGTGGCTGGCGGCGCGTGCGCAGGGCGCTGCCACGGGTTATGACAACGCGGCCTGGCAGAGCGCCTACCTGGTGATGGCGGCGTCGATGGTCATCGGCGTGCTGACGGTGTTGCTGTCGCCCGAGCCTGCGCCCCTGCCGCTGGCGCCGGCCCGCAACGCGCGCGAGTGGCTGCGCACGGCGCTGATCGAGCCGTTCGCCGACTTCTTCCGCCGCTACAAGTGGCAGGCGGCGCTGATTCTGGCGCTGATCGCGGTCTACCGCATCAGCGACGTGGTGATGGGCATCATGGCCAATCCGTTTTACGTCGACATGGGGTACACCAAGGATGAGGTGGCGGCGGTGACCAAGGTCTACGGCGTCATCATGACGCTGGCGGGCGCCTTTGTCGGCGGCAGCCTGGCGCTGCGCTTCGGGGTCATGCGCATTCTGATGCTGGGCGCGGGCCTGTCAGCACTCACCAACCTGCTGTTCGCCTGGCTGGCCGGCCACGGCCACAGCGTGCCGGCGCTGATCGCCGTGGTGTCGGCCGACAACCTGGCCTCAGGCATCGCCTCGGCGGCTTTCGTGGGTTATCTGAGCAGCCTGACCAACATCAGCTACTCGGCCACGCAGTACGCGCTGTTCTCATCGCTGATGCTGCTGCTGCCGAAATTCATCGCTGGTTTCTCGGGCGACTACGTCAACGCCTTCGGCTACGCCGGCTTCTTCACCAGCACGGCGCTGCTGGGCGCGCCGGTGCTGCTGCTGGTGTGGCTGGCGATGCGGGCGCGCCAGGGCGGGCCGGCCGCGCCGGGGTGAACCTGGGCCGCGGGTCGCTGATGTCGTTTACTTATCTTTACTCTGGCTTCAAGCGCGGGTCGCCGCCACCGGCGAACATGAGAGGTCGGCTGGCCATCGCCAGCCCGGGAGCGCAAGCACAGCGATGAGCACACAGCATTTGTTGATGATCGAGGACGACGTCCGCCTGGCCACCATGGTCGGCGAGTACCTGACGCAATCGGGCTTCACGGTGACGCACCGGCCCGACGGCGAATCGGGCCTGGCCGCGCTGCAGGACAAGCCGGTCGATCTGGTGATCCTCGATCTGATGCTGCCCGACATCGACGGGCTGGAGGTGTGCCGCCGCATTCGCGCGCAGGGCAGCGAGATGGCGCGCGTGCCGGTGCTGATGCTGACGGCCAAGGGCGATCCGATGGACCGCATCGTCGGCCTGGAACTGGGCGCCGACGACTACCTGCCCAAGCCCTTCGAGCCGCGCGAGTTGCTGGCGCGCATCCGCGCCGTGCTGCGGCGCCAGCAGCCGGGTGCCGAGCCCGAGCGCAAGCTGCTGCGCTTCGGTTCGCTGGAGATCGACCGGGATGCGCGCCTGGTCAGCGTCGGTGGCGCGCCGGCCGAGTTGACCAGTTACCAGTTCGACCTGCTGGTCACGCTGGCCGAGCGTGCCGGCCGCGTGCTGACGCGCGAGCAGATCATGGAGGCCGTGCGCGGACGCGAACTGGAAGCCTTCGACCGCTCCATCGACGTGCACATGGGCCGCATCCGCGCCGCCATCGAGGCCGACGTGAAGAACCCCAAGCGCATCCTGACGGTGCGCGGCGTCGGCTACGTGTTCGCCAGGCAGCAGGATTGACCGCCTTGAACCGTCCGCAGTGCGCGCGCTTCACGGTGGCGATTGGCCGATGAGCTGGACTTCGCCCGTCGCACGCAAGCTGTACCTGCGCATCTGGCTCGCCGTGGCCGGCAGCGTGGCGGTGCTGAGCCTGCTGGTCGGCTGGGCCTGGCATCAGGCCGAAGAGCAGCGCGAGCGCGACCGCCAGCCGCCGCAGCCGCGCGAGGTGGTGGTGCGCGACGCCACCGGCGAGGTGATCGGCAGCGCCGAGGCGCAGCCGCGCCGCGTGCCGGGGCAGGGCTTTGAATTCGTCGTCACCTTGCAGGACGGCCAGGTGCTGAACCTGCAGATGCCGCCGCGCGGCCGTGGCGCCGGCCCCGGCGGTGGGCCGCGCCGTGGCAATGCGCACCCCATGGCCTGGTTGCGTCCGCCCTATGGTTTTCTGTGGGTGCTGGGGCTGGCCGGGCTGGTGGTGATGATCGGCGTGTTTCCGGTCGCGCGCCGCCTGACGCAACGGCTGGAGGGCTTGCAGCGTGGCGTGCAGCGCTGGGGCGAGGGCGACCTGTCGGTGCGCCTGCCCGAGGGCGGCCAGGACGAGGTGGCCGATCTGTCGCGCCGCTTCAATGCCGCGGCCGAGCGCGTGCAGCAGCTGATGGAGGCGCAGACGGCGCTGCTGCAGTCGCAGAAGTCGCTGCTGGCCAACGCCTCGCACGAGCTGCGCTCGCCGCTGGCGCGCATCCGCATGGCCATCGAATTGTCGGGCGCGCAGGGCTCACCGGCGGCGCGCGATGAGATCCAGCGCAACATCATCGAGCTGGACCAGCTGGTCGACGAGATCCTGCTGGCCAGCCGCCTGGACGCGCGCGAGGCCGACCTGGGCACCATCGAGCCGGTGGACCTGGTCGGTCTGCTGGCCGAAGAGTGCGCGCGCGTTGGCGTCACGTTGGAGTTGCTAGGCGGCAGCGGCGACATCGTCGTGCCCGGCATCGCCAAGCTGCTGCGCCGCGCCGTGCGCAACCTGCTGGAGAACGCCGTGCGCCACGGCCGGCGCACTGGCCGCGCCGGCGAGGTCGAGGCGCGCCTGTCGCTGCAGGACGGCGCGGCGGTGCTGCACGTGCTCGACCGCGGCCCCGGCGTGGCGCCCGAGCAGCGCGAGCGCATCTTCGAGCCCTTCCATCGCCTGCCCGGCGCCAGCGAGCGCGAAGGCGGCGTTGGCCTGGGGCTGTCGCTGGTGCGCTCGATCGCCGAACGCCACGGCGGCAGCGTGGGCTGCGACAACCGCGATGGCGGGGGCGCGTGCTTTACGCTGCGGCTGCCACTGGCGTGAGTGCCTGGTCTGGGTCGGACTGGTGCGGGCGTGCCCGCTCCAGCCCCGTCAACGTCGCGAACAGCAGGGTGACCAGCCCCAGGTAGATCACGACCCCGTTGTAGTGGGCAAAAAAGACCTGGGTGAGGCCGAAGCCGAAGAAGGCCAGCGGCATCGCGACCCCCAGCAGGCGCAGGCACGTCCGGTCTGCGTGCGCCGGATCGGCCCGGTCGTCCGGGCGGCGGCGCGGCCAGAACAGTGCCAGCGGCACGCCGTACAGCAGCAGCAGCCCGCCGACACCGATCAACCCGCGCTTGGCGAACTGATCCAGCACCTCGTTGTGGGCATGGCCATAGTTCAGCACCGCGGGCTGGGCGTTGCCCGCGGCCACGCGGCGGGCCTTCTCGGCGGCGTAGCCGGCATCGCCCCAGCCGCCCAGCGGCTTGTCGGTGCCCATGCGCCAGGCCAGTTGCCAGTGATCGAGCCGGTGGCCGACCGAGTTGTTGGCTTCGTGGTTGCGCTGGTAGCTCAGGGTTTCGTCGACGGCCCAGTTCAGGCGCTGCTCGATCGTATCGCCCATGTACCAGCCCAGCGGCAGCAGCATGCCCACGATCAGCAGCGCGCCGCCACTGGCACGCCGCCAGGACAGCTGGCGTGCCAGCAGCCACAGCAGTACCGGCGTGCACAGCGCCAGCGCCAGCCAGCCACCGCGTGTCTGCGACAGCAGCGAGCCGATCAGGCCCAGCACGCCGCACAGCGCGATGGCGCTGCGCCGAGGCCAGCGCCACCGTTCCCAGTACACCAGCAGTTGCAGCCAGCACATCAGGCCCAGCAGGCCGCACAGATTGCCCAGCTGAATGGCGTTGGCGCTGTCGTGCGCGCTGGTCCAGGGGCGCTCCAGGCCCAGAACATCGACATCGTAGAGTGCACGCAGGCCGCCGGCCGCGGCACCGACGGCAATGCCGGCCAGCAGGGCCTGGCGGCGCGGCGGAAAGCGCAGCGCATAGAACAGGCAGGGCAGTGCGAACAGGTAGCGCGATGGCTTGTTGAGCACGCTGACACCCCGACCCCAGTCGCTGCCGTGCAGCCAGGCCAGCGCCATCAGGCCGATGGCCAGCACCAGCCAGCGCGCCGACGGGGGCGTCACAGGTTCACGCACCCAGGTGGAGGCGGCCAGCAAGGCGGCCAGCAGCATCATGCTGCTGCCCCAAGCGTAGCCGGAGGGCAGCCACAGCGCCAGCGCCGGCGTCAGGAAGGCCGACAGGCTGGTGATGCGGACATGGGTCTCGGCGGTCAGGACCAAGATCGGAGCCGGCGTGAGGCGCGGCAATGGCGAGCTGGCCGGTGATTCCGGCACCGGCCGGGTTGGGTCAATGGGAGGGCGCCAGGTGTTCCCCGGCTTTCAGCCGATAAACGGTGCCACAGTACGGACACGCCACCTGGCCCGTGCGGCTGACATTCAGATAAACCCGGGGGTGGTTGTTCCAGAGCTGCATGTCGGCCTTTGGGTTGGGGCAGAACACGTCGCCCTGGGGGTCGAGATCCTTGGACGACAACTCCACTGGTTGATTGCTCATGGGGCGCACTTTGAAGGGTGTTGAACAAAACGGCGCGGCGACCCGGTCGCTCGGCACGATGCCGCGATTGTCGGTCTTTTCCAGGCACGGGCCGCGCCACTTCCCGACAATCCGCCTGTCAGCGGCGCAGTTGGCCCAGTTCGCGCGCGTAAAAAGTGTCGAACTCGGCCAGCTTGGCGTCCAGTCGGTAGTGCTGCATTGGGTAGCTGCGCCGCTCGGGGCGTCGCTCGGCCAGCTCGCGCAGGGCGGTGACGAGCGCGGGTAAGTCGTCCTGTGGCACCAGCGTGGGCTCCATGCGGGGCGCCAGGTGCAGCGCGCCCTGGGTGCGCGTGGCCAGCACCGGCAAACCGGCCTGCATGGCTTCAAGGAACACCAGGCCGAACGGCTCGCTGCGCGCCGCGCTGACGAAGCAGTCGAAGGCCATCATCCAGTCCTGCGGTTCGGCGCTGAAGCCGGGCAGCAGCAACTCGGGGCCGGCGCGCCGCCGCAGCGCGTCGAGCTCGGGGCCCTGGCCGACGATCACCAGCCGGGCGTTGGGCGGGCGCGCCTGCTGGAACGCCTCAATCAGGCGGTCGAGGCCCTTGCTGTGCTCGACGCGCCCGAGTGCCCCGAACACCCAGGCATCGTCGGCGATGCCGTGGGCGCGGCGCAGGCGGGCGCGGGCATCCGGCGCCGCGCGAATCGGGGCGGTCCAGTTGTCGATCTGCACCGTGTGCTCGCGCAGGCGCGCGTCGACGTCGGCCAACTGCCAGGGCGCAATTGCCACCAGCGCGTCCAGGCACTTATGCTGCTGGGGCTTGTAGTGGATATGCAGGGTGGCGACGCGCAGACAACCCGCATCCAGGCCCCGCAAGGTCTTGCACGCCTGGCTCAGATGGGCGTGGGCCACGTCCGGCTTGAGCCGCCGCAGCAGGCGGCGCGCCTGCCAGCGCGCCCGCCAGCCGTCCACCAGGACCGTGCGCACCCGCGCATCGACCCGGTGCGCCAGCGCATCCGGCCGGGTCTCGGCGGCGCTGGCGCGCAGGATGGGCGTGACCTCGTGCCGGTCGGCCTGTGCGTTCGCCAACTCGATCGCATAGCGCTCACTGCCTGCAAAACGATCGGTGAACAGCAGATGCGCGATGCGCATGCCACGGTCACTCGGACGCGGAGCCCGCAAGCCGTCCGCGCCCGATCAGACCTTGGCCAGCCAGTGCGCGTACTTGGGGTTGCGCCCGTTCACGATGTCGAAGAACGCGCTCTGGATCTTCTCGGTCACCGGACCGCGCTCGCCGGCGCCGATCTGCACGCGGTCGAGTTCGCGGATGGGCGTGACCTCGGCCGCGGTGCCGGTGAAGAACATCTCGTCGGCGATGTAGCACTCGTCGCGCGTGATGCGCTTTTGCACCAGCTTGATCCCCAGATCCTCGCAGATGTGCAGCACGGTGTTGCGCGTGATGCCGTTCAGCGCACCGGCCGACAGGTCGGGCGTGTAGATTACGCCGTCCTTGACGAGGAACACGTTCTCGCCCGCGCCTTCGCTCACGAAGCCGGCCGAGTCGAGCAGCAGCGCCTCGTCGTAGCCGTCGTCCAGCGCTTCCATGTTGGCGAGGATCGAGTTGCTGTAGTTGCTCACGGCCTTGGCCTGCGTCATCGTGATGTTGACGTGGTGGCGCGTGTAGCTGCTGGTCTTGACGCGGATGCCGCGCTTCAGGCCCTCTTCACCCAGGTAGGCGCCCCAGGCCCAGGCGGCGACCATCAGGTGAATGGTGTTGCCCCTCGGTGACACACCCAGCTTTTCCGAGCCGATCCAGGTCAGCGGACGTAGGTAGCAGCTCTCCAGCTGGTTCTCGCGCACCACTTCCTTCTGCGCCTCGTTCACCTGCTCCTGGGTGAACGGGATCTTCATGCGCAGGATCTTGGCGCTGTTGAACAGGCGCTGCGTGTGCTCCTGCAGGCGGAAGATGGCGGTGCCATTGACCGTGTTGTAGGCCCGCACGCCCTCGAACGCGCCGCAGCCATAGTGCAGCGTGTGCGTCAGCACGTGGATCTTGGCGTCGCGCCAGCCGACCAGTTGACCGTCCAGCCAGATCTTGCCGTCGCGGTCGGCCATGGAGGGGGCGGGGCTGCTCATGGGTGTCCTCGTTCTCGTGCAGATGAAAGCGCGAAGCGGCGCCCCGGGGCGTGGCGTCGTCGGGCTAAAGTTTCGATTCTAAGCCTCGACCTCGGTTTTGACCTCGGTCGCGGCGACCTCGTCCGGGTCCGGCGCGGGCCGCTCCAGCCACCAGCGGGCCAGGCGGCCGTGCTCGAACTCGGTGATCACCCGCGCCTGGCCCGGGTCGGTCCAGGCGTATTGCTCCGGCTCGACGCCCTCGGGCGAGAGCCGCTGCCCCAGCGAGCGCGTCAGCGCCACCACGTGCAGCAGCGACAGCCCGGTCTTGAGCTTGGCGTTCAGCATCACGGCGCTGCCAATGTGGCCGATCGGTCGCTCGTTGGCGCGCTTCATGATCGTGAGCAGCCGCGTGTAATAGAGCATGAACCAGAGCATCAAGCCGCTGCCCAGCAGCGCCAGGCCCTGCCAACCTCCCGCGCGCCAGGCGCCCGCGCCCAGTGCCACGGCACCGATGATGACTGCTGTGCGTTGCCCGTTCATGGGTCGATTGTCTCCGCCGCGCCGGCTCAATCCAGCCAGCGCACCAGCGCCATCGCCTCATCGACACGCTCCACGGCGTGGATGGTCAGGCCCTCGAACGCCTTGTCCGCCTTCTTCGGCGCGTTGGCCTTGGGCACCACGGCGACGGAAAAGCCGAGCTTGGCGGCTTCTTTCAAGCGCTCTTGCCCGCGCGGCGCGGGGCGCACCTCGCCGGCCAGGCCCACTTCGCCAAACGCGATGAAGCCCTTCGGCAAAGCCTTGCCGCGCAGGCTGCTGGTGATGGCCAGCATCACCGCCAGGTCGGCCGCCGGCTCGCTGATGCGCACGCCGCCCACGGCGTTGACGAACACGTCCTGATCGCCCGTGGCCACGCCGGCGTGCTGGTGCAGCACCGCCAGCAGCATGGCCAGGCGGTCGCGCTCCAGCCCGACCGACAGGCGGCGCGGGCTGGGGCCGCCGGTGTCGACCAGGGCCTGAATTTCCACCAGCATGGGTCGCGTGCCCTCCAGCGTCACCAGCACGCAACTGCCGGGCACGGGCTGCGCGTGCTGGCTCAGGAAGATGGCGCTGGGGTTGCTCACGCCCTTCAGCCCGCGCTCGGTCATGGCGAACACGCCGATCTCGTTGACGGCGCCGAAGCGGTTCTTGATGGCCCGGATCAGCCGGAAGCTGCTGTGCGTGTCGCCCTCGAAGTACAGCACCGTGTCCACCATGTGTTCCAGCACGCGTGGGCCGGCCAGTTGCCCGTCTTTGGTCACGTGGCCCACCAGCACGATGGCGCAGCCGGACGACTTGGCCCAGCGCGTCAGGTGCGCCGCGCACTCGCGCACTTGCGACACGCTCCCGGGCGCGCTGGTGAGCTGGTCGGAGTACACCGTCTGGATCGAGTCGATCACGGCGATGGCGGGCTGCTGCGCGGCCAGCGTCGCGATGATTTTTTCAAGTTGGATCTCGGCCAGCACGGCCACCTGTGAGCCGGTGATGCCCAGCCGGCGCGCGCGCAGCGCCACCTGGGCGCCGCTTTCCTCACCGGTGACGTACAGCGTTGGCAAGCCCGCGCGTTGCAGCGCATCGACGGCTTGCAGCAGCAGCGTCGATTTGCCGATGCCCGGATCGCCCCCGATCAGCACCACCCCGCCTTCGACGATGCCGCCGCCCAGCACGCGGTCCAGCTCGCCCTGGCCGGTGGGGGTGCGCGCCACGTCCACGGCCTCGATGGCGGCCAGCGGCTGCACGTCGGCCGACGGTGCCAGGGCGAAGTGGGCGGTGCTCAGGCGGTTCTTGCCCGCCGCTGCCGGTGCTTCGGCCACGCTTTCGACCAGCGTGTTCCACGCCCCGCAGCCCGGGCACTTGCCCAGCCAGCGCGGGCTGGTGGCGCCGCAGTCGTTGCAGGTGTAGATGCTTTTCTCCTTGGCCATGGCACGGATCGTAGCGGCGGCGGCCCGATGACTCCTGCCTGAAGCCGTCGGCGCGGCGGATATCCACATTCTTTTGTCATGTGTCATCCGCTGCGCCGGCAGTGGCGTCAATCGTCATGAGCAACCCGGTACCATGCGCCACCTTTCGTCATAGGACTCGCCAGCATGGCCAGCACCACCAACGCCATCACCCCCGGCCAGCCGCCGGTGTCCAAGAACCGCCTGCTCGTTACGTCAGGACTCGGCTGGATGTTCGACGCCATGGACGTCGGGCTGCTGTCCTTCATCCTGGCGGCGCTCAAGCTCGACTGGGGCCTGTCGGCTGGGCAGATGGGCTGGATCGGCGCCATCAACTCCATTGGCATGGCGGTCGGCGCCGTCATGTTCGGCATGATGGCCGACCGCATCGGGCGCAAGCACGTGTTCGTGCTCACCCTGCTGCTGTTTGCCATCGCCAGCGGGCTGTCGGCGTTTGCCACCTCGCTGGCGGTGCTGATGGTGCTGCGCTTCTTCATCGGCATGGGGCTGGGCGGCGAACTGCCGGTGGCCAGCACCTATGTGTCCGAGCGCGTGCCGGCAAACGAGCGCGGGCGCATCGTGGTGCTGCTGGAAAGCTTCTGGGCGCTGGGCTGGATTCTGGCGGCGCTGATCGCCTACTTCGTCATGCCGCGTTTCGACAAGGACATGGGCTGGCGCGTGGCGCTCATTCTGGGCGCGCTGCCGGCCTTTTACGCGCTGTACCTGCGCCGAAAACTGCCCGACGATAAACCCACCGCGCCGCCCTCGGCCGGCCTGCCGTGGACGGCGCGCCTGGCGCGCCTGTGGTCGGCCGAGCACCGCCGCAACACGCTGATGCTGTGGGTGCTGTGGTTCACCGTGGTGTTTTCTTACTACGGCATGTTCCTGTGGCTGCCCAGCGTGATGATCGGCAAGGGCTTTGCCCTCATCAAGAGCTTTGAATACGTGTTGTGGATGACGCTGGCGCAACTGCCGGGCTATTTCACCGCCGCGTGGTTGATCGAGCGCGCGGGCCGCAAGTTTGTGCTGGTGGTGTACCTGCTGGGCACGGCGGCCAGCGCCTGGGCCTTTGGCAACGCCACCACCGAGGGCATGCTGCTGCTGTTCGGCGCGTTGCTGTCCTTCTTCAACCTGGGGGCGTGGGGCGCGCTGTACGCGTATTCGCCTGAGAACTACCCGGCGCCGATCCGCGCCAGCGGCGTCGGCACGGCGGCGGGCGTGGGGCGCGTGGGCGGCATTTTGGGGCCGCTGGCGATTCCCTACTTGGGCGCGCAGGGTTGGAGCACAGGGGCGATCTTTGCCTTGTTCGCCATCACCATTGCCATTGGCGCGGCGGCGGTGGCGCTGCTGGGGCGCGAGACGAAAGGCGATCAGGCGGTGGCCTGATCGCCATGGCGAAAAGACTGCGCCGCTGGCGCGACGGGCATCAACCGAACAGCTTGTTCGCGGTCTCGGCAATCAGCTTGCCCTGAAAGCGCGCGCCGTCCAGCTCGATGGCGCTGGGCTGGCGCTGGCCCTGGCCGCCAGCGATGGTGGTGGCGCCGTAGGGGCTGCCGCCGGCGATTTCGTCCAGCGTCATCTGCGCTTGGTAGCTGTAGGGCAGGCCGACGATGGTCATGCCGAAGTGCAGCAGGTTGGTGATGATGGAAAACAGCGTCATTTCCTGCCCGCCGTGCTGCGTGGCGGTGGAGGTGAACGCGCCGCCCACCTTGCCGTGCAGCGCGCCGCGCGCCCACAGGCCGCCGGCGCCGTCCAGAAAGCTCGCCATCTGCGCCGGCATGCGGCCAAAGCGCGTCGGCGCGCCGACGATGATGGCGTCGTAGTGCTCCAGTTCGGCCACCATGGCGATGGGCGCGGCCTGCTCGAGCTTGAAGTGCGCGCCCTTGGCAATGTCCTCCGGCACGGTCTCCGGCACGCGCTTGATGTCCACCGTGGCGCCGGCCGAGCGGGCACCCTCGGCGACGGCGCCCGCCATGGTCTCCATGTGGCCGTAGCTGGAGTAGTAGAGGACGAGGACTTTGGACATGAAGAGGCTCCTGAAATGAAAGATGGAAAGGGCTTGAAAGTTCGGGGCTTGGCGCCGGAATCCTGACTTTAGCCTTCCTGAAAATGGAATAAGCGTCGGCGCGCAAGCCGATCAGAAGGCCAGGAAAAAACCATGGACCGTTTACTTTCCATGCGCGTGTTTGAGCGGGTGGTGGATGAGGGCAGCCTGGCCGCTGCGGCGCGCGCGCTGGACTTGTCGCCGCCGGTGGTCACGCGCCTGATGACCGACCTGGAGGCCCACCTGGGTACGCGCCTGTTGCAGCGCACCACGCGCCGCCGGTGATGGCCACTTACGCGATCGCGCCCTTGATCGCCGCCTTTCACGCGCGCTACCCCCAGATCGCCATCGAGCTGACGGTGGAGGCGCGCCACGAACCGCCGGTGGAAGACCACGACATCACCCTGTTTGGCGCCGATGCGCGGCCCGCCCCCGACGTGGTGGCGCGCAAGGTGGTCGATGCCGAGGCGGTGCTGGTCGCTGCGCCGCGCTACCTGCAGGCCGCGCCGCCGCTGGCCGCGCCGGCCGACCTGGCGCAGCACGCCTGCCTGCGCCTGCAGCAGCCCGACGGCAACTCGCGCCTGTGGCGCATGTGGTGCCCGCGCGAGCCCGACCAGCCGGTCGAGGTGCCGATCACGCCGCTGCTGGTGGCCAACCACACCGACACGCTGATCCGCGCCGCGCTGGATGGCGCCGGCATCACCTCGGTTTCGCTCGACATCGTGGCGCCTTACCTGGTGCGGGGCGATCTGGTGCGCGTGCTGGCGCCGTGGATCACCGGGCGCCTCAGCATGTACGCCGCCGTGCCCACGCGCAAGTTCATTCCGCAGCGCACGCGCGTGCTTCTGGACTGGCTGGTCGATGAAACGCGCCGCCAGACGACCGCCGCCGTGGCGGCCTACACGGCGCAGGCGGCGGTGGCGCCGGACGGCTCAGGCGCCTGAGGCTGCGGCGCCGAAGCCTGCGGCCAGCGCGCGCGTGATCTCGGCCGCCGGGGCGCTGCGGCAGCCGCTGGCGTTCTGGCCGCTCCACAGCGGGGTGAAGTCGGTGCGGCCGGCCTTCTCGGCGGCCGCGCGCAGCGGCGCCATGGCGGCGGTCGCGAGCGGAAACGCGGGCGCGGCTGCGCCGAGACCGGTGGCGAAATGCTCTGCCGCGTTGCCGCCCAATTCACGCATCACCCGGTTGACGATGCCGCGCGCCGGGCGGCCGGTGAACAGGTTGGTCAGCACCGTGTGGCGCGCCGCCTCGCTTTGCAGCGCCGCGCGGTGCAGGGGCGTGGTGGTGGCTTCGTCGGCGCACAGGTAGGCGGTGCCCACCTGCACACCGGCGGCGCCCAGCGCCATCGCGGCGCGCACGCTGGTGGCGTCGGCCATGCCGCCGGCGGCGATCACCGGCACGCGCACCGCAGCCACCACT
Source organism: Burkholderiales bacterium (assembly GCA_016702555.1). GTDB lineage: Bacteria > Pseudomonadota > Gammaproteobacteria > Burkholderiales > Burkholderiaceae_C > Ottowia. Next base: position 242,179 of record JADJDV010000002.1, read on the forward strand.
TGCGGCAGCAGCGCGAAAGTGCCCATCTGCTCGCTCAAGTCCATGCTCAGAAAGTGCCCGCGGTGGCCGCCAGCTTCCAGCCCTTGCGCAATGATGGCGTCGGCGCCGTGCTCCTCAAGCCATAGCGCCTCGCGCACGGTGGTGGCCGATGACAGGACGAAAGCGCCCCAAGCCTTGGCGCGCGCCAGCAACTGGGGCGCCGGCAGCCCGAAGTGAAAGCTCAGCACCGGCGGCTTGAACTCGGCCAACAGATCAGCAGCCTCGGCGCTGAAGGGCACACGCCCTGGCCCCGCAGGCACGCTGGCGATGTCGAGGCTGAACTCGGCGTAATACGGCGCCAGCGCGGCACGCCAGGCGGCCTCGCGTGCGGCATCGGGCACGGGCGGCGTGTGGCAGAAGAAGTTGACGTTGTAGGGCAGGCCGCTGGCGGCCATCACCGTCAGCTCGTCGCGCAGTTGCTGCGGCGCCAGCATGGCGCAGGGCAGCGAGCCGAGCGCGCCAGCGCGCCCGACAGCCAGCGCCAACGCGCTGCCTTGCACGCCCGCCATGGGCGCCTGGATGAGCGGCAATGCGGTGCCGAGAAGCTGGGTCAGTGCAGTGGTCATGGCGCCGATTCTGGCAGGCCGCATTGCCCCTGCGCGTACTCCGGCTTCATGCACAGGCTTGCAAACCAGCGATTTATTTAATACATTAAATAAATGCCGTCGCCCAATTGCTTCACCCACCGCAACCTGCCGCTGCTGCTGCTGCAGGCGCGCGAGGCCGTGATGCAGCACCGCCGCCCCAGCCTGCGCGAGCACGGCCTGTCGGACCAGCAATGGCGCGTGCTGCGCGTGCTGGCCGAGCACACCGCCGAGGGCGGGCTGGACACCGGCCGCGTGGCGCAGCAGGCCTTCATCCTGGGCCCCAGCCTGACCGGCATGCTGGCGCGCATGGAGCGCGACGGCCTCATCACGCGCCAGCGCAGCGACGAGGACGCGCGCCGCAGCGTGGTCAGCGCCACCGCCGCCGGGCTGGCGCTGACCGATGCGCTGTCGCAGGCGATCGAGGCGGATTACCTGGACCTGGAGGCGCACCTCGGCAAGGCCAAACTCGCGCAGCTGTACCGACTGCTGGACGAACTGATTGCGCTGCAAGAAGAAACCTGCGCCGAAGAATCCCTGGAGGCCTCCGCGTGAACCCCACCCCACCCTGGCTGCCGCAAGGCACCGTGTACGGCAGCCTGCTCAACTTCCGGCGCGAATACGCGCTGTGGGCGCCCAAGATGGCCGAGCCACCCTACAATGCGCCGCCCAATGCGCCCGTGCTGTACGTCAAAACGGCCAATACCTTTGCCGCCCACGGTGCAACCATCGCCGTGCCGGGCGAGGTGGACGTCGGTGCGGCGCTGGGCTTGGTGAAATCAGATTTGCAGTGTTTTCAGACTCTGGCGCAAGCAGGGCAAGCGCGAGCAGCTATTGAAAATGAAGCGTCTGACTTGCAAGGCATCGCCGGCGTCGTGCTGTTGAACGACTTGTCGCTGCCGCACGCCAGCTATTACCGCCCGCCAATCAAGTTCCGCAACCGCGACGGTTTCTTGGGCTGCGGCCCGGCTTGCATGCCGTTGTCGGCCGTGGGCGAACTGGGTGCATTGAAGATCGCCGTGCGCATCAACGGCGCGCTGCGCCAGACCGTCGATCTGTCCACGCTGGTGCGCGACGCCGCCACGCTGCTGGCCGATGTCGAGGCGTTCATGACCCTGCAGCCAGGCGATGTGCTGATGCTGGGCACCGACTGCCTGGACGACGGCGCGCGCCCGCGTGCCAAGGCGGGCGACCGCATCGAAATCAGCGCGCCCGGCTTCGCGCCACTGGTCAATACGCTGGTGGAGGAGCTGGCATGAAACACGCTCGTATTGCCTGGGCCGGCGCTGTGCACCACGCCATCGAGCGCGATGGCCAGCTTGAACTGCAAACGCCTGCCTGCAAAGGGCGCCTGCTCGGATTTGACGAAGTGGTCTGGCTGCCGCCGCTGGCCCCCACGCCGCCGCACCGTCCGCGCACCGTGCTGGCGCTTGCCATCAACTACGCCGACCACGCGAAAGAGCTGGCTTTCAAGCCGCCCGAGGAGCCGCTGGCCTTCGCCAAGGGCGCGGCCTCGCTCATCGGCCACCGCGCCTTCACCATGCGGCCCGCCGACGCCACCAACATGCACTACGAATGCGAACTGGCCGTGGTCATCGGCCGCGAGGCGAAACACGTGAAGAAGGCCGACGCCTACGACTTCGTGCGCGGCTACACCGTGGCCAACGACTACGCCATCCGCGACTACCTCGAAAACTGGTACCGCCCCAACCTGCGCGTGAAGAACCGCGACACGGGTACGCCCATCGGCCCCTGGCTGGTCGATGCGGCCGACGTTCCCGACCCGATGAACCTGGCGCTGCGCACCACCGTCAACGGGCAGCTCACGCAACAAGGCAACACGCGCGACATGGTGTTCGACGTGCCGACGCTGATCGAATACTTCAGCAGCTTCATGACGCTGTACCCCGGCGATTTGATATTGACCGGCACACCCGACGGCGTGGTCGATTGCCCGGCGGGCAGCCACGTCGTGTGCGATATCGAGGGCATTGGCGCGTTGGAGAACACCATCGTTGCGGCGGCCAGATGAAGACGGAACAGCCGGACGCGATGGACGCGAAGATCACGCGAAGGACGCGAAAGGAACAGCCAAGAAAGATTTTTTCGCGTTCTTCGCGGAACCTTTGCGTCCTTCGCGTCCGGTCTTGCTTTTTTGAACTCGAACAAACCCAACCATGAAAATTGATCACTTCATCAACGGCAAACCGCTCGCTGGCGACACCTATTTCGAGACCGTCAACCCCGCCACGCAGCAGGTGCTGGCCGAAGTGGCGGCGGGTGGCGAGGCCGAAGTCCACGCCGCCGTCGCCGCCGCCAAGGCCGCCTTCCCCGCCTGGGCCGGCCTGCCCGCCACCGAGCGTGCCAAGAAAATTCGTGCGCTCGGCGAGCTGATCGCGAAGCACGTGCCCGAGATCGCCAAGACCGAAACCGACGACACCGGCCAGACCATCAGCCAAACGGGCAAGCAGCTGGTGCCGCGCGCGGCCGACAACTTCAGCTACTTCGCCGAGATGTGCACGCGCGTCGACGGTCACACCTACCCGACGCCCACGCACCTGAACTACACGCTGTTCCACCCCGTTGGCGTGTGCGCACTGATCAGCCCGTGGAACGTGCCCTTCATGACGGCGACGTGGAAAGTGGCGCCGTGTCTCGCCTTCGGCAACACGGCGGTGCTGAAGATGAGCGAGCTGTCGCCGCTGACCGCGGCGCGACTGGGCGAGCTGGCGTTGGAAGCGGGCATCCCCGCCGGCGTGCTGAACGTGGTGCACGGCTTCGGCAAGGACGCCGGCGAGCCGCTGGTGGCGCACCCCGACGTGCGGGCGATCTCGTTCACCGGCTCGACCGCCACCGGCAACCGCATCGTCAAGACCGCGGGCCTGAAGAAATTCAGCATGGAGCTGGGCGGCAAAAGCCCGTTCGTGATCTTCGACGACGCCGACCTGGACCGGGCGCTGGATGCGGCGCTGTTCATGAGCTTCAGCAACAACGGCGAGCGCTGCACGGCGGGCAGCCGCATCCTGGTGCAGCAAAGCATCTACGCCGACTTTGCGGCCAGGTTTGCCGAGCGCGCCAAGAAGATCGTCGTCGGCGACCCTCAGGACGAGAAAACCATCATCGGCCCGATGATTTCGCAAGGGCACCTCGCCAAGGTGCGCGGCTACATCGAGCTGGGGCCGAAAGAAGGCGCCACGCTGCTGTGCGGCGGCATCGACCGCCCCAACTACGCGCCCGAATTGTCCGCGCGCGTCGCCAAGGGCAACTACGTCTGGCCCACGGTGTTCGCCGACGTCGACAACCGCATGCGCATCGCGCAGGAAGAAATCTTCGGCCCCGTCGCCTGCCTGATCCCGTTCAAGGACGAGGTCGATGCGATCGAGAAGGCCAACGACATCGACTACGGCCTGTCCAGCTACGTGTGGACCGAGAACATCGGCCGTGCCCACCGCGTGGCTGCTGCCATCGAGGCGGGCATGTGCTTCGTCAACAGCCAGAACGTGCGCGACCTGCGCCAACCTTTCGGCGGCACCAAGGCATCGGGCACGGGGCGCGAAGGCGGCACCTGGAGCTACGAGGTGTTCCTGGAGCCGAAGAACGTCGCGGTGTCGATGGGCAGCCACCATATTCCCCACTGGGGTGCGGCGTAAACGCCGACCCCAAAGGGCGTCCTGACGACCACCCCACCCCGACCCTCCCCGTCAAGGGGAGGGCCACGAAACAGGAGACAAACGATATGGGACAACTCGCACTTGCCGCCAAGATCACCCACGTGCCGAGCATGTATCTGAGCGAACTGCCTGGCGAGCGCCACGGCACGCGCCAGGACGCCATCGACGGTCACATCGAAATCGGCCGCCGCTGCCGCGCGCTGGGTGTGGACACGCTGGTGGTGTTCGACACGCACTGGCTGGTCAATGCCAACTACCACCTCAACTGCGCGCCGCACTGGGAGGGCGTGTACACCAGCAACGAGCTGCCGCATTTCATCAGCAACCTGCCCTTCGCCTTCTCGGGCAATCCCGAGCTGGGCCGCATCCTGGCCCAGGCGTGCAACGAGCAGGGCGTGGAAACGCTGGCGCACGACGCCACCACGCTGGCGCCCGAATACGGCACGCTGGTGCCGATGCGCTACATGAATGAAGACCAGCACTTCAAAGTGGTGTCGGTATCGGCCATGTGCACCAGTCACTACCTGAACGACAGCGCCCGACTGGGGTGGGCCATGCGCGAGGCGGTGGAGAAGCATTACGACGGCAAGGTTGCGTTCCTGGCCAGCGGCTCGCTGTCGCACCGCTTTGCGCAGAACGGCCTGGCACCCGAGTTCGCCTTCAAGATCTGGAGCCCCTTCCTTGAAAAGCTGGACGCCGAGGTGGTGCAGATGTGGCAGCAGGGCCAGTGGGCTGACTTCTGCGGCATGCTGCCCGAGTACGCCGCCAAGGGCCACGGCGAGGGCTTCATGCACGACACGGCCATGCTGCTGGGCGCGCTGGGCTGGTCGGCTTACGACGGCAAGGTGGAGGTGATCACGCCCTACTTCGCGGCCTCCGGCACGGGGCAGATCAACGCCGTGTTCCCGGTGACGCCGCAGGACGGATACGCCGTGCCACAACCCGAGGCGTCGCGCGCCAGCAGCTACAAAGCATTCCCCCGCCTTTAACCCTGGACGCGCCATGCCGCACCTCGTGATTCTTTACACCGGCAACCTAGACGCCGTCGTCGACATGCCCGCGCTGTGCCGCGAACTGGCCGACACCATGCTGGCCGTGCGCGATGAGGCCGGCGCGCAGGTCTTTCCGACCGGCGGCACGCGCGTTCTGGCCTACCCGGCGCCGCACTTCGCCGTGGCCGATGGTGGCGCGGCGGGGCGCGCGGCGGGCGCGGGTAAAACCGGCGTGTCGTCGGGCGATCCGGGTGAGTACGGCTTCATGTACCTCAACCTGCGCATGGGCCGTGGGCGCACCAACGCTACACAAACAAGAGCTGGCAGCGCGTTGCTGACCAGCGCCAGAGCCCGATTGGATGCTGTAATGGCGACGCGCCACATCGGCCTCACGGTGCAGGTCGACGAAGGCCCCGAGGTGTTCGACGCCAAGCACAGCACGCTCCATCCCCTCTTCAAGAAGAACTGACCCATGCTGACCCCCGAACAGATCGACCAGCTAGCCGCCGAGTTGCAGCAGAGCGACGCCACGCGCACGCCCGTCGAGCATTTCTCCAAGCGTTTTCCCGGTATGACGATCGAGGACGGCTACCGCATCAGCCGCGCCTGGGTGGCACGCCAGTTGGCCGAGGGCCGTCAGGTGATCGGCCACAAGATCGGCCTGACCTCGCGCGCCATGCAGATCAGCAGCCAGATCGACGAGCCGGATTACGGCACGCTGCTCGACTCGATGCTGTTCGCCTGCACGCCGGGGCAGGTGCTGGAGATTCCGGCCAGCCGCTTCATTGCGCCGCGCGTCGAGATGGAGTTGGCTTTCGTGCTCAAGTCCGATCTCAAAGGCCCGGATGTCGATGTGGAGCAAGTGCTGGCGGCCACCGACTACGTCACGCCCGCCATCGAAATCATCGACGCCCGCATTGAGCAGTTCGACCGCCACACCCAGGTGATGCGCAAGGTGTTCGACACCATCAGCGACAACGCCGCCAACGCCGGCATCGTGGTCGGCGCTGGCCGCGCCGATGCGCGCGCCATCGACAGGCCCTGGGTCGGCGCCATCCTGCGCTGCAACGGCGTGGTCGAAGAGACGGGCCTGGCCGCCGGCGTGCAGGGCGACCCGGCCATCGGCATCGCCTGGCTGGCCAACAAGCTGGCGCCCTGGGGCGAGTCGCTGCAGGCGGGGCAGATCGTGCTGGCCGGCTCCTTCACCCGCCCGGTGGCGGCCAAGGCGGGCGACGTGTTCGAGGCCGACTACGGGCCGCTCGGCACGCTGGCGTTCAAGTTCGTTTGAGAACAAGGCACCCATGCAAACCCCGCGCAACACTTTCAAGCAGGCCATGGCCGAAGGCCGCACCCAGATCGGCCTGTGGGCCGCGCTGGCCGACGCCTACAGCACCGAGCTGATCGCCGGCATCGGCTACGACTGGCTGCTGCTGGACGGCGAGCACGCGCCCAACGACGTGCGCAGCGTGCTGGCGCAGCTGCAGGCCGTGGCCAGCGCGCAGCAGGCCTTGGGCGACGCGCGCTCGCACCCCGTGGTGCGCGTGCCGCTGGGCACGGGCGAGGCGGGCACGGCCATCATCAAGCAATACCTTGATCTGGGCGCACAGACGATTCTGGTGCCCATGGTCGACACGCCCGAGCAGGCCGCGCAGGTGGTGGCCGCCGCACGCTACGCGCCCGCCGGCGTGCGCGGCATGGGCAACGCGCTGGCGCGCGCGTCGCGCTGGCAGGCGTACCCAAGCTACGTGCACGAGGCCAACGAACAGGTCTGCGTGCTGGTGCAGGCCGAGACGGTGACGGCCATGCAGCACCTGGACGCCATTGCCGCCACGCCCGGCGTCGACGGCGTGTTCATCGGCCCGGCCGACCTGAGCGCGAGCATGGGCCACCCGGGCAACCCGATGCACGCCGACGTGCAGGCGGCCATCGAGGACGGCATCGCCCGCATCCTGAAGGCCGGCAAGGCGCCGGGCATCCTGGCCACCAGCGAGCCGCAGGCGCGCAAGTGGCTGGCCGCCGGCGCGCGCTTCGTCGCCGTGGGCGCCGACACCATGCTGCTCGACAGCGGCGCGCGGCAGTTGCTGGCCTTATATAAGGGCGGCGCGGGTGTGGCGGGCCCGTCCAGCTATTGACGCCGGCAAGATGGGTGTCAAATCGGCCGCCAGTGACCGTCCATCAAACGCAAGCAGCTATTGAATCAGGAGTTATCGCATGTTGCAGACCGTCTCTCCCGCTCAAACCGCAGCCGTGCATCCTGACGAATGGGCAGCGCGCGTGCAACTGGCCGCCTGCTACCGCATCTTCGCCCTGCTCGGCTGGACCGAGATGATCTACAACCACATCACGCTGCGTGTGCCGGGCAGCGCGACCGGTGGTGAGAAGCATTTCCTCATCAACCCCTTCGGCCTGCACTACAACGAAGTCACGGCCAGCAACCTGGTCAAGGTGAACCTGGCCGGCGACATCCTGGACGGCTCGAAGCACCCGATCAATCCCGCCGGCTACGTGCTGCACAGCACCATCCACGGCGGCGTGGCTGGTGCGCACTGCGTGATGCACACGCACACCACGGCGGGCGTGGCGGTGGCGTCGCTTGCCTCGGGTCTGAGCCAAAGCAACTTCTACAGCGCGCAATTGCATGGCATGGTGGCCACGCACGACTTCGAGGGCATCACCATCCATGCCGAGGAGGGTCCGCGTGTGGTGGCATCGATCGGCACGAGGCAGGCGGTGATCCTCAAGAACCACGGCCTGCTGAGCTGGGGGCAGACGCTGCCGCAGGCTTTTGCCGTGCTGTGGACGCTGCAACGCGCCTGCGAGATCCAACTGGCCACGCAAAGCATGGGGGCGCCGCTGCCGGTGCCCGAAGCGATCGCCGCCAAATGCACGCGCGACGCCTTGCAGTTCGACCCAAAGCACGGCGGCGGCCAGGACGTCTTCGACGCGCTGGTGCGGCAAGTCGATCGCATCGACGACAGCTATAAGAACTGAAGCGCTACCGGACGGAGACAGGCATGTTCAAGCAGGTGTGCATCTACGGTGCCGGCGCCATCGGCGGCTGGATCGGCGCGAAGCTGGCGGCCGTGGGTGGCGAGGTCAGCGTGGTCGCGCGCGGCGCCACGCTTGACGCGCTGCGTGCCGATGGCTTGCGCCTGCGCGAAGGCGACAGCGAGGCGGCGCACCCGGTGCGGGCCAGCGACGACCCCGCCGCGCTCGGCGTGCAGGACTTGGTCGTGGTGGCCGTCAAGGCGCCCGGCATGGCCGAGGTGGCGCGCCGCATCGCCCCGCTGATCGGCGAGCGCACGGTGGTGCTGACGGCGATGAACGGCGTGCCCTGGTGGTTTCTGCAAGGCTTTGGCGGGCCGGTGGCCGGGCGCACGCTGGAATCGGTCGATCCGGGCGGCGCCATCGCGCGCGCCATTCCCGCCGAGCGCATCATCGGCGGCGTGGTGCACGCCAGCTGCTCGGTCGATGCGCCGGGCGTGATTCGCCACCGCGCCGGCAACGGCCTGATCGTCGGCGAGCCGGCCGGCGGCGACACGCCGCGCGTGCGCGCGCTGGCCGAGCTGCTCACGCAGGCCGGCTTCGGCGTCACGCTGTCGCCGCAGATCCAGCGCGATGTTTGGTACAAGCTGTGGGGCAACATGACGGTGAACCCGGTGTGCGCCATCACCGGTGCCACTTCCGACCGCGTACTGGACGACGAACTGGTGCGTGGCTTCATCAGCGCCGTGATGCTGGAGGCCAAGGCCATCGGCGCGCGCATTGGCGTCCCGATTGCCGAGCAACCCGAGGATCGCCACGCCGTCACGCGCAAGCTGGGTGCCATGCGCCCCTCGATGCTGCAGGACGTGGCGGCCGGCAAGCCGGTCGAGCTCGATGCGCTGGTGGCGGCGGTGCGCGAGCTGGGGCAGCTGACGCAGGTGCCGACGCCTTGCACCGATGCGCTGCTCGGCTTGGCGCGCTTGCATGCGCGGGTGCGCGGGCTGTACGCCTGAATGGGTGCTGCCTGGGCGCTGGCGCCCGGGCCCACGGCGCGGCCGTGACTGATGGGTGCGGTGAGATTTACGTTATCGTTGCGCGTGGCTGGCCGGCACGCTCACGCCAGCGGAACGACAAGACCCACCAAGGAGACACGCCCATGAAACGCCGCCTGCTCTGCGCCGCCACCGTGTTCGCGCTTGCCAGCATCGCCGCCCCCGCCCAGGCGCAGCAGACCATCCGCCTGACGGCGGCCGCCGGCCATCCGCCGGTGTTTTTGTGGGTCAAGCTGATCGACGAATTCTTCGTGCCCGAGGTCGACAAACGCCTGGCGGCTGCCGGCAAGCACAAGATCGAGTGGACCAAGGCCTGGGGCGGCACGCTGATCAAGATCGGCTCGGAATCGAAGGGCATCGCCGACGGCGTGGCCGACCTCGGCTTCGTCGGCACCATCTTCGAGGCGCCCAAGTTCCCGATGCAGAACGTGAGCTACTTCGCGCCTTTCGGCTCGGAGGACATCGCCGTCGTCACGCAGGTGGTGAACGACATGCAGAAAACCATCCCAGCCATGGGCGACGCCTGGACCAAGAACGGCCTGGTGTACCTGGGCGGGGCGGCGCTCGACAGCTATCACATCTGGACCAGCTTCCCGGTCCACTCGGTGGACGACCTGAAGGGCAAGAAGATCACCGCGCCCGGCCCGGCCGCCAACTGGATCCGCGGCACCGGCGCGGTGGCCGTGGCCGGCAACCTGAACACCTATTACGAAGACATCAAATCGGGCGTATCCAACGGCGTTATCACCTTCGCCACCGGCGCCTGGGGCGCCAAGGTGCACGAGGTGGCGCCCTACATCACCAAGGTCAACTTCGGCTCGCAGTACGCTGGTGGTTTGGCCATGAACAAGGGCCGCTTCGACCGGCTGCCGCCCGAGGTGAAGACCGTGTTCCGCGAGGTCGCCGCCGAATATCAGAAGCGCTTTGCCGTGGCCCAGACCGAGGCCGCCAACGGCCTGCTCAAGCGCATGCAGGACGCCGGCGCCAAGATCAGCGAACTGCCGGCCGCCGAGCGCAGGCATTGGGCCGACACGCTGCCACCAATCGCCAAGACCTGGGCCGCCGACCTGCAGGCCAAGGGCATGCCGGGCGATCAGGTGCTGCATGGTTTCATGGACGGCTTGAAGAAGGCGGGTGCGCAGCCCGTGCGCGACTGGGCCGGGAAGTGACGTTGACCAGCGCGCTCGCCGTGTCTTCTCCCTCTCCCACTGGGAGAGGGCCAGCCGCCTCTGATGCCACGCAGGTTTTCTTGGAATAGCCGAAGCCCGTGCCTTACAGACAAGCGCAAGCCGCGATGAATCCAGAAGTCACCGATTCGTACAAGCAACCCCTGCCGGCCGGCTTCCAGCGCCTGACGCAGGCGCTCAACGCGCTGGGCACGCTGTGGATCGTGGCCTTGATGGTCCTCATCAATACCGACGTCATCGGGCGCGACTTCCTCAACGCGCCGGTGCGCGGTGCCACCGAACTGGTGTCGCTGTCCATCGTCGGCATCGTGTTCCTGCAGCTGGCCGATACCCTGGTCACGGGGCGCATGACGCGCGCCGACGTGCTGCTGGACCGGCTCAAGCGCACCCGCCCCTGGCTGTCGGACGCCTTGCAGGCGCTGTACCACCTGGTCGGCGCGCTGCTGATGGCGGTGATCCTGTGGGCCGCGTGGGAGCCGCTGGTCGAGTCGATCCGCATCCAGGAGTACGTCGGTGCCATGGGTGATTTCACTGCGCCGATGTGGCCGGTGCGCCTGATCATGCTGATCGGCATGGCCACCACGCTGGTCGCCTTCCTGTTGCTGGCCTGGCTGGATGTGCGCCGGATGCTGCGGAAATGGAGGACCCCCTGAGTCGCCTTTGGCGCCCACCCGTTGCAGGGAGGACAACGCCCAGTGGCCGGACCCAGCCCGCGCCACGGCGTTCGTCGGCATGGCCGCGTGCTGCGGCCACTCGGTCCGGACGGTGTGCGTTGCTGCGCGCGGATCGCTGAACCCAGGCAGGAAGCATGAGCGCGATCACTGTCGCCAGCCTGTCGCTGCTGCTGATGTTGCTGCTGATCTGGGCCGGCATGCACGTGGCGGTGGTGCTGGGCGCGGTGTCCTTTATCGGCGTCTGGCTGATCCGCGGCGATCCCATGATCGCCGCCAACCTGCTGGCCCAGGCCAGCCAGGACGCGATTGCCAGCCACATCTTCGGCGTCGTGCCGTTGTTCGTGCTCACGGGCTTTCTGGTGGCGATTGCCGATGTCGGCAAGGACGCCTTCGAGGTCGCCAACCAGTTGCTGCGCCGCCTGCGCGGCGGGCTGGGCATCGCCACCGTGGCCTCGAACGCGGTGTTCGCCGCCATCACCGGCATCTCGATCGCCTCGGCCGCCGTGTTCACGCGCGTTGCGGTGCCGGAGATGCTGCGCTTTGGCTACAACCCGCGCTTTGCCGTCGGCGTGGTGGCCGGCTCGTCGGTGCTGGGCATGCTGATTCCGCCCAGCCTGCTGATGATCCTGTATGGCTTTCTGGCCAATCAGTCGGTGGGCGATCTGTTCACCGCCGGCATCGTGCCGGGGCTGGTGCTGGCGCTGGCCTACGCCGTCGGCATCGTGCTGATGGCGACGCTGTGGCCGCGCTCGGTCTACCAGGGCGGCCAGGCGCGCGCGATCGCCGACGCCACGCTGATGTCGCTGCCCACGCTGGTGTTGAAGATCTTTCCCAGCGCGCTACTGATCGTCGCCGTGCTGGGCGGCCTGTACGCCGGCTTCTTCACCGCCACCGAAGCTGGCGCGGTCGGCGCCGCGCTGGCGCTGGCCATCGCCTTGCTGCGCCGCAAGCTCAACTTCAAGACTCTCTGGGGCGTGCTGACCGAGACCGGTCACGTCACCGTGTCGGTCAGCTTTCTCATCATCTGCGCCACCATCTACACGCGCATGCTGGCCATGTCGGGCATGCCGCAGTTCCTGGTCGAGCAGATGACGCAGATGGGTCTGGGGCCAACCGGCTTTCTGATGATCTACGTGGTCTTCATCATCCTGCTGGGCATGATCATCGACTCGTCGTCCATCCTGCTGATCGTGCTGCCGCTGATGCTGCCGATTGCCGAGCAGTTCGGCATGAACCTGATCTGGTTTGGCGTGATCACCGTGGTGGCGGTCGAGATCGGCCTGCTGACGCCGCCGTTCGGGCTGTCGGTGTACGTGATCAAGAGCACGCTGCAGGACCAGCGCATCACGCTCGGCGACATTTTCCGTGGCACCTTCCCGTTCACCGTGATGATGTTCGCGGTGCTGATGCTGCTGATTTTTGTGCCGCAACTGAGTCTTGTGCTGCTCAAGACACCCGGAGGTTGAACATGACGAACCCGCTGCAAGGCTTCGCCGTCGACCGCGCGCAGATCAAGACCATCGGCCGCGACCTGCAACGCCCTGAGTGCATCCTGGCCGAGCACGATGGCACGCTGTGGTCTGCCGACGCGCGCGGCGGCGTGATGCGCATCGCGCCCGATGGCACGCAGCGCTTTATCGGCCAACGCGCCGACGCGCGTTTTAAAAGCGCTGCTGCCGCAACCTCCTCCGAGCTGGAACACAAATACACCACCGGGACGCTGCCCAACGGTCTGGCTTTTGCCGCCAACGGCGACATCCTCATCAGCAACTTCGGCACCGATTGCCTGGAAGTGATGACGCGCGACGGCGCCACGCGCACGCTGGTGGACCAGATCGACGGCCAGCCCATCGGCAAGGTGAACTTCGTGCTGCGCGACTCGAAAGACCGCGTGTGGATCACCGTGTCGACGCGCGTGAATCCGTGGACGACGGCCGCCAGCTCGCGCGTGCGCGACGGCTTCATCGCCGTGCTGGAAGGCGAACGCTTGCGCGTGGTGGCCGAGGGCTTTTACTTCACCAACGAAATCCGGCTGGATGCGCGCGAAGAGTGGCTCTACATCGTCGAAACCACCGGCCCGCACATCACGCGCATGCGCTTGCGCGAGGGCGTGAACGGTGTCGAACTGACGGATTGCGAGGTGTTCGGCCCATCGCACCTGGGCGGCTTTCCCGATGGCATCGCCTTCGACAGTTTTGGCAACCTGTGGTGCACGCTGGTGATGGTCGATCAGCTCATCGCGCTCACGCCGCAAGGCGACAAGCTGTTGCTGCTGGATGACGGCGACCCGCAAGCGTCGAAGACGTTGCTTGACCACATGGCCGCCGGCACCGTCACGCCCGACGACATGATGAACGCACGCGGCACGGTTGCGCCGTGGATGGCCAGCGTCACCTTCGGCGGGCCTGACCTGCGCACCGTGTACATCGGCAGCCTGATGGGCACGACGATTCCTTACTTCACCTCGCCCGTTGCCGGGCTGCCCATGGTTCACTGGAGACAAGCATGACCCGCCAATTCGTCGACCTGTCGATCTACCTGGAGAACGACGTCATCTCCGACCCGCCCGCGTTCGCGCCCAAGATCCAGTACTTCAACCACCAGAACTCGTTTGAGCAGATGGCGCCCTTCTTTCCGGGCCTCAAGCAGGAAGACCTGCCCGACGGCGAGGTGTGGGCGGTGGAGATGGTGCAGCTCTCGACCCACAACGGCACGCACCTGGATGCGCCTTATCATTTTCATAGCACGATGGACAAGGCACTGGGCGACAAGAAGCCCGCCTGGACCATCGACGAGGTGCCGCTGGAATGGTGCTTTCAGCCTGGCGTGAAGCTGGACTTTCGCCACTTCGCCGATGGCTACGTGGTGACCGCGGCCGACGTCGAGGCCGAACTGAAGCGCATTGGCCACGCGCTGAAGCCGCTGGAGATCGTGGTCGTCAACACGCGCGCCGGCAGCCGCTACGGCCACGACGACTTCGTCAGCGCGGGCTGCGGCATGGGCTACGACGCCACCATGTACCTGCTGGAGCGCGGCGTGCGCCTGACCGGCACCGACGCCTGGAGCTGGGACGCGCCCTTCGTCTACACCGCGCAGAAGTACGCCGAATCGAAAGACGCCGGCCTGATCTGGGAAGGCCACAAGGCCGGGCGCGACATCGGCTATTGCCACCTGGAAAAGCTGCACAACCTGGAGGTGCTGCCGGCCAACGGCTTTTTCATCAGTTGCTTTCCGCACAAGATTCGCGGCGCCTCGGCGGGGTGGACACGCGCGGTGGCGATTTTCGACGATGCCCTGCAACCCGCATGATTGTTTGAATCAGATCAGCCATTTGCCCGTGTCGATTCAGCGCAGGCAGCTAGCCCGGATATTTCACGCCTACCCCCGACGCTCCCCTCAATGGGTTCGCAACGGCGTGGATAGAGTGAGCAAGGCCCCGATGGTGGCCGCAGGCAGGGCTGGAGTCGTGCGCAGGCGCCATGCGCTCGCACCCCCCCACCCCGACTTGGGTTGCGGGCCATTCTTGTGTCATCACGCCGGCCAGGCGCTGCTTGCCGATCACGGAGAGCGCAACTGGCCCATGGCGTGCGCGAAGATCGGCGCACTGGGCCAGTGCGAGGCCAGGTACAGGCGGATGCGCCGCGTGTTGCGCGTGACCACCGCAGCCACCTTCAGCAGCTTGATGCGCAAGGTATCGGCCTGCGCCGTTGCCAACTCGGTGCCTTGCAAAGCCAGCGCCCGCAGCCGCTCAATCAGCACGTAGCCCAGCGCAGCCAGCAACATGCGCAACTGGTTGGAGCGCAGTACATGGCAGCTCGTGCGCGTGGCAAACAGCCCGATCTGCGCCTCCTTGATCCGGTTCTCCGCCTCACCGCGCTGGCAGTACACATCGTCATACAGCACCTGCGGTTCACCCTCCAGGTTGGTCACGATGAAGCGCGGGTTGCCGCCTTGCGCACCCCATTCGAGGCGTGTGATCACGCGCCGCTCGTGCGCCCAGCTCTTGGCGGCATAGCTGAACTCGTCCACCAGGCGCTGTTTGACCCCGGTGCGCTCGTAATCGTCCTTCATCCAGAGTTCGGCCAGTTTCACCTGGGCCTGAAGCCGAGCATTGCGCGCAAGCCCGATGATGTAGTGCACTCCAGCGCGCTCGCACCAGTTGATGATGCGCTGTCGGCAGAACCCCGAATCTGCCCGGAACACGATGCGCACCTGGGGCCATTGTTGGCGCAACCGGCGCACCAACAGCTTCAGAATGGCCGCTGCGTGGCGCGCCCCATCGATGTTGCTGGGCCGCAGGTAGGCGCACAGCAGTTGCTGGCCGCAGAACACGTACAGAGGAAGATAGCAGTAGCTGTCGTAGTAGCCGTGGAAGAAGCGAGCCTCCTGCTGACCGTGCAAGGGGTTGTCGGTGGCATCGAAATCGAGCATCAGTTCTGCGGGAGCGCTCTCGAAGCTGGCGATGAATTGATCGAGCAGCACCTCATGCAGCCGCCAGGCGGTGGCCCGGTCGGCCCACTTCTCCAGTCGGCATAGGGTGGGCGCGCTGGCCACTTCACGATCGACGCCGACTGCCGTTTGCAAGGCCACGTCCAGGCGCAGCGCGCCATGGTCGTTGAGGTCTTCCCAGCCCAGCGCCAGCCCGTACACGCGCTGGCGCAGCATGTCGCGCACGCCGTGCTTGATCAACAGCGGGCTGCGCGGGTCGGCGATGCAGCGCGCTGCCGCATCCATCAATCCCAGCTTGCGGTCCACCTGGGCGAGCAGCATCACGCCGCCATCGCTGGTCATGCTGCCGCCGTCGAACCGGCCCTCGATCACGCGCCGGCCCAACTGCCCGAAGTCGATTACGCCAACATCAAGCTCCTTTTGCGCTGTACAGTTTGGCTTCGGCATTGCCCGCCCTTTCATCAAGATTCGACACCTCGATGTTCGGGCAATTCAAGGGCAATGCCGTCCTCGTTTCTACGGGCTATGGTGAAATATCCGGGTTAAGCAGTGCTTCATCCCCGCAGCGCAGACTGCCATCACAGTCAAGGTCGACTGTGTCACGCGCCTAGGAGATGAATCATGAAATCGATGGCAATTTTCGCTTCCATCGCCCTGCTGGCGGCCAGTGCCAGCAGCCCCTTGCTGGCCGGTGACCGCGATCACGCCGACCACAAGCACGAGCGCGTTGCGCAGCTGCGCGACATCCGCGGCTTCGACGAGGGCATGCAAGCCGTGTCCAACCTGGCCAGCGCGGGTGAGCGCGCGCATGGCTGGCGTTATTTTTCGGATCCCGCGACCTACCGCGCCGTGGTGATCAGCCCGCAGGGTGACTACTACCTGAGCCGCGGCAAGGGCTTGCGCTGGATCGCGGGGACGCAGACCGGCGCCTGATACCCATTCGTGCTCTATCGCTTAAGAGCCGTTCGCACTGAGCTTGTCGAAGTGCATGCAGCACGCAGAGCTTCGACAGGCTCAGCCCGAACGGCTTATCTTCTTGAATGCGAATCCGTATGAGCCACGTCGCCGGCCTGTTTAGGCGCAGCGCCGCCATCCGCGTGGCGCGCCGGGGCGTCAGGCGTGCATCGGGCGTTGCCGGGTGCCCGACGTGGGGCCGCTGCGCGCCTTGTCGTAACGTGCCAGGCCCAGGCCGGCGATCGAGATGTCGGGTGAGCGCCCCAGCGTCAGGTCGGCCACCAGTTTCCCCGAGCCCGCCGCCATGGTCCAGCCCAGCGTGCCGTGGCCGGTGTTGAGCAGCAGGTTGGCGTAGCGCGTGGCGCCGACGATGGGGGTGCTGTCGGGCGTCATGGGGCGCAGGCCGGTCCAGAACTCGGCCGCGGGCAGATCGCCGCCGCCGTCGAACAGGCCGCGCGTGACCAGCTCCAAAGTGGCGCGGCGCGCGGGGTTCAGGCGCAAATCAAACCCGCCCAGCTCCGCCATGCCGCCGACGCGGATGCGTTGGTCGAAACGCGTGATGGCCACCTTGTAGGTCTCATCCATCACGGTAGAGCGCGGCGCGCGCGCTTCATCGACCAGCGGCACGGTGAGCGAATAGCCCTTGACCGGGTACACCGGCAGGTCCAGCCCCAGCGGCTGCAGCAGTTCGCGCGAATAGCTGCCCAGTGCCAGCACGTAGCGGTCGGCGGTCAGCACCTCGCCGGCGTCGCCAGCCAGGCGCACGCCGGTGATCTGCTCACCGCAGCGCTGCAATTCGGCGATGTCGACGCCAAAGCGGAACTGCACGCCCAGCGCGCGCGCCATCTCGGCCAGTTGGGTGGTGAAGCGTTGGCAATCGCCGGTTTCATCGCCCGGCAGGTGCAGGCCGCCGACCAGGCCGGGCGCGTGCGCCAGCGCGGGCTCAATCTCGGCCAAGGGGTTGGCGTTCAGCATCAGGCGGTAGGGCACGCCGCAGGCATCCAGCACGGCGGTATCGCGCTGCGCGGCGGCCAGCTGCGCGGGGGTGCGAAACACTTGCAGCGTGCCCAGCGAGCGCTGCTCGTACTGGACGCCGGTGTCGGCGCGCAAGCCGCGCAGGCAGTCGCGGCTGTATTCGGCCAGGCGCGTCATGCGCTCCTTGTTGACGGCGTAGCGGGCGCTGGTGCAGTTGCGCAGCATGGCGACCATCCAGCGCAGCTGGAACAGCGAGCCATCGGCACGGATGGCCAGCGGCGCGTGCTTCTGGAACATCCACTTGAGCGCTTTCAGCGGAATGCCCGGTGCCGCCCACGGGGTGGAATAGCCGGGCGACACCTGCCCGGCGTTGGCAAAGCTGGTTTCCAGCGCCACGTCGGGCTGGCGCTCCAGCACCGTCACCTCGGCGCCGGCGCGGGCCAGGTAATAGGCGGTGCTGACACCGATGACGCCACCGCCCAGAACGATCACTTTCATTGCCATTCCCCTTCAAACCGTTGCGTGGACAAAGTTTAGGAAAGATCGGGTAGTGCATTTGATTGAAATTCATGGTCAGTGACCAAGTTTTCAGTAAAAATCACTGTCACAAAGTGGCAAGACAGGAAATATGATCGATCTCAACCGAATTGACCGCAGCATCCTCGACAACCTGCAGCGCCAGGGCCGCCTGTCGATGACCGAGTTGGCCGAGCGAGTCGGCCTGTCGACCTCGCCCTGCGCCGAGCGCGTACGGCGGCTGGAGCGCAAGGGCGTGATCCTGGGCTACCACGCACACGTGAACCCCGAATCGGTGGGACGCGGCCTGCTGGTGTTCGTGCAACTGACGCTGTCGTCCAAGTCCACCGAGGTGTTCGAGCAGATGCGGCGCGAACTGCTGCACGACCCGCGCGTGCTCGAATGCCACCTGGTGTCGGGCACCTTCGACTACCTGATCAAGGCGCGGCTGACGGCGATGCGCGAATACCGCGACTTGCTCGGCCAGATCCTGCGCAAAGTGCCGGTGCCGGCGCAGAGCAACAGCTACGTGGTGATGGAGGAGATCAAGGAGAGCATGGCGCTGCCGGTGGATGCGGCCGCACCCCGCTGATCGCGTCGCTCAAAGATCGCGCGCCAGCCGTCCCATGCGCTCGACGGCGAACAGGAAGTATTCGGGCACGCATTTCAGGTGGCCGAAATCGGGCGTGGTGCAGTCGGTCAGCGTGACGTCGCTGGCGCCGGCGGCGCGCAGCGTGTTCAGCGCCGATTGCGCTGCGGAATACGGCACCGTCAGGTCGCCGCGGCCGTGGAACAGATGCACCGGCACGTCGGGCGCCCAGCCCAGGTGCACGCTGTGCTCGTCGGCCAGCGCGGCGCGGTCGTCGGCGAGGTAACGGTCGAGAAACAGCGTCTGATAGCGCACGTCGCCGTCGTCTGGCACCATCTGGCGCAACAGCGCGCGGCGCACCTCGTCGCGCACGGTGCTGCCGAGATGCTTGAGGTTGCCCGGCCGGATCAGTGCCGCCAGCCAGGGCGCCACTTTCTTGACGCGGTTGAGCTGTTCGTCCAGCGTTTCCAGCATGTCGTAAGGGCCGGCGCCGGGCACAGCGGCCTGCAATTGCTGCTTGAGCGCGCCGTTTTCCTGGTGGAGCGCGCGGTGCGCCGCCATGGTGGCGTAGCCGCCCTCAGAATAGCCGGCCAGGAACAACTGGCGGTTGTCGGCCACGCGGTGCTGGCGGCGCCAGCTTTGCGCGGCGGTCAGCATGTCGAGCACCACGCGCGCCGTCGGCTTGGCCGTGAGGTAGGGGTGCTCGACCCCCTTGGAGGCGCCAAAGCCGACGTAGTCCGGCGACACCACGATGTAGCCCAGCGATGCCAGCACGATCGGCGGCTCCACCGCCTCGACCTTGTTGCTGGGTGCCTGCTTGTCGTGGAAGGTAGTGGCGTGCTGGTAGCTCAGCACCGGGCTGGGCTGGCCGGCGGCCTTGAGCGGCACGCTGATCAGCCCCGAGGCGCTGAGTTCATTGCCGTGCTTGTCGGTGGTGGTGTAGGTCACGCGGTACGAGGCGACGTCGTAGCGCGGCGCCAGGCCGCCATTCTTGACCTTGCTCTCGTCCGCGCTCAAGGCACGTGTGATCTCGACGGCGCTGAGCGTGTTGATGAAATCGCTTGACAGCAAGGCGCCCGGACCAGACTGCACCGGTTCGGGTTCGGGTTCGGGTTCGGGTTCGGGTTCGGGTTCCGGTTGAGGTTCCGGCTGAGGCTCGGGCAACGGGTCGGGACTTGGCGCGGGACTCGGCGCGTCGGGCGTGGCGGGCAGCGGCGCGATTGAGGTGTCGTCGCCACCGCCGCAGGCGGCCAGGGTGGCGGCGAGAAACAGCGCCGCCAGGGCGGCCGCGCGGGAGGGCAGTTTTTCAGGCATGGTGCTATGGCGATCTGACGTTGAAAAGTTCGGCCTTCGGTGGGTGGCGGCCGGCTGGGCCATCAATGGCGCGCGTCGTCCGGCGGGTTGTCCGGCCGGCGGGCGGCGTCATCGCGCGGCGCCTGTTCCTGCGCGTCCGGCAACTCGCCTTTCTTGCGGCCAGAGAACATGGTCCACCAGACGATGAACACGAACAGCGCCAGCACGGCCAGCGCTTCCAGCAGAATCACGAGCATGAATCGAATGTCACGGTTTCTTTGTGCAGCGGCCATTGTAGGAATGCTGGCCGCCTGCGCGGTCAAGCCGCCCCCGGCGCCGCCGCCCGCGCCGACGCGGCCGGCCGAGCCTGAGCTGCCACCCGCCGGCCCGGTGGCCGACGGCACGCCGATTGGCCCGGCCATCGAACGCGCGCGCAGCCGCTGGGTGCCGGTGCGCTGGGCCGACCTACCCGGCTTTGAGCAGGACGACACCAGCGACGCCTGGAACGCCTGGATCAAGAGCTGCGAGCGCCCCGGCCCCACCTTCGCGCGCCTGTGCAGCGAGGTGCGGCGGCTGTCGCTGGGCACGCCCGAGGAGCAGCGCCAGTGGATGCGCGCGCGCCTGCAGCCCTATCGCGTCGAGCCGCTGGGCGGCCCTGGCGCGCCGGGCGGCGACGGCTTGCTGACCAGTTATTTTGAGCCGATGTACGAAGCCTCGCGCGCGCCGCGCGCCGGCTTTGGCGCGCCGCTGTACCGCGCGCCGCCCACGCTGGGCCAGCGCAAGCCCTGGTACACGCGGCAGGAGATGGAAACCCTGCCCGAGGCGCGCGCGCAGCTGGCGGGCAACGAGATCGCCTGGCTGGCCGACCCGGTGGACGCGCTGATCCTGCAGATCCAGGGCTCCGGGCGCGTGCAGATGCTGGAGGCCGATGGCAGCCAGCGCCTGGTGCGCCTGGCCTTTGCCGCCACCAACGACCAGCCTTACCGCAGCCCCGGCAAATGGCTGATCGACCAGGGCCTGCTGCGCGGCGACGTCACCTGGCCCGGCATCCGTGCGGCGCTGGCGGCCAATCCGCAGGTGCTGCAGGGCTTTTTGTGGAGCAATCCGCGCATGGTGTTCTTCCGCGAGGAGCCGCTGAGTCCATTGGATGCGCAGTTCGGCCCCAAGGGCGCGCAGGGCGTGGCGCTGACGCCCGGGCGCTCGATCGCGGTCGATCCGCAGAGCATTCCCTACGGCACGCCGGTGTGGCTGGCGTCCAGCGGGCCGGTGGCCCGGCTGCAGCGCCTGGTGCTGGCGCAGGACACCGGCAGCGCCATCGTCGGCGCCGTGCGCGCCGACTACTTCGCTGGCTGGGGGGCCGAGGCGGGCGACTTCGCCGGGCGCATGAAGCAGCCGCTCAAGCTGTGGGTGCTGTGGCCGAAGTGAATGCCGCGGCACTGCGCGCCGGCCACTGCGTGCGCTGGCGCATGCTGCCCGCACCGCTGGCGGCGGCCTTGCTGCTGGGCGGCTGCGCCAGCCTGCTCGACGCGCCGCGCCTGGCGTACTGGTGCCCGTCCGACCTGAGCTTCGAGGTGCGCCTGTACGAGGACATGGCCCTGCTCGAAGGCCTGCGCGGCCATGTGGTGCTGGAGCGCTCGCCCGCTGACCCGGGTGGCGCGCTGCGCTATGCCGACCCCACGGTGCGAGCCGAGTTCGGCCTGGGTGTGGAGCAGCGCCTGGTGCGGCTGGACTACACCGGCATTCCCGAGCCGGTGTACTGCGAGCGCGTGGTCACGCCCGGGGCCACGCCGCCCCAGGTGCGGCCGGCCGCGCGTCTGGGGCCGCGCCCGCCGGCGCCGCACGATCCGGATGCGCCAGTGCAGACGAATATCCGCCTCGGCGACGGCAACAACGGGCCGGGCTGAAGGCGCGGCGCACGGCGGTGGGTACAAAAAAGCCCACGTCATGGCGCGGTCTTGGGGGTTGTGGCGGTGCACTGAAGCACCGCGTCCTCGTTCCCCGACTCAGATACCGATGGTGCCGCCATCGGTGCGCGTCACCACCACCGTGGCCGAGCGCGGGCGCTTGTGGCCTTTGTGGTGGCTGGTGATGCCCGGCTGGTTGCCCGGCCAGTGGCTGGTGAAGGTGTGGGTGGCGAAGTCAGCCTTGTCCTCGCCCGGGTGCTGCACGTTGAAGAACAGCGTCTTGCCGTCGGGCGTGACCACCACGCCGGTGATCTCGCAGTCGAACGGGCCGACCAGAAAGCGGCGCACGTTGGCCTCGGTGGGCTTGGCGCCCATGATCGTGGCCTGCTTGTTCTTGGTCGTCACCTTGCCGCCGTCGCCGACCTGGCCGGGAATGGCGGCCAGCATCATGCAGTTGGTCTTCTCGGTGTACTGGCCGTCGTCGGTCTGGATCCACAGCAGGCCGCCGGCGTTGCCGCTGCGCTGGTCGAAGTACAGGCCGTCGGGGCTGGAGAAGTCGTTCACGGCGGTCAGGCCCGACAGGTTCTCGCTTTGCTTCTTGGTGACGCCCGCGGTGTCGATGCCGGCGCCGAACAGGTACACGTCCCACTTGAACCTGGTGCCGGCCTGGCCGCCTTCTTCCTTCCAGCGGATGATGTGGCCATTCTCGTTGCCGGGACGCGGGTTGGCGGCGTTGACCTTGTCGGCTGCGCGTTGCGAGTTGTTGGTCATCGTCATGTAAACCTCGTGGTTCAACGGGTTCACGCCGCCCCACTCGGGGCGGTCCATCTTGGTGGCGCCGCGCGAGTCGGCCGCCAGGCGGCAGTGCATCACCACGTCGGCCTGGTCGGCGAACGGGTACAGCGCGTTCTTGCTGTCGATGCCGTTCTTCCCAAAAGTCAACTCTAGCCATTCGCCGCTGCCGTCGTCGTTGAACTTGGCGGCGTACAGCGTGCCCTTGTCCAGGTATTTGGCGCCCACGGCCATGCCGCCGTTGACGTCCTTCGGATCCCACTTGGCGTCGGACACGAACTTGAACACGTACTCGTTGCGTGCATCGTCGCCGGAATAGATGACGATCGGCTCGCCCGCCTTGGCCGGCGCCGGCCAGGCGCCTTCGTGGTTGAAGCGGCCCAGGGCGCTGCGCTTGACGGGCTTGCTGTCGGGGCGGAACGGGTCGATCTCGACCACCCAGCCGAAGCTGTTGAACACGTTGCGGTAGTCGGCGGCGGCGCTGGCGGCGCTGATCTTGCTGTTCCAGCGCTGGAATTGCTCGCCCTCGGCGGTGTCCCAGGCGTAGGGGCTCTTGCGGCCCTCGGGCAGGCCATAGCGCTTGAGCGCCACGATCTCGCTGGCGCTGCGGCCGGCATCGTCACCGGCGGCGCGGCCGATCACGTTGAGGTAGTTCTCCTCGCAGGTCAGGTAGGTGCCCCAGGGCGTGTAGCCGTTGGCGCAGTTGTTGTTCATGCCGAAGGCCTGCTTGCCATCGGGCGACAGCTTGGTGATCAGCTTGGCGTTGCCGGCGGCCGGGCCGCCCATGTCCATCGGCGTAGCCGAGTGCACGCGGCGGTTGTACTTGGAGCCGCGCACCATCTCCATGTCGTTGCTGCCGGCCTTGCGCTTGACCTCGACCACGCTGGCGCCGTGGGCGTAGATTTCCTTGTCCACCTCGCTGGCCGGGCGCTTGCCGTCCACCGTGGTGCTGCCGGCCGGGTGCAGGCCGTAGGGCGCCACCACGTATTCGTGGTTGACGCACAGCAGGCCGCTGGCCGAGGTGCTGGCGTCGAACTTGCCGTCCTTCATGCCGAAGAAATACATGCCGTCGTGGCCGTCGCCGATGCGGCGCTGGTACGACTCGGACGTCTCCGAGCCGTCGTCCTTCCAGGACTCGTCACCGAACATCATCGGGTCGCCCAGCGCATGCAGGATGCTGACCTGGTAGCCGTCGGCGATGGTGACCTGGTCGGCGTGGGTCTTGGCCACGGCGGCGAAGTTCAGCTTGACCGCGGGAGCGGGCGCTGGCTTCTCGTCGCCATCGTCGCTGCCGCCGCAGGCGGACAGGCCGACGCCGCCCAGCAGCGCGGCGGTGGTGGCGCCGACGCCACCCTTGAGCGCGCCACGGCGGCTCAGCCGTGCGGCCAGGATGGTGTCCATGTGCGGGTTGGACGAGGGGTTGACGATCTCGTTGTCGTCGTACTCGGAAACGGGGGTCGGGTTCATGGGTCGTGGGACTTTCGTGTAAATAAAGCGAAGCGGACCAGGGTGAAGGCCCGCATCGTGCCGACCCAATGTGGCACTGTCGTGACAGCGGCGTGACGCCGATCAGCGCGCGTTGCGCCGCTTGGCCTGTAGCTGGTCCAGCGGCAGCGCGCCGCCAGCCTTCACCTCGCCCAGCGAAAAACTGGTGTGCATGTCCTTCACGTTGGGCAGGTGCAGCAGCACCTCGCGCGAGAAGCGGCTGAACTGCTCCAGGTCGGTGGCCACCACCTGCAACTCGAAGGTGCCGGTGCCGCTGATGTAGTGGCAGCTGATGATCTCGGGCTGGGCACGGATGGCCTGCTCCAGCCCGCGCATCGATGCAGCGCCGATCTGCGCAGCATCCAGCCGCACAAAGGCCAGCACGCCCAGGCCGATCTTGTGGCGGTCGATCTCGGCGCGGTAGCCGCGGATGAAGCCGGCCGACTCCAGTGCCCGCACGCGCCGCCAGCAGGGCGCGGCCGACAGGCCCACGCGCTGTGCCAGTTCGCTGTTGGTCAGGCGCCCGTCGGCTTGCAGATGTTGCAGGATGGCCAGGTCGTAAGCATCAAGTGTTTCCATGATGACGCGATTTTAGAAAGAATCTTTCCAAACAAGGGTTAACAAGGGAACGCAAAGAAAACACTTATCGCGGCAAGCGGCATACACTTTGCGCTCAAATGACAACGGGCCTGTCTACACGATGGGCCTGCACGCTGCACAGGCCCACAAGGCCCAGGCCCACACAGGAGACAAACACGATGAACGCCCCCCTGCCCGAGCACATCCGCAAGGCGCTGGAAACTGTCACGCTCGACGACAATCCGCATCGCGGGTTGCACCGAAGGTACAAGTACGCGGGCGGCGCAGCCGAACGCACTGGACTTGGCGTCGAGCGGGTTGGCAAAGGCGAAGACCTATGAACGCCCCCCTGCCCGAACACATCCGCAAGGCGCTGGAAACCGTCACGCTCGACGACAAGTACAGCCTCGACTATGGCCGCGCCTTCATGAGCGGCATCCAGGCGCTGGTCAAGCTGCCGATGCTGCAGCGCCAGCGCGATGCGCTGGTGGGCAAGAACACCGCCGGTTTCGTCAGCGGCTACCGCGGCTCGCCGCTGGGCGGTTACGACCAGGCGCTGTGGGCGGCGCGCAAGCACCTGGAAAAGCAGCACATCGTCTTTCAGCCGGGCGTGAACGAAGAGCTGGCGGCCACGGCCGTCTGGGGCACGCAGCAACTGGGCTTTGCGCCGCCGGGCAGCAACCAGTTTGATGGCGTGTTCGGCATCTGGTACGGCAAGGGCCCCGGCGTGGACCGCACGGCCGACGTGTTCAAGCACGCCAACATGGCCGGCACCAGCCCTTTAGGCGGCGTGATCGCCGTGGCCGGCGACGACCACGTGGCCAAGAGCAGCACCGCCGCGCACCAGAGCGACCACATCTTCAAGGCCTGCGGGCTGCCGGTGTTCTTTCCGTCCACCGTGCAGGAGATCCTGGACCTGGGGCAGCACGCCTTTGCCATGAGCCGCTACGCCGGCCTGTGGACCAGCATGAAGACGATCCAGGAAGTGGTCGAATCCAGCGCCACCGCCATGATCGACCCCGAGCGGGTGCAGATCCAGGTTCCCACCGACTTCGAGATGCCGCCCGGCGGCCTGCACATCCGCTGGCCCGACGCGGCCCTGCCGCAGGAGGAGCGCCTGTTCAACTACAAGTGGTATGCGGCGCTGGCCTATGTGCGCGCCAACCGGCTGAACTACAACGTGATCGAAGGCGCCAACGACCGCTTCGGCATCATCGCCAGCGGCAAGGCCTACAACGACACGCGCCAGGCGCTGCTCGACCTGGGGCTGGACGACCTCACCTGCCGCCAGGTCGGCATTCGCCTGCACAAGGTCAACGTGGTGTGGCCGCTGGAGGCGCAGATCACGCGCGACTTCGCCACCGGCCTGAAGGAAATCCTGGTGGTGGAAGAAAAGCGCCAGGTGATCGAATACCAGCTGAAGGAACAGCTCTACAACTGGCGCCCCGACGTGCGCCCCAACGTGCTGGGCAAGTACGTCGAGAACGACGGCGCGCCGGGCGGCGAATGGGCGCGCGCCAACCCCACGTCCGACACGCTGCTGCGCGCCACCGCCGATTTGACGCCGGCGCTGATCGCCCGCGCCATTGCCGCGCGACTGAAAAAACTGGGCATCGACGCCGACATGACGGCGCGGCTGGATCGGCAACTGGCCATCCTCGACGCGTCGGAGCAGGCCATGCAGGTGTTGAGCAGCGGCGGCAGCGGCGCCGACCGCCTGCCCTGGTTCTGCTCGGGCTGCCCGCACAACACCAGCACCCGCGTGCCCGAGGGCTCGCGCGCCATGGCGGGCATCGGCTGCCATTTCATGAGCATCTGGATGGACCGCAGCACCGTCGGCTTCACGCAGATGGGCGGCGAGGGCGTGCCGTGGGTCGGCCAGCAGCCGTTCAGCAAAGACAAGCACATGTTCGCCAACCTAGGCGACGGCACCTACTACCACAGCGGCACGCTGGCGGTACGCCAGGCGGTCACCGCCGGCGTCAACATCACCTACAAGATTCTCTACAACGACGCCGTGGCCATGACCGGCGGCCAGCAGATCGGCGAGCGGCCCGAGGGGCTGTCGGTGATCCAGATCGCGCAGAACATGCGGGCCGAAGGCGCGGCCAAGATCTGCGTGGTCACCGACGAGCCTGAAAAATACGACGGCGCGCAGGCCAAGGGCCTGCCGGAAGGCATCGAGATCCACCACCGCGACAAGCTGGACGCCATCCAGCGCGAGTTCCGCGAGATTGAAGGCACCACCGTCATCATCTACGACCAGACCTGCGCGACCGAAAAGCGCCGCCGCCGCAAGCGCGGCACCATGGTCGACCCGGCCGTGCGCGTGGTCATCAACGAGCTGGTGTGCGAGGGCTGCGGCGATTGCAGTGTGAAGAGCAACTGCCTGTCGGTGGAGCCGCTGGAGACCGAGTTCGGCCGCAAGCGCACCATCAACCAGAGCAGCTGCAACAAGGACATTTCCTGCGTCAATGGCTTTTGCCCCAGCTTCATCACCGTGGAAGGCGGAAGCCTCAAGAAAAAAGCCAAGGCCAAGACCGCGCTGTCGCCGGCCGAGCTGGGCGCGCTGCCCGAGCCGGTGCAGCAACAGCCTGAAGCCGGCGGCGCCTGGGGCATCGTGGTGGCGGGCGTGGGCGGCACCGGCGTCATCACCATCGGTCAGCTGCTCGGCATGGCGGCGCACCTCGAAGGCAAGGGCATCGTCACCCAGGACGCCGCCGGCCTGGCGCAAAAGGGCGGCGCCACCTGGAGCCACGTGCTGATCGGCGCCACCCAGGACGACATCCGCACCACCCGGGTCGGCATGGCGGCGGCCGACTTGATCATCGGCTGCGACCCGATCGTCACCGCCAACCAGGAAACCGTGCTGCGCATGCGCGAGGGCCGCACCCACGTGGCGCTGAACTCGCACAGCACGCCGACCGCGGCCTTCGTGCAGGACGGCGCCTGGCAGAACCCGGCCCAGCGCTGCGCCGCCGACATCGCGCGCGCCGTCGGCCCCTCGGGCCTGTCGGCCTTCGACGCCGACGCCATGGCGACCCGCCTGCTGGGCGACAGCATCTACATCAACCCGATGATCCTGGGCTACGCCTGGCAGAAGGGCTGGGTGCCGTTGTCGCGTGCCGCGCTGATGCGCGCCATCGAGTTGAACAACGTGCAGGTCGACAACAACAAGGCCGCCTTCGAGTGGGGCCGCCAGGCCGCGCACGACTTCGCGCGCGTCGAAAAGCTGCTGGTGAACGCCGACGCCAAGGTGATCGAGTTCAAGAAGCGCGACACGCTGGAGTCGCTCATCGCGCGCCGCGTCGAGTTCCTGACCGGCTACCAGAACGCCGCCTACGCCGAAACCTATCGCGACTTCGTCGCCCAGGTGCAGCAGCAGGAAGCCAGGCTCGGCAAGTCGTCCTTGAGCGAGGCGGTGGCGCGCTACCTGTTCAAGCTGATGGCCTACAAGGACGAGTACGAGGTGGCGCGCCTGCACAGCGACCCGGCCTTCCTGCAGCGCATCGATGACATGTTCGAGGGCGATTACAAGATCAACTACCACCTGGCGCCGCCGCTGACGGCCAAGCGCAACGAGAAGGGCGAGCTGGTCAAGCAGAAATTCGGCCCGTCGATGCTGCGCAACTTCAGGCTGCTCGCCAGGCTGAAGAGCCTGCGCGGCGGTGCGCTCGACATCTTCGGCAGGACCGAAGAGCGCCGCACCGAGCGCGCGCTGATCCAGCAATACCGCGCCAGCATCGAGGAAATCCTGCGCACGCTGTCGGTCGACAACCACGCCAACGCGCTGGAGATTGCCCGCATTCCGGAGCAGATCAAGGGCTATGGCCACATCAAGGAGCGCCACCTGAAGGCGGCGCAGGCGCGCTGGGACGAACTGCTGGCGCGCTACCGCGACTCGGCGGCGGCGCCGCGCCAGGTGGCCTGAGCACGGTGGCCGCAGCGGCCAGGCGAGGTTTTCCCGGTCGCCGCTTAGAATAGAGGGTTCGCTCGCGCGAGCCCGCTGATCGGGCGCCGCCTTCCGGCCCGCTGTTGCGCGCGCCGTCCATCCGTCCATCGCCCGCCATTACAGGAGTCACTCTGGTGTTCATCTCCAACGCCTTCGCCCAGACCGCACCCGCCGCCGGCGGCGACATGGGCTCGTCCCTCATGAGCATGCTGCCGCTGGTGCTGATGTTCGTGGTGCTCTACTTCATCATGATCCGCCCGCAGATGCGCAAGCAGAAAGAGCACCGCGCCATGATCGAGGCCCTGGCCAAGGGCGACGAGGTGGTGACCGCCGGCGGCATGCTGGGCAAGGTGGTCTCGCTGTCCGAGGCCCACATCGGCGTGCAGATCGCCAGCGGCGTCGAGGTGCAGATGCAGCGCAGCGCGGTGGTGCAGGTGCTGCCCAAGGGAACCATCAAGTAAACCGGCGCCTCGCACCGGGTGCGCCGTGACCGCCAGCCCGACGCGCTGGCGCCTTTCCTGACTTTCGCATGAACCGTTATCCGCTCTGGAAGTACGTCATCATCGCCTTCAGCGTGGTGCTGGCCGCGATCTACGCCCTGCCCAACATGTTCGGCGAGGCGCCCGCGGTGCAGGTCTCGGCGGGCAAGGTCACCGCCCGGGTGGACGGTGGCACGCTGTCGCAGGTCGAGCAGGCGCTCAAGGCCGCCAACGTGACGCCCAACCGCCTGACGCACGAGGGCAGCTCGGTCTGGGCGCGCTTTGACACGCCCGACGACCAGCTCAAGGCCAAGGACGTCATCGAGCAGGCCGTCAACCCCGACGCGGCCGACCCCAGCTACGTGGTGGCGCTGAACCTGGTGTCGCGCTCGCCCGCCTGGCTGACCGCGCTCAACGCCAAGCCCATGTACCTGGGGCTGGACCTGCGCGGCGGCGTGCACTTCATGCTGCAGGTGGACATGCGTGCGGCCATCACCAAGCGCTTGGACACGCTGGCCAGCGACATCCGCCTGAGCCTGCGCGAGAAGGACGTGCGCCACGGCGGCGTCAGCCGCGAAGGCAACGCCATCGAGATTCGTGCGCGCGATGCCGCCACGCTGGAGGCCGCGCGCCGCGTCATCGCCGACACCCAGCCCGATCTGGAACTGGTGCAGTCGACCGGCGGCGAGCCGCGCCTGGTGGCCAACTTCAAGCCGCCCGCGCTGCTGAAGGTGCAGAACGACGCCGTGCGGCAGAACATCACCACGCTGCACAACCGCGTCAACGAACTCGGCGTGGCCGAGCCGGTGATCCAGCAGCAGGGCGCCGACCGCGTGGTGGTGCAGCTGCCCGGCGTGCAGGACACCGCCAAGGCCAAGGACATCCTGGGCCGCACCGCGACGCTGGAAATGCGCCTGGTCGACGAGAGCGCCGAGGGCCGCGCGGCCGAACTCAGCGGCGGCCCGGTGCCGTTCGGCTCGGAGAAATTCCTGCTGCGCGACGGCACACCGGTGATCGTCAAGCGCCAGGTGATCATCACCGGCGACAGCCTGACCGACGCCCAGCCCGGCTTCGACCAGCAGACCCAGCAACCCAAGGTCGACCTGACGGTGGACGCCAAGGGCGGCCGCATCATGCGCGACGTCAGCCGCGAGAACCTGAAGAAGCGCATGGCCATCGTCCTGTTCGAGAAGGGCAAGGGCGAGGCGCTGACGGCCCCCGTGATCCAGGCCGAGCTGGGCACGCGCTTCCAGATCTCCGGCTCGATGACCACGGTGGAGGCCAACGATCTGGCGCTGCTGCTGCGCGCCGGCTCGCTGGCGGCGCCCATGGAGATCATCGAAGAGCGCACCATCGGCCCCAGCCTCGGCGCCGAGAACATCACCAAGGGTTTTCACAGCGTGATGTGGGGCTTTCTGGTGATCGTGGTGTTCATGACGATCTACTACCACCTGTTCGGCGTCTTCTCGTCGATCGCGCTGACCTTCAACCTGGTGCTGCTGGTGGCCATCCTGTCGATGCTGCAGGCCACGCTGACGCTGCCCGGCATGGCGGCGGTGGCGCTGACGCTGGGCATGGCGATCGACGCCAACGTGCTGATCAACGAGCGCATCCGCGAGGAACTGCGCGAGGGCATGTCGCCGCAGGCGGCCATCCACGCCGGCTACGACCGCGCCTGGGCCACCATTCTCGACTCCAACGTCACCTCGCTGGTGGCCGGCGTCGCGCTGCTGGCCTTCGGCTCGGGGCCGGTGCGCGGCTTCGCGGTGGTGCACTGCATCGGCATCCTGACCTCGATGTTCTCGGCGGTGTTCTTCTCGCGCGGCATCGTCAACTTCTGGTACGGGCGCAAGAAGAAGCTCAAGACGGTGTCGATCGGTACCGTGTGGCGCGACGACACCAAGACGCTCGCCACCAATCCGGGCGACGGCCGCTGATCGGGGAGCACGCAGATGGAGTTTTTCAAAATCGGCCGCGACATACCGTTCATGCGGTATGCCAAGGTCTTCAACGCCATATCGTTCGCCACCTTCGCGCTGGCGCTGTTTTTCCTGGTGTCGCGCGGGCTGCACCTGTCGGTCGAGTTCACCGGCGGCACGGTGATGGAGGTCAGCTACAGCCAGCCGGCCGACCTGGGCCAGGTGCGCAGCACCGTCGCGGAGCTGGGCTATGGCGACGTGCAGGTGCAGAACTTCGGCACCGCGCGCGACGTGCTGATCCGCATGCCGGTGAAGGCCGGCCAGACCTCGGCCCAGCAGAGCGAGCAGGTGCTGAAGGCGCTGAAGACGGCCGCGCCCGACGTGGAACTGCGCCGCACCGAGTTCGTGGGCCCGCAGGTGGGGCAGGAACTGGCCGCCGACGGCCTGAAGGCGCTGGCCTTCGTGATCATCGGCATCATGATCTATCTGGCGATCCGCTTCGAGTGGAAGTACGCCGTGGCCGGCATCATCGCCAACCTGCACGACGTGATCATCATCCTGGGCTTCTTCGCCTTCTTCCAGTGGGAGTTCTCGCTCTCGGTGCTGGCGGCGATCCTGGCGGTGCTGGGCTACTCGGTCAACGAGTCGGTGATCATCTTCGACCGGATCCGCGAGGCGTTCCGGCGCTTCCGCAAGATGAACACGGTGGAGATCATCAACCACGGCATCACCGCCAACATCAGCCGCACCATCATCACGCACGGCTCGACCCAGATCATGGTGTTGTCGATGCTGCTGTTCGGCGGCGAGACGCTGCACTACTTCTCGGTCGCGCTGACCATCGGCATCCTGTTCGGCATCTACTCCTCGGTGTTCGTGGCCGCCGCCATCGCCATGTGGCTGGGCATCAAGCGCGAAGACCTGATCAAGTCCGGCGGCCGCAAGGACGGCGACCCGAACGATCCCAACGCCGGCGCGATGGTCTGACCACCGCCGGGCGCCGCTTGAATTCCGCGCGGCCTGCGCGGAATGCCATGCGCACGTAGAATCCGCGCTTCGCCGCCAAGGAGCGTTGCAGCGAGACCCCCCTGTCTCGTCAGGCTTGGTGGCGTCTTCCTGACCCGAACCGCAACGACGCTCACCTGACTGAGAAGCCTTCAGGTGAGTGACATGACCGCTGCCCTTCCCCACAACCCGCCGCCGATGAAGCTGTCCGGCCTGGAGCCGGTGCTGATCGGGGCCGATTCGCTGTTCGTCAACATCGGCGAGCGCACCAACATCACCGGTTCCAAGGCCTTCGCGCGCCTGATCCTGGGCGGCCAGTACGAGCAAGCCCTGGCGGTGGCGCGCCAGCAGGTCGAAAACGGGGCCCAGGTGATCGACGTCAACATGGACGAGGGCATGCTTGACGGCGAGGCGGCGATGGTCAAGTTCCTCAACATGCTGGCGGGCGAGCCCGACATCGCCCGCGTGCCGGTGATGGTCGACAGCTCCAAGTGGAGCGTGATCGAAGCCGGCCTGCGCTGCCTGCAGGGCAAGGGCATCGTCAACTCGATCAGCATGAAGGAAGGCCTCGATGAGTTCAAGCACCACGCCAGGCTGGTCAAGCGCTACGGCGCCGCCGCCGTGGTGATGGCCTTCGACGAGCAGGGCCAGGCCGACACCTTCGCGCGCAAGATCGAGATCTGCCAGCGCGCCTACCGCGTGCTGGTCGACGAGGTGGGCTTCGCACCCGAGGACATCATCTTCGACCCCAATATCTTCGCCATCGCCACCGGCATCGAGGAGCACAACAACTACGCGGTCGACTTCATCGAGGCCACGCGCTGGATCAAGCAGAACCTGCCCGGCGCCAAGGTCAGCGGCGGCGTCAGCAACGTCAGCTTCTCGTTTCGCGGCAACGACCCGGTGCGCGAGGCCATCCACACCGTGTTCCTGTACCACGCCATCCAGGCGGGCATGGACATGGGCATCGTCAACGCCGGCATGGTCGGCGTTTACGATGACCTGGAGCCCGAGCTGCGCGAACGCGTCGAGGACGTGGTGCTGAACCGCCGCCCCGACGCGGCGGAACGGCTGCTGGAGATTGCCGAGCGCGCCAAGGGCGCCGCCAAGGACGACAGCAAGAAGCTGGAGTGGCGCGGCACGCCGGACAAGCCCGTGTCGGTGGGTGAGCGCCTGTCGCATTCGCTGGTGCACGGCATCACCGACTTCATTGTGGAAGACACCGAGGAGGCCTACCAGCAGATCATCGCCAAGGGCGGCCGGCCGCTGAATGTGATCGAAGGCCCGCTGATGGACGGCATGAACGTGGTCGGCGACCTGTTTGGCGCCGGCAAGATGTTCCTGCCGCAGGTGGTGAAAAGCGCGCGCGTGATGAAGCAGGCCGTGGCGCACCTGCTGCCCTACATCGAAGCCGAGAAGAAGGCGCTGCAGGACGCCGGCGGCGACGTCAAGGCCAAGGGCAAGCTGGTGGTGGCCACCGTCAAGGGCGATGTGCACGACATCGGCAAGAACATCGTCACCGTGGTTTTGCAGTGCAACAACTTCGAAGTGGTGAACATGGGCGTGATGGTGCCGGCCCATGAAATCCTGGCCAAGGCCAAGGAGGAAGGCGCCGACATCGTCGGCCTGTCCGGCCTGATCACGCCCAGCCTGGAAGAGATGCAGCACGTCGCCAGCGAGATGCAGAAGGACCCGTATTTCCGCGAGCGGCAGATTCCGCTGCTGATCGGCGGCGCCACCACCAGCCGCGTGCACACGGCCGTGAAGATCGCGCCGCACTACGAAGGCCCGGTGGTCTACGTGCCCGATGCCTCGCGCAGCGTGGGTGTGGCGCAAAACCTGCTGGGTGACGGCGTGGCGCAGTTCCTGGCCGAGACGCAGGCCGACTACGAGCGCGTGCGCCAGCAACACGCCAACAAGAAACAGATCCCGATGTGGTCGCTGGACAAGGCGCGCGCCAACAAGACGCGCATCGACTGGGCCGGCTACCAGCCGCCCAAGCCCAAATTCATCGGCCGCCGCCTGTTCAGCCACATCGACCTGCGCGAGCTGCTGCCCTTCATGGACTGGTCGCCCTTCTTCCAGACCTGGGACCTGAGCGGCAAATACCCCGCCATCCTGAGCGACGAGGTGGTGGGCGAGGAAGCCACGCGCGTCTTCCACGACGCCCAGGCGATGCTGAAGAAAATCGTCGACGGCCGCTGGCTCACCGTCAACGGCGCGGTCGGCTTCTGGCCCGCCAACACCGTGCGCGACGACGACATCGAGCTGTATGCCGACGAATCACGCGAGCAGGTGGTGCTGACCTGGCACGGCCTGCGCCAGCAGACCGAGAAGCAGGAAGATGCCGAAGGCCGCATGCGTCCCAGCCGCTGCCTGGCCGACTTCATCGCACCGCGTAGCTTGCTCCCTCTCCCGCTGGCGGGAGAGGGCAGGGGTGAGGGTGGGCTGGCTCGCGACTACATCGGCGCCTTCGCCGTCACCGCCGGCATCGGCGTCGAGGCCAAGGTCAAGGAATTCATGGCCGACCACGACGACTACAGCGCCATCACCTTCAAGGCCCTGGCCGATCGCCTGGCCGAAGCCACCGCCGAGTGGATGCACCACCGCGTGCGCACCGACCTGTGGGGCTATGCCGCCGACGAGGGCTTGAGCAACGACGAGCTGATTGCCGAGAAATACCTCGGCATCCGCCCCGCGCCCGGTTACCCGGCCTGCCCTGACCACCGCGTGAAGCAGCCGCTGTTCGAGCTGCTGGGCGCCGCCGATATCGGCATGTCGGTGACCGAGAGCTTCGCCATGTCGCCCGCCGCCGCCGTCTCGGGCTTCTACTTCAGCCATCCAGACAGCACCTACTTCAGCGTCGGCAAGATCAGCGAGGATCAGGCGGCCGACATGGCCGAACGCAGTGGCGTGCCGCTGGACGTGGTGCAGCGGGCGCTGGCGCCGAATCTGGGCTTGTGAAGCGCGCATTTTTATGCGGCGGGCGTGATCCAGGAATGAGTATGGATTTCACGCCGCAGCCTGATCCCAAAATCGCGCTGACCAAGGCGACCGTTCGCGCCGCCGAACTGCTCGGTCTGCAGAGCAAT
Organism: Burkholderiales bacterium; assembly: GCA_016702555.1. Taxonomy (GTDB): domain Bacteria; phylum Pseudomonadota; class Gammaproteobacteria; order Burkholderiales; family Burkholderiaceae_C; genus Ottowia. The sequence goes on from JADJDV010000002.1 coordinate 277,346, forward strand.
GAGCTGGCCAGAATTATTGGTGTGAGCCCGGCCACGGTGTCGCGCTACAAGTCGGAATCCTCTGGCATCGCGCCCGCCTCCAAGACCGGTGAACTGGCGCTGCTGTTGATACGCGTGTTCCGTTCGCTCGATCCGCTGGTCGGCTCCGATGACGAGAAACGCAAGGCCTGGATGCACTCGCCCAACAAGGCGTTGAGCGAGGTGCCCGCCAGGCTGCTGCGCCGCCCCGATGGCCTCGTCAGGGTGCTGGATTACCTGGACGGCATGCGGGCTGCCAGATTGTTGCGCCGCCGCGCATCTGGATGCTTGTCATCCAACCGAGAACAGATGAAACCGCTAATATCGATGTAATAGCTGTTTGAGAGGTGCTTTCATGTTAACCATGACGTCCCTGGAGGCGCAGAACCAGTTTGGCGCCCTTATCGATGCCTCGCAGCGCCAGCCGATCACCGTCACACGTCGCGGTCGACCGGTAGCGGTGGTCTTGTCCTATGAAGACTACGTGGCTACCCAGAACACCATCCCGGCGCATGTGGCTGCCTTGGTAAGTGAAACGCACCCGCTCAATGGTCAGGCAGCGGGCCAGGCGATGCGTACGCACCTGGCGCGGATGAGCAACCAGGCGGCGGAAGACGGACTGACCGAGTCCGACGTGACGCGCATGCTCGATGCCGACGATTGATCGGCCACCCATTGTCATCGATACCAATGTGCTGATCAGCGCTGGCTTGCTGCCGCGATCGCGCACGGCTGAAGCGTTGGCGGTTGCGGTAGAGCACTTCGTGATTGCCCAGAACGAAGCCACTTGGAGCGAACTGGAAACCCGTATCGCGCGGCCGAAGTTCGACCGCTACTTCGGTGACGACGGGCGCTTGCGGCACCTGATCCAGATCGCCCGTTCGATCCGGATGGTGCCTCCAGCTTCAAGCGATGCGGTCAGCCGTGACTCTGACGATGACAAATTCATCCAACTCGCGCTCGATGCAGGCGCCACGATGCTGATCTCGGGCGACCTCGATCTCAAGATGGTGCGCGGCTACAAGGGCATCGAGATTTTGTCGCCCGCGCTGTTCCTGGCGCGGTTGGAGGTGCGGAAGTAGCTGATGGCGAGAGAGATGTCTTCCTCTTTTGTTGAGTCGTGGATCGCGCATTGGCCAGGCAAGAGCCCGCGTACCCCTGGCGGGCCGCTGCACCCGGCGGCCTATCACATGCTCGACGTGGCGGCGGTGGCCGAACGCTTGTTGGCGTTCGAGCGGTTCACCTCGCCCGTTCGTGATGCGCTCGCATTGTTGGTGGCATTGCACGATCTGGGCAAGATCGGCGAGCCGTTTCGCGCCATGCTGCTGCACGGCGCGCCGCAGCAGCATGGTCGCCATTGGGAGGCCACCGAGCGCCTCCTGCAGCACCACGACGCCCTGTTGCAGCACCTGGGTGGCACGTGGAGCACGCGGTGGAGCCTTTATACAGCGGTGGCGGGCCATCACGGCAGACCGCCAAGCCGTGAAGGCCGACAGTACGACATGTTGATGCACGCCTGTGGCGCACAGGCACTGGATGACGGCAAGGCACTCATCCAGGCATTTGCGGCGCTGTGGCCCAACGCATCGCTGGCCGACCTCGATAAGCATCAGTTTCTCGCGCTGTCGTGGTGGCTTCCAGGACTGACCGCTGCCGCCGACTGGGTGGGCTCCAATCCCGAGTGGTTTATTCCACAACTCCCTGATCTGCCGCTGCCCGAATACTTTGAGCGTGCGCGCGGCCTGGCCTACGAGGCAGTGCAACGCGCAGGTTTGGATGCAAGCAAGGCATCCAGTGCACGCCTGTTCGAGTTCAGCCCGCGCCCCATGCAGGCAGCTTGCGCAGAGATAGATTTACCTGACGGGCCGATGCTGGCCTTCATCGAAGACGAAACCGGCGCTGGCAAGACCGAAGCCGCCCTGCTGCTGGCGCAGCGCATGATGCTGGCCGGCAAGGGCCGAGGCATCTTCTTTGCGCTGCCCACCATGGCCACCGCCAACGCCATGTTTTGTCGCGCTCGCGACGTCGTGGCCCGCATGTTCCAGTCACCGCCGAATTTGACGCTGGCGCATGGGCGGGCGCCGCTGTCGCCCGATTGGCGCGAGCTGCGAGAACACCGCGCCACCCAGGAAGACACCCCTGGCTGCACCGACTGGCTGGCTGACAACCGCCGCCGCGCTCTGCTCGCGCAGGTGGGTGTGGGCACCATCGACCAGGCACTGCTCTCGGTGCTGCCCACGCGTTACGCCACGCTGCGGCACTACGGCTTGTCATCGAAGATTCTCATCGTCGACGAAGTGCATGAAATGGGCGAGGCCTACATGGCCGAAGAGCTGAAAGCCTTGCTGGCCGCGCACCGTGCCGCGGGCGGCTCTGCCATCTTGCTCACCGCCACGCTACCGCTGGGGCTGCGTGCGGCGTTGGCTCAGGCTTACGGCGCCGCCGCACCCACCGAACCTGCGTACCCCGCGCTCAGTATCGCGGGCGGTTCCGTTCGCCACGACTTTCCCCCGCCGCAGGGCGGCCGTGGCCCAGTCGCCGTGCAGCGTCTGCCGGATGCCGATGCGGCCATTGCGCTGTTGATTGAAAAGGCCGCCCAGGGTGCTGCGTGCGTGTGGGTGCGCAATGCGGTGGATGACGCCATCGCCGCTGTACAAGCCCTGCGTGCCCAAGGTGTCGAGGCCGATTTGCTGCACGCGCGATTTGCGTTGTGCGACAGGCTGCGCCAGGAAAGCGCTGCACTCGGGCACTTTGGAAAAGAGGGAAAAGAACGGACGGGACGCGTGCTGGTAGGCACTCAGGTTTTGGAGTCGTCCTTGGACCTTGACTTTGATGTGATGGTGTCTGACCTGGCGCCCATGGCGGCATTGGTGCAGCGCGCCGGACGTCTGTGGCGGCACATGGCCTTGCGCCCCGCTGCTGGACGGCCCGTGCCTGCACCCGTGCTGCATGTGGTGTCGCCCGATCTCGATGCAGTGAATGATCCGCGTTGGCTGCACCAGGTGCTGGAAAAGGGCGCCTACGTTTATCCGCTGGATGTGCAATGGCGCACCGCGCGGGTTCTGTTCGACGTAGGCCAGATCGACGCACCTGCCGGCCTACGCGCGCTGATCGAGGCAGTGCATGGGACGGGTGAGTTGGTGACCGTGCCTGAGCCCATTCAGAAAGCAGAGCTGCAACGCATCGGCAGCGAATTAGCCAACGCCAATCAGGCATTGAACAACGTGGTGGATTGGCAGGCGGGCTATCGAAAGAGCCAGGGTTTGAATGATATTGACTACCCCACCCGGCTTGGCCCCGAGCAGCGCACGCTGATGCTGGCGCGCTGGCAAGATGGCGCCTTGCTGCCGTGGGCCAGCGGCGATGCGGCCACGCTAGCCGATGCCACGCGCGCCGAACTGGAGGCGTTGTCGGAAGTGCGCGCCAGCGATGCGCGCCTGAAAGGGGTGCAGTTGCCGGTGCAGGACACCCCGGCTATTCAAGCATTGACGCAGGATTGGCCGGACTGGAAGCGCAACAGCGTCACCATCTGCCCCGTAGGTGAGCACGGAGCCATCTGCGCCGGCTTGCGCTACGACGCTGAGACCGGCTTACTGTTCGAGGCGACGACGTAGCGTTATGCTGTGCGGCGCTTCCCCGTCTCGGGGATGAACCGTTTCTGATTCACGGCGCAGATACGTTCCTCGAACACTCGGGGATTTTCATCAAATAAGCGCTATCAAATAAAGATAATAAGTTTCTTATTCAGGTCTTAGGATTGACAAAGAGGCACTCGGATAGCAAACTCTGCCCGAATTGTCACTCGGGAGGCCCATGAACTTAAACCTGCTGCGCGATCCGTGGCTACCCGTCGTCATGCACGACGGCAGTCGCCGCACCATCGCACCTTGGCAAATCGTTGACCCCGACATCGCGGCGCTCGACTGGCCGCGCATGGACTTCAACATCGCCTGCCTGGAGCTTTTGATCGGCCTGATCTTGCTGGCCGACCCGCCCGAGGACGACGAGGCGTGGCGAGCGCGCCGAGTGCCTGACCCGAATCGGCTGCGCGAGCGACTCGCACGTTTCGAGCCGGCGTTCAACCTACTCGGCGACGGTCCACGCTTCTTGCAAGACCTGGAGCCGCTACCTGGCCAGCCCAGTTCGCCCGACATGCTGTTTATCGACAGTGCGGGCGAATCGACCGAAAAGAACAATGCCGATCTGATGGTCTGGCGCAACCGGTACCCAAGCCTGCCGCTGCCGTTCGCGGCCATGGCCCTCTATACCTTCCAGGCGTTTGCACCTTCAGGCGGTGCGGGCAACCGCACCTCGATGCGCGGTGGCGGCCCGCAGGTGACGCTGGTCGACCCGGGCCAAGGGTTGTGGGCGCTAATTTGGGCCAACGTGCCCAATGGTCAGGCCTGCGAACCCCTCGAACAACTGCCTTGGATGCGGGCCACGGTGGTGTCGAGTGGTGATAAACGGGTCTGGCCACAGGAGCGGCATCCAGCACAGGCTTTTTTTGGCATGCCACGCCGCCTGCGGTTGGTGGTTGGTGATGGTCAGGTCACCGGCGTGGTGCAGCGGCCGCACGGCAACAATTACGCGGGGTGGGTCCACCCGCTTTCGCCCTACTACCGCATGAAGGTCGGCAGCGAGCTGCTCCCGCGCCATCCGCCCGCGGGGCTGTTTGGTTACCGGCACTGGCTGGGCATCGTGGCTTCGGATCCGCAGCAAGAAAACGATGGTCTTCGCCAACGCGCCGAGGTGGTGAAGGCGTGGTTCGAGCGCTCGAACAACCAGCCGGCACAGATGATCGTCGCCGGCTGGGCCATGTCGAACATGAAGCCACTGGATTTCAGCTTTTCGACCGCACCACTCATTCAGTTGAGCGTACAGGCCGAGTACTTGTTGGCGGGCCTGGTTCTGGCTGCCGATCAGTTTGCACTGGCATTGCGTCAGGCCCTGCAGCCCGTGCTGGCTGACAGTGCGGCACGCGAGGCCCTGCGCGAGCATTTCTTCGCGCTCACCCAGGCACCGTTTGAGCGACACCTAGTCGACTTGCAAACCGAAGCTGACTCGGTTCATATTGCCCACCAATGGCGCGACGAGACGCGCAGCGTGGCGCTGCGCCTGTTCGACGCACAGGCTCTGCCTGGCTTGGCTGAGCGCACGCCGGAGGCGCAGCGCGAGATCATCAAAGCACGGCAAATGCTGTTGGCCAACTTTGCTGGCTACGGAAAGTACGGCAAGGCGGCCTATGCCGAACTCAATCTGCCCTTGCCGTCAAAGGCCAAGAAAAAGGAGGTTGCACCCGCATGAACGCCACCGAAGCTGCTCCCGAATCGAACAAACCACCTGCGCGCGACGCCATCGCTAGATGGTGGCGCATCGCCTTGGGTGATCGTCAGAAACCAGCCGCCAGAGGTTTGGCTGCGCGGCTGCGCCGCGCCAGCGTGCTGGACGCGCTGGCCGAGCCTGCGGTACATGATCTGGCACGCAGACTGGACCTGAAGCCCACCGAGCGCAACGTCCAGGCGCTACTGCGCGTGGCGCTGGTGCTGGCCTGGGTGCGCGAGGATGACGCGCACGCAAGCCTGGCGCAGCGACTGGGCCAGGGCGACGCCCCGCGCATGTCAACGCTGCGCTTTCAAAGCCTGATGCGTGCCGAAGGCGATGAACTGGTCGCCGTGCTGCGGCGTGCACTGGCGCTAGCAGATCAGCGCTGCAACGTCGGCGCTCTTGGCAGCGATTTGCTGCACTGGAGTGACAAAACGCGCACAACCTGGTCTTTTCACTACTTTGGCGCGCAAGCGCCACAAACTGAACCCGATCACTCTTACGCGCAGGAGCCCACGCCATGAGCACATTCGTCCAGTTCCACTTGTTGACGGCCTACCCACCATCCAACCCCAACCGCGACGACACCGGGCGGCCCAAGCAAGCGCTGGTGGGGGGCGCGCCGCGTTTGCGCCTGTCTTCGCAATCGCTCAAACGCGCCATCCGTGAAAGCGCGTATTTCGAGAACGACCTGGCGGGTCACATGGGCACACGCACCAAGCGTCTGGGCGTCGAGCTCGAAAAGTTTCTGATCGCGAAGGGTGAGCCCGTGGAGCGCGCGCGTGAAATCGCCAACACCGTGGCTGCCGTGTTCTCCAAGCTTGAGGCACCAGAGAAGAACAAGCCCCAGGAGCCGATCACCACCACGCTGGCCTTTGTATCGCCCGATGAATGGAAGCTCGCCGAAGCACTGGCCGAGCGTCTGCGCCAAGGCGAAGACCTGACGAAGGAAAAGGAGTTGAAGAAACTCGTACTGCGCCAAGCCGATGGCGCGGTGGACATCGCCATGTTTGGCCGCATGCTGGCCGACGACCCCGACTTCAACCGCGAAGCCGCTGTGCAGGTGGCGCACGCATTCACCACGCACCGCGTCATTGCTGAGGACGACTGGTTTGCCGCTGTGGACGACCTGAAAACCCGCGACGACGATGCGGGTGCGGGCCACCTGGGCGAGCACGGCTTCGGCTCGGGCGTCTATTACCTTTATGCCTGCGTCAATGTCGATCTGCTGGTCGAGAACCTGGGCGGCGACCGCGAACTGGCCGCCCGCGGCCTGCAGTCGTTGGCGCAAGCACTCGCCATCGCCACTCCGCGGGGCAAGCAAAACAGCCACGCGCATCACCCCCGTGCGGCCTACGTACGCGTCGAACGCGGCAGTGCGCAGCCGCGTGACCTGTCAGGCGCGTTTTTCAGGGCCATTCAAAGCGATGATCTGCTGGCGCAATCAATCCAGCAATTGGAAAGCACGGCCGCCCTGATCGATCGCGCCTATGGTCCGGCCTACGACGAGCAGCGCGTGATGAACGTCGCCGAGGGTGAAGGCACGTTGACCGAACTGGCGGCCTTTGCTGCTGATGCCGCCAGGGTCGGCGCAACGCCATGACCCCATATCTCGTCTTCACCCTCAGTGCCAACCTGGGCGCCATGGGCGAGTTTGCCGGCCACGAGCGGCGCGGTAGCCTGGACTGGCCGGGGCGCTCGGCCATCATCGGTTTGTTGGGCGCGGCCCTCGGCCTGCGGCGCACGGACGATTTTTCCGAACTGGAGCAGTTGCGCATGGCTGTGGCCATCTTCGGCGACACCACGCCGCTGCGCGACTTTCACACCGTACAGACCGTGCCTACGGCCAAGGCGCGCCGCCCCCAGTCGCGCCCGCAGGCCCTGCGTGATGCCCGTGGCGATCTGAACACCATCATCACCCTGCGTGATTACCGCTGCACACCGCTGTATGGCGTGGCGCTGTGGGGGGCAGGGGTAGATACGCTGCTGGCTCGCGTGCAGCAAGCGCTGCTGCGCCCGGCATACGTGCTTTATCTGGGGCGCAAAAGCTGCCCGCTGTCGGCGCCGCTGGCGCCGCGGCAAGTGCAAGCCGATACGCCCCAGCAGGCACTCGCACACATCGCGCTGCCGCCCTGGCGGCGCGGCGAGACGGCGCACCGCATGGCAGCCGACGACGTGCTTGCCGTCGAACATCACCAGCAGCGCCAGGATCAGGCTCTCGATCGCGTGCGCTGGCATTTCGCATCCCGGCGCGTGGCCATGCTGAACGTATCGATCGCACCGGAGGCAGCGGCATGAGCGGCCCTTATCTTTCACGCCTGCGCATCGCCCGCAATCCGCAGGTGGCGGCGCTGGCGCAATTGCTTGATCCTGAGCACACCGGTCAACGCATGGACGCTCACCACCGCTTGCTGTGGTCGGCCTTCAGTGGCAACCCCGATGCCACGCGCGACTATCTGTGGCGCGAAGAAGGACGTGGCACTTTTCTGGTGCTATCGCAGCGTCCACCTGAGCCCAGTCTTTTTTTTGAGCCTGTCGAGCCGCGCGAGTTTTCCCCTGCCCTGAAGGCAGGCGATCGCCTGGCGTTTGCGTTGCGTGTCAATGCAACGCGAACCGTGGAAACCGGCCGCAAGTCCATCGGCGGTAAACCGCACAAGGTGCATATCGACTTGGTGATGGACGCGCTGCACGCCTTGCCTCCAGGTGAACGTGCGCCCGAGCGGATGAAGGCGGCGCAGCAGGTGGCCGAACAGTGGCTTGCGCGCCAAGGGCACCGTCACGGTTTTCACCTAGATGAAGCTGCGGTCAATGATTATTCGGTGCGCGCGCTGCCGGGCTGGACCGCGCAGCGCAAGGGGCAGCCGCAATTTGGTGTCCTCGACGTCAGTGGTCGCTTGAGCGTGACCGATCCATCGGCATTCATAGCGCAGATCGTGCACGGCTTTGGCCGCGCCAAAGCCTTTGGCTGCGGGCTGATGCTGATTCGCAGGAGCTGAACCCCGTGGCCATGCCCGGCCTGCCGCCACCCAAGCCGATTCCGCTGAAAGACCGATCCACTCTGGTCTTCGTTGAGCGGGCACAGCTGGACGTACTCGATGGTGCCTTCGTCGCCATCAATGCCGACGGCACGCGCACCCATATTCCAGTCGGTGGATTGGCTGGCTTGATGCTGGAGCCAGGCGCGCGCATCAGCCACGCCGCCGTGGCGCTGGCGGCGCGCTGCGGCACCTTGATCACCTGGGTCGGTGAAGCCGGCGTACGTCTGTACTCGGCAGGCCAGCCCGGCGGCGCACGCTCCGACAAGCTGCTGTGGCAGGCATCCATTGCGCTGAATCCCGACGCCCGTCTGCGTGTGGTGCGGCGCATGTACCAGATTCGTTTTCGTGAAGAAGCGCCCTCGCGCCGCTCCATCGAACAGCTGCGTGGCATCGAAGGTGCGCGCGTGCGTGAAACCTACGCCCTGCTGGCGCGTCAGCATGGGGTGAGCTGGAAGCGGCGGAACTATGACCCCAGTGAATGGGACGCCAGCGACGTACCCAACCGATGCCTCTCCTCGGCCACTGCCTGCCTGCACGGTCTGGCTGAAGCCGCCGTGCTGGCGGCCGGCTACGCCCCCGCCATTGGCTTTCTGCACACGGGCAAGCCGTTGTCCTTCGTTTACGACATTGCGGACCTGTGGAAACTCGACACCGTGGTGCCTGAGGCATTCCGCATCGCTGGGCAGCACGCCAAAGGCAAGGTGCCCATGTCGCCGGAGCGTGCCGTGCGTCTGGCGTGCCGCGATGCATTCCGGCGAACCGGCTTGCTGACCAAGATCGTTCCGCAGATCGAAGAAGTGCTGTCCGCCGGGGAGCTGCCCAAGCCCGAGCCGCCACCTGAAGCGCTGGGCCCCGCTTTTGCCGACCCGGAGCCTGAAGGCGATGATGGTCATCGTGGTTAACAACGCGCCACCGCGGCTGCGCGGCCGGCTGGCGGCCTGGCTGCTTGAGGTGCGTGCCGGCGTGTATGTGGGCGAATATTCCGCCCGCACGCGCGAGCGCATCTGGGAGCAGGTGGCGGAATACCTCGAAGGCGGCGACGCAGTGATGGTCTGGACCGCACCGACGGACCAGGGATTCGAGTTCCGAACCGCTGGCACCAATCGCCGAATGCCGGTGGATTTTGATGGGCTGAAACTGGTAGCTTTCAGTCCCTTGGCAGAAAAATAAGTAAGTGCTTTCGGTGGCGTCTTCGTGATGCCCATCTTCGGTGGAATTTGACCGAAGGTTTTTTCTTTAATAAATCAATAGGTTAGATTAAGTCTGTTCCCCGCGTGCGCGGGGATGAACCGTCCAGCATGCGCCGTGAGCTGCTGGCCGGCAACTGTTCCCCGCGTGCGCGGGGATGAACCGGCCAACCAGGACGCCTACGAGGAGCTGATCAACTGTTCCCCGCGTGCGCGGGGATGAACCGGACCACATCACCATGGCACGCCGATCATTTACCTGTTCCCCGCGTGCGCGGGGATGAACCGCCCGCCGCATCAACCCAGTGAGGTCAGCCATGCTGTTCCCCGCGTGCGCGGGGATGAACCGGCGGGCGAGGCCAGCACCAGCGCCACCACGGCCTGTTCCCCGCGTGCGCGGGGATGAACCGGAATTTGACGCCACCGATGCGCTGCTTGATCGCTGTTCCCCGCGTGCGCGGGGATGAACCGCCGAAACCCAGCACGCCCAGGTAGTCGTAGCGCTGTTCCCCGCGTGCGCGGGGATGAACCGGACTACAGACAGCTCTCCCTGCACGCCAACTGCTGTTCCCCGCGTGCGCGGGGATGAACCGGGCTACACGGCCTGGCGCGCGTGTGCAATTCCCTGTTCCCCGCGTGCGCGGGGATGAACCGAACAAGGACGCGGTACTGCGGGGCCTGACTGTCTGTTCCCCGCGTGCGCGGGGATGAACCGCGGCTGATGGAGTAGGGGGCGGTGGTCATGGCCTGTTCCCCGCGTGCGCGGGGATGAACCGGACGACCTTCCAAAGCTGCGCCTGAGTCGATTCTGTTCCCCGCGTGCGCGGGGATGAACCGGTCGGCGTGATATGGGGAGTGGTCATGTTTATCTGTTCCCCGCGTGCGCGGGGATGAACCGCTGGAGCTGATCCGCAGCCGCACGGCGGACACCTGTTCCCCGCGTGCGCGGGGATGAACCGCATGCGGTAGCGGCTTCCACGCCTGCGAGCACCTGTTCCCCGCGTGCGCGGGGATGAACCGATCGCTCGCGCGTACCTCGAAAAGCGCGTCGCCTGTTCCCCGCGTGCGCGGGGATGAACCGCTGGCAGAGCGGCGCTGAACATGATGGATGACCTGTTCCCCGCGTGCGCGGGGATGAACCGAGGACCACAACATGACAGCACTACTCAGGATGCTGTTCCCCGCGTGCGCGGGGATGAACCGTCACTGTCGTTGGCAGCGTCAGTGAGCGCGAACTGTTCCCCGCGTGCGCGGGGATGAACCGCACAGCAACGAGTTCCGCGTCGTCGAATGGGCCTGTTCCCCGCGTGCGCGGGGATGAACCGCTCATCGAGTCCCACGCCTACCGCGAAATGCTCTGTTCCCCGCGTGCGCGGGGATGAACCGCACCTTGGACTTGTCCTCGACCATCACGCCAGCTGTTCCCCGCGTGCGCGGGGATGAACCGCCCGATGGACACACTTGGGAATCGTTTTCGCACTGTTCCCCGCGTGCGCGGGGATGAACCGGTGGCGGAACTCTTGAAGCGACTTAGGCGGTTCTGTTCCCCGCGTGCGCGGGGATGAACCGATTTCAGCCAGCGCTTGGCGCCAAAGGCCGCCCTGTTCCCCGCGTGCGCGGGGATGAACCGTCGTCGACTTTCAGCGTAGTAGTGCACAAGACCTGTTCCCCGCGTGCGCGGGGATGAACCGAGGCGGCGCTGCGCGCGTTGGCGCCTGAGTTCCTGTTCCCCGCGTGCGCGGGGATGAACCGCACGCCGAGGATGTGGTCGCCGCCATGCTCGCCTGTTCCCCGCGTGCGCGGGGATGAACCGCCGCTGACCTGCTTCAGGCGCAGCACTTCGTCCTGTTCCCCGCGTGCGCGGGGATGAACCGGTCTCGATCTGCGCGCGCACCGCGTCTTGCCACTGTTCCCCGCGTGCGCGGGGATGAACCGGAATCGAGTTGGCGCGACTGCGAGCGAGCGGCCTGTTCCCCGCGTGCGCGGGGATGAACCGGAGGCCGCGTGACCCTACAGCTTTCCGTATCGCTGTTCCCCGCGTGCGCGGGGATGAACCGGATGGCGTCGATGGTTACCGCAAAGCGGTGGACTGTTCCCCGCGTGCGCGGGGATGAACCGCGCCTGGCGTCGGTCGGTAGAGGTCGGATTTTCTGTTCCCCGCGTGCGCGGGGATGAACCGGCTCCGACGAACTTGCCCAGCGCATCCTCGGCCTGTTCCCCGCGTGCGCGGGGATGAACCGACGGCGAGCGCATGCACGCCGCCGCGCTGCGCCTGTTCCCCGCGTGCGCGGGGATGAACCACAGCGGAATTGACGGACATGGCAACGGTCTCCCTGTTCCCCGCGTGCGCGGGGATGAACCGCCCTGCTGTTTTTCGCGCAGGCGCGCGATGGCCTGTTCCCCGCGTGCGCGGGGATGAACCGGGCAGCGGGTTGACGGTGCAGGTGTGTTTTGATCTGTTCCCCGCGTGCGCGGGGATGAACCGACTTGAACACGCTGTATGCCGGCTTCTTACGCCTGTTCCCCGCGTGCGCGGGGATGAACCGCAGGGTGAGTGTGACCACCGGCGCTTGATGGCCTGTTCCCCGCGTGCGCGGGGATGAACCGAGATTGCCCAGCACATGCTCGACGCCCGAGCGCTGTTCCCCGCGTGCGCGGGGATGAACCGACCTTGCCGCCGCCGCTGGTATTGCACTGTCTCTGTTCCCCGCGTGCGCGGGGATGAACCGGTGCTGCTGGACGAGGTGATCGACACGGACGGCTGTTCCCCGCGTGCGCGGGGATGAACCGCGATTTGCTTCTCGGAGCCAGTCAGCGCGGGCCTGTTCCCCGCGTGCGCGGGGATGAACCGCTGTTTCGTGGCATCGTCCACCGCATCACCCGCTGTTCCCCGCGTGCGCGGGGATGAACCGGCGCCGGAATTGAACTTGACCGTGAAAGGATTCTGTTCCCCGCGTGCGCGGGGATGAACCGCGTTTGCGCAGCCAGCCGGTGGCGGCCTCGCGCTGTTCCCCGCGTGCGCGGGGATGAACCGGAGAGACCCCGCACGCGTCTGGTGGAGATTGACTGTTCCCCGCGTGCGCGGGGATGAACCGCTCAGCAAACACAGGCACGGCGGTGTGGTGGACTGTTCCCCGCGTGCGCGGGGATGAACCGGACACAGACAGCTTAGATCCATCCGCCGAGAACTGTTCCCCGCGTGCGCGGGGATGAACCGCCGGTGCGCAGGTCGGACAGGTCCTCGCCGCGCTGTTCCCCGCGTGCGCGGGGATGAACCGATTCCTGAGTCGCAAATCCCCGCGGTGGCCATCTGTTCCCCGCGTGCGCGGGGATGAACCGGTGACGTTGCCGGTGACGGTGAGGTGGTACAGCTGTTCCCCGCGTGCGCGGGGATGAACCGGCGGGTACGCGCTCGAGCAGGTACATGTGGCCCTGTTCCCCGCGTGCGCGGGGATGAACCGCCGCCGCGCACCAGGCCAAGCTGGATGCCGAACTGTTCCCCGCGTGCGCGGGGATGAACCGGTGGAAATCAAGGCGATGCTGCGCCAGCTTGGCTGTTCCCCGCGTGCGCGGGGATGAACCGAGCCTCGCCGCCCGCATCCGCCGCGGCGAGGCCTGTTCCCCGCGTGCGCGGGGATGAACCGTCCTGCCCGCCGTCCTCGCGCCACCCGGCGCGCTGTTCCCCGCGTGCGCGGGGATGAACCGTTGTCCACGAACGCGGCGACGATCCCGTTGGGCTGTTCCCCGCGTGCGCGGGGATGAACCGTCCTGGCTGAACCTGCCGCCGGAGAGCTACGACTGTTCCCCGCGTGCGCGGGGATGAACCGGACGCCCTGCCCTAGACCTGGTCGCCAGCGCCTGTTCCCCGCGTGCGCGGGGATGAACCGCCGCAGGGCGTGATGGGCGAAGTGCTGCGCTGCTGTTCCCCGCGTGCGCGGGGATGAACCGTCACGGTCGCCGAACTCAAGACCGCTCTTACCCTGTTCCCCGCGTGCGCGGGGATGAACCGCAGTTTGAGGAATGGGCCGCTGATTGGGTTGACTGTTCCCCGCGTGCGCGGGGATGAACCGCTCCACTTCGACGGCCCGGAGACGTTCTTTTTCTGTTCCCCGCGTGCGCGGGGATGAACCGCCAGGTTCGGCGGACTGTCACCGGACGCTCAGCTGTTACCCGCGTGCGCGGGGATGAACCGGCGGCGCGTGACCTCGGGCACACTTTGCCACTCTGTTCCCCGCGTGCGCGGGGATGAACCGTCGTTAGCGTTGTTGGGGTAGGAGCGACCGCCCTGTTCCCCGCGTGCGCGGGGATGAACCGAGGATGCCGCCGCCGCCGGCAACGCGGTCGAGCTGTTCCCCGCGTGCGCGGGGATGAACCGGCAGGCAGCACGGAACGCGAGCGCGGCAGAACCTGTTCCCCGCGTGCGCGGGGATGAACCGCCCTATCTGGATCGATGGGAGCACGCCATCATCTGTTCCCCGCGTGCGCGGGGATGAACCGTGGATGACGTTCATCGACCGGCCGTAGCGCGACTGTTCCCCGCGTGCGCGGGGATGAACCGCTGCCGTCGATGTAGACCACGCCGCCCAGCTGCTGTTCCCCGCGTGCGCGGGGATGAACCGCTCTACCACCCCGACGAAACCCATTACGACAACTGTTCCCCGCGTGCGCGGGGATGAACCGACCGTCACCGCCATCACCAACGCCGCCGAGGCCTGTTCCCCGCGTGCGCGGGGATGAACCGTCGGAGATTCGGTAGATGGGCATGGATGGTCCCTGTTCCCCGCGTGCGCGGGGATGAACCGGAGTGCAAATGACTATTTTTGCCCTTGAACAGCTGTTCCCCGCGTGCGCGGGGATGAACCGTCACCCCAGTGGCCGGCCTTGTCGCCAAGGATCTGTTCCCCGCGTGCGCGGGGATGAACCGACGTGGGTCGGCAGTACGGCCCTTTGCAGGCACTGTTCCCCGCGTGCGCGGGGATGAACCGGACGCCCGCATCAACGCGCTGACGTGGCAGATCTGTTCCCCGCGTGCGCGGGGATGAACCGAGAGTTTATAGACGTAAACCGGAGGTGGTTAACTGTTCCCCGCGTGCGCGGGGATGAACCGCGCTCATTGGATGCCGTACATGCCTGAGCAAACTGTTCCCCGCGTGCGCGGGGATGAACCGGTGTTGAGCATGCGCTCGTACTCGCGCGACATCTGTTCCCCGCGTGCGCGGGGATGAACCGGTTTATCGGTTCCTGCGGGGTCGTTGCCGGTTCTGTTCCCCGCGTGCGCGGGGATGAACCGGAACGTTTCATGGAGCACACGAAGGAAATCAGCTGTTCCCCGCGTGCGCGGGGATGAACCGTACCACGATGCTTCGAGCGCTGTTTGGTGTACCTGTTCCCCGCGTGCGCGGGGATGAACCGGCGCTGAAATTCACTGTCGATGACGGAGAGCCCTGTTCCCCGCGTGCGCGGGGATGAACCGTCGGCCCCTACCGGCTCTATGAGCACGCGCCACTGTTCCCCGCGTGCGCGGGGATGAACCGAAGCCATCGTTCTCGAATCCAGGCTGGTGCAGCTGTTCCCCGCGTGCGCGGGGATGAACCGTGCCTCGCGCGTGGTCTTGTCAGAGCGGAACCCTGTTCCCCGCGTGCGCGGGGATGAACCGAACTGGGCGGTGTTGCGGCCGCCGGCCTCCATCTGTTCCCCGCGTGCGCGGGGATGAACCGACGCCAACCTCAAGATCGCCCGCGTGCTGGGCCTGTTCCCCGCGTGCGCGGGGATGAACCGGTTGTTCCGCCTGAGTCGGACACGTTCCTGATCTGTTCCCCGCGTGCGCGGGGATGAACCGAATTGCCGCCCTGGTCAAAGACGCCACCACACTCTGTTCCCCGCGTGCGCGGGGATGAACCGTATTCAGCGACTTCGCATACCTGTCGCTGACCCTGTTCCCCGCGTGCGCGGGGATGAACCGTGCGAACGCTTGGCGGTGAAGGCTCCATGTTCCTGTTCCCCGCGTGCGCGGGGATGAACCGTCCGACTCCATACGGGCCAGCTTTCGCGGGTCCTGTTCCCCGCGTGCGCGGGGATGAACCGCGCGGCCTTCAGCGCCGCAATGGCCAAGTTCACTGTTCCCCGCGTGCGCGGGGATGAACCGGCATCCCAGACGCGCGAATGATGTACCTGGAGCTGTTCCCCGCGTGCGCGGGGATGAACCGTCGTCAAAGGCCGTCCGGCAAGTGGCGGCATCCTGTTCCCCGCGTGCGCGGGGATGAACCGCTCTTCGCGCGGGTTCGGCATTTGCTTCACGCCTGTTCCCCGCGTGCGCGGGGATGAACCGCACTTCGGTTCAGCTTCCGCCACATAGACGCGCTGTTCCCCGCGTGCGCGGGGATGAACCCGGCGGGCGCGGCGGCACCATTTGGAAGCCACCCTGTTCCCCGCGTGCGCGGGGATGAACCGAAAGTAGCCAGCAAGCCTGTCGCCGTGCCGGCCTGTTCCCCGCGTGCGCGGGGATGAACCGCTGTCGCGCCGATTGGTGGCAGCGCTGGTCAGCTGTTCCCCGCGTGCGCGGGGATGAACCGATCGCGGTTGCCGCGCAGAACGGCGGCGACGAACCGCGAGATAGTCGAATGGGACCGGGTACACCGTTCTGTTCCCCGCGTGCGCGGGGATGAACCGCTCATCTTTAGACCGAGGAGGCTCCATGACCACTGTTCCCCGCGTGCGCGGGGATGAACCGACCCTTGGCGCGTCGATGTTCAGCCGGTGGACCTGTTCCCCGCGTGCGCGGGGATGAACCGCCTGGGGCAACACGCCCCCGCCCGAATCCGACCTGTTCCCCGCGTGCGCGGGGATGAACCGACAGGCCGTTCAACCCGTACCGGCCAGCACCCCTGTTCCCCGCGTGCGCGGGGATGAACCGTCACGCTCAATCGGACCGTGAAAATCGGCACGCTGTTCCCCGCGTGCGCGGGGATGACCCAATATCGCCCCCATCATCGCCAACCTGACCCAGGTGTGGCACTGATCCTTGTCCGAAATGCACGCTCCGATCCTGCCCGAGTTGATGCACTGGCACACCCTGGTCATTGAACGCAACCCGCTGCCCAAGAAGTGACGCGCGCTACGATGGGAACATGCCCGACTGGATCCTTACCTTGCTGGCCTGGGGCCTGCTCGCCATCGTGGTGCTGGTGGGCTTGGCCGTGCTCGCAGCGCCCTTGCACCTGTGGCTGCAGTGGGAGAGCGAACGCACCATCAAGAAACTGCGCGGCGACTGACCACGAACGTAGGCCTGTTCCCCGCGCGAGTAGGGACCTACATCGACATGATGCGGATCAATACCAAACGGCTGATGCAGGTGATGCGCGGCGTTGTCTGAGAGGTCATGGCGTCTGGACAGCCAGCGCAGGCACGGCAGCCCGGTTCACACCCTTTCACCCCGCCTGCGACCCCCGATGCGCCCAGCCCGTGGTGTGCTTCTCGATCCACGAGAACAACTCGTACATCAGCATCGCCATCACGCCGACGACCAGCAGGCCGGCGAAGGCCAGGGCCATCTGCATGGAGGCGCCGGCGGAGACGAGCATGTAGCCGATGCCTTCGTTGGCGGCCATCATCTCGGACACGGTGGTGCCGACGAAGGCCAGGGTGATGGCGACCTTGAGCGAACCAAAGAAGTAGGGCATGGAGCGCGGCAGGCCGACCTTGGTCAGCACGTCCCAGCGCTTGGCGCCGAGCACGCGCAGCACGTCTTCCAGCTCGGGCTCCAGCGTGGCCAGGCCGGTGGCGATGTTGACGGTGATGGGGAAGAACGAGATCAGGAAGGCGGTCAGCACCGCCGGTCCGACGCCGATGCCAAACCACACCACCAGGATCGGCACGAAGGCGGCTTTGGGCAGGGCGTTGAAGGCGGTCATCAGCGGGTACATGGCGGTGTAGGCCAGGCGCGACGAGCCGATGATGAAGCCGAGCATCACGCCGACCACGATGGCAAGCGCGAAGCCGACCATGGTGACCCAGAAGGTGCGCCAGGCGTGGCCGGCGATGACGGGGTAGAACTCGACCAGCCGCGCCCAGATGGCTGAGGGCGCGGGGAAGATGAATTCCGACACGTTGAAGACGCGGCAGATCAGCTCCCACAGCACGGCGATCAGCGCCATCAGCAGGAAGGGCGAGGCGCGCTCCATCGCGCGGCGTTGGCTCGGGCTGCTCATTGCGGCACCCCCACGCCTTCCTTGCGCATGGCGCCGATGTGGCCGCGCAGCTCATGCACGATCCCGGTGAATTCGGGCGTGTAGGTGATGTCCAGCTCGCGCGGGCGCGGCAGGTCGATCTCGCGCCGCACCACGAAGCGGCCGGGGCTCTTGCTCATCACGTACACGGTGTCGGCCAGGAACACGCTCTCGCGCAGGTCGTGCGTGACCAGGATGACGTTGAAGCGCTGCACTTCCCACAGGTCGCGCAACGTGCACCACAACTCCTCGCGCGTGAAGGCGTCGAGCGCGCCGAAGGGTTCGTCCAGCAGCAGCATCTTGGGCTCGTGGATCAGCGCGCGGCAGATGCTGGCGCGCTGCTGCATGCCGCCCGAGAGCTGCCACGGAAACTTGTCCTCGTAGCCGCCCAGACCGACCTGACGCAGCAGGCCGCGGGCGCGTTCGGCGTACTCGGCCTTTTTGCTGCGAAATTGAGAGCGATGCGGCTCGACGATTTCCAGCGGCAGCAGCACGTTGTCGAGCGTGGTGCGCCAGGGCAGCAGCGAGGGCGCCTGGAACGCCATGCCGGAAATCTTCAGCGGCCCGGTGACGGGTGCGCCGTCAATCTCGATGCGCCCGCGCGAGGGCCGCTTCAGGCCCGTCGCCAGCTTCATGAAGGTGGACTTGCCGCAACCCGAGGGGCCAACGATGGCGATGAACTCGCCCTGCTGCACCTTCAGGTCGATCGCCTCGACGGCGAACTGGCCCTGCGCCAGCAGGGCCTCGTTGTAGGCCAGCCAGACGTCGGAAAAGTCGATGAAGGCGCGCGTCGGCGCATCGCTCACGGCGGGCTCCTGCGCGCAGTGCGCTGGGTGGGGCGCGTGGGGTGGCGCAGCGGCGCGGTCATGCGCTTACTTTCTGGCCGGCGGCAGCACGTTCAGCTCGGCCTTGGGCGGCAGGAAGCTGCCGTTCCACACCGTGTCCGGATTGACGCGCGTCTTGGTGCCGTAGGCGTCGGATACCTGCGAGGCCATCAGCGACAGGCGGCTGGGCACGATCTGACCAAAGCCTTCGGCGCGCGCATCGGCGCTGGCGATGACGGTGTCGATGGCCAGCTGCATGCGGCGCGTCTCCAGCGGCACGTTGACGATGCCGTCGCGCGCCTTGACGTGGTCGATCGACGCCACCGGGTTGGCCAGCGCGTCCTTGACGCCCTTGGCGAAGGCCGACAGGAAGGCCTTGATGGCGTTCGGGTTCTCCTTCAGCAGCTTCTGGCCGACGATGATGGCGTTGCCGTACAGCTTCACGCCGTGGTCGGCGAAGGGCATCATCACCACGTCGCTGGCCTGGATGCCACGCGCTTCCAGGTTCAGCAGCGAGGTGAAGCCGAAGCCGGTGATGGCGTCGACGTCGCCGCGCACCAGCATGGTCTCACGCAGCGGCGGATCCATGGCGATCCAGTTGACGTCACCGACCTGATTGGCTTTCTGGAAGATCTGGAAGCCGCGCCGGCCGGCGTCGAACACCGGTGCGCCGAGCTTCTTGCCGGTCAGGTCGGACGGCTTGGCGATGCCCGACTTCTTCAGCGCGAACACGGTGGCCGGCGTGTTGTTGTAGACCATCATCACCGCCACCGGCTTGTTGGGCGCGTCGGGGTTGTTGGCGTTGAACTCCATCAGCGCCGCCAGGTCGGCAAAACCCATGTCGTAGGCGCCCGAGGCCACGCGCGTGACGGCGCCGCCCGAGCCGCTGCCGGCGTCCACCGTCACGTCCAGCCCGGCCTGCTTGAAGTAGCCCTTGGCCACCGGCAGCAGGAACAGCGCGGCCGGCCCTTCGAAGCGCCAGTCGAGCTGGAACTTGATCGGCGTGGCCGCCTGCGCGAAGGCGTGCGGCGCGGCGCTGCCGGCCAGCAGGGCGGCGCCAAGGGTCAGGCTGCGGCGGCGGGTGAGGATCATGCGGGTTCTCCGTGGGAGCGGGGTGGTGGGGCGTTTGGGCGTGTCGACTCCCGGCGCGCCGGGGCCTGTCGCGCGGACAAGTCCGAATCTACGTGGAATCCGGTGCGCCCGGCCGCTGCCGCGCCTAGGACTTTCCCTGAGCGCGGCGGTGAGCCGCGTTCGGGCTGCCGGTGCCATGCCGCACAGGAAGACCGCTGACAGGCTGTGTCGGCGCCGGCTGGCCCGAGGCGCGCGGGCGCGTTCCTAGACTGGGCCGATGGTCGCCCTGCCTGCCCAAACCGCCGCCGTGGCCCCGATCGGGGCCGATGTCCCCGCCCTGTTCAAGGGCCGTCTCAAGCGGCTGCACCCGCTGTATCGCTCGTTCGAGCTGTGGTCCGACGCCGACGGCCTGCGCATGAGCGCGGCGATGTCGTTCTACGGCATCCTTAGCCTGGCACCGCTGCTGGTGCTGATCGTCGCGCTGCTGGGCTGGTGGCTGGACCGCGAGCTGCTGGAAACCCGCCTGATCGGCCAGATCGGTGCGCTGGTGGGCGCGCAAGGCGCCGAGGTCGTGAAGGCGGCGATCGACAGCGCGCGCGAGCCGGGCCAGGGCGTGCTGGCGTCGGTGGTGGCCTTCGTGCTGCTGTTTGTCGGCGCCACCGGGGTGTTCGCTGAGCTGCAATCGGCGCTGGAGCGGCTGTGGACGCAGGGCACCGGCGCGGCGGCGGTCGATGCCTGGTGGCACACCGCCACGCTGCGGCTGCGCGGCATTGCCTATGTGCTGGCCTTCGGCTTTCTGATGCTGGTGTCCACCGTCATCTCCAGCCTGCTCGGCCTGCTGGAAACCTGGGCAGGCAGCCAGCTCGACATGAAGCTGCTGCTGGCGCTGCTGAACCAGGCGATTTCCTTCCTGATCACGACGGCCCTGTTCGTCAGCCTGATGCGCATGAGCGCCGGGCCGCAGCCGCGCCTGCGTTACCTGATTCGTGGCGCGGCGGTGGCGGCGCTGCTGTTTGGCGTCGGCAAATATGGCTTGGCCTTGTATCTGTCGACGGCGGCGGTGGTGTCCGCCTACGGTGCGGCGGGCTCGCTGGTGGTGTTGCTGATGTGGATCTACTTTGCCGCGGCCGTGCTGTTGTACGGCGCCAGCCTGGCGCGGGTGATGGCCGAGCGGGTGGGCGATTTCGCGCCCGGCCCGACGCCACCGCCGGCCGCGGCCGTCACCGGGCTGAAGGGCGCGGCGCGCGAGCAAGGCGACGAGTTGACGGCGCAGGCCGGCACCGCAGCCGTCGCGGCGGCCCTGGCGGAGGCGGCCTCACCCGATGCGGTGGCGGCGGGCGGGTCGGCAAGCCTCGGTGGTGCGCGGCATGGGCTGCGCACTCGCATGGCCGATCTGTCGGCGCAGCCCGACAAGCTGGCGGATGGCCTGGCGGTGCTGATCTCGCTAGCGGGTGCCTATTGGTTGAGCCGCGCCAAGGCGAAGCCCACCGGGCTTGCAGCCGGATCGGCCGCTGCCACTGCCCCCGACCCGACCGACGCACGGCGTGCGCGCGGGCTGCAATCTGAACCCCGGGCGTCGCATCGCCACCCGGCCAAGGCACCGCCTGCCTGGTTGGGCGCGGCCGTGGCGCTGGCGCGCGGTGTCGCCCAAGGGGTGCGACTGGCCCAAGGAGCTGTACGCCATCGGCCGCGCGACACCGGTGGCACCGGGCTGCAGTCGCCCAGCGCGCTGCGCGCCTGGGGTGGCCGGGCGGCACAAAGCCAGGTCAGCCACTTCGGGGCGCACTGGCATCAGTGGCGCGAGCGCCAGGCCTTGCGCCATGCGCAGCACATGCTGGCGCGCGACGTGCGGGAGCTGCGCGATGCGGCCAAAGGCCGTCTTCGGCGTGATTGAAAAGGCTCGTAGGCTGGGTTAGCCGAAGGCGTAACCCAGCGAAGCTCGTAGGCTGGGTAGAGCGAAGCGAAACCCAGCGGACGGCGGTGGTTTCTTGCTGGGTTTCGCGTTGCTCTACCCAGCCTACGCGCTGCGCTAACCCAGCCTACGCTGTTCGAGTCAGTCCATGCGCCTTCGTGGGGATGGCGAAACGAAACGCCCGAGGCCGTGCGTGCGGACCGCTCAGGCCTGCTGCCGCAAGGCCCGCCGGTACTGCACTGCTTCGGCGACATGGGCGGCGCTGACGCTGGCGCTGCCCGCGAGATCGGCAATGGTGCGCGCCACCTTCAGCGCGCGGTGCGTGGCGCGCGCGCTCCAGCCCAGCCGGGTGGCGGCGGTGTGCAGGAACTGGCGCGCGGCGTCGTCCAGCCGCGCATGTTCGTCGATCGCCTGTCCCTGCAGCGCCTGGTTGGGCACACCCTGCCGGGCCAGCGCGCGTTCGCGTGCCGCCGTGCAGCGTGCGCGGATATCGGCGGTGGCTTCGCCGGCCGGGGCGGCCAGCAGTTCGCCGGGCGGCAGCGCGGCCACCTCGACGTGCAGGTCGATGCGGTCGAGCAGCGGGCCCGACAGCTTGCCCTGGTAGCGCGCCACCTGGTCGGGCGTGCAGCGGCAGGGCCGGGTGCGCGAGCCGAGGTAGCCGCAGGGGCAGGGGTTCATCGCCGCGATGAGCTGAAAGCGCGCCGGAAACTCGGCCCGCCGCGCGGCGCGGCTGATGGTGATGTGGCCCGACTCCAGCGGTTCGCGCAGCGCCTCCAGCGCGGCGCGCGGAAACTCGGGCAGCTCGTCCAGGAACAGCACACCCTGGTGCGCCAGCGAGATCTCGCCCGGCCGCGGCGGCGAGCCGCCGCCCACCAGCGCCACCGCGCTGGCCGAATGGTGGGGCGCGCGGGTCGGGCGCTGACCCCAGTGGTCGATGCGGAAGCTGCCGTCCAGGCTGGCGATGGCGGCGCTTTGCAGCGCTTCATGGACGCCCATCGGTGGCAGCAGGCCGGCGAAGCGCTGCGCCAGCATCGACTTGCCGGTGCCGGGCGGGCCGATCATCAGCAGTGAATGGCCGCCGGCGGCGGCGATCTCGAGGGCACGCCTGGGCGCGGCCTGGCCCTTGACGTCGGCCAGGTCCGGGTACGCGGGCGCTGCGCCGCGCTCGGCCGGCGGCACGCGCGCCCAGCCTTCCGCGACCGGGGGCTCGCCCGCGGACGCGGGCAGGAATTGCGCCACCACGTCGAGCAGGTGGCGCGCGCGGTGCACCGCCATGCCGGGCACCAGCGCGGCCTCTTCCGCGCTGCCGGGCGGCAGCACCAACTGGGCATCGACACCGGTCTGATGCAGCGCCACGCTCATCGCCAGCGCGCCACGTACCCGGCGCAGTTCGCCCGACAGCGACAGCTCGCCCGCGAACTCCCAGCCGGCCAGGCGCGCGCCGTCGATCTGCCCGCTGGCGGCCAGGATGCCGAGCGCGATCGGCAGGTCGAGCCGGCCCGAGTCCTTGGGCAGGTCGGCCGGCGCCAGATTGACGGTGATGCGCTGGTTGTGCGGAAACACGAGCCCGCTGTTGAGGATGGCGCTGCGCACGCGCTCGCGCGCTTCCTTGACCTCGGTTTCGGCCAGGCCGACCAGGGTGAAGCTGGGCAGGCCGTTGGCCAGGTGCACTTCCACCGTCACCGCCGACGCCGCCAGCCCCATCAGCGCGCGACTTTGCACCAGACTCAAACCCATGGCGCTGTCGATCCCTTTCGTGGTGCGTGCTGGGCGCTTGGTTGGATGGCGCTTTCGCACGGTGTTGGTGCACCGCCAGCGCGGCGGGCCGTTCGAATGTAGCGCCGCGGGCGCTGGCACGTTCCCTGCTTCAGGGTAGGTGTTCGTCATCGATTTCATGGAACACCTCATGCCCGCACCCTCATTTGCCCCGCTCTGCCGACGCGGCCTGTTCGTTTTCGGCACTCTGACGTCCGCTGGCGCCGCGCTGGCGCAGGACGCCGTCCCGGCGCCGGCGCCCGAGAGCAAGCTGGTCTTCAACCTCGGCCTGACCAGCGACTACCGCTACCGCGGCATCGCGCAGACCCGGCTCAAGCCGGCGCTGAGTGTCGGCGCCGATTACAGCCACGCCAGCGGCCTGTACCTCGGCACCTGGCTGACCCAGATCCGCTGGATCAAGGACGCCGGTGGCCGCGCGCCGCTGGAGTGGGATGTGTACGGCGGCTATCGTGGTGTGTTTGGCGACAGTGGCCTGGGCTACGACGTCGGTCTGCTGCGCTACCAGTACCCGAACAGCGCGCTCGCCGTCAGCCCCAACACCACCGAAATCTACGGCGCCCTGAGCTACCGCGTGTTCAGCGCCAAGTACTCGCACGCGCTGACCAACCTGTTCGGCTTCGACGACAGCCGGGGCAGCGGCTACCTCGACCTGTCGGCCAACTTTGATCTCGGCGACGGCTGGTCGGTGGTGCCGCACCTGGGACGCCAGTGGGTGCGCCGCCAGGGCGCTTATTCGTACACCGACTACGCGATCGCGCTGAACAAGGACTTTGGCAAGGGCCTGTCGGCCAGCGCCGCCGTGATCGGCAGCAACGCCGACCGGGCGCTGTACCAGACGCCCTGCGGCCGCTTCACTGGCAGGACCGCGCTGGTGCTTGGCGTCAGATACCAGTTCTAGCCAGTCAACAGTCTGCAGATCGCATCAACAAAGAAGCCATAGCTATCAAAAAAGGGAATCGTCATGAAGCTCGTCACTGCCATCATCAAGCCCTTCAAGCTGGAGGAAGTGCGCGAAGCGCTGTCTGCGCTGGGCGTGCAGGGTCTCACCGTCACCGAGGTCAAGGGCTTTGGCCGCCAGAAGGGCCACACCGAGTTGTACCGCGGTGCCGAATACGTCGTCGACTTCCTGCCCAAGGTGAAGGTCGAGACCGCCGTCGCCGTCGAACTGGTCGACCGCGTGATCGAGGCCATCGAGCGCGCCGCGCGCACCGGAAAAATCGGCGACGGCAAGATTTTTG
Organism: Burkholderiales bacterium; assembly: GCA_016702555.1. Classification (GTDB taxonomy): domain Bacteria; phylum Pseudomonadota; class Gammaproteobacteria; order Burkholderiales; family Burkholderiaceae_C; genus Ottowia. The sequence continues at coordinate 301,957 of JADJDV010000002.1, forward strand.
TGGCCAGCCTCGAACAAGTCATCCGCATCCGCACCGGCGAGACCGGTGCCGACGCGCTGTGAGCCCCGCAAGACCGATCCCGAGGACCGAATCATGAAATCCCCACTCGTTTTTCTCGCCCTGCTGCTGGCTGGTGGTGTAGCCCTGGCGCAAGGCGCACCTGCACCACGCATCGACTCAGGCGACACCGCCTGGATGCTGACCTCCACCTTGCTGGTGATCCTGATGACCGTCCCTGGCCTGGCGCTGTTCTACGGCGGCCTGACGCGCAGCAAGAACATGCTCAGCGTGCTGGTGCAGGTGTTCGTGGTGTTCTCGCTCATCAGCGTCCTGTGGGCGGTGTACGGCTACAGCCTGGCTTTCAGCGGCGATGGCCATATCGTCGGCGGGTTGGGCAAGCTGTTCCTGATCGGCGTGGCGCCGGACAGCATCGGCGCGCTGCCGACGATTCCGGAATACGTGTTCATCGCCTTTCAGGGCACCTTCGCCGCCATCACCTGCTGCCTGATCGTCGGCGCTTTCGCCGAGCGCATCAGGTTCTCCGCCGTGCTGCTGTTCATGGTGCTGTGGTTCAGCTTCAGCTACGTGCCGATGGCGCACATCGTCTGGGGCGGCGGTCTGCTGGCCAGGGATGGCGCGCTGGACTTTGCCGGCGGCACCGTGGTGCACATCAACTCCGGCATCGCCGGCCTGGTGGGCGCCTACATGCTGGGCAAGCGCGTCGGCTTTGGCCGCGAGGCCTTCACCCCGCACAGCCTGACGCTGACCATGGTGGGCGCCTCGCTGCTGTGGGTGGGCTGGTTCGGCTTCAACGCCGGCTCGGCGGGCGCGGCCAACGGCACCGCCGGCCTGGCCTTCATCAACACCGTGCTGGCCACGGCGGCGGCCACGCTGGGCTGGTCGGCGGGCGAAGCGCTGCACAAGGGCAAGGCGTCGATGCTGGGCGCGGCCTCGGGCGCCGTGGCGGGGCTGGTGGCGGTGACGCCGGCGGCGGGCTTCGTCGGCCCCATGGGCGCCCTTGTCATCGGCGCGCTGGCGGGCCCGGTCTGCCTGTGGGGCGTCAGTGGCCTGAAGCGCCTGCTGAAGGCCGACGACGCCTTCGATGTGTTCGGCGTGCACGGCGTCGGCGGCATGCTGGGCGCGATCCTGACCGGCGTGTTCGCCGCGCCCGCACTCGGTGGCACCGGCGGCGTCGACCCGGCCAGCTTCAGCCTGGGTGCGCAGGTGTGGATCCAGATCAAGAGCGTGCTGTTCACCGTCGCGTGGTCGGGCGTGGTTTCCTTCGTTGCCTACAAGCTCGTCGATGTGCTGGTCGGTTTGCGCGTGAGCGAGGAACAGGAGCGCCAGGGGTTGGACATCTCCAGCCACGGCGAGACGGCTTACAGCCGCTGATCGGTGGCAGCGCCCGGAAGTCGCGGATTTCAGGCAAGCGGAGTAGACTGGCGCGATGGAAAGCGTCGGCAACCTGATCATCGAGCATCTGAAGGGATTGCGCTCCGAGATTCAGAGCATGCGTCATGCCATGCAGGACGAATTCAAGGACGTGAAGCATGGGCTCAACCAGCTCGAGATGCAGGTGCTCTCGGGCCGCCGCGAGGCGAGCGGAACGCAGGAAGACGTGTATCGCCAGCAAGGCACGATCGACGCGATCAAGGACCGCCTGGATCGCATCGAGCGCCGGTTGGAGCTGCAAGGCTGAACCTCACCCACGTCCGTATCTTGCCCGTGCCAGCCACTTGAATGTGGGCTGGCATTTCTTTGTGCCATGCCGCCTGCCGTTACCATCGACGCCATGGACGTTGCCCTCGAAGCCATCATCGACAAGGTGCGCAAGGCCGCGGAGCGTGGCCGGCCGCTGCGCATCCGCGGCGGCGGCAGCAAGGACTTCTACGGCCAGCAGCTGCACGGCGAGTTGCTCGACACGCGCCCGCTCGCCGGGGTGGTGAGCTACGAGCCGAGCGAGCTGGTGGTCACGGCGCGCGCCGGCACCCGGCTGCGTGATGTGGAAGCGTTGCTGGCCGAGCGCGGCCAGTGCCTGCCGTTCGAGCCGCCGCGCTTCGGCGTCGCCGGCACCGTCGGCGGCATGGTGGCGGCCGGGCTGTCCGGCCCGGCGCGCGCCAGCGTCGGCAGCCTGCGCGACTACGTGCTGGGCGTGCAGATCGTCAACGGCAAGGGCGAACTGCTCACCTTCGGCGGCCAGGTGATGAAGAACGTGGCCGGCTACGACGTCAGCCGCCTGATGGCCGGCAGCCTGGGCACGCTGGGCGTGATCGTGGAGGTCAGCCTGAAGGTGCTGCCCGTGCCGCCGGCCGAGGCCACGCTGCTGTTCGAACTGTCCGAAACCAGCGCGCGCCAGCAACTCAACCGCTGGGGCGGCCAGCCGCTGCCGCTGAACGCCAGCTGCTGGGCCGATGGCCAGCTGGCGGTGCGCCTGCGCGGCGCCCGCGCGGCGGTGGCGGCGGCGCAGCGGCAGATGGGCGGTGAGGCGATGGCCGCCGAGCAGGCCGAACGCCAATGGAGCGCGCTGCGCGACCAGGCGCTGCCCTTCTTCCGTCTGGCGCCGGGCGAGGCGCTGTGGCGCGCCAGCGTGCCCGACACCGCAACGCCGTTGAACCTGGGCCCGACCATGGTCGAGTGGCATGGCGCGCAGCGCTGGTTGAGGGCCACGCCTGCCGATGCGCGCATCGTGCGCGAGGCCGCCACGCGCGCCGGCGGGCACGCCACGCTGTTTCGCGGTGGCGACGGCACGGTGCCGGTGTTCACGCCGCTCGCCGAGCCGCTGGCGCGCATTCAGCGCCAGGTGCAGCAGGCTTTCGATCCAGCCGGGGTATTTGGAGCGCTGCGCATGATTTGAGCAGCGTGTCTTGCAGGACTCAGGGCACAAGCGATGCCTATCGTTGCCAGGCAGCATTTTCAGCGCATGGCTGCAAGACCAATGCTCAACCCTATTTGTTACTAAATTAGTTCTAGTGAATCGAGAATCTTTTCGAATTCCTCGGAGCTGCGCCAGGCATCGCCGCAAACGAATCGTGGAAGCCGGAAACGATTGGCGGTCGGGGTAACGTAGGCTGGCTCGGTCGTGAAGGCAGCGTCGATACCGTGCTCGGCACGCCGCTTTGGCAGGTACTCGTGCACGAGGTAATCGGTTGCGTGTCCATAGGGGTAGGCAAACAGTCGCGGGCGTAGCACGCCAGTACCGAGTTCCGCCGCAATGAAGTCCCCCGCTTGGCGCAGCTGCCGGTCGGCGCTCACCGCATCGGTCACCATGTGGAAATTTCCGCACAGCGCCGGAGTGTCGGCCAATTCGCGCAGGCACGCGTGAGCGTGATCCCAACTGTGATTGCCCAGGTAAAACCGTCCGCTGTCGGCCGCGTCCGCCCACCATGACGAGGTGCTGAGCGCCGCACCGCCGTAGCAGCCGGCGTCGATATCGGCACGTGCCTGCGGGGATGCGATCAGGAAAGCCGTGATGACCTCTGTGACGGTACCGGTGTCATCCATGTGATCGCGCAATAGCCGGTCGAATCCAGGCTGCCAACCCCACTCGGGATGGTGGTAGTCGAACCAGTCGAGTACGGTGCCGTCGTCGCAGCTGAGCGCCACGGCGCCGGCCGGAAAATCCGTCGCAGCGCCGCTGATCAGCGCATCAACCAGATGGTTCAGGCTGACGATACGAATGCCGCGACGCCGCAACTCGGCCAGATCGCTGCGCAGGGCGACATGGTCGTTGCTCGCGTAGTCGTTGCCCAGGATGTTCTGGCTGTGATAGGTCAGTACGGCCATGCGGCTCATCAGAAGGCTCCCATGGTCAGCGCCTCGTTGATAAGTGTTGCCTGCCGTTCGGGTGTGGGTGTGCCGACCCAGCGCACCAGCAGGTGTTGATCGTGTGTTTCCAGAAATCCGGCGGCCAAATCGACCTCCTTGGCGCGGGCATCACCGCAGTGACCGAAGAACGCTTCCAGCCCGGGCGCGAAACGCTCGAACCCATACAGCAGCGTCTGCCGCAGCAGTCCGCCGGCAGCGTTGACCGTGGCCAGGCGCTCGGGCGAGAGGCGGCGGAGCACCGTACCGTCCGTGCAGCCGCCGCCGATCAGACCGTAAGTGTCTTTCTGCCAAAAATGCAGGTAGCTGGCGGCGTAAAGATGGGTGCTGTCTATGCGCACGAAGGCGACGATATGACGACCGAACGCTGGTGGCGCGTGACCGAACTTGCGCTGGAACAACTCGGTGACAAAAAAGCGCCCATTTTCCACTTCGGTTACACAAACAAAGTCACGCAGGGCTTCATGCAGAGGAGGTGGCAGGGTCATGGGGTGAGTGTAGATGTGCCGGTGTGTGTATGCCTTTGGCTACGTGCTAAGGTTCTGTCGCAGCCCGCTGCCGGAGCCCATCCCATTGCAAACCCATCTCAGCCCCGAATTCCGCGACACCCTCGACGGCCAGGAGGCCGAGGCGATCCTGCGCAAGTGCGTGCATTGCGGTTTCTGCCTCGCCACCTGCCCGACCTATCAGCTGCTGGGCGACGAGCTGGACAGCCCGCGCGGGCGCATCTACCTGATCAAGCAGGTGCTGGAAGGCCATGAGCCCACGCGCACCACCCAGCAGCACCTGGACCGCTGTCTGACCTGCCGCAACTGCGAGACCACCTGCCCCAGCGGCGTGCAGTATGGCCGCCTGGTCGACATCGGCCGCCAGGTGGTCGAGGCCAAGGTGGCGCGGCCGGCGCCTGAGCAGCGCCAGCGCGACTGGCTGCGCCGCGGCCTGTCCTCGCCGCTGTTCGGCCCGGCGATGCGCCTGGGCCAGTCGGTGCGCGGGCTGCTGCCAGCGTCGCTCCAGGCCAAGGTGCCGGCGCGGCGCGACCCCGGCCGCTGGCCGAGCCGCTCGCACGCGCGCAAGGTGCTGGTGCTGCAGGGTTGCGTGCAGCCGTCGATGGCGCCCAACATCGACGCGGCGACCGCGCGCGTGCTCGACGCCGCCGGCATCGAATGCGTGGTGGCGCGCGGGCAGGGCTGCTGCGGCGCGGTCAAGTACCACCTGGCCGACGCCGATGGCGGCCTGGCGCAGATGCGGGCCAACGTCGATGCCTGGTGGCGCCACATCGAGAGCGGCGCCATCGAGGCCATCGTCATCAACGCCTCCGGCTGCGGCGCCATGGTCAAGGAGTACGGCCACCTGCTGCGGCACGAGCCGCGCTACGCCGATCGGGCGGCGCGTGTGTCCGAGCTGGCGCGCGACCTGAGCGAACTGCTGCCCGACATCGCCGCCGCCCTGCGTGGTCGAGTCAAGGCGCCCGCCGGCACGCTGGCCTGGCATTCGCCCTGCACGCTGCAGCACGGGCAGCAGTTGCGCGGCGGGGTCGAGCAGCACCTGGGCGCGCTTGGCTTCGACTTGCGGCCGGCGGCACAAGAGGCGCACCTGTGCTGCGGCTCGGCCGGCACCTATTCGGTGCTGCAGCCCGAGCTGTCGCAGCAGCTGCGCGAGCGCAAGCTGGGCCATCTGATGGGCGAACGCGGCGCCGAACGGCCGACGGCGATCCTGTCGGCCAACATTGGCTGCATCACGCATTTGCAGGCCGGCACCGAGCTGCCGGTGCGGCACTGGGTCGAGCTGCTCGACGAAGCGCTGCAGACACCTCGCTGATTGCGCGGCGGGTTCAGGGCGAAGGCGGCTGGCGCGGCGCCGGGCGCAGGCTGAGCAAGGCCACCAGCACGATCAACGCGCCGCCGGCCCAGGTGGCTGGTGTGGGCTGGGCGGCGCCGAGCAGCACCGCCGACACGGCGGCGATCACCACCTCGGCCAGCATGATCAGCGCCGTCACGTGCGCCGGCAGGCGCGCCGCGCCGTACTGCAGCGCCAGATTGCCGGCCAGAAACGCCAGCGTCAGCGCCAGCGCCCAGGGCAGCCAGTCGGTCGACAGTGCGGGCGGCGCGTCACCGGCCAGCCCACCCAGCGCCAGCGCACTGCTCATCAGCAGGCCGCCGGCGAACATGGCCAGCACGCGCGCATCGCGCGGCGTGTCGCGCCAGCGGCGCAGCAGCGCGTTGGTCAGCGCAAAGCAGAACCCGCCCAGCAGCGCCAGGAAGTCGGCCGCCCCGCTGGGCAGCGGCCAGGCCGCGCCCGGGCGATGCAGCACCAGCACCAAGCCGGCCAGCGCCAGCAGCAGGCGCAGCAGCGCGGCGCGCGTGGGTCGCTCGCCCAGCAGCCACCAGGCCAGGCCGATGGACCACACCGGCATCAGGTAGAACAGCAGGGTGACGCGCACCACGTCGCCCACCGTCACGGCCCAGTTGAAGCCGACGTTGGTCAGCCCCGCCGCCGCCATCAGCCCCAGCAGGTACGGATGCGCCCACAGCACGCGCACGCTGCCGGGGCGCCACAGCAGCAGCGCCGCCAGCCCTCCGGCGTAGACGATGGCCGTGCTCCACAGCGGATGCAGGCCGTGCCGGTGCAGCGCCTTGAAGGCGATCCACGACAGGCCCCACACGGCGGCGTTGAACAGCAGCGCCAGCGCCGGGCGCGCCATCGAGGCAGGGCGCATCACCTCAGTGCCGCCCGAAGCCGCCGCGCGCGATGCGCATCAGCTGCTTGATCTCGGCCGGGTGGTGGCGCAGGTTGTGGCGGTACCAGAGCTGGATCAGCAGCATGACCGCCACCACCACGGCACCGAACAGGGCGATGGCGCCAAAGGCCGACAGGCCGATGCCGGTGGAGGCGGTGTAGAGCGCGCCCAGCGCCAGGATGCAGGCCTGCTCGTTGAAGTTCTGCACCGCGATCGAGCGGCCGGCGCCCATCAGGTTGTGGCCGCGGTGTTGCAGCAGCGCGTTCATCGGCACCACGATGTAGCCGCCCAGCGCCCCCATCGCGATCAGGAAGGGCACCGCCAGCCACAGCCGGTCGATGAACACCATGGCGATCACCAGTGCGCCCATCAGCAAGCCCAGCGGCATCACGCTGGTGGCGCGGTCCAGCCGCACGCGCATCGAGGCCGCGATGGCGCCCGCGGCGGTGCCGAAGGCCACCACGCCGACCAGGTTGGCCGCCTGCGTGGTGCCGTAGCCCAGCGCCACCGCCGCCCAGGCCAGCACGATGTAGCGCATGTTGCCCGACACGCCCCAGAACAGCGTGGTGGTGGCGAGAGAGATCTGGCCCAGCTTGTCGCGCCACAGGCGATTGTTGCAGCGCCGGAAGTCGGGCAGCAGGCTGCCCAGCCGGCGCGGCAGCGGGCGCATCTCGACGCCGGTGCGCGGGATGCGCAGGTTGATCGCGGCGGCGATGGCGTACACCAGCACCAGCACCGCGATCGCCGCCTCGGGCGGGGTGTCGACGCCGGTGTCGATGCCCGGCAGGTCGATCGCCAGCAGATGCGCCGACAAGTGCGGCCCCACCAGTTGCCCGCCCAGCAGCACGCCGAGGATGATGGAAGCGATGGTCAGCCCCTCGATCCAGCCGTTGGCCTTGACCAGTTGAGAGGGCGGCAGCAGCTCCGTCAGGATGCCGTACTTGGCCGGCGAATACGCGGCCGCGCCCAACCCGACGATGGCGTAGGCCAGCAAGGGGTGGCCGCCGAACAGCATGGCCAGGCAGCCGACGATCTTGATGGCGTTGCTGACGAACATGACCCAGCCCTTGGGCCGTGAGTCGGCGAAGGCGCCCACCCAGGGCGCCAGGATGACGTAGAACAGCGCGAACATCGGCACCAGCGCCGCCTGCTGCCAGGTCGGCGTGCCGCTGGTGCGCAGCAACTCCACCGCCGCGACGAACAGCGCGTTGTCGGCCAGCGAGCTGAAGAACTGCGCCGCCATGATGGTGTAGAAGCCGCGTTTCATGCTGAGGCTCCCCCCTGAGGCGCTGCGCGCCACCGGATCGGGTCCGGGGCAGGCTTTCCCCCCGGAGGGGGGACAACGCTGGTGGCCGGCGCAGGTCCGGCCACGGCGTTCGGGCACGGCCTGCTCCGCCGCCCTTGGTAGGGGAGCGGCTTGCTGCGCCGCCGCTTTGCCGCCCTGCGAGGGGGCAGGGCACGCGGTATCGGCGCGGCGGCTGGCGCGGCTGCGGAGGGTGGAAATACGGGGAACAAGCGGGCTCGCCTTGTAAAGTGCGGCGGTTATAGCACGCACTCCCAGGCGCGCCATGGGGGGTTTGCCATGGTGCGGCGGTGCCAGAATCCGTGGCATCCGCCCTTGTGGTGCCTGTCCGATTCGCCCATGCCCCGCCCCATCCACGCCACCATCCACACCGGCGCGCTGCGCCACAACCTGCAGCGCCTGCGCGCCGCCGCGCCGGGCGCGCGCCTGTGGGCCATCGTCAAGGCCAATGCCTACGGGCATGGCATCGAGCGCGCCTTCGACGGCCTGCGCGGCGCCGACGGCTTTGCCCTGCTCGATCTGGCCGAGGCCGAGCGCGTTCGCACGCTGGGCTGGCGCGGGCCGATCTTGCTGCTGGAGGGCGTGTTCGAGCCGCGCGACCTGGAGCTGTGCTCGCGCCTGAACCTGTGGCACACGATTCACCGCGAGGCGCAGATCGACTGGCTGGCGGCGCACAAGACGCAGCAGCCGCAGCGCGTGTTCCTGAAGCTCAACTCGGGCATGAACCGGCTCGGCTTCGCGCCCGAGCGCTACCGCAGCGCCTACGCGCGCCTGGCGGCGCTGCCGCAGGTGGACGAGATCGCGCACATGACGCATTTCAGCGACGCCGATTCCGGCAAGGGCATCGCCGCGCAATGGGCCGCGTTCCAGCGCGCCACCGACGGCCTGCCGGGCGAGCGCAGCCTGTGCAACAGCGCCGCCACGCTGCGTCACGCGCAGGACGAGGCGGTGCGCGGCGACTGGGTGCGCCCGGGCATCGCCGCCTATGGCTCGGCGCCCGATTCCCCCGAGCACGATGCCGCCCACTGGGGCCTGCGGCCGGCCATGACCCTGGCCGCGCGCCTGCTCGCGGTGAACCAGCTGAGCGTCGGCGACAGCGTCGGCTACGGCTCGACCTTCGTCGCCGAGGCGCCGATGCGCGTCGGCGTGGTCGCCTGCGGCTACGCCGACGGCTACCCGCGCCACGCGCCCACCGGCACGCCGGTGCTGGTCCACGGCGTGCGCACCCGCACCGTCGGCCGCGTCAGCATGGACATGCTCGCGGTCGACCTGGCGCCGCTGCCGCAGGCGCAACCCGGCAGCCTGGCCACCCTGTGGGGCGTGGCCGAGGGCGGTGCCGTGCTGCCGATCGACGAAGTGGCGCAGGCCGCTGGCACCATCGGCTACGAGCTGATGTGCGCGCTGGCGCCGCGCGTGCCGGTGTCGGTGGCTGAGTGAGCCCTTACTTGGTGTACTTGCGAAACTCCGGCTTGCGCTTTTCCTTCAGTGCCGCCACGCCTTCGCGCGATTCGTCGGTGTCGTAGTAGAGCTTGAGTGCGTACATGCCCAGGCCGGCGATGCCGCTCTGGTGCGCGGTGTCCATGTTGAAGCTGCGCTTGGCAATGGCGATGGCCGTCGGGCTGCGCTCGCAAATCGTCTCGGCCCACTCCTGCACGGTGGCGTCCAGCTGCTCGTGCGGCACGCAGACGTTGGCCAGGCCCATGGCCTCGGCTTCCTTGCCGCTGTAGCGCTTGTTCAGGTACCAGATCTCGCGGGCCTTCTTCTCGCCCACCACGCGGGCCAGGAAGGCGGTGCCGTAGCCCGGGTCCACCGAGCCCATCTTGGGCCCGACCTGGCCGAACACGGCTTTCTCCGAGCAGATGGTCAGGTCGCAGATGGTCGCCAGCACGTTGCCGCCGCCAATGGCGTAGCCCTGCACGCGCGCGATCACCGGCTTGGGCACGTCGCGGATGGCTGTGTGCAGCTCCTCCATCGGCAGGCCGATGGTGCCGCGGCCGTCGTAGTTGCCGTTGTGGGCGGACTGGTCACCGCCGGTGCAGAACGCCTTCTCGCCGGCACCGGCCAGCACGATGCAGCCCACGCTGCGGTCGTAGCCCGCCTTGTTGAGCGCACGGATGATCTCGTCGCAGGTCTGGCCGCGGAAGGCGTTCATCTTGTCGGGGCGGTTGATGGTGATCCAGGCCACGCCGTTCTTCACGTCGTACAGGAGGTCTTCGAATGTCATGACGGGTGCTCGCAAATTGGGCAAGGGGCGGCCGACGCGGCCGGCGAGGCGCCATTGTTGGGCGTGCGGGGGCGCCCGGCCTTGTCTCAGCGCAAGAAGGCGTCGTAGCCGGTCTTCAGGATCAGTGCGCTGACCACCACCATGAACACGCCGCGCACGAAGCCGGCGCCGTGCTTCAGCGCCAGCCGGGTGCCGATCAGGCTGCCGGCCACGTTGGCGACGGCCATGGTCAGGCCGATCTGCCACCAGATGTGTCCCTTGGCAGCGAACAGCGCCAGCGCCGACACGTTGGTGGCCACGTTCAGCAGCTTGGCCGAGGCCGAGGCGTTGAGGAAGTCGTAGCCCAGCAGACGCACGAACAGGAAGATGAAGAAACTGCCGGTGCCGGGGCCGAAGAAGCCGTCGTACCAGCCGATGATCAGGCCAATGGCGCAGGCCAGCGCGGTTTCCCGCTGCCGGCTGTGACGCGGGGCGTGCGTGCGGCCCAGATCCTTCCGGGCCAAGGTGTAGGCCAGCACCGCCAGCAGGATGAAGGGCAACGCCCGACGCAGGAAGTCCGGATCGATCAGCGTCACCACCCACGCGCCGACGAAAGACCCTGTCAGCGCCGCGCAGGCGGCGGGCAGCAGCACCGCCCAGCGCATCTGCACCCGGCGGCTGTACTGCACGGTGGCAATCGTCGTGCCCCAGACCGAGGCGCTCTTGTTGGTGCCGAACAGCGTGGCCGGCGGGCTGCTCGGGTAGACCGCGAACAGCGCCGGCACCAGGATCAGGCCACCGCCGCCGACAATCGAATCGATGCCGCCGGCCAGCAGCGAAGCCAGCGAAACAAGGAACAAATCCATTGGGGGTGGGCGATCGGCCGAGGGTCAGTGCGTGTGGGTCGCCGAAGGCACGGATTATGCGTTGGCTGCGAGCAGTGCCGGTCATCCTCGGCGCGGACAAGAAAAAAGGGCGCCCGTTTGGGCGCCCTTGTCATCTTCGTCTCGGAGATGAATGTCTTTGAGTTGTGGTTCCGGCGGTGGTCTAGCTTGTCTCCTCAGCCCCTTCGCGGACCTGCGCCATGGCGCAGGTCACTGAAGTAGGACAAATGTAACAGCTGCCGCGATCAGCCCGATATCGGTGTTTGCCCGCATATTTGCGGCGTTCCAGGGTCAGGCAGCGGTCACCTCGAATGGCCGGCAGCGATGGCGCAACCGGCGCTCACTTCCTGCCCGTCTCGCTTTCGTGCCCCAGCTGCGGCAGCATCGAGCCTTCGCCCAATTGCAGCAGGCCGGTCTTGCTGTAAACGCTCAGCTTGTCGCGCGTGTCGGTGATGTCCAGGTTGCGCATGGTCAGCTGGCCAATGCGGTCGAGCGGGGTGAAGGGCGCGTTCTCCACCTTTTCCATCGACAGGCGCTCCGGCGCGTAGGTCAGGTTGGGCGACTCGGTGTTGAGCAGGCTGTAGTCGTTGCCGCGGCGCAGCTCCAGCGTCACCTCGCCGGTGATGGCGTTGGCCACCCAGCGCTGCGCCGTCTCGCGCAGCATGATGGCCTGCGGGTCGAACCAGCGGCCCTGGTACAAGAGGCGCCCCAGCTTGAGGCCGTTCATGCGGTACTGCTCGATGGTGTCTTCGTTGTGGATGCCGGTGAGCAGCCGCTCGTAGGCGATGAACAGCAGCGCCATGCCGGGCGCTTCGTAAATGCCGCGGCTCTTGGCTTCGATGATGCGGTTCTCGATCTGGTCGCACATCCCCAGGCCATGGCGGCCGCCGATGCGGTTGGCTTCCAGGAACAGCTCAACGGGGTCGGCGATCTCCTTGCCGTTCAGCGCCACCGGGCGGCCTTCCTCGAAGCGCACGCGCACTTCTTCAGGCTTGACCTCGACCTCGGGCTTCCAGAACGCCGCGCCCATGATCGGGTTGACGATGCGGATGCCCCTGTTCAACTCTTCCAAGTCCTTCGCCTCGTGCGTAGCGCCCAGCATGTTGGAATCGGTCGAATAGGCCTTTTCGGTCGACATCTTGTAGTCAAAACCGGCCTTCTGCATGAATTCCGACATTTCCTTGCGGCCGCCCAGCTCATCGATGAACTGCTGGTCGAGCCAGGGCTTGTAAATCTTGAGCGATGGGTTGGTGAGCAGCCCGTAGCGGTAGAAGCGCTCGATGTCATTGCCCTTGTACGTGCTGCCATCGCCCCAGATGTTGACGTCATCTTCCTTCATCGCGTTGACCAGCATGGTGCCGGTCACCGCGCGGCCGAGCGGCGTGGTGTTGAAGTAGGTGGCGCCGGCGGTCTGGATGTGGAAGGCGCCGCATTGCAGGGCGGCAATGCCCTCGTTGGCCAGCTGCGTGCGGCAATCGACCAGGCGCGCTTTTTCGGCGCCGTATTCCATCGCCTGGCGCGGAATCGCGTCGTAATCGTCCTCGTCTGGCTGGCCCAGGTTGGCGGTGTAGGCGTAAGGGATGGCGCCCTTCTGGCGCATCCACAGCAGCGCGGCGCTGGTGTCCAGGCCGCCCGAGAAGGCGATGCCGACCTTCTGGCCGGCGGGAAGCGATTGCAGGATGGTGTGGGACATGGCGGGCAGGCCGGGCGTCGGCGCAGTCAGAAAGCGGTTGGGGCGAACCCGTGATTGTCCGATCTTTTTCAGACCCGCTGCCCCTTCGGGCGGCGGGGTGGCTGAACGGGCAGAGGTTTCAGCCGCAGAAGGTGGACACCGACTTGGTCGTCAGGTACGCCTCCAGCGCTTCCGGCCCGCCTTCCGATCCATAGCCCGAGTCCTTGACCCCGCCAAATGGCAGCTCAGGCCAGGCGGCGGCGGGCTGGTTGATCCACAACAGGCCCACTTCAAGCTGCTGGCTGATCTGGTGCGCGTTTTTCAGGGATTGGGTGTAGGCGTAGCCGGCCAGGCCGAAGGGCAGGCGGTTGGCCTCATGCAGGGCCGCATCCAGCGTGTCGAAGGCGTGCACCACGGCCATGGGGCCAAAGGGCTCCTGGTTGAGCACATCGGCTTCGAGCGGCAAGTCGGCCAGCACCGTGGGGGCCCAGAAGTTGCCAGCCTCACCGATGCGCTTGCCGCCCGTGGCCACGGTGCCGCCGCGTTGGATGGCATCCTCGGTCAGCGCCTGCATGGCGGTGACGCGGCGCGGGTTGGCCAGCGGCCCCATGCGTGTTCCCTCGGCCAGGCCGTCGCCGACGGTGAACTTCTCGGCCTGCGCGGCGAGCTTGCGGGTGAACTCAGCCGCGATGGGTTTGGCGACCAGAAAGCGCGTGGGCGAAATGCAGACCTGGCCTGCGTTGCGGAACTTGGCGCCGCCGGCGGTCCTGATGGCGAGGTCGATGTCGGCGTCCTCACACACGATGACCGGCGCGTGGCCGCCCAGCTCCATCGTGGCGCGCTTCATGTGCTGGCCGGCCAGCGCCGCCAGTTGCTTGCCCACGGGCGTGGACCCGGTGAAGGTGATCTTACGGATGACGGGGTGTGGGATCAGGTATTCCGAAATCGCCGCCGGCACGCCGTAGACCAACTGCACCACGCCTGCCGGCACGCCGGCATCGACAAAGGCGCGGATCAGCGCGGCGGGCGAGGCGGGGGTCTCTTCCGGTGCCTTGACGATGATGGAGCAGCCCGTGGCCAGCGCCGCCGACAGCTTGCGCACCACCTGGTTGACCGGGAAGTTCCACGGTGTGAAGGCGGCCACCGGCCCCACCGGGTGCTTGGTGACGTGGGCCGTGCCGCGCAGATTGCGCGGCGGCACGATGCGGCCGTAGACGCGCTGGCCTTCAGCCGCCATCCACTCGATCACGTCGCAGGCGGCCAGCACCTCGCCCTTGGCCTCGGCCAGCGGCTTGCCCTGCTCCATGGTCAGGTGGCGTGCGGTTTCGTCGGCGCGCTCGCGGAAGATTTGCGCTGCCTTGCGCATCAGCGCGGCGCGCTCGTGCGCGGGCACGGCGCGCCAGGTCTCGAAGCCTTTTTGTGCGGCGGCCAGGGCGCGGTCCAGGTCGGCGCGGCTGGCGTGCGCCAGGCGGCCGATCTCCTGCCCGTTGGCGGGGTTGAACACGCCCATGGTCTTACCGCCTTCGGCATCGCACCATTGGCCGTCGATGTGGAGTTGGGTGTCGGGGTAGGTGTTTTGCTGGGTGGCGGGCGCGGTGGCGGTCGTCATGGCGAAGCTCCTCAACTGAATAAGTGACAAAAAAGTGTTTGCGGACGATGGTACGCGCACCGCGCCGCGCCCGCCCGATGGCAACCATGACTGATGCGTGTCAAGACTGCGCCACACAGGCGTCCTATAGTGAATTCAAGCGCCGCACACGTCGCGGCCTTCGTCCCCACTTGCAGCAAGGAGAGCCCCCATGGCCCAGATGATGAAAGCCGCCGTCTTTGTGGAGCCCGGTCGCATTGAGCTGGCCGACAAGCCGATCCCGGGCGTCGGTCCCAACGACGCGCTGATCAAGATCACCACGACGACGATTTGCGGCACCGACGTGCACATCCTCAAGGGCGAGTACCCGGTCGAGAGGGGCCTGACCGTAGGCCATGAGCCCGTGGGCGTGATCGTCAAGCTGGGCAGCGCCGTGCAGGGCTACAGCGAAGGCCAGCGCGTGATTGCGGGCGCCATCTGCCCCAATTTCAACAGCTACGCCGCGCAGGATGGCGCCGCGGCGCAGGACGGCAGCTACCTGGTGGCGTCAGGCCGCTGCGGCTGCCACGGCTACAAGCTGACGGCCGGCTGGCGCTTTGGCAACCTGATCGATGGCACGCAGGCCGAATACGTGCTGGTGCCCGATGCCGAGGGCAACCTGGCGCCGGTGCCCGACGGCCTGACCGACGAGCAGGTGCTGATGTGCCCCGACATCATGTCCACCGGCTTTGCTGGCGCCGAGAACGCCAACATCAAGATCGGCGACACCGTGGTGGTGTTCGCCCAAGGCCCGATCGGCCTGTGCGCCACGGCGGGCGCGCGCCTGCGCGGCGCCACCACCATCATCGCGGTCGATGGCAACGACCACCGGCTGGAAATCAGCAAGAAACTGGGCGCGGATGTGACGCTGAACTTCAACCAGGTCGATGTGGTGGAAGAGGTGCTCAAGCTCACCGGCGGCAAGGGCGCCGACTCGGCCATCGAGGCGCTCGGCCTGCAATCCACGTTTGAGCAGTCGCTGCGCTGCATTCGGCCGGGTGGCACGCTGTCGAGCCTGGGGGTGTATTCGGAAGACCTGAGGATCCCCGTTGCTGCGTTCGGCGCGGGGCTGGGCGATCACCGCATCAACACGGCGCTGTGCCCGGGCGGCAAGGAGAGGATGCGGCGGCTGATGAATGTGATCGAGTCCGAGCGGCTGGATCTGGGGGTGCTGGTGACGCACCAGCGGAAGCTGGATGAGATCGTGGAGGCTTATGACCTGTTCAGCCACCAGCGGGATGGGGTGTTGAAGATCGCGATCAAGCCTTGAGGCTTCTTGGGTGCTGGATGCGCTGTCGGCCGGGATGTGCGCCCGGCGGCGCAGTCACTTTCTTTTTGTCTCGCCAAAAAGAAAGTAACCAAAGAAAAAGGCGACCCCACTGGCCGCGTCCCTCCGCTTCGCTTCGGGCAGCCTGCGATGCTCGGTCATGGGGCGGCGCTGCGGAACTCGCTTTGTTCGCTTCGCTCTCGCCGCTCAAACAACCGCAGCGAGTCAGAGCACGAAGCGCATGCTTCGCTGCGCTCGCCCCACGCCCTGCGCTTCTCGGCACGGCCAGAGGGGAGTTGAGAAAAACCACTCGGGCCATCGCTGTGCTCGGCCTCGGATGTTTCTCCTTCTCCCTCTGGGAGAGGCTTGGCCTGTCCAGAGCTTGTCGAAGGAGGGTGAGGGCGAGCCAACTTGAAATTTATAGCTGCTTGCGCAGGCTGGGTCAGCGTTTACAGCTGTTTTGCCTGCAATTCGCTGCTCAGTCCGCACTACCCTGAATCCACCTTGCCGCCTTCTCCGCCATCATCAGCGTGGGGCTGTTGGTGTTGCCGCTGGTAATCGTCGGCATGGCGCCGGCGTCGACCACGCGCAGGCCGGCGATCAGGCCGCCGGCGCCGTCGCGCACCTGCAGGCGCGGGGTCAGCACGGCCATGGCATCGTCGTCACGGCCCATCTTGGTGGTGCCGATGGGGTGGAAGATGGTGGACGCGATGTCGCCGGCCAGGCGGGCCAGTTCGTCGTCGCTCTGGTACTGCACGCCGGGCTTGAACTCCTCGGGTTGGAAGCGCGCCATGGCCGGCTGCGCCATGATGCGGCGCGTCACGCGCAGGCTGTCGGCAGCCACCTGGCGGTCTTCGTCGGTGGCCAGATAGTTGGGCGCGATGGCGGGCGCGTCTTCAAAGCGCGGGCTCTTGATCTGCACCGTGCCGCGGCTGCTGGGGTTGAGGTTGCACACGCTGGCCGTGATGGCCGGGAAGGCGTGCAGCGGCTCACCAAACGCGTCCAGGCTGAGCGGCTGCACGTGGTATTCGATGTTGGGCCATTCAAAAGCCGGTGACGAGCGCGTGAAGGCGCCCAGCTGGCTGGGCGCCATGCTCATGGGGCCGGTGCGGCGCAGCAGGTATTCGAGCGCGATGCCGGTCTTGCCCCACAGCGTGCTGGCGATCTGGTTCAGGGTTTTGCCGCCTTCGATCTTGTAGACGCTGCGGATTTGCAAATGGTCTTGCAGGTTGGCGCCGACGCCGGGCAGGTCGGCCGCCACCGGAATGCCGTGCTGCTGCAACAGCGCCGCCGGCCCGACGCCCGACAGTTGCAGGATCTGCGGCGAGCCGATGCTGCCGGCCGCCAGCACGACCTCTTGCGCCGCGCGCGCGGTCAGGGTGGCCCCGCCCCGCACCAGTTCCAGCCCCACGCAGCGCAGGCCGGCGTCGCCGCGCTCCAGCAGCAGGCGCTTGACCTGCGTGCTGGTCCACACCGTCAGGTTGGGGCGCCGCAGGGCCGGTCGGAGAAAGGCCTTGGCGGTGTTCCAGCGCCAGCCGCCCCGCTGGTTGACCTCGAAATAACCCACGCCTTCGTTCGTGCCGCGGTTGAAGTCGTCGGTGGCGGGGATGCCGGCCTGCTGCGCTGCGTGCGCGAAGGCGTCCAGCACCTCCCAGCGCAGGCGCTGTTTCTCGACCCGCCATTCGGCGCTGGAGCCGGTGCTGAAGTTGCCGTGCAGGGCGGCGAAATCGTGTGATGCCCCGGTGCTCCGTCCAGGCTCGTGGCGGTCAAGCTTGTAGTGGTCCTCGTGGGCGCGGAAGTCGGGCAGGCAGTTGTCCCAGCGCCAGGCGTCCTCGCCCGTCAGCGCCGCCCACTGGTCGTAGTCGCGCGACTGGCCGCGCATGTAGATCATGCCGTTGATGCTGCTGCAGCCGCCCAGCACCTTGCCGCGCGGGTAGCGCAGGGTGCGGCCGTTCAGGCCGGCGGCGGGCTCGGTGTGGTAGAGCCAGTCGGTACGCGGGTTGCCGATGCAGTACAGATAACCGACCGGGATGTGCACCCAGTGGTAGTCGTCCCTGCCGCCGGCCTCGATCAGCAGCACGCGCTTGGTTTTGTCCCGGGACAGGCGGTTGGCCAGCAGGCAGCCGGCGGTGCCGGCGCCGACAACGAGGTAGTCAAACGTCAGGTCATGCATACGCCGGCACGCATCCTTTCCGCCGGGTCGATCCCCGGCTGCGCCGTGGCCCCTCGCCCTCGGCTCCAAGGCGCCCGGCGCCGACGACGAGGTAGTCAAACGTCAGGTCATGCATACGCCGGCACGCATCCTTTCCGCCGGGTCGATCCCCGGCTGCGCCGTGGCCCCTCGCCCTCGGCTCCAAGGCGCCCGGCGCCGACGACGAGGTAGTCAAACGTCAGGTCATGCATACGCCGGCACGCATCCTTTCCGCCGGGTCGATCCCCGGCTGCGCCGTGGCCCCTCGCCCTCGGCTCCAAGGCGCCCGGCGCCGACAACGAGGCAGTCAAACGTCAGGTCATGCATACGCCGTCATTGCGTCATGTGTCATCGGTTCAGCGCACCGGTAGAAATACCAGCAAGGGCGCCGCCACCAGCCCCTGCACGTAGCCGATCACGGCGCGCCGATAGCGTTCGGTCATGTAGCTGGCCAGCAGGTCGAGGCGGCCGATGATCTTGCCGAACTCGCGCTCGAAGCTCAGGTTGCGCGTCTCGCCGTCGATCTCGTTGGCCAGCAGCAGCGGCTGGCCGCGCACGTCGCGCCGGGTGTTCAGGATCCACAGGGCCGTCTCCATGTTGCGCGCGGCGTTGTGCACGTGCTGCGGGTCGACGCTGTCGAGGTAGTAGAACTCGCGCTTGCCGCCGTGCGCGGTGACGATGGTGTCGGCGCAGGCGATCACGAAGGCAGCCACGCGGTCGCCCTGGAACTCGGGCGCCAGCGCCAGCGACAGCGCTGCCACGTCACGCCGCCCGGCCAGCGGCGCCCAGGCCTGCCCGTGCTGCATGACGTGCTCGAGCAGCGACAGCGCCGCTGCGCGCGAGCCGGCGCTCTTGCGCCACTCGGCCGGATTGCGGCGGTACAGCTTGTCGGCCAGCAGCAGCAGGCTGCGCCGGTTGGCCTGCATGGCGGTCTGCGTCATGCGGTTGCCTTCGCTTTGCAGCAGTTCGGCGGGCGAGAAATAAGCGCCGCCGACCTCGCCCCGGTCGCGCGGCGCATCGCTGGCGCAGCCGGCGGCGAGCAGGCCGGCGCACAGCACAAGGGCCGTCGAAACGGCCCCGAGAAATGACCGGGCCGGCGCGCGGCCGGCCGGATGGCGCTCAGGCGCCGACGGCCAGTTGCTCGCCCTTGGCGCCCTTGGCGCCGGCGGTGGATGTGCCGCCGCTGGCCGGCGTGGTGTTGGACGTGACGTCACCGGAGAGCTCGCCCCCTTCCTCGATCACGATCTTGCCATAGCGAATCTTGCCGGTCACCTTGCCGGTGGAAAAAATGGTCAGCTTCTGGCGCGCCGTCAGGTTGCCATCGAACTGGCCGCGCACCTCGGCGATGTCGATTTCGGCATCGCCCTTGAAGACGCCCGACTCGGCCACCTCGATCACGCGCGAATGCATGGTGGCTTCGACCATGCCCTCGACCACCACGGTGTCGCAGTCGGTGATCTCGACGCCCTTGAGCTTGATGTTCGGGCCCACCGTCAGGCGCGCGCTGCTTTCGCCGCTGGGCGCGGCGGTTGGCGCCGGCGCCACCGCC
Organism: Burkholderiales bacterium; assembly: GCA_016702555.1. Lineage (GTDB taxonomy): Bacteria > Pseudomonadota > Gammaproteobacteria > Burkholderiales > Burkholderiaceae_C > Ottowia. The sequence continues at coordinate 321,212 of JADJDV010000002.1, forward strand.
GGCGCCGCCAGTGGCGTGGCCGCCGCCAGCGAACTGGCGCTGTTGCTGGCCGAACCGAGCGAGCTGGCGCTGCCGAGCGAGGAGCCAGCGGGGTTGCGGGTCGGGGGCGCGGGTTCCTCGCGCTTGCCGAAGAACGGTCCTTGAAGTGCCATGTCTGCTCCTTGTGTGTGCGGCGTTTGAGAACCAGGCATCCTAACGGGCATCGGGGATGGCTGCGCTGCGCAGAAGGAAAAAAACGTAACGCACGCGGACGTGCGTCGGCGGATCACGGCATGGGCGCGCCGCCGCCGGGCTGCTGGCGCCGCGCAGGCTTTAGACTTGCGCGCTGGCACCGACCCTTCAATCCATTGAGGAGCAACAATGAAGATTCTCCTGGCCGTTGACGGCAGCAGCTACACGAAGAAGATGCTGGCCTACCTGACCACGAACCTGGACATGTTTGCCGGCGACAACGATTACACCGTGCTCACCGTGCAGGGCACGCTGCCGTCGCGGGCACGCGCGGCCGTCGGCAAGGAAGTGGTGGACACCTACTACGCCGAGGAAGCCGCCAAGGTGCTGGATCCGGTGATCAAGTACCTCCAGCGCCACGAGCTCAAGGTCAAGAGCCTGTCCAAGGTCGGCAATGCGGGCGAGGTCATCGCCAAGACCGCCGCGAGCGGCAAATTCGACATGGTCATCATGGGCTCGCGCGGCCACGGCGCGCTCGGCAGCCTGGTGATGGGCTCGGTCGCCACCAGGGTGCTGGCCAACTGCGATACGCCGGTGTTGCTGGTGCGCTGACGCCAGCTCAGTGCACCGGCGCCGGCGGTTGGCGCAGGAATTCCAGCAGCCGGGCGTCGAATTCGTCGGGCTGTTCCAGCTGCGGCAGGTGCCCGGCGCCGCGCAGCGTGAGTTGGCGGGCGCCGACGATGCCCTCGGCCAGCGCGCGCTGGCTCTCGGGCGGCGTCAGGCGGTCGTGCTCACCCGCCAGCACCAGCGTCGGCACGTGGATGCTGGCCAGCGCGGCGCGGCGGTCGAAACCGCGCATCGCCAGCAAGGCGCGGCGCCAGGTCGGCGCCGGCACCCGGGCCTGGCACCAGCGCGCCAGTTGCAGCCCGGCCGGCAGCGCCAGCGGGCTGGCCAGACGCGGCACCCGCAGCTCGGCGATGCGCGCCATGTCTTCGCCGTGGTCCAACCAGTTCAGGCACTGCGCGATATGGCGGGCCCAGGGGTCGTCGTCCTGCACGCTGGCGGCGGTGGCCACCAGCACCAGCTGGCGCACCAGATCGGGCCGGCGCAGCGCCAGTTCCTGCGCCAGCAAGCCGCCCAGACCCTGGCCCACCAGCGCCACCGGCGCGCCGCCGGTCAGCGGCGCCAGCGCCTCGATCAGCGCGGCGCCGCTGGCGGCCAGCCCCTTCAGGCCGTAGGGTTCGATCGGCGGGCTGCGGTCGTAGCCGGGCATGTCCCAGGCGATCGCGCGAAAGCCCAGGCTGGCCAGGGTCTCGACCTGCGGCGCGAAGGCGCGGCAGCCGCCGCCCGAGCCGTGCAGCAGCAGCACCGGCGGGCCGTGGCCGAGGGTGGTGAAAGTGGGCAGCGGCGGCATGGCCGCATGGTACGCGGCGGCAGGCGGGGCGGTGCATGGCTATCATGTCCGCTCGCCGTCCGATCCGCATGTCTTCGCCCGCCCTGGCCCCCGCCCCCGCCTTCTCCGCGCCCGAATTCCGCGCCGCCCTGGGCATGTTCGCCACCGGGGTGACCATCGTCACCGCGCGCACGCCGGCGGGTGAGCTGGTCGGGCTCACGGCCAACTCGTTCAGTTCGGTCTCGCTCGAGCCGCCGCTGGTGCTGTGGAGCCTGAGCCAGCGCTCGCTGTCGGCACCGGCGTTCCACGCCGCCCCGTACTACGCCGTCAGCGTGCTGGCGGCCGATCAGCGCGATCTGGCGCTGCGCTTCGCCGCAGCGGCCGACGAGCGCTGGCGGGGCACCGACTGGCGGCCCGGCGTCACCGGCGCGCCGCTGATCGAGGGCGCGGTGGCGCATTTCGAATGCCGGAACCGCAGCCGCTACGACGAGGGCGATCACATCGTCTTCATTGGCCAGGTCGAGCATTGCGCGCACCGTGCCGGTGCGGCGCCGCTGCTGTTCCATGGCGGGCGCTTCTACACGGAACACCCCTTGTGATCGAACGCAAGCACCGCCTGGACGGCCGCGCGGTCGCCATTCTGCTGGCGTGCTGCCTGTTCTGGGGTTTCCAGCAGGTGCTGGTCAAGGCCACACTGCCGGAGCTGGCGCCGGTGTTCCAGGCGGCGGTGCGCTTTGTCGCGGCCACCCTGATCCTGTGGCTGTGGTGCCGCTGGCGCGGCGTGGCGCTGTTCGATCGCGACGGCACGCTGTGGCCCGGCCTGCTGGCGGGCACGCTGTTTGCCATCGAATTCGCCGCCATCTATCTGGGGCTGCAGCACACCACCGCCTCGCGGTTGACGGTGTTTCTCTACACCTCGCCATTCTGGGTGGCGCTGGTGCTGCCGCTGCTGGTGCCGGCCGAGCGCCTGTGGGCGCCGCAGTGGCTGGGGCTGATCTGCGCCTTTGCGGCGGTGGCGTTTGCGCTGCGCGAGGGCTTCATGGCGGGCGACGCCGGCGTCACCTGGCAGGGCGATCTGCTGGGCCTGGCCGCCGGCGCGCTGTGGGGCCTGACCACGGTGACCATCCGCGCCACCGGCCTGGTGCGCGTGGCACCGGAGAAGATGCTGTTCTACCAGGTGGCCGTGAGCGCCGCCCTGCTGCCGCTGCTGTCGCTGGCGCTGGGCGAGCACTGGAACTGGGATTGGAGCGGCTTTGCCTTCACCTCGATGCTGCTGCAGACGGTGATCGGTGCCTTCGTCAGCTACCTGGTCTGGATGTGGCTGCTGGCGCACTACCCGGCCACGCGGATCTCGGCCTTCGTGTTCCTGACGCCGATCTTCGCGCTGATTTTCGGCGCCCTCTGGCTGCGGGAGGCCGTCACGCCCAGCCTGCTGGCCTCGCTGGCGTTGGTGGCGGTGGGCATGGTGCTGGTCAACCGGGGCGGTGCCCGAAAGACCTGACTCGCTTGGACCCTGCCGCGCGGCTGGGATAAAGTTGCAAAGTAGGCGCCACGCCCCCAATTGAACGCATCGAGCCCGGCCCGGGCTTCGGCACCCGGCGCACGCGAGGCCGCACAAGCTCATGGAATTCAAGGACTACTACCAAATCCTCGGCGTCACGAAGAGCGCCACGCAGGACGACATCAAGAAGGCCTACCGCAAGCTGGCGCGCAAGTACCACCCCGACGTCAGCAAGGAGGCCGACGCCGCCGCGCGCATGGCCGAGGTGAACGAGGCCAACACCGTGCTGAGCGACCCGGAAAAGCGCGCCGCCTACGACACCGTCGGCGCGCAGGCCTGGGCCGCCGGCGCGCGCTCGGGCGACGACGTGCGCCCGCCGCCGGGCTGGAACACCGGTTACGAGTTCTCCGAGGGCGGGCCGGAAGGCTTTCGCCAGCACTTCGGCGGTGGCGACGGCCAGGATTTCAGCGAGTTCTTCGAGCAGATGTTCGGCCGCGCCCGGGCCGGTGGCGGCGGTGGTGCGCACCGCCGCGCCCACGCGGGCGGGGCGCAGGCGCAGATGCGTGGCGAGGACCACCACGCCCGCATCGAACTGGAGCTGATCGACGCCTACCGCGGCGCCGAGCGCAACATCAGCCTGCGCGGCGCGCGCGTGGATGCGCAAGGCCAGGTGGTGCCGGATGAGCGCACGCTGCAGGTGAAGATTCCGCAGGGCGTCAAGGAAGGCCAGCTGATTCGCCTGGCCGGCCAGGGCAGTCCCGGCTTCGGCGGCGGACCGGCGGGCGATCTGTTCCTCGAAGTGCAGTTCCGCCCCGATGCGCGCTGGCGCATCGACGGCCGCGACGTCACGCAAAAGCTGCGCGTCACGCCCTGGGAAGCCGCCCTCGGCGCCGGCGTGCAGGTCGCCACGCCCGATGGCAAGACGGTGGAAGTCACGGTGCCCGCGGGCTCCGGCGGTGGGCGCAAGCTGCGCCTGAAGGGGCGCGGCATCCCGTCGTCGGCCACAGCCGGCGATCTGTTCCTGGAGCTGGAGATCGCCGTGCCCGGCGCCGTCACGCCCGAGCAGAAGGCAGCCTGGGAAGCGCTGGCCAAGTCCTACCCCGGCTTTGATCCGCGCCGGGCCTGACCACGGAGAGACACGCCATGAGCCCCACGCCCATCCCCGTTCCCGCCGATCTGGTCGAGCTGCTCGACGACGCCGCCCTGAGCCTGCAGCAGCTGGCGCGCGCCTGCGCCATGTCGCCGGACTGGGTGCACACCCGCGTCGAGGCCGGCGTGCTGCAGCCGCTGGCCGGCGGCGGCGTCGCCGAATGGCGCTTTGCCAGCAGCACGCTGGTGCGCGCGCGCCGCATCGCCGAGCTGGAGCACACCTACGACGCCGACCCGCAACTGGCCGCGCTGGCCGCCGACCTGATGGAGGAGGTGGCGCGGCTGCGGCGTGAGCTGGACCGGCTGGGGTAGATCGCGGCGCGCCGCATCCGAGGGTGGCTGCGTCAGAACCCGGTGCCGATGCCCACGCCCCAGTGGCCACGGCCGCGGCTGCCGCCGCCGATCGACAGGTTGACGCCGATCGGCGCGATGTAGGCCGGCGCCGGCCGCACATAGACCGGAGCGGCCGGGTAGGCGGGTGGCGGATAGCTTTGCTGATACACCGGCTGCGGATAGCCCGGCGCGGGATAGGCGGGCGGATAGGCCTGTGCCGGGTACGGATAGCCGCCGTAGGCCACCGGCGGCGCCACCACCACACCCGACTGCTCGCCTGCCGCCGGGTAGGCCGGCAGCGGGTAGGCCGCCACCGGCGGCGGGTTGACGGGGTAGCTTTGCACGCCCGGCGCGCCGCCGTAAGGGGTCTGGCCGTAGTACGGATCGCCCGGCATGCCCACGGCCGGCACTTGCAGCCAGGGGCCGGGGTCCTGCGCCATGCGGGTGCGGTAGGCACGGCCGCCGACTTCGTAGCTGACGTCGTAGCCGCTCATGCGGTTTTCGTAGCGCGTGGCGCAGCCGCCGGGGTAGCTGCCGTGGTAGCCGCGCTGCGAGGCCTCGGCCACGTTGCCCAGCATGGCGCCGCCCACGGCGCCCAGGATGGCACCGGCGATGTGGCCCGAGCCGCGGCCCATCTGGCTGCCGATCAGGCCGCCCATGACCGCGCCGATGCCGGCGCCGCCGCCGGATGTCTGCGGTATGCCATAGGCGCCGGCGCCGCAGTCTGACACTGGCACCTGCTCCCAGACTGGCGTGGACGACAGCACGCGGGCGTTGACCATGGGCTGCGCCGTCGCCGTGCCGGCGACCAGGCAGCCCAGCGCGAGCGCCAGGGTGGAGCGTGTGACAGCCGATGACGTGTTCATTGAATGCCTTTCTTTTCAGCGCGCCCACGGCGGCGCCTTGCGTTCGGATTCAACGCCCGGTCACGGTGGCCGGCGGACCATCTTTACACGGGCTTGACCAAAGTGGCGGCTGGCGTGGATGGTGCGGGCAGGTGAAGACCCAAACGCTCCGTCATTCCCGCGCAGGCGGGAATCCAGCGACAGCGCCGCTTCGGCACCTGGATTCCCGCCTGCGCGGGAATGACGGGATGGGTCGCGTCTCACGCCCCCTGCGCCTGGGCGCGCTGGCGCGCAAACTCCTCGTACCAGACCAGGCTGGCCGGGTTGGCCATGGCCTCCCTGTTGACCACCTTCTCCAGCGGCTGGCCGAGCAGCAGCTTCTTGATCGGCAACTCCTGCTTCTTGCCCGACAGGGTGCGCGGGATCTCGGCCACCTGGAAGATGTCGTCGGGCACGAAGCGCGGGCTGAGTGCGCTGCGGATGGCGTTTTGCAGGCGCTGGCGCAGCGCGTCGTCCAGCGTGACACCGGGACGCAGCACCACGAACAGTGGCATGTAGCTTTCGCGCCCCAGGTATTCCAGGTCGACCACCATCGAATCCAGCACTTCCGGGATGCTTTCCACCGCGCTGTAGATCTCGCTGGTGCCCATGCGCAGGCCGTGGCGGTTGATGGTGGCGTCCGAGCGGCCGTAGATCACGCACCACTCGCCCTGGCCGTTCTCGTCGCCCACGCGCAGCCAGTCGCCGTGACGCCAGACTGAACCCGCTTCTTTCGGTAAATCACCGCCGCCGGGCTTGCGGCCGTGGCCGGGCGGGTACATCTCGAAGTAGCTGGCCTTGTAGCGCGCGCCGTCGGGGTCGTTCACCAGGTACAGCGGCATCGACGGAATCGGCTGCGTGCAGACCAGTTCGCCCACCTGTCCGATCACCGGCTCCCCAGCGTCGTTCCAGGCTTCCACCGCCGCGCCCAGCATGCGGCACTGCATCACGCCGGGTTGCTGTGGCAGCTCGCGGTGGCCGCCGATGAAGGCGCCGCAGAAGTCGGTGCCGCCAGAGATGTTGCACCACCAGATGTCGTCCTGCAGCGGCCCGCTGCTGATGCGCCGGAACTGCTCGGTGCCCCACTGCTGTACCTCGGCGGCCAGCGGTGAGCCGGTGGTGCCGATGGCCCACAGGCGCGACAGGTCGCCGCACGCGGCCAAATCGACGCCGGCCTTCATGCAGTTGGCGTAGAAGGCGGCGCCGGCGCCGAGAAAGCTGACTTGGTGGCGCGCGGCAAAGCGCCACAGCACGCTCCAGTCGGGCGCATCGCGGCTGCCGCCGGGGCTGCCGTCGAAGATGACGCAGGTGGTGCCCGTCATCAAACCGGCGATTTGCGCGTTCCACATCACCCAGCCGGTCGAGCTGTACCAGTGGTAGCGCTCGCCCAGGGTCTCGGGCGCGTAGCTGCAGCCGATGTCGTTGTGCAGGCAGCCCAGCATCATCATCACCAGGATCATGCCGCCGTGGCCGTGCACGATCGGCTTCGGCAGGCCGGTGGTGCCGCTGGAATAGACCACCCAGACTGGGTGGTCGAAGGGCAGCCAGAGCGGCTCGAAGGCGGCGGTCTCGGCGTCGTCTCGGGCCACGGCATCGGCCCAGTCGGTGCTGCCTTCGATGGCGGCGCGGCTGCCCAGGTTGCGGTACACGATCAGCTGCTGCACGCTCGGCAGCGCCGCGCGCAATTCCTGCACCACGCCCAGCCGGTCGATGTCGCGCCCGGCCCAGGTCACGCCGTCGCAGGCGATCAGCACCTTGGGCTCGATCTGCTTGAAGCGGTCCAGCACCGCGTGGCTGCCCATGTCGGGCGCGCACACGCTCCACACGGCGCCGATGCTGGCGGTGGCCAGAAAGGCGACGATGGTCTCGGGGATGTTGGGCAGGTAAGCCGCCACCTTGTCGCCCGGCTGCACGCCCTGCGCGCGCAGGTGCAAGGCCAGCGCCGCCACCTGGCGCTTCAGCTCGGGCCAGCTCAGTTCACGCACCTGGCCTTTCTCGTTCTCGCTGATCAGCGCCGGCAGGCCGGCCGCGTGCGCCGGCTCGGCGTGGCGCAGCACCTGGCGCGCGTAGTTGAGTTGCGCACCCGGAAACCAGACCGCGCCGGGCATGGCGTTCTTCGCCAGCACGGCGCGGTGCGGCGTCGGCGACTGGATGTCGAAGTAGTCCCAGATGCTTTGCCAGAAGGCGTCGAGATCGGTGGTGGACCAGGTCCAGAGCGCGCGGTAGTCGGCAAACTGCAGGCCGCGCGTGTCGCGCAGCCAGTTCTGGTAGCGGCGAATCTGCGGGACGCGGACGGCGGTGGCTGCGATGGTGTCGGGGGCGTTCATGCGGCCATTATTGGCACGACCGCGCCAGCGGCACAATGCCGGCATGCCCGCCGCCCACCCGCGCGCCCTCACCGGCCTGGCCTTTGCCACGCTGCTGTTCATCGCCCTGGTGTTTGGCGCCAACCACGTGGCGGCGCGGCTGGCCTTCGACCACGGCGTTGACGTGCCGACCGCGGTGGCCGTGCGCAGCCTGGGCACGGCGCTGGTGGTGGGTTTGCTGCTGCTGATCCAGCAGGTGCCGACGCGCCTGAGCCCGCGCGAGCGCAAGGCGCTGCCGCTGATCGGCGTGCTGGTGGCCATCCAGAGCCTGTGCCTGTACGCGGCGGTGGCGCGGCTGCCGGTGGCGCTGGCGCTGCTGGCCTTCAACGCCTTTCCGCTGATGACCGCGCTGTGGGCGCGCGTGCTGTACGGGCACCGGCCCGAGCGCGCGCTGCTGGTGGCGATGCCGCAGATCCTGCTGGGCCTGGTGCTGGCGCTGGACGTGTTCGGCGCCGCCTCGGGCCTGGGCACGGCGGGGCAGTGGCAGCAGATCGGCGTCGGCGTGGCCTTTGCCGTCGGCGCCGCCGTCGTCTTCGGGCTGGCGCTGGTGCTGACCCAGCACGAGGCCGGCGCGCTGGACGGCCGGCTGCGCACCTTCGGCACCATGGCCATGGTCGGCCTGCTGGCCGGCGCCGTGGTGGCCACGCGCGGCGGTCTGGCGCTGCCGACGGCCAGCGCCGGCTGGTGGGGGCTGGGCCTGCTGACGCTGTTCTACGGCACCGGCATCACCATCCTGTTCACCCTGCTGCCGCGCCTGGGCGTGGTCGGCAATTCGGCCATCATGAACGTCGAACCGGTGTTTGCCCTGGTCCTTGGCTGGGTGGTGCTGGGCCAGGTGATCGCGCCGGTGCAGGTGCTGGGCGCGCTGCTGGTGGTGGGCGCCGTGGTCTGGCTCGGCATGCGGCGCCGCTGAGCGGCATTACCATGCGCGCACTGCCCACCACCCGCACCGCCGCGCCATGACCGAACCCACCGCCCCCGACACCCCGGACGCCGCCGCCGAGCTGGCCTTCGACGAGGCCACCGTCGCCACGCTGGAGGCGCTGGACGAGGTGCTCGACGAGTTGCGCGAGCACAACGAGAGCGTGCCGCAATGGGAGTTCTGCGAAGGCTTCATGACCGCCCTGCTGTGCACGCGGCGCGAGATCGCGCAGGACGACTGGCTGCCGGTGCTGCTGGCCCGCGACCCGGATGAAGCTGATGACGCCGACGATCCGGAGGGCATCGCCCCCTTCGACAGCGCCGGCCAGCGCACGCGCTTTCTGATGCACTGGCTGGCGCGCGAGGCGCAGGTTCGCGCCGCCTTGCAAGCCCGTGTGGATGACTTGAACGACCCGAGCGCGCTGGATCCGGCGGTGCTGGACTGGGGCGGCATGTTGCACGCCGCCACCGCCAGCGGGCAGGCGTTGGGGCCGGAGCCGACCGGCCCCGCGCCGTCCTATGCGCAGATGTGGGCACTGGGTTTTCTGGCCGTGACCGAGATCTGGGCCGACGACTGGGCGCCGCCGCGCGACAAGGAAATCGCCGCCGACATCGCGGATGCGCTGGACTGCATCGATGTGCTGACCGAGGACGACCGCGCACCGCCGGCCTTCAACCTGTTCGACGAGCAGGCGCCGCCCAGCATCAGCGAGCAGCGCATGAACGATTTCGGTGAGGCGCTGTGGGCTGTGTACGACCTGTACGGCATCGCCCAAAGCCTGGGTCCGCGCGTCGATCCGGTGCACAGCAGCAAGGTGGGGCGCAACGATCCGTGTCCGTGCGGCAGCGGCAAGAAGTACAAAAAGTGCTGCGGAGCGTGATGCTGGCCCGGAAGACTCCCTCTCCCGCGTGCGGGAGAGGGCAGGGGTGAGGGCAGACGGCGTGCCGGCTGGTTGCCGCTGGCCCCTCACCCCCACCCTCTCCCCAAAGGGGCGAGGGAGTCAAATCGTTGCGCCGCGCTGGCTGGCTGGCGACAGGGGTGCCCTTTGGTCCTGAACTTCGTCTGGCTCGGCCTGCTGCTCAGCGCCTTTGCCGCCGGCGCGCTGGCGCTGGCGCAGGGCGACATGGCGCTGCTGCCCAAGCTGATGACGGCGATGTTCGACGCTGCCAAGACCGGCTTCGACATCTCCATCGGCCTGGTCGGCATCATGGCGCTGTGGCTGGGCTTGATGAAGATCGGCGAGCGCGCCGGCATGGTCGATCTGTTCGCGCGCGCGGTGAACCCGCTGTTCCGCCACCTGTTTCCCGGCGTGCCGCGCGGCCACCCAGCGCAGGGCGCGATGACCATGAACATCAGCGCCAACCTGCTCGGCCTGGACAACGCCGCCACGCCGCTGGGCCTGAAGGCGATGCAGGAGCTGCAGGCGCTGAACCCGAAGCCCGACACCGCCACCAACGCGCAGATCATGTTCCTGGTGCTGAACACGGCCGGGCTGACGCTGATCCCGACCTCGGTGATCGCGATCCGCCAGACCATCGCCGTCAAGCAGGGTCTGGTCGGCTTCAACGCCGCCGACATCTTCTTGCCGACGCTGATCGCCACCGCCTGCGGCCTGTTGTCGGCGCTGATCGCGGTGGCGGTGGCGCAGCGCATTCCGCTGTGGCGCGCCGGCCTGCTGCTGCCGCTGGTCGGCCTGGCGGCGCTGGTCGGCGCGTTGGTGGTCTGGCTGTCGCGCTTTCCGCCCGAGCAGGCGGCGCAGTGGATGGGCGTGATCGGCGCCGGCTTCATCCTGGCGGTGGTGGCGCTGTTCCTGATCGCCGGTGCCATCCGCCGCGTCAACGTCTACGAGGCCTTCGTCGACGGCGCCAAGGACGGCTTCGGCGTGGCGGTGCAGATCATTCCCTACCTGGTGGCGATGCTGGTGGCGATCGCGGTGTTCCGCGCCGCCGGCCTGCTCGACGTGCTGATGGGCTGGATCGCCAGCGCGGTGGCGGCCTTCGGGCTGCCGACCGACTTTCTGCCGGCGCTGCCGGTGGGCCTGATGAAGGTGCTCTCGGGCTCGGGCGCGCGCGGCCTGATGGTGGACGTGATGCAGACCCACGGCGTCGAGTCCTTCGCTGGCAAGCTCGCCGCCATCATCCAGGGCTCGACCGAGACCACGTTGTACGTGCTGGCGGTGTACTTCGGCAGCGTCGGTGTCAATCGCACGCGCCACGCCCTGACCTGCGCGCTGGTCGCCGATCTGGTGGGTCTGGTGGCGGCGATTTGCGTGGGTTACGCGTTTTTCAAATGATGAATGACCGCGCCTGCGGCGCATGACCTCGGCCTGTGGCCTTCAATGATGCGCCTGCCGGCGTGTGACTGAAAGCTGTCATGGCGCGCAGTTCGTAGGCTGGGTTTCGCGTTGCTCTACCCAGCCTACTCGGCCGCGCCATCGCTGCTCGCCTTCCACGCCAGCGCCTGCTCATACAGCGCATTGCGCGGCGCGCCGCTGATTTCGGCGGCCAGCCGTACGGCGCTTTTCAGGGGCAGCTCGGCCAGCAGCAGACGCAGCACCCGCGTGGCGTTGCCATCGTCGCCAGTGGGCGGTGCCGGGTGCAGCACCAGGGCGAATTCGCCGCGTTGGCGCTGCGCGTCGGCCGCCAGCCAGGCGGGTAGGTCGGCGCAGGGCACGGTGGCGATCTGCTCGAACTGCTTGCTCAGCTCGCGCGCCACGGTGACGGGGCGCGGGCCCAGCGCGCCCAGCGCCGCCGCCAGCGCGCCGATGCGGTGCGGCGCCTCCAGCAGCACCACGGCGCGACTTTCCTGCGCCAGCGCATCGATGGCGGCCTGCCGCTCGCCCGCCTTGTGCGGCAGAAAGCCCGCGAACACGAAGCGCCCGTCGCCGCCCAGGCCGGCGGCGCTGAGTGCTGTGGTCACGCTGCTGGCGCCGGGCAGCGGCAGCACGCGCAGGCCGGCGGCGGTGCAGGCGGCGACCAGGCGCGCGCCCGGGTCGCTGACGGCGGGCGTGCCGGCGTCGCTGACATAGGCCACGCGCTGGCCCTGGCGCAGGCGCTCGATCACGCCGGGCGCGGCCTCGTGCTCGTTGTGCTCGTGCAGCGCCAGCAAGGGCTTGGCATCGATGCCGTAGGCACGCAGCAATTGCTGCGTGTGGCGTGTGTCCTCGCAGGCGATGGCGTCGGCCAGGTTCAGCAGATGCAGCGCGCGCAGCGTGATGTCGGCCAGGTTGCCGATCGGCGTGGCGACGACGTAGAGCGCGCCGGCCGGATAATGCTGCGGGCCGGCGGCCAGCCGCGCCGCCTCAAGCGCGGCGTGGAAACTGGCGGGGCCCAGGGACGCGGGAACGGTCATGCAGGCTTTCTTGGAATCGCGATGGCGCTGAACTTCACGTGGCCCGGCGGCGCCAGCACCCGCGTGCGCGGCAACGCCGCCGAGGACGCGGCGCTGGCGCATCTGCTGGCACATGGCCTGCGCCTGGTGGAGCGCAATTATCGGACGCCCGGGCGCGGCGGCGGCGAGATCGACCTGATCCTGCGCGAGCCCGACGGCACGCTGGTGTTCGTCGAGGTGCGCTCCCGCGCCGAAGCCTCGCGTGGTGGCGCCGCCGCCAGCATCGGTGCCACCAAACGCCGCCGCATCGTGCGGGCCGCGCAACACTACCTGCTGCGCCAGCGCACACTGCCCCCGTGCCGCTTCGACGTGGTCGCCATGGAGGGTGGGCGCATCGATTGGCTGAAGGCCGCTTTCGATACGGATTGACGAACCGCCGCGGCGAAGGCGACACAGGGGGAGCTTGTTTTGCTCCTAAATTTGCACCGCCACCGTCAAGCGGCGTTATGATCGGCGCCGATGCTCGAGCAACGCATTCAACAGCAGTTCATTGACAGTGCCGACCTGCTCTACCAGTGGGCGCAGGCCTCGGCCCGCCCCATCGCCGAAGGCGTGCAGGCGCTGCTGGCCAGCGTCACCGGCGGCGGCAAGGTGCTGATCTGCGGCAACGGCGCCTCCAGCGCGCTGGCGCAATACCTGGCGGCGCTGCTGGTCGGCGGGCTGGAGCGCCAGCGGCCCGAACTCCCAGCGCTGGCGCTGGGCGCCGACGCCGCCACCCTGACCGCGGCGGCGCGGCGCGGCGAGTACGCCGACGGTTTTGCCGCGCAGGTGCGCGCCCTCGGCCATGCCGGCGACGTGCTGCTGCTGCTGTCGCCCGACGGCAATGCCGCCAACCTGGTGCGCGCGGCGCAGGCCGCGCACGAGCGCGACATGAGCCTGATCGCGCTGACCGGACGCAATGGCGGCGAGCTGGGCCGCCTGCTGCGCGAAACCGACGTCCATATCTGCGTACCGCATGAGCGCACGCCGCGCATTCACGAGGCGCACCTGCTGGTGCTGCACTGCCTGTGCGACGGGCTCGATCTGCAACTGCTTGGTGATGAGGAGAATCCCGCATGAACTTGAATCACGCGCGGCTGGCGGCCGCTGTGCTGGCCTCGCTGCTGGCGGCCGGCGGCCTGGCCGGCTGCGCCGCCGCGGTCTTGGGCGGTGCCGCCGCCGTCGGCACGCTGGCCACCGTGGAGCGCCGCGGCGCCCAGACCCGCATTGACGACCAGGGCATCGAGCTGCGCGCCGACAACCAGGCGAAGGCGCTGATCGGCGAGCGCGGCCGCGTCAACATCGTCAGCTACTACCGCAAGGTGCTGCTGACCGGCGAAGTGCCGACCGAGGACGACCGGCGCAAAGTGCAGGTGGCGGTGGCCGCCGTGCCCGAGGTGGCCGGCGTGGTCAACGAGCTGGTGGTGGCGCCCATCGCCCCCATGACCCAGCAGTCCGACGACACCCTGCTCACCGGCCGCGTCAAGACCCGGCTGCTGGGCAGCAACGGCGTGCCGGCCAACAGCATCAAGATCGTCAGCGAGCGCGGCACCGTGTACCTGATGGGCCGCCTGACGCGCGCCGAGGCCGACCTGGCCACCGAAGCCGCGCGCACCACCAGCGGCGTGCAGCGCGTGGTGCGCGTGATCGACTTCATCAGCGAGGGCGCGGCCCAGGGCAGCAGCGGCCAGGCCGCCGCCGATCCGGCGCCACTCGCACCCGCCGCAGCCGCACCGGCCGCCGGCGGCGCAGTCACCCACCCGGTGACACAACCCACCATCGTGCAGCAGCCACCCGCGCCGCAGCCGATCCAGGTGCAGACGCTGCCGCCGGTGAAGTGATTCACTCGCCGGAATAGCGGGCGGGGCTTCGGCTTGTGGGCGTCATGGCCGTGCCCGCACGCGAGTTGCGCCCAACCCCGCCGCCAGCAGGCCCAGCAGCATCAGGCCCCACTCGCCCAGTGTCGGCACGGGCGTGACCTGGGTCGGCGGCGCATCGGACAGCGGACCGCTGGGGTCGATGATGATCCCGTTCGCTTGCCCGTCGTCGTCGCCCTTGCCGCCGTCCTGTACGGTGAACATGACCACGTGGCCATCGATGCGCAGGTTGTTGGGCTCGAAGTAGCTGCTCTCGCCGGCGTCGGCGCTTGCCTTGCCATACTTGGCGTAGCCGGCCACGGGCTGCGGCCAGGGAATGCGCAGGGTCACCGTGCTGCCGGGGTCGCAGCCGATCAACCTGAACCTGAACATGCCCTGTGGCAACGCCTTGCCGGCCGGCGGCGGTGCCGGTGCGGCGATGAAGCCACTGGCGCTGGCATCAAAGCGGCAATCTGCGCCGCCGCCCAGCAAAATGACCCCGACCTCGCGAGAGGGACCGCCGTCCGACAGCACGGGGGTGCCGACAAGAGTCTTTCGTATGCGGAACGACGCAGTGACGGTCTGGTCACTCTGGATGTCGGTCAACTCGCAAGTGGGGCCGCTGCAGGCGCCGTTGAAGCCGATGAACTCATAACCGCTGTTCTCGGTGGCGGTGCACGTGACTGCGCTGCCAGCGGGGACCGGACCGGGCGGCGCGCAAAGGACGCTACCGGCAGTCGATGGAACGGCCGTCGTGCTGATGGTGTGGCTCCTGGGCGCGAAGCTCGCCTTCACGTCGCGCGCCTGGTCCATGGTCACGGTGCAGGCGAGGGCCGTGCCGGCGCTGGCGCAATCGCCGCCCCAGCCGGTGAACACGTAGCCCGCCTGCGGCGCGGCCGTGAGCGTGACCTGGGCGCCCGCCACATACACCGCCGTGCAGCCGCTACCGGTGCAGGTGCCGATGCCGCCCTGGCTCGGCGCGTCACCGCTGGCGCCGACCGAAGAGCCGCCGGCGCTGCTGCCGCTGACGTTCACCGTGAGCAAAAGCGCCGAACCGCGCTCGACCGCACCCACATCGCACCGGCTGCCGATGGGGCGAACGTAGCCGCGCTGGTCAACCGCTGGGGTGGGGCAGGTGCTGGCGGCGTCAATCGCCGGGCTACCCGCGCCCGGCAGCAGGGTTTGCGTGGGGCCACCGTTGGCGGCCAGCGCGGCCAGGTTGGGGGCGGCGGCCGATGGCGTGGTGCCCGTCTGCACGCCGGCGGTGTTGCCGGTGGAGCCCACCAGGTTGGCGCCGGTGTAGGTCAGGGTGGAGGTGTTGGCCTGCTTGCCATCCACCTTGTGCACCACCACCTCCTTGGCCGCGCCGGTGGTGTCGCTGACGATGCTCGATTCCACCGCCAGGCTGGCCGCGCTGGCCGTGCCGTCCTCGATCTTGTTGCCATAGGCCAGCGTGTAGAGCGCGCCGCTGGCGGACAGTGTGGCGCCGCCATTAATAATGCCGCTGCCGCCGTTCTTCGTCGCGTTGCCGACCAAAGTCGAAAAGCGCACCGTGACTGCGCCGTTCAGGTTGAACAGCACCGCGCCCAGGCCGCTCCCGGCTGGGGATTCAATGGAACCGTCACCGCCCGTGGCGCCGTTGCCAGTGGCCGTCACGTTGAGCAGCGTGACGCTGCCGCGGTGGTTGAACACCGCCCCGCCCAGGCCCGCGCCACCGCCGCCAAAATGGCCGCCACTGCCAGCGCCACCACCAAAGCCGCCGCCACCACCGACATGGCCGCTGCCGCCGCCACCACCACCGAAGCCGCCATCACCACCTGCTGCACCGCTAGTGCTAGAGCCACCGCCGCCGCCAAAGCCACCACCGCCACCGCCGCCGTATGTGTTGTGCTGACCACCGCCACCGACGCCGCCACCATTGCCGACACCCTTAGAGCCTTCGTCAAGGCCGCCGTCACCAAAACCGCCGCCGGTGCCACCGACGCCACCGACGCCGCCAAAGCCGCCGCCACCACTACCACTACCACCATAACTATTGTTGCTCCCCTTGCCACCATCGGCGGTGTCGTCGCCGCTGCCCAAGCCACCCAAGCCGCCGCCGCCGGTGTTAATGCCGCCTCCTGGCTTGCCATTGGACGTGCCAGGAATCGTGAAGCCGCCCGGGCCGCCAAAGCCGCCGCCGACGTCGCTGTCGCTGGCATCCTGCCCCATGCCGCCGCCGCCGCGGCTGCGGTTGCCGCCCACGCCTGTAACACCCCCCGACCCCCCCACCGCCTGGTTGCCCCGCAGCAGCACGGCGTCGAGCGTGAGCGTGCCCTGGTTGAAGATGGCTCCGCCCATGCCGGCGCCGCCACCACCGGCATAGCTATTCCCGCCCTTGGCGATGCCACCGCTCAGCGTGAGGCGCTTGAGCGTCAGGTTGCCCACGCCGCCGGGGTTGGTGAATACCCGCGTGTCGCCATTGACGGGTGGGCCGCTGCTGTCGCCCGGGCTGACGTAGAAAAACCGCAGCCGGGTGGTGTAGGTGTTGTTCAGCGTGACGCCTTTGCTGCCGCCATCGATGACGATGGTGCTGGCAATGGGTGGCAGCGCGGTGGGGCCGTACCACCAGTTGTCGGGCGTGTCGTAATTGATGGTGGTGCCAGCCAGCGCAGCGGCAAAGACGATGGTGTTGGCGCCCGACGCGGCGCCGGTGCAGCCGCCGGCGCTGGTGGTGGCAGTGACCATCTGTCCCACAGGCACCCCGTTGGCCACGTTGGCCGCATAAATGGCCTGCGCCAGCGTGCAGGTGGTGTTGCTGGCGGGGCCGACACCGGTCACCGTGATGGTGCCGGCCTGCGCCAGCGCCGCGCCTCCGGCCAGCGCCAGGGCCAGCAACGTGGGGCGGTGAAGGAATGAAGCGGCAAGTCGCATGGCGAGAACTCCGGTGCGGGCAAAGGGGAAAAGTCAGGACGGCAGGACGGCAGGACGGGAAGAGAGCGGTTTTCCAGAAAAGTCGTGCATCTCGCAAAAATCCGGCTCAAACAAGGCCCGTGAACATTGCGCGAGCCGCCAGGGTTTTCGGGATGCCTGGCGCCATGTTTCACACCCGCCGCAGCCGCCGCGCCCCGAGTCCGGCCGCCAGCAGGCCGAGCAGCATCAGGCTCCACTGACCCAGCGTGGGGATCGGCGCCACCGCCGCTGTGGCTGCGGGCTCCAGTGGGCCGCTGGGGTCGACGATCTCGCCGTTGCGTGTCCAGTCGTCATCGCCCTTGTCGCCGTCGGGTACGGTGAACAGGACCTCGGAACCGATGATCTTCAGATCGTTGGGTTCGAAGTAGCTGCTCGTGCGGGCGTTGGCGCTTTCCCTGCCGTACTTGGTGTAGCCGGTCACGGGCTGCGGCCAGACGATGCGCATGGCGACGGTGCTGCCAGGCTCGCAGCCGATCAGCTTGAACTTGAACATGCCCTGCGGCAGCGTCTTGCCGGCTGGCGGCGCGGCCGGGGCGGCGATGAACGCGGTGTGGCTCAGGTCGTAGCGGCAGGCTTGCCCGCCGCCCGTGAAGCTGGCGGTGGCCTCGCCCGCCTTGGCCGGATCGGTGGGCACGGTGGTGCCGCTGAACGTCGTCAGCGCTTTCAAGGTCACCGTCTGCTTCATCTGCGCGGCGGCGGTGTGGTTGGTGTCACCGTCCTGGTCGGCGGCGATGACGCAGTCGCCCGGTGCGACCATGGTCACCACGGTATCGGTCACCGTGCAGATGGTGCCGCTGAGCGACGAATAGCGGATGGCGCGTGCCGGATGCGAGCTGGTCGCGGCTGGGTTGATGTCGAACGTGGCGCCGTCGCTGAAGGTGTGGCTGAGTGGCTCTTGCGCCGGGAAAGTCAGCACCTGCGCCGCCCGCGCGATCACCAGCGTGCCGCTGGCGCTGCCGGTGTATTCGTCGCTGACGATGACCGCCTCGACCGCATAGCTGCCGGCGTTGACGGGCAGCGTGGCGCTGCCGTCGTAGGTCACCGTCACCGGCAGGTCAGCGGGGTCCGTCACCACCGTGGCGCCCTGGCCGGCGCCGGTGTAGGTGTGCTGCAGGCCCGAGAGCGTGACAGGCGCCGTCGCGCGCACGTTGAACGGGTCGCTCAGCGTGCTGACGCTGGCCGCAGGACTGGTGTTGAGCACCAGGCTGGCCGTCAACTGGCGTGCCGTGCCGCGGGTGTCGATGGCCAGCGCCGGCCAGCTTGCGGTGCCGTCGCTGGCAGACGTGGTGGCCGTGGCGCCGCTCACGCTGCCCTGACCGGCGGGCAGAGCCATGGTCAGCGTGGCCGGTGCCTGGGTGAAGGGCGCGCCGTTTTCGGTCAGTTGCATCTGGGGCGCGGGCGACATCGCCGTATTGACCAACGCATCACCCGGCTGCTGGGTGAACGTCAGCGCGTAATGCGTCTGCACCGCGCCGGCGTCCACGCAGGGGCTGGGCGTGTAGCCGTTGAAGCCGCGCGTGGCGCCGCGCTGGTCGGTGGCCAGCAGCGCGAGAGACGTGGGCGTTGCAGTGCCCGCGCAAATCGCCGGCGAACCGGGCAGCGGGAGCATGGTCTGCGTCGAGCCGCCGTAGTTGCCCAGCGCGGACAGCAGCAACGGGGTGCTGGGCGCGGTGGCAGTCGTGTTGAGCAGGCCATTGCCACCCCGGTTGGTGAGGGTACCGCTCATGTCCGGGTTGTTGCCCGTGGACGTGTTGCCCCGCACGATGGTGTTGGCAGCCGTAGCGTTGCCCGAGATGCCGCCGCCACTGCAGTTGGCGTTCGTGCATTTGTTGGCCGTGATGGTCACGCTGTTGAGCGTCGTCGTGCCGCTGCCTCGATAGATGCCGCCGCCGGACGCCGCGCTGGTGTTGCCGCTCAGCGTGCTGTTGTTGACAGTGATGCTCGACTCAGCATAAATGCCACCCCCCGATGCACCGGCGCTGTTGCCGCTGAGCGTGCTGTTGGCCAGTGTGGTGGTGCCCGAGGTGAAGGACGTCACACGAATGGCACCACCGTTGACCCCGGTGGTGAACGAAGCCGTGGCCTTGTTGTCGCTGAAGGTGCTGCCGCTGATGACCATGAAGTAGTTGGACGCCCTGATGGCGCCGCCTGATACGGCGGAATTGCCCGTAAAGACACTGTTGCGGATCACCGCACCCGGGGCCGAGCTATCGATCGCGCCGCCGCCACCGCCGCCCACGTTGGCGTCAAAAAGGCTGTCTTCCATGACGATGGCCTTCGCTGCGTAGGACGTTCCCAGGCCACCCCCGTACTTGCTGATTGACTCAACACGGTTGCTGGAAACGGTCACGCGCCGCAACGTCAAAGTGGCGCTGCTGCCGTTGTAGATGCCCGCTCCGTTGCCGTTGGCTACGCTGTTGGCGGTCACCACCACGTCTTGCAGTGTCAGCGTGCCGCCGTTGTTGTTGACGCCGGCGCCGTTATCGTCCGTATTCGTGGTGCGCCCACCGGTGATGGTCAGCCCTGTCACGGTGGCCGTTACCCCGGAATTGACCTGCAGCACCCGGCGGGCGTTGTTGCCGCTGATGCTGACCTCGCTAGCCCCCGGCCCGGTGATGGTCACGTTCTTGCTCAACGTGAGCGTGCTGGCCAGCGTGATGGTGCCCGCCAGGCCACCCTGGAAATCAATCGTGCCGCCCGCTGGCGTTGCGGCGATCGCATCGCGCAGGCTGCCCGCACCGCTGTCGCCTAGGTTCGTCACCGTCGCCGCCCATGCCGGGACGGCCAGCCATGCGGCCAACAGAATTAGCGTGCGCATGAGCCGGGCCAACAGCCGGTGCCGTGACGGGTCGCGATGGGGCAAGGCGGATGCGTGGCTCATGATGGGACTCCGTAAAAAAACGAGACTGAAAAATCGGTGAAAAATCGGTGAAAAATCGGGGTCAGATCACGACTTCCCGGCCCACAACCAGGCCGCGCGCATGAGCCAGGCCAGCAGCCGGTGCAGGCAGGGCAGACAAGCAAGGCGCGTTCCGCAGGGTGCAAGTGGGCTTTTGGCGTGACAAATGGGCACAGGCTAGGGGCTTCCGATGCCCTTGTCTGTAGCCATAAATGGCTACAGGACAAACCCTAGGTTGACCTGTACGTGCCAGCGCGACGGCCCAGGTTTTTCGGGGAAATGGGGGCTGGGACACCCGCCACGATTTCCCGAGTGCAAAAAAAAGGTGAAGCGCGCTCAAACCCCCACCGCCACGTGGTACAGCCCCCACGGACATTGGGCAAAGCGCTCGGGCAGCGGTTTGGCGGCGAGTTCGGGGATGCGGTCGGCGTCGAGCACGGCCCACAGGGGGCCGAGTCCGCCCAGCGGCATGGGCGCGCCGTCGAGGTGCGTGGCGACGATGAGGCCGAGGCGGCGCGCCTCGCCCACGGTGATGGGCACGGTGTAGCCGTCGATGGCGCGCAGGGCCAGGGGCAGGGCGGCGTCGTGCAGGGGCGCGCCGACGGCGGCCAGCACGTCGGTGAGCAGGGGGCCGTGCAAACGGTGCGGGCGGGCGTCGTATTCGAGCGTGGGGCGCATGTCGCGCGCGGGCAGCGCGGCGAGGGCGGCGAAGTCGAGCGCGTGGGCGCGCTCGAAGGCGATCTGCTGCTTGGCCATCATCTGGTCGAGCGCCTTGTCGAGCGGGCCGCGGTTGGGGCGCACGGTGCCGGTGAGGGTGAGCAGCGTGGGGCCGGCGGCGCCGCGGCCGCGCGCGGCGGGGCTGGCGCAGGCGGATAAGGTGACTGCCGTGCCGGCGGCAAGGCTGTTGGCAAGAAATTGGCGCTTGCTGTTCATGGACACCACCTGGATGAAGAAGAAACGCTGCCGCCGCGTGGGCGAAAAATGCGCGGCGCGGCGGGGGTCGACCTTCCTGGCCGTGCGGGCCGTCAAGCGGCCGCATCGGCATCGAACCCTACCGCGCCGGCACCCGTTCGGGCCATTGCCGTCGCATGCGCGATGGCCCGTTCTCCCTGTCAGGTCCGACGAGCGGACGGCGACGTGTGACACGTGGGTGTCCGGATGGTTGCGCGTGGCCCCAAGAGGTGGCCGCGCTGCCATGCACGAACGATGCAAGCATGCTACGCAGAGTGAAACGGCTTGTATGTAGCCAAAAGTGGCTACATACAAGCGTGGTGAACCGTGCTTGCGCCCCCCGGGCTTTGGCGGGCAGGTCACGCGAACAGGTCATGGGGGGCCGTCGTGGCAATGCCAGCGGGCCACCGGGTTCAGGCGCCGGCCGTTTGCCGGGCCAGCGCCTGCTCAATCTGCGGCAGCACCTGGTGGGCGGCCTCACGCCCCTTGGCCACCACGTGCGGCATGGCGTCGACGTCGAACAGGCCGACGCGGCGGTCGAATTCGGGGAACACGGCAATGATTTGCTGGCCCTGTCCCTGGGCGGCCGCCAGCCGCGCCTGCATCAGGCTGTTGGTCATGGTCGAGGTGATGCTGCCAAGCAGGCGCTGCGGCTTGTCGATGCGCTTGGGCTGTGGTGCCACGAAGCCGATGGCGATGGTCAGGTCGGCGTCGTTGGCTGCGCTCACGGGCAGCGGGTCGGACAGGAAGCCGTCGACCATGCGCTGGCCGTCGATGTGCTGCGGCGCGAACAGGAACGGAATGCCGATGCTGGCGCGCAGGGCGTCGACCACCGGGCCACGGTCGATGCAGGCGTTGTCGCCGGTTTCGATGCAGGTGGCGACCACGCGCAGGGGCGTGGGCAACTGCTCGATCTGCGTGTCGCCAAAGACCTGCTTGAGCCGCGATCGCACCAGGTCGTCGCGCCGCAGGCTGAAGTCGCCGTCGAAGCCCAGCCAGCGCGGCCACAGCATCTGGGCCACGGCGCCGCGCCGGCTCTGGCGCGTGACGTCGGCGGTCCACAGCGTGGCCGCCACCTCGATGCCCTCCTGCATGCCGACGCCGGTGGCGATCAGCGCGGAGGCCATGGCGCCGGCGCTGCAGCCGACCAGCAGATCGGGCGACAGGCCGGCTTCGCGCAGGCCCTGGATGAAGCCCAGCACCGCGACGCTGCGCACGCCGCCGCTGCCGACCACCAGCGCCAGCCGGAAACGCCGCCGCTGGTGTGGCGCGGCCGCGCGCGCATCGGCCTGGACCGGCGGGCTGGCGGTGGGTACGCTGGCCGGCGATGAGACTGGGGGGTGCCCGAACTGGTCGAACAAGGCGACAGGGTTGACGCGTGCATACATGATCACATCCCCACCATGCGTGAAATCAGGCGCTGCCAGCCGGCTGGCTCTGGCGCAAAGACGTGGCCGCCATCGGTGCGTGGCCACAGGGCGTGCACCATGCCTGGGTCGTCCGCATCGAGCGCCAGCTCGAAGTCGCAATGGCGCAGCAAGCCGATGACGGCGCGGTTGTGCGCCAGCACCGTGGCCTTGACGCCCTGCACCCCGGTTTTTTGGGCCAGCGACTGGATGAACTCGACCGAGCGCAAGCCCAGGCCCTGGCGCTGGTAGGCGTCGGCGATGACGATGCCCAACTCGGCACGGGCGGCGGCGCCACTGTGCGCGGGGGCAAAGCCCAGGCGCACTTCTCCGACCACGGTGTCGGGCTGGCCGAGCGGCGTCCAGAGCCAGGAGCGCACCGCGCCGCGGTCGTCCATCACCGCATCGCGCACGAAATGATCGATCGTCTCGCTCGACATCGAGCCCACGTGGAAGCGCAAGCCCACGCTGCGCGCCGACAGGCTGGCCGTGAAGCGGCGCAAGGCGTCGGTCGATTGCGAACACATGTGGCGCAACTCGACGCGTGCGCCCTCGTGCGTGACGAAGGTCTGCACCACGCCGTCGGACCGCGCGCCGCCTGGTGCGGCCGCGCTGCGCCAGCGTGTCCAGGAGGTTTCGAATCTAAACATGGTTCACCTCCACGCCGGCCGGGCCGCAGGTGGTGTTCGGGCATGGGGCAATCCGTGCCGAGGCGCCAGCCACGGTGCGGGTGGCGGAGCGACTGGGGTATTGACAGCTCAGGGTCATTGATAGGCTCCCTTTTCTTCTTGCATTCGGTCCAAATGCCGACGTCAGTCACAAGGCTAGAAGAATTGCAAGCGTTCGTATGTAGCCACTTTTGGCTACATGACCCCAGGTCCAAGATGGGTGATGATGGTGGCCATGACTGCCTCGCTGCCCTCTCCGGTGGCCACGGCCGACGCGCCGATCCGCGTGGCCGTGGTGGAGGACGACGCGGCCACGCGCATTGCGCTGGTGGCGACGCTGAACGCGGCGCCCGACATGCGCTTGCTGTGGGCGGTGGCCACCCGCGCCGAGGCGCTGGCGGCGCTGGTGCCGCCCTGCACCGACATACCCGACGTGCTGCTGGTGGACCTGGGCCTGCCCGATGGCAGCGGGCTGGAAGTGATCGCCGCGGCGCGCCAGCGCTGGCCGCACTGCGCGCCGATGGTGTGCACCATCTTCGGCGACGAGAAGCACGTGCTGGCGGCCATCGAGGCCGGCGCGATGGGCTACCTGCTGAAGGATTCGGTGGCCGACGAGGTGGTGCAGGAGGTGCGCAGCCTGCACGCCGGCGGCAGCCCGATCAGCCCGCTGGTGGCGCGCAAGCTGCTGCTGCGCGCGCAGGCGGCGGCGGCGCCGGTACCGGCGCCGCCGCCGGCTGAGGCGCTGTCGACGCGTGAGCACGAGGTGCTGCGCCTGGTGGCGCGTGGCCACACGCTGGTCGAGGTGGCGCAGGTGATGGGCCTGTCACATCACACCACGCGCTCCTACGTGCGGCGCATCTACGACAAGCTGCGGGTGGGATCGCGCGCCGAGGCGGTCAACAAGGCGATGCGGCAGGGGTTGCTGGGTGGACAGTAGGAAAGCAGACCGGGCGGAGGCTCGTTGATGCCCTTCCGCTTGCACCTGCGCCATTTCCGCGCGGTGGCTGCACTGTGCTGGCTGTGCATCCTGCTGCTTTCGGCTGTGGCCCGGGCGCAGATTCCGGCGCCGGCGCACCTGACCCAGGCCGAGTTGTGGCTGTCTCCATCGATCGAGTGGGCGCCGCCGGCGAATCTGGCGCAAGCGGACGACGGCGTGCTGAACGCGCCCACGCCTTGGCGGACGGTGGCGCTGCCGCACGCGCGGCCACGCGCGGTCGCCACCGACGCGGCCGCGGCCAGGGCGCCGCCCGAGGTGGCCTGGTACCGCCTGCAGGTGCCGCCCGACGCGCTGGCGGCCACGCCCAAGGGCGCGCGCCTGTACATCCCGCGCTGGCAAACCACGGGCACGGTGGCGATCTATGCGGGCGGCCAACTGCTGTGGCAGACGCGCGGCAGCAAGGGGTGGAACAGCACCAACCGGCCGGTGTGGCTGGATCTGGGTGGGGTGGCGCAGCCGGGTCAGCCGCTGGTGGTGTACGTACGCATCGCGAGCCAGGTGGGCGTGGGCGGGGTGCTGTCCAGCGTCTGGGCGGGGCCGTCCGAGGCACTGGAAGTGTCGTGGCGTGCCCGCGCCCTGCTGCAGGCCGATGGGGTGGTGCTGACACGCGGCGCGTATCTGGTGATCGGCATCTTTGCGCTGGCGGTGTGGCTGGTGCGGCGCCGGCGCGACGAGTTGATCTATCCGTTGTTCTTTCTGATGTCGATGTTCCAGGTGCTCTCGATGGTGCATTACATGGTGGACGACGAGGGTCACACCATGCCGGACGAATGGTTTGCCTGGATGGTCTATGTGCTGGGCGCGGCGGGCTCGACCTTCTGCTCTTACTACTTTCTGTGCGTGATCAACCGGCTGCGCCTGCCCTGGCTGACCGGCGCCATGCTGCTGTACGCGAGCGCGTTCACGCTGGTCACGCTGCCGGCCCTGGGCCTGTTCGAGCTGAACGCGGGCTTGCCACTGCTGCGCCTGGCGACGGCCCCCCTGGGGCTGGTGGTGGTGGGCACGGCGGTGTGGGGCGCGCTCAAGCGGCGCACGCTGGGCAGCTGGCTGCTGGCGGCGTGGCTGCTGCTGTCGCTGCCGATGGCGGCGCACGACCTGAATCTGCAGCGCTACCTGGGCAACGTCGAATCCATCTACCTCACGCCCTACGTCTACGTCGGCCTGTTCACCATGTTCCTGCTGATCGCCTACACGCGCTACGTGGGGGCGCTGGCCACGGCGGCCGAGGCCAAGGGGACGCTGGAGCAGCGCCTGGCCGAGCGCGAGCAGGAACTGGCCGCCAGCTACGCGCGCCTGCGCGCGGTCGAGCGCAAGCAGACGCTGCTGGACGAGCGCCAGCGCATGATGCGCGAGATGCACGATGGCGTGGGCTCGTCGCTGATGAGCGCGCTGCGCCTGGTCGAGCATGGCGAGCCGGCGCGGGTGGACGTGGCGCAGGTGCTGCGCGAGTGCATCGACGACCTGAAGATCTCGATCGACTCGATGGAGCCGCTGGACGCCGACCTGCTGGCGCTGCTGGCCAGCCTGCGCTTCCGGCTCAGCCCCCGGCTGGAGGGCGCCGGCCTGGCGCTGCACTGGCGCGTGCAGGACGTGCCGCCGCTGCCCTGGCTGGACGCGCAGCATGCGCTGCACGTGCTGCGCGTGCTGCAGGAGGTGCTGACCAACATCATCAAGCACAGCGGCGCGCGCACGCTGACGGTGGGCACGGCCGAGCAGGTGCGGGGTCTGAACGACGGCGTGGTGGTGCACATCGCCGACGACGGCGCGCCCTTCACGCCGCCCGATCCGGCGGCGCTGCCGCCCGGCCGCAAGGGTTTGGCCAATGTGACCTGCCCCCATCCGCCATGCCAATGATTTGGTAGGAGTCCTGGGTTTGAAGATTACTGGATCTCGTTGCTTGTAGTGGTGGGATGCCGAGGAGCATCGCCGGCATGCCGGCGATGCTCCTCGGCAAAGCGCGCGGGTGGCATCCGTCCGATGCTGCCGTGGGGCCTGACCTCGTTGTAATCGCGACGCCAGGCGGCAATGATGTTGCGCGCCTGGTGCAATGTCTCGAACCAGTGCTCGTTCAGGCACTCGTCACGAAACCGCCCGTTGAAACTCTCGATGTAGCCGTTCTGCATCGGCCGCCCTGGTTCGATCAGGATGTGTCTGATGCCATGGCCCTGTGCCCAGGCAATGAATGCCCTGCTGGTGAATTCCGGACCGTTGTCTGTCCGAACGGCCGACGGATAGCCGCGGAACAGGGCCGCTTGGTCAAGCAGCCGCGTCACGTACTGACCGCTGATGCCGTAGTCCACCGCGATGTCCACGGCCTCATGGCTGAAGTCGTCGGCCACGGTCAGGCACTTCAGGCGCCTGCCGTTGGCCAAACTGTCGCTGACGAAATCCATGCTCCACACCTCGTTGACCCTGGTGGCAATGTTCAGCCCCATGCGCTCGGCTGGCGGCCTGCGAGCCTTCTTGCGCTTGCGCACAGCCAGGTTGGCGTCGCTGTACAGCCGGTACACCCGCTTGTGATTGACGCCGGGGAACTCCAGGCGCAACAGGTCGTGCACGCGTCGATATCCGAAGCGCCGGCGCGCGTAGGCGATCTCAACGATCTTCGACTTCAGCGCCTCGGTCTGCGCGCTGGCCTCCGGTGCGTTGCGATAGCTGTCTCGACTCAGCCCCACAAGCCTGCAGGCTCGCCGCTCGGACATCTGATGCTGATTGATCAACTGGCCGATGGCTTCCCGCTTGACCTGTGGGGCTAGCGCTTTACCCCGAGAACGCTCTTGAGCGCATGCATGTCCAGATGCGCCTCGGCCAGCAGGCTCTTGAGCTTGGCGTTTTCCGCCTCCAGCTCGCGCAGCCGCCTCGCGTCCGACACCTCCATGCCGCCGAACTTGGCGCGCCACTTGTAGAACGTCGCGTCTGAAAAACCGCCCTTGCGGCAGATCTCCGCCACGGCCATGCCGGCCTCCGCCTGCTTGAGGAACCCGATGATCTGTTCCTCCGTGAACTTGCTCTTCCTCATGTCCGCCATTCTCCTGGTTGGCGGACTCCTGCTACTTCAGATTGGTACGGCTAGAGGGGAGCAGGTCAAATGTGCGCGCGCGCGTGCAGGCGTTGGGTGGCGAGTGCGCCTGGGCGCCGGGCGCGGACGGCGGCACCGTGTTCACGCTGTGGCTGCCGCTGGAGCGCGCGGGGGCGGCAGGCGTGGGCGCGGGCCCTACTTCAGCCGCTTGATCAGGCTCGACGTGTCCCAGCGCTTGCCGCCGAGCTGCTGCACGTCGGCGTAGAACTGGTCGACCAACGCGGTCACTGGCAGGCGCGCGCCATTGCGCTTGGCCTCGTCGAGGCACAGGCCCAGGTCCTTGCGCATCCAGTCGACGGCGAAGCCGAAGTCGAATTTGTCCTGCACCATGGTCGGGCCGCGGTTGTCCATCTGCCAGCTTTGCGCCGCACCCTTGCCGATGACTTCGATCACCTGCGCCATGTTGAGGCCGGCGCGCTGGCCGAAGGCGATCGCCTCGGACAGGCCTTGCACCAGGCCGGCGATGCAGATCTGGTTGACCATCTTGGTCAGCTGGCCGGCGCCGCTGGGGCCCAGCAGCGTGAAGGCGCGCGCGAACGCCATGCCCACGGGCCGGACCTGATCGAACGCCGCCGGCTCGCCGCCGCACATCACCGTCAGCTGGCCGTTCTGCGCACCGGCCTGGCCGCCCGAGACCGGCGCGTCGATGAAGTGCAGGCCCTTGGCGCGGGCGGCGGCGTCCAGTTCGCGCGCCACGTTGGCCGAGGCGGTGGTGTGGTCGACGAAGATGGCGTCCGGCTTCATGCCGGCCAGCGCGCCCTCGTCGCCCAGCACCACCGAGCGCAGGTCGTCGTCGTTGCCGACGCAGCAGAACACGATGTCGGCGCCGGCCGCGGCCTGTGCCGGTGTGTCGGCACGGCCGACCTGGGCCTGGCCACTGAGCTGCGCCACGAAGGCCTCGGCCTTCGGCGCCGTGCGGTTGTACACCGTGACCGGGTGCCCGGCCAGCGCCAGGTGGCCGGCCATCGGGTAGCCCATCACGCCCAGGCCGAGGAAGGCGACGCGGCGCGGCGCGGTGGGTTCGTAGCTTCGGGGGTTGATCTGCGTGCTCATGCGGCCGATTCTAGGGTTCGGAGGGCGCTCACATGACTTGCAGATGCTCGGTGCCGGCCGCCAGGTCGCTGGTGCGGGCGCGCTCGCTGCTCAGCTTGATGCGCAGGCGCAGGTCGTTGGCCGAATCGGCGTTGCGCAGCGCTTCGGGGTAGCTGATCAGGCCGGCCTCGAAGGCCTCGAACAGCGACTGGTCGAAGGTCTGCATGCCGAGCTCGCCGCTCTTCTTCATGACCTCGCGGATCTCGCCGACCTCGCCCTTGAAAATCAGGTCCGAGACCAGCGGCGAGTTCAGCATGATCTCCACCACCGCCGTGCGGCCCTGGCCGTCCTGGCGCAGGATCAGGCGCTGCGAAATCAGCGCGCGCAGGTTCAGCGACAAGTCCATCAGCAGCTGATGGCGGCGCTCCTCCGGGAAGAAGTTGATGATGCGGTCGAGCGCCTGGTTGGCGTTGCTGGCGTGCAGCGTGGCCAGGCACAGGTGGCCGGTTTCGGCAAACGCCACGGCGTGCTCCATGGTCTCGCGGTCGCGGATCTCGCCCATCAGGATCACGTCGGGCGCCTGGCGCAGCGAGTTCTTCAGCGCGATGCCCCAGCCGTCGGTGTCGATGCCGATCTCGCGCTGCGTCACGATGCAGTTCTTGTGCGGGTGCACGAACTCGATCGGGTCTTCCACCGTCACGATGTGGCCCTGTGAGTGCTCGTTGCGCCAGTCGATCATGGCCGCCAGTGAGGTCGACTTGCCGCAGCCGGTGGCGCCAACCAGGATCGCCAGCCCGCGCTTGGCCATCGCCACGTCCTTCATGATCTGCGGCAGCCCCAGGGCGTCGATGGACGGCAGCCGCTGCGGGATCACGCGCAGCACCATGCCGATCTTGCCCTGCTGCACGAAGGCGTTGCAGCGAAAGCGCCCGATGCCGGTCGGCGCGATGGCGAAGTTGCATTCCTTGCTGCGCTCGAACTCGGCCGCCTGGCGGTCGTTCATGACCGCGCGCACCAGCGTCAGGGTGTGCGCGGCGCTCAGGTTCTGCGCCGACACCTTGTGGATGATGCCGTCGACCTTGATCGCCGGCGGGAAGTCGGCGGTGATGAACAGGTCGCTGCCCTGGCGCGCCAGCAGCAGTTGGAGCAGATCGGTGATGAACTGGCTGGCCTGATCGTGTTCCATGGCGTCGGCGCTCCGCGGGCGCGGCGGCCCGCCTGGTTGAGTTAAGGTTTTAGTCTGGGAAGGTCTCCGGGCTCTTGGCCCGGGTGCGCGCCTCGGCCGCGCTGATCACGTTGCGCCGCACCAGGTCGGTCAGGCACTGGTCCAGCGTCTGCATGCCGAAGCTGTGGCCGGTCTGCATGGCGGAATACATCTGCGCCACCTTGCCCTCGCGGATCAGGTTGCGGATGGCTGGCGTGCCCAGCATGATCTCGTGCGCCGCCACGCGACCCGTGCCGTCCTTGCGCTTGCACAGGGTTTGCGAGATCACCGCCACCAGCGACTCCGACAGCATGGCGCGCACCATCTCTTTCTCTTCAGCCGGAAACACGTCGATGATGCGGTCGATGGCCTTGGCCGCCGACGAGGTGTGCAGGGTGCTGAACACCAGATGGCCGGTCTCGGCGGCGGTCAGCGCCAGGCGGATGGTCTCCAGGTCGCGCATCTCGCCGACCTGGATGGCGTCCGGGTCCTCGCGCAGACCCGAGCGTAGCGCGTTGGCGAAGCTGAGCGTGTGCGCGCCCACCTCACGCTGGTTGATCAGGCACTGCTTCGACTCGTGGATGAACTCGATCGGGTCTTCCACCGTGATGACGTGCGCCTGGCGCGACAGGTTCAGGTGGTCCAGCATGGCCGCCAGCGTGGTCGACTTGCCCGAGCCGGTGGGGCCGGTCACCAGCACCAGGCCCCGCGGCTTGAGCGCCAGGTCCGCAAAGATCTTCGGCGTGCCGAGTTCGCCCAGCGTCAGGATGCGGCTGGGGATGGTGCGCAGCGCGCCAGCGGCGCCGCGCGATTGATTGAAGGCATTGACCCGAAAGCGCGCCAGACCCTCGATCTCGAACGAGAAATCCAGCTCCAGGTGCTCTTCGTAGCGCTTGCGCTGGGCATCGCTCATGATGTCGTAGAGCATGCCGAACACCTGCTTGTGGTCGAGCGGCTCGACGTTGAGGCGGCGCACGTCGCCGTGCACGCGGATCATCGGCGGCAGGCCGGCCGACAAATGCAGATCGGACGCCTGGTTCTTGACGCTGAACGCCAGCAGTTGCGTGATGTCCACGGCCCACCTTCCCTGAATGTTGGCGATGTGCTTGCTTGCACTTTGATACGCTGCGAGCATTATGACGATGATTGCCCGCCAGCTCCAAGACGTCCGTGCACGAATCGCGACAGCCTGCCGCGCCGCCGGACGCGCGCCCGACGCGGTGGCGCTGCTGGCGGTGTCCAAGACCTTCGGCGCTGACGCCGTGCGCGCCGCCCACGCCGCCGGCCAGAACGCCTTTGGCGAGAACTACATCCAGGAAGCGGTCGACAAGATCGACGCGCTGCGCGATCTGCCGCTGCAGTGGCACTGCATCGGCCCGATCCAGAGCAACAAGACCCGGCTGGTCGCCGAGCGCTACGACTGGGCCCACAGCCTGGACCGGCTGAAGATCGCCGAGCGCCTGTCGGCTCAGCGCCCGGACGGCCTGACGCCGCTGCAGGTCTGCCTGCAGGTCAACATCGACGGCGGCCCGACCAAGTCGGGTGTGGCGCCGGCCGAGGCGCTGGCGCTGGCCCGCGCCGTGGCAGCGCTGCCGCGCCTGAAGCTGCGCGGCCTGATGACCATCCCTGAGCCGGCGCCGGATTTCGACGCCGCCCTGGCCGTGCACCGGCGCGCCAGGGCGCTGTTCGACGAGTTGAATGCCGAGGGGCTGGCGCTCGACACGCTGTCGATGGGCATGAGTGCGGACCTGGAGGCGGCGATTGCCGCCGGCAGCACCCTGGTGCGCATCGGCACAGCGATCTTCGGAAGCCGGGTGCCCAAGTAGCTTGGTGAGGGGCTGCGCAGCAAGCCCCCACGCAGGGCCGCGGAGCAGGCCACGCGGGAACGCCGCGCTCGGGGTTTCCCCAAGCGCCAGCGTTGTCCCCCTGGGGGAAGGCGGCCGCAGGCCGACTCAGGGGGGTTACTTAAACACCACCGTGCGCTGCCCATTCAGCAGCACGCGGTGCTCGCTGTGCCACTTCACCGCGCGCGCCAGCACCTGGCTTTCGGTGTCGCGGCCGACCGCGGTCAGGTCTTCCACCGTGTCGGTGTGGTCCACGCGCGCCACGTCCTGCTCGATGATGGGGCCTTCGTCCAGATCGGCCGTCACGTAGTGCGCGGTGGCGCCGATCAGCTTCACGCCGCGGTCGTGCGCCTGGTAATACGGCTTGGCACCCTTGAAGCTGGGCAGAAAGCTGTGGTGGATGTTGATGGCGCGCCCGGCCAGGCGCTGGCACATGCCGTCTGACAACACCTGCATGTAGCGCGCCAGCACCACCAAGTCGGCGCTTTCGGTGTCGATGATTTCCAGCTGCCGCTGCTCGGCCTGCGCCTTGCTGTCTTTGGTGACCGGGATGTGGTGAAACGGCACGTTGTAGCTGGCCGCCAGCTGGTAGAAGTCGCGGTGGTTGCTGACGATGGCGC
This sequence comes from Burkholderiales bacterium, assembly GCA_016702555.1. Taxonomy (GTDB): domain Bacteria; phylum Pseudomonadota; class Gammaproteobacteria; order Burkholderiales; family Burkholderiaceae_C; genus Ottowia. Next base: position 352,808 of record JADJDV010000002.1, read on the forward strand.
GGATGTCCAAGGGCAGCAACCCGCTCTTCCAGCGAAACAGCAAGTCGTTCAGGCAGTGGCCTTCACGGCTGACGAAGAGCACGGCGCGCATGGGTTTTGAGCGCTCGTGCAGTTGCCAGCGCATGGCAAAGGGCTCGGCCAGCGCGCCCAGTTGCTCGCGCAGCTGCGCCGCATCGCCCGCCGGACAAGAAAACTGCACGCGCATGAAGAACAGGCCCGTTCCGTGGTCGTTGAACTGCTGCGCTTCTTCAATGTTGCCGCCGCGCTCGGCCAGAAAGCCCGACACGGCATGCACGATGCCGGGGCGGTCGGGGCAGGAAAGGATCAGGATGTAGGTGTCTTGCATCGGGCGCGATTGTCGCGCAGGCCGCTGCCAGGCACGTCATGCGCCCACCAAGCGGCGATCCTATCGACCGCGGGGGCTGGCCGCGGGCGCTTGAAGACCCAGCACGCGCCCGGCCAGTTGGGTCAACTCCTGCACGATCTGCTCAGGCGAGAGGCGGCCGTCTGGCCGATACCAGTGGTAAAGAAAGCCCGGCAGGCTGCACGCCGCTTGCGCGGTGATGCGTGTTTCGCTGAAAACGAAGTGACCCTCACGCCGGCCTTCCTCCATCAGGGCGCACATCTGTTCGTAGAAGTGGTTGGCGATGCGCTTCTGTGCCGCGATGTATTCCGGCCGGTAGACCTGCGGCTCCCGATACGGGAAGAACGCGGCCGGGTAGTGCTGGATCGTCAGGCGTATCAGCTGCTCGATCCCCGCCAGCACCTTCTCGTGCGCCGGCCGTGGGTCGTCCGGCGCGAAATCCATGCTCGTGAAGCACTCGACCGTCGGGCGCCAGGACAGTTGCTCGAATATCTCCTGCTTGTTGCGGAAGTAGTAATAGACAAAGGGTTTGGTCACGCCCAGCGCTTGCACAATCTGCTCCATCGTCGTCAGGGCATAGCCCTGCTCATGGAACAAGCGCTCGGCGGCGGCCAGAATGCGCTCGCGTTTTCGTTCGAAGCGACGGTGGCGATCCTCTGGCGTCCGCTGGTTCGCAGTGTCGGTTGGCGTTGTGATTTCAAGCGCGGTGTCACCCAAGTTATACCGAAGGGTAGAAAAATTCTACTGTTCGGTATACATTGTCGAAAAACGATCCTGATCGAACCCTTTCCGGGTTCCGAACAAGGTCGTCAAGAGAATATCAGGAGACACCATGCCGCCCGAGCAACCCTTGCACGAGCACTTGCACGCGTGGGCGCGCGAGAAGCCCGACAGCCCCGCCATTCTTTGGTACGGCAGCGCCATCACCTGGCGTGAACTGGACGACTGGAGCGACGCGCTGGGTGCGCATTTGCAGGGCATCGGCGTCCAGAAAGGCGAGCCGGTTGCCTTGTTCATGGGTAACTGCCCGCAGTATCTGGTGGCGCACTATGCCATCCAGAAGATCGGCGCCATCGTCTGCCCGTGCGGGCCGCTCAACAAAGCGCACGAGCTGCAATACCAGCTGGGTGATCTGCAGGCCAAGGTCATCATCGCCGCCGATAACCTGCTGCCCATCGTGGCGCAGGTGCGCGAGCAGACCGCGCTGCGGCATGTGCTGGCGGTGCGCTATGCCGACTTACTGCCGCCCGAGCCAAGCATCAGCGTGCCGCCGGAACTGCAGGGCCAGCCCGAGCCGCTGCCCCCAGAGGTGACCGACATGCTGCAAGTGGCGCGACAGGGCGCACGGGCCGGGGCTCGGCCCGCGCACGAGCGCAGCGGCATGGATGACGTCGCCCTGATGACTTACACCAGTGGCACCACAGGCCTGCCCAAGGGGGCGATGCTGAGCTTCGGCAACGCGCTGTTTAAAACCAGGGCCACGGCGCAGGCCAGCGACCTGCAAGCGCAGCACGTGTCGTTGTCGGTGGCGCCGCTGTACCACATCGCCGGCATGCTGATGGCGGTGAACACCCCGATCCTGGCTGGTGCCACGCAGGTGCTGCTGTTTCGCTTCGACCCCTTGGCGGTGTTGCAGGCCATTGATCAATATCAGGTCACGCACTGGTACTCGATCGCACCCATGAACGTAGCCTGCATGCAGGTGCCCAACGCACAGCAATACGACTTGAAGAGTCTGCTGCGCAACCCGGTCACCAGCTTCGGCATCACTTTCACGCGGGCGCTGGCGCAGCAGTGGCAGGACTTCACCAAGGGGCCGTGCATCAGCCACGAAGCCGCCTACGGCCTGAGCGAGACGCACACCATGGATACCGCCATGCCGCACGATGCGATTCGCTGGGGGACGCACGGCAAGCCCATGCCGGACGTGACCATTCGCATAGTCGACCCCGCCACCGGCGCGGAGATGCCCGTCGGCGAGGCTGGTGAAATCACGCTGTTGTCGCCCGGCAACTTCAAGGGCTACTGGAACAAGCCCGAGGCTACCGCCAAGACCCTGAAGGACGGCTGGGTATGGACGGGCGATCAAGGTCGCATGGATAACGAGGGCTATCTCACCTTCATCGGCCGCACCAAGGAAATGATCAAGGTCTCGGGCTACAGCGTGTTCCCCGAAGAGGTCGAGAGCATCCTCATCAAACACCCCGCCGTGGCGCAGGCGGCGGTGCTGGCCGAGCCCGACGCCGAGAAGGGCGAGGTGGTCAAGGCCTTCGTCGTCAAAAAGCCGGGCGCCGAGTTGTCGGCCGAAGAGTTGATCGCCTGGAGCCGCGACAACATGGCGACGTACAAGGCACCGAAGCACGTGCAGTTCATCGATGCACTGCCCACGACGGGTGCGGGCAAGGTGCTGCGGCGCTTGCTCAAGGATCAGGCGTGAGCGCTACCGCTTGCTTGCCGCAGCTTTCATTTATCCCAAAACCAGCCAACAGGAGACATCTTATGAAAACGCGCAAGTTGCTGTTCATTCTCGCCGTGTGCGCGGCCGGTCATGCCAACCTCGGCATGGCCCAATCCAACCAGCCTGTGAAGATCGGAATCCTGAATGACCAGTCAGGCCCCTATTCCAGTATCACCGGTCCCGGTGCCGTAGTTGCCGCGCGCTTGGCGGTCGAGGATGTTGGTGGGACCTTGCTCGGCAGGCCCGTGGAAGTGTTGGTCGCGGACCATCAGCACAAGCCAGATATTGGCGCTTCTATCGCTAGGCGTTGGTTCGATACAGACGGCGTGAGCGCGATTTTCGATATTTACAATTCAGGCGTAGCCTTAGCGGTGCAGAAAATCGCAGAAGACAAAAATAAGCTACTCATCTCCACGGTCAACAGTGGTGAACTGACTGGTAAGTCATGTTCTCATAACGGCATGCAGTGGGGTCCAGACAGTTATGCACTTGCAACGCTCACTGTCAAAGGCGTTGACGAAACTAAACCTAGCTCATGGTATTTTCTGACGGTTGATTATACAGCAGGGCATAGTCTTGAGCAATACGCACGCCAAACTGTCGAAAAGATGGGCGGCAAGGTGATGGGAGCAGTACGGTTTCCCTTGGGAACGACCGACTTCAGTTCATTTTTGCTACAGGCGCAAACCTCCAAAGCTAATAATGTCGCGATTGTGGGTGGTGGTGCAGATGTGCTGAATGCGGCAAAGCAAGCGGATGAGTTTCAATTGCAACGCACTGGCCAGAGGCTAGTAACGCCATCCATGACAACAGCCGAAGCCGCCGCGCTCGACAGTAAGATGGGTGCTGGCCTGCCAATTGTGTTCAGTTTTTACTGGGATCAAAGCCCTGAAACGCGGGCTTGGGCGGAGCGTTTTAGAAAAATCCATGGCAGCTTGCCGACGGATATACAAGCCAATGTCTATAGGAAGGTCTGCACAAATCTGCAGATCTCATGCTATGCAAGATGTAGCGTCTTTGGGACAATTGAGCGCCATGAAGCAAGCAGACCTTGGCCTGAACCTGAGTGTCAAGCGCACGCGCAAGCGGCGCTTTCTCGATGAGATGAATGCCGTGGTGCCTTGGGCCGATCTGGTGGCCTTGATCGCGCCATATGCCCCTGAGGCTGGCCGACGCGGGCGTCAGCCCTTTGCGGTTGAAGCCATGCTGCGCATTCACTTCATGCAGCAGTGGTTCACCCTGAGCGATCCGGCCATGGAAGAAGCCTTGCACGACGTGCCGCTGTACCGCGAGTTTGCGGGCCTGGACAACTGGCATACGCGCCTGCCCGACGAGAGCACCATCTTGCGCTTTCGTCACCTGCTGGAGCAGCACAAGCTGGCCGAGCAGATGTTCAAGCTCATCAACGAGCTGCTCATCGCCAAGGGATTGCTGCTCAAGGCTGGCACCGCCGTGGACGCCACCTTGATTGCTGCGCCCAGCTCCACCAAGAACAAGGACAACGCGCGCGATGCCCAGATGCGCTCCAGCAAGAAGGGCAACAACTGGTACTTTGGGATGAAGACGCACATCGGTGTGGACGCCGACTCAGGCTTGACGCACAGCGTGCGTGGCACGGCAGGCAACGTGCATGACATCGTTGAGGCCAACGCCTTGCTGCACGGTGAAGAAAGCAATGCCTTTGGCGACTCGGCCTTCCAGGGTGCTGACAAGCGAGCCGATGCCAAGGAAAGTGTCACCTGGCATGTGGCCATGAAGCCGGGCCAGCGCAAAGCGCTGGACAAGGACGATCCGATCGAAGGCAAGCTTGATCAGATCGAACGCATCAAGGCCAGCATCCGCGCCAAGGTCGAGCATCCGTTTCGGGTCGTGAAGTGCCAGTTCGGCTATGTGAAGGTGCGCTACCGGGGTTTGAAGAAGAACACGGCGCAGATCGTGACCTTGTTGGGCCTGGCCAACCTGTGGATGGCGCAAGAAGTTGATGGCATAGGTGCGCCCGGCGCGGGCCAAAAGGGCCTGCGGGAGAGCAAAAAACCTCCGAGCAAGGCGAAAACGTCCGGCGAGGTCTCAGTTTCCAGCAAGAGCTAAAAAATGGACAGCCAAGCACATCCGCGTGTCAATTATTCAGACCGTCCTATAGTGCAGTTTTGCACTATTTGAAATCCGTAAAATCGGCCAATAGTGCAGACACTAAATCTGTATTGGCAAAAATGAAAGGGACTCCTGTTAATGATTTCTTTACCTCCAATGCTCGGGTCAGGGAAGATGGTCGCTTGATGAGAGATGTTTACTTCGGCGTAATAAAAGCATCGAGCGCGAGGAAAAGTAAGGATGATCTAATTTTGGTCGAAAAAAAATTCAGCGGAGAAGAAGCCTTCATTCCACGTTCAATGAGCGCATGCCCGTTGCTGAAAAAGTGAGTGGCAGATGCTGCTGGCTATGTTGAATTGAAAAGATCCATGCGTTTCATATGTTTCGAGTTGTATCTCGTGCTCTCTTGCGCAGGTCGGATTCGACCGGCTATTGAGAAATGAGTGAGATCAGTTTTGCCAAAGTCTTGATTGCCAACCGCGGTGAGATTGCGGTGCGGGTCGCTCGCGCGCTGCACGACCTGGGCTGCGCCGGCGTCGCCGTGTTCGCGCAGGACGATGTCGGTGCGTTGCACACGCAACTCGCCAATACGACTGTGGCCTTGGGCGCCACGGGCCCCAGTGCTTACCTGGACAGCTCGGCGCTAATCGCCATCGCCATCGCGCAGGGCTGCGACGCGGTGCACCCCGGCTATGGCTTTCTGAGTGAGAGCGCCGCCTTTGCGCAAGCCTGCGCTGATGCGGGCCTTGCCTTCATCGGCCCGACGCCGGAGCAACTGGCGCTGTTCGGCGACAAGGCGCGCGCGCGCGCGCTGGCGATGGCGTGCGGCGTGCCGCTGATGCCCGGCCTGAACCACGCCACGTCGCTGCCCGAAGCCGAGGCTTTTTTTGCCGAGCAAACCGCGCAAGGCGCCGGCGGCATCGTCATCAAGGCGGTGGCAGGCGGTGGTGGGCGTGGCATGCGGGTGGTGGAGCGCGCCCAGGATGTGGCGCCGCTGTGGCAGCGCTGCACGTCTGAGGCGCAAGTTGCCTTCGGCGAAGGCAGCGTGTACGTCGAGCGCCTGATGCCCCGCGCGCGCCACATCGAGGTGCAGGTGCTCGGCGACGGCGCACAGGTGGTCAGCCTGGGCGTGCGTGAATGCAGCCTGCAACGCCGGTTTCAAAAGCTGGTCGAGATGGCGCCCAGCCCCACCCTGGCGCCCGCGCTGCGCGAGCGGATCGAGCAGGCGGCGCTGGCCATGGCGCGCCAGGCCGCGTACTGCGGGCTGGGCACTTTCGAGTTTCTGGTGGATGAGTCATCTGCCGAACTGCCCTTCATCTTCATCGAAGCCAACCCGCGCTTGCAGGTTGAACACACGGTGACCGAAGCCGTGACCGGGCTGGACCTGGTGGCGCTGCAAGTGCAAGTGGCGGCGGGGCGCACGCTGGCCGAGCTGGACCTGTCGGAAACCCGCCCGGTGGCTGAGCGGGGCGTGGCCATTCAATGGCGCATCAACGCCGAGACGCTGGACGTGCAGGGCCACGCGCTGCCCGCTAGCGGGCGCATCGACCAACTGGCCTGGCCCAGCGGCCCCGGCGTGCGGGTCGACACGCACGCGCAGGCGGGCGCTGCCCCTTCGCCGCATTACGACAGCCTGCTGGCCAAGCTGATCGTGCACGCACCGGACTTTGACGCCGCGCTGCGCCGCTCGCAGCGTGCACTGGCCGATTGCCACATCGACGGCCTGGCGACCAACTTGGCGCTGCTGCGAGCATTGGCCGCCCGGCCCGAGATGGCGAGCCAGCAACTGCACACGCGCTGGCTGGAGTCGGTGCTGCCTGCCTTGCTGGAAGACTCAGAAAAGATAGCTGCTAGCGCAGGTGGGGTAAGCGCTACAGGCAAAAATCGTTCAAAAAACGCCAGTGTCTTGCCAGCGCCTGATGCGCCCCAAGGCGCCCTGCTGACCCCCATGCCGGCGCGCCTGGTGCAGTTGTCTGTGCAGGTGGGCGACCACGTGGCGCCCGGGGACGAACTGGCGGTGCTGGAAGCCATGAAGATGCAGCACGTGCTGGCTGCCCCGCATGCGGGCGTGGTGCGCCAGCTGTTCGCTCAAATCGGTGATTACATGACGCTCGGCGACGTCATTCTGGTGCTGGAAGAAGCCGCGCAAGCCGCCGAGCACGCCGCCGCGCAGCAGGCCGCACAAGACCCCGACCACATCCGCGCCGATCTGCAGCGCGTCATCGACCGCCACGCGCGCACGCTCGACGCCGCGCGGCCCGAAGCCATCGCCAAACGCCACGCGCGCGGCCAGCGCACGGCGCGCGAGAACATCGCCGATTTGTGCGACGAGGGCAGCTTCATCGAATACGGCGCGCTCGCGATTGCCGCACAAACGCGCCGCCGCAGCGTGGAGGATTTGATCGCCAACACGCCCGCCGACGGCATGGTGACGGGCGTGGGCACCGTCAACAGCCTCATTTTTGATGCCGAGCGCGCCCGCACCGCCGTGATGGCCTACGACGCCACCGTGCTGGCCGGCACACAAGGCATGCGCAACCACGCCAAGACGGACCGCATCCTGAACTTGGCGCTGCAAGAAAAGCTGCCCGTGGTGCTGTTCGCCGAAGGCGGCGGCGGCCGGCCGGGCGATGTGGATGCCAATGTGCTGGCCGGCCTTCACGTGGGGACCTTCGCGGCCTACGCCGCGCTGTCGGGCCAGGTGCCGGTGGTCGGCATCGTGGCCGGGCGCTGCTTTGCCGGCAATGCGGCGCTGGTGGGGTGCAGCGACGTGATCATCGCGACGAAGGACAGCAACTTGGGCATGGGCGGCCCGGCCATGATCGAAGGCGGCGGGCTGGGCGTGTTTGCGCCCGAAGACATTGGCCCCAGCGGCGTGCAGCATGCCAATGGCGTGATCGACGTGCTGGTGGCGGATGAAAAAGAGGCTGTGCACGCCGCGCGCCAGTACCTCGGCTTTTTCCAGGGCCGCGTGCAAGACTGGATCGCACCCGACCAGCGTGCACTGCGCAGCGTGGTGCCCGAAAACCGCCTGCGTGCCTACGACACGCGCGCGGCCATGCAGGGCCTGGTCGATGAAGGCAGCCTGTTGCCGCTGCGCACCGGCTTTGGCGCGGGCATCCACACCGCGTTGGCGCGCATCGAAGGCCGGCCGGTGGGCCTGATGGCCAACAACACGCTGCACCTGGGCGGCGCCATCGATGCCGATGCCGCAGACAAGGGCGCGCGCTTCATGCAGCTGTGCAACGCGCATGGGCTGCCCATCGTCAGCCTGATCGACACGCCCGGCTTCATGGTCGGGCCAGAGGTGGAAAAGACCGCGCAGGTGCGCCACGTCAGCCGCCTGTTCGTGGTGGCCGGCGCCTTGCGCGTGCCGCTGTTCAGCGTGGTGCTGCGCAAGGGCTACGGCCTGGGCGCGATGGGCATGGCAGCCGGCGGCTTTCACCAGCCGTTTTTCACCATCGCCTGGCCCACGGGCGAATTCGGCGGCATGGGGCTGGAAGGCGCAGTACGGCTGGGTTTTCGCAAAGAGCTGGAAGCGGTGGCCGAAGGCCCCGAGCGCGACGCGCTGTTCAACCAGCTGGTCGCGCAGCAATACCAGCACGGTGAGGCCATGAACATGGCCACCACGCTGGAGATCGACGCCGTGATCGATCCGGCTGACACACGCGACTGGCTGGCGCGCGGGCTGGCCTCGTGCTCCGGCGCGCGCGGCCCGGCGCGCGCCTTCGTCGACACCTGGTAGCGCGGCGCGCAAGGGGGATGTCGCCGGTTTGGTCACCAGCCGGGCGCAATACTTTTCTGCCGCTTTGCATGGGCTTGACATGCGCGGCCGACCATGGACGCATCGCCCACCATGACGAAAGGAAACGCGCCATGAACGCCGTATCGATCAAACCCCTGCTGCTGGCCGCGACCGTCGCGATCGGCGGCCTCGCCAGCCTGGCGCTGCCCACGGCGGTGCAGGCGCAGGCTTACATCAGCGTGCAAATCGGCACGCCCCCGCCGCCGCCACGCTACGAGGTGGTGCCGGCCGCGCGGCCGGGCTGGGTGTGGGCGCCGGGGCACTACGAATGGGTGCACAACAATCACATCTGGCGCCGTGGCCACTGGGTGCAGGCGCGGCCGGGCCATGTCTACGTGCCCGCCGCTTGGCGCGCACAGGGCCAGCGCTGGGTCTATCAGCCGCCGCGCTGGGACGCGCGACCGGTGCGCGCAGTCCAAACCGCTCCGCGCCACTGGGATCGCCACGATTACCGTGATCGCCGCGATCCGCGTGGCCAGCGCGATGCCCGGCAGCGCTGGGACCGCGACGGCGACGGCGTGCCCAATCGGCGCGACCGCCGACCCAATGACCCGCGCCGTTATTGACCCGGCTTGAGCGCCGGCGCCATGCGCCGGAATTCGGCGCAGTAGTCGCGCGCCGGCACGGCCGGCGTCGGCCACAGCAAGTCGGCATCGCTGGCGCTCTCGGGTCGGCTGCGTGCCGCTGCCGGATCGGCGGGTGCTTGCGCCGGCCCCGACTGCGCCGAGATCACCCTGGATTTCACGTCCGGCGGCAGATGCGCCGGCACGCCCAGCGCACGCTGCACGTGCCCGTTGCCGGCCACCAGCAGCACGGTGCGGCCGGGCTGTCGTGCGGTGCTGACGGTCTCCGCCATGGCGATGTCGCGCGCGATCTGCACCCGCGTCATGGGCTGGATCTGTGCTTCCGGCAGCAGATGGCAATGCCCCTCGCGGATGCGCCGCTGTTGCTCGGCCAGTGCCTGAGGCGGCAGGCGCGCTTCCAGCGTGGCGTCGCGCATGGCATCGCGCTGGCGCGCGCTGGGCAGGTTGGCGCCCAGCACCGGCACGCCGGCGCGCACGGCGGCCATCACCACCGGGCCGTAGTTGGCCCAGGGCCAGCCGGCGCCCTGCCAGGCCAGCGCCTGCTGCACCTGCGCCGCGCTGGCATCGCGCGGCAGGGCGCGCGTGTCGTGGCCGCGTTCGGCCATCTCCAGCGCCAGCGCCGCCAACTCACCGCGCGCGGCCAGCCATTCGACGGCCTGGCGCTGCAGGCGCTGGTGCGCGGGCGCGTCGTGCTGCTCGCCCAGCAGCAGCACGTCGGCGGGCAGCAGGGCGGCCAGGCGGGCCTCGTCTTCGGGCGCCAGCGGCAGCGCCACGACGCAGGCTGCCAGCGCGCAGACCGCGGTCAGCGCAGCGATGGCGGGGCGGGCGCGGTGAAGCATGGCGCGATACTAAGCTTTGCCTCGCTCTTGCGCCATGAAGACCGCGCCGCCGCCCCTGTCTGCCCGCCTGCGGGCCACTGTGCTGACGCTGTTGCTGGCGCTGGCGGCGGCGCGGCTGTGCGTGTGGCTGGGCACGCCGGTGCCGTGGATGATCGGGCCGCTGCTGGGCACGGCGCTCGCCGGCATGGCGGGCTGGCGCATGCACAGCGTCGACGCCTTGCGCAACGGTGGCCAGTGGGCCATCGGGGCGGCACTGGGCCTGTACTTCACGCCGGCGGTGACGGCGCTGGTGCTGAGTCTGTGGTGGGCGGTGCTGCTGGGCGTGCTGTGGGCCCTGCTGCTCGGCGCGCTGTTCGGCACCTGGCTGTATCGTGGTCATGCGGCAGGTATGGGCGAGCCGCCCGACCGCATGCGTGCCACCAGCTGGTTCGCCGGCCTGGTGGGTGGCGCCTCGGAGATGACGCTGCTGGCCGAGCGCGCCGGCGCGCGCACCGACCTGGTGGCCGCCGCGCACAGTGTGCGCATGGCGGTGGTGGTGCTGGTGGTGCCGTTCGCCATGCAATGGGCCAAGCAGCGCTGGCAGTTGCAGGCGCTGGACATCACGCCGCTCGGCACCGGCAGCGTCGAGTGGGCCGGTCTGGCCGGGCTGGCACTGCTCACGGGCCTGGGCGCCTGGCTGATGCGCCTGACCGGGCGCGCCAACCCCTGGTTCATCGGCCCCATGCTGGCGGCGATGGTCGTGGCCATGACCGGCATGCAACTGTCGGCGGTGCCGACCGCACTGACCAACGCCGCGCAACTGGTGATCGGCGTCAGCCTGGGCGTGCGTTTTTCGAGCGGGTTCCTGCGCGCCGCGCCGCGCTGGCTGCTGTCGGCGGCGCTGGGCACGCTGGGCATGATCGTGCTGTGCGCTCTGTTCGCATGGGCGCTGGCGTGGCTGGCGGACATTCATCCGGTCACGCTGATGCTGGCCACCGCGCCCGGCGGGATCACCGAGATGGCGATCACCGCCAAGGTGCTGCAACTCGGCGTGCCGGTGGTGACGGCGTTCCAGGTCTGCCGCCTGGTGGCGGTGCTGCTGCTGGCCGAGCCGGTGTTCCGGTGGTGGGCGAAGCGGGCGGATCGCGTGTCACATCGCGCCTGAATCGCGTGTCAGCCAAGCCGGCGGTCGACCAAAGAAAAGGCCCGGCGTGCAGCACGGGCCCGTTGGCGGGGTGCGTAGCTCGCGTCAGTGCACCACGATCGGGTTCTGCGCCAGCTCGGCGTAGCCTTCCAGCGTGTCCTCGACCTCCTCCTGCGTCGGCGTGTTTTCCTGCCAGGCGGCGATGCGCTGCTGGAACAGCTCGGCCCACAGGCCGTCGAGATAGACCTCCTTGCCCGAGCGTTTGTCCACGATCTCGAAGCCGTGGCGCGCCAGCGCAGGTGTGCCAGCCGGAACCTCGGTGCCATGGGGCACGTCCGGCCGAAGGTGGACGACTGCGAAGCTGTCGGAATCGTAGAGCGTATTCATCAATGCCTTGAACCTCCAGGTTGACGACGCAGGCAGACCGCGCCTGCCCTCCATAGATATGAACGCACCAGCGCGATTCAAGGTGTACGCAGCGCGCCCGAATGCCTGTCAGCCGATGCGGATGGTGGTGGGGAGCGTCGGGTAGACCCTAGAATGGCCCGCGCCCGCCATCGGCGCCCGGCGCGCCCGATGGCACCGCTGGACACGGCGGGCACGATGTTCGGCCTTTTGCACCCATGAAACTGGCAACCTACAAGGACGGCTCGCGCGACGGGCAACTGGTGGTCGTCTCGCGCGACCTGACGATGGCCCATTATGCGACTGGCATCGCCCATCGCCTGCAACAGGCGCTGGACGACTGGAACTTCATCTCCCCCCAGCTGCAAGACCTGAGCGACGCGCTGAACGCCGGCCGCGCACGCCACCCGTTTCCGTTCGACGCCGCGCAATGCATGGCGCCGCTGCCGCGCGCCTACCAGTGGGCCGATGGCTCGGCGTATTTGAACCACGTCGAGCTGGTGCGCGCCGCGCGGGGCAGCGAAGTGCCCGAAAGCTACTTCATCGACCCGCTGATGTACCAGGGCGGCAGCGACGACTTTCTTGGCCCCTGCGACGACATCCGCGTCGCCGACGAAGCCTTCGGCATCGACTTCGAGGCCGAGCTGGCCGTCGTCACCGGTGACGTGCCCATGGCCGCCACGCCTGAGCAAGGCCTGGAGTCGATCCGTCTGCTGATGTTGGTCAACGACGTCAGCCTGCGCCACTTGATCCCGGACGAACTGGCCAAAGGTTTCGGTTTTTTCCACGGCAAGCCCTCCACCGCCTTCGGCCCCGTCGCGGTGACGCCCGATGAGCTTGGTGATGCGTGGGTGGAAGGCCGCGTGCACCTGACCATGCAGGTCAGCTGGAACGGCCGCAAGGTGGCGATGTGCGACGCCGGCCCCGACATGCGCTTTCACTTTGGCCAGCTCATCGCCCACGCCGCCCGCACGCGCCGTCTGCGCGCCGGCAGCATCATCGGCAGCGGCACCGTCAGCAACCCCGGCATCGAAAAAGACGGCCGCCGCGAGTGGCGCAAGGGCTACGGCTGCATTGCCGAAAAGCGCGCCATGGAAACGATCCAGGACGGCGCGCCCAAGACCGACTACATGAAGTTCGGCGACACCGTGCGCATCGAGATGAAGGGCAAGGGCGGCGAGTCGGTGTTTGGCGCCATCGATCAAAAAGTGGTCGAATCGGCTGAGAACGATTGACTTCTAGACGCAAGCAGCTATTTATCTAGTAGCGCATAGCGCCCTTGAAGTTGTCGAGGCAGTCCTTCAAGCCTCGTACACGCTCGCCAGATCCTCGAACCCCTTGATTTCGATCGGGTTGCCAAACGGGTCGCGAAAGAACATCGTCCACTGCTCGCCCGGCTGGCCGGCAAAGCGCAGCTGCGGCTCGATCACGAACGCGGTGCCGGCCGCCTGCAGGCGATCCGCCATGGCCTGCCAGTCGGCGCGCTGCAGGATCAAACCCAGGTGCGGCATGGGCACCCGATGCTCGCCCACGTGGCCGGTGTCGCTGGTCTTGAACGGCTCGCCCAGGTGCAGCGAAAGCTGGTGGCCGAAGAAATCGAAGTCGACCCAGGTGTCGGTGCTGCGCCCTTCGCGGCAGCCGAGAACGCCGCCGTAGAAGCGCCGCGCGGTGTCGAGGTCGGTCACGTTGTAGGCGAGGTGGAACAGGGCTTTCATGACGACAGCATAGCGCCGCGCGGCCACGCCCGAGCGTATGATTTGCGCATGGTCATCCATCACCTGTCAGCGCCTCCGCCCGCCGCCCCGCCCCCGGGCAGCGCTCGCGGCTGAGCGCAGCCATCCTCATTGCCCGCTCTGGTCGTGCTGATGCACGGAGGCGGGCGCACGTGGCTTCTTTTCCTGACAGGTCATTTCCATGCATGCGTGGCCGACTGCGCTGTTTGTGCTGCTGTGGAGCAGCGGCGCCATTTTTTCTCGTTGGGGGCTGGATCACGCCTCCCCTTTTCTGTTACTGGCCCTGCGCTTTGGCGTCGCGCTGGCCCTGCTCGTGCTGTTGTGCTGGCGCGGGGGCCGCTGGCTGCCGGAGCCGGGTACGCGAGCGCAGGTGGCGGGCATCGGCCTGCTGCTGGTGGGCGGCTATTCGTGCGCCTATTTCCTGGCGCTCGACCACGGCCTGACGCCCGGTGCGCTCGCCACCATCCTCGGCGTGCAGCCGATCGCCACACTGCTGCTGCAGGAGCGGCGTGCCTCCTTACTCCGCATGGCGGGCTTGCTGGTCGCCTTGGGCGGGCTGACGCTGGTGGTGCTCGACAGCCTGCTGCACGCCCGCGTGTCGGTGGCGGGTGTGGCCTGGGCGCTGGCGGCGCTGGCCTGCATCACGCTGGGGGCGATGGCACAAAAGCGCATCGCGCAAGTGCCCACGCGCGTGCTGCCCTTGCAACTGGTGGTGGCGCTGGCGCTGTGCCTGGCACTGTTGCCCACGCAACCGCTGCGCTTCGAACCCGTGCCGATGCTGGCGGTGGCCGTGCTGTGGCTGGGCGGCGTCATCTCGGTCGGCGCCACGGTGCTGCTGTACCGCCTGCTGCGCGCCGGCAACCTGGTCAACGTCACCAGCCTGTTCTACCTGGTGCCAGGCGGCACGGCCTTGCTTGACTGGTGGCTGCTCGGCAACCGCATGGCGCCGCTGGCGCTGGCCGGGCTGGGCTTGGTGGTGGCGGGGCTGGTGCTGGTGTTCAAGGCGCGACCGTCGGCCTGATGGCTGGCTATCATGCGGCGACACCTTGAGGAGACACCGCATGAGCCAGACCGTCGATTACAGCCGTTATCAGACTTTCAACATCAGCCGCCGCGGCCAGGACGGCTGCGTGATCGACCTGCAGATGAAGGCCAAGAACGGCAAGCTGCCCACCGCCGCGCACGACGGCCACTGGGAGCTGTCGGAAATCTGGCGCGACATCGACAAGGACGACAGCGTGCGCGCCGTGGTGCTGCGTGGCGAGGGCATGGGCTTTTCGGGCGGCGGCGATTTGGCGCTGGTGCAGGACATGGCGAGCGACTTCGCCGTGCGCACGCGCGTGTGGAAGGAAGCGCGCGACCTGGTCTACAACGTGATCAATTGTGACAAGCCGATCGTCAGCGCCATGCACGGCCCGGCGGTGGGCGCGGGGCTGGTGGCGGGGCTGCTGGCCGACATCTCGATTGCCGCCAAGACGGCAAAAATAGTCGACGGCCACACGCGCCTGGGCGTGGCCGCCGGCGACCACGCCGCCATCTGCTGGCCGCTGCTGTGCGGCATGGCCAAGGCCAAGTACTACCTGATGCTGTGCGAGGCGGTGACGGGCGAAGAGGCCGAGCGCATCGGCCTGGTGTCGCTGGCCGTCGATGACGACCAGCTGCTGGACAAGGCCTACGAAGTGGCCGACAAGCTGGCCGCCGGCAGCACCACGGCGATCCGCTGGACCAAGTATTCGCTCAACAACTGGTATCGCCAGGCGGGGCCGAGCTTCGACACCTCGCTGGCGCTCGAATTCATGGGCTTCGGCGGGCCCGACGTGCACGAAGGCGTGGCCAGCCTGCGCGAGCGCCGCGCGCCGAATTATTGATTCGAATTTGGCGGCGGTGTCCCTCGGGGCATCGCTGATGCCAGGCCCGGGTAGTCAGACCTTGTTGCCCACGCGCGCCATCATCAGCGCGGTATTCGTCTTGCGGTCGGTGTTGACCTGCTGCACGGCCGGCCGCTCGCCGATGCGCTTCAGGTAGTCCTTCACCGGCAGATCGGCCAGCAGGTCCTGGCCGTAAATGGCCTTGGTCGCGCTGCTGACCAGCGGCAGGTGCACGGCGGCGGCGCAGTCGGCCAGGGTGAAGCTGTCGCCCGCGACGAAGGGTGAGAACTTCGCCAACTGCCCAAAGCCCGCAATGTGCTTTTCCAGTTGCGGCCGCAGCTTGTCCTTCAGTCCGTCGCTTACCTTCCCGCTGAAGAAGGCCTCGGGGTACAGGTTGCGCGCCACCAGCTCAAGGTGCAGCTCGATGTAGCGCACCAGCTCGCGCACGCGGGCCGTGCCGTAGGCGTCGTCGGGCAGCAGCGGATGCTGGGGGTATTTGGCCTCGATGTATTCGAGCAGGATGGTCGATTCGGACAGCGGGCCGTCGTCGGTGAGCGCGTAGGGCACTTTGCCCAGCGGGCTGGCCGCCTGGTCGGTCTCGCCGAGCCAGACCAGCTCCTCCTCGAACGGCACGCCCTTTTCCAGCAGCGCGAGCTTGACCTTGTTGTAGTAGTTGCTGGCGGCAAAGCCGCAGAGCTTGAACATGAGCACTCCTCGGTGGATGAAGCCACCAGCGTAATGCGGTGCGGTCGCGCTGGCAGTCCCACAGTGTGACCCATAATCGCGCCATGCCGATGCGCCATCTCCACCGCTTCATTGCCCGCCTGGCGCTGCTGTGGTTCGTGCTGGCGATCGGCGCGGCGACGGCCTCGCCGTTGGTGCAGCCGCGCGCCATGCAACTGGTGTGCAGTGGCGGCGCGATCAAGCTGCTGATCGACCACGGCGATGGCTTGGCCGAAGCCAGCGCCCACCAGTTGGATTGCGCGCTCTGCTTGTTGACCGACGCGGCGCCGCCGCTGTCGGCCGCAAGCGGGCTTGTCATTCCCGTGGCCGAGCGTTCGCTCGCGGCGCCACGCCTGCCGGCGCCCCTCGTGGTGCGCGCGGCGGCGCCACTGCCCGCGCGCGGGCCGCCCGCACTCTCCTGATCGCATCCCTTTTCAGGGCGCGCCGCCACGCCATGCGGCGGCGCAGCCTCGTTCTTGATCGATTGCAGGAGAAATTTACCCATGAAAACCTTGTCCCTCGTCTTGTCCGCCGCCGCGCTGCTGAGCGCGGGTTCCGCCTGGTCCCAGTCCGTGCATGTGGAGGGCGCCTGGGCGCGCGCCACGGTGCCGGGTCAGAAGGCGACCGGCGCTTTCATGACGCTGACCGCGCCCGAGGCCACGCAACTGGTGGGCGCCAGTTCGCCCGCCGCCGGTGTCACTGAAGTCCACGAGATGGCGATGCAGGGCGACGTGATGCGCATGCGCGCCATCGATGCGTTGCCACTGCCCGCCGGCCAGGCGGTGGTGCTCAAGCCCGGTGGCTACCACATCATGCTGCTCGATCTGAAGGCGCCGCTGGCGAAAGACAGCGCCGTGCCGCTGACGCTGCGCTTCAAGGACGCGCGCGGCCAGGAGAGCCGGATCGAGCTGCAGGTGCCGGTGCGGGCGGTGAACACCGGCGCACCGGCGGCCGGTGCGGGGCACGGCCCCAAGCACTGATCCCACCTCAAACGTGCCCCGTGCTGCCAAATCGGTAGCACGGCGGCGGCGCTTTCGGGTAAGCTGCGGCACAGCCACCGGAGCGGCCCAGTTGTGGGCGCGGCGTGATCGGTGGCGCCACCACCGATCAGAAAGGCGCTGCCATGAGTGAGGCCCACCGATTCGACTTCGGCAAGTTCATCCCCGGATTCGACTTTCTGCAGAAGCTGGCCACCAGCAACACGGGCGCGGCCGCGCCTGCCGGCGGCTTGCACAGCTGGGTCGCGCCCACCGTCAGCGTGGACGAACTCGACAAGCGCATCAAGGAGCTGAAGGCGGTGCTGTTCTGGCTCGATCAGAACGCCACCGCGCTGAAGGCCACCATCCAGGCGCTGGAAGTGCAGAAGATGACGCTGTCGGCGCTGGCCGGCATGAACCTCAGCATGACCGAGGTGGCCAAGGCCTTCACCTTGCCGACCACCGAGGCGCAGCCGTCTGCTGCTGCCGCACCGGAGGTGGCGCCAGCCGCGGCTCCGGGCTGGCCTTTCGGCCCCGCGCCGACGGCGCCGGCAGACGCGCCCGCCGAAGCTGCGGTGCCCGCCCCCGAGCCGGCTCCGGAAGCCGAAGCGCCCGCTGCGCCCACCGCATCCGCGCGCAAGCGAACGCCACGTCAGGCCACCAAGAGCGCCGATGCGGCACCCGCCGCCGGTCTGGCCGACCCGATGCAGTGGTGGGGCGCGCTGACGCAGCAGTTCCAGCAGATCGCCGCCAGCGCCTTGCGCGATGCCGCGCGCACGGCCGTGCCCGAGGGCGTGGGTGGGGCTCCGGCGGCGGTGGATGACACCCCTGCCGCGCCGCCCGCGCGCCGGCCAGCGGCGAAGAAGGCGGCGGTGAAGAAGAAGCCTTCGGCCCGCGCGGCGAAGAAAGCGCCAGCACCTGGCAAGAAGGCGGCCAAGAAGAGCGCCGCCGCTCAGCCGGCGCCCGCCAAGAGCGATGCCGGCTGGCCGCTGCCACCGCCGTTCAAGTTCGGGCGCTGACGGGCGCACCGACCCGGCCGGACCCGCCGCGCGCGATGACGCTGTTTCCCTGCGGCCACGCCACCCACCCGCAGTGGCGCATGGCCTGCGGTCTGGTGCTGGCGCAACTGCGCGCGCAGATGGCGCTGCCCGACCACGCCAGCGCGCCCACGCTGGGCCTGCTCTACATCACCGACCATTACGCCGACCAGGCCGGCGCCATCCTCGACTGCCTGCAGGCCGAGCTGCCCGAGGTGGCCGACTGGGCCGGCACCGTGGGCGTGGGCGTGTGTGCTCCGGGCGCCGAGTACATCGACGAGCCGGCCCTCAGCGTGCTGTTGTGCGAGCTGCCGAACCATGCCTACCGTGTGTTCTCTGGCGTCGCACCGTTGGCCGGCGGGCATGGCTTCGTGCCGCACACCGCGCTGATCCACGCCGACGCGCGCACGCCCGACCTGGCCGAACTGATCGTCGAGATGGCCGAGCGCACCCAGAGCGGCTACCTGTTCGGCGGCCTCAGCGCGAGCCGGCGCGAGCCCGTGCAGTTCGCCGTGTCCGGCAGCGGCAACGTGCCGGGCCAGGGCCGCGCCGGCGGCGTGTTCTCGGGCGGCCTGTCGGGCGTGGCGTTTGGCGCCGACGTGACGCTGCTCTCGCGCGTCAGCCAGGGTTGTCAGCCGGTCGCGCCCGAGCGCGAGATCACGGCGCTCGACGGCAATCTGCTGCTGGCGCTGGACGGCGAGCCGGCGCTGGATGTGCTGCTGCGCGACCTCGGCTTCGCGCCCGAGGCGCCGAGCGCCGCGCTGGAGAGGATGCGCCGCACCCTGGTCGGCCTGTCCGGGGCCGGTGCGACGGGCCCGCAGCGGCGCGGCAATTTCGGCGCCGACGTCGTTGTGCGCCACATCATCGGCATCGATCCGGTGCGGCGCGGCGTGGCGATCGCGGCCCGACCCGCGCCCGGCCAGCGCGCCGCCTTCTGCCAGCGCGACGCGCAGGCGGCGCGTGCCGACCTGATGCGCATCTGCGCCGAGATCCGCGAGGAACTGGAGCCGGAAGAGCTGACCGAAACCGTGGCCGTCGCGCTGGCCGCGCACCAGGACCGCGCGGCGCCGCACCCGGCGCGGCGCATCCGCGGCGCCGTTTACGTCAGTTGCGCCGGCCGCGGCGGGCCGCACTTCGGCGCCCCGAACGCCGAGCTTCAGGTACTGCGCCATGCGCTCGGTGACGTGCCCCTGGTCGGCTTCTTCGCCGGCGGCGAGATCGCGCGGCACCACCTGTACGGCTACACCGGCGTGCTGACGGTGTTCGTGGCCGACGCGTCGGCAGACGATTGAGCGCGTCCATGAAAACAGCCCCTGGTTCATTGAACCAGGGGCTGTTGGGTGATCGGGCCGCGCGTGGCGCCCGATCAGGGCCGCGCCGCGCGGCCTGGGCTCAGCAGCGCTCAGGCACGCTCGCCAGCGGCCGGGCGAAAGCCGGCGGCGAAGGCATCGCGGGTTTCCTGACGCACTTCGGCGCGCGACTGCGCCGGGTTGGAGCGCAGCGACATGGTGCTGAAGCTGTCCGACGCGTGGCGCGTCGGCACCAGATCGGCGTGGGCTTTCTGTACCGCCTCGGCGCGCACCGCCTCGCGGTTCACGGTGCTGACGGCGTGGCCTTCGCTCAGGAACAGCGGGCCCTCGCCGGCGGCGGGCATCTGAGCGAAGGCGTTGCCGGTCAGCAGCAGGGCAGTGGCGGCGGTGGCGATGGCGGTGGTGAACTTGGTCATGTCTTTCTCCTGAGTAAAAAGGGTTGCTATCGACTTTCAAAACCGGCGTTGCCGCCGGCGGCTTTGGTCGGGTGGCTGAGCTTCAGCGCGTCCGATGGAAGGTAGTTTCGGGTTTGCCGGCAGTTAAAAAAACCACCGCGAAGTGAATAGACTGGTTCCAATTTGGAAATAATCACGCCATGGACTCCCTCGACCTGATCCAGACGTTTCGTGAGGTGGCGCGCCGCGGCAGCTTCTCGGCGACCGCGCGGGCGCTCGATATGTCGCCCGCCAACGTGAGCAAGTACATCGCCGCGCTGGAGGCGCGCTTTGGCGTGCGCCTGTTCAACCGCACCACGCGCAAGGTGTCGCTGACCGACGCGGGGCAGCTGCTGTACGAGCGCTCCGGTCCGGTGCTGGAGCTGGTGCAGATGACCGCCAGCGAATTGCAGGAGCGCGCCACGCGGCCCAGCGGCCGCCTGACGGTGACCGCGCCGCACGCGCTGGCGCACGCCGGCCTGCCGGCGCTGCTGGGGCAGTACCTGACGCGCTACCCCGAGGTGTCGCTGAACCTGCGGCTGACCAACCGCGAACTCGATCTGGTGGAGGACGGCGTCGACTTGGCGCTGCGCGTGGGCCCGATTCCCGACGGGAACATCATCGTGCGGCGGCTGGCGCGGCTGGACCGGGTGGTGGCGGCCTCGCCCGCCTACTGGCGGGCACACGGCGTGCCGCAGCACCCGCGCGAGCTGGCCGGGCACCGCACGCTCAACATCAACCGCGCCGGCGAGCCGGCGCGCTGGCCGTTTGTGGAGCGCGGCAAGCCGCTGGAGGTGGCGCTACTGCCCTATATCGACGTCAACGACGTGGCGCCGCTGGCCACGCTGGCGCTGATGGATCTGGGCGTGGCGTACCTGGCGCGGCCGTTATTTCAGGAGCACCTGGACAGCGGCCGACTGGTGTCGGTGCTGGAGGCCTTCGTACCGCAGGATTTCTGGGTCTTTGCGGCCTACCAGCAGCGGCGCCACAACAGCGCCGCGCTGACGGCACTGCTGGCGCACCTGGAGAGCGAGATGGGCCGGCCGGATGGCGTGTTCCATCTGGCGACGAACCCGCTCAACCCAGGTGTTTAGCGAAGAAGGCCAGCGTGCGCTCACGCGCCAGCTGGGCTGCGGCCGCATCCCAGGCGCCGCGGTGGTCGCAGTTGAAGCCATGCTGCGCTGGGTACAGGTGCACCTCGACCTCGGGGTGCGCCTGCTTGAAGGCTTCGACGCCGTCCATCGGCACCCACTGGTCGCGGTCCGACAGGTGCGCCATGACCGGCACCTTGGGCTGGCGCGCGATCTCGTCCGGCTGCGTCATGCCGCCGCCGTAGTAGGGCACGGCGGCCGACAGGCCGTTCAGCGTGCAGGCTGCGCGCCAGGTCAGCAGCCCGCCCCAGCAGTAGCCGACGATGCCGACCTGGCCGCCGCTGGCCTGGGCGGCGTGGTCGATGGCGGCCTGGATGTCCTGCATCACGCCCGGCGCGCGCAGGTGCTCCACCGCCTGCTTGAGGCGGAAGCCCTCACCCATGTCGGCCTCGCCATAGCCCAGCTCCACGCCAGGCTTGATGCGGTGGAAGGTGCTGGGCGCCACCGCCAGATAGCCGTCGCGGGCGTAGCCGTCGGCGACGTCGCGGATGTGTGCGTTGACGCCGAAGATCTCCTGCAGCACCACCACGGCGCCCTTGGGCTGGCCGTCCGGTTCGGCCACGTAGGCGGGAATTTTCTGGCCGTCCGCGGCGTGGAGGTCGATGAACTGTCCCATGTTGATTGCTCCTGATTCGATGGTGGGGGCGGTGCTCTCGCGAGCGCGGTGGGTTCAGGTCAGGCCCAGCTTGCGGGCGATGAAATCGAGCCGGTCCTGACCCCAGAACAGCTCGCCGTCGATGATCCAGCTGGGGGCGCCGAACACGCCGGCGTCGATGGCGGCCTGAGTGTGGGCATCGTAGCGCGCCTGGATGTCGGTTTCGCGCGAGCGCGCCAGGCGCTCGGCCGGCAGGTCGCTTTCCTCCAACAATTCAGTCAGCGTGCCGTCGCTGGCGATGTCGCGCTCTTCGCGCCAGCAGGCGCTCAGCACGGCGCCGGCCAGTTGCATGGCGGCGGCCATGCCGTCGTGCTGCGCCACCGCCGTGATCAGGCGCGCCGAGGGGTTGCCGTCGACCGGAAAGTGGCGCGGCTGCGGATTCAGCGGCAGGCCCAGGTGCTCGGCGAAGCGCCGCAGCTCCAGCAGCCGGTAGGCCTGGCGTTGCGGCGCGCGCTTGGGTAGCGGCAGTCCGCCCGACAGCGGGAAGATGCGCCCGTAATCGACCGGCAGCACCGCCACCTCGCGGCGGGCGGCGCGCAGCAGGTCGGCAAAGCGCGCATGGCCCAGGTAGGTCCATGGGCTTTGCGGGGCGAAGTAGTACAGCACGGTGCGGCTCATGAGCGTCTCCTGAATAATGCCCGGCGGGCGGCCCGGCGTCGGGCGCCCGTCAATTTTGCAGGAGTCAGGACTTGGCAGCAGACAAAGTGGTGTTGGTGACCGGCGGCAGTCGGGGCATTGGTGCCGCCAGCGCGCGCCTGGCGGCGCGGGCCGGCTGGGCGGTGGCGGTCAACTACACGGCGAATTCGCTCGCCGCCGACGAGGTGGTGCGCGCGATCCGGGCCGAGGGCGGCCGGGCGATCAGCGTGCAGGCCGATGTGGCCAACGAGGCGCAGGTGCTGCGCATGTTCGAGCACGTCGATGCCCGGCTGGGGCGCCTCTGCGGCCTGGTCAACAACGCCGGCGTGGTCGACCGGGCGCAGCCGGTGGCCGAGCAAAGCCTGGCGCGCTGGCGCCGCATGTTCGACATCAACGTCATCGGCAGCCTGCTGTGCGCGCGCGAGGCGGTGCGGCGCATGGGCACGGCCTACGGCGGCGCGGGCGGCAGCATCGTCAACCTGTCGAGCGCGGCCGCGCGCCTGGGGTCACCCCATGAGTACGTCGATTACGCGGCCGCCAAGGCGGCCATCGACGCCTTCACCATCGGCCTGGCCAAGGAGGTGGCCGACCAGGGCATCCGCGTCAACGCCGTGCGCCCGGGCCTGATCGACACCGAGATCCACGCCAGCGGCGGCCGGCCCCAGCGCGTGCAGGAACTGCGGAGCGGCGTGCCCATGGGGCGCGGCGGCAGCGCCGAGGAAGTCGCTGAGGTGATCGTCTGGCTGCTGTCGGATGCGGCAAGCTACACCACCATGTCCCTCATCGACGTCTCTGGAGCCCGTTGAATGCCCGTCCACCCGCAAAAAAACATCAAGTATTTCTGGGAAGACCTGCCCGTCGGCAGCACGCTGGACATCGGCAGCATCACCGTCGACCGCGACGAAGTGATCGAGTTTGCTGGCAAGTACGACCCGCAGCCCTTTCACCTGGACGAGGAAGCCGCCGCCAAGTCGATGTTCGGCAAGCTGTCGGCCAGCGGCTGGCACACCTGCGCGATGGCGATGGGCGTGATGGTGCGCGGCTTTCTGCACGAATCGTCCAGCCTGGGCTCGCCCGGGCTGGAGCAGATCAAGTGGCTCAAGCCGGTATTTCCCGGCGACACGCTGAGGCTGACGCAGACCATCACCGAGTCGCGCCCCATGGCCTCGCGCCCCGACGTTGGCCTGACGCGCACGCTGTGGAAGATGTTCAATCAGCACGGCGAGCAGGTGCTGCTGATGGACGGCTACGGCATGTTCCGGCGGCGCGTGCCGGGCGCCGCTGCCGAATCCTGAAGCGCGCGAACACGCGTCTCAGGAGTCGGCTGAGATCCCGCGCGTCGAATCGCGGTTGCGCAGCACCACGGTGATCTGGCCGTTGGTCTCGATGGTGGCGCGCTCGACCTCGTGCGTGTGCAGGCAGCCGGCGGCGCGCAGGGCCGCGTGCACGTCGTCGGTGGTCAGGCGCTCGCTGCGCAGGGTGTCGGGATTGATCTGACCGGCCTCGATCAGGCGCTTGGGCTTGCCGTCGATCCAGCGCGCCAGCCGCGGACTGCGCCAGGCCAGGTGCGACACCGCCAGGTGGCAGCCGATCAGCGTCAGTGCGCTGACCAGACCGCCAATGAGCGAGTTGTCGCCCGCGTTCATCGAGTTTTGCACCGCGTTCGACAGGATCAGCAACAGGATCAGGTCGAACGGGTCGTACTGCCCTGTCTGCCGCTTGCCCGGTCAGGCGCAGGAACACCAGCAGGAACAGGTAGACCACCACGCCGCGCACGACGAATTCCCACCAGGGCACGCTGAGACTGAACATGGGGCACTCTCCGGATCAAGGCATCACGCCGCCATCTTGCCTGAGCCCGCGCCATGACCGCCGCCACCGCCGCCCTGTTCGCCGACGCCGTGCTGGCGCTGCACGCGGCGATCGTGCTGTTCGTGGTGGGTGGCCTGGTCTATGTGCTGGCCGGCCATCCGCGTGGCTGGTTTGGCGCCCGCTCACTCAGGCTGCGGCTGGCGCATCTGGCGGCGATCGGTGTCGTCGCCGCCCAGGCTTGGCTGGGCCGGTTGTGCCCCCTGACCGTACTGGAAATGTGGCTGCGCCGCCAGGCCGGGCAGCTGACTTACGGCGAAAGCTTCATCGCCCACTGGCTCGGCCGGCTGCTGTACTGGGAGGCGCCGGGCTGGGTGTTCACCGCGGCCTACACGGCATTTGGGCTGGCGGTGCTGGCCGCGTGGTGGTGGCTGCCGCCGGATCGGCGCCGACGCTGAGCGGTGTCAGAGCGTGCGGCGCAGGGCCTCGAAGAACAGCTCGGACTGCAGGCGCTCGCCCAGCGTCTGCGCCGCCACGCGCGCGGCCAGTTCGTCGGCCGCCGGCATCAGCGGCTGCCCGGTGGACTGCGCGATCACCTGCGCCATGCAGGCGCGCTCCAGGTAGTACAGGTCGTCGTAGGCGTGGTCGATGCGCGCGCCGCCGACGATGACGCCGTGGTTGCCCAGAAAGCACACGTCGGCGGCGCCCATGGCGCGCGCGATGCGCTCGCCCTCGCCGTGGTCCAGCGCCAGGCCGTTGTAGTGCGCGTCGATCGCCAGCCGGCCGTGAAAGCGCATGGCGTTCTGCGACAGGCACGGATCGAGAGCGCGTGCCTGCGTCAGCGTGAGCGCGGTGGCGTAGGGCATGTGGGTGTGCAGCACGCAGGCCTGGCCGGTGATGCGGTGCACGGCGGCGTGGATGACCATGGCCGTGGGCTCGACCTCGTGCCGGCCGGCCAGCTTGCGGCCATGGAAGTCGACCAGCACGATGTCCTCGGTCTGGATCTCGCGCCACAGCAGGCCGCGCGGATTGAGCAGGAAGCGCTCGGAGCCATCCGGCAACTCGATGCTGAAGTGGTTGCACACGCCCTCGGCGAGGCCGTGGTGGGCGGCGGCGCGCAAGGCCAGCGCCAGATCGGCGCGCAGGCGGCGCACCGGGGGTGCGTCGAAGTCGAGCACTGCGTTGGTCGTCATGTGGGCTAATGTTGGCGAGTCCAAAGGCCGCGGAGCAGGCCAGGCCAGCGAACGCCGTGCCCGGACCTGCGCCGGGCACTGGCGCTGTCCCCCTCGGGGGGATGGCGCCGCAGGCGACTCAGGGGGGATGTCATTTCGGCAGGCTGTTGACCCAGGTGACGACCTGCTGCACCGCCGCGTCGGTGGCCGCGCGCAGGGCGCCGACGCCGCCCGCCGCATCAGCGGTGGCGGCCGGCTGGCGCACGGTGAAGGTGCGCTGGCCGAGCAGGCGGTCCGCCTTGGCGGTCGGCGAGACGGCCGTCACGCGCAGGCGCACCACGCCTTCGCTGGCGTCGGGGCTGGAGAAGATGTGCGCGAACTCGTCCAGTTCCGTGCGCAACTCGACCGCCGCCAGCCCGGCGCCGGGTTCGACCACCGGGCGCGTGGCCGAGAAGGCTTCGCGCAGGCGCTGCGTCAGCAACTGCGGCGGCGACATGGTCCAGCGCGCCTGTGCGTAGGGGCGCGGCTGCTGGCCGCCTTCGCTGTAGAGCAGCCGGTAGATGATGTGGGTGCCGTCGATGGCGGCCGACGATTCCACGCGGTCGAGCGCCAGCGCCGGCCCGCTCGGTGCGGCGTTGGCGGCCAGCGGCAGCGCCGGCCCCAGGTCGTAGGGCTGCGGGCGCACCGGCTTGTCGGGCAACGGCAGGGCGCAGCCGGCGAGTGCCAGGAATGCGGCAAGAAGAGCGGTTCTCAGGCCGGCGGGACGGGCGCGAACAATCCAGGATGTCATGGCAAACCTCAGCGGGTGGCGGCGGGCGCGGGGGCTTCAGGCGCAGGCACACCAGCGGCGGACTGGCCAAAGCCGGGCTCGCCGGGGCCGGGCGGGATGGTGCCGCTGCCGTAGATGAAGGCCTGCGGGTTCTCGCTCAGCGAGTCGGCGATGCGGTCGAGCCGGCGGATGGTGCGGCTGGCGTCCTCGGTCAGGTTCTGGATGCGCGGCAGCGTGGTGGCGGTGACGGTGTTGGCGCTTTCGCTCAGTTGATCGACCACGCCGCCCTTGCCGGCCACCTGGTGGACGGCGCGCTTGACGTCGGTGGCCACGCTGTCGAAGCCGGCCACGGTCTTGCGCGTCTGCTGCGCGGCAGCATCGATGGATTTGAGCGAGACATTGGCCTGCTCGATCAGGCGAGGGATGTTGGCGCGCGCCGGGTCGAGCTGGGTCTTGAGCGTCTGCTCGGTGGTCTGCGCCAGTTGCTGGGCGCTGCGCGCGGCCGCGCCGACGTCCTTCAGTGCGGCGCTGAAGGCGGCCTGGTTCTCGTCGCTCAGCACCTGGTTGACGCGGTCGGTGATCTGCCCGACCTTCTCGGCCAGCTCGCCGGCCATATCGGTCAGCTGGCCGAGCGGGTTCGGCTTCAGAGGGATGCGCGGCGGCCCGTTGGGCCCGGGCGGCAGCGGCTCGGCCGCGGCGCCGCCCTCGTCGTCGAGCTGCACGAAGGACAGGCCGGTGACGCCCTGGAACGCCAGCGTGGCGAAGGTCGAGCGGCTGACCGGCGCGTCGGGCGAGACGGCGATGCGCACCAGCACGTCGCCGCGCCTGGCGGGGTCGAAGTCGATGTCGGTCACCTTGCCGACGGCCACGCCCTTGTAGCGCACCGCGGCTTGCGGCTGCAGGCCGCTGACGGCCTCGCTGCTGACCATCTCGTAGGCGACGGTGTTGACTTCGTCGCGCAGCAGCCATAGGGCCAGGCCGATCAGCAAGGCGGTGACCGCCAGCACGAAGACGCCGGCCGCCAGGGCGTGGGCTTTGTTTTCCATGGGGGCCTATTGTCCTTTCGCGGGCGCGCCCGCTTGCCGCTCGCGCAGCAGTTCCATGGCGCGCTGGCCGCGCTCGCCGAGGAAGAAGTGGTCGATGAACGGATGCCTGAAGGCCAGCACCTCGGGCACCGGCGCGGCGATGATCACGCGCTGGTCGGCCAGCACCGCCACTCGGGTGGACAACTCGAACAGCGTGTCCAGGTCGTGCGTGACCATCACCACCGTCAGGCCGAGTTCGTGGTGCAGCGAGCGCAGCAGGGTGACGAAGGCGTCGGCGCTGTCCGGGTCCAGCCCCGCGGTGGGCTCGTCCAGCATCAGCAGGGGCGGGTCCATGATCAGCGCGCGCGCCAACGCCACCCGCTTGATCATGCCGCCCGACAGATCGGCCGGCATCTTGTGCGCGTCGTCGGGCTTGAGGCCGACCATCTGCAGCTTCAGCAGCGCCGCCTCGCGCGCCAGCGCATCGGGCAGCGCGCGCGTCTCGCGCAGCGGAAAGGCGACGTTGTCGAGCACGCTGAACGCCGAGAACAGCGCGCCCTGCTGGAACAGCATGCCGACGCGGGTGGCGGCGCCGCTGCCGGCCAGTGCGCGCACCGGCTGGCCCAGCACCGTCACCGTGCCCTTGGCGGGCGTATTCAGGCCCAGCATCTGGCGCAGCAGCACGGTCTTGCCGGTGCCCGAGCCGCCGACCAGGGTCAGCACCTCGCCGCGGTACACCGTCAAGTCCAGATCCTTGTGCACCACCACCTGGCCGCCGCCCGGTCGTGGGAAGGCGCTCCACAGGCCGCGCACCTCGATCATCGGCTGGCCCGGCTCGGGCAGCGGCGCGGGCTGCTCGGCGGCGGCGTCGACGACGGCTTCGATCGGCTCGGTGCTCAAAACATGCCCACCTTCTTGAACAGCACGGCGAACAGTGCGTCGATCAGGATCACCGCCGTGATCGAGGCCACCACCGAGGCGGTGGTGCCCTGGCCCAGGCTCTCGGTGTTGGGCTTCACGCGCAGGCCGTAGTGGCAGGCGATCAAGGCGATCGAGACGCCGAACACCACCGACTTGGCGCAGGCCAGCCACAGGTTGGACACCCGCACCACCTTGGGCAGCGCCTCCAGGAAGTAGCTGGGCGTGATGCCGAGCGTGATGTCGGCCGCCAGCATGCCGCCGACCAGCGCCGCCAGTGTGGTCCAGACGGCGATCAGCGGCATCGCGATGGCCAGGGCCAGCGCGCGCGGCAGCACCAGCCGGAAGCCGGCCGGAATGCCGAGCACGCGCATGGCGTCCAGCTCCTCGGTGACGCGCATGACGCCGATCTGCGCCGTGATGGCCGAGCCCGAGCGCCCGGCGATCAGCACCGCGCCGAGCAGCGGCCCGAGCTCACGGATCAGCGCCAGGCCGAGGATGTTGACGATGAAGATCTCGGCGCCGAACTGGCGCAGCACCTGGCTCATCAGGTAGGCCAGCACCACGCCGATCAGAAAGCCGACCAGGGCCGTGATCGGCAGCGCCTGCGCGCCGATGCGGTACAGGTGGCCGGAGAAATCGCGCCAGGGCCCCCAATGCGGCGCCCGCAGCAGACGCAGAAAATCCAGCAGCAGCTGGCCCATCAGCACCATGAAGTCGCGCACCTGGCCCAGCGCCTGCATCACGCCCAGGCCGAAGCCGTCGATGCGCTGGGCCAGCGTGGCGCGGCGCGCCGTCAGTTGCAGCGGTGGCTGCGCGGCCACGCGCTCCAGCAGGGCGCGCTGCTCGGGGTGCAGTTCCAGCCGCGCTGGCCACTGGCGGCCCCAGTGGTTCCACAGGGTCAGCGCACCCAGGTGGTCGAGTGCGTCGAGCGCGCGCAGATCCCAATCGCTGGTTGCACCTGTGCGTGCCAGTGCTGCCGTCGCGCTGCGCCAGGCGCGCCGCGCCGTCAGGCCGGCGGCGGTCCACTCGCCACGCGGCGTGGCGCGCAGGCCCTGGTCGGTGGGCTGGGTGTCGATGCGGGGGGCGCTGTCGGACATGAATGAATGGAAGCGGCGTGCGTGAGCAATGCGAGCGTTGCCTAGCGCATCCGAGGGAGCATGGTAGCGGCTTGGTCAGGCGCGCGGTAGGGCTTTCCGATGCGCTCGGATGTAGGCCGGCGCCGACAGTCAGCGGCGCGAGCGCGTGATGTAGCGGCGGCGCCAGAAAGTGAGCAGGATGCCCACGGCCAGCAACAGCAGCAGCGCCAGCGCGACCCACATGCCTTCGGTGCTGTGAATCAGTGGCAGGTGCTCGAAGTTCATGCCGAAGAAGCCGGTGAACAGGTTCAGCGGCAAAAAGATCGCCGTGATCGCCGTCAGCGTGCGCATGATGTCGTTGGTGCGGTGGCCTTGGGCGCTGAAGTGGATCTGCACCGCCGTCTCGGCCGTTTGTTCGAGCCGGCGCGCGTGGTGCAGCACGCGATCGATGTGCTCCATCACGTCGCGGGCGCGCGCCACCAGCTGATCGCGCCGCTCCTGCGCCTGCGCCGCGTCGGTGGCGTACGCGGTGAGCGGCAGTTCGCGCAGCGTGTCCAGCCATTCCTGCATGGCGTCGTGCTGCTCTTCGCACAGGTCTTCCAGCAACTGCAGCTGGCGGCGCGCTTGCATGATGGCGTCCCAGGTCGCGTGGTGCGGGTCGGGCTTGAGCAGCTCGGTCTGCGACTGTTCCAGCGCGGCCGTGAGGTCCTTGCGCAGGTCGAGGTAGCTGTCGACCATGTGGTTGATGATGCGCAGCGCCACATCGGCCGGGCTGTGCGGCACGCGTGAGCGCGTGCTGGCGGCCTCAACGCTGAGCTTGGCGTCGGCCGCTAGGCGCTGGATCAGGTGGGTGGCGGTGTAGCAGCCGGCGGGATGCACGCTGATCAGCAGGCGATCGAAGATGGCGAAGCCGACCGCGCGCGATTCGATGCGCGCGAAGGCCTCGGCCGCCGGCGCGGGCGGGCGGGGGCTTGCGCCGTGGCGGCGAGCACCGGTGGCTTCGCGCTGCACTTCGGCCAGCGTGGCCAGGCGGCGGAAGATCACCAGGTCGTAGACCGAGGTGCCGTCGTAATGCGAGGGGTGGGCGTCGTTGATGAGATCGCTCAGGTGCACGTCCAGCAAGGCTGAGCCGCCCAGGCGCTGCATGGCGTTCTGCAACAGCGCCTGCTGCTGCACGAACTCGCTGCGATCGAGATACACCCAGACAAAGCCATCGGCCGGCGCGGCCTCCGGCAGCTGCTCGATGAAGCGCAGGCTGCCGGCGGTGAACTCGACGATGTGCATGGGGATGACAAATGACGAATGAGGGCGACTGCGTCGGCCTATGACCAATGACGAGATACGCGTGTGAGCCGGTGCGGGTCATTCGTCATTGAGGTCGCGCCAACGGCGAAGTCATTTGTCATCGCGCCAGCAGGCGCGCCGCATCGCGGGCAAAGTAAGTTAGCACGCCATCGGCGCCGGCACGTTTGAAAGCCAGCAGCGCCTCCATCATCACCGCGTCGTGGTCGAGCCAGCCATTCTGCGCGGCGGCCTTCAGCATGGCGTATTCGCCGCTGACCTGGTAGGCAAAGGTCGGCAGGCGGAATTCGTCCTTCACGCGGCGCACCACGTCCAGATAGGGCATGCCGGGCTTGACCATCACCATGTCGGCGCCCTCGGCGATGTCGAGCCCGACCTCGCGCAGCGCCTCGTCGCTGTTGCCGGGGTCCATCTGGTAGACCTTCTTGTCGCTCTTGCCCAGGTTGGCGGCACTGCCCACGGCGTCGCGGAACGGGCCGTAGAAGGCGCTGGCGTACTTGGCGCTGTAGGCCATGATGCGGGTGTGGATGGCGCCGCGCGATTCGAGCGCTGATCGAATCGCTCCAATGCGGCCGTCCATCATGTCGCTGGGCGCGACGATGTCGACGCCGGCGGCGGCCTGGGTCAGCGCCTGCTTGACCAGCTGGCCGACGGTCTCGTCGTTGAGGATGTAGCCGGTCTTGTCGAGCCAGCCGTCCTGGCCGTGGCTGGTGTAGGGATCCAGCGCGACATCGGTCATGATGCCGAGTTCGGGGAAGCGCTTTTTCAGCTCCTTGACCACGCGCGGGATCAGGCCGCGCCCGTTGGCGGCCTCGCTGCCCTTGTCGTCCTTCAGCCGGGCCTCGATGACCGGAAACAGCGCCATCACCGGGATGCCGAGCTTGACGCAGTCCTCGGCCACCGGCAGCAGCAGATCGAGCGACAGGCGCTCGACGCCGGGCATCGAGGCCACGGCCTCGCGCTTGCCCTTGCCGTCCAGCACGAACACCGGGTAGATCAAATCGTTCACCGACAAGGCGTGCTCGCGCACCAGGCGGCGGGTGAAATTGTCGCGGCGCAGGCGGCGCGGGCGGTTGGCGGGGAAGGGGGCAAGAGGTGTGCTCATGGGAAAATTGTGCCTGATCAGAGCGCTGCCCGCCCTGACGCGCTGGGTGTTTCGCCTGTGCGACGCAGATGTGACAGGAGATTGTCAACCTATGCACGCCTTTGCTATAGTCACTCTCGGGCGGTTTGCCGTCCCCCGCTTTTCCTCCCTGAGCGGGAGCCTTGATGTGTGACAGCAGACAGGCTTTTCCACCCCGGCCCTTGTGGCCGGGGTTTTTTATTGGTGCGTCCGCGGCTGCGCAGCGAGCCGCACCCAATGGCCGCGGAGCAGGCCGCAAGGGGGACGCCGTGGCCGGACCTGCGTCGGCCACCAGCGTCGTCCCCCTTTTGGGGAAAGCCTGCCCCGGACCTGATCCGGGGGCGCCGCAGGCGACACAGGGGGGACAAAACCCCGGGGGATAATTCTTCATGCTCTGGATCAAGGCCCTGCACATCGTCTTCGTGACCAGCTGGTTCGCTGGGCTGTTCTACCTGCCGCGCATCTTCGTCAACCTGGCCATGGTGCCGCCGGAATCGGTGGCCGAGCGCGCGCGCCTGCTGCTGATGGCGCGCAAGCTGTACCGATTCATGACGCTGCTGGCGCTGCCGGCGATCGGCCTCGGGCTGTGGCTGTGGCTGGGCTACGGCATCGGCCGCGGACCGGGCAGCGGCTGGATGCACACCAAGCTGCTGATGGTGCTGCTGCTGATCGCCTACCACGCCTTCTGCGGGCGCCTGCTGGCCCGCTTCGAGCGTCGGCAGGAGGCGCGCCACCACGTCTGGTTCCGCTGGTTCAACGAGGCGCCGGTGCTGCTGCTGCTGGTGACCGTGGTCCTCGTCGTGCTCAAGCCGTATTGAGTGGGTGTCGGCCGCGAGGTGAACCGCTACAAGTCCGCCGCGCTGCCGCTGGCGTCGCTGTACGCCACCCTGATCGTCTACGCCAGCCTGTTTCCCTTCACCGGCTGGCGCGACCAGGGGCTGCCGCCTTGGGTTTTCCTGCAAGCGCCGTGGCCGCAGTACTGGACCCGCTTCGACCTCATCGCCAACCTGGTCGGCTACGCGCCGCTGGGTTTTCTGCTGGCGCTGGCACTGATGCGCATGCGGCGCGGCTGGCCGGCCGTCACGCTGGCCAGCCTGGCGGCGGCGCTGCTGTCGCTGACGATGGAAAGCCTGCAGTCCTACCTGCCGCAGCGCGTGGCGTCGAACCTGGACCTGGGACTGAACGCCGCCGGCGGTCTGCTGGGCGCGCTGCTGGCCTTTGTGCTGGAGCGCCTGGGCGCGATTGACCGCTGGCGCCGCTTTCGCGCGCGCTGGTTCGTGCGCGATTCGCGCGGCGCGCTGGTGTTGCTGGCGCTGTGGCCGGTGGGGCTGCTGTTTCCGGCGCCGGTGGCATTCGGCCTCGGCCAGGTCTACGAACGGCTGGAAGAGGGCCTGGCCGAACTGCTGGCGGACACGCCCTTCATCGAATGGCTGCCGCTGCGTGAACTCGACCTGGAGCCGCTGTTGCCGGGCGCCGAGATGGTGTGCGTGGCGCTCGGCGCCCTGGTGCCCTGCCTGCTGGGCTACAGCGTGATCCGGCAGCGCGGGCGCCGCCTGCTGTTCGCGCTGGCGGCCCTGGCCGTGGGGGTTGGCGTGTCGGCCTTGTCGGCCGCGCTGACCTACGGGCCGGCGCACGCCTGGGCATGGATCAACCCGCCGACGACGATCGGCATACCGCTGGCGGCGCTGGCGGCGCTGTTGTTGTTGTCCTTGCCCGGACGCGTCTGCGTGGCGGCGCTGCTGCTGGTGCTGGCGGCGCAGCTACTGCTGTTGAACGCCGCGCCCGAGGGGCCTTATTTCGCGCTCACGCTGCGCAGCTGGGAGCAGGGGCGCTTCATCCATTTCCACGGCCTGGCGCAGTGGATCGGCTGGCTGTGGCCCTACGTGACCCTGGCCTATCTGCTGACGCGCATGGGCCGGCCCGACGGCGGGCAGCCGGCGCTGGAGCCGCCGCCGGACAACCCTGCGGGTGCCTGAGATCCGGCAGGCTCCTAGAATCGGCCCATGAGTGTTCCCCCCGCGTCCTATTACCAGCGCCACATCTTCTTCTGCCTGAACCAGCGCACGGGCGGCGAGGCGTGCTGTGCCGATCACGGCGCGCAGGCCGCGTTCGATCACTGCAAGGCGCGCGTCAAGGCCGAGGGGCTGGCCGGCCCGGGCAAGGTGCGCGTCAACAAGGCCGGCTGCCTGGATCGCTGCGCCGCCGGACCGGTGGCGGTGGTGTATCCCGAGGCGGTTTGGTACACCTATGTGGACCAGAACGACATCGACGAGATCGTCGAGTCGCACCTCAAGCACGGCCGCGTCGTCGAGCGCCTGCTGACGCCGCCGCACCTGGGACGCTGAAACCGCGCCACGGTCCGGCCGGGTCCGGGGCGTCGCCAGCGCGGCCTTGCTATAATTTGCGTAGCTGCATGAATGCCCAGACCCAGTTCCTGACCTTGCCCGGCCCGGCCGGCGGCATCGAAGCGCTGCTGGACGTGCCGCCACCCGACCTGTTCGGCGTGCCGCACGGCACCGCCGTCATCGCCCATCCCCACCCGCAGTTTGGCGGCACCATGACCAACAAGGTGGTGCAGACCATCGCGCGTGCCTATGTGCAGTGCGGCTGGCGTGCCGTGCGCTTCAATTTCCGCGGTGTCGGTGCCAGCGACGGCGCCTACGACGAAGGTCGCGGCGAGACTGACGACCTGCTGGCGGTGGTGGCGCAGATGGCGCCGGGCGATGCCGTGCTGGCGATCGGCGGGTTTTCGTTCGGCGCCTTCGTGGCCGCCCAGGCGATCGCCGCCCTGCACCCGCAGCGTGCCATCGCCAGCGTGATGCTGGTCGGCACCGCCGCTTCGCGTTTCGAGGTGGCGCCGCTGCCGGCCGAGTTGCATGAGCGCGCGCTGGTGGTGCATGGCGAGCACGACGACACCGTGCCGCTGGCCTCGGTCATGGACTGGGCGCGCCCGCAAGCCCTGCCGGTCACCGTGGTGCCGGGCGGCGAGCATTTCTTCCACGGGCAATTGACGCTGCTCAAGTCGCTGGTGACGCGCCACGCGCGCGTCTGACGCCGCGCGTTCTTCCCGTTCTTTCCATTCCGCCGGATTCCACTTTCATGAACCGTTTGCTCAAGTCGTTTGCTTCCCTGATCCTGGCCGTGGCCGCCGTCACCGGCCACGCGCAGGCGCCACAGCCGCCGGAGGTGGCGGCCAAGGCCTATCTGCTGATGGATGTGACGGCCGGACAGGTGCTGGCCAGCCAGGAAATCGACGCGCCGGTTGAGCCGGCCTCGCTGACCAAGCTGATGAGCGCCTACCTGGTGTTCGATGCGCTCAAGGCCAAGAAGCTGACGCTGGCGCAGACGCTGCCGGTGTCCGAGCGGGCCTGGAAGATGCCGGGCTCGCGCATGTTCATCGACCCCAAGATGCAGGTGCCGGTGGAGGATTTGGTCAAGGGCATGATCGTGCAGTCGGGCAACGACGCCACCGTGGCGCTGGCCGAGGGCGTGGCCGGCTCGGTCGAGCGCTTCGTGCAACTGATGAACGACCAGGCCAAGGTGCTGGGCATGACCAAGACCGCCTACCGCAACCCGGAAGGCCTGACCGAGGCCGGCCACAGCACCACCGCGCGCGACCTGGCCACCCTGGCCACGCGACTGCTGCACGACTTTCCGGAATACGTGCACTACTACACCATCAAGAAGTACCGCTATCCGGGCACGCCGGCCAGCAACGAGACCAACCGCAACCTGCTGCTGTTTCGTGACCCCACCGTCGACGGCCTGAAGACCGGCCACACCAAGGCGGCCGGTTACTGCCTGGTGGCCACGGCGCAGCGCGACTTTCCCAATCTGAAGGGGCGCCGCCTGCTGTCGGTGGTGCTGGGCGCTGCGAGCGAGAACGCGCGCGCCAACGAATCGCAGAAGCTGCTCAACTGGGGTTACACCGCGTACGAAGGCGTGCAGCTGTTCGGCGCCGGCCAGGCCGTGGCCAACCCGAAGGTCTGGAAGGGCAAGACCGCCGAGCTCAAGCTGGGGCGCGGCGAGCCGATCGTGGTGGCGGTGCCGGCCGGCACGGCGAGCCAGATCAAGACCGAGATCGCGCGCCCGGAACCCCTGGTGGCGCCGTTCCTGCGCGGTCAGGCGGTGGCCACGCTGAAGGTGCGGCAGGGTGAGCAGGCGCTGGCCGAGTTTCCCCTGGTGGCGCTGGAAGCGGTCGAGGAAGCCGGCTTCCTGGGCCGCGCCTGGGACGCCATGCGCCTGTGGATCAAGTAGCGGCCGCTTGGCCTCCATTGCGGGTAATCCCGAGTCGCGCTATACTTTAAGGCTTTCCCGCGATTGGGGCGGGAATTTTTCGTGCGCGCACGAGGCTTGCCTGCCGCTTTTCAGCGATATCAGAAGAGCCCGCTGCGCGCTGATTTTTCAAGCGTTTAGGGACGTTTTTCAATGCCAACCATCAGTCAACTGGTGCGTCACGGGCGGACGGTCGAGAAGGCGAAGTCCAAGAGCCCGGCGATGCAGAACTCGCCGCAGCGTCGCGGTGTGTGCACGCGCGTGTACACGACGACGCCGAAGAAGCCGAACTCGGCGCTTCGCAAGGTCGCCAAGGTGCGCCTGACCAACGGTTTCGAGGTCATCTCGTACATCGGCGGTGAAGGCCACAACCTGCAGGAGCACAGCGTGGTGCTGGTGCGCGGCGGCCGGGTCAAGGATCTGCCCGGCGTGCGCTACCACATCGTGCGCGGTTCGCTCGACCTGCAGGGCGTGAAGGACCGCAAGCAGTCGCGCTCGAAGTACGGCGCGAAACGGCCGAAGAAAGCCTGACCGGCTCTCTTGCGCCCCAAGAAGGTCTAAGCCTTTTGTCATTTATTGGTGCTTCAATCGCCTGGCAGGCGGTTGCAAGCGTAGTGGCCTAGCAAATTTAGGTCGAGTAAGTGCAGGTTCCTGATGAATCTGCGGGGTGTCTGGATAACAAGGACGTCCAGCCATCAGCTGAAGCAAAGAGGTGAAACATGCCACGTCGTCGCGAAGTCCCTAAACGTGAAATCCTGCCGGATCCCAAGTACGGCAATGTCGAGCTGTCCAAGTTCATGAACGTCATCATGGAAGGTGGCAAGAAGGCGGTTGCCGAGCGCATCATCTACGGCGCGCTCGAAACCATGGAAAAGAAAAGCGGCAAGGATCCGCTGGAGCTTTTCGTCACCGCCATCAACAACGTCAAGCCGATGGTCGAGGTCAAGAGCCGCCGCGTCGGTGGCGCCAACTACCAGGTGCCCGTGGAAGTGCGTCCGGTGCGCCGCCTGGCACTGTCGATGCGCTGGATCAAGGAAGCGGCCCGCAAGCGCGGCGAGAAGTCGATGTCGCTGCGCCTGGCCAACGAGCTGCTGGAGGCCAACGAAGGCCGCGGTGGTGCCATGAAGCGCCGTGACGAAGTGCACCGCATGGCCGAGGCCAACAAGGCCTTCTCGCACTTCCGCTTCTGATTTTTCCCGATCGGCGCCCGGCGTTCCGTGTTGAGCGTGACCGTGGCGCCCTGTTGGGCGGCGCGTGGCCTGTGCCGCTGAACGCCCAACGCCCAACGCTCAACCGCACAAGGAATCCATCATGGCTCGCAAGACTCCCATCGAGCGCTATCGCAATATCGGCATCTCGGCGCACATCGACGCCGGCAAGACCACCACGTCCGAGCGCATCCTGTTTTACACCGGCGTGACCCACAAGCTGGGCGAAGTGCACGATGGCGCGGCCACGACCGACTGGATGGAGCAGGAGCAGGAGCGCGGCATCACCATCACCTCCTCGGCCGTGACCTGCTTCTGGAAAGGCATGGACCTGTCGCGCCCCGAGCACCGCATCAACATCATCGACACCCCGGGCCACGTGGACTTCACCATCGAGGTGGAGCGTTCCATGCGCGTGCTCGACGGCGCCTGCATGGTGTACTGCGCCGTGGGCGGCGTGCAGCCGCAGTCCGAAACCGTCTGGCGCCAGGCCAACAAGCACAAGGTGCCGCGTCTGGCCTTTGTCAACAAGATGGACCGCACCGGCGCCAACTTCTTCAAGGTCGTCGAGCAGATGAAGCTGCGCCTGAAGGCCAACCCGGTGCCGATTGTGATCCCGATCGGGGCCGAGGACAGCTTCAAGGGCGTGGTCGATCTGATCAAGATGAAGGGCGTCCTGTGGGACGAGGCGTCTCAGGGCATGAAGTTCGAGTACGTCGACATCCCCGCCGATCTGCAGGCCACGGCTGAAGAGTGGCGCGAGAAGATGGTCGAGGCCGCTGCCGAGTCCAGCGAAGAGCTGATGAACAAGTACCTCGAGTCGGGTGAGCTGAGCGAAGAAGAGATCATCGCCGGCCTGCGCCAGCGCACCATCGCCACCGAGATCCAGCCCATGCTGTGCGGCTCGGCCTTCAAGAACAAGGGCGTGCAGCGCATGCTGGACGCGGTGCTCGACTTCCTGCCTTCGCCCAAGGACATTCCGCCGGTGGCCGGCACCGACGACGACGAACAGCCCACGGTCCGCCAGGCCGACGACAGCGAGAAGTTCTCTGCGCTGGCGTTCAAGCTGATGACCGACCCCTTCGTCGGCCAGCTCACCTTTGTGCGCGTCTATTCGGGCGTGCTAGCCAAGGGCGACACCGTCTTCAACCCGGTCAAGGGCAAGAAGGAGCGCATCGGCCGCATCGTGCAGATGCACGCCAACGAGCGCCAGGAGATCGAAGAG
Organism: Burkholderiales bacterium; assembly: GCA_016702555.1. Classification (GTDB taxonomy): domain Bacteria; phylum Pseudomonadota; class Gammaproteobacteria; order Burkholderiales; family Burkholderiaceae_C; genus Ottowia. The sequence continues at coordinate 390,906 of JADJDV010000002.1, forward strand.
TTGCGCGCCGGCGACATCGCCGCCTGCGTCGGCCTGAAGGACGTGACCACGGGCGAAACCTTGTGCGACCCCAGCGCGATCATCACGCTGGAGCGCATGGTGTTCCCCGAGCCGGTGATTTCGCAGGCCGTCGAGCCCAAGACCAAGGCCGACCAGGAGAAGATGGGCATCGCCCTGTCGCGCCTGGCGTCGGAAGACCCGTCCTTCCGTGTCCGCACCGATGAGGAGTCGGGCCAGACCATCATCTCCGGCATGGGCGAGCTGCACCTGGAGATTCTGGTCGACCGCATGAAGCGCGAGTTCAACGTCGAGGCCAACGTCGGCAAGCCGCAGGTGGCCTACCGTGAGACGGTGCGCAAGATCGTCACCGACGTCGAAGGCAAGTTCGTGCGCCAGTCGGGCGGCAAGGGCCAGTACGGCCACGTCGTCTTCACGCTGGAGCCGCAGGAGCCCGGCAAGGGCTTCGAGTTCGTCGACGAGATCAAGGGTGGCGTGGTGCCGCGCGAATACATCCCCGCCGTGCAGAAGGGCGTGGAAGAAGCACTCACCGCCGGCGTGCTGGCCGGATACCCGGTGGTCGACGTCAAGGTGCGCCTGACCTTTGGCTCTTATCACGACGTGGACTCGTCCGAGCAGGCCTTCAAGATGGCCGCCATCTTCGGTTTCAAAGAGGCGGCGCGCAAGGCCACCCCGGTCATCCTCGAGCCCATGATGGCGGTCGAGGTCGAGACGCCCGAGGACTACGCCGGCAACGTGATGGGCGACCTGTCCAGCCGTCGCGGGCTGGTGCAGGGCATGGACGACATGATTGGCGGCGGCAAGATCATCAAGGCCGAGGTGCCGCTGTCCGAGATGTTCGGCTACGCCACCACGCTGCGCTCGATGTCGCAGGGCCGCGCCACCTACACGATGGAATTCAAGCACTACGCCGAGGCACCGAAGAACGTCTCGGACGCCATCGTGGCGGCACGCGCCAAGTAATCCGCAATGTTTCGCGGCGCGCCTTCGAAAGGGGCGCGCCTGTCTGCGATCCGGGGCCGCCATGTGCCCGTGCATGGCGACCCAAGCACCCGGATGCAGACGTAAAACCCGTTCACGGGCATTCGTTCTTTACCGGAGTTTTTTTGTCATGGCAAAAGAGAAATTTGAGCGCAGCAAGCCGCACGTGAACGTGGGCACCATTGGTCACGTCGATCACGGCAAGACCACCCTGACGGCGGCCATTGCCACCGTGCTGGGCAAGAAGTTTGGCGGCGACGTCAAGAGCTACGACCAGATCGACAACGCGCCCGAGGAGAAAGCGCGCGGCATCACCATCAACACCTCGCACGTCGAGTACGAGACCGCCAACCGCCACTACGCCCACGTCGACTGCCCCGGCCACGCCGACTACGTCAAGAACATGATCACCGGCGCCGCCCAGATGGACGGCGCCATCCTGGTGTGCTCCGCCGCTGACGGCCCCATGCCCCAGACCCGCGAGCACATCCTGCTGGCCCGCCAGGTCGGCGTGCCCTACATCATCGTCTTCCTCAACAAGTGCGACATGGTCGACGACGAAGAGCTGCTCGAGCTCGTCGAGATGGAAGTGCGCGAGCTGCTCAGCAAATACGACTTCCCCGGCGACGACACCCCCATCATCAAGGGCTCGGCCAAGATGGCCCTCGAAGGCGACGCCGGCGAACTCGGCGAGCAGGCCATCCTGAAGCTGGCCGACGCCCTCGACAGCTACATCCCCACGCCCGAGCGCGCCATCGACGGCGCCTTCCTCATGCCCGTCGAAGACGTCTTCTCCATCTCCGGCCGCGGCACCGTCGTCACTGGTCGCGTCGAGCGCGGCATCGTCAAGGTCGGCGAGGAAATCGAGATCGTCGGCATCCGCCCCACCTCGAAGACCACCGTCACCGGCGTCGAGATGTTCCGCAAGCTGCTCGACCAGGGCCAGGCCGGCGACAACGTCGGCATCCTGCTGCGCGGCACCAAACGCGAAGACGTCGAGCGCGGCCAGGTGCTGTGCAAGCCCGGCTCCATCAAGCCGCACACCCACTTCGCCGGTGAGGTGTACGTGCTGAGCAAGGACGAAGGCGGCCGCCACACCCCCTTCTTCAACAACTACCGCCCGCAGTTCTACTTCCGCACCACCGACGTCACCGGCAGCATCGAGCTGCCCCAGGACAAGGAGATGGTCATGCCGGGCGACAACGTCAGCATCACGGTGAAGCTGATCGCCCCGATCGCCATGGAAGAAGGTCTGCGCTTTGCGATCCGCGAGGGTGGGCGCACCGTGGGTGCGGGTGTGGTGGCGAAGATCATCGAATAAGGCGGGCGCGAACCATGGCAACCAAGCAGAAAATCCGCATCCGCCTGAAGGCGTTCGACTACAAGCTGATCGATCAGTCCGCCGCCGAGATCGTCGACACCGCCAAGCGCACGGGCGCCGTGGTCAAGGGCCCCGTTCCCTTGCCCACACGCATGAAGCGCTTTGACATCCTGCGCTCGCCGCACGTCAACAAGTCGAGCCGCGACCAGTTCGAGATCCGCACGCACCAGCGCCTGATGGACATCGTCGATCCCACCGACAAGACCGTGGACGCGTTGATGAAGCTCGACCTGCCGGCCGGCGTGGACGTCGAGATCAAGCTGCAGTAATGCGCGCCCGTGGCACGGTGCCCTTGCTCACCGCGCGGTACTTGCCGAATCGGCGAGTACCGCGTTATAATTTTGAGCTTGGCCTTTTTTTTTTGGGTCAAGACTTTTCAACCTTCTTTCGTACACCAAACGCGCAGGCCAATTGCAGCGGGCGCGGCGAAAGCGATGGAGCAATAACATGAGTCAAAGCAATCGATTGGGGTTGCTGGGGCGCAAGGTGGGCATGATGCGTCTGTTCACCGATGACGGCCAAGCAGTGCCTGTCACGGTGGTCGATGTGTCGAACAACCGCGTCACCCAGGTCAAGACCCAGGAAAACGATGGCTACGTGGCCCTGCAGGTCACGTTCGGTTCGCGCAAGGCCTCGCGCGTGACCAAGCCCGAAGCCGGCCACCTCGCCAAGGCGGGCGTCGAAGCCGGTGAAATCATTCGCGAATTCCGTGTCGATGATGACGTGGCCGGCAAGTACGCCGCGGGCGCCACGCTGCCTGTGACCGAGGTGTTCACCGTCGGCCAGAAGGTGGACGTGCAGGGCACTTCCATCGGCAAGGGCTTCGCCGGCACCATCAAGCGCCACAATTTCAGCTCGCAGCGCGCTTCGCACGGCAACAGCCGTTCGCACCGCGTGCCGGGCTCGATCTCGATGGCGCAGGATCCGGGCCGCGTGTTTCCGGGCAAGAAGATGACCGGCCACATGGGCGATGAGACGGTCTCCGTCCAGAACCTGGACGTCATCCGCATCGACGAGGCGCGTCAGTTGCTGCTGATCAAGGGCGCCGTGCCCGGTTCGCGCGGCGGCTTTGTGACCGTGTGCCCGGCCGTCAAGGCCAAGGCGGTCGCCATCAAAGAGGGGGCTTAAGACATGCAGCTCGAACTCTTGAACGAACAGGGTCAGGCCGCGGCCAAGGTGGACGCGCCCGAGACCGTGTTCGGCCGTGACTACAACGAAGCGCTGGTGCACCAGCTGGTGGTGGCCTATCGGGCCAATGGCCGCCAGGGCACCCGCGCGCAAAAGGACCGCGCGCAGGTCAAGCACTCGACCCGCAAGCCGTTCCGCCAGAAGGGCACGGGCAACGCCCGCGCCGGCATGACCTCCTCGCCGCTGTGGCGTGGCGGCGGCCAGATCTTCCCCAGCAGCCCCGACGAGAACTTCACGCAGAAGATCAACAAGAAGATGTACCGCGCCGGCATGGCGTCGATCTTCTCGCAACTGGCGCGTGAAGGCCGCCTGGCGGTGGTCGAGTCGATGAAGGTCGACTCGCCCAAGACCAAGCAGCTGGCGCAGAAACTCAAGGACATGAAGCTCGATTCCGTGCTGGTGATCGCCGACGAGGTCGACGAGAACCTGTACCTGGCGTCGCGCAACCTCGGCAACGTGCTGGTGGTCGAGCCGCGCTACGCCGATCCGGTGTCGCTGGTGCACTACAAGAAGGTGCTGGTCACCAAGGGTGCCATCGACAAGCTCAAGGAGATGTTCGCATGAGCCGCATCAATCCCACGCCCAAAGAACGCCAGTTCGACGAAGGCCGCCTGATGCAGGTGCTGCTGGCGCCGGTGGTGTCCGAGAAGGCCACCATGGTGGCCGAGAAGTCCAATGCCGTCACCTTCAAGGTGTTGAAGGGTGCCACCAAGCCTGAGATCAAGGCCGCCGTCGAACTGCTGTTCAACGTGCAGGTCAAGGGCGTTTCCGTCGCCAACATCAAGGGCAAGACCAAGCGCTTCGGGCGCACCGTCGGCCGCCGCGACCACGTGCGCAAGGCCTACGTCCTGCTCAAGGAAGGCCAAGAGCTGAACCTGTCCGGGGAGGCCGCGTAAATCATGGCTGTCATCAAAATCAAACCGACCACGCCGGGACGCCGGGGCGCGATCAAGATTTCGCGCACGCACCTGCACAAGGGCGAGGGCTTCGCGCCCCTGCTCGAGCCGCAGTTCCAGCACGCCGGTCGCAACAACCACGGCCGCATCACCACGCGCCACAAGGGCGGCGGTCATCGCCACCACTACCGCGTGATCGATTTCCGCCGCAACAAGGATGGCATCGCCGCCAAGGTCGAGCGCATCGAGTACGACCCGAACCGCTCGGCCCACATCGCCCTGGTGTGTTACGCCGACGGCGAGCGCCGCTACATCATTGCCCCGCGCGGCGTCGAGGTGGGCAGCCAGCTGATGAGCGGCTCGGAAGCGCCGATCCGCGCCGGCAACACGCTGCCGATCCGCAACATCCCGGTCGGCTCGACCATCCACTGCATCGAGCTCAAGCCCGGTGCCGGTGCCCAGGTCGCCCGTTCGGCCGGCACGTCCGCCACGCTGCTGGCGCGCGAGGGCACCTACGCCCAGGTGCGCATGCGCTCGGGCGAGGTGCGCCGCGTGCACATCGAGTGCCGCGCCACCATCGGTGAAGTGGCCAACGAAGAGCACAGCCTGCGCCAGCTCGGCAAGGCCGGCGTCAAGCGCTGGATGGGCATTCGTCCCACCGTGCGCGGCGTCGTCATGAACCCGGTCGATCACCCGATGGGTGGTGGCGAGGGCCGCTCCAAGTCGGGCCGCCAGCCGGTCGACCCGTGGGGCAACCTGAGCAAGGGCTACCGCACCCGCGCCAACAAGCGCACGCAGAACATGATCGTTTCGCGTCGCAAGAAGTAAGGACCACCGCAAATGACTCGTTCTCTGAAAAAGGGTCCGTTTGTGGACCACCACCTGCTCGCCAAGGTCGACAAGGCCCTGGCGACCAAGGACAAGAAGCCCATCAAGACCTGGTCGCGCCGCTCCATGGTGCTGCCCGAGTTCATCGGCCTGACCCTTGCCGTGCACAACGGCAAGCAGCACGTGCCGGTCTACGTCACCGACCAGATGGTCGGCCACAAGCTGGGCGAATTTGCTCTGACGCGCACCTTCAAGGGCCACGCGGCAGACAAGAAAGCCAAGAGGTAAGGAATGACCATGGAAACACGTGCAGTCCTCCGTGGCGTGCGCCTGTCGGTCGACAAGGGCCGTCTGGTGGCCGATCTGATTCGCGGCAAGAAAGTGGATCAGGCGATCAACACGCTCAATTTCACGCAAAAGAAGGCCGCCGGCATCATCAAGAAGGTGCTGGAGTCGGCCATTGCCAACGCCGAGCACAACGACGGTGCCGACATCGACGAGCTTCGCGTCAAGACCATCTACGTCGAGCAGGGCACCACGCTCAAGCGCTCGGCCGCCCGCGCCAAGGGCCGCGGCGCGCGCCTGTCCAAGCCCACGTGCCACGTGTACGTGACGGTGGGCAATTAAGGAAGGCAAGAGAGACTATGGGACAGAAAATCCACCCCACCGGCTTCCGTCTTTCGGTCAGCCGCAACTGGGCCAGCCGCTGGTACGCCAACGATCGCGACTTCGCCGGCATGCTGGCCGAAGACATCAAGGTGCGCGAGTACCTGAAGACCAAGCTCAAGAACGCCGCCGTCTCGCGCGTGCTGATCGAGCGCCCCGCCAAGAACGCCCGCATCACCATCTACTCGGCGCGTCCGGGCGTGGTGATCGGCAAGAAGGGCGAGGACATCGAGAAGCTGAAGAAGGATCTGGCCACGCAACTGGGCGTGCCGGTCGCGGTCAACATCGAGGAAGTGCGCAAGCCCGAAGTCGATGCACAACTGATTGCCGACAGCATCACGCAGCAACTCGAAAAGCGCATCATGTTCCGCCGCGCCATGAAGCGCGCCATGCAGAACGCGATGCGCCTGGGCGCCCAGGGCATCAAGATCACCAGCGCGGGGCGCCTGAACGGCGCCGAGATCGCGCGCACCGAGTGGTACCGTGAAGGCCGCGTGCCGCTGCACACGCTGCGCGCCGACATCGACTACGGCTTCAGCGAAGCCAAGACCACCTACGGCGTCATCGGCGTCAAGGTGTGGGTCTACAAGGGCGACCACCTGGGCCGCAGCGACGCGCCGTCGCTGGATTCGACGCCGCGCCCCGAGGGCGAGGAGCGCCGTGGCCCGCGTGGCCCGCGCCGTGACGGTCGGGGTGGCCCCGGCGGTGACCGCCGTGGCGGCCCGCGCCGTGACGCCCGTGGCGGCGGCAACGCCGCACCTGCCGATGGCAGCGACAAACCCGCCGAAGGCCAGGGCGCCGCCGGCCAACCCGCCGTTAAGCGCGTCCGCACCGTCGCCGCGCCTGCTGCATCGGCAGACGGCGTCCAAGGAGAGTAAACGATGCTGCAACCCGCACGCAGAAAGTACCGCAAGGAGCAGAAGGGCCGCAACACCGGTATCGCCACCCGTGGCAATGCCGTGGCCTTTGGCGACTTCGGTCTGAAGTCCACCGACCGCGGTCGCCTGACCGCGCGCCAGATCGAATCCGCGCGCCGCGCCATCACGCGCCACGTCAAGCGCGGCGGCCGCATCTGGATTCGGGTGTTCCCCGACAAGCCGATCTCCACCAAGCCGGCCGAAGTCCGCATGGGCAACGGCAAGGGCAACCCGGAGTACTACGTGGCCGAGATCCAGCCCGGCAAGGTGCTGTACGAGATCGTCGGCGTGCCCGAAGCGCTGGCGCGCGAGGCGTTCCAGCTGGCTGCTGCCAAGCTGCCGCTGCGCACCACCTTCGTGTCGCGCATGATCGGCCAGTAAGCAGGAGATGAGCCAGATGAAAACCGCTGAACTGCGCAAGAAGGACGTTGCCGGCCTGCAGGCCGAGGTGAAGGAGCTGCAAAAGGCCCACTTCAACCTGCGCATGCAAAAAGGCACGCAACAGCTGAACGACACCACCCAGCTGCGCCAGACGCGCCGCGCGATCGCGCGCGCCAAGACGCTGATCGCCGAGAAGCAGGCCGCTGCAGCCAAGGAGTGACCATGACGGAAGCCAAACCATCCCTCAAGCGCACCCTGATCGGCAAGGTCGTCAGCGACAAGCGCGAGAAAACCGTGACGGTGCTGATCGAGCGCCGCGTCAAGCACCCGATCTACGACAAGATCGTGATCCGCTCGTCCAAGTACCACGCGCACGACGAGAACGGCGAGTACAAACTCGGCGACACCGTCGAGATCACCGAGAGCCGCCCGCTGTCCAAGACCAAGAACTGGGTCGCCACTCGTCTGGTGCAAAAAGCCGCCATGGTCTGAACGCCACACGCCGAAATCGTTGTGGCGGTTCGCTGACCAACGGGTGTTTCGGCAGACAGTCGCAAAACAGCCCACAATGCGTGGGCTGTTTTCTTTTGCGGCACCGGCTCGTGCGCCGGTATCCATTCTTTCTTTCATCCACAAGGAGCCGATCATGATCAAAGTGGGCGACACGCTGCCTGGCGTCACCCTGTCCGAGTATTCCGAGGTCGAGGGCAATGGCTGCAGCCTCGGGCCGAACCCGGTCGATGTGCAAAAGGCGGCGGCCGGCAAGACCATCGCCATCTTCGCCGTGCCCGGTGCCTTCACACCGACCTGCTCGGCCAAGCACGTGCCCAGCTACCTGGAGAATGCCGATGGGCTGAAGGCCGCCGGCGTGGATGAGATCTGGTGCCTGTCGGTGAACGACCCCTTCGTGATGGGCGCCTGGGCGCGCGACCAGAAAAGCGGCGGCACGATTCGCATGCTGGCCGATGGCGACGCCGCCTTCGCCAAGGCCACCGGCCTGACGCTGGACCTGAATGGCCAGGGCCTGGGTCTGCGCAGCAACCGTTACTCGATGCTGGTCAAGGACGGCAAGGTGGCCACGCTGAACGTAGAGGCGCCGGGCAAGTACGAGGTCAGTGACGGTGCCACCCTGCTGGCGCAGGCCAAGAGCTGAGCAACGCAGCACTGCGCACCGCGCGCTACATCAAGTCGGCCTTGAGGTAGTGCGCGCCCGGCAGCGGGTTGTGGTAGTAGGGCGGGATTTCCTCGAAGCCCAGGTCCTCGTACAGCGCCCGCGCCGACTCCATGTCGTCCAGCGTGTCCAGCAGCACCGAGGCGTAGCCCATGCGGGTGCCAGCTTCCAGCACCGCCTCGGCCAGCCGCCGCCCGAGGCCGAAACCGCGAAAGGCCTTGCGCACGTACAGGCGCTTCATTTCGGCGGCGTTGGTGTAGTCCACATCCTCAATCGGGCGCAGCGCGCAGCAGCCGGCCACCGCGCCGTCCACCAGCGCCAGCAGCAGCGTGCCGCGCGGCTCGCCGTACTCGCCGGGCAAGGCGGCCAGTTCCTGCTCAAAACCCTGGAACTGCAGGTCCACGCCCAGTTGCTGCGCGTATTCGCGGAACAGCACGCGCACCGTCGCCAACTCAGGCTCGGCGTGGGCGACGACGATGTCAATGACGGGCGGACTGTCCAAAAGAGGAAGCGGGCCGGTGGGAGAGAAATGGGACGGATCAGTGTAGCGCAGGCGCGCGGGCTCCGCGTCAAAAACCCATGCTTGGCGGGGGCGCCGGGCTGACCACCCACCACACCACGGCCGCGGCCAGCGCCAGCACGATCAGCGCGGTGAAGCGCCGCCTGGCGCCATCGGCCGCCGGCCGCACCCCTTGGCTGGCAGGCAGTTGCTTGTCGCCAGTCAGCATCGGCCACGTCAGGTGCTTGCCGCGCAGCGCGTAAACGGCGATGGCCAGCAGGTGCAACAGCACCAGGGCGATCACCAGCAGTTGGCCCCAATCCTTGTGAAAGCGCGTCAGCGTCTTGGCCATGGCGCCCGACACCGTGGTCGTGAGCGGGCCGCTGAAGGCGATCTCGTCGTCGGCGAACAGGCCGGTGCCGGCCTGGGCCGCCAGCGCCAGCAGCATGGCCAGCACGCTGAGCGCGCCCAGCGGGGTGTGGCCGGCGTATTCCTCGGGTTGCCCCTGCCCGCGCAGATGGCGTAGCAAGCGCGCCGGCGTCGGCAGAAAGTTGGCAAAGCGCGACCAGCGCCCGCCGATCAACCCCCACACCAAGCGGAACAGCAGCAGCGTCAGCACCGCGTAGCCGAGCCGGCCATGCCACGGCATGGCGTCACCGCCGACCTTGCCGGTCACCACCAGGCCGATGACGCAGGCCGCCAGTGCCCAGTGAAACAGGCGGGTCGGCAGGTCCCAGATGCGGACGGTGTGCGTGGCAGAAGACATGGGGCAAAAACCTGAAAAACCGTTATGCTGCACCCCCGGCCCGTGCCGCGTGGTGTGCTTGGCGCCATCATACGGGCCGCCCGAGGCAGGTGCTGCTTGTCGGTTTCCATTCGCCACCAAGGAGTTCCCCGATGAGAAAGCTGGTTTCTGCCGCCGTGCTGCTGTCGTTTGCCGCCGTCGCCGTGCCGGCCTCGGCCCAGTTCGCCCGCGCCGAGGACGCCGTGAAGTACCGCAAGGCCGCGTTCACCCTGCTCGGCAATCATTTCGGCGCGCTGGGTGCCATGGCCAACGGCAAGATGCCCTACAACGCCGGCGTTGCCGCCGAGGCCGCGGACGTGGTGGCGGTGGTGTCCAAGCTGCCCTGGCGCGCCTTCGGCGATGGCACCGACAAGGGTGAGACGCGCGCCAAGCCCGAGATCTGGAAGGAGCAGGCCAAGTTCAAGGAAGGCAGCGAGAAGATGCAGGCCGAGGTCACCAAGCTGGCCGCCGCCGCCAAGACCGGCAGCCTGGACAACCTGAAGGCCGCTTTTGGGCCGGCGGCGCAAAGCTGCAAGGCCTGCCACGACCAGTACCGCAAGGATTGAGGCGCGCGCGGCCCCTCACAGGCCGCACAACCATCGAAAAGACCCGCCGCGGCGGGTCTTTTTTTCGGATGGTGGATGCGCGCGGCCCGCTTCAGGCCTCGGCCAGCAGCTTTTCGATCAGCTTGTGCAACTCGTCGAAATCGGGTGCGCCGACGTACTTCTTCACGATTTCGCCCTGCTTGTTGACGATGTAGGTGGTGGGGGTCAGCTTGACGTCGCCCCAGGCCTTGGCGATTGCGCCGGTGTTGTCGATCGCCACCTTGAACGGCAGCTTGCGCGTTTCGGCGAAATTCACCACGTAGCTGGGCGGGTCGTACTGCATCGCCACCGCGATCGTCTCGTAGCCGCGGGCCTGGTACTTGTCGTAGGTGCTGACGATCTGCGGCATCTCGGCCACGCAGGTGGTGCAGCTGGTGGCCCAGAAGTTGACCAGGGTCACCTTGTTCTTCAGGTCGGCGGTGGTTTTGCTGCTGCCGTCGAGCAGCACGAAGGTGGATGGCGGCGCCGCATCGCGCCCGCAGGCCGACAGGCCCAGCGTGGCAGCCATCAACACGGCCAGTGTCAGACGACGGGTCGGGTGTTCGAACATGTGGCTGGATTTTAAAAAGCTTTGCGAAATCCGGCTGGCGGCGCGCGGGAAGCCACGGCCAGCGGCTGGCTGATGGAGTCGCCCGCCGTGCCAGAGTTCGCTGCCTGGCGTTCGATGGCCCGCCAAGGGCCACTTCAATCGGCCAGGTCCAGCAGCAGGCGCGTCATTTCCTCCGGCTCGCTGATCATTGGATCGTGCCCGGTCTGCATTTCGACCACGTGGCTGCCAGGCAGCCACAGACCGTCCCAGAAGCCGGCGTCGGTGACGCGCGGGCGGATCGAATCGATGGTGCCCAGGCTGGGCTTGACGCAACTGACGTAGGTGCGCGGCAGCCGGGCGACGCGTCGCGGGTCGAATGACAGCGGCGCCTCGTAGGTGTGGCCGGGGTGCGGGGTCTGGCGGCGTTTGACCCACTCGTAGTCGGCGTCGGCCAGGCCGAACACCTTCGGGTCGGGTGCGGGAAAGCTGTAGCCTGGGCTGATTTCGGCAGCGTGCAGGCGCTCGCGCCGCGTCGGCGATGCGTGCGTCGAGCTCCAGCTCTCGCCGGGCTTGGGCACCACAGCGTCGACGTAGACCAGGTGCTTCAGCACGCCCGGTGCCTCGCGGTCGGCCACGGCGGTGCCGAGCATGCCGGCGTAGCTGTGCACGACCAGGATGCAGTCGCTCATCTCCTCGGCCACCAGCGCCTGGCGCACATCGGCGATGTGCGTTTGCAGCGTGATGTTGGGTGACAGCAGGTGCGCGCGCTCGCCCAGGCCGGTCAGGGTGACGGCGTGCGCGTTGTGGCCGGCGCGGATCAGCGCGTGCTGCACCGGGCGCCAGTACCAGGCGCCGCCCCAGGCGCCATGCACGAGCAGGTAGTTGGCCATGATGGGATCTCCTCGAAAGGTAGGAGGCTTTCAGCCGATCGCACCCTGCGCGCGCAGCGCCGCCAGGCGCGCGTCGTCGCAGCCGAGCAGCTCGCGCAGCACCGCGTCGGTGTGCTGGCCCAGCAGGGGCGGCGGCAAATCGGTGCGCACCGGGGTTTTCTCCAGCTTGAGCGGGCTGGACACCAGCCGCAGGTCGCGCTTGAGCGGGTGCTGCCAGTGCGTGACCATACCGCGCGCCTGCACCTGCGGGTCGTCGAACACCTCGGCCAGGTTGTTGATGGCGCCGCACGGCACCTTGGCGGCTTCCAATGCGGCCAGCCACTCGGCCTTGCGGCGCGTCTTCATGATCTCGGCCAGCTGCGGCACCAGCACGGCGCGGTGCGCCACGCGGTCGCGGTTCTTAATGAAGCGTGCGTCCTCGGCCAGATCGGGCCGACCGGCCACCTGGCAGAACTTGGCGTACTGGCTGTCGTTGCCCACCGCCAGGATGATGTGGTCGGCGCCGCCGTCGGGCTTGGGCGCCACTTCAAACACCTGATACGGCACGATGTTCTGGTGCGCGTTGCCGGCGCGGCCCGGCACCTTGCCGTTGACCAGGTAATTGGCGCCCAGGTTGGCCAGCATGGCGGTCTGCGTGTCCAGCAGCGCCATGTCGACGAACTGGCCCTCGCCGGTGCGCTCGGCATGGCGCAGTGCCGCCAGGATGCCGACGGTGGCGTACATGCCGGTGAACAGGTCGGCCACGGCCACGCCCACCTTTTGCGGCCCGCCGCCCAGGTCGTCGCGCTCGCCGGTGATGCTCATCAACCCGCCCATGCCCTGGATCGCGTAGTCGTAGCCGGCGCGCGGCGCGTACGGCCCGGTCTGGCCAAAGCCCGTCAGGCTGCAATACACCAGGCGCGGGTTGATCGCCTTCAGTGACGCATAGTCCAGCCCGTAGCGCGCCATGTCGCCGACCTTGAAGTTCTCGATGAACACTTGGCAGTGCGCCACCAGTTCACGGATCAGCCGCTGGCCTTCGGGCTGCGCGATGTCGCAGGTGACCGAGCGCTTGTTGCGGTTGGTGCCGAGGTAGTAGGCCGCCTCGTGCGATTCCACGCCGTCGTCGCCGACCAGGAAGGGCGGCCCCCAGGTGCGGGTGTCGTCACCGCCGCTGGGGCGCTCGATCTTGATCACGTCGGCGCCCAGGTCGGCCAGCGTCTGGGTGCACCAGGGGCCGGCCAGCACGCGCGAGAGGTCGAGGACACGGATACCGTCGAGAGCGTTCATGGGGACGCATTCTGGCGCATGGCGCGGGTCGCGCGCCGTGTGGTTTCCATATTCACGCTCAACGCCGAACGCTCAACGCGGAATCTGGCGGAGGGCGCGCACGCAATAATCCGCCGATGCCCCCGATCCAACTTCGCGTGCCGCTGGCCCTGGCGGCAGTGGCCACCCTGGCCGCCTGCACCCCTTCGCTGAACTGGCGCGAACTGCGGCTGGTGCCGACCACCGCCCTCGCGCTGCTGCCGTGCAAGCCCGACCACGCCGAGCGCAGCGTGCCGCTGGGCGGCGAACCCACGCTGCTGGTGGTCAATGGCTGCGATGCCGGAGGCGCCACCTTTGCGCTGATGAGCACCACGGTGGCGGCCGGGCGCGCACCCGACGACTTGCTGGCCGGCTGGCAGCAGGCCACGCTGGCCAACATGCGCGCCACCGGCACGCCTGAGCGGCAAGCCTTCCACCCGCCCAATGCGCTGCCGCTGGCGCACGCGCAGCGGATCGTCGCCCAAGGCCAGCGCGCCGATGGCCGCGCCGTCACCGCGCAGGCGGTGTGGAGCGCGCGCGCCGCCGCTGGCGGTGGCACCGAACTGCTGCACGCCGTCGTGTACGCGCCCCAGGCCGATCCGGCGGTGGCCGACGCCTTCTTTGCCGGCATCAAGTGGCCATGAGCCCGGTCGATCCGCCTGCCGCCAAGCTGCCGCGCCGCGCCGCCATCGCGGTGTTCCTGGCCTTCGCGCTGGCCTACTTCTTCTCGGCGCTGCTGCGCGCCGTGACGGCGACGCTGTCGCCGGTGCTGACGGAAGAGTTCAACCTGCACGCGCGCGATCTCGGTCTGCTGGCGGGCGGCTACTTTCTCGGCTTTGCCGCCATGCAGCTGCCGCTGGGCGCCTGGCTCGATCAGCACGGGCCGAAGAAGGTGATCCTGTGGCTGCTGACGGTGGCCGTGCTCGGTTGCGCCGTGTTCGCCGTCGCCGACGGCTTCACTGGCCTGATGGTGGCGCGGATGTTGATGGGCATGGGCGTCGCGGCCTGCCTGATGGCGCCGCTGACCGCTTACCGCCGCTGGTTCGACGCCGGCACCCAGTTGCGCGCCAACGCCTGGATGCTGATGACCGGCTCGCTCGGCATGCTGGCGTCGACGCTCCCGGTGCAATGGCTGCTGCCGGTGATCGGCTGGCGCGGCGTGTCCTGGGTGGTGGCGGTGCTGATTGCGGTCGCCATGCTCGTGATCGCGCTGATCGTGCCGCGCTGGCGCAGGGCCCAGCCGGGCACGGCCACCGACGCCAGGCCTGCCGCGCCGCAGGGCTCGTACGCGGACATCGCCCGCAACGCCTATTTCCGCCACACCACGCCGCTCGGCATGGTCTGCTTTGGCGGCATGGTGGCGATCCAGTCGCTGTGGGCGGGGCCGTGGATGACGCGCGTCGGCGGCAGCACGCCGCTGGCGGCGGCCACCGGCCTGTTCTGGATCAACCTGAGCATGCTGCTCACCTTCTGGAGCTGGGGCCTGCTGCTGCCGCGCCTGACGGCGCGCGGCATCTCGGTCGACAGCCTGGTGCGGCGCATCCAGCCGCTCAGCTTCGTGGCGCTGGCGCTGCTGGTGCTGTGGGGACCGGCCGCGGGTGGCTGGAGCTTCGTGCTGCTGGCCCTGTACTGCGTGCTGACCACGCCCTCGGCACAAGTGCAGCCGGTGGTGGCGCTGGCTTTTCCGCCGCATCTGGCGGGGCGCGCGCTGTCGGCCTACAACCTGGTGATCTTCATCGGCATCTTCTGCGTCCAGTGGGGCATCGGCCTGGGCGCCGACGCCTTCGAGGCCATGGGCTGGTCGGCGGCCGACGCGCTGCGTGGGGCGATGGGCGTGTTCTGCGCGGTGAGCGCCGCCTGCTGGTTGCACTTCGCGCTCGCCGGGCGCCGATAATTGGGCGCATGAACACCGTGCTGCTGATCGCCCACGCGCCGCTGGCGCACGCGCTGCGCGAGGCGGCGCTGCACGTGTTTCCGGACGCCGCCGCGGACATGGTCGCGCTCGACGTGCAGGCGCAGGACGCGCCCGAGACCAGCCTAGCGGCCGCGCGCGCGGCGCTGGCGCGGCTGCCGCACGACGCGGGTGCGCTGATCCTGGTCGATATCTGCGGCGCCACGCCGTGCAACGTGGCCGCGCGCCTGCACGATGGCGCGGCAGGCGCGCGCACGCGGCTGCTGGCCGGGGTCAACCTGCCGATGCTGCTGCGCGCGCTCACCTACCGGCACGAGCCGCTCGACAGCATGCTGCAGAAGGCCCAGGCCGGCGGCACCCAGGGCATCACGACGCCGGTCACCTGCACCACACACCCGCCGCAGCATCAGCCGCCACGAGCCAGCCATGACCAGGAACGAGATCACCATCAGCAATAAGCTGGGCCTGCACGCCCGCGCCTCGGCGAAGCTGACCAAGTTGGCCGGCAGCTTCCCGTGCGAGGTGTGGATGAGCCGCGGCGAGCGGCGCGTCAATGCCAAGAGCATCATGGGCGTGATGATGCTGGCCGCCGGCATCGGCAGCAGCGTCGTCCTCGAGACCGATGGCCCACAGGAGCAGGAAGCCATGGACGCGCTGCTTGCCCTCATCAACGACAAGTTCGGTGAAGGGGAATGAGAGCCCCCCCGAGTCGCTGCGCGCCCCCGGATCAGGTCCGGGGCAGGCTTGGCCCGCTGAGGGGTGACGACGTCGGTGCGACTCAAGTTCTCCGCCAGCGGTCCGGAGGCGCTGCGTGACCTTCTCCATCCACGGCATCCCGGTCGCGCGCGGCATCGCGATCGGCCGCGCGGTGCTGGTGGCGTCGAGCCGGGTGGACGTGACGCACTACTTCATCCCGCCCGACCAGGTGACGGAGGAGTTGCAGCGCCTGGGCGCGGCGCGCGATGCGGTGGTGGAGGAATTGCAGCGCCTGCAGCTCGAGATGCCCAAGGACGCGCCGCCGGAGCTGGACGCGCTGCTTGACGTGCACCTGATGCTGCTGCAGGACGAGCTGCTGGGCGCCGGCGTGCGCCAGTGGATCAGGGAGCGCCTGTACAACGCCGAATGGGCGCTGATCACGCAGCTGGAGATCGTCTCGCGCCAGTTCGACGAGATGGAGGACCCCTATCTGCGCGAGCGCAAGGCCGACCTGGAGCAGGTGGTCGAGCGCGTGCTGCGCCGCCTGAAAGGTGCCGCCACGCCGGTTGCCGCGCCGCCGCCGCGCGCGCCGCGCCAGCACGACCTGCTGCTGGACGACACCATCGACGTGCCGCTGGTGCTGGTGGCGCACGACTTGTCGCCCGCCGACATGCTGCAGTTCAAGCAGAGCGTGTTTGCCGGCTTCGTGACCGATGTCGGCGGCAAGACCAGCCACACCGCCATCGTCGCGCGCAGCATGGACATTCCAGCCGTGGTGGGCGCGCGTTCGGCCAGCCACCTGGTGCGCCAGGACGACTGGGTCATCATCGACGGCGACGCCGGCGTGATGATCGTCGACCCCTCGTCCATCATCCTGGCCGAATACGGCTACAAGCAGCGCCAGGGCGAACTTGAGCGCGGCCGCCTGGCGCGGCTGAAGAACACGCCCGCCGTCACGCTGGACGGCCAGCGCATCGAACTGCTGGCCAACATCGAACAGCCCGAGGACACGGCGGCCGCGCTGGCGGTGGGCGCCGTCGGCGTCGGGCTGTTCCGCACCGAGTTCCTGTTCATGGGCCGCGAGGGCAAGCTGCCCGACGAGGAGGAGCAGTACCGCGCCTACCGCGCTGCCGTCGATGGCATGCACGGCATGCCGGTGACCATCCGCACCATCGACATCGGCGCCGACAAGCCGCTCGACGACCGCCGCCCCGACACGCATCTGAACCCGGCGCTGGGCCTGCGTGCGATCCGCTGGAGCCTGGCCGAGCCGGCCATGTTCCTGACCCAGCTGCGCGCCATTCTGCGCGCGGCCGCGCACGGGCAGGCCTATGTGCTGATCCCGATGCTGGCGCACGCCGACGAGATTCGCCAGACGCTGGAACTGCTCGACAAGGCGCGCGCCCAGCTCGACGCGCGCGGGCAGACCTACGGCGCCATCAAGCTGGGCGCCATGATCGAGGTGCCGGCGGCGGCGCTGTCGCTGCGCCTGTTCCTGCGCCACTTCGACTTCCTGTCGATCGGCACCAACGACCTGATCCAGTACACGCTGGCGATCGACCGCGCCGACGAATCGGTGGCGCATCTGTACGACCAGCTGCACCCGGCGGTGCTGCGCCTGCTGGCCGACACCATCGGGCAGAGCCGCACGCGCGGCAAGGGCGTCAGCGTGTGCGGCGAGATGGCGGGCGACCCGGCCATGACGCGGCTGCTGCTGGGTCTGGGGCTGCGCAGCTTTTCCATGCACCCGTCGCAGATCCTGGCCGTCAAGCAGGAGATCCTGCGCGCCGACGCCGGCAAGCTCAGCGCCTGGGCGCAGGCGGTGCTGGACAGCGACGAGCCGGCGGCCTTGCTGGGCCAATAGCGAGCGCGTATCGCGAGCCGCGCCGTCAGCGCGTCCGCGTGCCGAGCACCGCCGCGCCCAGGATCAGCGCCGTCGCCAGCGCCACGTTCCAGCTCAAGGGGCGGCCGGTGCTCCACAGCAGGATCAGGGTCGACAGCAGCGGTGTCAGGTAGCTCAGCACGCCGATCTGGCGCGCGTCGCCCAGCTTCAGCGCCTTGTCCCACAGGAAGAAGGCGCCGCCCAGCGGCCCCAGGCCGAGCACGGCGATCAGCAGCACGTCGCGCAGCGACAGCGCCACGCGCGGCTCCAGCAACGCATGGCAGGCCAGCGCCAGCAGGCCCGACACCAGGCCGAAGCTGCCGATGGCGGCGGTCGGAAAGTTGCGGCCGGTGAGCGCCAGCCGCTTGGTCAGCAGTGAGTAGCTCGACCAGATGAAGGCCGCGCCGGCGGCGCAGGCATAGCCCATCCAGGCGCTGCCGGGCGCCGCCGCGCCGCCGCCGGAGCGCCCGAGGATGGCGATCGCCGCGCCGGCAAAGCCGGCCAGCGCCGCCAGCACGTGCGCTGGGCTCAGCCGCACGCCCGGCAGCAGCAGCGGCGCCATCAGCACGATGCCCAGCGGCCACAGGTAGTTGACCAGGTTGGCCTCCACCGCCGGTGCCTGACCGAGCGCGGTGAACAGCAGGAAGTGGTAGCCGAACAGCCCGTACACGCCGATCGCCAGCGTCGGCCAGGGCACGGCCAGCCGGCGCAGATCGAAGCGCACCAGCGGCAGCGCGATCAGGCTGCCTGCCAGCAGGCCCAGGCCGGTGAGCAGGAACGGCGGCACGTGGCGCAGCGCCGTGCCGAGCGCGGCCAGCGAGGCCCACAGCGCAATGGTGGCCAGGGCCAGCAGGTTGGCGGTGGTGGTGTGCGAGCGGGCGGCGGGCATGGGCCGCGCATCATAGACGGCCTCAGTGCACGAAACCCATCGAGCGCTGCTCGCGCACCTCGGGCTTGATGCGGTGCTCTGCCTCCAGTTGCTCCAGGAACTCGTCCACGCTGAATTCGGTCGCCAGAATGTCCGTTTGGCGCTTCACGGCGGCGAAATCGCCCGGGCACAGCTGCTCCAGCCTGGCCAGCCGGCGCCGCGCTTCTTCGGTGAACAGCTCGGCCTGGCCACCCAGGGCCTCGGTGATGAACATGCGCTCGCGTTGCTCGGGCAACAGCGGCATGAACTTGATCTTGAACGTGAAGCGCCGCAGCGCCGCCTGGTCGATGCGGTCGAGCAGGTTGGTGGTGCAGATGAAGACGCCGTGGTGGCGTTCCATCTGCTGCAGCATCTCGTTGACCTCGGTCACCTCGTAAGTGCGCTGCGCGCCGCGGCGGTCCATCAGAAAGCTGTCGGCCTCGTCCAGCAGCAGCACCGCCTTCTCGGCCGTGGCTTCCTCGAACATGGCGGCCATGTTCTGCTCGGTTTCGCCGACGTACTTGCTGACCAGGTCGCTGGCCTGCTTGATGATGAGTGGCTGGTCCATCTGCTGCGCGATGTACTCGCCCAGCGCGGTCTTGCCGGTGCCGGGCGCGCCATAGAAGCACAGTGCGCCATGGCCGCGCGCCTTCAACGCCTCGACGATGCGCGGGATCTCGAAACGGCTTTCGACGTTGAGCATGCCGAGGTCGTAAGTGGTGACCTGGCGCCGCCCCTTGGTCACGCCGCCATCGGCCTTGCGCCCGAGCGCGGCGTCGGAGTTCTTCAGCTGGCGCTCGATCAGCGCCTCGAAGGCTGCGCCGCCGGGGGCGTCGCCCACGTGCGCCAGATCGGCAAAGCGCACCGCGGTGCGGATCTGCGCCGGCGTCAGGCCCTTGCGCTCGGTCAGCTTGGCGACGAACTCGTCGCTCACGGCGACGCCTTCCAGCGTCTTGCGCACCAGCTGTTCGCGCGCGCCGGGCGGGGGCGATTTCAGTTCCAGGTGGTAGGCGAAGCGGCGCCGGAACGCCGGATCGATCTGCTCGATGCGGTTGGTGACCCAGATGGTCGGCACCGGGTTGCTTTCCAGAATCTGGTTGACCCAGGCCTTGCCGTTGACGCTGTGGCCGACCGCGGCGGACATGGCCTGCTGCTCGGCGCGCGCCATCAGGCCGGCGGCGTCGACGCTGATCGGCGGAAACACGTCCTCCACCTCGTCAAACAGCAGCGCCGCCTCTTGCGAGCCCTTAAGGAACACCTGCGCGATCTGCATCGAGCGGTAGCGGTCGCGCCCCGACAGGCTGTTGCCGTCGCGGTCGGCGTACTCGACCTCGAACAGATCCAGCCCGGCCTCGGCGGCGACCACCTTGGCCAGCTCGGTCTTGCCGGTGCCCGGCGGGCCGTACATCAGCACGTTGACGCCCTGTGCCTTGGACGACTGCGCCTTGCGCAGCAGCTGAATCAGCACCTGCACGTCGTCGCCGACGAACTCGAAGTCGCTGCTTTTCAGCTCGCTCTTGGCGGCCGGGCGCGTGAACACGGCCATCAGCTCGGCGCGGTCGCGGTATTCGCGCATCAGCACCGGCGGCAGCTTTTCGCTGACCTTCATCAGGTCGGCCAGGTCGGTGATGCTGTGCTCGGAGATCAGGTTCTCGACCAGGCCGATGCGCTCCAGCCGACCGCCGGCGCGCAGCGCCTCGCCCACCTCGGTGGCGGTCACACCGGCCAGGGTGGCGATCGCGGCATAGGCCTCAGGCGCATTGTTGACCTTGAACTCGACCAGCAGGCTGCGCAGGTCGCGCTGGTAGCGCGCCAGCGTGCCGTACAGCAGCAAGGCGCGCTCGGCCTTGTTCAGCTGCAACAGATTCGAGAGC
Organism: Burkholderiales bacterium; assembly: GCA_016702555.1. Lineage (GTDB taxonomy): Bacteria > Pseudomonadota > Gammaproteobacteria > Burkholderiales > Burkholderiaceae_C > Ottowia. The sequence continues at coordinate 411,198 of JADJDV010000002.1, forward strand.
GAATCGATGTTCTTCTCGATCAGCGTGGACTGCTTCTTGAGCGCGTGGCTGAGCCACTGGCCGGTGCTGGCCAGCAGCGCCAGCAAGTCCTTGGGCGAGTCCTTGGCGTATTCGTCGAGGTAGAAGAACAGCGTGCCTTCCTCATACGGGCCGCGCCAGACGCCATGCCGCTCCAGGAACTCGGCGTGCGACAAGGCTTCGTGACCGCGCCAGAACTCGTTGTCCTTGCAGCGGCGGGTGAGGAATTCACGCAGGCGCAACAGCACCGCCTGCGGCCACAGCAGGTGGCGGCCGGCCAGCGCCATCAGGCCGTTGATGTCGCGCCGCACATTGAACTTGCTGCCCTGTTGCGCGGCCAGCGTCAGCACGAAGTGCGAGCACATCAGATCCAGCACGGGCGCGTTCTGCATGCCCGGTGTGGCGAGCATGCCCGCCTGTTCACGCGCCTGAGCCATCGTCCGTTTCGCCATTGCAAGCCCCCTTCAAGAATGAGCGCCCACCAAGATTCACCATAACGCAATCGCAGCACGCGCGGAAGACAGGGCCGGGGCCAACCCGGATGCGACTGTGGCGCCATAGGCACAAACCACTTGCGAACCTGGGGCGCCGGGACCCGTGTTGCGTGGCGGCGGGGTGTCGCTGCCTGACTTGACGTCTGTGGTTGACGCCACCCCCCGGGGCGGTGATCATCGGATCAGTTGCCAATAACCGTGAGAGGGGTATCGCGATGAGCAATCTGTCGACCATGTGGGAGTCGCTCCAGGGTGCCCTGGGGGTGCATATTCCGCAGGTGCTGGGTGCGCTGGCCATCTTCATCATCGGCTGGTTCGTGGCGGCGCTGGTGCGTGCCGGCACGCGCCGTGGCCTCGGCCTGCTCAGGCTCAATCAGCGCTTCGCGGGCACCACCGGGCAGACCGTGGACATTGAGGGCTCGGTCGCGCTGGCCATGTTCTGGCTGGTGCTCCTGCTGGCGCTGGCGGCCATGTTCAACGCGCTCAATCTGTCGATGGTGTCGGGTTCGTTCGCGGCGCTGACCACGCAGCTGTTCGAGTACGCGCCGCGCGTGCTCGGTGCCCTGCTGCTGGCGCTGCTGGCCTGGCTGGTGGCGACGCTGGTGCGCGGGCTGACGCAGAAGCTGCTCGACAAGACCACGCTGGACGAGAAGCTGTCCGAGCACGCCAACATGTCGCCGATCAGCGACAGCCTGTCGCAAGCCCTGTTCTGGCTGGTGATCCTGTTGTTCGTGCCGGCCGTGCTGGGCGCGCTGCAGATGGAGGGCCTGCTGTCGCCGCTGCGCGACATGACCAGCAAGGCGGTCGACATCCTGCCCAACGTGGTGGCGGCGCTGGTGATCGGCGGTGTCGGCTGGATCGTGGCCACCGTGCTGCGCAACCTCACGGTGAACCTGCTGCGCTCGGCCGGCATCGACCAGGTCGGCAACAAGGCGGGCCTGGCCGATTCGGTGCAGCTGTCGGGCCTCGCCGGTCTTTTGGTATTCATCGTGGTATTCGTGCCGGCGCTGATCGCGGCGCTGGACGCGCTGAAGATCCAGGCCATCTCGGCGCCGGCCACCGACATGCTGGCGATGCTGCTGGATTCGGTGCCGCGCATCGTTGCCGCCGGCCTGATCCTGGCCATCACCTGGATGGTGGCCTCGTTCGCCACCCGCCTGCTGGCCAGCCTGCTGGCCAACGTCGGGCTGGATGCGGTGCCGGCCAAGCTGGGCATGCAGCATGCGTTCTCGAAGACGCCGCCGTCCATCCTGATCGGCCGAATCGCGCTGGTGTTTGCCATGCTGTTCGCCACCATCGAGGCTGGCAACCAACTCGGCTTTCACCGCTTCAGCGACATGATCGGCACCTTCGTCGAGTTCGCCGGCGACGTGCTGCTGGGCTCGGTCATCCTGATCATCGGCTTCATGCTGGCCAATGTGGCCTATGAGGCCATCACCCGCGCCAGCGGCGAAGGCCGCGCCACCGCGCTGGCGCGCATCGCGCGCCTCGCCATTCTGGGCATTGTGGTGGCCATGGGCCTGCGCGCTATGGGCATTGCCGACGACATCGTCAACCTGGCCTTCGGCCTGACGCTGGGCGCCGTCGCAGTGGCGGTGGCGCTGGCCTTCGGCCTGGGCGGACGCGAGGCCGCCGGCCGCCTGGCCTCGCGCTGGGTCGACCGGCTGTGCAAGGACAAGCCGGCCGCGCCACCGGCCGATGCCGAGCCGCCGCAGATCGGCAATGATCTGCCCTGACCGGGTTTGGGCCGGCGGCGCCGCCGCCGCGCCGGCGCGAATGTGGCCCAACAGCTAAAATGAGCGATTTCCCACGTTGAAGAGGCCCTTCATGAGTGCGCAGCAAACTCAGGACGACCAAGTCCACACCGACGACACGCTCGAGGAAGTCACCAAGCACATCCCGGTGGTGCTGCCGCTGGCCGGCGCCGTCACCATTTTTCTGCTGGCCTTCATCGCCGTGAAGATGGCCTGAAGCTGAGACCGGCTGAGCGCTCGCGCTGGGCGCCGTATCGTAGCGGCCGCGAGGATTCGGTCTTCAGGCCCGGCGTCAGCGCGGCGTCGGCCCTCGCGTGCAAGATTCAACCTGAGCCACAACCGGCTGGTCGATGCGGCGGCCGGCATCCGCTTTCCCCTTGAAGAAGTCCGCTTTCCCAAGCCCCTCAGCCTTCGGAAAGAGCGATTTTCAACTTTGGAGCTTTGCCGATGAACGCACCCCTGACCCCCGGGATGGTGAAGGACTTGAACGTCCCCAGCTACGTCAAGAACGCCAAACTGATCGCCTGGGTGGGCGACATGGTGGCCCTGTGCAAGCCCGACACCGTGGTCTGGTGCGATGGCAGCCAGGCCGAATACGAGCGCCTGTGCCAGCAACTGGTGGATGCCGGCACCTTCAAGAAACTCAATCCGGTCAAGCGCCCGGGTTCGTTTCTGGCCTGGTCCGACCCGTCGGACGTGGCGCGCGTCGAGAACCGCACCTTCATCTGCAGCGAACGCGAGGAAGACGCCGGCCCCACCAACAACTGGACGCCGCCGGCCGAGATGCGCGCCAAGCTGGAGCCGCTGTTTGATGGCTGCATGCGCGGCCGCACCATGTACGTCATCCCCTTCAGCATGGGGCCGCTGGGCAGCCCCATCGCGCATATCGGCGTCGAGCTGTCCGACAGCGCGTACGTCGCCGTCAACATGAAGCTGATGACGCGCATGGGCCAGGGCGCCATCGAGGTGCTGGGCGAAAACGGCGAGTTTGTGCCCTGCGTGCACACCGTCGGCGCGCCGCTGGCGGCCGGTGAAAAGGATCAGACCAGCTGGCCCTGCAACCCCGATGTGAAATACATCGTGCATTACCCCGAGACGCGCGAAATCTGGTCCTACGGCTCTGGCTACGGCGGCAACGCGCTGCTGGGCAAGAAGTGCTTCGCGCTGCGCATCGCCTCCAAGATGGGCCAGGATCAGGGCTGGCTGGCCGAGCACATGCTGATCCTGGGCGTGACCAACCCCGAGGGCAAGAAATACCACGTGGCCGCCGCCTTCCCCAGCGCCTGCGGCAAGACCAACTTTTCGATGCTGGTGCCACCCGCCGGTTTCGAGGGCTGGAAAGTCACCACCATTGGCGACGACATCGCCTGGATCAAGCCGCGGGGCGGCAAGCTCTACGCCATCAACCCTGAGGCGGGCTACTTCGGTGTCGCCCCCGGCACCAACATGCAGACCAACCCCAACTGCATGCTGAGCCTGAATGAAAACGTCATCTTCACCAACGTGGCGCTGACCGACGACGGCGACGTGTGGTGGGAAGGCATGGAAAAAGACCAGGGCGACCGCATTCCGGCGCACCTGATCGACTGGCGCGGCAACGACTGGACGCCCGAAGACGGCAAGGCCGGACGCAAGGCGGCGCACCCGAACGCGCGCTTCACCGTGGCCGCCACCAACAACCCCGCGCTCGATTCCGCCTGGGACGACCCGGCCGGTGTGCCCATCGATGCCTTCATCGTCGGCGGCCGCCGCAGCACCACCGTGCCGCTGGTCACCGAGGCGCGCGACTGGACCGAGGGCGTGTACATGGGCGCCACCATGGGCAGCGAAACCACGGCCGCCGCCTTCGGCGCGCAAGGCGTGGTGCGGCGCGACCCCTTCGCCATGTTGCCGTTTTGCGGCTACAACATGGCCGATTATTTCGGCCACTGGCTCAAGATGGGCGAGCAGCTGAAGGCTGAAGGCGCCAAGCTGCCGGCGATCTACTGCGTCAACTGGTTCCGCAAGGGCGCCGACGGCAAATTCGTCTGGCCCGGCTACGGCGAGAACATGCGCGTGCTGGGGTGGATCATCGACCGCGCCGAGAACCGCGCCGCGGGCCAGCAAACCATGTTCGGCGTGGCGCCGCAGTACGCCGAGCTCAACTGGACCGGCCTCGCGTTCACGCCCGAGCAGTTCACCACCGTTACCAGCATCGACAAGGCGGCGTGGGAGGAAGAGTTCAAGCTGCACGACGAGCTGTTCGAGCGGCTCGCCCAGGGCTTGCCCGAGGCCTTGACCGAGACCAAGGCGGCGCTGGAGCAGCGGCTCGCGGCGCTCTGAACGCGGCGCGCATCGGGGTTGCCCCGCAGCCCTCCGGTCGATGAGCCGCCCGCGCGCGGGTTCATCAACAGCAGACGGCGTCCGGTGATTGGCGACCGGGCGCATCCGCACCGTAGACTCGTCAAGAGCAGCGCGCATGCGCGGTGCATGCGGCGCTCATCTCGTCAATCGATGGAGGAGGCACGCACCATGAACCGCAACGACGTCACCGAAAAGATCATCGCCACCAAGGTGGCCAAGGGCCTGAAGTGGGAGGCAGTGGCCGCCAAGCTGGGCTTGTCAAAGGAATGGAGCGTCGCGGCCTGCCTGGGGCAGATGGCGCTGGATGCCGAGCAGGCCCGGCGGGTCGGCGAACTGTTCGATCTGACGGCTGAGGAGCGCCAGTGGCTGCAGGTGGTGCCGTCCAAGGGCTCGCTGGCCACGGCCGTGCCGACCGATCCCTTGATCTACCGCCTGTACGAAATCGTCAGCGTCTATGGCGGCACGATGAAAGAGTTGATTCACGAGGAATTCGGTGACGGCATCATGAGCGCCATCGATTTCTCGATGGACATCCAGCGCGAGCCCGATCCGAAGGGCGATCGCGTCAGGATCGTTCTTTCAGGCAAGTTTCTGCCCTATCTGCAGTACTGAAGCACGGGGCCGAATCGTGGGCTGGACGCATGATGTGACGGCCCGCTTGATGCTCATGGCGGAGCGGCCCTTGTTGCGGAGCGCGTAAGCTCGGGTTGACCTGCCCCCATCCGCCATGCCAATGATTTGGTAGGAGTCCTGGGTTTGAAGATTACTGGATCTCGTTGCTTGTAGTGGTGGGATGCCGAGGAGCATCGCCGGCATGCCGGCGATGCTCCTCGGCAAAGCGCGCGGGTGGCATCCGTCCGATGCTGCCGTGGGGCCTGACCTCGTTGTAATCGCGACGCCAGGCGGCAATGATGTTGCGCGCCTGGTGCAATGTCTCGAACCAGTGCTCGTTCAGGCACTCGTCACGAAACCGCCCGTTGAAACTCTCGATGTAGCCGTTCTGCATCGGCCGCCCTGGTTCGATCAGGATGTGTCTGATGCCATGGCCCTGTGCCCAGGCAATGAATGCCCTGCTGGTGAATTCCGGACCGTTGTCTGTCCGAACGGCCGACGGATAGCCGCGGAACAGGGCCGCTTGGTCAAGCAGCCGCGTCACGTACTGACCGCTGATGCCGTAGTCCACCGCGATGTCCACGGCCTCATGGCTGAAGTCGTCGGCCACGGTCAGGCACTTCAGGCGCCTGCCGTTGGCCAAACTGTCGCTGACGAAATCCATGCTCCACACCTCGTTGACCCTGGTGGCAATGTTCAGCCCCATGCGCTCGGCTGGCGGCCTGCGAGCCTTCTTGCGCTTGCGCACAGCCAGGTTGGCGTCGCTGTACAGCCGGTACACCCGCTTGTGATTGACGCCGGGGAACTCCAGGCGCAACAGGTCGTGCACGCGTCGATATCCGAAGCGCCGGCGCGCGTAGGCGATCTCAACGATCTTCGACTTCAGCGCCTCGGTCTGCGCGCTGGCCTCCGGTGCGTTGCGATAGCTGTCTCGACTCAGCCCCACAAGCCTGCAGGCTCGCCGCTCGGACATCTGATGCTGATTGATCAACTGGCCGATGGCTTCCCGCTTGACCTGTGGGGCTAGCGCTTTACCCCGAGAACGCTCTTGAGCGCATGCATGTCCAGATGCGCCTCGGCCAGCAGGCTCTTGAGCTTGGCGTTTTCCGCCTCCAGCTCGCGCAGCCGCCTCGCGTCCGACACCTCCATGCCGCCGAACTTGGCGCGCCACTTGTAGAACGTCGCGTCTGAAAAACCGCCCTTGCGGCAGATCTCCGCCACGGCCATGCCGGCCTCCGCCTGCTTGAGGAACCCGATGATCTGTTCCTCCGTGAACTTGCTCTTCCTCATGTCCGCCATTCTCCTGGTTGGCGGACTCCTGCTACTTCAGATTGGTACGGCTAGAGGGGAGCAGGTCAGGGTGTCTGTCGGGTGCGGGCGGCCGGTCATCTGCACGCCTGTCCCACCCGGCTCACCGGCTTGCGCCTCGTTCATGACTTCCTCACCCTTATCGCGCCGCCAACTCGTGGGCCTGGTCGTGCTGACGCTCATGTGGGGCGTCAACTGGCCGATCATGAAGCTCTCGCTGCGCGAACTGGGGCCGCTGCACTTTCGCGCCGTCACCATGGCGCTGGGGGCGCTCGGTCTGTTCCTGTTCTTCCGCTGGCAGGGCCTGCGCACGCTGCCGCGCGGCGGTGCCGAGTGGCGCCAGGTGGTGTGGCTGGGCCTGCCCAACATGCTGGGCTGGCACGCGCTGTCGATCTACGGGCTGGCGCACCTGCCGGCCGGGCGCGCGGCGGTGCTGGGCTTCACCATGCCGGTGTGGACGGTGGCGCTGGGCGTGCTGTTCTACGGCGAGCGCCTGACCGGCCGCCTGCTGCTGGCGGCGGTGGCGGTGCTGGCCGGCATCACCTTGCTGCTGTGGAATGAGCTGGCGCAGCTGGCCGGGCAGCCGGCCGGCATCGCCTGGATGCAGGGCGCGGCGCTGGCTTGGGCGATCGGCACGTTGTGGATGCGCCGCGCCCTGCTGACGCTGCCGGCCGAGACCCTGGTGGTGTGGATGATGGCGCTGTCGGCCATCGTCATGAGCGTGCTGGCGCTGGCGCTGGAGCCCGCGCCCCGCTGGCGTTTCAGCGCGCCGATGTGGCTCAGCCTGGTGTGGGCGGTGCTGATCAACTACGGCGCCTCGCAGGTGATCTGGTTCCGGCTGGCGCGCGCCTTGCCGCCCAGCACCAGCGCCATGAGCGTGATGGCGGTGCCGCTGATCGGCACACTGAGCGCGCCGCTGATCGTGGGCGAGTGGCCGCAGTGGCAGGACCTGGCGGCCATGGCCTGCGTGGTGGTGGCGATTGGCGCGGTGCTGCTGCCGCGGCGCTGAGGCCAGATGGTGCCTGGCACCGTCACCACCTGGCGTTGCGTGTCGTCACGTTTTGACAAGTCCGTCCCAGGTTTCTGCCAAACTACGGGTTTTGGCCGCGCCCCCATCGATATCCGTTCGGTGGCGCGATTTCTTGGTTCGACACACCCTGCAGGAGCTGCAACCCATGTACAGCAGAATTCTCGTCCCGGTCGATGGATCCGGCTTTTCGAATCAGATCCTGCCGCTGACCGCCGCCATCGTGAAGAAGACCGGCGCGCAATTGGCGCTGTACCGCGCGGTCGAGAAGAGCGAGCAGCAAGGCCAGATCGAGCAAGAGTTGCAGGCGCTGGCCAGCGCGCACGGTGCGCAGGCGGTGTGCACGGTGGCGGGGGGGGACGTGGCCAAGGCGATCCTGGACGAGGCTGCGCGCGTGCCCGGCACGCTGGTGGCGATCACCTCGCACGGCCGCTCGGGCGTGATGCGCGCGGTGCTCGGCAGCACCGCGCTGAACGTGCTGCGCGCCGGCGGCAACCCGATCCTGGTGTACCGCCCCGACGAGGCGCGCGGCACCAGCGATGCGCCGTTGCCGCCGATCGAGCGCATCGTCGTTCCGCTTGATGGCAGCGCGCTGTCCGAGTCGATCCTGCCGCAGGCGATCGAGCTGGCCCGCTGGCTGGGTGCGCGCATGACGGTGGTGTCGGTGATCGACGAGGCCGCGGCCCGCGCCGCTGGCGTGGCCGCGGGCGACGTGATGGAGTCGAGCTACGTGCATTCGGTGGCAGCGCGCATCACGGCGCAGCATGGCATCGAGGACGTCGGCTGGGAGGTGTTGCACGGCGATCCGGCCGAGGCCATCCCGTCCTTCATGCGCGCCTGGCCCAACTCGATGCTGGCCATGACCACGCGCGGGCGCAGCGCGCTGAAGTCGGCCCTGGTGGGCAGCGTCACGGCGGCGGCGCTGCGCGAGGGCAACGTGGCGGTCTACACGCGCCTGCCGTGAGAAGGGGTGGGCGGGCGACCTGATGACCGCGCCAGCGCCTGCGCGCGCCACAGCAGCGCCACGCCGAGCACGCTGATCAGGAGCAGCAGCGCCAGCCCCGGCGTGTAACCCCGCGCCGGCGACCACAGCAGGCCGACCGCCAGCGGCCGCCGCGCGCGCCAGCGCCAGCGGCACACCGAGCGCGCCGTTGAGGGCGCCGACCTGCGCCGCGCCGACGTACTGCGCCATTACCGTGCCCTTGACGATGGTCAGCATGCCGTTGCCGATGCCGAACAGCAGCACGAACAGCAGCGCCCCGCCCATGCGGCCGTCGCCCAGCAGCAGCGCCAGCAGGCCGAGCGGCACCAGCAGCGGCGCCCAGCGGTTGGTGGCGTGCACGTCCAGCCGCCGCTCGCCCAGGTACAGCAGCAGCCGGCCCAGCACCTGCAACACGCCAATACTGGCCGGCAGCGCGATGGCCCAGGCCGGCGGCAGGCCGCTTTCGCGCAGCAGACTGACCAGGTGCGGCGGCAGCGCCGCCGTGGCGGCCAGCAGCAGCACGATGAAGGCGCCCAGGCGCCAGTACACCGGGCTGCGCAGTTGCGCGGCCAGCGTGCCGTGCGCGCTGACGTCGTCGTCGCCCGTGGGCGGCTCGACCTCGGCCGGCGGCGCGCCGCGCAGCAGCCAGGCGTGCAGCGGCGCGCACAGCAGCAGGTGCAGCGCCGCCAGCATCCAGGACGCGGCGCGCCAGTCGAAGGCGCGGATCAGCGCGTCGATGAGCGGGATGAACACCGTGCTGGCCAGCCCGCCCAGAAAGGTGATGGTGATGATGGCGCGCCGGAAATCGGCCGGGTAGCGCCGTGTCACCACCGCGAACACCGGCGGGTACAGCGTGGCCGACAGCCCCAGGCCGAGCGCGATCCAGACGGCGTAGAAGCCCGCCAGCGAGCCGACAAAGCCGTGCGCCAGCAGGCCGGCGGCCAGCAGCAGCGAGCCGGCGGTCATCACCACGCGCTCGCGGCCGCGGTCGATCCAGCGGCCAATCGCGTAGGCCGCCAGCCCCTCGGCCAGCAGCGCCAGGCTGAACGCCAGCGAGGATTGCGCGCGGCTTAAGGCCAGGCTGCGCTCGACCGGCTCCATGAACAGCGCAAAACCGTAGAACACGCTGCCCCAGCTGATCAGTTGCAGTGCCGACAGCCCGAGCACCAGCGTGCGCGGTGACAGCGCGGGTGCGGCGGCGGGTGGGGGCGGCATGGCGGGCGGGTGGGGCGGCGCTTGTGGCGGCAGCGTGTCGCACGGCGTTCATCGTAGCGGCACCACGGCGGGCGCCGGCCTGGCTGCGGCCGCGGTCGCCATGCCTGTGCTTGAAGTAGGGAATCGCCACGCCAGCGCGGCGGCTGCGTGCATCAGCGGTGATGATCGGCACAGCGCTGCCGCCCGTCGCCGCGCACGCTGTGATGGAGGCCCCGATGCAGAACCCGCCCGCAACCCACGCCGAACCCTTGTCCCGCAGCGCCGCCGTGCCGCGCCGCGATGCCGGCATGCCGGCCTTCTTCGACGACGCGCCGACGCTGACCGTGCGCGATCCGCTGGCGGCCTTTCTGGGCGCCGCCGACGACGGCGTGATGCAGTACACCTACGCCGATGCCGTGCGCCTGGCCGGGCACTCCTGCCCCACGGTGGCGGGCGCCTACCTGATGGCGCTGCACGGCCTGCGCGCGCTGTACGGCGACCAGCTGCCTGAGCGCGGCAACGTCGAGGTGTTCATGCGCGACGCGCCCGACAGCGGCACCACCGGCGTCATCGCCACGGTGCTGCAGCTGCTCACCGGCGCCGCCGCCGAGACCGGTTTTCACGGCATCGGGCCCGGCGGGCGCTTCGCGCGCCATCAGTTGCTGAACTATGGCGAGCCGGTGCAGGGCGTGCTGGCGCTGCGCCGCCGCGACACCGGCCAGACCGTCCACGTCGAGATGGACGCCGCCATCGTGCCCTGGCCCGAGGAGATGAAGGCCTTGCTGCCGCGTGTGGTGACCGGCCGCGCCGCGCCCGCCGACGAGCAGCGCTTTGGCGAACTGTGGCAGGACCGCGTGCGCCGCATGCTCATCGACCATGCGGACGACGCCAGGTTGATCCTGGTCGAGAGCGCGGACGCCGCTTGAGGCGCGCTCAGCCCACTTCCACCGTCAGCAAGGGGTCGAAGCGCGCGTTTTCGTTGACGCCGTCCTTGGCGTAGCCGCGCGAATTGCACAGCACGCGCGTGCCGTGCACGCGGTAGTCGAAGCTGTCGTGCGTGTGGCCATGGATCCACAGCGCGGCGCGCCGGTCGCGCAGCAGGTGATCGGCGTCGGAGACGAAGCAGGCGTTCAGCGGCGAGCCGGCGAAGCGCGGATGGATGCTCTGGCACGACGGCGCGTGGTGCGTGATCACCACCGTCGGGCCGGCGTGCGGCGCGTCGAGCTGCCGATCCAGCCAGGCGGCGTGGCGCGCAAAGCGCGCGGCGGCGTCGTGGGGCGTGAACAGCGCATCGCCATCCGCGCGCCGCCGGATGCGGCTGAAGTCGCGCACCAGTTGCTGCGCCATCTCGATCGCCTGCTGGCGCTCCTGCTCGGTGGCGAACAGCCCGAAGTCGGACCACAGTGTGCTGCCCAGAAAGCGCACGCCATCGATCACGATCGCCTCGTCGTCCAGCAGACGCACCGCCGTGCCGGCGCACAGGCGCCGGAATTCGGCCACCGTGCCGTCCAGGCTGCCGCCGTAGAACTCGTGGTTGCCCAGCACGTACAGCACCGGCTTGCCGAAGCGTTGTGCCCAGGACACCGCCGCGGCCGGGCGCGCGATGTCGCCGGCCAGCACCACCAGGTTGGCGTCGGTGCGCGGCGGCTCCAGCGCGCCCACGCCCAGGTGCAGGTCGGACAGGATGTGCAGCTTCACACAGCACCGCCGGTGGCGGCCGCCTGACGTGCTTTCTCGGCCAGGTAGCGCTCGGTCGCGTCGCGCGCCATCGCGACCGAGCCAAGCACGCTGCCGGCGTCGTCCAGGACCACGCCGAAGCTCATGTCCACGTACAGCTTGCGGCCGTCCTCCTTGTGGGTGCCGCGCGTGGTGCGCACCTGGGCGCCGTGGCTGGTGGCGCCGCGCGCCATGGCGCGCTCGAAACCGCGCCAGTGCGCGGCGCGCAGGCGCTCGGGAATGATCAGGTCCAGGCTCTGGCCGAGCGCCTCGGCGGCGCTGAAGCCGAATACGGCCTCGGCCCCCGGGTTCCAGGCACGGATGACGCCCTCGCGGTCGGCGTAGATCAGCGCGTCGGGCGTGTCGATCAGGATGCGGCGCCAGGGCGCGTCGGGGGTGGCTGGCGTCTGGTCGGTCATGGCGGGCTCCTGCAGGTGGATGGCGGCCCATGCGGTGATGGCGCATGCTGGCGATCCAGGGATTTCTAGCATGGCACCCTGGCTTGCCGAATTTCCCTTCACAAAGACCATGCTCATGACCGCACTGACCTGACTGAACTGCGGCGTCCCATTGTGCGCATAGCCGGTCACGTTCAAGAAGTTTGAACGCCGTCGTGAGAATTCCTGACTTGCACGACCGGGAATCAGCGGCAAACTGGGCCTCATCATGAACACAATCCCCACCACCCGCCAACCCACTCTTTTCATCCCGCACGGCGCTGGCCCGTGCTTTTTCATGGACTGGAACCCGAAAGACGCCTGGGACAAGACCGCCGCCTTCCTGCGCGGCATTCCGGCCAGCCTGCCGGAAAAGCCAAAGGCCATCCTGCTGGTCACGGCGCACTGGTTGGCGCCGCAACCGAGCATGAGCAGCGCCGCGCAGCCGGGCATGCTGTTCGACTACTACGGCTTTCCGCCGCATACCTACGAACTGCAATACCCCGCGCCCGGCGCGCCGGCGCTGGCCGATCGCGTCAGCGGCCTGCTGACCGAGGCCGGCTTTGCCCCGGTGCAGGACACCGAGCGCGGCTATGACCACGGCGGCTTCATTCCGCTGAAGGTGGCGTTCCCCGATGCCGAGGTGCCGGTGTTGCAACTGTCGCTGCTGCAAAGCCTGGACGCCGCCGAGCACGTCAGGCTGGGCCGTGCGCTGGCGCCGCTGCGCGACGAGGGCGTGCTGATCATCGGCAGCGGCATGAGCTACCACAACATGCGCGGCTATGGCGATCCACGCTCCACCCCCATCGCCGCCGAGTTCGACCGCTGGCTGGGCGAGACCGTGGCCCTGCCCGCTGCCGAGCGCAATCAACGCCTGGCCGACTGGGCCACGGCCAGCGGCCCGGCCGGCCGCCTGTCGCACCCGCCGCGCGCCGAGGAGCACCTGCTGCCGCTGCACGTGGTGGCCGGCGCGGCCGGCGACGGCATGGGGCGCCAGGTGTTTACCGACAATGTGATGGCCGTGGACATCTCGGCCTTCCGTTTCGATTGAGTCTGCATGAAGGAGTTGCCCGCGTGAGCACCACCGCCCACTTCCGCCCTGTCGCCGACACCGGCCTGTCGATCGCCCCGCTGGTGTTTGGCGGCAATGTGTTCGGCTGGACGGCCGACCGCGCCACCAGCTTTGCCCTCCTCGACCGCCTGCTCGATGCCGGGCTGACGACCATCGACACGGCAGACCTTTATTCGCGCTGGGCGCCCGGTAACCAGGGCGGCGAGTCGGAAACGCTGATTGGCGACTGGATGCACCAGCGCGGCGTGCGCGAGCGCATCCAGCTCATCACCAAGGTCGGCTCCGACATGGGCGATGCCGGCACCGGCCTGTCGGCCGCGCACATCGAGCGCGCGGCGGAAGCCTCGCTGAAGCGCCTGCGCACCGACCGCATCGACATCTACTTCTCGCACCGTCCCGACGACAGCGTGCCGCAGGCCGAGACGCTGGCCGCCTATCAGCGCCTGATCGCGGCCGGCAAGGTGCGCGTCATCGGCGCCAGCAACTTCAGCGTGGCGCAGCTGCGCGAGGCGCTGGCGCTGGCCCGCTCGCAAGGCCTGCCGCGCTACGACATCCTGCAGCCCGGCTACAACCTGTTCGACCGCGCCGACTACGAAGGCGCGCTTTGCCAGCTGGCGATCGAGCAGGGTCTGGCCGTCATTCCGTTCTACGCGCTGGCCGCCGGGTTTCTGACCGGCAAATACCGCCGCCAGGCCGATCTGGCGCAAAGCCCGCGCGGCGCCGCCATTGGCCAGAAGTACCTGAACCCGCGCGGCCTGCGCATCCTGGCCGCGCTGGACGAGGTGGCCGCGCGCCACGCCGCCCAGCCCGGCGAAGTGGCGCTGGCCTGGCTGATGGCGCGCCCCGGCGTCACCGCACCAATCGCCAGCGCCAGCCGCGTCGAGCAGATCGATGGCCTGGTCGCCGCCATGCGCCTGGCCCTGGGCGCTGGCGACATCGCCGCGCTCGATGCGGCCAGCGCGCCGGAAGCCGCGCCATGAGCGTGCCCAGCGCCACCAGCGCCACCGGCTAAGGCCAGCTCAATACGCCACGGTGCGGCAACTTGGCTACATTGGCGCACTTCGGCAGGAAAGGAGCGCCCCGTGAGCAAAGCCTTGCGTTGGTCGGAAAAGTGGTTCCAGCGTGGGCTGTGGCTGGTGGCAATCGTGTTCGCGGGCTTCCTGATCGGGCTCGGCGGCACCATCGTGGGCGATTTGCCCAAGGTCGAATCGGCGCGCTCGATCGAGGATTTCATGGACCCGGCCGCGACCGCGGCGGCGCGCGCCACCATCGCCGAGGCCGAGCGCCGCGCGCAGTCGGCCAGCGACGCGCTGGAGCAGGCGCGGCTGAAGCTGCAGGTGGCGCAATCGGACGTCGGCAACGCGCGCCAGGGCTTCAGCAACTGGATCGCCACGCGGCACGCCACCGAACGCGCCGAGCAGGACCCGGAGTTGATCCGGCGTACCCAGGCGCTGGACGAGCTGCAGGCGCGCGAGCGCGCCGCCCGGGCCGAGGTCGAGCGCCAGCAGCAGGCCCTGCTCGACGCGCGCCAGGCCGGCGACGGCGCGCAGCGCCGCCTGAGCGAGATGCGTGAGGCGGCGCAGGGTACCTTCGAGCGCGCCCTGCGCACGCAGGAGTTGCGCGTGTTCGGCTACCGGCTGGCGCTGACACTGCCGCTGCTGGTGCTCGCCGGCTGGCTGTTCAAGCGGCAGCGGCAGAGCCGCTGGTGGCCGTTCGTGTGGGGCTTCGTCCTGTTCGCGTTGTTTGCCTTCTTCGTCGAACTGGTGCCTTACCTGCCCAGCTATGGCGGCTACGTGCGTTACCTCGTCGGCATCGTGCTGACCGCCCTGGTGGGGCGCTGGGCCATCGTCGCGCTGCAGAACTACCTGGAACGCCAGCGCGCCGCCGAAGCGCGCCCCGACGCGCAACGGCGTGAGGAGCTCGGCTACGACACCGCGCTGGCGCGCATGACCAAGGGCGTATGTCCTGGCTGCGAGCGAGCGCTGGACCTGAAAGACCCGGCGCTCGACTTCTGCCCGCACTGCGGCATCGGCCTGTTCGACCACTGCGGGCATTGCCGGCAGCGCAAGAACGCGTTCTCGCGCTTCTGCCAGGCTTGTGGCACGCCGGTGGCAGCGGACGACGCGGCGGGCGAGCAGGCACCGGCCTGAACGGGCTCAGCCTGGAAACGGCAGCGGACCGCTTCTCGGCTCAGCCATTGCGCACCACCCACTCGATGAAGCGGTCCATCGCCGGCACGCCGGCGCTGGCGTGCTCGCTGTTGACCACGATGGCCACCGCGATCATGCGGCCCGAGCTGGCGCGCACGTAGCCGGCCAGCGAGCGCACGCCGGTCAGCGTGCCGGTCTTGAGGAAGGCGTTGCGCTGCGCCGGCGAGCCCTTGAAGCGGCCGGCCAGCGTGCCGTCGGCACCGGCCACCGGCAGCGAGGCCAGGAACACCGGCTGCACCTTGGGGTCGTTCCAGGCGCCTTGCAGCAGTTGCACCATGGCGAACACGCTGCCCTGCTCGCTGTGCGCGAGGCCCGAGCCGTTGTCGATGCTGGGCGCGTCCTGCGTCATGCCGATCTTCTTGAACCACAGGCCCAGGCGCTGCCGCGCCAGTTGCAGCGTGGAGGTGGTGGGCGAGAAGCCGGGGGCGATCGACAGCAGCAGGTTGCGCGCCATCAGGTTGTTGCTGTCCTTGTTGATGGCGCGCACCAGCTCGGGCAGCGGCGCCGAATCCAGCGTGGCCCAGGGCTTGCCGGGGTAGGGGCTGGTCGGCGTGCGTGCGCGGCGCGCGCCACGCACCGTGGGCGCGGTGGTTTCGCGGTGGATCACCGGCTTGTCCAGCGTGCCGCCCGAGGCCATCCAGGCGCCGGCCACCAGCGCCGCCGTGAGCGCGCGGCCGGGCGCGGCCTCCATCGTCACGGCGTTGACGCAGCGCGGCGACCAGTGGCCGCTGACGACGATGCGGCCGACGGGGGGCACGGCAGTGGTTTCGGTTTCGGGTGCGGCGGTGGCTTCGGTTGGTGCGCTGGCCGCCGGCAGCGCGGCCGCCACCGGGATCACGGGTGACGCCAGTTCGGGCGTGGGCGCCGCCGGTGCGGCCTTTCCCGGCGATTCCGGCGTGACCGGCTCGAACCGCGCCTGCGCCGCGCAGCGGCCGCTGCCAGCCAATTGATCGACGACTTCGACCTGTGCCAGCGGCGGATCGAAGCTGGCGGTGAGCGCGCCACCTACACCCTGCCGCAGCGCGACGCGAAAGCTCGCCTCATCGACCACGAAGGCGTCCGGCCAGGCGTGGTGCGGCTTGCCGGCCTGTGGCGTCGGCGTATTGACGTGGTCCTTCTCGCTCAGGCGAAACAGGCTCTGGTCGAGCACGATGTGGCCGTGCACCTGCGTCAGGCCCTGCTTGTGCAGGCGCTTGAACCAGTCGATCAGCCGCTGGCTGCCCAGCGTGGCGTCGCCGCCGCCCACCAGCACCAGATCGCCGGCCAGCCGGCCATCGACGGGCGCGCCGGTGAGCCAGGCGCGCGTGCGCCAGCGGAAGCTGGTGGGCAGCGTCTGCAGGCTGGCCAGCGTGGTCACCACCTTGGTGGTGGAGGCGAGCGTGAAGCCCAGCTTCTCGTTGTGCGAGATCAGCAGCGGCGCGCCGGGCGCCAGCGGCTGCGCCAGCAGCGCGACCTCGGATTCCTTCACGCCGGCCTTCTGGAATGCGGCCCAGATGTCGCTGGCATCGGGTGCGGCCGGCCTGGGCACTTCGGGCCGGGCCGGCGCGACGGCCGTGACTGCCGGTGCGGCCGAGCGCTCGCCCGCCGCCGGCATCGGTGGCGCGGCGTGGGCGATCAACGGCAGTGCGGCGAAGACGAGCGCACACAGCCCCGCCACGCGAGCCCGCAGGGGCGCACGATCGATGGGAGCAAAGGAGCGCGGAGGCATGAATCGATAAAAGAAGTCAGGCCGCCAGGTCGGCGGCGTGGATTCTGCGCGTTAAACGCCGCGCTTGCAGCGGCGGCTTACACGCCGCGCGCGCGATCCGCGTGGAACTGCTGGACGAAGGCGCCGAGCTGACCGGCGTCAAGCGCGGCGCGCACTTCGCGCATCAGTTGCAGGTAGTAGTGCAGGTTGTGCACGGTGGCCAGCATGGGGCCCAGCATTTCGCCGCAGCGCTCCAGGTGGTGCAGGTAGGCGCGTGAGAAACCCTCGCGCCCGCCCTCGGCGTAGGACACGCCCGAGCTGCCGGCGCAGGCGTAGCAGTCGCAGCTTTCGTCAAGCGGCCGCGCATCGTCCTTGTGGCGCGCGTTGCGGATCTTCAGGTCACCGAAGCGGGTGAAGCAGTGGCCGTTGCGCGCGTTGCGCGTGGGCATCACGCAGTCGAACAGGTCCACGCCCTGCTGCACGCCGAACACCAGGTCTTCCGGCGTGCCCACGCCCATGAGGTAGCGCGGCTTGTGTGTGGGCAGGCGCTGCGGCGTGTGCGCGGTGATGCGCAACATGTCTTCCTTCGGCTCGCCGACGCTGACGCCGCCGATGGCGTAGCCGGGAAAGTCCATCGCGACCAGTTGCTCCAGCGACTCCTGGCGCAGGTGCTCGAACATGCCGCCCTGCACGATGCCGAACAGCGCGTTCGGGTTCTCCAGGCGCGCGAACTCGGCCTGGCAGCGCCTGGCCCAGCGCAGGCTCAGCGCCATGCTGGCGCGCGCCTCGGCCTCGGTGGTGATGTGGCCCTTGGTCTCGTAGGGCGTGCACTCGTCGAACTGCATCACGATGTCGGAGTTCAGCGTGGTCTGAATCTGCATCGAGATCTCGGGCGTGAGAAACAGCCGGTCGCCGTTGACGGGCGAGGCAAAGCGCACCCCTTCCTCGCTGATCCTGGCGTTGTCGCCCAGCGACCAGACCTGAAAGCCGCCCGAATCGGTCAGGATCGGACGCGGCCAGTTCTCGAAGCGGTGCAGCCCGCCGAACTGCCGGACGATGTCCAGCCCCGGCCGCATCCACAGGTGGAAGGTGTTGCCCAGGATGATCTGCGCGTCCATGTCGCGCAGGCTGTCCGGCGTCACCCCCTTGACGCTGCCATAGGTGCCCACCGGCATGAAGATCGGCGTCTCGACCACGCCATGGTTGAGCGTCAGGCGGCCGCGCCGGGCATGGCTGGCGGGGTCGGTGGCGAGCAGATCGAAAGTCAGCATGGTGGCGATTGTCAATCAGCGTCCGTTGGGTGACGGGTCAGCCACATCGCATCGCCATAGCTGAAGAAGCGGTAGCGCTGCGCCACGGCGTGTGCGTACAGCGCCATCACGCGCTCATGGCCGGCGAAGGCGCTGACCAGCATCATCAGCGTGCTGCGCGGCAAATGGAAGTTGGTGATGAGGGCGTCGACCTGCTTGAAGTCAAAGCCCGGGGTGATGAAGATGCCGGTGTCGCCGCTCGCTTCGCCGCTGGCGGCCCAGCTTTCCAGCGTGCGCACGCTGGTGGTGCCCACGGCCACGACGCGGCGGCCGCGCGCGCGGCAGTCGGCGATGGCCTGCGCGGTGTCGGCCGGCACCTGGTAGCGCTCGCGGTGCATCACGTGCTCGGCCAGGTGTTCGGTCTTGACGGGCTGGAAGGTGCCGGCGCCGACGTGCAGGGTGACGAAGGCGCGCTGCACGCCGCGCGCGTCGAGTTCGGCCAGCAGCGCGGCGTCGAAATGCAGCGCCGCGGTCGGCGCGGCCACGGCGCCGGGATGCTTCGCGAACACGGTCTGGTAGCGCGATGCATCCTCGGCCGTGTCACCGTGCTCGATGTACGGCGGCAGCGGCACGTGGCCGTGCGTGGCCATCAGCGCGTACGCATCGCCCGACAGACGCAGCTGAAACAACGCGCCTTGCGCGTCTGGCCAGCGCCCCAGCAGTTCGGCCGTGAAGCCGCCGGCCATGCGCAGCACGGTGCCGGCGCGCGGCTTCTTGCTCACCTTCATGTGCGCGGCCACGCTGCCATCGGGCAGCACGCGCTCGATCAGCAGTTCCAGCCGACCACCGCTGGGCTTTTCACCGAACAGGCGCGCCTTGACCACCTGGGTGTCGTTGAAGACCAGCAGATCGCCTGGGTGCAGCAGGGCGGGCAGGTCGCGGAACTGGCGATCGACAGGTGTGTCGCCGCTGCCGTCCAGCAAGCGTGAGCCGCTGCGCTCGGCGGCCGGGTGCTGGGCAATGAGTTCGTGCGGCAGCGCGAAGTCGAAATCGCTGGTGGTGAAGTGGCGCATGGGGCTTGAGGGCCGGACGGGCCCGTGCCAAGAAAGTGGGTGAAGGCAGAATTGTTTCATGCCCGACGTCGTCCCGGCCGCCGCCCAACCGCTGTCCGCGCCCCAGAAGGCCTTGCGCAAGCTTGGCCTCGTGCGCGACATCGACCGGGCGCTGCACCTGCCGCTGCGCTACGAGGACGAGACGCGCATCACGCGTCTGCGCGATGCGCGCGATGGCGATGTGGTGCAGATCGAAGGCGAGGTGACGCACCAGGAAGTCGGCTTTCGCCCGCGCCGCCAGTTGCTGGTGACGCTGGACGACGGCAGCGACACCTGCGTGCTGCGCTTTTTCAACTTCTATCCCTCGCAGCAAAAGCAGATGGCGGTCGGCAACCGCATCCGTGCGCGCGGCGAACTGCGCGGCGGCTTTGCCGGCCTGAGCATGATGCACCCCACCGTGCGCGCGGCCGGCAGCGCGCTGCCGAGTGCACTGACGCCCGTGTACCCCACGGTGGCGCAGCTGCCGCAGCCCTACCTGCGCAAGGCCGTGCTGGCGGGGCTGGCGCAGGCCGACCTGAGCGCGACCATTCCCGAGCCGATCCTGGACGAGATCGGCCATTTGCGCGCGTGGGACCTGCGCCAGGCGCTGGCTTTTCTGCATCGGCCCGCGCCCGAGGTGGCGCTGGCCGAGCTGGAAGACCACAGCCACCCCGCCTGGCAGCGCCTGAAAGCCGAGGAGCTGCTGGCGCAGCAGTTGTCGCAGCTGCAGGCGCGGCGCGCGCGTGAGCGCCTGCGCGCGCCCGTGCTGCGCGCCGCGCCCGGCGGTCTGGCCGATCGGCTGCTGGCCGCGTTGCCCTTTCAGTTGACGGGGGCGCAGCGCCGCGTGGGCGAGGAGATCGCGCACGACCTGGGCGCCACGCAGCCCATGCACCGCCTGCTGCAAGGCGACGTCGGCAGCGGCAAGACGGTGGTCGCCGCGCTGGCCGCCTGCACCGCCATCGACGCCGGCTGGCAGTGCGCGCTGATGGCGCCGACCGAGATCCTGGCCGAGCAGCACTTCGCCAAGCTGGTCGAGTGGCTGGAGCCGCTGCTGGCGCCGCTAGGCCAGCGCGTGGCCTGGCTGACCGGCGGCCAGAAGAAGAAGGCGCGCGCCGAGATGCTGACGCTGATCGAGTCGGGCGAGGCGGCGCTGGTGGTCGGCACGCACGCCGTGATCCAGGCACAGGTGCGTTTTGCGCGGCTGGGCCTGGCCATCATCGATGAGCAGCATCGGTTTGGCGTCGCACAAAGGCTGGCGCTGCGGCAGAAGATGTCCGACCTGCTCCCTCTCCCGCTGGCGGGAGAGGGCAGGGGTGAGGGCCGCGGGCGCGCCACGGCCGACGCCAGCGGCCCCCATCCCGGCCCTCCCCCAGCGGGGGAAGGAGTCAACGCCGAACCCCACCTGCTGATGATGAGCGCCACCCCCATCCCGCGCACGCTGGCGATGAGCTACTACGCCGACCTGGACGTGTCGACGCTGGACGAGCTGCCGCCCGGCCGCACGCCGGTGGTGACCAAGCTGGCGGCGGCGCACCGGCGCGGCGAGGTGATCGAGCGCATTCGCGCCCAGATCGCGCAGGGCCGGCAGGTCTACTGGGTCTGCCCGCTGATCGAGGAGAGCGAGGCGCTGGACCTGCGCAACGCCACCGAGACGCACGCCGACCTCAGCCAGGCACTGCCCGGCCGCATGATCGGCCTGCTGCATTCGCGCATGCCGCCCGCCGAGAAGAAGGCGGTGATGGCCTTGTTCACGGCCGGCGACATGCCGGTGCTGGTCAGCACCACGGTGATCGAGGTCGGCGTCGACGTGCCCAACGCCAGCCTGATGGTGATCGAGCACGCCGAGCGCTTTGGCCTGAGCCAGCTGCATCAGCTGCGCGGCCGCGTCGGGCGCGGCGCGGCGGCCTCGGCCTGTGTGCTGCTGTACGAGACGCCCGAGGGCGGCCGTCTGGGCGAGACCGCGCGCGCCCGACTGAAGGCCATGATCGAGACCAGCGACGGCTTCGAGATCGCCCGGCGCGACCTGGAGATCCGCGGCCCGGGCGAGTTCCTCGGCGCGCGCCAGAGTGGCGCCGCCCTGCTGCGCTTTGCCGATCTGGCCGAAGACGGCGCGCTGCTGCAATGGGCGCGCCATGCCGCGCCGCGCATGCTGCGCGACTATCCCCAATGGGCGGACAAGCACGTGGCGCGCTGGCTGGGGGCAAAATCGGACTACCTGAAGGCTTGAAGCACGCATGACCCTGACCGAACTCAAGTACATCGTCGCCGTCGCCCGAGAAAAGCACTTCGGCAAGGCCGCCGAAGCCTGCTTCGTCTCACAGCCGACGCTGTCGGTGGCCGTGAAGAAGCTGGAGGACGAGCTTGAGCTGAAGCTGTTCGAGCGCAGCAGCGGCGAGGTCACGGTGACGCCGCTGGGCGAGGAGATCGTGCGGCAGGCGCAGAGCGTGCTGGAGCAGGCGGCCGAGATCAAGGAGATCGCCAAGCGCGGCAAGGACCCGCTGGGCGGGCCGCTCAAGCTGGGCGTGATCTACACCATCGGGCCGTATCTGCTGCCCGACCTGGTGCGACAGGTGATCGCGCACACGCCGCAGATGCCCTTGATGCTGCAGGAGAACTTCACCGTGCGCCTGCTGGAGATGCTGCGCACCGGCGAGATCGACGCCGCCATCCTGGCCGAGCCGTTTCCCGACACCGGCCTGGCGATCGCGCCGCTGTACGACGAACCCTTCATGGCCGCCGTGCCGGCCGGGCACGTGCTGGCGGACGCGCCTTCGGTGAGCAGCGAGGAACTGCGCGACGAACACCTGCTGCTGCTCGGCACCGGCCACTGCTTTCGCGACCACGTGCTGCAGGTGTGCCCCGAGTTCGCGCGCTTTTCCAGCGCCACGGAGGGCATTCGCAAGAGTTTCGAGGGCTCGTCGCTGGAGACGATTCAGCACATGGTCGCGGCCGGCATGGGCGTGACCCTGGTGCCGCGGCTGGCGGTGCCGCCGGCGGCGCTGGCGCCCACGGCCGAGGCGGCGGGCGCAGGCATCGGTGGCGCGGCGCTGATCCGCTACCTTCCCGTGCACGACCCCGGCGGCGCGCCGCCCACGCGCCGCGTGGTACTGGCCTGGCGCCGCAGCTTCACGCGCTACGAGGCGATCGCGGCGCTGCGCAACGCCATCTACGACTGCGCGCTGCCGGGCGTCACGCGGCTGTCCTGAAGCGGCCGCCCAGGATTTCTCCGACATGAACATTCCCGTCCCTTCCCCTTTGCCCTCTCCTGCGCCGGGCACGCGCAGCAAGCTGTCGCTGATCCTCGACCTGATCCGCTGGGACCGCCCCGCTGGCTGGCTGCTGCTGCTGTGGCCGTCACTGACGGCGCTGTGGCTGGCGGCGGAAGGCTTTCCGGGCTGGCATCTGCTGATGGTGTTCGTGCTCGGCACCATCCTGATGCGCTCGGCCGGCTGCTGCATCAACGACGTTGCCGACCGCGAGTTCGACCGCCACGTCAAGCGCACCGCGCAGCGCCCCGTCACCAGCGGCCTGCTCAGCGTGAAAGAGGCGCTCGCCGTGGGCGCGCTGCTGGCGCTGCTCGCCTTCGGCCTGGTGCTGACCACCAACGCCGCCGCCGTGGCCTGGTCGTTTCCGGCGCTGGCCATCACGCTGATCTACCCCTACGCCAAGCGCCATGTGTCGATGCCGCAGGCGGTGCTCGGCATCGCCTTCAGCTTCGGCATCCCGATGGCCTGGGCGGCGGTGCAGGGCCAGGTGCCGTGGGAGGCCTGGGCGCTGCTGCTGGGCAATCTGTTCTGGGTGCTGGCCTACGACACCGAGTACGCCATGGTCGACCGCGACGACGATTTGCGCATCGGCATGAAGACCTCGGCGATCACGCTGGGCCGCTTCGACGTGGCGGCGATCGTCGGCTTCTATGGGCTGCACCTGGCCATCTTTGCCGCGCTGATTGCGCGCCATATCTGGCACCCGGTGCTGTGGCTGGCCTTTGGTGCAGCGGCGGTGCAGGTGGCGTGGCACTGGCGGCTGATCCGCGAGCGCACGCGCGACGGCTGCTTCAAGGCCTTTCGCAACAACCACTGGCTGGGCGCGACGCTGTTTGCCGGCGTGGTGCTGGCCTACCTGTCGCGCGGCTGAGGCCGTCAGGCCACCGCGTCAGCGCCCGAATTCGTCGCCCAGTTCCCTGGCGCGCGTGCAGGCCGCGTGCATGGCGCGCACGAAGGCGGACTGGATGCCCGCCTGCTCCATCGCCGTCAGCGCGGCGTAGGTGGTGCCGCCCTTGCTGGTCACGCGCTCGCGCAGCAGCGACAGCGGCTCCGGCGAATCGCCGGCCAGTGCGCTGGCGCCGGCGAAGGTGCCGACCGCCAGGCGGCGTGCCTGTTCTGCGCTCAGACCCAGCTCGGCGCCGGCCTGCTGCATCGCCTCGAGAAAATAGAACACGTAGGCCGGGCCGGAGCCCGACAGCGCGGTGACCGCGTCCAGCTGCGCCTCGTGCTCGACCCACAGCGCATCGCCGGTGGTGCGGATCACGGTCTCGGCCAGCGCGCGGTCGCTTGGTGTCACGCCGGCCGAGGCGAACATACCGGTCATGCCGCGCCCGACCAGCGCCGGCGTGTTGGGCATGCAGCGCACGATGCGGCCGTGGCCGCTGGCGGCCTCGATGTCGGCGGCGCGGATGCCGGCCATGACCGACAGTTGCAGCGCCTGGCCGACGTGCTTTGCCACCGGCGCGGCGGCCTCGCGAAAGCTCTGTGGCTTGACGGCCCAGACGAGCAACCCGGCATCGGCGAGAAAGGCGCCCGCCGCCGACTGCGCCGCGATGCCGTGCGCGGCCAGCAGCGCGCTGCGCGTGGCCTCGAAGGGCTCGACCACGGCGATGTTCGCTGCCGGCAGGCCCTGCCGGATCAGCCCGCCGATGATGGCGCTGGCCATGTTGCCGCCGCCGATGAAGGCGATGCGGGTGGTGTGGGGTAACGGGGCGGTGGTGTTCATGGGCGACGGGTCGATGACGGATGGCGTGCGCAGTGTAGGACAGCGGCTTTCAGGCCACGGTCACCTCAAACGCCGCGAATTGCGTCACCTGCAGCGGATTGAAGTTGTCGTCGGTGCACATCACCAGGCTGCGGCGACCACCCGGCAGCGGCGGGCCCCAGGCCATGGCCTCGAAGTTGTCGACGTGCGGCAGGCCGGCATCGCGCAGGTTCAGCAGCAGGCGCTTGGGCGCGGGGCGATAGCGGCCGGGGCGCAGGGTGTCGATGGCCAGCGTGTCGTCGGCGCGCTGCAGATCGGCCTCGTACAGGCGCGCCGAAACGCCGGTGGCGGGCGACCAGGCGCGCTCCAGCACCCACAGGCGATGCGTGTCGCGCCACAGAAT
>JADJDV010000003.1 GCA_016702555.1 Burkholderiales bacterium
CGATGCGTTGGTGCTGCGTGACGGGCCTATCACGAGCGATGGCGCGATTAACCCCGCTGCGAAGCTATCGAACCAGTACGCGGGAACAATGGCCGCGCTATCGGGCAAGCTGCGATTGTGCAAATCGGCCACGACACGACCAGAAAGCGCCGGGCTTAAAAAAGCTCTGCATTCTGGCGTGAAGCCGTGGGAAACGAACCCTGAGATGAGGGAGTATTTCAATGACTGACACCCAGCACGAAGCCATCATGCAAGCCCTGGCGCGACTGGTGCAAGAGAGCGCGCAACTCAAGCAATTGATGCTTGATGTGGTGGGCGATGTGGCCGACCTGCAAGCGCGCATCGAAGCCGTGAACATGAGGTTCGACGAGTAGGGGCAGGTTCAAAGTTAAAGCCCCTTGGTTCCTGAGAAACACCATTGCTTCGCACGTAGGGAAAATTTTCCTCTTGAAATCAATCAAGTTTCAGCAAACGATGGCAGGACAACACGGGGGACGCAGGAAAGGCGCTGGAAGGCCCGTAGGCAGTCGCAATCGGCCTGTGCTGGTGCATGGCCTACCCCAGACCGGCGACCCCGTTGCATGGCTGCTGGCCGCGATGAATAACCCCGGCTTCACTCTACGCCAGCGCGTCAAAATCGCGAGTACGCTGATGCCATTCATGCACCCGCCGGGCTGATCTACATGCACCGACCGAAGCCCCACGGGGGGCTTTTTGTTTGCCGCGCAGTAGGTTATGTCGCTTTTGAAGGTTTGCCCCGGCGCAACGCTGGGAAGTGTCACGAACAAGAAAACGATGCGGGCGGTCATATTCGACCGCATGAATCGCAATCTGCTGCGGGGACACTGCGGGGATGATCGGCCAGAAAAGAAAAAACCCTAAGTGAATCAATCACTTAGGGCATGTTCTGGCGGAGAGGGCGGGATTCGAACCCGCGGAGGGCTATTAACCCTCACACGCTTTCCAGGCGTGCGACTTAAACCGCTCATCCACCTCTCCGCGAACCGGCGATTGTAGCGTGTCGGGGCGGCTCAAGCGGCGGTTTTCTGCGCCTGCACCATCTTCATGGCTGACGAGATGAGGGTGGCGACCTCGGTCATGTTGCTGGGCACGACCAGCGTGGTCTGGGCCTCGGCGGCGAGCTGGCTGTAGGCGTCGACGGCTTTCTCGGCCACCTTGAGTTGCACCGCGTCCTCGCCGCCGGGCTGGCGGATGGCGGCGCCGACGCGGGCGATGGCCAAGGCGGTGGCGTTGGCGACTTCGGTGATGGCGGCGGCCTCGCCCTGGGCGTTGTTGATGGCGGCCTGCTTGTCGCCCTCGGAACGGGCGATGGCGGCCTGTTTCTGACCCTCGGCCAGGTTGATCTCTTCCTGCCGCTTGCCCTCGGAGGTGGCAATGACGGCGCGTTTCTCGCGCTCGGCGGTGATCTGCGCCTGCATGGCGCGCAGGATCTCGGCGGGCGGGGTCAGGTCCTTGATCTCGTAGCGCAGCACCTTCACGCCCCAGTTCAGCGCCGCCTCGTCCAGGGCCTCGACCACCTGGCGTTGATCATGTCGCGCTCCTCGAAGGTCTTGTCGAGCTCCATCTTGCCGATCACGCTGCGCAGCGTGGTCTGCGCCAGCTGCGTGATGGCCGTCAGGTAGTCGCTGGAGCCGTAGCTGGCGCGCATCGGGTCGGTGACCTGGAAATACAGCACGCCATCGACCTGCAGCTGGGTGTTGTCGCGCGTGATGCAGACCTGGCTGGGCACGTCCATCGGGATTTCCTTCAGACTGTGGCGGTAGGCCACGCGGTCGATGAAGGGCACCAGGAAGTTCAGCCCGGGCGACAGCGTGGTGTGGTACTTGCCCAGCCGTTCGACGACCCAGGCGTTCTGCTGCGGCACCACCTTGACGGAACGGGTGATGAAGATGACGGCGATGACGAGAAGAATGAGGGCGATTTCCACGATGGGCCTTTCAGGGTCGCGTGCAAGCGGGGTGGGGTGGGCGTGGCGGGGTCATGCCGGATCGACCAGCAGCCGGCTGCCCACCAGTTCGGCGACCCGGTGCGGGCCGGGGCGCGGCGTGGCGCCGGGGCGATGCACCGCCGTCCACTGCGCGCCGCGGTAGCGCACCTGGGCGGTGCCGTCGGGGGCCCAGGCGTCGATCTGGATGGTTTCACCGACGTCGAGGTTGACGCTGCGCTCCGAACGCGGCGACGGATCGCCTGGGCGGCGCCGGCGCACCAGGTAGCAGATGAAGGCCGCGATGCCGCCGACCATCGAGGCCACGCTGAGCTGCGCGTTCAGTGGCACGCCGGCGTGCGCCGCCAGCGCGCCGGCCACGCCGCCGATGGCCAGCATCAGCAGGTAAAAGGTGCCGCTGGTCAGCTCCAGCGCCACCAGCAGGCCGGTGCCGATCCACCAGAACGTTGATTCAGTCATGGCAACTCCGATTCATGCCCGCAGTCCACAATGGATGATTGTGCGGCACTCGGTGTCTTGACCGGGTGGTGTCACGGCAATTCCGTACACTTCGCCGCCTGCATCGCCGTTTCGAGGCTGGAGCTGTATTCATGAAGTTTCGCTTTCCCATCGTCATCATCGACGAAGACTACCGTGCCGAGAACACCTCGGGTTTTGGCATCCGCGCGCTGGCCGAGGCCATCGAGAACGAGGGTTTCGAGGTGCTGGGCGCCACCAGCTACGGCGACCTGAGCCAGTTCGCGCAGCAGCAAAGCCGCGCCAGCGCCTTCATCCTGTCGATCGACGACGAAGAACTGGGCGCCGACCCCGAGTCCGACCCGGCCGTGCACGACCTGCGCAAGTTCATCGCCGAGGTGCGGCGCAAGAACGAGGACGTGCCGATCTACCTGCATGGCGAGACCAAGACCAGCCAGCACCTGCCCAACGACATCCTGCGCGAGTTGCACGGCTTCATCCACATGTTCGAGGACACGCCCGAGTTCGTGGCCAAGCACATCGTGCGCGAGGCCAAGAGCTATCTGGAGGGCATTCAGCCGCCGTTCTTCAAGGCGCTGCTGGATTACGCCGAGGACGGTTCGTACTCGTGGCACTGCCCGGGCCATTCGGGCGGCGTGGCGTTCTTGAAGTCGCCCATCGGCCAGATGTACCACCAGTTCTACGGCGAGAACATGCTGCGCGCCGACGTCTGCAACGCGGTCGAGGAACTGGGCCAGTTGCTCGACCACAACGGTGCCATCGGTGAGTCGGAGCGCAACGCGGCGCGCATCTTCAACGCCGACCACTGCTTCTTCGTCACCAACGGCACCAGCACGTCCAACAAGATCGTCTGGCACCACACCGTGGCGCCGGGCGACGTGGTGGTGATGGACCGCAACTGCCACAAGAGCAACCTGCACGCCATCATCATGACCGGGGCGATCCCAGTCTTCTTGAAGCCGACGCGCAACCACTACGGCATCATCGGGCCGATCCCCAAGTCAGAGTTCGAACCGGAGACGATCAAGGCCAAGATCCGCGCCAACCCGCTGCTGAAACACGTCGATGCCGACCAGGTCAAGCCGCGCATCCTGACGCTGACGCAGTCCACCTACGACGGCGTGCTGTACGACACCGAGGCGATCAAGAACATGCTCGACGGCTACGTCGACAACCTGCACTTTGACGAAGCCTGGCTGCCGCACGCGGCCTTCCACCCGTTTTACGGCAGCTACCACGCCATGGGCAAGAAGCGCCCGCGGCCCAAGCAGTCGGTGGTGTACTCGACACAGTCGATCCACAAGCTGCTGGCCGGCATCAGCCAGGCCAGCCAGGTGCTGGTGCAGGATTCGCAGCAGGTCAAGCTCGACCGCTACCTGTTCAACGAGGCCTACCTGATGCACACCTCGACCAGCCCGCAGTACAGCATCATCGCCAGCTGCGACGTCGCCGCCGCCATGATGGAGCCGCCCGGCGGCCGTGCGATGGTGGAGGAAAGCATTGCCGAGGCGCTGGACTTCCGCCGCGCCATGCGCAAGGTCGAGAAGGACTTCGGCCAGGGCGACTGGTGGTTCAAGGTCTGGGGGCCGGAGAAGATCGCCGAGGAGGGCATTGGCCGCGCCGAGGACTGGATCATCAAGAACGGCAGCGCCAGGAAGAACTGGCACGGCTTCGGCAAGCTGGCGCCGGGCTTCAACATGCTGGACCCGATCAAGGCCACCATCGTCACGCCGGGCCTCAACCTGGACGGCAAGTTCGACAAGAGCGGCATCCCCGCCAGCATCGTCACCAAGTTCCTGGCCGAGCACGGCGTGGTGGTGGAGAAAACGGGGCTCTACAGCTTCTTCATCATGTTCACCATCGGCATCACCAAGGGCCGTTGGAACACCCTGGTGACGGCGCTGCAGCAGTTCAAGGACGACTACGACCGCAACCAGCCGCTGTGGCGCATCATGCCGGAGTTCTGCCAGCAGCACCGCCGCTACGAGCGCATGGGCCTGCGCGATCTGTGCCAGCACGTGCACCAGCTCTACGCCAAGCACGACATCGCGCGCCTGACCACCGACATGTACCTGAGCGAGCTGACGCCGGCCATGAAGCCAGCCGACGCCTACGCCTGCATCGCGCGGCGCCAGGTCGAGCGCGTCGAGATCGACCAGTTGGAAGGGCGCATCACCACCGCGCTGGTGACGCCGTACCCGCCCGGCATTCCGTTGCTGATCCCGGGCGAGGTGTTCAACAAGAAGATCGTGGATTACCTGAAGTTCGCGCGCGATTTCGCGCTGGAGTGCCCGGGCTTCGAGACCGACATCCACGGTCTGGTCGAGATCGAGGAGGACAACGGCCGCGTGCGCTATTTCGCCGATTGTGTCGCCGCCGGTGGCCGCAGGCGCCAGGTGAAGCCGATCGCCACTGCCCAGGACATGCTGGACGCGCGACACGCTTCGCCGTATTTCACCGCCGAATGAGGACGCGTCAGTGGCTTATGATTTCCCCGTGTCATCGAAACAAAAGGAGAAACGATGTTCCCTGAATACCGCGAGCTGATCACCCGCCTGAAGGGCGAAGGCACCAACAACCGGTTCCTGAGTCTGTTCGAGAAGCACAACGAACTGGATCACCAGGTCAAGGCGCTGGAGAGTCATGATGCCGGCGGCATCCATACCGAGATCGAGACGCTGAAGAAGGAAAAGCTGCGCATCAAGGATGAGCTGTACGCCATCCTGCGCCAGGAGGCCGCGACGGCGAGCAGCGGCAAGTGAATCGCGCCTGACGCGGCCGCGGATGATCCGGTGGCCGATCGGCATCTGAGCCACAAGCCCGCATCGCCGCGGGCTTTTTTGTGTCGTGGTCGGTGCCGTCAGCGCGCGGAGCGGTATCGCGCCTCGTCGGCGCGCACGCGCACGAAGCTGGCAAAGCGCGGCAAGCCCGAGCCTTCGTGCACGCCGCGGTAGTGATAGGTGACCCAGCTGCCCACCGGCGGCGGGTCGGCGCGCTGGGCGTCGGTGAAGCCGGTGCCGAGGGCGAAGCGCCGGCCCTCGGGCGTTTCCACCAGCAGGGCGCCGAGGCGGCCGGTGTGCTTGCCCTTGCCCGGCAGGTGGGCGACGACGCGGGCCTCGGCGTCGTCGTGCGGTGTCAGCTTCAGCAGATCGTCGCCGCGGCCGCCGCGGTACAGCGAGCCGCCGCGATGCAGCATCAAACCTTCGCCACCGCCACGCACCACCTCGCTCAGCAGGGCTTGCAGCTCGGCCTCACTGGCCAGCTTGCGCTGCGGCACGGCCTGCACCCAGGTTTGGTCGATGCGGGCGACCGTGCGGGTCAGCGCACGCAGGCGCTCATCGAAGCTGCCCGGGTGCGCCGGCAGGTCGAACACCATGAAGCGCAGTTCGCGCCAGGCGGCATCCAGCGGCTGCTGGCGCGCCACGGTGGATTGCACCTGCTCGAAGCGCCGGCGCCCGGCCCACAGCTCGCCATCCATGGGCTTGGCCGGCCAGCCGGCGGTGAACCAGGCGGGCGCGTTGATGCGCTCGCCGCCGCGCGTGCGCAGCTGCCGGCCGTCCCAACGGCCGCGCACCCCGTCGTACTTTTCGCTGATCCACCAGTCGCGCAGGCTGATGCCGGGGCGGTAGCGGCCGGCCAGCAGCAGGGCCGGTGCGCCCGGATTGGCGCGCTGCGCCCAAGCCAGAGGCGCACGAAACACCCCAACGGCCAGCAGTGGCGTGAGCAGCAGAAGGCGGCGGCGATTCATGCGGGGGATGAAAGAGCTGTGCGCGCGTGCGAGGCAAGCACGGCAGCCCGATTGGGCGCCAGCTCAGGCGCCCGGCCGTCCCCCCGCCAAGGGACGGCGTCAGGCCATCAGCCCACCATGTCGGCGCTCAGGCCCGCCGTCTGGCTGAAGCCGGCGTCAACGTAGGTGATCTCGGCCGTCACGCCCGCCGCCAGGTCGCTGAGCAGGAAGGCGGCCACGTTGCCCACGTCGTCGATCGTCACGTTGCGGCGCAGCGGCGATGCGCTGGCCACATAACCCAGCAGCTTGCCGAAATCCTTGATGCCGCTGGCCGCCAGCGTCTTGATCGGCCCGGCGCTGATGCCGTTGACGCGAATGCCCTTGCCGCCCAGCGCCTCGGCCATGTAGCGCACGCTGGCCTCCAGGCTGGCTTTGGCCAGTCCCATGGTGTTGTAGTTGGGGATGCTGCGCAGCGCGCCCAGGTAGCTGAGCGTCAGCAGCGCGGCCTTGTCGTTCAGATAGGGCAGGGCGGCCTTGGCCATGCCGGGGAAGCTGTAGGCGCTGATGTCGTGCGCGATGCGGTAGTTCTTGCGACTCAGGCCGTCGAAGAAGTTGCCGGCAATCGCCTCGCGCGGGGCAAAGCCGATGGCGTGCACGAAGCCGTCGAACTTGGGCCACGTGGCCGACAAGTCCTTGAACATCGCCTCGATCTGCTCGTCGCTGCCCACGTCGCAGTCAAAGATCAGCTTGGAGTCGAACTCAGCCGCAAATTCAGTGATGCGGTCCTTGAAGCGCTCGCCCACGTAACTGAAGGCCAGCTCGGCGCCCTGGTGGCGGCATGCGCGCGCGATGCCGTAGGCGATGGACCGGTTCGACAACACGCCGGTGATCAACAGTTTCTTGCCCGCCAGAAAGCCGCTGGGGTTGCTCATGCTCTTCATGCTCCTCTAAGAAATGCCGTCAGAATTGTCGCATGCGTGTTTTGCTTGGTTTCCTGCTCGCGGCCTTCGCGCCCGCCACCTGGGCCGCCCACGGCTACGCCCTGTGGGGCGACATGAAGTACCCGCCGGGCTTCACCCATTTCGACTACGTCAACCCCAATGCGCCCAAGGGCGGCGAAATTCGCCTGGTCAGCAACCTGCGCCTGTCCACGTTTGACAAATACAACCCCTTCACCATCCGCGGCGGCGCGCCCGCGTACCTGAGCCAGCTGATGTTCGACAGCCTGCTCGCCGGCTCGCTGGACGAGGAGGGTGCCGGCTACGGCCTGCTGGCCGAAGACGTGGCCGTGGCGCCCGATGGCCTGTCGGCCACTTTCAAGCTGCGCAAGAACGCGCGCTTTCACAACGGCGACCCGGTGCTGGCGGCAGATGTGAAGCACAGCTACGACACCCTCATCGGCCCGCACACCTCGCCCGCGTACAAGACGTTGCTGATCGACGTGGCGGGCGTGGATGTGGTCGACGACCGCACCGTGCGCTACCGCTTCAAGCGCGCCAACCGCGAACTGCCGCTGACAGTCGGCGGCCTGCCCGTGTTCAGCCGCAAGTGGGGGCAGGGCAAGCCCTTCAACGAAGTGGTGATGGAGCCGCCCATCGGCAGCGGCCCGTACAAGATTGGCCCGGTGAAGTTCGGCAAGGACATCACCTACGTGCGCGACCCAAACTACTGGGCGAAAGACCTGAACGTGCGCCGCGGCACCGCCAACTTCGACCGCATCAACGTCAAGATCTACAAGGACAACACGGCCCGGCTGGAAGCCTTGAAGGCCGGCGAGTTCGACCTGATGGCCTTCTATTCCGCCGGCGACTGGGCGCGGCGCGTGAACGGCAAGCGCTTCGACTCGGGTGAACTCGTCAAGGGCGAGTTTCAGCACAAGCTGCCCACCGGTTTTCAAAGCTACGTGCTCAACACGCGCCGGCCACTGCTGCAAGACGTGCGCGTGCGCCAGGCGCTGGGTCTGGCCATGGACTACGAGTGGATGAACCGCCAGATGTTCTACAACTCGTACCAGCGCGTGCGCGGCCTGTTCGGCAACACCTCGTGCGCCGCCACCGGCACGCCGTCGCCTGAAGAACTGGCCCTGCTCACGCCCTGGCGCGGCAAGATTCCCGACGCCGCCTTTGGCCCCGCTGATGAGCCGCCGCGCACCGATCGCCCGCAGGATCCCGTCGCCGGCGGCCTGCGCGAGAACCTGCGCCGCGCGCAACAACTGCTGGCCAGCGCCGGCTGGACGGTTCAAAACGGCACGCTGCGCAACGCGCAAGGCCAGCTCTTCGTGCTGGAATATCTGGACAGCAACGAGGGCGGCGCCCGCACCGTCACGCCCTGGATGCGCAATCTTGAAAAGCTCGGCATCACCTTGCGTTTTCGCCCAGTGGATTTCGCCCTCTATCAGCAGCGCCTGCAGAAGTTCGACTTCGACATCACCACCATCGCCTACGCTGGCACCGCCAACCCCGGCCAGGAATACGCCGACCTGTTCGGCAGCCAGGCGGCCGACACCGAGGATTCAGGCAACCTGGCCGGCGTGAAAAGCCCGGCCGTCGATGCCATCCTCGACCGCATGGTCGCCGCCAAGACGAAAGACGATTACCTGGCCGCCTGCCATGCGCTGGAGCGCGTCATCACCCACAGCCACGTCTTCATCCCGCAGTGGTTCAGCGCCACGCACCGCATGGCGTACAACGCGCATCGGCTGCAGAAGCCCGAGGTGATGCCGCCGTACTTTCGGGGGGAGGCTTGGGCAATTGATGCGTGGTGGGCGAAGCCGGGCACCAAATAGATTGCATAGGGCGAACATGCGCATAAAATGCGCATGTGAATACCACCACCATTTCTGAGGCGCGCAAGCGCCCTGTAAACCTGACCTTGAACGAGCAGTTGGTGTCGGAAGCCAAAGCGCTTGCGGGAAACCTGTCGGCCAAGGTGGAAGAGTTATTGACCGACTATGTTGAGCGCGAACACGCCGCCCGTTCGCTGCGCCAGCGCGAGGCCGACATCGCCTGCCGCGAATGGAATGCCGTGCTGGATGCGCACGGCTCGTTCGCTGACGCTTATTCCCCGCTTTGATGTCGGCGCCGCCTGCAACACATGGCGCAGTTTGATGTTCACACGTATCGAGGGCCGCGCCGTGGTGACGTGGCCTACGTCGTGCTGGTGCAGTCAGCGCTGTTCGACGGTTACAGGCGGCGCGTCGTGGTTCCGTTGGTGCGGCGAGATGCCTTGCGGCTGGATATGAAAACCGTGGGGTCGCGCTTGACTCCCGTGTTTCAGGTGGAGGGGCTTGAGGTGGTGCTGAATCCGTTGGACATGGTGTCGATGGACGTGGTCGCGCTTGGCGCGAAAGTGCCGTCGCTGGCCCAACAAGGCCAGGAGATCACCGATGCGCTGGATGAGTTGTTCACGCGTTCGTGGGGTTGAGCGGCCATGCTCTTGGCTTTCGATGTCAATGAAGCGCAGAAAGCTATAAATTTATGAGCACCCTGGTTTCATCCGTCGACAAGCGTTCTGATTGCCTATGATGCGTCCAGCGCAATGGCTGTATCCCCAAACACCTTCAGCAACTGCTGATCCATCGTGACCAGCGCCACTTTTAGCGCCCGCGCCAACGCGACGAATTCACAGTCGTAGGCGGTGCAGTTGCTTTCAGCCACCAGGCGCAGCACGGCTTCGGAATCGACATCGTGTTCGCCAGCGGCCATCAGCGCCTCGGCTTCACGCTGAAGCGCGATGGCCTGCTCCAGCGTCAGGGTGCCGCGCCGCAGGTGACCGGCCAGGATGTTGCGCCACTCGCTGCGCCACAGCAGCGGGGCGCACCAGTGCGGATGGCGTTCAAGCAATGCCTCGGCAGCGGCGGTGTGCGGGCCGGGCAGGTACAGGTAGGCGATGACGTTCGTGTCAACAACGATCATGCGCGGCCTTCATGCTTGAAGGCGTCGATGTCGGCGGGGTCGAAGTGCGGCGTGTCGCCCAAGGCCGTCCGCAGCGCACGGGCGCGCGCCAGGCGTTCGGCCACGGGCAGGCCGGCGGGGGCGAGTACGGTCTCAAGGCACACGATGGCCTCGTTGTTGAGGCTGCGGCGGTGCATCTGGGCCGACCACTTGAGACGCTCGTACACGTGGTCGGGGATGTTCTTGAGCGTGAGGGTGATGGACATGACGGCCTCCTGATGAAACCATTTTGGTTCCAAAACGGTTCCCGGTCAATCTGCGAAGACTGTAGAGCCGCTGTCTGCCCAAAGAACGCCGCGCAGAACGTGGTTGGAAACTCCCCGGCTGAACGGAGCTTTACGGTTCCGACCAGACGCTCGCACGCATGGGCGTTATCGCCCCTGCGCCACCACCGCCGCCACTTCCTGCCCCAGATCGATCACCGCCATGGCGTAGTAGGCACTCCAGTTGT
This sequence comes from Burkholderiales bacterium, assembly GCA_016702555.1. Lineage (GTDB taxonomy): Bacteria > Pseudomonadota > Gammaproteobacteria > Burkholderiales > Burkholderiaceae_C > Ottowia. Next base: position 10,575 of record JADJDV010000003.1, read on the forward strand.
AGCGGGTGATGACGTAGAAATTCTCGGTGCCGGCGACGTAGCTGGCCTGGTTGCCGGGCAGGCTCGGGTCGCCGTTCTGCAGCTCGATCAGCGCCAGTTGGCCCGGGTGCTCGCGGCCTTCGGCGTTCAGCACGGCGCCCTTGGCGACAAAGCTGGCGACGCTGAAGCTGGGCAGGATGTCCGGCGCCAGCAAGGTGTCCATCTCGGCCTCGGGCGCCAGTTGCACCGGGTAGTGCGTGGGCAGGCCGGGTTGCCAGCCATGGCCGACGAAATAGTTGGCCACCGAACCGATGACGTCGGCCTCGCTGTTCCACAGGTCGATCGGGCCGTCGCGGTCGAAGTCGATCGCGTATCGGGTCCAGCTCGACGGCATGAACTGCGGCATGCCCATGGCGCCGGCGTAGCTGCCCAGCGGCGCCAGCGGATCCATGCGGTGGCGCTGGCACAGCGACAGGAACTGCTCCAGCTCGCCCTGGAAGAACGCCTGGCGCGCTTCGGCGCGTGGGTGCGTGGCGGGGAAGTCGAAGGTCAGCGTGGCGAGCGCGTCGATGACGCGAAAGCTGCCCATGTTCTGGCCGTAGATGGTTTCGACACCGACGATGCCGACGATGATCTCGGGTGGCACGCCGAACTCGGCCTGCGCGCGCGCCAGGGTGGTGCGGTTGCGTTCCCAAAAGCGCGCGCCGGCGCGGATGCGCACCGGGTCGATGAAGCGGCTGCGGTAGACGCGCCAATTCTTGGCGGTGCCGCGGGGCGGCGGCAGGATCAGGCGCGCCACGCTGGGGACGAAGACGGCCTGGCCGATGGCGTCGCGCACCCAGGGCGCGTCGAGGTTGCGGCGCAGCGCCACGTCGTCGGCCCAGCGCATGGCGTCGTCGCGGCGGGCGTAGGGGCGCGCGGGCGCATCGGCGTCGCGGCGGCGCGCGCGCGGCTGCGCCAGTGCCAGTTCGGGCCGCAGCAGGCCGGCGGCGAGCAGCCCGGCCAGTGTGCGGCGGTGGAGCGAGGTGCGGGACATGGTGGTATTCAGGCCCGGGGGCCAGGAAAAAGGGCGAGGTTGGCGCCGCAGTGTAGCCAGACGCGGCGCCGCGTTGGCGGCCAGTGCATGGCGCTCGTGCTGCACCGCCAGCCACCTGGTTTGGCGGTGCGCCGCACGCCGCCCGCCCGCCGTCAGCCCCATGTTAAGCTGCCCGCGCCAATCATATGCATACGTCACGCCCATGCAAGGAATGTGACGGATAGTCGGCGCCAGACCGTGAAACAAGGAGACAAAACGTGGGCAAGACCGGGTATTACACGCATCCCGACTGTCGCAAGCACGAGATGGGCGCGGGCCATCCGGAATGTCCGGAGCGGCTGGACGCCATCGAGGACCGGCTGCTGATCACCGGCGTCGGCGACGCGCTGGACCGGCGCGATGCAACCCCCGCCACCATGGGCGAGCTGCTGCTGGCGCACGGCCGGCGCCACGTGGCGGCGCTGCGCGGCCTGAGCGAGATCCTGATCGAGGAAATGGAGGCGGGCGGGCCGGACCGCTATTCGCTCGACCCCGACACTTCGATGAACAGCTTTACCTACCGCGCGGCGCTGCTGTCGGCCGGCGCGGCCATCGACGCGGTCGACGCCGTGATGTCGGGCGAGCTGGAAAACGCCTTTTGCGCCACCCGCCCACCCGGCCACCACGCGACGCGCAATCAGGCCATGGGTTTCTGTTTTTTCAGCAACGTGGCCGTCGCCGCCAAGTACGCGCTTGAGCGCCATGAGCTGCAGCGCGTGGCCATCATCGATTTCGACGTGCACCACGGCAACGGCACCGAGGACATCGTCGCCGGCGACGAGCGCATCCTGATGTGCAGCTTCTTCCAGCACCCGTTCTACCCCGAGGGCGGGGCGCAGAAGCACGACGCCAACCTGGTCAACTGCCCGGTGCCGGCCTACACCAAGGGCATGGACATCCGCGAACTGGTCGAGGTGATGTGGATGCCGCGGCTGGAGGAGCACAAACCGGAGCTGATCTTCATCAGCGCCGGTTTCGACGCTCACCGCGAGGACGACATGGGCCAGCTCGGCCTGGTCGAATCCGACTACGCCTGGATGACCGAGCGCATCAAGCGTGTTGCGCAGCGTTTTGCGCAGGGCCGCATCGTCAGCTGCCTGGAAGGTGGCTACAACCTGAGTGCGCTGGCGCGCAGCGTCGAGGCCCATCTGCGCGTACTGGCGGATGTTTGATCCCCCCTGAGTCGGCCTGCGGCCGCCTTCCCCCCCGGGGGGACAACGCTGGTGGTCGGGGGGACCCCGACCACGGCGTTCCGGCCTGGCCTGCTCCGCGGCCCTCTGAAAACAAGGACGGCTTGCTGCGCAGCCGTGGCGACCGGGATGATCTGATAAAAGAGGGCTTTGGCGGCTGTGGCGAAAACGCTGAGCGCTATGATTATGGTAGTAATTCAAGGACGCGCCGCATGAACACTCTCGCAGACGCCAAGCCTTTGGCCGACGCGCCCGTGCTGCACCAGCGCGACGCGCGCGGCGTGCACCGGCTGACGCTGAACCAGCCCAGGTCCTTCAACGTGCTGAGCGAGGCGGTGCTGGCCGAGTTGCAGCGCCAGATCGATTTGATCGCCGCCGACGACGCGGCGCGCGTGCTGGTCATCGGCGCGGCGGGCAAGGCCTTTTGCGCCGGCCACGACCTCAAGCAGATGAAGGCTGATCCCAGGCTGGACTATTACCAGAGCCTGTTCGCTCAGTGCAGCCGCATGATGCTGTCGTTGCTCAAATTGCCGATCCCGGTGATCGCGCGCGTGCAGGGGCTGGCCACGGCGGCCGGTTGCCAGTTGGTGGCGCAGTGCGACCTGGCTGTCAGCGTGGACACGGCGCGCTTTGGTGTCAATGGCATCGACGTCGGCCTGTTCTGCGCCACGCCCAGCGTGCCACTGGTGCGCAACATGTTGCCGAAGCAGGCGATGGAGATGCTGCTGACGGGCGGCTTCATCGGCGCCGACGAGGCGCGCGCGCGCGGCCTGGTCAATCGGGTGGTGCCGGCCGAACAGCTGGACGCCGCGGTCGATGAACTGGTGAATGCCATCCTGGACAAGCCGCGCGCCGCGGTCGCGGCCGGCAAGGAGCTGTTCTACCGTCAGCGTGAACTGGGCATCGAGGCCGCCTACCAGCTGGCCGGCCAGACCATGGCCTGCAACATGAGCTGGGACGTGGCCCAGGAAGGCGTGCAGGCCTTTATCGAAAAGCGGGAGCCTACGTGGCGCCAGCGCGGCTGACTCCGTTGGCTGGCTCTGGTGTGGCGCCGGCGCAGCACGCGGGTCTGCGCATCGACGACTGGAGCGCCTGGTGGAACGGCATCACGCAGCCGGACACGCTGCTGGAGCTGGCCGTCATCGCCGCCTGCGGCCTGCTGGCCTGGCTGCTGGTGCAAGCGCTGCGGCGCGGCTGGAGCGATGAGCGCCGGCACGCGCCGATCCTGCTCGGCCGACGTGGCTTCGACGGCGTGCTGTTTCCTCTGGTGTGGCTGGGCCTGTGCTGGGTCGCGCGCCCGGCGATGGCGCGGCTGGAGCTGGCGACCGAGCTGTTTCGCATCGCGCTGCCGGCGCTGATCGCGCTGGCGGCAATCCGGTTGGGCGTGCGCGTGTTGCGGGCTGCGTACCCGCAGGTGCATGCGGTGCGCGTGCTGGAGCGCACGTTGTCCTGGGTGGTCTGGATCGGTTTCGTGCTGTGGGTCAGCGGCCTGCTGCCGGTGCTGCTGGAAGAGGCCGAGGGCGTCAGCTGGCGCGTGGGCGGCAACCAGCTGACCCTGCGCGCGATGATCGAGGGCGCGCTCAACGTCGGGGTGGCGCTGCTGCTGGCGCTGTGGCTGTCGTCGGCGATCGAGGCGCGCCTGCTGCGCCAGGCGCAGGGCAGCAGCCTGTCGCTGCGCAAGGCGATTGCCAACGGCTTGCGCGCGCTGCTGATCTTCCTGGCGGTGCTGGTGGCGCTGACGGCGGTGGGCATCGATCTGACCGCGCTGTCGGTGTTCAGCGGCGCGCTGGGCGTGGGCATCGGGTTGGGCCTGCAGAAGCTGGCGGCCAACTATGTGTCGGGTTTCGTGGTGCTGGCCGAGCGCGCCATTCGCATCGGTGACGCGGTGCGCGTGGACGGCTTCGAGGGCCAGATCACCGACATCCGCGCGCGCTACAGCGTGATCCGCGCCGCCAATGGGCGCGAGTCCATCGTGCCCAACGAGATGATGGTCACGCAGCGTGTCGAGAACATGACGCTGGCCGACCGCCGCGTGTGGCAGTCCACCGTGGTGTCGGTGGCCTACGACAGCGACCCGGCGCAGGTGCAGCAATTGCTTTGCCAAGCGGCGCTGAGGTGCGAGAGTGTGCTGCGCGAGCCCGCGCCCTCGGTGTCGCTGTCGGCCTTCGGGGCCGACGGGCTGGAGTTCACCGTCGGCTACTGGATGGATTCGCCCGGCGTCGGGCAGCTGGGCCTGCGCTCGGAGGTCAACTTGGCGATCCTGGCGGCGCTGCGCGCCAACGACATCGACATTCCGTATCCGCAGCGCGTGCTCCATCACCAGATGCCGCCGGCCGCGCCGGCCGCACGGGAACCGGAACGAGGGGAACCGACTGTACAATAAAAGAACGATCGTGCTATTTATTTTTTATCCCCGTGGCGGGTCGGGTAGATGACAGGTCCGCCACGTCGTCTGATCTAGAATCGTTGCCAGATTTTCGGGCGCCGGGCCGGTCCGGGCGCCAAGTCAAGAATTCCAATCCACAGGAGATTTCCCCACATGAAAGCACTCGTCGCCGTCAAGCGCGTGGTCGATTTCAACGTCAAGGTCCGTGTCAAGAGCGACCAGACCGGCGTGGACATCGCCAACGTCAAGATGAGCATGAATCCCTTTGACGAAATCGCCGTCGAAGAGGCCGTGCGTCTGAAAGAAAAGGGCGTGGTCACCGAAATCATCGCCGTCTCCTGCGGCGAGGCCAAGTGCCAGGAAACCCTGCGCACCGCCATGGCCATCGGCGCCGACCGCGGCATCCTGGTCGAGACCACCGAGGAACTGCAACCCCTGGCCGTCGCCAAGCTGCTGAAGGCGCTGGTCGACAAGGAGCAGCCGCAACTGGTGATCCTGGGCAAGCAGGCCATCGACGACGACGCCAACCAGACCGGCCAGATGCTGGCCGCGCTGGCCGACCTGCCGCAAGCCACCTTTGCCAGCAAGGTCGAAGTTGCCGACGGCAAGGCCAAGGTCACCCGCGAGGTCGACGGCGGCCTGGAAACCATCGCCATCGGCCTGCCGGCGGTCATCACCACCGACCTGCGCCTGAACGAGCCGCGCTACGTCACGCTGCCCAACATCATGAAGGCCAAGAAAAAGCAGCTCGACGTCTTCAAGCCGGAAGACCTGGGTGTCGACGTCACGCCGCGCCTGAAGACCCTGAAGGTGATGGAGCCGCCCAAGCGCGGCGCCGGCATCAAGGTGCCCGATGTCGCCACGCTGGTCGACAAGCTCAAGAACGAAGCCAAAGTCATCTGAGGAAAGACAAGAACATGACCGCACTCGTCATCGCCGAACACGACCACGCCAGCATCAAGGGCGCCACCCTCAACACCGTCACCGCCGCCGCCGCCTGCGGCAGCGATGTCCACGTCCTCGTTGCCGGCCACAACGCCGGCGCCGCCGCCGAAGCCGCATCGAAGATTGCTGGCGTCGGCAAAGTCCTTCACGCCGACAGCGAAGCCTTCGCCCACGGCCTGGCCGAGAACATGGCCGCCCAAGTGCTGGCACTGGCCGGCGACTACAGCCACATCCTGTTCCCGGCGACGGCCAGCGGCAAGAACATCGCCCCGCGCGTGGCCGCCAAGCTCGATGTCGCGCAGATCAGCGACATCAGCAAGGTCGACAGCCCCGACACCTTCGAGCGCCCCATCTACGCCGGCAACGCCATTGCCGTGGTGCAGAGCACCGATGACAAAAAGGTCATCACCGTGCGCACCACCGGCTTCGACGCCGCAGCCGCCAGCGGGGGCAGCGCCGCGGTGGAAACCGTGGCAGCCACCGCCGACAGCGGCAAGAGCAGCTTTGTCGGCCAGGAGATCGCCAAGAACGACCGCCCCGAGCTGACGGCAGCCAAGGTCATCGTCTCCGGCGGCCGGGCCCTGGGCAGCGCCGAGAAGTTCAATGAAGTCATGACTCCGCTGGCCGACAAGCTGGGCGCCGCCATCGGCGCCAGCCGTGCGGCCGTCGATGCGGGCTACGCCCCCAACGACCTGCAGGTGGGCCAGACCGGCAAGATCGTCGCGCCGCAGCTGTACATCGCCGCCGGCATCTCGGGCGCCATCCAGCACCTGGCCGGCATGAAGGACAGCAAGGTCATCGTCGCCATCAACAAGGACGAAGAAGCGCCGATCTTCAGCGTGGCCGACTACGGCTTGGTGGCCGATCTGTTCCAGGCGGTGCCTGAGCTGACCCAGGCCCTGTGATGTCTGCGCGCCCCGTGCCAACGCGCGGGGCGCCGTCGTCAGTTTTGCCAGGGCATCGCACGCGATGCCCTTTTGTTTGCTTCAAAGTGAAGAGCGGAGATCTGTCATGAGCTACAAGGCCCCCGTCAAGGACATCCTGTTCAACATCGAACATCTGGCGCGCATTGACGAGATCGCGCAAATGCCCGGCTTCGAGGACGCCGGCCTGGAAACCGCCCAGGCCGTGCTGGAGGAATGCGCGCGCTTCAATGAGGAAGTGGTGGCGCCGCTCAACTTCGAGGCCGACAAGGCGCCGTCCACGCATTCGGGCACCGAGGTGACGACCAGCCAGGGCTTCAAGCAGGCCTACAAGCAGTACGCCGAGGGTGGCTGGCAGGGTTTGCAGCATCCCGCCGATTTTGGTGGCCAGGGTTTGCCCAAGACGATTGGCGCCGCCTGCGGCGAAATTCTCAACTCGGCCAACCTGAGCTTCGCGCTGTGCCCGCTGCTCACGGACGGCGCCATCGAGGCGCTGCTGACGGCCGGCGGCGACGAACTGAAAGCCACCTATCTCGAAAAACTGATCTCCGGCGACTGGACCGGCACCATGAACCTGACCGAGCCGCAGGCCGGCAGCGACCTGGCCGCCGTGCGCACGCGCGCCGAGCCGCAGCCTGATGGCACCTATCGTGTCTTCGGCACCAAGATCTTCATCACCTACGGCGAGCACGACATGGCGGACAACATCGTCCACCTGGTGCTCGCGCGCGTGCAGGGCGCGCCCGAGGGCGTGAAGGGCATCAGCCTGTTCGTGGTGCCGAAGTTCATGGTCAACGCCGATGGCAGCCTGGGTGATCGCAACGACGTGTACTGCGTCAGCATCGAGCACAAGATGGGCATCAAGGCCAGCCCGACCGCGGTGCTGCAATACGGCGACCATGGTGGCGCGATCGGCTACCTGGTCGGCCAGGAGAACCGCGGCCTGGAGTACATGTTCATCATGATGAACTCTGCCCGCTTCGGCGTGGGCGTGCAGGGCCTGGCGGCCTCCGAGCGCGCCTACCAGAAGGCGGTGCAGTACGCCCGCGACCGCGTGCAAAGCCGCCCGGTCGATGGCAGCGTCAAAGGCCCGGCCACCATCATTCACCACCCCGATGTGCGCCGTATGCTGATGACCATGCGCGCGCTCACCGAGGGCTGCCGTGCCATGGCCAGCACGGCGGCGGCCGCTTACGACGCCGCGCACCACCACCCCGACGCCGAGGTGCGCCAGCAGAACCAGACCTTCTACGAATTCATGGTGCCGCTGGTCAAGGGCTACAGCACCGAGATGAGCCTGGAGGCCACCGACCTCGGCGTGCAGGTGCACGGCGGCATGGGTTTCATCGAGGAAACCGGCGCCGCGCAGTACTACCGCGACGCCAAGATCCTGACCATCTACGAAGGCACCAGCGCCATCCAGGCCAACGACCTGGTCGGCCGCAAGACGGCGCGCGATGGCGGCCAGACGGCGAAAGCCATCGCCGCACAGATCGAGGCCACCGAGAAGGAACTGGCCGCCGGCAGCGCGGCCGCCCAGGTGGTGGCGCGGCGGCTGGCCGCCGGGCGCCAGGCCTTCCTGGACGTGGTGGACTTCATCGTCGCCAGCGCCAAGAGCGACCCGAACGCCGCCTACGCCGGCAGCGTGCCCTACATGCTGCTGGCCGGCAACCTGGTGGCCGGCTGGCAACTCGGCCGCGCGTTGCTGGTGGCCGAGCAGCAGCTGGCCGCCGGTAATGACGCCACCTTCATGCAGGCCAAGATCGTGACCGCGCGCTTCTACGCCGACCACATCCTGACGCGCGTTCCGGCTGCGCGCGACGCCATCGTCGAGGGCGCGGACAGCGTCACGGCGCTGGCGCTGGAGGCGTTCTGAGGCAAATCGTCCCTCTGATTCGTAGGCTGGGTTAGCCGAAGGCGTCACCCAGCAAGGGCGCTCGCAAAACGCTGGGTGACGCTTCGCTAACCCAGCCTGCGCGCTGACGCCTGGGCGACAAGCACCAGCGCCCATTCCTGATTACATATCCGCCACCATTTTTTGAAGGATCGCCATGTCCCGCCTGCCTGTGCCTCTCGATCGCCTGCCGTTTCCCGTCATCGGCGCGCCGCTGTTCATCATTAGCAATCCCAAGCTGGTGATTGCGCAATGCACCTCGGGCGTGGTCGGCGCGATGCCGGCGCTCAACGCGCGCCCGGCGGCCCAGCTGGACGAGTGGCTGGCCGAGATCACGGAAGGGCTGGCGGCCTGGGACAAGGCCAACCCCGACCATCCGGCGGCGCCGTTTGCCATCAACCAGATCGTGCACAAGAGCAACGACCGGCTTGAGCACGACATGCAGATGTGCGCCAAGTACAAGGTGCCGATCGTCATCACCAGCCTCGGCGCACGCGAGGACGTGAACCAGGCCGTGCACGGCTGGGGCGGCGTGGTGCTGCACGACATCATCAACAACCGCTTCGCGCGCAAGGCCATCGAGAAGGGGGCCGACGGCCTGATCGCGGTGGCCGCGGGCGCCGGCGGACACGCGGGGGTGAAGAGCCCGTTCGCGCTGGTGCAGGAAATCCGCGAGTGGTTCGATGGTCCGGTCGCGCTGTCTGGCGCCATCGCCAACGGCGGTGCGGTGCTGGCGGCGCAGGCCTGCGGCGCCGACTTCGCCTACATCGGTTCGGCCTTCATTGCCACCGAAGAGGCGCGCGCGCAGGACGCCTACAAGCAGGCCATCGTCGATGGCAGCTCGGACGACATCGTCTACAGCAACCTGTTCACCGGCGTGCACGGCAACTACCTGGCGCCGTCGATCCGCGCCGCCGGGCTCGACCCGGACAACCTACCCGAGAGCGACCCCAGCAAGATGGATTTCGGCGGCGGCGAAGGCTCGAAGAAGGCCTGGAAGGATATCTGGGGCAGCGGCCAGGGCATCGGCGCCGTCAAGGCGGTGGTGCCGGCGGCCGAACTGGTGGCGCGCCTGAAGCGCGAGTACCAGCAGGCGCGGGAGCGGCTGGCGCTGTAGTTTGCCTGGCCTCGCGGGCAGAGAAAAAGCCGCTCGATGAGCGGCTTTTTCGTTGGTGCGGCGGCGACTGGGCGCTACCGCGGAGTTTTCGAGAGGACTTACTCGACCTTGGCCTTGGTGCGCAGATCCTGCTGGAACTTGACCAGCTTCTGCTGCTGCATCTGCTGCACGATCTGCGGCTTGACGTCCTCGAACTTCGGAAACTCGGGCGCCTTGGCCTCGCGCACGTCGTCGACGCGGATGACGTGGTAGCCGAACTGCGACTTGACCGGCGCCTCGCTCATCTGGCCCTTGGCCAGCTTGCCGAGTGCATCGGCGAATTCGCGCACGTAGCCGGACGGGCTGGCCCAGCCCAGATCACCGCCCTGGGCGCCGGAGCCGGGGTCCTTCGACTGCTTGCCGGCGATTTCCTCGAAGCTGGCGCCGCCCTTGATCTGGGCGATGATGGTCTTGGCCTCGTCCTCGGATTCGACCAGGATGTGGCGCGACTTGTATTCCTTGGCGCCGGCCGCCGGGCTTTGCGCGCCGACGAGGCGCTCGTACTCGGCCTTGGCCTCCGCATCGCTGATCTTGTTCTTCGCCTGGAAATCGGCGAACAGCTCGTTGATCAGCACGCTCTGGCGCGCCAGTTCCATCTTGGCGCGAAACCCGGGCGTGCCCTGCAGGCCGCGGCGCTGCGCCTCCTGCATGAAAATCTCGCGCGCGATGATTTCCTCGCGCAGCTGGGTGGCGACTTCCGGCGGCACCGGCTGGCCGGTGCGCTCGGCCTGGGCCTTGACCTGCGCTTCGAGCGCCTCCAGGCGCGCCTTGGGCACCGGCTTGCCGTTGACGATGGCGACGTTTTGCGCCACGGCCGGCAGCGCCAGTGCGCCAGCCAGCAGGGCGGCCGCGGAGGCGGCCAGAAGCTGTTTTTTCATGGTGTGGTCAGAAAAAAACCCCGGCGGGGTAGAACGAAAAGTGCGGGAGTCGGGTGGGCCGCGAACGGCGCTCTTGAATCAGCGGGTCTCGATGGCCAGCGCGTGTACGCCTTGCTCGTCGATGAAATGTCGCAGCGCATCATACACAAGCCGGTGCTGCGCCACGCGGCCCTGGCCATCGAACAGCGGTGAGGCCACGCGCACGCGAAAATGGGTGCCGAAGCCGGTGCCGTTGGCGCCGGCGTGGCCTTCGTGCTGCCAGCTTTCGTCCAGCACTTCGAGCTCGGTCGGTTGCAGCGTCGCGCGCAGGTGATCGGCCATCTGGTCGGCCAGCGATGCACTCATGTGGATTCTCCGGGAGTGGGGTCGACCTCGGGCTCGTCGTCGCGCAGGTGGCGCGCCACGTAAATGCCCTGGCCGAGGATGAAGGCGAGCGGGAACACGTAGCCCCACAGCTTGAAGTTGGCCCAGGCGTCGGTCGAGAAGTAGGCCGCGATGTAGCCGTTCAGCGCCGCCATGAACAGGCAATAGCCGACCCAGGCGACCGTGAGGCGGTTCCAGACCGGATCGGACAGGCTGAGCTGGCTGCCCAGCAGGATCTTCAGGAAGTTCTTGCGAAACGCCCACAGCGCCACGCCCAGCGCCAGCGCCATGGCGGCGTAGAGCACGGTGGGCTTCCACTTGATGAAGCGCTCGTCCTGCAGCAACAGCGTCAGCGTGCCGAACACCAGGATCAGCGCCAGCGTGGCCTTGTGCATGGTGGTGAGCTTCTTGTCGATGGCGTAGAGGATCGCCATCTGCACCACCGTCGCGCCCATCAGCACCGCCGTGCCGGCGTAGATGCCGTGCATCTTGTAGGCGACGAAAAACAGCAGGATCGGCAGGAAATCGAGCAATATCTTCATGGGCGCGGCATTATCGTGGCGTGAAATCGAGCGAGGCCGAGTTCATGCAGTAGCGCAGACCGGTCGGCGCCGGGCCGTCGGGAAACACGTGGCCCAGGTGGGCGCCGCAATTGGCGCACACGGTCTCGACGCGCACCATGCCGTGGCTGGTGTCGCGCCGCTCTTCGATGGTGCCGGGGATGGCCAGCGAGAAGCTGGGCCAGCCGCAGCCGGCGTCGAACTTGGTGCCGGATTCGAACAGCTTGGCGCCGCAGCAGATGCAGTGGTAGCTGCCGTCGGCCCAGTGCTGTTCGTACTTGCCGGTGAAGGGGCGCTCGGTGGCGGCCTGGCGCGTGACCTGGAAGGCGGCGGCCTCGGCGCCTTTTTCGGCCAGCAGGGCGCGCCATTCGGCCTCGGTTTTCTGGATGGGGTGGTTCATGAGGAGCAACTGATCTGGATGTGGGAGGCCCAGTCGGGCGGAAAGCCGGCCCAGTCGGCGTGCGCCGGGTGCTCGTCGAAGGGGCGCTCCAGCACGGCGAGCAGATCTTGGATCATCTGGAAGTCCTTGAGTTTCGCACGCGCGATGGCCTGCTCGGCCAGGTGGTTGCGCAACACGATCGAGGGGCTGCTGCGCAGCGCCAGGCCGGCGTCGAACAGCGGTGCGGATGGCTCGATGAGCGTCCGGTAGCGCGCCAGCAGCGCGTCGATGGCCGCCTGGTCGAGGAACAGCTCGCGCACGCGTTCGGCCGGCGCGCCGGCGGCGTGCTGGGCCAGGCGGCGCCAGCAGATGCTGAAGTCGGTGCGCTCGCGCGCCATCAGGCGCAGCAAGTCATCGACCCAGGCGTTGCTGCCCTCGGACGCCTCGCGCAGCCCGAGCTTGGCCGCCATGCGCCGGTTCAGCTCCGCCGTGAAGACGTCGTTGAAGGGCTCCAGCGCCGCCATGGCCAGATCCGGCTCGCCGATCAGCGGCAGCAGGGCCTGGCCCAGCGCCAGCAGATTCCAGTGCGCCACCGGCGGCTGGCGCCGGTAGGCGTAGCGGCCCAGGTGGTCGGAGTGGTTGCAGATGTGGTCGGGATCGAAGCCGTCCATGAACTGGTAGGGCCCGTAGTCGATCGTCAGCCCCAGGATGCTGAGGTTGTCGGTGTTCATCACGCCGTGCATGAAGCCGACCGCCTGCCACTGCGCGATCAGCGCGGCGGTGCGACGCGTGACGGCGTCCAGCAGCGCGGCGTAGGCGTGCGGCGCCGCGCGGCATTCGGGGTAGAAGTTGTCGATGACGAAGTCCGCCAGTTGTTTCAGCTGCTCGTGCTGGCCGCGGTGGCTGAAATGCTCGAAGTGCCCGAAGCGCACGAAGCTGGGCGCCACCCGGGTGACGACGGCGGCGGTTTCGACCTGCTCGCGCCGCACCGGCTGGTCGGAGCCGGTGATGCACAGCGCCCGGGTGCTCGGAACACCGAGCGCGTGCAGGGCTTCGCTGACCAGGAATTCGCGGATCGACGAGCGCAGCACGGCGCGGCCGTCGCCCATGCGCGAGTAGGGCGTCAGGCCGCTGCCCTTAAGCTGCAGCTCCAGCCAGCGGCCATCGGCGGCCTCGACTTCACCCGGCAGAACGGCGCGCCCGTCGCCCAGCTGGCCGGCCCAGACGCCGAACTGGTGGCCGCTGTACACGCTGGCGAGCGGCTGGCTGCCCGGCGGCACGCGGTTGCCGGCGAAGGTGTCCAGCGCGTCCTGCGCGCGCCACCATTCGTCCTCCAGGCCCAGCTCGCGCGCCATCGTCTGGCTGCGCGCGACCCAGTAGGGCTCGTGCACGGGCACCGGCGCCAGGCGCGTGTGGAAGGCCGGTCCCAGGTCGGCGAAGCGGTGGCGCCAGCTGAAACCCAGGTCGGCCCGGGTGTGCGCCAGCGTGTCGGTGTCGTGCATGGCGCCATTGTCGCCGCCATGCCGTGCGCGCGCTGGTGGCGGGCGCTGGAGCGCGCGGGCGGCAAGGTCGTCAGGGGTGGCGTTCAGTTTGGGCGCGCCGAGCTGACTGGCGATGAATTAGTATTTCGCCCGCACACCAACCATACCGAGGAGAACACCCATGCTGGGCTTGATGCAGAACCACCCGCTGCTGATTTCGTCGCTGATCGACTTCGCTGCCCGCTACCACGGCGACACCGAAGTGGTGTCGCGCCGGGTGGAGGGGGACATCCACCGCTACACCTGGCTCGACGTGCAGCGGCGCGCCAAGCGGGTCGCCAACGGCCTCGACGCGCTCGGCCTGCAAGCCAGCGACCGGGTCGGCACGCTGGCCTGGAACGGTTATCGCCATCTGGAACTGTACTTTGGCGTCAGCGGCTCGGGGCGCGTGCTGCACACCGTCAACCCGCGCCTGCTGCCCGAGCAGATCGCCTGGATCGTCAACCACGCCGAAGACCGGGTGATGTGCTTCGACATGAGCTTTCTGCCGATCGTGCAGGGCATCCACACGCACTGCCCGAGCGTCAAGCACTGGATCGCGCTGTGCGACGAGGACAAACTGCCGGCCGACACCGGCATCCCGCACCTGCTGAGCTACGAGGCCTGGATCGGCGGCCAGCCCGACCAGTACCCCTGGCCGGTGTTCGACGAGAACACCGCCTCCAGCATGTGCTACACCAGCGGCACCACCGGCCACCCCAAGGCGGCGCTGTACAGCCACCGCTCCACCGTGCTGCACGCCTACGCATCGGCGCTGCCGGACGTGATGGGCCTGTCGGCGCGCGACGCCGCGCTGCCCGTGGTGCCGATGTTCCACGTCAACGCCTGGGGCCTGCCGTACTCGGCGGCGATGGTCGGCGCCAAGCTGGTGTTTCCCGGCCCGGCCATGGACGGCAAGTCGCTGTACGAGCTGATGGAGGCCGAGGGCGTGACCTTCGCCGCCGGCGTGCCGACCATCTGGCAGATGCTGCTCGGCCACACGGCCGGCAACAAGCTGCGCTTCTCGACGCTGACGCGCACAGTGATCGGCGGCTCGGCCTGCCCACCGGCGATGATCGCCACCTTCCGCGACGACTACGGCATCGACGTGCTGCACGCCTGGGGCATGACGGAGATGAGCCCGCTCGGCACGCTGTGCACGCTGAAGGAAAAGCACCGCCACCTGCCGGAGCAAGAGAAGATGAAGATCCGGCTCAAGCAGGGCCGGCCGATCTTCGGCGTCGACATGAAGATCGTCGACGACCACGGCGAAGACCTGCAGTGGGACGGCAAGACCTACGGCGACCTGTACGTCAAGGGCCCGTGGATCCTGGATCAGTACTTCAAGGGCGAGGGCGGCGATCCGCTGGTGGACGGCTGGTTCCCCACCGGCGACGTCGCCACCATCGACGCCGACGGCTTCATGCAGATCACCGACCGCAGCAAGGACGTGATCAAGTCGGGCGGCGAGTGGATCAGCTCGATCGACATCGAGAACATCGCCATGGCGCACCCGGCGGTGGCCATGGCCGCCTGCATCGGCATGCCGCACCCGAAGTGGGACGAGCGCCCGATCGTGGCGGTGGTGCTCAAGCCCGGCGCCGCGGCCAGCCGCGACGAACTGCTCGGCTTCTACGAAGGCAAGGTCGCCAAGTGGCAGCTGCCGGACGACGTGGTGTTCGTCGACGCGATCCCGATCGGCGCCACCGGCAAGATGCTCAAGACCCGGCTGCGCGAGCAGCTCAAGGACTACAAGCTGCCGACGGTTTGACGGACGTGGGCGGGGCGCGCTGGCGCATCGGCGACAGGCAGGCCGGGCAAACCCGGCTGCCCATCACCCCGGGGACGGAGTACGCTAGGCAGCTTATCGTTTTTAGCAAGTCCATGACGAAGGAGACATGAGCATGAAGTTTGCAATCAAGATGCTGGCCGGCGCGGCGCTGGTGGCCATGCTGGGCAGCGCCCAGGCGCAGAAAGGCGAGACCGTCAAGATTGCCTGGATTGATCCGCTGACCGGCCTGATGGGTCCGGTGGGCACCAACCAGATGCGCAGCTGGCAGTACATGGCGGAAGAGTTCAGCAAGAGCAACCCCGCCGGCGTCAAGTTCGAGATCGTGCCTTTCGACAACAAGCTGAGCCCGGCCGAAAGCGCCAACGCGCTCAAGGCCGCGATTGACCAGGGCGTGCGCTATGTGGCGCAGGGCAACGGCTCGTCGGTGCTGGCGGCGCTGGTGGATGGCATTGCCAAGCACAACGAGCGCAATCCGGGCAAGGAGATCATGCTGCTCAACTACGCGGCGGTTGATCCGGACTTCACCAACAGCAAGTGCAACTACTGGCACTTCCGCTTCGACGCCGACACTTCCATGAAGATGGAGGCCATGAGCAGCTTCATGAAGGACCAGAAGGACATCCACAAGGTCTACCTGCTGAACCAGAACTACTCGCACGGCCACCAGGTCGCCAAGTTCGCCAAGGACACCCTGGCGCGCAAGCGCCCCGACATCCAGATCGTCGGCGAGGACCTGCATCCGCTGGCCCAGGTGCGCGACTTCGCGCCCTACATCGCCAAGATCAAGGCCGCTGGCGCCGACGCGGTGATCACCGGCAACTGGGGCTCCGACCTGGCGCTGCTGATCAAGGCCGCCAGGGAAGGCGGCTACGACGGCAAGTTCTTCACCTACTACACCGGCGTGACCGGCACGCCCACCGCGCTGGGCAACACCGGCGAGGGCAAGGTCTATCAGGTGGCGTACGCGCACTACAACATGGGTGGTCAGATCGGGAAGTGGATGGAAGGCTTCAAGGCCAAGTTCAAGGACGACTTCTACACCGGCGCCATTGCCCATGCCTTTGCCGGCCTGAGCGAGGCCATGGCCAAGGCCAAGTCCACCGATCCGGTCAAGGTCGCCGCAGCCTTCGAGGGCCTGCGCTACAAGAGCTTCAGCGGCGAGGTCGAGATGCGCAAGAACGACCATCAGCTGCAGCAACCGCTTTTCGTCTCGGTATGGCAGAAGGCCGGCGGCAAGTACCCGTACAGCCCCGAGAACACCGGCATGACGCTGGCGCCGGTGGCGGAGTACCCGAACTACGTGTCGAGCACGCCGACCTCGTGCCAGATGAAGCGGCCCTGATCGGCTGGCAAATCCACCACTCGTAAGCGCCGTCTGGAACGGCGCCGCGCGTCACTGACGGCGCGGCGCCGCTGCCTGCCGATCCTGCGCTGACCGCCCCAAGAGAAGTCGCCCGATGGAGTTCTTCATCATCTCCATGCTCAACGGCCTGAGCTACGGCCTGCTGTTGTTCATGCTCAGCTCCGGCCTGACGCTGATCTTCAGCATGATGGGCGTGCTGAACTTCGCCCACGCCAGCTTCTACATGCTGGGCGCGTATTTCGGCTACACGTTGAGCGGCATCATCGGCTTCTGGCCGGCGCTGGTGATCTCGCCGATCCTGGCGGCGGGGCTGGGCGCGCTGTTCGAGAAGTACAGCCTGCGCAAGGTGCACAAGTACGGGCACGTGCCCGAGTTGCTGATCACCTTCGGCCTGTCCTACATCATCCTGGAGGTGGTGCAGCTCATCTGGGGCCGCCCGGCCGTGGATTTCCGGCCGCCGGAGCTGCTTCAGGGCCCGGCCTTCACCCTGATCAACCACTCGATCGACGGCATGCGCTTCGTCTGGGGCGCGGCGCCCGAAGGCGCCTGCCGCGCCGCCGACGCGGCGGTGCGCCTGGTCTGCTCGCCGTTCCCCGCCACGCGCGCCATGATGATGCTGGTGGCGGTGCTGATGCTGGTGGGCATCTGGCTGCTGCTGACGCGCACGCGCATCGGCTACATCATCCAGGCGGCGCTGACGCACCCCGAGATGGTCGAATCGCTCGGCCACAACGTGCCGCGCGTGTTCATGCTGGTGTTTGGCGCCGGCACCGGGCTGGCGGCGCTGGCCGGCGTGATCGGCGGCAGCACCTACGTCACCGAACCGGCGATGGCGGCCACGGTGGGCGTGATCATCTTCGTGGTGGTGGTGGTCGGCGGCATGGGATCGCTGGCGGGCGCCTTCGTCGCCTCGCTGCTGATCGGGGTGATCCAGACCTTTGCCGTGGCCTTTGACTACTCGCTGATCACGCTGGCCGGGCAGCTCGGCATTCCGCTCAGCGACGCCATGCGCGACAACTCGCTGATCAAGCTGACGCTGTCGCAGGTGGCGCCAATCCTGCCCTACCTGTTCCTGGTGCTGATCCTGATCTTCCGCCCGCGCGGGCTGCTTGGGGCGCGGGAGAACTGATGACCCGATCCGCCATCACCACCACGACCGCCACCGCGCCGCCGCGCCTGAGCCTCGGCCGGCTGCTGACCTGGGGCGGCTTCGCGCTGCTGCTGATCGTGTCGCCGCTGGTCTTCACCAGCAACCTGTCGATCACCATGCTGGCGCAGATGGGCATCGCCATCGTCGCCTGCCTGTCCTACAACATGCTGCTGGGGCAGGGCGGCATGCTCAGCTTCGGCCACGCCGTGTACACCGGCCTGGGCTCGTACGTGGCGATCCATGCGCTCAACGCGGTGTCGGCCGGGCGCTGGCACATTCCGGTCAGCCTGCTGCCGCTGATCGGCGGCTTCGCCGGCCTGTTCTTTGCCGTGCTGCTCGGCTACGTCACCACCAAGCGGGCCGGCACCACCTTCGCCATGATCACGCTGGGCATTGGCGAGCTGGTGTTCGCCATGTCGCTGATGGTGCCGGAGTTCTTCGGCGGCGAGGCGGGGGTCTCGGGCAACCGCGTGGTGGGCCAGCCGTTCATGGGCATCTCCTACGGCCCGGCGCGGCAGCTCTATTACCTGATCGCCGTCTACACCTTCATCAGCGTGCTGCTGATGTACGCCTTCACCCAGACGCCGCTGGGCCGCATCCTGAACGCGGTGCGCGACAACCCCGAGCGGGTCGAGTTCATCGGCTACAACAGCCAGCGCGTGCGCTACCTGGCCTTCATCGTGGCCGGCTTCTTCGCCGGTATCGCGGGTGGGCTCGGCGCGCTGCAGTTCGAACTGGTGACGGCCGAGGTCGTCGGCGCCAACCGCTCGGGTGCCTATCTGTTGTTCACCTTCCTGGGCGGCGCCACCTTCTTCTTCGGCCCCATCATCGGCGGCGTGCTGATGGTGATCGCCTTCGTGCTGCTGTCGGAGCTGACCAAGGCCTGGCTGCTCTACCTGGGCCTGGTGTTCGTGTTCATGGTGATGTATGCGCCGGGCGGCATCGCCAGCCTGATCATGATGAACCTGCGTGTGGCCGCGCACGGCAAGTTCGCGCGCATCGCGCCCCATCTGCTGATGCTGCTGGTGGCCAGCGTGGTGATGCTGCTGGGCGCCGGCGCGCTGATCGAGATGATCTACCACCTGCAGCTCAACCGCGCCATGGGCGACGAGGTGCGCTACCTGGGTCTGACCCTGCACGCCGCCAGCGCAGCGCACTGGGCGGTGGCGCTGGCGCTGTTCGCGCTGGGCGCCGGGATGCTGGAGTGGGCCCGCCGCCGCTATGCGCGGGTCTGGGGCAGCGTGAACGCCGAGATCGAGCAGACCCTGAAGCGCCAGCAGGAGGCCGCGGCATGAGCGAATACGCGATCGAACTGCGCGACCTGCACAAGAGCTTCGGCAAGACCGAGATCATTCGCGGCGCCAACCTGGCGGTGCGCGCCGGCGAGCGGGTGGCCATCATCGGGCCCAACGGCGCCGGCAAGTCGACGCTGTTCAACCTGATCAGCGGGCGGCTGGCGCCCAGCAGCGGCGAGGTGCTGCTGCACGGCCAGCGCATCGACGGCAAGGCCCCCTACGAGATCAACCGCCTGGGGCTGGCGCGCAGCTTCCAGATCACCAACCTGTTCCCCAAGCTCAGCGTGTTCGAGAACCTGCGCTGCGCCTTGCTGTGGCAGATGGGCTACCGCTACACCTTCCTGCGCTTTCTGTCGCGCATGCACGATGCCAACGCGCGCACCGAGGAACTGCTGCGCATGATCCACCTGCAAGGCAAGCGCGACGTGCTGGCGATGAACTTGCCGTACGCCGAGCAGCGCGCGCTGGAGATTGGCGTGACGATTGCCGGCGGCGCCGACGTGATCCTGCTCGACGAACCGACCGCCGGCATGAGCCGCAACGAGACGCGCCACTTCATCGAGTTGATCCGCGAAGTGACCGAGGGCAAGACCCTGCTGACGGTGGAGCACGACATGGGCGTGGTGTTCGGCCTGGCCGACCGGATCGCGGTGGTGGTGTACGGCGAGGTGATCGCCTTCGACACGCCAGAGGCGGTGCGCGCCAACGCGCGCGTGCAGGAGGCGTATCTGGGCTCATCGGTGGCCGATGCACAGGTGGCAGGACATTGACATGCTGACCGTCAAGGATTTGCACGCCTATTACGGCAAGAGCCACGTGCTGCACGGCGTCAGTTTCGACGTCCGGCCGGGCGAGATGGTGGCGCTGCTGGGGCGCAACGGCTCGGGCCGCTCGACCACTGCCAAGTCCATCATGGGCCTGGTGCACAGCGAGGGCATCATCGCCTGGAATGGCCAGAACATCCATGGCCGCAAAGCCTACGAGATCGCGCACCGCGGCATCGGCTACGTGCCGGAGAGCCGCGACGTGTTCCCCAAGCTCACCGTGCACCAGAACCTGCTGCTGGGCCAGAAAGGGGCGAGCAAGGGCGGCCGCTGGTCGTTCGACGACATGTACGCCATGTTCCCGCGCCTGAAGGAGCGCGAGCATACCGAGGCCGGTGTGATGTCGGGCGGCGAGCAGCAGATGCTGACGCTGTGCCGCACCCTGATGGGCGACCCGGACCTGATCATCATCGACGAGCCGACTGAAGGGCTGGCGCCGAAGATC
Source organism: Burkholderiales bacterium (assembly GCA_016702555.1). Taxonomy (GTDB): domain Bacteria; phylum Pseudomonadota; class Gammaproteobacteria; order Burkholderiales; family Burkholderiaceae_C; genus Ottowia. The sequence goes on from JADJDV010000003.1 coordinate 30,692, forward strand.
GTCGAGCTGGTGGCCGAATACCTGAAGCAGCTCAAGGAGCGCGGCGTGTCGGTGCTGCTGATCGAGCAGAAGCTGACGATTGCCATGCAGATCTCAGACCGCACCCTGGTGATGGGCCACGGCAGCATCGTGTTCGACGGCACGCCCGACCAGCTGCGCGCCGACGCCGCCACGCGCAAGGAATGGCTGGAGGTTTAGGGTTCCGCGCCAGCCGCCCCGGTCCCACCGGCGACAGCCGGCGCCGCCACGCGGCACGGAAACTCAATAAACTCGAACTCACCACCGGCGGCCAGGGCGGGCGCTCGCGCCCCGCGGCCGGCCGGCATTTCTGCTGAACGAGGAGCCAAGCATGACAGCTGAATATCAGGTCCACGGCGACGTCGCCGTCATCGCCATGAACAACCCGCCCGTCAACGGCCTCGGCTACGAGACCCGCGTGGGCATCACCCAGGGTCTGGAGAAGGCCAACGCCGATCCGGCCGTCAAGGCCATCGTGCTGACGGGTGCCGGCAAGGCGTTTTCAGGCGGCGCCGACATCCGCGAGTTCAACTCGCCCAAGGCGATGCAGGAACCGATCCTGCTGTCGGTCATCACCGCCGTCGAGAACTCGCAAAAGCCCGTGGTGGCCGCCGTGCATACCGTCGCCATGGGCGGTGGGCTGGAGCTGGCGCTGGGCGCGCATTACCGCATCGCCGCGCCGGGCGCCAAGGTGGCGCTGCCGGAGGTCAAGCTGGGACTGATTCCCGGCGCCGGCGGCACCGTGCGCCTGCCGCGCGTGCTGGGCGTCGAGACCGCGCTGAACATGATCGTCAAGGGTGATCCGGTGAACAGCGAGCTGCTGGCCGGCCTGCCCGGGCAGAAGCTGTTCGACAAGCTGGCGGCCTCGCCCGAATCGCTGCTGGATGAAGCCTTGGCCTTCGCCAATGAGGTGGCCGCCAAGCACGCCGAGGGCTCGGCGCTGCCGCTGGTGCGCCACCTGCCGTGCAAGCACCCCAATGGCGACGCCTACTTCCAGTTTGCGCGCAACATGATCGCAGGCATGGCGAAGAACTTCCCGGCGCCGCTCAAGTGCGTCGACGCGGTCGAGAACGCCACCAAGTACAAGTTCGACGACGCGCTGGCACGCGAACGCGAGATTTTCATCAACCTGATGCAGACGCCTGAGTGCAAGGCGCTGCGCCACATCTTCGCCGCCGAGCGGGCTGCCTCCAAGATTCCCGACGTGGGCAGCGAGGTCAAGCCGCGCGAGATCAAGACAGTGGCCGTCATCGGCGCCGGCACCATGGGTGGTGGCATCGCCATGAACTTCCTCAACGCCGGCATTCCGGTGACGATCCTGGAGACCAAGCAGGAAGCGATCAACCGCGGCGTCGAGGTGATGAGCAAGAACTACGAGTCCCAGGTCAAGCGCGGCAAGCTCAAGCAGGACAAGTACGAGCAGCGCATGAGCCTGCTGAAGACCACGCTCAACTACGAGGACATCAAGGACGCCGACCTCGTCATCGAAGCCGTGTTCGAGGAAATGGGCGTCAAGGAAGCCGTGTTCAAGAAGCTCGACGAGGTGATGAAGCCCGGCGCCATCCTGGCCAGCAACACCTCGACGCTGGACGTCGACCAGATCGCCGCCTTCACGAAGCGCCCGCAGGACGTGGTCGGCATGCACTTCTTCAGCCCGGCCAACGTGATGAAGCTGCTGGAGGTGGTGCGCGGTGCCAAGACCGCCAAGGACGTGCTCGCCACGGTGATGGCGATCGCCAAGAAGATCAGGAAGACGGCGGTGGTGTCGGGCGTGTGCGACGGCTTCATCGGCAACCGCATGATCGAGCAGTACAGCCGCCAGGCCGGCTTTCTGCTGGAGGAGGGCGCCACGCCGCAACAGGTTGACAAGGCCGTCGAGCGCTTCGGCTTCGCCATGGGGCCGTTCCGCATGGGGGACCTGGCAGGCAACGACATCGGCTGGGCCATCCGCAAGCGTCGCTACGTCGAGAAGCCCGACATGAAGTACAGCAAGACCGCCGATCTGCTGTGCGAGCTGGGTCGCTTCGGCCAGAAGACCGGCGCCGGCTGGTACGACTACAAGCCGGGCAAGCGTGACGCCATCCCGTCCAAGCTGGTCGAGGACATGGTCGCCAAGCACCGTCAGGACCAAGGCATCACGCCGCGCAAGATCGGCGATCAGGAGATCGTTGAGCGCCTGGTGTATTCGCTGGTCAACGAAGGCGCGCGCATCCTCGAGGACGGTATCGCCAGCAAGGCCAGCGACATCGACATGGTGTACCTGACGGGTTACGGGTTTCCGATCTGGCGCGGTGGCCCGATGAAGTACGCCGACCAGGTGGGTCTGTTCAACGTGGCCGAGAGCATGAAGCGCTTCGCGCGCAACCCGAACGACGACGCCCAGTTCTGGCAGCCCGCACCGCTGCTGGCCAAACTCGTCGCCGAGGGCAAGACCTTCAACTAAATCAGCGCCAGGACGGCGCCACACCCGCGCCGTCCGCTGGACCATCAGGAGCAACGCACATGACTTCGGCCCTTATCGTTTCCACCGCCCGCACGCCGCTCGCCAAGAGCTGGAAGGGCGCCTTCAACATGACCCACGGCGCCACGCTGGGCGGCCATGCGGTCAAGCACGCCATTGAGCGCGCCGGCATCGAATTCGGCGCCGTCGACGACGTCATCATGGGCTGCGCCAACCCCGAAGGCGCCACCGGCGCCAATATCGGCCGCCAGATCGCCTTGATGGCCGGCTGCCCGGTCACCACCTCGGGCATGACGGTGAACCGCTTCTGCTCGTCGGGCCTGCAGACCATTGCCCTGGCGGCGCAGCGCATCATCGCTGGCGAGGCCGAGGTCTTCGTCGCCGGCGGCGTCGAAAGCATCTCCTGCGTGCAGCAGGAGATGAACACGCACATGATGAAAGACCCGAACCTTGAAGCCAAGGTGCCGGCCATCTACTGGAGCATGCTGCAGACCGCCGAGCAGGTGGCCAAGCGCTACAACATCGGCCGCGACGTGATGGACGAATACGGCGCCGGCAGCCAGCAGAAAGCCTGTGCCGCGCAGGCCGCCGGCAAGTTCGACGACGAGATCGCGCCGATCACGGTGACGGCCGGCGTGGCCGACCCGGTGATGGGCCTGCGCAGCAAGGAAGTCACCGTCTCCAAGGACGAAGGTACGCGCGAGAGCACGACCAAGGAAGGCATCAGCGGCATCCGCTCCGCGCTGCCGGGTGGCCTGATCACCGCCGGCAACGCCAGCCAGTTCAGCGACGGCGCCGGCGCCTGCGTGGTGGTCAGCGAGGACTACGCCAGCAAGCACAACCTCAAGCCCCTGGGTCGCTTCCTCGGCTTCGCCGTGGCCGGCTGCGAGCCCGACGAGATGGGCATCGGCCCTGTGTTTGCCGTGCCCAAGGTGCTGAAGAAGCTGGGCCTGGCGGTGCAGGACATCGACCTGTGGGAGCTGAACGAAGCCTTTGCCGTGCAGGTGCTGTATTGCCGCGACAAGTTGGGCATTCCGGCCGACCGCCTGAACGTGAACGGCGGCGCCATCGCCCTGGGCCACCCCTATGGCGTGAGCGGCCAGCGCCTGACCGGCCACGCGCTGATCGAGGGCAAGCGGCGCGGCGCCAAGCGCGTGTGCGTGACCATGTGCATCGGCGGCGGCATGGGCGCCGCGGGCATCTTCGAGGTGCTCTGACATGGCGGCGGGCGATGCACCGCCGCCGGTGACGGTGTCGCCCGAGGCTTTTTTGCAGCTGGGCCGCGCGGTGCTGGCCCGGCAGCCGTTCAGCGTGCTGATCGGTGCCGAGCTGGCTGCCCTGTCGCCCGGGCAGTGTGAACTCCATGTGCCCATCACCGAACAGCTCCTGCAGCAGCACGGCTTCGTGCACGGCGGGGTGCTCAGCTATGCGGCCGACAACGCGCTGACCTACGCCGGCGGCACCGCGCTGCGTGTGCCGGTGGTCACGTCGGAATTCAAGATCAACTATGTGCGCCCGGCGCAGGGCGAACGCCTGATCGCGCGCGCCCAGGCGGTGCACACCAGCCGCAGCCAGGCGGTATGTCGGTGCGACGTGTTCGTGCTGAAGGACGGCGAGGAAAAGCTTTGTGCGGTCGCGCAGGGCACCATCGCGACACTGTCGGGCAAGCCATGAAAGCCATTATTTGGGCGGCGGGTCCGGCTGGCTCGAAGGCGGAAGGCGCTCAGTAACGGCGCTGCCACCAGGCGTTGCCCGCACACACGTTGTGCTGGCGCTTGCGCCCGCTATGTCCGCGCCAAGGCCAGCAGGCCGGCGCGCAGCCGCGCCAGCCGCTGCCATGAGGCCTCGATGCGTGCTTCGCTCAGCTCGCCGCGATCGATGGCGTCCAGCACGATACCGGCCACCACCTGGCCGAGATCGAAGCGCGGCTGAAAGCCCGGAATCTCAGGCGCGGCCAGCGGATTGTTCGAGAGGATCAGCAGGTCGTTACCCGCCAGTATGGAGCGCACCACCGTGTCGCGCAGACTGTGGTACTTTTGGATCGCACCCATGTGCAGGTCGTCGGTCACCATCACACCAGCGAAGCCGTCGCGGCGGCGCAACTGCGGTTCAACATAGTGCTCGGACAGCGTGACTGGCCAATGCGGATCGACCCTGCGGTTGAGCAGGTGTGCCGACATGACCGCGTCGGCCATGCCACGCCGCACCATCTCCTGGAACGGCCACTGTTCGATCGGCTGGGCGCTGAGCGTGACATCGACCAGTCCCAGATGCGTGTCGCCCGTCGCCAGGCCGTGTCCCGGGTAATGCTTGAGCGCCGTGGCCACACCGGCTTCACGGTGCGCTTCGACGAACTGGGTGGCATAGGCGACCACGGTGGCCGGATCGTCCGAGAACGCGCGTTGCAGCTTGCCGATCACCGGCGACACGGGCCGGTGCTCCGGGTCGCCCGGATCGCCACGCAGGTCCACCACCGGGCCGAAGTTGAAGTTGAAGCCCGCCTGCGCCACCATGCGCGCCATGACGCGGTAGGTGTCGCGGGCCTGCTGCAATGTTTGCTGGGCCGCCACGGCTTCGGCAGCAGGGGTGTCGGCAAAGCCATTGGAAGCGCGCAGGCGCTGCACGCGGCCGCCTTCCTGATCGAGCGCGATCAGCAGCGGCAGCTCGATCGGCGCGGCCGCCGCCAGCGCATCGTTGAGCGCCTGCACCTGCGTTGGCCCGGTGACGTTGCGGCCGTACAGGATCACCCCGCCCAGCTGGCCGGTCGCAATCTGCGCCAGCGCCTGCTGCACGGCGGGCGCGTCGACGCTGGCGCCGATCACGCCAATCATGACCATCTGGCCGATCTTCTGCGTCAACGTGAGCCGTTCGGAGGGTGGGGGATCATCGCTGCCACCGCAGGAGGCGAGCAGTCCCGCTGCGGCAAGGTAGGTGAGGAAGTCGCGCCGCGTAGCGCAGGCTGCCGTGACGGGTGGATGGTTCATGATGGCGGCTCGTGGGGATGAAGCCGCTGGATTATCCTGAATGCGCACTGACGATGCGTCGATGTGCCGGGATGTCATCTATGCGGCAGGGCGCACCTTGCACCAAGGCTAAAGTGCGATCCTGATTCAGATCAATGCTCTCATGCGCCACCTCCTGGAATTCCTGCTGTACGACTGGCTCAAGGCGGAAACGCTGACCCAGCGCCCGCGCTTTGCCGACCATTCGCGCGAAACTTTCGACGCGGTGATGGACACCTGCGAGCGCATCGCGCGCGAGCGCTATGCGCCCTTCAACCGCCTGGTGGATACCGAAGAGCCACGCACTGAAGTCGAGCCCGACGGCAGCCTGCGCGTGGTGTTGCCGCGGGCCACGCACGATGCGCGCGCCGCCTACGCGGAATCCGGCATGCTGGCCGCCGCGCAGGACTATGAACACGGCGGCATGCAGCTGCCGTATCTGGTCGAGGTGGCCGCCAACGCCTTCTTCGGCAAGGCGTCGATCAGCATCGGCTCCAACCTGCTCACGGTGGGCAACGCCAGCCTGCTGATGGTGCACGGCACGCCGCGGCAGCGCGAGGTGTTCGCCGCCAACGAATTCAATGGCCGCTGGGCCGGCACCATGTGCCTGAGCGAGCCGCAGGCCGGCTCCAGCCTGAGTGACATCACCACCCGCGCCGTGCTGGAGGACGAGGCCGACCCGCTGGGGCCGCGCTACCGCCTCAAGGGCAACAAGATGTGGATCTCCTCTGGCGAGCACGAGCTGACCGAGAACATCGTGCACCTGGTGCTGGCCAAGATCCCGGGGCCGGATGGCAAGCTGATGCCGGGTACGCGGGGCATCTCGCTCTTCATCGTGCCCAAGAAGCTGGTCGATACCGATGGCCAGCTCACCGGCGTGCGCAACGACGTGGCGTTGGCCGGTCTGAACCACAAGCTGGGCTGGCGCGGCACCACCAACACGCTGCTCAACTTTGGCGAAGGGCAGTTCAAGGTCGATGGGCAAGCCGGTGCCGTGGGCTATCTGGTCGGCCAGCCGCACCAGGGTTTGCGCTGCATGTTCCACATGATGAACGAGGCGCGCATCGCCATCGGCATGGCGGCCACCATGCTGGGCCTGGCGGGCTACGAAGCCTCGCTGGACTACGCCAGGACGCGCACGCAAGGCCGCCCTATACAGAGCAGCACAAGTGCTGCGGGCGCCGCAGGAAAGGACGCCAGCCAGCCACCCGTGCGCCTGATCGAGCACGCCGACATCAAGCGCATGCTGCTGGCGCAAAAGAGCTATTGCGAAGGCGCGCTGGCGCTGCTGCTGTACTGCGCCAAGCTGGTCGATGAGCAGCACACGGGCGACGCAGCGCAGGCCGACGAAGCGCGCCTGCTGCTCGAAGTGCTGACGCCGATCGCCAAGAGCTGGCCCAGCGAGAACTGCCTGGAGGCCAACTCGCTCGCCATCCAGATCCACGGTGGCTACGGCTACACGCGCGACTTTCCGGTGGAGCAGTACTGGCGCGACAACCGGCTGAACATGATCCACGAGGGCACGCACGGCATCCAGGCCATGGACTTGCTGGGCCGCAAGGTGCTGATGGAAGGCGGTCGTGGCCTGCAACTGCTGGCTGACCGCATCAACGCGACGATTAAAAAAGCCCGCCAGCAACCCGCACTCGCGGAACGCGCCGACGCGCTGGCCCAGGCGCTGGCGCGCGTGGGCGCTGTCACGAAGGCCGCCTGGGCCACGGGCAACCCCAACGAGGCCCTGGCCAACGCCGTGCCCTACATGCAAGCCTTTGGCCATGTGGTGCTGGCATGGACGTGGCTGGAGCTGTCGCTGGCCGTGGGCACTTCAAAAAATGAAGCGCACCGCGCAGGCGTGGCGAGCGCGATGGCCTATTTTTATCAATATGAGTTGCCCAAGATCGACGCCTGGCTGCGCGTGGTGGAAAACCGCGACATGACCTGCGCCGAGATGCCGGAAGCAGCGTTCTGATTCCCGTCACCCGAGGGAGCCATCAATGACCCGCACCATCCAACAACTGTTCGACCTCAAGGGCAAGACCGCCCTCGTCACCGGCGGCTCGCGCGGCCTGGGCCTGCAAATGGCGCACGCGCTGGGCGAGGCCGGTGCGCGCATCATGCTGAGTTCGCGCAAGGCGGCTGACCTGGAGCAGTCGGTGGCCGAGTTGCAGTCCGCCGGCATCGACGCGCGCTGGATCGCCGCCGACTGCGCCATCGAGGCCGACATCCACCGCCTGGCCGACGAGACGCTGGAGCGCATGGGCGACATCGACATCCTGGTCAACAACGCCGGCGCCGCCTGGGGCGCACCGGCGGAGGATCATCCGCTGGACGCCTGGGACAAGGTGATGAACCTGAACGTGCGCGGCTACTTTCTGCTGAGCCAGCGCGTGGCCAAGAAAAGCATGATCGGCCGCCAGCAGGGCCGCATCATCAACATCGCCAGCATCGCGGGCCTGGGCGGCAACCCGCCGGAGTTGCAGACCATTGCCTACAACACCAGCAAGGGCGCGGTCGTCAACTTCACGCGCGCGCTGGCGACCGAGTGGGGCAAGTACGGCATCACGGTCAACGCCATCTGTCCGGGCTTTTTTCCCAGCAAGATGACGCGCGGCACGCTGGAGAACCTGGGCGAGGAAAAGCTCGCCGCCCACGCGCCGTTGAGGCGCCTGGGCGACGACGAGGACCTGAAGGGCATCACCTTGCTGTACGCCAGCGACGCGGGCAAGCACATCACCGGCCAGTGGCTGGCGGTGGATGGCGGCGTGAGCGTGATCACCGGCGGTTGAGGCGCCCATGAGCCTCGACTTCGGCGCCGTCATCCCCTTCGTCCACCATCTCGGCTTCACGATGGAGCGCTTCGAGGGCGGCGAATCCCTGTTGCACTACGCGCCCCGGCCCGAGCATTGCAATTCCTTCGGCGTCACGCACGGCGGCGCGGTGATGACATTTCTGGACGTCATCATGGCCACGGCGGCGCGCAGCGTGCAGCCAGACATGGGCGTGGTCACCATTGAGATGAAGACCAGCTTCATGCGGCCCGCGCGGGGGCAAGCCGGTGTGGCGCTGGTTGGCAAGGGCCGGCTGCAGCACCGCACGCGCACCATGGCGTTTTGCGAAGGCTCGATCTTCGACGCCAGCGGGCAACTGTGTGCGCACGCCACTGGTACTTTCAAATATGTGCCGCCCGCCGAGCGGCCCGATCACACGCTGGGCCCCGTGCCCACGGATTGATTTATGAGTGAAAAGCGGCTGTTTCACAGGTCCATCCAGCGTAAGCAGCCATTGATTTGATAGTCGCAAGAGGAGAACATCATGCCCATCAACCGCCAAATCCTGCTCGACAACCGCCCCGAGGGCGAAGCCGTTGCAGCCAACTTCAAGCTGGTCAGTACCGACACCCCCGCGCCGAAAGACGGCCAGGTGCTGGTGCGCCACCACTACCTGAGCCTCGACCCCTACATGCGCGGGCGCATGAACGAGAGCAAGAGCTACGCCGCCAGCCAGGCCCTGGGCGAGGTGATGATCGGTGGCACCGTGGGCGAGGTGGTCGAGTCTCGCCATCCGAAGTTCGCCGCCGGCGACAAAGTCGTCGGCATGGGCGGCTGGCAGGAATACAGCGTGGTCGATGGCAACGCGCCGGGCATGCTGCGCAAGGTGGACACCACGCACGTGCCGCTGTCGTACTACCTGGGTGCCGTCGGCATGCCGGGCGTGACGGCCTGGTATGGCCTGGTGAAGATCATCGAGCCCAAGGCGGGCGAAACCATGGTGGTCAGCGCCGCCACGGGCGCCGTGGGCAGCGCCTACGCAGCGCTGGCCAAGGCGCGCGGCTGCCGCGTGGTGGGCATTGCCGGCGGACCGGAAAAATGCAAGTACGCGGTGGATGAGTTGCACTTCGACGCCTGCATCGACTACCGCCAGCACCCGGATGTCAAGACCATGAGCAGGGCGCTGAAAGACGCCTGCCCCAACGGCATCGACGGCTATTTCGAGAACGTGGGTGGCTACATCCTGGATGCGGTGCTGCTGCGCACCAACGCCTTCGCGCGCATCGCCCTGTGCGGCATGATCGCCGGCTACGATGGCCAGCCGCTGCCGCTGCAGAACCCCACGCTGTTTCTCATCAACCGCATCAAGCTGCAAGGCTTCATCGTCAGCGAGCACATGGAAGTGTGGCCCGAGGCGCTGCAGGAACTGGGCGCGCTGGTGGCCACCGGCAAGCTCAGGCCGCGCGAGACGATTGCCGAAGGCATCGAGGCCGCGCCCGAGGCTTTCCTGGGCCTGCTCAAGGGCAGGAACTTCGGCAAGCAACTGGTCAAGCTGATCTGATCGGAGGTCGCCATGAGCGTCACGCACGAGGTGTTCAATCAGCCCACGCCGCTGGCCGACATCGACCTGTACGCGGGCAACCGCGCGCTGCAGGACGCGTTGAAGTTCAACGCGCCCGGGCTCGACACCACGCCGCTGGCGCAACTCGGCCGCCTGGCCGGCAGCGCCGAGATGCAGCGCCACGCGCGCCTGGCCAATGTGCATCTTCCCGAGCTGCGTACGCACGACCGCTTTGGCCACCGGCTGGACGAAGTCGAGTTTCACCCCAGCTACCACGCGCTCATGACGGCCGCTTGCGAGGCCGGCCTGCACGGCGCGCCCTACGCCGAGCAAGAGCAGGCCAGCGGCCACGCCCATGTGCGGCGCGCCGCCAGCTTCATGCTGTTCACCGAACTCGAGCCCTCGGTGCTGTGCCCGATCTCGATGACCTACGCGGTCACACCCGCGCTGCGCGACAACCCGGCCATCCACCGCGACTGGGCGCCGCAGCTCAGCGCCCGCGCCTACGATCCGACATTGAAGGTTTGGCGCGACAAGTCTGGCGTGACCATGGGCATGGGCATGACCGAAAAGCAGGGCGGCTCGGACGTGCGCGCCAACACCACCCAGGCGGTGCACGATGGCCGCGACGCCTGGGGCGAGCGCTATCGCCTGACTGGCCACAAGTGGTTCATGTCGGCGCCGATGTGCGACGCCTTTCTGGTGCTGGCCTATGTCGAGGGCATGGGCGAGGGCGGCCTGTCCTGCTTCTTCCTGCCGCGCGTGCTGCCGGACGGCACGCGCAACGTGCTGCGCATCCAGCGCCTGAAGGACAAGTTGGGCAACAAGGCCAACGCCAGCTCCGAGGTCGAGTTCGACGACTCCATTGCCTGGCGGGTCGGCGAACCGGGTCGCGGTGTGCCGCAGATCCTGGCGATGGGAACCATGACGCGGCTCGACTGCGCCCTGGGCTCCAGCGGCCTGATGCGCCAGGCGCTCAGCCTGGCGCTGCATCACACGGCGCAGCGCAGCGCCTTCGGCAAGCCGCTGATCGAGCATGCGCTGATGCGCAACGTGCTGGCCGACCTGGCGCTGGAGAGCGAGGCTGCCACCGCCCTGGCATTGCGCCTGGCGCGCACCTTCGACCGCACCGGCGACGCGCACGAGCAACTGATGTCGCGCGTGCTGACGCCAATCGCCAAGTTCTGGATCTGCAAGCGCGGCGCACAGATGGCGCAAGAGACAATGGAATGCCTGGGCGGCAACGGTTACGTGGAGGAGGGCGGCGAGGGCGTGCTGGCGCGCATCTACCGCGAGATGCCGGTCAACAGCATCTGGGAAGGCGCCGGCAACATCATGGCGCTGGACTTGCTGCGCGCCCTGCGCAAGGGCGACGTGGCGGCCGCGCTGGCGCAGGAGCTGGCGCCGGCCAAGGGCCAGCACGCGGCGCTGGACCGCCTGATCGACACGCTGCCCGCACGCATCGACAGTGGCGCCGAGGAAATCGGCGCGCGCACGCTGGCGCGCGACGTGGCGTTGGGCGTGCAGGCCGCGCTGCTGGCGCAGACCGCACGACCCGCGGTGTTCGGCGCCTTCTGCGCCTCGCGCCTGCAGGGTGGCCACGACGTGTTCGGCACGCTCGATGGTGGCACCGATTTCGACGGCATCATCCGGCGCGCCATGCCGGTCTGACGACACAGCAAAGGACTTCTCATGATCAAGGACTTCAGCGGCAAGACCGCCGTGCTGACCGGCGCCGGTTCGGGCTTTGGCCTGGAGTGCGCGCGCATCGGTGCACAGCGCGGCATGAACCTGGTGCTGGTCGACGTCCAGCCCGATGCGCTGGCAGCGGCTGAGGCCGAAATGCAGGCCCTTGGTGCGCCTGTGCTGGCGTGCCGCGTCGACGTCAGCCAGCCGGCCGCCATGGACGCGCTGGCGGCGCAGGTCAAGGCCCGCTTCGGCGCACCGCACTTCGTCTTCAACAACGCCGGCGTCGGCGCGGGCGGCCTGATCTGGGAGAACAGCGTCAAGGACTGGGAGTGGGTGCTGGGCGTCAATCTGTGGGGCGTGATCCACGGCGTGCGCGCCTTCACGCCCATGATGCTGGACGCCGCGCGTGCCGACCCGGCCTACCAGGGCCACATCGTCAACACCGCCAGCATGGCCGGCCTGCTGACGCCCCCCAACATGGGCATCTACAACGTCAGCAAGCACGCCGTGGTGGCGCTGACCGAGACGCTGTACCAGGACTTGAAGCTGGTCACCGACCAGATCGGCGCCAGCGTGCTGTGCCCGTACTTCGTCGCCACCGGCATCCACAACAGCGAGCGTAACCGCCCCGCCGGTATGCCGGCTGGCGAGTTGACGGCCAGCCAACGCATCCAGCAGGCCATGACCGACAAGGCCACCGGCAGCGGCAAGGTGAGCGCGGCCGACGTGGCGCAGAAGGTGTTCGACGCCGTGCAGTCGGACCAGTTCTACGTCTTCAGCCACCCCAAGGCACTCGGCAACGTGAAGTCGCGCAGCGATGCCATCCTGGCGATCCAGAACCCGCCCGACCCGTTTGCCGAGCGGCCCGAGATCGGAGTCGGCCTGCGCGCGGCCTTGCGCCAGTCAGGCGGCTGATCAGGACTGCATCTGCGGCGTGCGCCGACAGCGCGGCGCACCCGATCGCGATAGATTGGGCGCATGGCCCAGCCATTGCCACCACTGTTCATCGTGTTCGACCTGCGCGCTGCGGGTGCCGGCCTGGTGCCGGTCGCGCAGCAACTGTCGGCCCGGCTGCAAGCGGCCGGGCGCGCGCATGAGCTGTTGTGGCTGGGCGAGGAGGACGAGCTCGGCACCGTGGCTGGCCGCGCCGTGCACGCGGCGCGCGAGGCCGAGGGCGCGGTGGTCGTGGCCGGGCCGCCGGCCGTGGTGAACGCCGTCGCGCAGCTGGTGTGGAATGCGCGGCTGGTGTTCGGCGTGCTGCCGCTGGAGGCCGGCGTCGAGTTTGCCGTGGGCGACGCGCTGGCAAGCGATCCCGACAAGGCGGCGCAGGCCTTGCAGCAGGCGCGCGTCCAAGAACAGCCGGTGGGCTTGCTGGGTGAGCGCGTGTTCATCACCGACGCCGAGCTTGGCCTGCTGCCCTGGACGGCCCACACCGCCGCGTCAGCAGCACACCCGGCCGATGGCGGCGGGCTGCGCGCCTGGCGCTCGAACCTCGCCAGCCTGCTGGGCAGCCGCAGCCTGCTGACCCTGCAAGCCCATGCGCACGGGCGCACGCGGGTCGTGCGCACGCGCAGCCTGCGGGTGCGCTGCCCCCCGCCCGCCGAGCGGGCGCCAGACATCGCCAAGGCGCCCGCGGTCGGCCAATGGCTGGCCACCAGCTTGCGACCGCCGCCACTGCCGCAGGCCCTGTGGCGCGCCGCCCGCGGCCTTGGCGGCCAGGTACAGGATGCCGCCGCGCTCGATTCCTTCGGCTTCGAGCGCCTGCTGGTGCGCCCGCGCCGCGGCGGCCACGCCATCACCGTGCGCCTGGACGGCGAAATCCTGTCGATGCACGCGCCGCTGCTGATCCAGCCCGCGCCCTGGCCGTTGCGCCTGCTGCTGCCCGCGGCATCGCCTGCTGGAGCGGTGTGACGGCGATTCACCCTATGGCACACTCGCAGACTTTTTGCGGGGCGTGCGGGCCCTTGACCGCCGCCGCCGCACCGGTCGTCCATGCAGTCCATCACCGCCCAGATCGCCGCCGAGCTCAAAGTCCGCGAAAACCAGGTGGCCGCTGCCGTCGAGCTGCTCGACGGCGGTGCCACCGTTCCCTTCATCGCCCGCTACCGCAAGGAGGCCACTGGCGGCCTTGACGATGTGCAGATGCGCGAACTGGAAGCGCGCCTGTCCTACCTGCGCGAGCTGAACGACCGCCGCGCTGCCGTGCTGAAAAGCATTGATGAACAAGGCAAGCTGACGCCCGAGTTGCGCGCGGCCATCAATGCCGCGCCGACCAAGCAGGAACTGGAAGACCTGTACCTGCCCTACAAGCCCAAGCGCCGCACCAAGGGCATGATCGCGCGCGAATTCGGCATCGAAGCGCTGGCCGACCAGTTGTTTGCCGATCCCACGCTCGACCCGCAGGAGGCCGCCAAGCCGTTCGTGAAGGCCGAAAAGGCGAGGGCGGTGAAGACTTCACCACCGTGTCTGCTGTGCTTGACGGCGTGCGTGACATCCTCTCAGAGCGCTGGGCTGAAGACGCCGCGCTGGTGCAATCCTTGCGCGAATGGCTGTGGGCCGAAGGGCTGCTGCAATCCAAGCTGGCATCGGGCAAGAACGAGAACGACCCCGAGGTCGCCAAGTTTCGCGACTACCACGACTACGACGAGCCCATTGGCCGCGTGCCCAGCCACCGCGCGCTGGCGGTGTTTCGGGGGCGGGCGTTGGAGATTCTTGATGCGAAGCTCGTGGTGCCGGAGCTTGCCAGCCCCTCACCCCAACCCTCTCCCCGGAGGGGCGAGGGAGCAATACCCCCTCTCCCGCGAGCGGGAGAGGGCAGGGGTGAGGGCAGCAGCGCTTCCAGGGCGGCGTCCCCCAGCCTGGCCGAAGGCCGCATCGCCCTGCACCTGGGCTGGCGCCACCAGGGCCGCCCCACCGACGACCTGCTGCGCAAATGCGTGGCGTGGACGTGGCGCGTCAAGCTCAGTCTGAGCACCGAGCGCGACCTGTTCGCCCGCCTGCGCGACGACGCTGAAAAGGTGGCCATCAAGGTCTTCGCCGACAATCTGCGCGATTTGCTGCTGGCCGCGCCGGCTGGCCCGCGCGTGGTGATGGGGCTGGACCCCGGCATCCGCACCGGCGTGAAAGTGGCCGTGGTCGACGCCACCGGCAAACTGGTCGACACCGCCACCGTGTACCCGCACGAGCCACGCAAGGACTGGGACGGCAGCCTGCACACCCTGGCCAAACTGGTGGACAAGCACGGCGTGCAGCTCATCGCCATCGGCAACGGCACCGCCAGCCGCGAGACGGACAAGCTGGCGGGTGATCTGATCAAACTGCAGGCAAAGGTGGCTCCCACCGTTCGGGCTGAGCCTGTCGAAGCCGGGACCAACGCTTCGACAAGCTCAGCGCGAACGGGTTGGGGCGTGATCGAAAAAATCGTCATCAGCGAAGCCGGCGCCTCTGTCTATTCGGCCAGCGAATACGCTTCTCAAGAACTGCCCGATGTGGATGTGAGCCTGCGCGGCGCCGCCAGCATCGCCCGCCGCCTGCAAGACCCGCTGGCCGAGCTGGTCAAGATCGACCCCAAATCCATCGGCGTTGGCCAGTACCAGCACGACGTGAACCAGAGCGAGCTGGCCCGCACATTGGATGCGGTGGTCGAGGATTGCGTGAACTCCGTCGGGGTGGATCTGAACACGGCCAGCGCGCCGCTGCTGAGCCGCGTGTCGGGCCTGTCGGGCACCGTGGCCAAGGCCGTGGTGCGCTGGCGCGAGCAGCACGGCGCCTTCAAAAGCCGCCAGCAACTGCTGGATGTGAGCGGCCTTGGCCCCAAAACCTTCGAGCAGAGCGCGGGCTTCCTGCGCATCCGCGGCGGCGACAACCCGCTGGACATGACGGGCGTGCACCCCGAAACCTACCCGGTGGTCGAGCAAATCATCGTCAAGACCGGCAAGCCCATCGACCAGATCATGGGCCGCGCCGAGTTGCTCAAGCCCCTCAAGCCCGAAGCCTTTGCCACCCCGCAGTTCGGTGCCATCACGGTGAAAGACATCCTGGCCGAGCTGGAAAAACCCGGCCGCGACCCGCGCCCGGACTTCAAGGTGGCGCGCTTCAACGATGGTGTGGAAGACATCGCCGACCTGCGCGAAGGCATGGTGCTGGAAGGCACGGTGAGCAACGTGGCGGCCTTTGGCGCCTTCGTCGATCTGGGCGTGCACCAGGACGGACTGGTGCATGTGAGCCAGCTTTCAAACAAGTTCGTCAACGATGCGCGCGAGGTCGTCAAGACCGGACAGATCGTCAAGGTGAAGGTGCTTGAGGTCGATGCGCCGCGCAAGCGCATCAGCCTGACGATGAAGCTGGATGCGCCAGCGCCCCGGCGCGATGGCCCGCGCGAGAACCGCTTCGAGCACGCGGCACGCGGTCCGCGCGGCCCGTCGGACGATCAGGGCCGGACGCAGCCGTCGGCGGGTACCGCCATGGCCTCGGCGTTCGAGAAGCTCAAGGGTTTGTCCCGCCCTTGAGTGCCGAGCGCCGGGGGGGCGTGTCGACCCGGTGCGCGCTGTGGTGGTGGCTTGGGTGCCACGCGTGGCACCACGATGGCGTCGTCGGGCAGGGCATCGTCGTCGGGCACGTCGCGTGCCATGCTGCGCAGTACGCTCGTGGCATGGGCAGCACCGGTCATCACGGAAATCCAGCGGACGGTCAACTGGGCGAAGAGCATGGTCATGTCTGTCTCCTCTGTGCAACGACTACGTCGATTATGTGGCTCTTCCCGCACAAATGACTTGCATTGCGCGGTCTTTCAATATATGCGTTAACCGCCGCCAAGGCGACAACTTCTGCGCTCAGAGTGTCACGAGCGGTGTCCGTGGCCACCGACCGCCGCGCGGGGATGGGCCGGTTCATCGCGCGTGGGTGAGCGCACGGCCTGGGTGGCAGGCGTTAACATCGTCCGATTCTCAGCACCCTTGATGACACTACGATGCAAAAGATTCTTCTCATCGTCCACGCGCCGCCCTATGGCAGCGAGCGCTGTCTGTCGGCGCTGCGGCTGGCCCTGGCGCTGATGGCGCGCGAGGCCGACAAGCCCCAGCTCGACGTCTTCCTGATGTCCGACGCCACCGTGCTGGGCCTGCCGGGCCAGCAGGACGCCTCGGGCAACACGCTGCAGCAGATGGTCGAGCAGCTGGTCGGTCACCAGGTGCCGGTGAAGGTGTGCAAGACCTGCGCCGGCAACCGCGGTCTGCTGTCGCTGAAGCTCATCGATGGCGTCAGCGTGGGCACGCTGGCCGAACTGGCCGAGGCCACGCTGCAGGCCGACAAAGTCATCACGTTCTGACGGCCGGGCGACCGCATGCCGTGTCCTGATGGGTTCGGGAGCGCGCGGGCGCGCCTCACCCCGACCTTGTCCACGCCGCAGCGGCGAAGCACGCCGCCGACGCCCAGGCCCGCACCAGATTGGCTTCGTTCCAGCGCCCGCGCGCAGCCTGCCAGTCCGCTGGTGGGTGCTGCGGATCCCATGCCGCCAGTGCGTCGTTGATCGGCACATTGACACTGCGCGTGAGCCAGAACACCGCCGCGCCGTACACGAGAGCGATCAACGCCCAGCGCAGCGCGCGGCGCTGCCACCCGGCCCACAGCGCCGCACCGGCAGCCAACCAGGGCAGCAGGGCACTGCCGAAGTAGACGCCGCCGAACACTGCGTTGCGCACCACGCGGTTGATCGACTGCTGGGCAGCGATGTAGGTGGCGGCGTCCAGCGAAGCCATGGCAGGCGCCACGTCAACAGCAAAGGAAAAGAAGAAGCCGGCCATCAGCCCCAACAGCAGCAATGCCAGCCACTCGGTGCGGCGCAGCACGACAAACGGTGCGTGGTTCACAGGGGTGCCACCGCGGGCGTGAAGGCCACGGATTCGATGCGGGCGCGCACCTGCTCGAACTCGCTCTCGCCCAATCGCCAGTGGACCGCCATGCGCGTGGGCAGGCGCAGACCGCCCATGTCCTGGTAGTCGGTGCGCGTCATGATCCAGCGCGCGCCGATCCAGCGTTCCGGCACCTCGCCCGAATAGCGCAGCAGGCGGTCGTCGCTCTCGCAGCGCGTCAGCGCGCCGCCAGGCTCGAAATGGCACTCCATGCTGGCCCGGGCGGAACCATGCTGCAGCACGGCGCGGGCGCGGCTGTCGCTGACCGGCTCCCAGCGCAGCCAGCGGCTGGGCATCAGCATGGTTGGCGACTGCGTGGCTTCGGCGAAGAAGCGGACCATGTAGGTCTGGTCGATCGCAGGATCGCGCTCGTCCATCATCACACGGCCATCGGCGCGGATGGCCCAGATGTGCGTCTGGCCGTCCAGATAGGCATCGCGCACGTCGATATGCCCGCCTGGGCTTTGCCAGCGGCTGTCCCAGACATAGCCCAGGCCGTGGCTGGACAGTGCCATCACCTGCTGGCCCTGTGCCGGCAGCCAGGGCGTGGCGGTGGCCACACGAGAGCGGTCGCCAGTGAGCGGAATGCGGACCTCGCCCGTGAACCGGTAGCGCGCCAGGCGCGCCAGCGGCGCGCGATCGGCACCGGTGTAAGCCAGGTAGCGGCGCACTGGCGCGGGCAAGCCGTTCAGCGCCGCGAGATCCACCGCCGGCGCGTGGGCGACGTGCTGGTGCAGGTGGTCGATTTCGGCATCGACCTGCTGGCGCATATGTGCTGGGGAAGCGGCGGCCAGCATGGGCAGGGCGGCACACGAGAGCGCCGTCCAGCGGGTGAAGCAAGGTGATAAGACAAGCATCGTCGGGCCAGATCCGGTGGTTGAGGATGCCCGCGATGTTGACCTCGCGCCTTGCCCGGCGCCTTATCAAATGTTCAGCCGGTCCGGCACAGCGCCGGCGTGGCGACGGATCCGCGACAGCGAGACGTCGGTGATGCCCAGGTAGCTGGCCAGATGCCCCAGCGCGATGCGCTCGGCAATCCCCGGCTCACGCGCGCAGAACGCGGCATAGCGCCGACGCGCGTCCAGCGTCAGCAGATCGTGCTCGCGCTGCAGCTTGTGACTGACCAAGCGCGCCAGCAAATCCGTGCGCAGCGGTTCCCAGGCGCCCACCGCGTCCAGGCGGGCGCGCCAGGATGCGGCGTCAGCGCGCCACACCACGCCGGGTTCGAGCGCACCGATCTCGAACAGCGACGGCTCGCCCCACATGGCCGGCGTCAGCGGGCAGAGCAGGGCGCCTTCCAGAAAGAAGTTCTTGTTGAATTCGCGCCCATCAGAACGCGTGAAGTACAGGCGCAGCGCGCCGCGCTCGATCCACAGCACGTGGCGCCAGACATCGCCGTGACGCAGCAGCGGCTGCCCCTTGTCCAGGCGCTTGGGCGCGAAATCGGCAGCCGCTCGGGCGAGCGCATCGTCAGCCAAGCCAGGCAGCCACTGGGCCAGCGCGCGCCGCAGCGCGTCCATCACGTCGATTCGACCAGCATGCGCCGATAGTCCTCGGCCGAGGCGATGCGCGGGTTGGTCTGGTGGCAATGGTCGAGCAGCGCGTGCTCGACCACGCGGTTGAACATGGCTTCGGTCACCCCCATGGCGCGCAGGCCGGTGGGCAGACCCAGACGCGCCGTCATATCGCGCACCGCCTGCGCGACGTCGGCGCCGGCCGCCAGACCCATGGCCTGCGCCATGCGTGCCAGCCGATCCTCTGTCTGAATGTTCTCGGCGCTGGCGTTGAAGCCGATCACCGCCGGCAGGAACACCGCATTCAGCGTGCCGTGGTGCAGGCGCGGATCGACGCCACCCAGGCTGTGGCTCAAGCTGTGCACGCAGCCCAGGCCTTTCTGGAACGCCAGCGCGCCGTGCATGCTGGCGGCCATCATGTTCAGGCGCGCCTCGTGGTCGCTGCCGTCGGCGGTCGCGCGCTCGATGTGCGCCCAGCCACGGCGCAGGCCTTCCAGCGCAATGCCGTCGGCGACCGGATTGAAGGCCGGCGCCATGAAGGTCTCCATGCAGTGCGCGATGGCGTCCATGCCGGTGGCGGCCGTCAACATGGGCGGCAGGCCCAGCGTCAGCGCCGGGTCGCAAATGGCGGCCTTGGGCATCAACGCCCAGTTGTGAAAGCCCAGCTTGCGGCCGTCGTCGACGATGACGATGGCGCCGCGCGCCACCTCGCTGCCGGTGCCGGCGGTGGTGGGCACGGCGATCAGCGGCGCCACGGCCTCGGTGATTCGGGTCGAGCCGCCTTCGATGGTGGCGTAGGTGGTGAGCGGCCCGGGGTGGGTGGCAGCAATCGCCACGCCCTTGGCGCAGTCGATCGCGCTGCCGCCGCCGACGGCGATCAGGCCGTCGCAGTGCTCGGCCCGATAGAGCTCGGCCGCAGCACGCACCGCGGTCTCGGTCGGGTTGGACGGCGTGCCGTCGTACACGGCATGCGGCATGTCGCCCAGCGCGTCGATGACCGGTTGCAGCACGCCGGCGGCGCGCACGCCAGCGTCGGTGACAAGCAGCGGCCGCGCGATGCCCACGCGCTGGCAATGCGCGCGCAGTTGCGCCACGGCGCCGTAGTCGAATTCGATCTGGGTCAGGTACTGGATCAGGGCCATGGCATTTTTTACGGATACGATGAGCGGCCTGATTATTCACACAAGACAAGGAGACACGATCGTGCTGAAGTCCCGCATGCTTCAATGGACTTGCGCCGCCGCCGCAGCGGTGGCGCTGCTGGGCGGCTGCGCCAGCGTCTCGGCGCCAGTGGTGGCCAACACGCCCGGTTGCCTGGACAACATCGCCGTCGACCGCCTGCTGGCCGATTACAACGCGCGCCGGCCGGCCGCCAACCCGCCCGAGACCATGACCATGGCCGACGCCCATTGCACGCGCAGCAAGCTGCAGCAGCGTCTGGCTGGACAAGGGCGCCTGGTGGGCTACAAGGCGGGCCTGACCAACCCGGCGGTGCAAAAGCGCTTCAACACCGACCAGCCGGTGTGGGGCGCGCTCTACACGAACATGCTGCTGAACAGCGGCGCCACCGTCGATGCCGCCTTCGGCAGCCGCCCGCTGTACGAGGCCGACATGCTGGTGCGCGTGAAGAGCGCCGCCATCAACGAGGCCAGGACGCCGGCCGAGGTGCTGGCGCAGGTGGACCAGATCATTCCCTTCATCGAGCTGCCCGACCTGATGGTCGAGGCGCCACCCAAGATCAACGGTGCGGTGCTGTCGGCGCTCAATGTCGGCACCCGCCTGGGCGTGCGTGGCGCACCGCTGATGGTGCCGCAGGACGCTGTCGGCCAGGCGCGCCTGCTCGATCAGCTGCGCGATATGAATGTGCGCCTGGTCGATGCGCAGGGCACCCAGCTGGGCGGCGGCAAGGGCTCGGACGTGCTTGGCCACCCGCTCAACGCGGTGGTGTGGCTGGCCGGCGCGCTGAAGGCGCAGGGCCTGTCGCTGCGGCCGGGGCAGGTGGTCAGCCTGGGCTCGTTCTCGGCGCTGCTGCCACCCAAGGCCGGGCTGAATGTCACCGCACACTACGACGGCGTCACCGGCCTGCAGCCGGTGACAGTGACTTTCCGCTGAACGGCATCCGCCGGTCCCGCTCGCACAGGAGGTTTTGATCATGACGCCGATTCGCACTGTCGCCGCATTCGTGTTCGCTGCACTCGTGCTCTTGCTTCAGGCCTGCGTGCCGTACACCGACCCGGCTTACGGCACACCCGTCGGGCAACCCACGGGGCCGTATTCGGTCCCGCCGCCGGTGTACGGCGGCGGCATGGGCGACTACGGCGACGGTCAGGTGCTGCGCTGCGAAAGCCCGGACGGCCGCGAACGCAGCTGCCAGGCACCGGTGCGCGGTCAGCTCGTGCTGCTGCGCCAGCTGTCGTCGGCGCCCTGCATCGAGGGCCGCACCTGGAACAGCGACCGCAACGGCCGCGTCTGGGTGCGCGACGGCTGCCGCGGCGAATTCGGCCTGGCACAGGGCTGGGGCGGCGGGCAGGGCGATGGCGCGGTGTTCCGCTGCGAAAGCTCGGACGGCCGGCATCAGGAATGCCGCGCCCGCACATCTGGGCGCCAGGTGTTGCTGCGCCAGTTGTCGTCGGCCAGCTGCGTCGAGGGCCAGAGCTGGGGCAGCCGCGACGGCGGCGTGTGGGTGCGCCAGGGTTGCCGCGCCGAATTCGGCCCGGTGGGCGCCGGCTACGGGCCGGGCGGGCAAGGCGGCGGCTATCAGATCACCTGCAGCAGCGAACAGCAGCGCCAGAATGTGTGCCCCTGGGACAGTCGCTGGGGTCAGCCCCGATTGCTGGAGCAACTGTCGAACGACGCCTGCATTGAAGGCCAAAGCTGGGGCTATGACGGCCGCGGCCGCCTGTGGGTGGACCGCGGCTGTCGTGGGCGCTTTGGGAGTAGGTAACCCCCCTGAGTCGCCTTCGGCGCCCCCGGATCATGTCCGGGGCAGGCTTTCCCCCGGAGGGGGCAAAGCTGGTGGCCGGCTGGAGTTGAGGCCACGGCGTTCTGGATTGATCTGCTCCGCGGCCACTGGTGGCGGCTTGCTGCGCAGCCTTGTTGGGCGGCGTGTGTCCGAGTTTGGCCGCCCTTCAAGAACCCCGGTTTTGACTTTGATAGCGGAGCGCGCGCGATCCATCTACGGTGGTCAGCGGCCGATTGATTCATGAACCACAGCCCCGACATCCACGCGCGCCTGACGCCCGCCATGCGCCTGCTGGTCGAGCGCATGGCGCAGGCGCCGTATCCGCCCATGCACACGCTGACGGCGGCCGAGGCCAAGGCAGCCTACGCCGCCTCCATCGGTGTGCTGGACGTGCCCAAGCCCGAACTGGCGCGCGTGGAGGATCTGCACATCCCGGCGCGCGACGGCCATCGGCTGCCGGCACGCCTGGTCGCCCCGACCCATGACGCCGGGCTGCCGGTGCTGCTGTACCTGCACGGCGGCGGCTTCACCATCGGCAGCATCGAATCGCACGACATTCTGTGCCGCACGCTGAGCCTGCTGAGCGGCGCCGCCGTGTTGTCGCTGGACTACCGCCTGGCGCCCGAGTGGCGTTTTCCCACCGCCGTGCACGACGCCTGGGACGCGCTGCACTGGCTGGCGGGCGAGGGCGGTGCCGCGCTCGGCATCGACACCGGTTGCATCGCCGTCGGCGGCGATTCGGCGGGCGGCACGCTGGCGGCGGTCAGCGCGCTGCACGCGCGCGACGAGGGCATTCCGCTGGCACTGCAACTGCTGATCTATCCGGGCACCACCGACCATCAGGACACCGACTCGCACGCCACCTTCGAGCATGGCCCGGTGCTGGACAAGGTGTTGATCGACTGGTTTTTCCACCATTACATCGACAGCGTCGACCGGAGCGACTGGCGCTTCGCGCCCTTGAAAAGCGCCGAGGTGGACGATGTGGCTCCGGCCTGGATGGGCCTGGCCGAATGCGATCCGCTGGTCGACGAAGGCGTGCAATACGCCGACAAGCTGCGCCTGGCCGGCGTGCCGGTCGATCTGGAAATCTACCGCGGCGTGGTGCATGGCTTCGTCACCATGGGCCGCGCGATTCCAGAGGCGCGTCAATTGCACCAGGACGCGGCGGCGGCGCTGCGGCGGGCGTTTGAGCGCTGAGAGATGAAGCCCGCCGACTTCCGCTTTCACCACCGCCTGCGCGTGCGCTGGGCCGAGGTGGACATGCAGAAAATCGTCTTCAACCCACACTACCTGATGTATTTCGATTGCGCCATCGCCGACTATTGGCGTGCGCTGGCGCTGCCGTATGAAGCGGCCATGCAGCGCTTGGAGGGCGAGGTCTTCTTGCGCAAGACCACGGTCGAGTTCAACGTGTCGGCGCGCGTGGACGACCCACTGAACGTGGCGCTGCGCTGCGACCGCATCGGCACTTCATCGATGACTTTCGTGGGTGCCATCTTCCGTGATGGTCAGTTACTGACCACGGGTGAACTGGTCTATGTGTTCGCCGACCCGATCACGCAAACCAGCCGCCCGGTACCCGCGCCGCTGCGCGCGGTCATCGACGCGTACGAGGCCGGCCAGCCCATCACCCGCGTGCAGACCGACGACTGGGCCACGCTGCACGAGCCGGCCGCCGCTGTGCGCACGGCGGTGTTCATCGAAGAGCAAGGCATCGCCCGCGAGGACGAATGGGACGAGGCCGATCACACCGCCGTGCACGCCGTCGTCACCAACCTGCTGGGCATGCCGGTGGCCACCGGCCGCCTGCTGCGCGAAGGCGCGCTAGGCAGCGGCACAGCGCGCATCGGTCGCATGGCGGTGGACCGCGCGCTGCGCGGCAGCGGGGTGGGGCGGCTGGTGGTCCAGGCGCTGGAGCAGGCGGCATTCGAGCGCGGCGACCGCCGCATCGTGTTGGGCGCGCAGCGCAGTGCCGAGGGCTTTTACCAGCGCCTGGGCTACCGGCCCGAGGGCGCGCCGTACGAGGAAGTCGGCATCCCGCACATCGGCATGGCGCGCGAACTGTAAGCGAGCGCGTCACGCAGCCCGCTACCATTGGCGGGTTTGGCCGGATTTCCGGCCGGTGTTTTTCAGTAACGACCTGAGCCTCTCATGACCAAGATTTCCCGTCGCCTCATTTTGCTGGCCGCCACCAGCGCCGCCCTGTACGGCTGCAGCAAGACCGAGACCCCCGCGCCCGCGCCGTCCGCCGCCCCGGCACCTGCCGCCGCGCCCGCGCTGCCGAGCAAGATCGTCATCGGCCTGGACGACAACTTTCCGCCCATGGGTTTCCGGGACGAAAAAGGCCAGCTGGTCGGCTTCGACATCGACCTGGCGCGCGAGGCGGCCAAACGTCTGGGCGTCGAGGTCGAGTTCAAGCCCATCGACTGGAATGCCAAGGAGGCCGAACTCAACGGCAAACGCGTCGATGTGCTGTGGAACGGCCTGACCATCACCGACGAGCGCAAGAAGAACATCGCCTTCACCGCGCCCTACATGGAAAACCACCAGATCGTCGTGGTCAAGGGCGACTCGCCCATCAAGACCAAGGCCGACCTGGCCGGCAAACTGGTGGGCGTGCAGGACGGCAGCAGCGCGGTCGATGCGATCGGCAAGGACGAGGCCACGGCCAAGAGCTTCAAGGACTTGAAGAAATACGGCGACAACGTCACCGCGCTGATGGACCTGAGCACCGGTCGCGTCGAGGCCGTGGTGCTGGACGAGGTGGTGGGCCGCTACTACACGGCCAAGAAGCCGGGCGAATACGCCGTGCTGGAGGAGCACTTCGGCACCGAGGACTACGGCGTCGGCATGCGGCTGGCCGACACCGAGCTGCACGCGCGCATCGACAAGGCGCTGGCCGACATGAAGGCCGACGGCAGCGGCGCCAAAATCGCCGAGCAGTGGTTTGGCAAGAATATCCTGAAGTGAATGCGCGAGCGGCGCGCTCAAACCTCGAGCCGCCGGATGCAGAAAGCGCACAGGTGACGCAGCGGATGCGCAGCCACATTCCCCGTCAATCCGGCTCGCGCCGCAATGACGGCGCGTACCTGACCGCCGCTCACTGACGCGCACCCCATGGACTACATCCTGAGCCTGCTGCCCCCATTGGCCGAGGGTTCGCTGGTCACGCTCAAGTTGTTCGCCATCACGCTGGCACTGGCCCTCCCGCTGGGCCTGGCGCTGGCATTGGCGCGGCTGTCGCGCTGGGCGGCGCTGCGGCATGCGGTCAGCAGCTTCATCTGGCTGATGCGCGGCACGCCCCTGATGCTGCAGTTGCTGTTTGTCTATTACGCGCTGCCCTTCGTGCCCTACGTCGGCATTCGTCTGCCCGATTTTCCGGCGGCGGTGGTGGCCTTCGTGCTCAATTACGCGGCCTACTTTGCCGAGATCTTCCGCGCCGGCATCCAGTCCATCGACCGCGGCCAGTACGAAGGCGCCAAGGCGCTGGGCATGAACTACGCGCAGACCATGCGCCGCATCGTCATGCCGCAGGTGCTGCGCCGCACGCTGCCGCCGCTGGCCAACGAGACCATCACCCTGGTCAAGGACACCTCGCTGATCTACGTGCTGGCGCTCAACGACCTGCTGCGGGCCGCGCGCGGCATCGTGCAGCGCGACTTCACCATCACGCCCTTCGTCGTCGCCGCGGCCTTCTACCTGCTGATGACGCTGGTGCTGACCTGGGCCTTCCAGCGGCTGGAGCGCCGCTACGCCGCGCATGACGCCTGACGCCGCCCCACCCATGATCCAGGCCACCGGCCTGCACAAGCACTTTGGCGCGCTGCATGTGCTGCAAGGCGTCGATCTGACGGTGCAGCGCGGCGAAGTGGTGGCCGTGCTGGGGCCGTCGGGCTCAGGCAAATCGACGCTGCTGCGCTGCCTGAATCACCTGGAAACCATCGACCACGGCAGCATCCGCATTGCCGGCAACACCCTGGCCAGCGCCGATTCGGCAGGCATGGCGCGCTACGTGGCCGATAGCGAGATACGGCGCGTGTGCCGACACACCGGCATGGTGTTCCAGCACTTCAACCTGTTCCCGCACCTGACGGTGCTGCAAAACCTGATCGAGGCGCCCGTCACCGTCAAGAAGCTGCCGCGCGCCCGGGCCGTGCCGCTGGCCGAGGCGCTGCTGGCCAAGGTCGGCCTGGCCGACAAGCGCGATGCCTATCCCAATCGCCTGTCGGGCGGGCAAAAGCAGCGCGTGGCGATTGCCCGCGCGCTGGCGATGCAGCCCGACATCCTGCTGTTTGACGAGCCCACCAGCGCGCTCGATCCTGAGCTGACCGGCGAAGTGCTGCGCACCATGCGCGCGCTGGCCGAAGAGCGCATGACCATGCTGGTGGTGACGCATGAGATGGCCTTCGCGCGCGAAGTGGCGCACCGCATCGTGTTCATGGACGAAGGTCGTATCGTCGAGGATCGCCCCGCGCGCGAGTTCTTCGCCTCGCCGCGGCATGAGCGGGCTAGGGCGTTCCTGCAGCACATGCTGTGAGAATCAGAGTCGGCGCAGCACGCGCCGTGACATGGTCTGGCCGCAGGACTCGGCGTCCCCCGCAGAAGTTCATGGCGCGCAGGCAAGAAATTGTTCGACGCCACCGAGTCGCTGCAGCACCGAAGTCGCAGCCTCGTCGATGCGCTCCTGCGTCATATAGGGTCTTTCGGTGTCACGGGTACCAGGCAACACCAGCACATGGGCGCGCGCCACGTTCCAGCCTTGGCCGCGATAGGGCTGCTTGCCACGCAGGTGGAGTTTGCTCGAACGCGGGAATCAGTGCGCAAGCGGCTTGTGCCGCCACATCCCCATGAGGAGCCCACAGCGCCGCCGCAAGCACCAGCGCGCCGAGTGGCGCGTGCGAGTTGCTGCGTGACACCACGTCCATGATCATCCAATTACAGGCCGCGCAGCGACAGCAGACGGTAGCTGGTATTGCCCCGCGTGCCGTCCAGTGGGTACCACTGATAGCGCACCGCGTTCGATTGGTTGCCGCCGAGCAGCAACATCTGATCGTCCGACTGCGCCACGCAAATGCCGACATGACCGCCGTGGGCGTTGGGCGTGTTGCGTTCGAACACGGCGATTGGCCCGATCGCGACGCGGTCGTCGAGTCCTTGGCGCCAGTTGTGCCAGCTTCTGGCCCAGGCCGAGTTGGTGCCGTTGATCTGGCTGCGCTCTACGCACCAGTTCATGAAACACGAGCACCATGCCGTTTCGTCGGAAGAGCGGTCGAACTGGCCAAGGTTATCGACGGAGGCCAAGTATTGCAGTATGCGGGGATGGGTGCTTGCCCCCGGATACTCCCGGACACCGACTTCCGCCGCCGCGATGGCCAGCCACGGGAACGCGTTGCCGTCCGCACTGGGTCGCAAGTACTTGGCGCTGCACCAGCCTTCGCCGGTGACGGTCGTCTCGACGCGTACCCAGGTGCCGCTGCCGTCAAGGTCATGCACCGCAAGCACGTCGTTCATGTGCACGAAGCCAAGCGAATCGTAGCTGCTGCCTGGGCCTTGCCGCACATGCAGCGAACTGGCCGTCACGGTGGCTTTGAACAACATGGTGGTGCCCTCCTGCGTTTAAGCGATTCACGATGAGATGCTTGACTGCATGTCAGCGTAGTCGCGTTTCGCCACCGGCACGTCCTACGCAGGACGGAGCATGTGGGCCGATCCGAACAGGTGCCGTGTCGCGTGAAGACACGGCCGGGAGTGGTCGGCAACACCATCGGCCCGGGTCGCTCGCCGCGCTGGCAGGGCATCGCACCCGTTGCCGTCGGCGAGGCCAATGGTTCAGACTTCGATCAGTGCATAGGGCTGGTGCGGTGCGAGCAACGCAGGGCCGGTGGCACTGAGCACGTGCAGCGACTCACCGCTTTGGACTGCCACTGTCTGAAGCGACACAATCACTTCGGTGCCCCCCTTCGGCGCGGCGGCCGCTTGCACGATCTGGCCCACCGGCTGTTCGGGATCGGCGGCCGAGAATACGTCGTCGCCGGCCTGGGCCGCACCGTCCACCCGCGCCACGTAGGCGCGCCGCTTGATGGCGCCGCGGAACTGGCTGCGCGCCACCACCTCCTGGCCGGGGTAGCAGCCTTTTTTGAAATTGACCCCGTCGGTGCTTTCGTAGTTGAGCATCTGCGGCACGAAGGCGTCGGCCACCGGCGCCGTCACCGTGGCGACGCCGCTGCGCACCGCCATCCAGTCCCACAGTTCGGCCGTCAGCGTCGGCCCAGCCGGGAGCGCATCACCAGCGGCGCCGATCCACAGCGCGCGCGCCACGCCATCGGCGGGCGGCAAGGGCGCGATGAAGGCGTCGGCCGACGCGGTGGCCGAGACCGCTGCTTCGCCGACGAGGCCGTGCAGCGCGAATTCGGCGGTGGCGTCATCGAGCCTGGCCTTGGCGCGCAGCACGAACATCGACAGGCGCTTGAGCGTGGCGGCCAGCAGGTCGTGGCTGCACACCAGCCAGAACTCGTCGGCGGCGCGGCGGCAGGCGATGAAGCTGGCGCGCACGCGGCCCTTGGGGTTGCACAGCGCAGCCAAGCGGGCCTCGCCCGGCTTCATCTGCACCATGTCCTGAGTCAGCTGGCCTTGCAGAAAGCTGGCCGCATCCTCGCCCCGGACGCGGATCACGCCCAGATGGGGCAGGGCAGCGACACCACTGGCGGGCGTGCCGGCGGCGATGGGGGTCACGGTCTCGGTCATGTGCTGAATTATCATGCTCGGTTCTTTATCGGGAAGATCGAAGGGCTGTGCGCAAGCTGCTGGCATTACTGTTGATCCTGGTGGCGGTGGCCGGTGCAGCGCTGGGCGCCGTCTGGTGGTGGACCGCACAGCCGCTGCCGCTGGCGGCCGAGCAGGTGGAAATCAGCATCCCCAGCGGCGCCTCGCTGCGCACGGCCGCCGGCAAGGCGGTGGAGGGCGGCGTGCGCACGCAGCCTGAATTGCTGCACTGGTACTTTCGTCTGGCCGGGCGCGAGCAGACCATCAAGCCGGGCGACTACGCCGTCACCCGTGGCATGACGCCTAGCGATCTGCTGGGCAAGCTGATCCGTGGCGAGCGCATCGTGCTGACGGTGACCTTGGTCGAGGGCTGGAGCTTCCAGCAGTTCCGCGCCGCCCTGGCCAAGGCCGAGCACCTGCGCCCCGACACGCAGGCCATGAGCGCGGCCGAGCTGATGAAGACGCTGGGCAAGCCCGGCCTGGCGCCGGAGGGGCGCTTTTTCCCCGACACCTACCACTACTTCAAGAACGCCAGCGACGTCGATGTGCTGCGGCAATCGATGCGGTTGATGGAGCGGCGCCTGGCGGCGGCCTGGGACGCACGCGCGCCCGGCCTGCCGTTGAAAAATGCCGACGAAGCGCTGATCCTGGCCAGCATCGTCGAAAAGGAAACTGGCCAGGCCGCGGACCGGCCCGAAATCGCCGGCGTCTTCATCAACCGCCTACGCATCGGCATGCGCCTGCAGACCGACCCCACCGTGATCTACGGCCTGGGCGAACGCTTTGACGGCGACTTGAAGCGCAGCCACCTGACCACCGACACGCCCTTCAACACCTACACCCGCGCCGGCCTGCCGCCGACGCCAATCGCCATGCCGGGCAAGGCCTCGCTGATGGCGGCCGTGCAGCCGGCGCCCACCAAGGCGCTGTACTTTGTCGCGCGAGGTGACGGCAGCAGCCACTTCAGCCCCTCGCTGGACGAGCACAACCGCGCGGTCAACAAATACCAGCGTGGTGGCGGTGGCGCCAACTGATGGGGCAGGGCGTTTTCATCAGCTTCGAGGGCATCGACGGCGCCGGCAAGTCCACGCACATCGAGGCGCTGGCCAACGCCTTTCGCGCCGCCGGCCGCCACGTGACGCTGACGCGCGAGCCTGGCGGTACGCCGCTGGCGGAAAAGATTCGCGCACTGGCGCTGCACGAGCCCATGGACGCCCTGACCGAGGCGCTGCTGATGTTCGCTGCGCGGCGCGACCACATCCGCCAGGTCATCGCGCCGGCGCTGGCGCGCGGTGAGGTGCTGCTGTGCGACCGCTTCACCGACGCCACCTTTGCCTACCAGGGCGGGGGGCGCGGCTTCGACTGGACATCGCTGGCCGCGCTGGAGCGGCTGGTGCAGGACGCATCCACACTGGCGAGCAATGATCCGGCCCGCGCGCCACTGCTGCAGCCTGACCTGACAATCTGGTTCGACCTGCCGCCCGCCGTGGCCGCCGCCCGCCTGGCCGGCACGCGCGTGCCGGACAAGTTCGAGGCGCAACCCGAGACCTTCTTCGACGCTGTGCGCGCCGGCTACGCACGCCGCCTGCACGAGACGCCGGCGCGTTTCGCGCGCATCGACGCCGACCAGCCGCGCGAGGTCGTCTGGCGCGACGTGCAGGCGGCGGTGCGGGGCAGGGGGTGGCTGTGAGTCAGAGCACCTTGGCGCCCTGGATCGCCCGGCAGCTTGAAAGCCTGCTGGCGCAGCGCGGCCACGCCTGGCTGCTTCAGGCGCCATCCGGTCTGGGTCAGTTTGAACTGGCGGAAAGTCTGGTGCGCGCCTGGTTGTGCGATGCGCCGACGGCGCGTGGTGCTTGCGGCCAATGCGCCAGCTGCCACGCCATCGACGTGCGCGCCCACACCGACCTGGTGGTGCTGATGCCCGAGACCGAGATGATCGAGCGCGGCTGGCCGCTGCCCGAGAAGGCGCAGGCCGACATCGACGACAAGAAGCGCAAGCCCAGCAAGGAGATCCGCGTCGATGCCATGCGCGACGCCATCGAGTTTGCCCAGCGCACCAGCGGGCGCGGGCGCGGCAAGGCGGTGCTGGTGTACCCGGCCGAGCGCATGAACCCGGTCACCGCCAACGCGCTGCTGAAGACGCTGGAGGAGCCGCCCGGCGCGATGCGTTTCGTGCTGGCCACCGACGCCGCGCACCTGCTGCTGCCCACCCTCCGCAGCCGCTGCCAGAGCCACACGCTGACCTGGCCGGCCGAAGCCGAGGCGCTGGCCTGGCTGGCGGCGCAAGGCGTGGCGGCGGGCGAGGGCGCGGCCCTGCTGCGCGCCGCCGGCGGCCGTCCGGCCGCCGCGTTGGCGCTGGCCCAGGCCAAGGATGGCGCGCGCCAGTGGGCGCTGCTGCCGCGCGCCATGAGCCGCGGCGACGGCTCGGCGCTGGCCGATCTGCCGCTGCCCGAGGCCGTGGCGCGGCTGCAAAAGCTGTGTCACGACCTGCTGGCGCTGCAAGTGGGCGCGCCGCCGCGCTTTTTTGCCGCCGCCGAGCTGCCCGAGCGCCCCTTGCCGATCGGCGTGCTGACGCGTTGGTGGAGCCAGCTGACCCAGGCCGCACGCACGGCCGAACACCCGCTGAACGCCGGCCTGGCCGCCGAGTGGCTGGTCAGTTCGGCGCGCCAGGTTCTAAACTCCAAGGCTTGATCGCTTTTTTTCGGAACCCGCCATGGACATCGAGGTCCGCGACGAATTCGCCCCGCAACGCCCCAGCGTGCTGCAGCTCGCGCTGCCGGACGAGACGAGCCTGCGCGCCGCCTACATTCCGTTGTTTCGGCACGGCGGCATCTTCGTGCCGACGCTGCGTGAGTACCGGCTGGGCGACGAGGTCTACGTGCTGATCACCCTGCCCGGCGACGAGCAGCGCTACCCGGTGCTCGGCAGCGTCGCCTGGGTGACGCCGGCGCGCGCACTGGGCGGCCGCGCGCAGGGCGTGGGCGTGCATTTTCCCGGCGACGAGAAGTCGGCGCAGCTCCGGCGCCGGATCGAGGAGTTGCTGAGCGCGCCCTCCGCCGCCGAGCGGTCGACGCAAACCATCTGAATCCCAAAGACCGGCGGGCGCCCAGCCGCCGGCCGCCTTGTCAGGCGATAGCCGTTTCATGTTCACCGATTCCCACTGTCACCTCACGTTTCCCGAACTGGCCTCCGACGGGCCCGGCATCCGCGCCGCCATGGCCGCGGCCGGCGTGACGCGCGCGCTGTGCATCAGCACCACGATGGAGGAGTTCCCGCGCGTGCAGGCGCTGGCGGCCGCGCACGACAACTTCTGGGCCAGTGCCGGCGTGCACCCGGACAGCGAGCAGGTGCACGAACCCAGCGTGGACGAGCTGGTCGCCGCCACGCGCTTGCCCAAGGTGGTGGCGGTGGGTGAGACCGGGCTCGACTACTACCAGATGGCCGAGCGCAAGGGCGGCCGCAGCATCGCCGACATGGGCTGGCAGCGCGAGCGCTTTCGCACCCACATCCGCGCGGCGCGGCAGGCCGGCGTACCGCTGGTGATCCATACGCGGGCGGCATCGGACGACACGCTGGCGATCCTGCGCGAGGAGGGCGAAGACGGCAGCGCGGGCAGCGCCGGCGGCGTGTTCCATTGCTTCACCGAGACGCGCGAGGTGGCGCGCGCGGCGCTGGACATGGGTTTTTACGTCTCGCTGTCGGGCATCGTGACCTTCAAGAACGCGCGCGAGCTGCACGAAGTCGCCAAGCTGGTCCCCGACGACCGTCTGCTGATCGAGACCGATGCGCCCTATCTGGCGCCAGTGCCGCACCGCGGCAAGCTCAACACCCCCGCCTACGTGGTGCACGTGGCGGCCGGCGTGGCGCAGCTGCGCGGCAGCAGCGTCGAGCACATCGCGGACGTGACCAGCGCCAACTTCACCCGTCTGTTTACGAGGGTTTCCCAATGAACCAAGCCGTTTTTTCCCGCCGTGTGCTGCTCGCGCTGAGCCTGGCCCTGGCGGCGCCACTGGTCCGTGCCCAGGACGCCGACCCCTTCTTCCGCGCCATCAAGCAGGACAACGATCTGGCTCTGCGCAATCTGCTGGCGCGCGGCGTCGACCCGAACACGCGTGACGAGAAAGGCATGCCGGGCCTGTACGTGGCCTTGCAGGAAGGCACGCTGAAGGCGGCCAACGTGCTGCTGGCCTCGCCGCGCCTGCAGCCTGAATCGCGCAATCCGGCCGACGAAAGCCCGCTGATGATGGCGGCGCTGAAAGGCCATCTGGACATCGCCGCGCGTCTGATCAAGCTGGGTGCCGACGTCAACAAGCCGGGCTGGACACCGCTGCATTACGCCGCGACCCATGGTCACCTGAAGATCATGGAGCTGCTGCTGGAGGAGCACGCCTTCATCGACGCCGAATCGCCCAACGGCACCACGCCGCTGATGATGGCCGCGTCCTACGGCACGCCCGAGGCCGTGAAGCTGCTGATCGAGGCCGGCGCCGACATCCACATGCGCAACCAGAAAGGCATGGCCGCGCTCGACTTCGCGCGCCGCGCCGAGCGCCCGGATTCGGTGGAGCTGATCGACACCGCGCTGCGCTGGGCCAGGCAGAAGCAGGGGCCACGCGGGAAGTGGTGACCGCTCGAGCGTGCGCGTCAGCGAAACTCGACGGTGAGGGCCCCAATGCCGATGTCGAACTTCAACTGCCAGGACTCGCCCGCCTGAACCGCCCAGGCATCGGTCCAGGTGCCCGTGGTGACGACATCGCCGGGCATGAGCTGAGCCGTTTGCGGCAGGCGCTGGAACTCGTGAATGAAGTGCTTCAAGGCCTGCAGCGGGCTGTCCAGCACGCTGGCGCCTGAGCCGCCATCCATGCAGACGCCCTGGTGAAACAGCGCCAGCTGAGCCGCGGCCAGCAACGTGTCCAGTTCGCCGGCGTTGGCCGCGAGTTCCCGCACGGGCCGCTGTCGCCCCACCAGCAAGCGGGCATGCAAGGCGCCGTCGGCAATGGTTTCGGCGGCGGTGAACCTCCAGTCCGTGCAGTGCGACTGCACCACTTCGAAGCCGGCGGCGATCCAGCCGATGCAGTCGAAAACCTGTGCCACCGTGGGCTGCTCGGGCGGCGTTCTGGCCAGGCCGAAAACGAGTTCGGGTTCGAGGCGGGGCAGGGAGGTGCCGGCGAGGTCGATCGAACCGTGGCCATCGCACTGAGACACGGTCGTGTTCCAGACCGGACCCCAGATCGGCGCAAAGACCTGGTACCGCTCCCAGATCGTCCGGTTGGTGAAGCCGATCTTGTAGCCCACCACATGCTCTCCGCGCGCTTCGCGCAGGGCCCGGAGCTGCAATGCAAGCTGGTAGGCCGCGGGCAAATCGGCGGGCACGGTGCGCTCGTCGGGCCAGAGTGTCCCTTGGTCGTAGTGCGAGAGGATGGCTTGGGGTGTCATGGCTGCCGCCAGTGGATTGATCTCGCGCGAGCGTGTTTCCGAAAAAGAGACGGTGTGCGCGGCTCGCCGCACCGTCGTCGAGCGAGATCACACGCGCGGATCAGGGTTCTCCGTGTTGGCATCGCCTTCCTGGATGATGATCCGGCAGGTCGCCGCGGCATGGCGAAACTTGCAGGCTTCCACGTACTCTGGAGCCTTCATCCAGTCCAGGATATGTTGCCGGCTCGGAAACTCCAGCAACACCATGCGCTCGGTGAAGGTCGCGCCCTCGAGCGTTTGCACATCCTGACCACGGGTCAGGAACCTGCCGCCATAGCGCTTGACGGTCGCCGGCGTCCGGGCGGTGTACTCGCGATACGTGGCTGGATCGTGGATGGCCATGGTGGCAACGACGTACGCAGGCATGGATGTCTCCTTTGAATGGCTGAGTTGGAACATCGTAAACCACGCACTCGGCGCGCGACCAGCCCAGTGAGCGGTACATCGAGCGCAGCCTGCGGCCTTGTTCGATGCGGGTATCGAGCACATGCAGGGGCAACCGGCTTGGCTGGTTGACTTTATACGATGTGAATTATGTTAATAATAAAATAGGTAACTGAATGGATGAGTTGCCAGCGCTGCAGTGGCTGAGTTCGGGCAACATCGACAGAACACCGAACATCGACTTTCCCATCGGCCCTCAATGTTGATGCCCCCACAGCAGCAGCGCGTCGCGATCTTCCACCAGCAGGTCGATCTTCAGGCCCACCGGCAGCAGCACCTTGGTCGGCACATGACCGAACGGCAGCGCGGTCAGCACCGGCACCTTCAACTGACCGCGCAGCCAGTCGACCACCTTGCGCATTGAGTAGCCGCGGTCGTGCGGGCTCAAGCGGTATTCGGTGAACTGGCCGAGCACGATGACTTTCTGCCGCGCGAGCACGCCGGCGTGCAGCAGTTGCGCCAGCATGCGCTCGATGCGGTACGGGTGCTCGCCCACGTCTTCCAGAAACAGCACGCCACCTTTGACCTCGGGCCACCAGGGCGTCCCCAATAGCGACGCCACCATCGCCAGATTGCCGCCCCACAGCAGCGCATCATGGGCCAGTGAGCCGGTGCGGCCGTTCAAGGCGGCGAGGTCGGCGGCGGGCAGGCGCCAGCCCGTGCCCTCGCCTGCCCCGCTCACCATGTCCTCGAAGCAGGCCAGCGTGATCTCGTCGGGACCACCAGCCACCGGCTTGCCGCCGTGGCCTTCGGCGGCGTCGGTCG
Organism: Burkholderiales bacterium; assembly: GCA_016702555.1. Taxonomy (GTDB): domain Bacteria; phylum Pseudomonadota; class Gammaproteobacteria; order Burkholderiales; family Burkholderiaceae_C; genus Ottowia. The sequence continues at coordinate 66,025 of JADJDV010000003.1, forward strand.
CATCGGCGGCACCAAAACCTTCCAGCAGCGCCGGGCCGGCCCAGGTGACGGCGCCGGTCTTGGCCAGCAGCGCCAGTTGCAAGGCCGTGAAATCGCTCAGCCCGACGAAGCGCGTGCCCTTGCCGGCCGCGCGAGCGAGCTGGCGATACGGCAGGTCGGGCAGCAGCCGCGTCAGGCCGTAGCCACCGCGCGTGACCAGCGCCACGTCGGCGCCGCTGGTCGCCGCGCGCCCGATGGCGGCCAGCCGCGTGGCGTCGTCGCCAGCAAAGCGCTGATGGCTGGCCAGCGCGGCCGGGTCGATCTCGACTTCATGGCCCAGCGCCTGCAGGCGCTTGACGCCGCGCTTGAACGCCGCGCGGTCGCGCACGGCGCCGGACGGGGAATAAATGTAGATATGGGGCATTGAATTGACGATGGAATCAAGCGTTGGTGCGGACAAGGGCGGCTTGGGCGGCCATCACGACATCGCTGGTGTCACCTCAGGAAGAACTCTTCCCACTCCAGCTCGGTCCACCACTCGGCTTCGAGTCCGTCGCAGGTGTCGCCGTGGGCGCGGCACATGAAGCAACCGTCGCCGCGCGTGAGCGCAGGGTCTTCGAGCGGCGGGTAGCGGCTCGGCAGGCCCGCGGCGCCATCGCGCGCGGCCGCCTCGGCGTCGGTCATGGGCCGATCCGGCAGCTCCCAAACGCCGTTGCGCTGCAGCCGCTCTGCCCCTTCCACGAACAGGACCGAGTTCTCCGCGTCCATGTGGCGCCAGAGCGCGTGCGAGTAGCGCACCGCCATGGCCTGAAGCCGTTGGCGATCGTCCTCGGATGACGGCCGTTGATCGAGCAGCGGCGCCAGCTCGCCCATCCACGCCTCCATCTCGGCGTGCTCGCGCAAAAAGGCGCACACAGGCCCACGGTCGGCCGGCAGGTCGGCCTCCTTCACCAGCGCATCGAGAAACACCCGCTCTTCCCGCTCGTGATGAAAATGGCCGGTGAACTCGGTGAAGAACGCGGCGAACCGTTTGCCGTCCTGCGGGTCCGCCGTCCCGTCGCAGAGTCCGTTGACGTAGGTGCGAAAAGACCCGAGCACCTGATCAATCAGCACGTGCTCTTCCTGGAATGCGTCGATCAACTGCATGGCCGATTCCTCCTGATACGCCTCATTCATCTCGCCTGCGCAAGATCATCCAAAGCAAAGTACCGCTTTTTCTGCAATCACAGTACCAAACTCTGGAACAAAGTGCCCGGCATTTTCCACGCGCATGGGTTCGGGACGATCTCGGATCGCCGAACGCAGCTGTTCCATCACCGACGACCCCAACACCGGATCCTGCATGCCCACGGCCATGAAGCTGCGACCTTGCCACTGGTGGCGCCAGAACTCGCGCGCGGCACGTGAAACAGCCACGCCATCGTCCTCGGGAAACTCGGGCACCAAGCCGGGAAACGCCCGCGTCGCCGCCCGATGCCCGGCGTCGGGAAACGGCGCCATGTAGGCGGCGCACTCCTGTGCGCTTAAGTGCGGATTGCCGCGCGCCAGCAGGCGGGCGATGTCGTAGGCCGGGTTCTTGGCGCACCAGTCGCGCCAGGCGATGAAGCCGGGTGGCAGCGCCACATCGCCGGTGGCCAGCAACGTGTTCATCACCAGCAGGCCGGTGTAGCGTTCGGGTGCGGCCATGGGCAGGGTCAGGCCCAGGATGCCGCCCCAGTCCTGCACGACCAGCACGACGTTTCGCAGATCGAGCCGCTCGATGAACTCGAGCAATACCTGCCGGTGCCAGCCGAAGCTGTGCGCGGACTCTTTCTTCGGCTTGTCGCTCTTGCCGAAGCCGATCAGGTCGGGCGCGACCACGCGGTCGCCGGCGGCGAGACAGACCGGGATCATGTGCCGGTACAGGTAGCTCCAGCTCGGGTTGCCGTGCAGGCACAGCCAGGTGCGCCGTGCGTCGGGCGACCCCTCGTCCAGGTAGTGCAGTCGCAGGCCGTTCAGCGCTGGCAGGTCGCTGACGTAATGGGGTGCCCAGGGGTAGCCAGGCAGCTCGGCGAACGCGCTGTCGGGCGTGCGCAGGGCGTCGTCGCGCAGCGGGTTGCGCTTGACGCGGCGCGGCTTGAAGAAGTCTTGCAGCAGCGCCCCGCCTTGCTCTGCCAGCACACCGCCTTCGATCTGCGTGCCGTGGTTCAGGCGCGCATCGGTGAACAGGTTCAGCACCGAACCGGCGGCGCCGGTCTTGGGGTCTGGGGCGCCGTAGACGACGCGGTGCAGGCGCGCGTGCAGCATGGCGCCGGCGCACATGGCGCAGGGCTCCAGCGTGACGTACAGCGTGCAGCCGTCGAGGCGGTAGTTGTTCAAACGGCGCGCGGCGGCGCGCAGCGCGACGATCTCGGCGTGCGCGGTCGGGTCGTGCGCGCCGATGGGCGCGTTGCGGCCGCTGGCGATGATGTGCCCGCCCTGCACCACCACGGCACCGACCGGCACCTCGCCCGCTTGCGCCGCCTGGCGCGCCTCGGCCAGCGCCCAGCGCATGGCCTCGGCGTCGTCGGCGATGCTCTGGCCGATGGCGGGGGATTCAGCGGCCATGTGCCTGGTCGTTCAAGAGCATCATTTCGCCTCGTCCGGCAGCACACGCGGCGTCTGCAAGGCCTGGTCCGGCTGCTGCCTGAATTGCTGCAGCTGCCCGGCAGGGCCTGGCGTGCCGCTCGGGGCCTGGCCGGGCGGCGCTTCCGATGCGGTGGCGCCGACGCGGGGCAAGCGAAACCCCTCGACTTGCCCTTTCGCCAGCCAGCCGACGATCAGCAGCGCCGCCAGCAAGCCGATCAGCCCGAACGCGCGCATGGCTGGCCCGCGGCATCAGGCGCCGGCCGGCGGCACCATGCCCAGCGTTTCCATCCAGCCCGCCAGCGCGCGCTCATCGGGCGTGCCGGCGGCATAGAGGGCGTGCAGGGTGGCGTGCGCCTCCTGGCGGTGCTGGTTGAGCTTGAGCTTGCACTGCCAGGATTGCACCACCAGATCGAAGGCGACGATGCCGGCCAGCAGCTTGCGCTGCAGTTCGGGATCGAAGCCGCGCCACTGCTCGGCGTAGGCGGGTTCGTGGTCGCCGATCAGGCATTTCAGCAGCCGGTCCTTGCCGCTGGCGTCTTCATGATCGAACAGGCGCGCCCGCACCTGGCAATGCATGGCCAGATAGTTCCAGGTCGGCACGCGCGCCAGGTCCGGGTACACGCACGGCGACATGTAGGCGTGCGGGCCGAGGAAGCTCACCGTGGCGCGCGGCCGCGCCTGCAGGTGGCGCCACTGCGGGTTTGGCCGCGCCACGTGGCCCAGCAGCGTGAACGCCCCCGCCTCGTCCTGCTGCAGATGCAGCGGCAAATGGGTGATGAAGGGCTGTCCTTCCTCGTCCAGCGTGATCAGGCTGGCGAAAGGGTGCTCGCGCATCAGGCGCGCCGCCAGCGCGGGGTCGGTGCTGGCGAATTGCGGCGGGTGGTACATGGTGCAGCGCATGTTAGCGCAGGGCCGGCTTATGCTGTCGCGCTGGTGGCGCCGTGCCACCAGCCGTTTCGCCATGCCCGCTGCGCCACCCGATCAATTGCCCTTGCTGGCCCCGGATGCCCCGCCGGCCGCTGCGCCAGCGCTCGGGTCCACGTCGCAACCGGTTCACAAAACCAGCGCCGGCGTGCGCCCGGTTGCGCCCTCGCCTGAGCTGAGCGAGTTGGCGCGGGCGCTGTCACCGCGCGTGCATCTGGGCACCTCGTCCTGGCATTTTCCCGGTTGGAACGGCCTGGTCTGGGACGGCGACTACGCCGAATCCCGTTTGTCCAAACGGGGGTTGGCCGCCTACGCGCAGCACCCGCTGCTGCGCAGCGTGAGCCTGGACCGCGCCTTTTATCGCCCGCTCAGCGCCAGCCAGTACGCACGCTATGCGGCGCAGGTGCCGCCGGATTTCCGCTTCATCGTCAAGGCGCCGGCGCTGATCACCGACGCCTGGGTGCGCGCCGAGGACGGCCGTGGCAAGGCGCCCAACCCGGCCTTTTTGGACCACGACCTGGCGTGGCGCGAATTCGTCGAACCGGCACTCGAAGGCCTGGGCACGCGCGTCGGCGCGCTGGTGTTCCAGATCAGCCCACTGCCGCCGGCGCACCTGGCGCGGCTGCCGGAATTGATCGAGCGCATCGGCGCCCTGCTGGCCGCCCTGCCCGCGCTGCAAGCGGCGGCGCCCGACGGCGTGCTGGCGCTCGAAGTGCGCGATGCCGTCTTCCTCACGCCCGCGCACGCACCGCTGCTGGCGCGCGCACTGCGCGCCGCGCGCCGGCACAATGCCGTCACCTACTGCCTTGGCCTGCACGCCAAGATGCCGCCGATCGAGCAGCAACTGCCGCTCTTGCGCGCGCTCTGGCCCGGGCCGCTGGTGTGCCGCTGGAACCTGCACCGCCTGCACGGCGCCTACGGCTACGAGAACGCCAAGCGCAGCTACGAACCCTTCGACACCCTGGTCGATCCCGATCCGGCGACGCGCGCCACGCTGGCCCGCGTCATCGCCGGCACCGTGGGTGCGGGCCACAAGGCCTACGTCAGCATCAACAACAAGGCCGAAGGCTGCGCGCCACGTTCTGTCATGGCGCTGGCCGAGCAGTTGCGCGCGCCGGCGCCTTGACCCTGCCGCCGGCTGCGCCGCGGCGCGCCATGAGGCCCGATGGGATAATTTGCACCCATGAGCATCACCATCAAGGACGACGCCGGCATCGCGGGCATGCGCGAGGCCTGCCGCATCGCCTCGCAAGTGCTGGACGAGATCACGCCGCACATCGTGCCGGGCATCACCACGCTGGACATCGACCGCTTGAGCGCTGAATCGATGGCGCGCCACGGCACGCGATCGGCCACCGTCGGCTACCAGCCGCCCGGCTACCCGCCCTACCCTGGCCACGTGTGCACCTCGGTCAACCATGTGGTGTGCCACGGTATTCCGGCCGACAAGCCGCTGAAAAAGGGCGACATCGTCAACGTCGATGTCACCGTGATCACCGAAGACGGCTGGTACGGCGACAACAGCCGCATGTTCGAGATCGGCGAGGTGTCGATCGCCGCGCGGCGCCTGTGCGCGCTGACCTTCGACGCCATGTGGCTGGGCATCGAGCAGGTGCGGCCGGGCGCGCGCCTGGGCGACGTCGGCCACGCAATCCAGAAGTTCGTCGAAGGCCACGGCCTGTCGGTGGTGCGCGAGTTCTGCGGCCATGGCATCGGGCAGCGATTCCATGAGGACCCGCAGGTGCTGCACTACGGCAAGCCGGGCACGGGCGAAGAGTTGGTGGCGGGCATGACCTTCACCATCGAGCCCATGATCAACATCGGCCGGCGCGATATCAAGGAGATGCCCGACGGCTGGACCATCGTCACGCGCGACCGCAGCCTGTCGGCGCAGTGGGAGCACACGGTGCTGGTCACGCCCATCGGCTACGAGGTGCTGACGCTGTCGGACGGCAGCCCGGCCACCCCGGACTTCGTCAAGGGCATGGCGCACGCCGCTGCCTGAGCGGCGCGCGCCCGACATCTCCACCCATGGCCGCCGGTGCCGACCTGGCCGCAGCGACGGGCGCGCCAGCGGCCGGCGATTTTCGGCAAAAAAAGAAGGCGCTGCTCGACGGCCTGCGCGAAGCGCGCAGCGGTTTGCGCGGTGCGCGACGCGGCCTGGCGCAGCTGTCCCGGCTGGCCGACACCACGCTGACCGCGCTGTGGCGCCAGGCCGGCTGGGCGCCGGACGCCGCCCTGGTGGCCGTGGGCGGCTTTGGCCGCGGTGAGCTGTATCCGCAATCCGACGTCGACGTGCTGCTGCTGCTGCCGGCCACGGCCGACCCGGCGCACGATGCGGCGCTGCGCCAGCGCGTCGAGCGCTTCATCAGCAGTTGCTGGGACGCCGGGCTGGAGATCGGCTCCAGCGTGCGCACGGTGAGCGAGTGTGTCGATATGGCGCGCGCCGATATCAGCGTGCAGACGGCGCTGCTGGAAGCGCGCCTGATCTGCGGCAGCCGCGCGCTGTTCGACGAGTTCCGGCACTGCTTCCTGGCGGCGCTGGATTCGCTCGAGTTCTTCACCGCCAAGCGGCTGGAGATGCGCCAGCGCCACACCAAGTACGAGGACACGCCCTACGCGCTCGAGCCCAACTGCAAGGAGTCGCCGGGCGGCCTGCGCGACTTACAGATCATCCTGTGGGCGGCGCGCGCCGCCGGCATTGGCGACCGCTGGGAAGACTTGCAGCGCGCTGGCCTGGTGACGGGGCACGAATTGCGCCAGCTGCGCCACAACGAAGCGCTGCTGGCGCTGGTGCGCACGCGCCTGCACCTGATCGCCGGGCGGCGCGAGGATCGCCTGGTGTTCGACCTGCAAAGTACCGTCGCCGAATCGCTCGGTTTTCGCCACCGCTTCGGCAAGGACGGCCGCATGACGCTGCGCGCCAGCGAGGTGCTGATGCGGCGCTACTACTGGGCCGCCAAGGCGGTGACGCAGCTCAACCAGCTGCTGCTGCAAGGCATCGAGGAACAGCTGCGCCGGCAGCGCGGCGAGCCGGCGCCGGCGCTGCGCCCGGTCAACCCGCGCTTCTTCGACAAGGGCGGCATGATCGAGGTGGCCGACGATGAGTTGTACCAGCGCGAGCCGCACGCCATCCTCGAGACCTTTCTGCTGTTCGCGCAGACGCGCAGCATCAAGGGTTTGTCGATGCGCACGCTGCGCGCGCTCTACAACGCGCGCCGGCTGATGGACCACAGTTTTCGCAACGACCCGGTCAATCGCCAGACCTTCATGGCCATCCTGCAGCAGCCGCAGGGCATCACGCATGCGTTCCGGCTGATGAACCAGACCTCGGTGCTGGGGCGCTACCTGTGGGTCTTCCGGCGCATCGTCGGGCAGATGCAGCACGATCTGTTCCACGTCTACACGGTGGACCAGCACATCCTGATGGTGCTGCGCAACATGCGGCGCTTCTTCATCGCCGAGCACGCGCACGAATACCCGTTCTGCTCGCAACTGGCGGCCGGCTGGGACAAGCCCTGGCTCCTGTACACGGCGGCGCTGTTCCACGACATCGCCAAGGGGCGCGGCGGCGACCATTCCGAACTGGGCGCGCGCGAGGTGCGGCGCTTCTGCCACGACCACGGCGTGGCGCTGGCCGACATGCAGCTGATCGAGTTCCTGGTGCGCCAGCACCTGGCCATGAGCCAGGTCGCGCAAAAGGAGGATTTGAGCGATCCGGCCGTGATCGAGACCTTCGCGCGTCGCGTCGGCAACGAGCGCCAGCTGACCGCGCTGTACCTGCTGACGGTGGCCGATGTGCGCGGCACCAGCCCCAAGGTGTGGAACGCCTGGAAGGGCAAGCTGCTGGAAGACCTGTACAAGCTGACGGTGCACGCGCTGGGCGGGCGCGCACCCGATGCCGGCGCCGTGATCGAGGCGCGCAAGCGCCAGGCGCTGGCCGAACTGGCCACCGGTGCGCTGCCGCAGCACGCGCCGCCGCCGCTGTGGGACACGCTCGACATCAGCTACTTCATGCGCCACGATGCCGGCGACATCGCCTGGCACGCGCAGCAGCTGGCGCCGCACCTGCGCGCGTCCGATGGCGCACCGTCGCTGACCGCCATGGCCGGCGCGACGCTGCCGCCGGTGGTGCGCGCGCGCCCCTCGCCGGTCGGCGAAGGCCTGCAGGTGCTGGTCTACGTGGCCGACCGGCCCGATCTGTTCGCGCGCATCTGCGGCTACTTCGAGCGCGCCGGCTTCTCGATCCTGGACGCCAAGATCCACACCACGCGCGATGGCCACGCGCTCGACACCTTCCAGGTCGTCGGCGCCGTGGTACCGCAGCACTCACGCGAGTTCGTGGACATGGTGCAGGCCGAGCTGCCGGCCGCCATCGAGAGCCAGGCGCCGCTGCGCACGCCGCGCCTGGGCCGCGTATCGCGCCGGGTGCGGAGTTTTCCCATCGCGCCGCGCATCGACTTGCGGCCCGACGAGAAGGCGCAGCACTGGCTGCTGACGGTGACCGCCAGCGACCGCGTTGGCCTGCTCTACGGCATCGCCCACGTGCTGGCTGCGCACGGCATCGACCTGGAACTGGCCAAGATCACCACCCTGGGCGAGCGCGTGGAAGACACCTTTCTGCTGCAGGGCGCGCAGTTGCAGCACGCCAGGACGCAGCTGGCGATCGAGCAGGAACTGATGGCGGTGCTGGAGTCGCAGTGAGCGGCGTGGCGACGCGCGACCTCAGGCCTTGAGCTCCTTGATCATCACCAGCAGCATCTTGAACTGCCCCACCGGGTGCACCGCATGCGGCACGTTGGCCGGCATCAGCAGGCTCTGACCGGCCGCGACCTGGTGCTGTTGCCCCGCCACCGTGATCTCGGCCGTGCCCTCGACGCCGATCACCAGCGCATCGAAGGGCGCCGTGTGCTCGCTCAAGCCCTCGCCACCATCGAAGGCGAACAGCGTCACGCTGCCGCCGCTGTTCTTCACCAGCATGCGGCTGACGATGGCCTGCTCCTGATACTGCAGCAAAGTCGCGAGGTTTTCGACCTTCGGCGTGTTGTCGACCGACGGCTTTTGGGTGTTCATGGCAGCTCCTGCTTGAGGCGGGCCGCAGCGGCGCGGCCGTGTTGGACGATTATCGTGACACCTGTAGCTACGCTTGCACCTGCGCCCACACCTTTTCCAGCCGCTTGACGCTGACCGGCTGCGGCGTGCGCAATTCCTGCGCGAAGAAGGACACGCGCAGTTCTTCCAGCAGCCAGCGCAGCTCTTGCATGCGGGCATCTTGCTGGCCTTTGCGCTCGGCGACCAGGCGCCAGAAGCGTTGGTCTTGCGCGCGCGCGTCCTGCATGCGTTGTGCGTCGCGCGCAGGATCGGCGCGCAGCTTGTCCAGGCGCAGCACGATGGCTTTGAGGTAGCGAGGGAAGTGCTGCAGCGCGGCCCAGGGGGTGACGGCGAGGAAGTTCTTGGGCACCAGGCGTTGCAGTTGCTCAGCGGCGTCCTTGGTGGCGTCGGGGGCGTTCTTGGTGTCCTTGATCTTGCGGGTGGCGGCGGCGTATTCGGTGAGGATGGTGCCGGCCAGGCGCGCGATTTCGTTGGCAATCAGGGTCAGGCGGGCACGGCCTTCGTCTACGCGCTGTTTGAAGTCGCCTTCAGTCGCAGGCAGCGGGTCGATGAGGAAGGCGCGGTCGAGGGCGACGTCGATGATTTGCTGGCGCAGCTCTTCGGCCGTGCCCCCGCCCGCTCCGTCGGGCGTTCGTCCAACCTGCATGTAGGCGACGGCCATCTTCTGCAAGTCGGGGACGTTCTTCTCGAGGTACTTCAGCGCGTCCTTGATCTGCAGCGAGAACAGGCGGCGCAGGCCGGCGCGGTGCTTGGCGGCGGCGACTTCGGGCTCGTCGAAGACCTCGATGGTGACCGCATCATCGGCGTCGATCAGCGCGGGGAAGCCGACGAGGGTCTGGCCCTTGCGGCGGATTTCGAGCAGTTCGGGCAACTCGCCGAAGGTCCAGGCGGTGTGACGCTGGTCGGCGGACAGGGTGATGCCCACTTCTGGTTTGATAGCTGCTTGCGCTTGACCAGCAAGGGCTGAAGGCTGATTTGGCTCTGAATCCTGACTTTTGATGGATGCGGGCTGGCCCTCACCCTGCCCCCGGATCGCGTCCGGGGCAGGCTCTCTCCCAGAGGGAGAGGGTAAAGAGGCCCGCAGGCCAGCCAGCGCCTGGAACGCGCCGCGCGCCTCGCCGCCCAGCTCGGCCTTCAGCGCGGCCAGGTTGCGGCCGTGCCCGCGCTGCCGGCCATGCTCGTCGACCACGCGGAAGTTCATGAACAGGTGCCCGGGCAGCATGTCGAGCTTGAAATCGGTGCGCTTGACATCCAGGCTGGTCACGTCACGCACCTGCTTCAACAGCGCGTCGGTCAGGCTGCCTTGGCCGAATGCCTCGGGCGTGCCCAGCACCTCGGCCAGGCGCGCGGCGCTTTCGGGCAGGGGCACGAAGCGGCTGCGCGGGCGCTGGGGCAGGCTTTTGAGCAGCGCCTGGATCTTGTCCTTCAGCATGCCGGGCACCAGCCATTCGGCGCGCGCTTCGCTGACCTGGTTGAGTACGAACAGCGGCACGGTCACTGTCAGGCCATCCTTGGCGTCGCCGGGTTGGTGCAGGTAGGCGGCGCTGCAATCGACGCCGCCCAAGCGAATCATCTTGGGGAAGGCGCTGGTGGTGATGCCCGCGGCCTCGTGGCGCATCAGCTCGTCGCGGGTCAGGCGCAGCAGGTCGGGGTTGGTGCGGCTGGCTTCGCGCCACCACTTCTCAAAATCGCGCCCGTTGCTGATGCCCTGCGGCACCTGCGCGTCGTAGAAGGCGTAGATCAGCTCATCATCGACCAGCACGTCTTGCCGGCGGCTCTTGTGCTCCAGCTCTTCAACCTTGGCGATGGTCTTGGCGTTGGCTTGCAAGAACGGCAGGCGGCGTGCCCAGTCTTCGGGCCATTCACCGTTGACCAAGGCCTCGCGGATGAAGATGTCGCGCGCGGCGCGCGGGTCGACTTGGCCGAAGCTCTTGCGGCGGCCGCTGTAGACGACCAGGCCGTAGATCGTGGCGCGCTCCAGCGCGATCACGTCTTGCGCCTTCTTCTCCCAGTGCGGCTCCAGTAGCTGCTTCTTGAGCAGGTGGCCGCCGACTTCTTCCAGCCATTCGGGCTCGATGTGGGCCACGCCGCGGCCGTACAGGCGCGTGGTTTCGACCAGCTCGGCGGCCACGATCCAGCGACCGGGCTTTTTGCTGAGGTGCGCGCCGGGGTGGCGGTGGAACTTGATGCCGCGTGCGCCCAGGTATTCGCCGCTGGGGGCGTCGCCCGACTCCAGCTTGTGGCCGACGTTGCCCAGCAGGCCGGCGAGCAGGGATTTGTGGAGCGCCTCATAGCCGGCAGAAACCTGCCCCCACGCTCCGCGCTGCGCGTCTGCGCTGCCCCCCGAGGGGGCCGCGCCCGGCTTGGGGCGGCCCGGCGCCGGGCGATGGGTGTTTTCTATCCACCCGTGCTCGGCCACCACGGTGTGCAGTTGCGTGTGGATGTCGCGCCACTCGCGCACGCGGCGGATGCTGATGTAGTTCTGGCGCAGCAGGTTTTCCCACTGGCGGTTGCTGAGTTTGTGGGTGGGCGCGCCCTCACCCCCGCCCTCTCCCGCGTGCGGGAGAGGGAGTTTCTTGGGGGTGTTGCCGCCTCTGCCGCTGGCGGGAGCGGGTTGGGATGGCTCGCCCAACGCCCGCCGCGCCGCTTCCATCGCCAGTGCCGCGCGCTGTGCGGCAGGCAGCGCCGCCAGATTGGCCGGCTGCGCCTTCGCACCCCGCCCTTCCTGCGCCGCCATCTCAGCGCGCGTCTTCACCACCTGCCCGCCGCGCGCATCGTGCAACCACTTCCACAGCCGCAGATAGCCGCTGAATTCGCTCTTCTCATCGTCGAACTTGGCGTGCGCCTGGTCGGCCTGGGCTTGCGCTTCCAGCGGACGGTCGCGCACGTCCTGCACGCTCAAGGCGGCAGCGATGATCAGCACCTCGCGCAGCGCCCCACGCTCACGCGCTTCCAGAATCATCCGTCCCACGCGCGGGTCGAGCGGCAGGCGCGCCAGTTCAGCGCCCAGCGGCGTCAGCTCTTGCGCCTCGTCCATCGCGCCCAGCTCTTGCAGCAGCTGAATGCCATCCGCAATCGCGCGGCCCGATGGCGCATCGAGAAACGGAAAGTCCTCCACCCGCCCGCCCTCTCCCCCTAAGTGCAGGCTCTTCATGCGCAGGATGACGGCGGCCAGCGACGAGCGCAGGATCTCGGGGTCGGTAAAGCGCGGGCGGCTGGCAAAGTCCTTTTCGTCGTACAGGCGGATGCAGATGCCATCGCTCACCCGCCCGCAGCGGCCGGCGCGCTGGTTGGCGGCCGCCTGGCTCACCGGCTCGATCAGCAACTGTTCCACCTTGCTGCGATAGCTGTAGCGCTTGACGCGCGCCGTGCCTGCATCAATCACGTATTTGATGCCTGGCACCGTGAGCGAGGTCTCGGCCACGTTGGTGGCGATCACGATGCGCGGCGCGCCGTGCGTGTCGAACACACGGTCCTGCTCGGCTTGGCTGAGGCGCGCGAACAGCGGCAGCACCTCGGCGTTGCGCGTCAGCGGGCTGTGCGTCAGGTGCTTGCGCAGGTGGTCGGCGGCATCGCGGATTTCGCGCTCGCCGGGCAGAAAAATCAGGATGTCGCCAGAAACAGGCCCCCACGCGCCGCGCTTCGCGTCTTCGCTGGCCCCCGAGGGGGCCCCGTCCGGCTTGGGGCGGCCCGGCGCCGGACGGCGGCCCCCCCACACTTCATCGACGGCCTCGGCAATCGCGTCGTTCAGATCGTGGTCGCGGCTTTCCTCGAAGGGGCGATAACGCTGCTCCACTGGATAGGTTCGGCCCGACACCATCAGCACCGGCGCGGGATGTCCGCGCGCATCGGCAAAGTGCTTGGCGAACCGATCCGCGTCGATGGTGGCCGAGGTGACGATCACCTTCAGATCAGGCCGGCGCGGCAAGATCTGCTTCAGATACCCGAGCAGAAAGTCGATGTTCAGGCTGCGCTCGTGCGCCTCGTCAATGATGATGGTGTCGTAATTTTTCAGCAGCGGATCGGTCTGCGTCTCGGCCAGCAAGATGCCGTCGGTCATCAGCTTCACGCTGGCGCCGGGCGACAGGCGGTCGTTGAAGCGCACCTTGTAGCCGACCACGTCGCCGAGCGGCGTTTGCAGCTCGTCCGCAATGCGCTTGGCCACGCTGGTGGCGGCGATGCGGCGCGGCTGCGTGTGACCGATCAATTGCCCACGCTGCCCTGCCGGCGCGTTGCAGCGCCCGCGCCCCATGGCCAGCGCGATCTTCGGCAACTGCGTGGTTTTGCCCGAACCCGTTTCGCCGCACACGATGACGACCTGATGCGCCTGCAGCGCCGCCATGATCTCGTCCTTGCGTTCGCTGACCGGTAGATTCGCCGGAAAGTCGAGCCGCTGGGGCGGGTTGGCTGCCACCGCTTCAGGACGACGATGGCGTTCAGGGGCTTGGCGGGGGAGCGGTTGGGGCTGCGCGGAAGACGTCGGGCGCGTGGGTCTCATGGGGTGCCGGATTATCCCGCATGGTTCCGTGCCGAGCACTCAAAACCACTTGCGCACGACCAAGAAGTGAATTACAGTTCACGTCGATTTGAATATGGATTCATTTCTTCATGGCCTACCGCAAAACCAAGCAGGTTGAAGCCCGCCTGGCCGACAACCGCAACCGCATCCTGGCCGCCGCGCGCGCGCTGGTCAGCGAAGGCGGCTGGCCCGAGGCGCAGGTCAGCCACGTGGCGGCCGCCGCCGGTCTGGCCACCGGTACCGTGTACCGCTACTTCCCGTCCAAGGCCGATTTGTTCGTCGAGGTGCTGTCCATCGTGTCGCAACGCGAGGTGGACGTGATGCAGGCGATTGCCGATGGCGCCGAATCGCCCGAGCAGCGCCTGCGCGCGGCCGTCACCACGTTTGTCGAGCGCGCCATGCGCAACCGCCGTCTGGCCTACGCGATGATTGCCGAGCCCTGCGAGCGCCAGATCGAAGCGGCGCGCCTGGCCTACCGGCACGCGATCAGTCTGCAGATCATGCGCATCGTGCAGGATGGCCTGGCCACGGGCGAGTTTCGCGCCGGTGTGGATCCGAGCATCGCCGCCACCGTGATCGTCGGTGGCTTCATGGAAGGGCTGATCGGCCCGCTGTCGCCGCTCAATGCCGATTTCGGCCATGTATCGGGCAACCGCGGCAGCCAGAAGCCCGTCGCGGTGCGCGATCTGGCCGGACAGATCGCCAGCGTGTGCTGCGCCGCCGTCGCCCCTCTGGCCACCATAGGTGCCCGCACACGCGCCGGCCACCTGCACCCCGTACCCGTTTCCCCCGCCACCCCACCGACACCCAGGAGATCCGCATGAACGCCCCGATCACCGCCGAGCATCTGCTGCGCGAACGCGCGGCGCCCGACCGCTACGCCACCCACGAGGTGCACAACCAGGCCGCGCCGGCCACAGGCTTCAACGCCTTCAGCGGCGACGCCGTGCTCATCGATGCCATTGCGCGCGAAGCGCCTTGGGCCGCCGGGCGCTGCGCCGCACTCGGCCAGCTCGCCGGCGACGAGGCGGTGCAGGAACTGGCGCGCCAGGCCAACCGCCACCTGCCCGAGTTGAAGACGCACGACCGCTTCGGCAACCGCGTCGACTGGGTCGATTTCCACCCCGCGTGGCACGAGTTGATGGCGCTGGCCTGGCAGCACGCCGTGCCCAACCTGTCGTGGACGGCCCGAGAAAAGCAGCCGCATTACGCGCGCGCCGTGCTGTCCTATCTGTGGAACCAGGTCGAGCACGGCACCGCCTGCCCGACCGGCATGGCCTACGCCGCCTACGCGGGTTTCGCGGCCGAGCCGGCGCTGAAGATCTGGGCCGACAAGGTCTGCGGCACGCAATACGAGTTCAGCCGCCGCGAGGTGGCCGACAAGCCCTCGGTCGTGATCGGCTACGCCATGACGGGAAAAGCAAGGCGGCTCCGACCTGCGCGAGACGCAGACCACCGCCCGCTTCTCGCACACGGCCGACTACCACGGCGCGCGCGCCGACTGGTACGAACTGACCGGCCACAAGTGGTTCTGCTCGGTGCCGCAGTCCGACGGTTTCTTCACCCTGGCCAAGGTGAACGGCGGCGTGACCTGCTTCTTCCTGCCGCGCACCCTGCCGGGCGGCAGCTACAACCGCTTCTTCGTGCAGCGCCTGAAGGACAAGGCCGGCAACCAATCCAACGCATCCAGCGAAATCGAGTACAGCGGCACGCTGGCGATCCGCGTCGGCGCTGAAGGCAAGGGACTGCGCGAGATCCTCTCGCACGCGCACCTGACCCGGCTGGACTTCGCCGTCGGTTCGGCCGGGCTGATGCGGCAGGCGCTGACCCTGGCGCTGCAGCACACCACGACCCGGCGTGGCTTTGGCCTGCCCCTGGCCGAGCAGCCAATGATGGCCAACGTGCTGGCCGACATGGCGGTGGAGGTCGAGGCCACCACGCTGCTGGCGCTGCGCGTGGCCAAAGCCACCGACCATCTGGAGACCAACGCGCAGGAACGCGCCTTCGCCCGCGTCACCACGCCGGTCGCCAAGTTCTTCAACTGCTCGCGCGCGCCGGCGATTGCCAACGAGGCGCTGCAATGCCACGGCGGCAACGGATTCATCGAGGAAAACCCGATGGCCCGCGTGTTCCGCGAATCGCCGCTGAACAGCGTGTGGGAAGGCACGGCCAACATGATGTGCATGGACGTGCGCCGTGCCATGCAGCGCGACGCCGCCTGCCGCGACGCCGTGCTGGCCGAGTTCAGCGACTTGCGGGGGCAGGACGCGCGCTTCGACGCCTTCGTGCAGCAACTCGGCGGCCTACTGGACGCCACGCTGCAGGACGAATTCCTGGCCCGCCCGGCCAGCGAGGCCATCGCCCGCACCGTGCAGGGCGCCGAGCTGCTGCGCCACTCCACGCCCGAGGTGATCGACGTGTTCATGAAGACCCGGCTCGGCCTGGGCGCTGGCGCCATGTTCGGCGCGCTCGGCCCGTCGGTCGGCAAGGCGCAGGCCGATCGCATCGTCGACCGTGCGCGCATCGCGCGTTGACGCGGCCACGGCGAGCATCGTGGAACTGCGCACAGGCTATCAAGCGGGCGTGATCGGCGGCATCGTGACGCTGCACGCCGGCTACTACGCGCGTCACCATGGCTTCGGCGCCCCATTCGAGGCCAAGGTGGCGACGGGGCTGGCAGAGTTCGTGCCGCGCCTGGCGTCGCCACGCAACCAACTGTGGACGGCGTGGGTGGACGATCAGCTGGCCGGATCGGTCGCCATCGACGGTGAGGGCCTGGGTGCCGACAAGGCCCACCTGCGCTGGTTCATCACGAGCGACACCCGGCGCGGTCAGGGCGCCGGCCGCACCCTGCTGACCGAAGCGCTGCGTTTTTGCGATGCGCAGGGTTTTGCACGGACCGAGCTGTGGACCTTCGCGGGGCTGGATGCGGCGCGTCACCTGTATGAGCGCTTCGGCTTCACGCTGGCCGAGGAATGGCCCGGCACGCAGTGGGGCGCGGCAGTGACGGAACAGCGTTTCATGCGGCTGCTGCCGCGCACCACACCAACATAGATGCACCCACGCCATATCGGAGCACCCCATGCCGCTTGAAACCCGCCTGAGCCCCATTCGAATGACCAGCGGCGACTACCGCGAGTCGCTGCGCCGCCTGAAACCCATGGTGTACGTGGATGGACGGCAGATCGATTCCGTCGCCGACGATCCTGTGCTGCAGCCGGGCGTCAACGCCCTGGGCGTCACCTACGACTTCGCGCTTCGGCCCGAACTGGCGCCGCTGATGCTGGCCACCGTGTCGGCGACCGGGCAGACGGTCCCGCGCATGCTGCACGTCAACGAATCGGCCGGCGACCTGCTGAACAAGCTGGAGGCCGTGCGCGTGCTGTGCCAGGAAACCGGTTGCGCCCAGCGCTACCTGGCGCACGACGCGCTCAATGCCATCGCGCAGGTGTCGGCGCGCATTGACGACGCACGCGGCGGCAGCGAGCACCGCGAGCGCTTCGCCGCCTACCTGAGCCACGTGCAGGCGAACGACCTGGCCCTGGGCATCGCCATGACCGACGCCAAGGGCGAGCGCTCGCGCAAGCCGCACCAGCAGGCCAACCCCGACGCCTACGTCCACATCGTCGAGCGCAACGCCCAGGGCATCGTGATTTCCGGCGCCAAGGCCATCGTCACCGGGGCGCCCTACATGCACGAGTTGCTGGTCATGCCCTGCCGCAACATGGGGCCGGAAGACGCCGACTTCGCCGTCTGCTGCGCGGTGCCGATCGACACGCCGGGCATCACCATCGTCTCGCGCCCCGCCGGGCGGCCGGGCGAGAAGACCGAGCACGGCGCCGCGCTGTTCTCGCGCAAATACGGTCAGTCGACGGCGGTGGTGCTGTTCGATCGCGTGCGGGTGCCCTGGGACCGCGTGTTCTATGGCGGGCACGCAGACGACTGGGAGCATTCCGGCAGCATGACCTACGCCTACGCGACGCACCACCGCCATAGCTGCATCGCAGCGCGCGCCGGCTTTGGCGACCTGCTGATCGGCGCCGGCGCCCTGATGTGCGAGGCCAACGGGCTCGATCCCGAGCGCCACGCCAGCCTGCGCGAGCCCATGGTGGAGCTGATCAAGATCGTCGAGGGCTTCTACGCCTGCGGCGTGGCCGCCAGCGTTTATGGCGCCCCCGACGAGCACAGCGGCGGCTTCATGCCCGAACCGGTGTTCGCCAACATCGGCAAGCTGCTGCTGGCCACGCAGATCTACGACATGCACCGGCTGGCGCACGAGGTCAGCGGCGGCCTGATCGTCGCCCTGCCCGGCCCCGACGAGGACCACAACCCGGCCACCGCCGCGCGCCTGGCCGACGTGCTGCGCGCCAACCCGGCCGTGCCCTACGACAAGCGCATCGAGGTGGCGCGCCTGCTGGAAGACCTCACGGCCTCCTACCAGGGCGGCTGGTATTCGCTCATCAGCCTGCACGGCGGCGGCTCGCCGGCGGCGATGACGCAGGAGATCTGGCGCAATTACCCGGTCGGCAGCAAGGTCGATCTGGTCGAGCGCCTGCTGGACCGGGGCGTGCTCGAGACCTCGGGCGATCGCGCCATCACCCGCAACCGCCAGCCAGGGCGCTGCTGCGACCAGGGCTGCTCGGCGCCCGGCCAGGCGGTGATGGTGCCGCTGCCGCGGGTGCCAAGTCCGGATTGAGGACGCCGCCGCCCAACCGGCGCTGCGTCAAGCAGCTTCCTCCGGCCAGCGCAGGTCGACGCCGTGCTCCTGCGCCAGCGTGTGCAAATCCTCCGGCGCGTCCACGTCGCGGGTGCAGCGCGGATGGTGGATGGGCAGCTTGCGTACCCGGTCCGCATGGGCGCGTCGCCATTCGCGCACGCCGGCCGCGCCACTGGCCGCCGCCACGGCCTGCCGTACCCTGGCGCCAATGACGATCGGATGCCCCGGCTGGCCATCGAACTCGGGCAGCAGCAGATCGACCGCCTCCTCGCGGCGCTCCCAGGCCGACAGCAGCGCCAGCACGTCGTCCGCCTCCAGCAGCGGTTGATCGGCCAGCGCGATCAGCACGCCGTCCAGATCGGTCGGCAGCGCCGCCAGGCCGCAGCGGGTCGAGCCGCCCTGCCCGGCATCCGGGTCGGGGTTGCGCACCCAGCGCAGTTGCCCCGGATCGTCGAGCGCCTCGCGCAGGCGCTGCAGCACCGGCTCAATGCGATCGGCATGGTGGCCCAGCACGACCACCGGCGCCAAGCCCGCGCCGATCAACAGGCGCACGGTGCGCTCAATCAGCGGCACGCCGTCGCGCTGCAGCAGGCACTTGGGGCGATGACCCATGCGGCGCCCGGCACCGGCGGCCATGACAAGGGCACCGATGCCACCCGGGCCCGTGAACCGCATGCTCAACTGAGTGAGCAGACCGGCGCGCCGGCATCGCTGAGCGCGATGCCCTGCATGTCCTTGACGTAGGCCACGTCCAGATCGCGCGGCAGCGCCACACCGTTCTTCACCGCCAGCACCTCGGCCATGATGCTGACCGCGATCTCGGGCGGCGTCTTGCTGCCGATGTAGATGCCGATCGGCCCGCGCAGGTTCTTCAGGCTCTCCTCGGTCTGCTCGAAATGCTCGATCATGCGCTGGCGCCGCAGCGCGTTGTTGCGCCGGCTGCCGATGGCGCCGACGTAGAAGGCCTCGGTCTTGATCGCCTCCAGCAGCGCCAGGTCGTCCAGCTTGGGGTCATGCGTCAGCGCCAGCACGCAGCTGCGCCGGTCGGGCTTGAAGGCCAGCACCACGTCGTCGGGCATGCCCTCGTCGATGGTGGCGCCCTTCACGCTCCAGGCGCCGCGGTATTCCTCGCGCGGGTCGCACACGGTGACGGTGAAGCCGTTGAACAGCGCCATCGTGGCCAGGTACTCACCCAGCTGGCCGGCGCCGATCAGCAGCATGCGGTAGCCGGGGCCGAAGGTGTTGACCAGCTCGTGCTCGTCCACCTGGAGCTCGTCGGGCACATGGGTGCGCGCCAGCGTCACACCGCCGTCGGCCAGGCGCACGCGGCGGCGGACCAGGCGGCCGGCATCCAGCGCCTCGACCAGCTCGACCAGGCTTTGCGCGTCGGGATCGAACTCCAGCAGCACCTCCAGCGTGCCGCCGCACGGCAGGCCGAAGCGGTAGGCCTCGTCCGCCGTGACGCCGTACTTGGCGAACTGCGGCGGCCCGCCGGGGCCGATGGCGTCCTGCGCATCGGCGCGGGTATAACGCGCGATCAGGTCGTCCTCGATGCAGCCGCCCGAGACCGAGCCCACCACCGCGCCGCTGCCGGCCAACGCCATGATCGAGCCGACCGGGCGCGGCGAAGAACCCCAGGTGCGCACCACCGTGGCCAGCAGGGCCGGCTGGCCAGCCAGGCGCCAGTCGCGCAGGGCGCGCAGCACCGTCAAATCGAGGTTATCCATGGCGGGACCTCCTTGTCGTCATCCGCATCAACTTCGCAGCAGCCAGTATCCCAGCACCAGCACGATCGCGCCAGCCACCCACACCCATGCCGGGATGCCGGTGCTGGCTTTGGCCGCGGGCGGCGCGCTCCCGGCGGTGCCATCGGGTGTGGCCGGCACCGGGTGGCGTTGCTGCATCTCCTCGTCGAAGCGCTTGAAGAAGCTCTCAGCCATCGACTTGGCGACGCCGTCGATCAGGCGCTGGCCCACCTGCGCGATCTTGCCGCCCACGGTGGCGTGCACGGTGTAGCCGAGCTCGCAGCCACCCTCGTTGGGCGTCAGCGTGACCTTGGCGTGGCCCTTGCCGAAGCCGGCCGCGCCGCCGTTGCCGTCGAAGTTGAGCGTGTAGCTTTGCGGCGCCTGGATGTCGGTCAACTGGATGTTGCCCTTGAACTTGGCCGCCACCGGGCCGACCTTGATGGCGTTGACCAGCGCGTAGGCGTTCTCGCCCGTGGCCTCGATGCTGTCGCAGCCAGGAATGCAGGCCTTCAGCACCTCGGGGTCATTGAGCGCCGCCCAGGCCTGTTCCTGCGTGACGGCGAGCTGGCGGCTGCCTTGCATGTCCATGATCGTGTTTCCTCTTGACTAGCGTTTCATGATGGCGGCGATGGCCGCCGCCAGATCCTGCAGCTTGCTGACGTTGTGCACCGCCAGCATGCCATCGGCGGCGGCGTGCAGCACGGCGGCGCCGCGCGCGCTGGGGGTGTAGGCGTCGAAGCGCAGCAGCGGATTGAGCCACAGCAGGCGCCGGCTGTGGCGCTTCAGCCAATGCAGCTCGCGCGCCAGGTCCTCGGGCTCGCCGGTGTCCAGCCCATCGCTGACGATCAGCACCAGGGTGCGGCGACCGGTCAGGCGGCGCGCGTGCCGCTGGCGCAGCGTGGCCAGCGAGTCGCCCAGGCGCGTGCCGCCGGCGAAATCCTCGATGGCGCCGCTGGTCGCATCCAGCATGGCGTCGGTGTCGGCCAGGCGAAACGCGGGCGTCAGGTCGGTCAACTGGGTGCCGAAGGCGAACACGTCGCGCCGCACGCGCTGATGGCGCGCCTCGCGCGTGGCCGCGTGCAGAAAGGCCAGCAGCAGCCGCGCGTAGCGCTCCATCGAGCCGGACACGTCGACCAGCACCAGCAGCGGCAGCCGCTGGCGGCGCCGTTGCAGGCGGCGCAGCGCCATGATCTCGCCGCCGGTGTGGGCGGCGCTGCGCAAGGTGCGCGCCCAGTGCACGCGGGCGCCGCGCGTGCCGGCGCGCACGCGCCGCGCGGCTACTTCGGGCAGCGGCAGGCGGATATCGCGCACCAGCCGCTCGACCAGCAGGTATTCGCTGGCGCTGAGCTGGTTGAAGTCGGCGTGGCGGATGCGGCGCAGCTCGCTCGCCGTCATGGCGGCGTCGAGGTCGATCTCCTTGTCGGATGCGCTGGGCGGCTGCAGCGGCTGCGGCATGCGCGGGGCCAGCGCCTCGCGCACGCGCGGCCGCTGGCGCGGCGGCTCGGCCTGGCCTTCGGCGCGCGGCAGCATCTGCGCCAGCAGCTTGTTGGCGATTTCGGGGTCGCGAAAGAAGGCGTCGAACAGTTCGCGGAACACGGCGCGGTCCTGTTCGCGGCCGATCAGCACCGCCTCCAGCGCGGCGCTGACGTCGTGCCGTCGCTCCAGTCCGACCAGTTGCAGCGCCTGCTGCGCCATGCCGATGCGCGCCGCATCCACCGGCACGCCGGCGCGGCGCAGGGTGCGACCGAAAGCGGCGATGTTGCCGGCGAGCTTGCCGGTGCGGGCGTCACCGAGTTGCATGCCCAAGCTTCCAGGACGCAGAGGACGCAAAAGTCACGCAAAGGACGCAGAAGAAACCCAATTTCTGTTCTGCGTCTTCTGCGAAATCTCTGCGTCCTCTGCGTCCTGTATTCATGACTGCGCTTCCTCGTGCAGCAATTCCGCCGTCAAGACGCTGGTCAGCGCGGCCACGTCCTCGCGTTGCTTGAACAGGATGCCGGCGGTGTCCTGCACCACCTCGGGGTCGAGCGTAAGTGTGTCCAGCGCCACCAGCGCCCTCGCCCACTCCACGCTTTCGGCGATGCCGGGCGCGCGCTGGAAGTGCGCCGCATGCGGCGTGCGGCGCAGCTGCCCGACAAAGGCCGCCACCTGCACCGCCAGCGCCGCCGACGCCTCGGGCACGCGGGCGCGCACGATGGCCAGTTCGCGCTCGCGCTCGGGGTAGTCCAGCCAGTGGTAGAGGCAGCGGCGCTTGACGGCGTCGTTGAGTTCGCGCGTGCGGTTGCTGGTGAGGATGGTGACCGGCGTGCAGGCGGCGCGCACTGTGCCCAGCTCGGGAATGCTGACCTGGTACTCGCCCAGGTATTCCAGCAGAAAGGCCTCGAAGGGTTCGTCGGCGCGGTCGATTTCGTCAATCAGCAGCACCGCGCCCGGCGGCGGCGCCTGCAGTGCCTGCAGCAGCGGGCGGCGGATCAGGTAGCGCGGCTGGTAGACCTCGCGCTCGATGTCCTCGGCCGGCGCCTGCCCTTCCGTGGCGCGCAGGTGCAGCAATTGCGCGGCGTAGTTCCACTCGTACAGTGCCTCGCGCTGCTCCAGCCCGTCGTAGCACTGCAGGCGCAGCAATTCGCGCCCCAGCACCTGGGCCAGCGACTTCGCCAGTTCGGTCTTGCCGACGCCGGGCTCGCCCTCCAGCAGCAGCGGGCGCTGCAACTTCAGCGCCAGAAAGGCGGCGGTGGCCAGGCGGCGGTCGGCAAAGTAGCCGGCACCTTCCAATGCGGCGACAAGGGCATCGATGGTGGGCGGCATGAGCTCGGTTTCAATAGCGGTTGGCGCTGGTGGAACAGGCGCTGGAGGTCAAAACTCCAGGACCCAGAGGACGCAAAGATGACGCAGAGGACGCAGAAGAACAGCCAAAAAATTTGGTTTTATTTTTTGCGTCCTCTGCGAATCCTTTGCGTCCTCTGCGTCCGGCTGTTGGCTTTCAAGCTTCTATCAGCCCAGCGCCTTGGCCACCGCCCGCTGCGCCATCACGCCGACCAGGTGCGCGCGATACTCGGCGCTGCCGTGCAGGTCACCGTTCAGCTCGGCCGGGTCGGTGGTGACGGCCACCGCCGCGTCGGGTGTGAAACTCTTGTCGAGCGCCGCTTCCATCGCTGTGTGGCGGAACACGCCGTTGCCGCCGCCGGTGACGGCCACGCGCACGCCGCCCGCCGTCTGCGCCACGAACACGCCGATCAGCGCGAACAGCGAGGCCGGCTGGCGGAACTTGAGGTAGGCGGCGCGCTGCGGCTGCGGAAAGCGCACGGCGGTGATCAGCTCGTCTTCTTCCAGCGCGGTGGTGAACATGCCCTGGAAGAAGTCGTCGGCGGCGATTTCGCGCCGATCGGTGACGACGGTGGCGCTTAAGGCCAGCAGCGCCGCCGGGTAGTCGGCCGCCGGGTCGTTGTTGGCGACCGAGCCGCCCAGCGTGCCCATGGCGCGCACCTGCTTGTCGCCGATGCCGTCGGCCAGCGCGGCCAGCGCCGGAATCGTGGCACGCACGTCGGCGTTGCCAGCGACGTCGGCGTGGCGCGTCATGGCGCCGATGACGAGCGCGTCGCCGTCCTTGCGCACGCCGGCCAGCTCCGTGACGGCGCCCAGGTCGACCAGCTGCTCGGGCGCGGCCAGGCGCAGCTTCATCGACGCCAGCAGCGTCTGTCCGCCGGCCAGCAGCTTGCCGCCGGCCTTGGCGAGCCTGAGCGCGTCGGCCTGGCTGGTGGGGCGTTCAAAGGTGAATGCGTACATGTGTGTCTCCTCAAACCGTGGCGTTCTGGATCGCCTGCCACACGCGGTGCGGCGTGGCGGGCATGTCGAGGTCCTTCACGCCCAGCGGCGCCAGGGCGTCCAGCACGGCGTTGATCACCGCCGGCGGCGAGCCGATGGCCCCGGCCTCGCCGCAGCCCTTGCTGCCGAGCGGGTTGTGCGTGCAGGGCGTGCACACGTGACCGAGCTTGAACTCGGGGAAGTCGCCCGCGCGCGGCATGGTGTAGTCCATGTAGCTGCCGGTCAGCAACTGGCCGCTGTCCACGTCGTACACGCCGTGCTCCATCAGCGCCTGGCCCATGCCCTGCACCAGGCCGCCGTGTACCTGGCCTTCGACGATCATCGGGTTGATGATGACGCCGAAGTCGTCGACCGCGCTGAAGCGATCGACCCGCACCACGCCGGTGGCGGGGTCGACCTCGACCTCGCAGATGTAGGTGCCGGCTGGGAAGGTGAAGTTGGTCGGGTCGTAGAACGCGGTTTCGTTCAGGCCCGGCTCCAGCTTGTCGAGCGGGTAGTTGTGCGGCACGTAGGCCGTCAGCGCCACCTGCGCAAACGGGATCTTCTTGTCCGTGCCCTTGACCTTGAACTCGCCACCGCTGAACTCGATGTCGGCGTCGCTCGCCTCCATCAGGTGCGCCGCAATTTTCTTGGCCTTGGCCTCGATCTTGTCGAGCGCCTTCATGATCGCCGTGCCGCCCACGCTCAAGCTTCGGCTGCCGTAGGTGCCCATGCCGAAAGGCACGCGACCGGTGTCGCCGTGCACGATGTCGACTTGGCTTGGGTCGATACCCAGGCGCGCCGCCACCACCTGCGCGAAGGTGGTCTCGTGCCCCTGGCCATGGCTGTGCGAGCCGGTGAACACCGTCACGCTGCCGGTGGGGTGCACGCGCACTTCGCCGGCTTCGAACAGGCCGGCGCGCGCGCCCAGGGCGCCGGCGATGTTGCTGGGCGCCAGGCCGCAGGCCTCGATGTAGCTGGAGTAGCCGATGCCGCGCTTCAAGCCCTTGGCCTCGGAGGCCTGCTTGCGTGCCGCGTAGCCGGCCACGTCGGCCAGTTGTTGCGCCTGGTCCATGCAGGCGGGGTAGTCGCCGATGTCGTACTGCAGCGCCACCGGCGTCTGGTAGGGGAAGCTGGTGATGAAGTTGCGCCGGCGAATTTCGTCCTGCGACAGACCCAGCTCCCAGGCGCAGCGGGTGACCAGGCGCTCGAGTACGTAGGTGGCCTCGGGCCGGCCGGCGCCGCGGTAGGCATCGACCGGTGCGGTGCTGGTGAACCAGCCATCGACCTCGACGTAGATCTGCGGCGTCTTGTATTGCCCGGCCAGCAGCGTGCCGTACAGAATGGTCGGCACGCTGGAAGCAAAGGTGGACAAATACGAGCCCAGGTTGGCGTCGGTGTGCACGCGCAGGGCCAGGAAGTGGCCGTCCTTGTCCATCGCCATCTCGGCGTGGGTGATGTGGTCGCGCCCGTGCGCATCGCTGACGAAGGATTCACTGCGCTCCGCCGTCCACTTGATGGCGCAGTTGAGTTGCTTGGCGGCCCAGGTCAGTGCCACGTCTTCCGCGTACAGGAAGATCTTGGAGCCGAAGCCACCGCCGACGTCGGGCGCGATCACGCGCACCTTGTGCTCGGGCAGGCCGAGCACGAAGGCGGTCATCAGCAGGCGCTCGACGTGCGGGTTCTGGTTGGAGACGTAGAGCAGGTATTCGTCGGTGGCGCGGTTGTAGCTGGCGTTGGCGGCGCGCGGCTCCATCGCGTTCGGGATCAGCCGGTTGTTGACGATGTCCAGCTTGGTCACGTGCGCGGCGCCGGCGAAGGCGGCGTCCACCGCCGCCTTGTCGCCCAGCGTCCACTTGTAGCAGTGGTTGTCGGGCGCCTCGTCGTGCAGCGCCGGGCCATTCCTGGCGGTGCGCATGTCGATCACGGCCTCCAGCACCTCGTAATCGACCTCGACCGCCTCGGCCGCGTCCTTGGCCTGCTGCAGCGTGTCGGCCACCACCATGGCGACGTGGTCACCGACGTAGCGCACCTTGTGGTGCGCCAGGATGGGGTGCGGCGGCTCCTTCATCGGGCTGCCGTCCGGGTTGCTGATCAGCCAGCCGCAGGGCAGCCCGCCCATCTTGCCCTCGACGTCCTTGCCGGTGAACACGCGCACCACGCCGGGCATGGCCGACGCGGCCGCGGTGTCGACGTTCTTGAGGACGGCATGCGCGTGCGGCGAGCGCACGAACACCGCGTACTTCTGCTTGGCCTGCGTGATGTCGTCGGTGTACTGGCCGACGCCGGTGAGAAAACGCTCGTCTTCCTTGCGCTTGAGGGATTCGCCGATGTGCGGCAGCTTGGCAAATTCGTTGGCACCCATGTCGATTCTCCTGTCAGGCGGCCATGGCCTGTTGCGCCTGCTGCACGGCCTTGACGATGTTCTGGTAGCCGGTGCAGCGGCAGATGTTGCCCTCCAGCAGTTCGCGGATCTCGCGCTCGCTGGCCTGGGGGTGGTGCTGGAGCAGGTCGACCGCGCTCATCACCATGCCGGTGGTGCAGAAGCCGCATTGCAGGCCGTGGCAGTCCTTGAAGGCGGCCTGCATCGGGTGCATGGTGCCGTCGGCGGCGGCCAGGCCCTCGATGGTGGTGATCTCGGCGCCCTGCATCTGCGCCGCCAGCACGTTGCAGGCCTTGATGGCGCGGCCGTCGGCGATCACGGTGCAGGCGCCGCACTGGGCCGTGTCGCAGCCCACGTGGGTGCCGGTCAGTTGCAGCGTCTCGCGCAGCAACTGCACCAGCAGCGTGTTTTCCGGAACGTCGGTCGTCACGGCATGACCGTTGACCTTGAGTTGCACCTGCATGGCGTGAGTCTCCTCTGGCTCGTGTGAGAATGGTCCTGCAGCCTATTCTTGAAAGGGACGCGCGCAATGGCCCTAGGACAAACCCTTAAGCACCCGGCGCGCGAGGGGGAAATTCTCAGAATGAGACAGGTCCATCCGCCGTCCGCCAGCGCGCACGAGCAGCAGCGGCTCGAGCAGATCGAGCGCGCACGCCAGGCGGTGCTGCTGGAAGGCCGCGTCGCATCGGATGCTGCGGTGAATCCGTGGCCTGAGCGCACGTGGCTGGCGCAGTCCTGGCGGCGCTGCCTGACGCGCGGACTGCGGCCGGATCAGGCCGTGGTCTTCGACTTGGTGTCGCGCCCGGCGTCGCAGCAGCTGCGCGAGGCGCATCGCGAGCTGCTGCAGGCGGCGCGCGGGCCCTTGCAGCAACTGGCGCGCGCGGTGGCACCGATCCGCTACTTCGCCCTGCTCACCGACGCCGACGGCACGGTGATCGACACCGCCGGCACGATCGACCACGGCGATCGGCGCGCCCACGCGATCGCGCGCATCGGCGTCGATCTGTCCGAGCACAGCATCGGCACCAGCGCCATCGGCGCGGCGCTGCGCGAGCAGCAGCCGGTGTGGCTGCACCGCGGCGAGCATTTCTTTCGCGACACCGGTGCCTACTCCTGCGCCGGCGCGCCGCTGGCCGGCCCGGACGGGCGCTGCGTCGGCATGCTGGATCTCACCGGCATCGACGCGCCCGAACGTCCGGAGCTCAAGCACCTGGTGGCGCAGTCGGCGCGCCAGATCGAGGACGCGCTGCTGCTGGCCACGCCGCACCGCTGGTGCCTGCGCCTGGGCTGGAGCCCGGCCGTCGCCGGCAGCGCCGCCGACGGCCTGCTGTGCCTGGACGCCGACGGCTTCGCGGTCGGCGCCAACGCCACCGCGCGCCACATGCTGCCGACGCTGCGCCGGCTCAGCCTGCAGGCGATCCACGTCGAGTCCCTGTTCGCCCTGCCCTGCGGCATGCTGTTCGACCACGCCACCAGCGCGAATCCGCTGGACGCGCCCTTGTGGTCGGGCCTGCGCGCCAGCGTGCTGGTGCGGCCCGCCGGCGGCGCGGCGCCCGTGCCGGCGGCGCGGCCGCTCAAGCTGCGCGAGACCGAGCTGATCCACCAGGCGGTGCGCGAGGCCGGCGGCAACGTGGCGCGCGCCGCGCGCACGCTCGGCCTGAGCCGCGCCACCGTCTACCGGCGCCTGGCCGCCGTGCGAAAAGACTGACCCGACATGGCGGCGTAACCGGCGCGCGGTGCCCGCCCGCTACACTTGACGCGGCTTTCGAACGCCCCCTGCCGCCGCCATGTCCACGGTCTTCAACTTCACCTTCGTTCCCTGGTTTCGCGCCGTCGCGCCCTACATCCACATGCACCGCGGCAAGACCTTCGTGGTCGGCGTGGTGGGCGAGGCGATCGCGGCCGGCAAGCTGGGCAGCATCGCCACCGACCTGGCGCTGATCCAGAGCATGGGCGTGCAGATCGTGCTGGTGCACGGCTTTCGCCCGCAAGTCAACGAGCAGCTGAAAGCCAAGGGCCACGAGCCGCAATACAGCCACGGCCTGCGCATCACCGACGCGGTGGCGCTGGACTGTGCGCAGGAAGCCGCCGGCCAGTTGCGCTACGAGATCGAGGCCGCCTTCAGCCAGGGCCTGCCGAACACGCCCATGGCCGGCTCCAAGGTGCGTGTGATCTCGGGCAACTTCCTCACGGCGCGGCCGATGGGCATCATCGACGGTGTCGACTTCAAGAGCACCGGCATGGTGCGCAAGGTCGACGTCGCCGGCATCCGGGATTCGCTAAATCAGGGCGCGCTGGTGCTGATCTCGCCCTTCGGCTTTTCGCCCACCGGCGAGGCCTTCAACCTGTCGATGGAGGAAGTGGCCACCTCGGTGGCAATGGGGCTGCAGGCCGACAAGCTGATCTTCCTGACCGAGCGGCCCGGCATCCGCGTGCGGCCGCTCGAGGCCGAGGCCGACGACAATCCCATAGACACCGAGATCCCGCTGGCCGAGGCGCGCGCGCTGATGGCGCGCCTGCCACGGCCGGAGCAGCCGGCCGACGTCGGCTACTACCTGCGGCACTGCGTCACCGCCTGCGAGCACGGGGTCGAGCGCAGCCACATCCTGCCGTTTGCCGTCGATGGCTCGGTGCTGCTGGAAATCTACATGCACGACGGCATCGGCTCGATGGTGGTCGATGAGAAGCTGGAGAGCCTGCGCGAGGCCACCGACGACGACGTGGCCGGCATCCTGCAGCTGATCGAGCCGTTCGAGAAGGACGGCACCCTGGTCAAGCGCAGCCGCACCGAGATCGAGCGCGACATCGGCAACTACACCATCGTCGAGCACGACGGCGTGATCTTCGCCTGCGCCGCGCTCTACCCCTACCCCGAGGCCAAGACCGGTGAGATGGCCGCCGTCACCGTGTCGCCGCAAAGCCAGGGCCAGGGCGACGGCGAGAAGGTGCTCAAGCGCATCGAGCAGCGCGCGCGCGCCGATGGCCTGGAGAGCATCTTCGTGCTGACCACGCGCACCATGCACTGGTTTCTCAAGCGCGGCTTCCAGCAGGTCGACCCCGAGTGGCTGCCCGAGGCGCGCAAGCGCAAGTACAACTGGGATCGCAAGAGCCAGGTGCTGGTGAAAAAGCTGTAGCGCGCACCCCGCCGCAGCCGGCACGCGCGCGGGCGCTTCTCCTACGGCACGAGGCCATGCGGGTGCCTACAGTGGGTGCATCGCAGTCATCGCAGGGGGCACCGCACCATGGAACTCATTTGGTTCATTCTCGTTGGCCTGATCGCCGGCTGGCTGGCCGGTATGATTGTCAAGGGCGGCAGCTACGGCGTCATCGGTGACATCGTCGTTGGCATTCTGGGCGCGTTGCTGGGCGGCTTTCTGTTCGGTTCGCTGGGTGGATCGCTGGGCGGCGGATTGCTGGGCAGCATCGTGGTGGCGACGCTGGGCGCGATCATACTGATCGTCATCCTGCGGCTGATCCGGCGCGCCTGACGCAGTCAAAAGAAAAGAGCGGCCATGCCGCTCTGTTGCTTCACGCGCAGTCGCGCCTTCAGGTCGGCATCACGCCACCGCGACGCCGCGGCAGCTTCAGCAGCATGTTCAGGATGCCCGCGATGAAGATGGCGAACCAGATGAAGGACCAGTTGGCGATGGTCAGGCCCAGAAAGGTCCAGTCGATGGCGCTGCAGTCACCGGCGCCGCGGAAGATCATCGGGATCGCGCGCTGCAGCGGGAAGGATTCGATCATGCCGAACAGGTCGCGCCCGCAGGTGGCCAGCGGCGGCGGATTCCATTGCAGCCAGCTCTGGCGCGCGGCGGTGAACAGGCCGAAGCCGCCGATGGCCACCGCCAGCAGGCCCCACAAGCGCCAGCCGCCCGGCCCCCTGGAAAACGCCGCCAGCGCGCTGAACACACCCAGCAGAATCAGGCAATAGCGCTGCACGATGCACATCGGGCACGGCTCCAGACCGACGACGTTCTGCAGATACAGGATGCCGTAAGCCAGCATGCCGGCGCAAATCAGGGCGATGCCGGCGAAGACGCGGCGCGGGTGGTCAAGCAGGAAGCTGGGCAAGATGAGGATCTCCGGGGACGGTCAGAGCCCCGTGTCGCGGGGCCCAGGGCTAGAGCTGGACGAGGGCCTGGAGGTTCCCTGCCGGTGGCGCCTCCGGGCACGGATTATTCCATCGCGCGCCCGGCCGACGCCCGGATCGTCACCGTGTCGTCAAGCGTGTTTTTTCACCCAGGCCGCGAAGGCGTCGACAAAGCCCTGCACGAACTGCCGGCTGTCCGGGCCGATCGCGCCGTCGCTGACCAGTCCTTCCTTCCACTGCAGGAACATCTCCGGCTGACCCAGCGTCGGCATGTCCAGATAGGCCAGCACGTTGCGCAGATGCTGCTGCGACAGGGCCGTGCCAATGGCACCGACCGACACGCCGATCACTGCGGCCGGCTTGCCTTTCCACACGCTCTGGCCCCAGGGGCGCGAGGCGTGGTCGATGGCGTTCTTCAGCACGCCCGGGATGGCGCGGTTGTATTCCGGCGTGACGAACAGCACGGCGTCGGCGGCCTTGACTTCCTCGCGCAGGCGCGTGACCTGCGGCGCCGGGCTACCGTCGTCGTCCTGGTTGTACAGGGGCAGATCGTCGATGCGGATGAACTGGGCCTTGAAGTCGGCCGGAAACTGCTTGACCAGCGCGTCGGCCAGTTGGCGGTTGAACGACTCCTTGCGCAGGCTGCCCACCACGATGGCGATGTTGAGTTGATTCACGAGGGTTCTCCTTTTTGTTTGAGGGATAAGGGTCGACATGATGCCGCCGAACGGGAAATCGTGCTGGCCGCGGATACGCGTGGACCGGGTGTCTAACGCCGTGGCGCAATCACTATTGATCCGGCATCATAAAGATTGAATTCTTGGTGTTTGATTCAGTCATAGCGTGATGGACAAAGAAGACGCTCGATACCAGAAATTGGAGCAGCTGCACGAGAGGCGAAAGCAAGTGGTGCGATTGCATCTTCGAGGCACTGGCGTGATGCAGATCGTGACGCTCACGGGCTTGAGCTACCCCACGGTTCGCAAGGCGATCGATCGGTTTGATGCCGGTGGCTGGGCCGCCATCAAGCCGGCTGCTCGCGGTCGCAGCAAGGGCGACGGGCGCTTGCTCAGCGCCCAGCAGGAGGCCTCGGTGCGGCGCACCATCTGCGACCAGCGGCCCGAGCAGTTGAAGATGGAGTTCGCTCTGTGGACGCGCGCTGCGGTGATGCAGTACATCGAGCGCGAGTTCGGTCTTCGGCTGTCCATCCGTGCCACCGGCGAGTACCTGCGCCGCTGGGGTTTCACGCCGCAAAAGCCGATCAAGCGCGCCTACGAGCAGCGCCCCGAGGCGGTGCGCCAATGGCTGGAGCACGAGTACCCGGCGATCGAGCGTGCTGCCCGCGCCGAGGGCGGCGAGATCCACTGGGGCGATGAGACGGCGCTGGTCAACACCGACGTGCGTGGCCGCAGCTATGCGCCGCGCGGCAAGACGCCGGTGACGATGGTCGTCGGCGGCACGCGCGAGAAGCTCTCGATGATCTCCACCGTCACCAACCGGGGGCGCGCCAACTGGATGATCATCGATGGCGCCTTCAATCACGAGCGGCTCATCGAGTTCTTGCAGGCCTTGGTGCGAGATGGCAAGCGCCGGCGCAAGAAGGTCTTTCTCATTCTGGACAACCTCGGGGTGCACCACTGCAAGCCCGTGAAGGCCTGGCTGGCCGAGCGCGGGCGTGACATCGAGGTGTTCTTTCTGCCCAGCTACAGCCCTGAGCTCAATCCCGACGAGCGACTGAATGCCGATCTCAAGCAAGCCATCGGCTCGAAGGTGCCTGTGCGCACCAAAGCCAAGCTACATGCTGCGGCCAACGAGCACATGCAGAGCATCGCCACCAATCGCGACCGGGTGCGCGCCTATTTCCAAGACCCGATCGTCAGGTACGCAGCATGAAAACTTCATGGTGCCGGATCAATAATAATGACGCCATGCCTCCGTCATCGCGTTCCAACCCCCCCCCGTCGCCGGACCGCCACCCCGAGCCCGCCACCAGCGCGCCCAAGCGCCAGCGCCGCATCCAGTCGGTCGAGGTCGGCATGCGCGTGCTGCAGGCCTTGACCGAGCAACGCCGTCCGCTGCCGCTGAAGGAGCTGGCCCAACTGGCCGACATGCCGCCGGGCAAGGCGCACCCCTATCTGGTCAGCTTCATGGCCGCCGGCATGGCCAAGCAAAGCCCGCTGACCGGCCATTACGAACTCGGTCCCGGCGCCCTGCAAATGGGCCTGGCGGCGCTGCAGCAGCTCGATCCGCTGACTGAGGCCAGCCAGGAGGCCGCGCTGCTGGCGGCGCGCGCCGACCTCAGCGTGGCGCTGGCCGTGTGGGGCCAGCTCGGCCCCACCGTGGTGCGGCTCGATGAGCCGCGTTATCCGCTGCACGTGAACCTGCGCGTGGGCACGGTGATGTCGTTGTTCAACACCATCACCGGCCGCGTGTTTGCCGCCTACCTGCCCGAAAAGATGGTGCGCACCATGCTGGAAGACGAGCACCGGCGCGTGGTCGGCGGCAGCTCCGCCTCGTTCGACGCGCCCGAGGTGCGGCAGATGCTGGACGAGATCCGCGCCACCGGCATGGGGCGCGGCCTGTCGATGCCACAGCCGGGCGTCAACACCTTGTGCGCGCCGGTGTTCGACGCCGCCGGGCAGATCGCCCTGGTGATGACCATGATCGGCCCGCACGGGGTCTTCAACGCGGAGATCGACAGCCCCGCCGGCCGCATGCTGCGCGAGCACGCGGACGCGGTGTCGCGCCGGCTGGGCGCGCGATGATCGACGTTGCGCGCAAGCGCACGCGGTTGCCATTGCAGGTCGGGTGCATGGCCGTTGCCGCCATGGCCGCCGTGCTGGCCCGCTGGTGGGGTGGCTACCCCAACTGCCCGACCGATGAGCTGAACTGGTCGCGCATCGCGGTCCAGCTCGACCAGGGCATCGACTGGCCGGTGTCGGGACCGCTGCACGTGGCGCTTCTGCGCGCGCTCTCGTCGACGCTGACAATCGATTATGAGCAGACGTTGGCGCTGATGGGCGTGCTGTTCGTGCCGCTGGCAATGGCGGTGTTGCTGTGGTGCTATCGGCGACTCGACGTCCAACCCATGCGCTGGGCCTTGCTGGCCCTGTGCCTGAGCAGCTACTTCTGGGCCGCCTGGATCGAAAGCCGGCCACAGCAATGGGGCCAGATGCTGGTGTTGCTCGGCGCTACCAGCCTGTGGCTGGCGCTGTCGGGACGTGGCGCCTGGCTGCTGTACGGCGGCATCATGCTGCTGACGGCCTTCGTCCACATCCTGTCGTACGCCCTGTTGCTGATGCTGTCGGTGTGGTTGATCGCGTATTTCTACCTATTACGCGAATGTTCGTTGCCGACTTTTTGGCGCTGGTTAGGCTGTGTCGTCTTGTCGACGACGGTGTTCCTTTTGCCCGGCGGCCCTTACCAGGCCATGCTGCGGGATATCGGCGCCAATCATCTGCGGGACTCGTGACCTGCTCCCCTCTAGCCGTACCAATCTGAAGTAGCAGGAGTCCGCCAACCAGGAGAATGGCGGACATGAGGAAGAGCAAGTTCACGGAGGAACAGATCATCGGGTTCCTCAAGCAGGCGGAGGCCGGCATGGCCGTGGCGGAGATCTGCCGCAAGGGCGGTTTTTCAGACGCGACGTTCTACAAGTGGCGCGCCAAGTTCGGCGGCATGGAGGTGTCGGACGCGAGGCGGCTGCGCGAGCTGGAGGCGGAAAACGCCAAGCTCAAGAGCCTGCTGGCCGAGGCGCATCTGGACATGCATGCGCTCAAGAGCGTTCTCGGGGTAAAGCGCTAGCCCCACAGGTCAAGCGGGAAGCCATCGGCCAGTTGATCAATCAGCATCAGATGTCCGAGCGGCGAGCCTGCAGGCTTGTGGGGCTGAGTCGAGACAGCTATCGCAACGCACCGGAGGCCAGCGCGCAGACCGAGGCGCTGAAGTCGAAGATCGTTGAGATCGCCTACGCGCGCCGGCGCTTCGGATATCGACGCGTGCACGACCTGTTGCGCCTGGAGTTCCCCGGCGTCAATCACAAGCGGGTGTACCGGCTGTACAGCGACGCCAACCTGGCTGTGCGCAAGCGCAAGAAGGCTCGCAGGCCGCCAGCCGAGCGCATGGGGCTGAACATTGCCACCAGGGTCAACGAGGTGTGGAGCATGGATTTCGTCAGCGACAGTTTGGCCAACGGCAGGCGCCTGAAGTGCCTGACCGTGGCCGACGACTTCAGCCATGAGGCCGTGGACATCGCGGTGGACTACGGCATCAGCGGTCAGTACGTGACGCGGCTGCTTGACCAAGCGGCCCTGTTCCGCGGCTATCCGTCGGCCGTTCGGACAGACAACGGTCCGGAATTCACCAGCAGGGCATTCATTGCCTGGGCACAGGGCCATGGCATCAGACACATCCTGATCGAACCAGGGCGGCCGATGCAGAACGGCTACATCGAGAGTTTCAACGGGCGGTTTCGTGACGAGTGCCTGAACGAGCACTGGTTCGAGACATTGCACCAGGCGCGCAACATCATTGCCGCCTGGCGTCGCGATTACAACGAGGTCAGGCCCCACGGCAGCATCGGACGGATGCCACCCGCGCGCTTTGCCGAGGAGCATCGCCGGCATGCCGGCGATGCTCCTCGGCATCCCACCACTACAAGCAACGAGATCCAGTAATCTTCAAACCCAGGACTCCTACCAAATCATTGGCATGGCGGATGGGGGCAGGTCACTCGGGCGCCTCCATCGCGGCACTGGGCGCGTTGCTGCTCGGCGTGCTGGCCGCCCTGCTCACCCTACGCATCCGGATTCGCAATCAGGTGCTGCCATGCTTCGAGCACGGCTTGCAGCGGGTGCGCGCCCGACCACAGGGCTTTGCCTTGGTCGTCGGCGCGATCACGCTGGCTGTGCTGGGTCTGCAGGCGGCGATTTTGCCGCCCGATGCCTGGCGTCCGTATGGTGGTTCCGTGGTCCGTTTCCTGCTGTCACAGTCCGGCAACCTGGCGTTGGCGGCACTGGTGCTGACCGGATGGATCGAGGTGATCACACGCGCTCAAGCCTTGCCAGCGCTGCGCGCCTTCGCCGTGATGAGTCTTGGCTGGGCGTGCATCGGCGGATTGTTGCTGCTGGCCTCATTCTTTCTTCTGGACACCAATTGGCTGCTGCGTGTACTCAACTACGCGATTCTTTTCGCCGCGCCACTGGCCGCGCTGCCGCTGGCTGCGTTGTTGCGTCGCCATCCGTCGCTCGGGATACCCGTGGCCGCTATGGTCGCCGTGAGCTTTGTGCTGGCGGTGCGGCATCTGTCGATCTACAGTTGTTGAGGCGCCTGACACAGATCAGGCAAATTAGCTAATAACAAATCGATTGACGAATAGCTAAACATGCAGCATAATTCAAGAATTACGCAGCGCCCACCGGAGACCACCACCCATGACCGAGAAAAAATTCGCCTCCCACGCCGACGTGGAAGAAAAGCAAATCAGCTGGGAACGCTTAAGCGACAACGCCTACGCCTACACCGCCGAGGGCGACCCCAACACCGGCGTCATCATTGGCGACGACGGCTGCATGATCATTGACGCCACCGCCACGCCCGTGGCCGCGCAAGGCGTGATCCAGAAGATCCGCGAAATCACCGACAAGCCCATCAAATACGTGGTGCTGACCCACTACCACGCCGTGCGCGTGCTGGGCGCGTCGGGCTACAAGTCGGAAGGGCTGGAGCAGATCATTGCCAGCCACGACACCTACGATCTGATCGTCGAGCGCGGCCAGCAAGATATGGATTCCGAAATCGGGCGCTTTCCGCGCCTGTTCCAGGCCGTCGAAAGCGTGCCCGGCCTGACCTGGCCCACGATGACCTTCACCGGCGAGATGACGCTGTGGCTGGGCAAGCTGGAGGTCAAGATCAAGCAGATTGGCCGTGGCCACACCAAGGGCGACTGCATCGTCTATCTGCCCAGCCAGAACATCTGCTTCTCGGGCGACCTGGTCGAGGCCGATGCCGCCTGCTACACCGGCGATGCCTACCTGGCCGACTGGCCGCAGACGCTCGATAACCTCACGGCGATGAAGTTCGACAAGCTGGTGCCCGGCCGTGGCCCGGCGTTGATGACGCCCGACGCGGTAAACAAGGGCCTGGCCTACACGCGCGACTTTGTGTCCACGCTTTACAAGAGCGCGCAAGACGCAGTGGCGCAGGGCATGGACCTGAACGCCACCATGAAGCACACGCGCAAGGCCATGGACCCGAAGTTCGGCCACGTGTTCATCTACGAACACTGCCTGCCCTTCGACGTGACCCGCGCGCACGACGAGGCCAGCGGCATCCGCGACCCGCGCATCTGGACGGCCGAGCGCGATCAGGAGATGTGGCATGAATTGCAAAGGACATCCCCCTGAGGCGCTGACGCGCCTTCCCCCTTCTCTCTTCGGGAAGGGGGACGCCGCTGGTCGCCGGGGGAACCCCGGCTCGGGCGGCCGCTGGGATGGCCTGCTCCGCGGCCTTCGGAGTCAGGAGACACCCGAAAAGAGATTCAGGCCAACGCTTTTGTTTTGATAGCTTCTTGCGCTTACCCAGTAAGGGCCAGAGGCCCATTTGACCCAAAATCGCCACCCCAGGAGACAAGCGGTGCAAAAGACCTTCACCTACCCCAAGTTCGATTTCGTCAAGCCGCCTGAGCTGACCAGCGGCCAGCCGGGCCATTACCCGGTCGTGGTCGTCGGTGCCGGCCCTGTGGGTCTCAGCGCCGCCATCGACCTCGCCAACCAAGGCCAGGACGTGCTGCTGATCGACAACGACGACACGGTGTCCATCGGCTCGCGCGGCGTTTGTTATGCGAAGCGCGCGCTCGAAGTGCTCGACCGCATGGGTTGCGGCGACAAGTTCGTGCAAAAAGGCGTCAGCTGGGACGTGGGCCGTACCTTCCTGCGCGAAGGCGAGGTGTTCAACTTCAACCTGCGGCCCGAGCCGGACCACCACCGCCCCGGCATGATCAACCTGCAGCAGTACTACCTGGAGGAGTACCTGATCGAGCGCGCCAAGCAGTTGTCGGACAAGCTGCAGATGCGCTTCAAGAGCAACGTCATCTCGGTGCTGCCTGAGGGCGACAAGGTCACGGTGCGCGTCGAGACACCCGACGGCCCCTACTCGCTCACCACCGACTGGCTGGTGGTGGCCGACGGCGCGCGCAGCCCGATCCGCACCATGCTGGGGCTGGACATCGACGGCAAAATCTTCATGGACCGCTTTCTCATCGCCGACGTGGTGATGAAGGCCGACTTTCCGTCCGAACGCTGGTTCTGGTTCGACCCGCCCTTCCACCCCAACCAGTCGGTGCTGCTGCACAAGCAGGCCGACAACGTGTGGCGCATCGACTTTCAGCTCGGCTGGCAGGCCGACCCCGAGGCCGAGAAGAAGCCCGAAAAGGTCATCCCCCGCATCAAGGCGATGCTGGGCGACGAGCGCGAGTTCGAGCTGGAATGGGTCAGCGTCTACACCTTCCAGTGCCGGCGCATGAACCAGTTCAACCACGGGCGTGTGCTGTTCGTGGGCGATGCGGCGCACCAGGTCTCGCCCTTTGGCGCACGCGGCGCCAACAGCGGCATCCAGGACTCGGACAACCTGGCCTGGAAGCTCAAGCTGGTCATCGACGGCAAGGCCCCCGCCACCCTGCTCGACAGCTACAGCGAAGAGCGCGGCCTGGCGGCGGACGAGAACATCATGAACTCGACCCGCTCGACCGACTTCATCACGCCCAAGAGCAACACCAGCAAGACCTTTCGCAATGCGGTGCTGGAGCTGGCAGCCAACTACCCGTTCGCGCGCGCGCTGGTCAACTCAGGGCGCCTGTCGGTGCCGAGCTGGCTGGCCACCTCCAGCCTGAACACGCCCGACACGGACGAGTTCACGGGCAACATGATCCCTGGCGCGCCCATGGCCGATGCGCCGGTGCAGACGGCCAGCGGCGAGGGCTGGTTGCTGCATCAGCTGGGCAACCGCTTCCAGGTGCTGCACTACGTTGAGGACGCGGGTACGCTGGATGCCGCCATCGCCAAGTCGCTCGGTGATCTGACCGTGAACGGCATCGCCGTCGAGCCCATCGTCGTGGCCAAGAAGGGCCAGGCGTCCGACGGCCTGAAGACGCTGATCGACACCAAGGGCTGCATCGCCCAGCGCTACGACCTGCAGCCGGGCAGCACCTACCTGGCCCGCCCCGACCAGCACGTGGCCGCCCGCTGGCGCACGCTGGATGCCGGCAAGATCAAGGCCGCCGTGGCGCGCGCCACCGCCAACGCCTGAGCCCCCCAAGGAGACACGCATGCCACTGAACACCCAACCCAACTTCAGCGAAGCCGGTCAGCGCTACTTCCAGGCCTATTCGCCCGGCGACGATTTCTACGAGGCACTGATCGACACCCACCGCGACCTCAGCGACGAGCAAAGCGCCATGGTCAACGCGCGCCTGATCCTGCTCTTGTCCAACCACATCGGCGACATCGGCATCCTGCGCGAGGCGATGCAGATCGCGCGCGACGGCGTCTGAGCCCCGTCACCGATTCACCCACCCACAGCCCACAAACCAAGGAGACTCTCATGACCATTCTCAACGGCGTGCACCACGTTGCCTACCGCTGCAAGAACGCAAAGGAAACCGTCGAGTGGTACCAGAAGCACCTCGACGCCAACTTCATCCTGGCGATCGCCGAAAACGAGGTGCCCTCGACCAAGGAGCCCGATCCCTACATGCACATCTTCATCGACATCGGCGGCGGCAACATCCTGGCCTTCTTCGAGCTGCCGACCAAGGCGGACATGATCGCGCCGTCCGATGCCAACACCCCGCCGTGGACGCAGCACCTGGCGCTCAAGGTCGATTCGGTCGAGACCATGATGAAGGCCAAGGCCCGGCTTGAGGCCGGCGGTGTCGAGGTGCTCGGCCCCACCGACCACACCCTCTTCAAGTCGATCTACTTCTTCGACCCCAGCGGCCACCGGCTGGAGCTGGCCGCCAACACCGCCACCGACGAGATGAACAAGGAACTCGACCGCGTCAAGTGGGACATGCTGAACGAGTGGGACCGCACCAAGAAGGCGCCCGAGCATGCGCGCTGGATGCACGACGGCAGCGGCAAGGTGGGCCCGTACTGACGCATCTTTGCTCTTCCACTCAAGAAACGGCAGCCCGAGGGCTGCCGTTTTGCGTTGGGCAACCCAAGACGCGGCATCGGCCTACACGGCAAGCCCTGTCATGGTGCGCTGGCGCACAGACCCAGGGCTCGAACGCCTCCACCATGGTCGTGCCTCCATCCACGGAGACTCACGCCACAGGAGCGCACCATGAGCAAGTTTTCGATTCTCTTTTCCGCCATTCTGCTGGCCGCCGGCAGCACCGCCGCGCTGGCCCAGGCGCCCACCGACGCGCAGATCGCCTCCATCGTCGTCACCGCCAATCAGGTGGACATCGACGCTGGCAAGTACGCCGAGCGCCATGCGCACGCAGCCGACGTCAAGGCTTTCGCCAAGCAGATGGTGACCGACCACACCGGCGTCAACAAGCAGGCCGCCGCGCTGGCCACCAAGCTGAAGCTGACGCCGCAGGACAACCCGACCAGCCAGTCCCTCAAGCAAGGCGGCGTGGACACACAGAAGAGGCTGGACGCGCTCAAGGGCGCCGCCTTCGACAAGGCCTACATCGATCGTGAGGTCGACTACCACGCCCAGGTCATCGACGCCATCGACAAGACCCTGATCCCGAACGCGCAAAACGCCGAGTTAAAGGATCTGCTGGTCAAATACCGCCCCGCTTTTGTCGGCCACCTGGAGCACGCCAAGCAGATCCAGGCCAAACTGGCCAAGTAAGCCAGCGCATGACATCAATGGCTGGCGACATGCACACATCGGCCTGCGCCCCCGATGGGCGACGCCGGGCGCTGCTGATCGGTGGCGGCCTGCTGGCCGGCGCCGGCTCGATGGCGTGGGCGCGACGCGCGCCCATGCGCCACACCGTGCTGATGGACGCCACCGCCTACGCGCCGCTGGAGTTGACGGTGCATGTGGGCGACAGCGTGGAGTGGGTCAACAAGGATCCGTTTCCGCACACCGTGACCTGCGCGGGCGTGTTTGACTCCGGCAGCATCGCCGATGCCGCGAGTTGGACCTATCGGCCGCCCAAGGCAGGCCGCTTTCCCTACATCTGCGTCTTCCATCCGAACATGAAAGGCACGCTGATCGTCATCTGATCGTTTTTTCGAGGAGCCCCACCATGACCACCGACGACACCCCGCCGACAGGACCCGACTTCGCCCAGGGCGTGGCCGCCTCGGAGTTGAATGATGGTCAGATGTTGCTCGGGCACGCCTATGGCGAGCCCATGATCCTGGTGCGGCGCGGCGGCGATTTGTTCGCCGTCGGTGCGACCTGCACGCACTGGAACGGCCCGCTCGCCGATGGCCTGCTGGTCGGCGACACCGTGCGCTGCCCCTGGCACCATGCCGCGTTCAGCCTGCGCACCGGCGAGGCGGTGCGGGCGCCGGCGCTGAAGCCGATCTCGACGCGCCAGGTCGAGCAGCACGATGGCCGCATCTACGTGCGTGATCGCGCTCCCGACGCCAGCGCGCCACCACCGGCCGCGCCGAAGGCGGGCGCGCCGCACGCCATCGTGATCATCGGCGGCGGCGCGGCCGGCAGTGCGGCGGCCGAGGCATTGCGACGCGCAGGCCATGAAGGCGCGATCACGCTGTTCAGCGCCGACGTCGACCTGCCCTGCGACCGCCCCAATCTGTCGAAGTCCTACCTCGACGGCAGCGCCCCCGACGACTGGATACCGCTGCAGCCAGCCGACTTCTACGCCGAGCAGCGCATCGACCTGCGGCTGAACAGCCGCGCCCGCGCGATTGACACCGCCAGGCATGAAGTCCAGCTCGAAGACGGCAGCCGCCACGGCTACGACGCGCTGCTGCTGGCCACCGGCGCGACGCCGGTGCACCTGCCGCTGCCCGGCGCCGATCTGTCGCATGTGCACTACCTGCGTACCTGGGCCGATGCCAGAGCCCTCGCCGGGGCTGCGGAAAAGGCCCGCCGAGCGGTGGTGATCGGGGCCAGCTTCATCGGCCTCGAAGTGGCGGCGTCGCTGCGCAAGCGCGGGTTGGAGGTGGACGTGGTGGGGCGCGAGACCGTGCTCATGGAACGTGTGCTGGGTGCCGAGGTCGGCGCCTTTCTCAAACGCCTGCATGAGCAGCACGGCGTGAAATTCCACCTTGGCGTGACACCCGAATCGATCAGTGAACAAGCGGTCAAGCTGTCCGATGGACAGTCGCTGGCGGCCGACCTGGTGGTGATCGGTGTCGGCGTCAGGCCGGCGCTGGAGCTGGCTGAAGCCGCCGGCCTGGCGATCGACAAGGGCGTCACGGTGGATGAATACCTGCAAACCAGCGTGCCCGGCATCTACGCCGCCGGCGACATCGTGCGCTGGCCCGATCCGCACAGCGGCGCGCCCATTCGCGTCGAGCACTGGGTGGTCGCGCAGCGCCTGGGCCAGGTGGCGGCGCGCAACATGCTGGGGCAGCGTGAACGCTTCGACATGGTGCCCTTCTTCTGGACCGAGCAGTACGACTTCGGCCTCGCCTACGTCGGTCACGCGGAGGGCTTCGACGAGGTCCGCCTCGATGGCGACCTGCCGGCGCGCGACTGCCGCATCAGCTACCGCCGCGGTGGCAAAGAACTGGCCGCCGCCTTCGTCCATCGCGACCTTGAGGGCCTGCACACCGAGGTCGAGTTCGAGAACGCGCTGGCCGCCGCCCACCCCGCTTGACCCCAAAACCACATCAGGAGAGCCGCCCATGAGCACCGACATGTTTCCCCAGGCATCGCGCGAGCTGAACGACAAGCGCCAGCAGCTCGCGCCGGCCGCCACCGAGGCCTTCAAAGCGTTCAGCAAGGCGGTGTTCGCCGATGGTGCGCTGTCGGCCAAGACCAAGGAACTGATTGCCGTGGCGGTGGCGCACGTGACGCAATGCCCGTACTGCATCCGCGGCCACACCGCCGGCGCGCTGCGCCAGGGCGCGACCGAGCAGGAGATCATGGAAGCCATCTGGGTGGCGGCCGAGATGCGCGCCGGTGCCGCCTACGCGCACTCCAACCTGGCGCTCGACGCCATGGCGCAGCACGCGGCGCGGCATCCATCGACCAACTGAGGCAGCGAGGACGCCACATGGCCCGCATCGCCGCCTCCCGCGTCAGGCTCAAGCGCGCCTACGAGGCGCCCGCCGACGACGACGGCACGCGGGTGCTGATCGACCGCCTGTGGCCGCGCGGCGTGCGCAAGCAGGACGCCGCGCTGGATCTGTGGTTGAAGGAACTCGGCCCCAGCACCGAACTGCGCAAATGGTTCGGCCACGATCCCGCGCGCTGGGACGAATTCCGCACGCGCTACGCCGCCGAACTGGCGCAAAAAACCGAACTCATGGCGCAGCTGCGTGAGTTCGCCCGCCAGGGTGTGCTCACCCTGGTGTATTCCGCCCACGACCAGCAACACAACGACGCCGTGGTGCTCCGAAGCCTGCTTCTTGGCCAAACAACGAATGGAGCCAAATCATGAACACCCTGGATCGACGTCATTTCCTCGGCAGCACCTTGCTGTTGACTGGCCTGGTGAGTGCGCGGGCGCAGGCGCAAGCCACGTTGCCGCCGCTGGACGAAGCCTCGCCGCAAGCGATGGCCATGGGCTATCGGCGCGACACCGCCAAGGCCGACGCCAAGAAATACCCCAAGCACACCGCCGATCAGCACTGCGGCAATTGCCAGCTCTATCAGGGCAAGGCAGGAGACGCATCGGGGCCGTGCCCGATATTCGCCGGCAAGTCGGTGCAGAGCGGCGGCTGGTGCAACGCCTGGGTGAAAAAAGCCGCTTGAGCGGCTCGGTCGTCAGCGCGCTTCCGACGGCAACAAGCGGTCGTACTCACGCTTGACCACGGCATAACACTCGCAGGCGCGCTGCTCCAGCCGCCTGCGATCCAGCACGGTGATGCGGCCACGCCGCAACTCGATCAGGCCGTCGCGGGCCAGCTTGCCGGCCGCCTCGGTCACGCCTTCGCGCCGCACCCCGAGCATGTTGGCGATCAACTCCTGCGTGATGGTGAACTCGTGGCTGGGCGAGCGGTCCAGCCACAGCAGCAGCCAGCGGCACAGCTGCTGGTCGAGCGCATGGTGGCGGTTGCACACAGCGTTCTGCGACATCTGGGCCATCAGCGCCTGCGTGTGGCGCAGCAGCAAGTCCATCACCTCCGGGTGCTGGTGAAACTCGGTCATCAGGAAGTCGGGCGCCAGGCGCAAGCCCTGCCCGGCGCTTTTCACCACCGCGCGGTTCAGCGTGGTGTCGCCCCCCATG
The DNA here is from genome assembly GCA_016702555.1 of Burkholderiales bacterium. Lineage (GTDB taxonomy): Bacteria > Pseudomonadota > Gammaproteobacteria > Burkholderiales > Burkholderiaceae_C > Ottowia. The sequence goes on from JADJDV010000003.1 coordinate 109,292, forward strand.
AACAGCGGCATGCCCAGCAGGCCTTCGCGGCCGACAACCGCGATCTCGGTCGAGGCGCCATCCTGCAGCAGATGGACCAGGCAGACGATGGCGGTGGTCGGAAACACCGCGTGCGCCATGGGCTCGCCGGCTTCGCGCAGCACCCTGCCCAGCGGCAGCTCGACCTCTTCCAGATGCGGCAGCCAGCGCGCCAGCGCCGGCTCCGGCAGCGCCGCGAGCAGCCGGTTGGTTCGGGCTGTATCGCAATCGATCATCGGTGCAGCTTACCCCGGCCTATGCGCCCAGCCGCCATCCACGGGTTTCAGGCCATCTTCACCGCGGTGCCGCTGACCGCGACCATCATCATGCCGTTGGTCTCGCCCAGCACCTCGTAGTCGAAGTCGATGCCGACGATGCCGTCGGCGCCCAGCGCCTTCGCGGCCGCCTTGGCCTCGTCCAGCGCGGCGTCGCGCGCGCCGGCCAGCGCCCGCTCGTAGCCACCCGCGCGCCCGCCCACCACGTCGCGCACGCTGGAGAACATGTCGCGGAAGATGTTGGCGCCGATGATCGCCTCGCCATTCACCAGCCCCAGAAACTGCGCCACCTGCGCCCCGCCCTGCCCTTGCGGGAGCACGGTGGACAGAAAGAACTCGCCGGACGATTTGGAAAACCAGGCCATACCTAATCCCCTGAACCTGAAGACAGCCAACGGACTGCCAGTGCGTGGCCGCCGCTCGACCCCAAAGCATAGGTCACTGGCGCGCAGGCGTGCAGTGATAACGCGTTCAGCTGGCAGAAGCGGGGCGACGAGTGAGCTGATCCAGGGTGCTGCGCTGCCGCCGCGCACTCGACTGCGAGGGCTGGAACTTCAGTGCCACCTGCGCGCCTTCGCGTTGCATGTCGGGGTTGTCCACCTTGACCAGGGTCATGGTGCCGCCGCTCATCGGATCGCGCACCGCATCGCGTTCAAGTGATGAGCCTGGACCCAGCACGCGCGCGAGCGTGGCCAGCACAGTGCGCTGATCGTTGTCGAAATCGCCATGGCGCTCTGCCTTGGAGGCGAACGGATGCCCTTGCGGCTGGTCGTTGGGGCCAATCACCACATCCACGCCGCGTTGTGTGATCGCGTCGGACAAGGCGCGCTGGTGGTCGACATGGGTGGAATCCAGATACTTGGCCATGCCCAGCAGTGGCACGCCGCGGCGGGTGGGTGAGCCCGGAATGCGCGCCTCGCGCTCGAACGCATGCGAGACCAGGTACAGCAAGGACTTGTTGTACACATGCGCGCAATGATCGGCCTGTTCGGCCGCATCGCTCAGCAGGAACAGCGCCAGCTTGCCGAGGGTGCCGTCATCGAGCGCCGGGGCGTAATGCTTGAGAAAATCCTCATGGGTGCATGCGGGTGCCCACAGCGTGCAGGTCGCGGCGGCCAGACCGGCTTTTTTCAGCAGGCCAAGCATGGGCGCCAGCAGGATCGAACCGGCGCTGTGGCCGACCAGGTGCAGTTCAAAATCCGACCCGTGCGTGGCGCGCAGTTGCTGCAGCGCCCTCACCACCAGCGCCGCGGCACGGCCGGCCTGACTGGCGCCGCGCGCGTTCTCCTTCATCTCGCTCCAGGCCAGCTTGCCGAACAGGGCGCGCGCCAGTGGCTCCAGCATGTCGTCGACGCGATCGAGCATGAAGTCCTTGAGGTCGTCAAGCACACCTTCGCTGCGGCGGCGCCGGCCGGCATCGGCCAGGATGTTGCCCAGCGTGGTCGCGAAATCGCTGTGCCAGGCGAAGGCCAGCGGGTAGATCTGCTGCGCCAGCATGGCCGGACGGTATTCGGCCACGCGCTGCACCGCCTCCTGCTCCGACACCAGGCCGCCGTGCGCGTAGATGAGGATGCGCTTTCGTGTCCACGAGGCCATCACGCGCGGCATGTCTTGCGTGAAGATGTGGTTCAGGTCCCTGGCATTGGTGCCATAGGTGCCGGCGGTGCTGAGATGGCCGTCGTTGCCGACGCCGATCACGTGTGGCCGCAGGTCTTCGTAAGCGTAGCTGACCGAATGACCCGCCGTGGTCGGGTGCACCATCGCGGTGGAGGCGACGCGCCGCAACTCCACCGGCGCGCCCAGGCGCGCCACCCAGACATCGCTGCCATTGGCCAGCCAGTCGTCGTAGCTCATGCGCGCGAATCCGCGCCAGCCCCAGCCCGGACCCCAGGAGTTCTGCAGCCACAGGCCCTGCTCGTCGTACGCCACGATGGCGAAGGCGTGGCCACCGAGCAGGCTGCTCTCGTAGGGGATATTGCCCTGCGGGTCGACCTTCTCCCAACCGGTGTGCACCGACGCCGTCGCGTGCAGGATGCCGACTTCCGCGATCGCCGCGTGCATCGCCACCAGGTCCTTGTGGTTGACCCGGAAGTACGCACCCAGCGGCCGCCGCCGCGCCGCCGCCACGCGTGCGTCATTCAGTCCGCCCGGCACGCCCCGGCCGGACGAAGGCCAGTCGATTTCACCCGCCACGCCGTGCTTGTGCCAGCCTTTCATGGCGCCGCGCGCGCTGGAGCCCTCATAGTTCTCGCCCGGCCATTCGTCGTAGCGGCGCGCCATTTCGTACAGCATGCGCGGGCTGACCGGGTCGCGATCAGGCAGCACCCTGCGGCGCGCGAGCAGGTAATGCACCACCGTGGCCAGCCCGTAGCCGGTGCAGGCGCCTTCACGGCCTTGGTCGAGGATCGGGACACCGTGATCCAGGTAGTCGCCCAGCGGCACATGTGGCGGCACCTCGACCAGGGTCGGCACGAACATGGTGTCGCGGAAATCCATGGTGTCGCGCCGGGCGTCAAAGCTGCGCTCGGTCTTCACCGGTCCGGCTGCGCGGCGCTTGCCGGATATCTTGCGTGGGGCTTTGGGCGCGCCGATCTCGGTGAGCTCCGCGGCCACCTGCTCCCAGCCGCGGTCCAGCGGCTCGGAGGCGGGCGGATCGACATCGGGCCGGGCGCGTGTGCTGCCAGCCGGCCACGCTGGCGCCAGCACGGCACGGGCGCGTTCGAGCATCTGCAGCCGGTGCGCCTGTCCGTTCAGCCCACCGTTGATGCGGCGCGTGATGCGCTCGAAGTCGCCGCGGTCGGCCAGTTGGTTGAGTCCGTTGTGCTGCCAATACAGGCCCGCGATGCGAAACGCCACCGCTGGCGCCGCCGCCAGCGCCGGCTCAGCCATCAGATCCACGTCCAGCAGTTCACCGTAGCGGCGATAGTTGTCGCGCCCCGTGATCTGGATCGGGCCGCGCCCCTTGAATCGGAGGCCGTCGCCCTTTCTGGTGTTGCCCAGCCGTGTGGCCAGGCCGCTGGGGGGTCGTAGCGACGCTGGGCCTCGGTCGGGCCCCAGAGCTCTTCCATCCAGACCAGTTCGCCCGACTCGTGGCCAATCTGCGCCAGAAACGCGCAAACGCGAGCCAGGTTGTTGATCTCGAACTCGTGCATCGCGTCATTGAGGGGCTGCAGATATTGCGCGCGCTTGACCTGCGACAGGTTGCGCATGATCTGTCCCAGCAGCAGGTTGGTCAGCATGATCGTCTCCTTGGCTCGTCAGGGCGCCGGAGACGTCGGGCGATTCAGCGATCGTGCGCGCGCCGGCGCAACCATTATTCGGCGCGAGCCGGCGCGGGTTGTCCTCCCCGTGGCGGATAAGCCGCGCCGATCAGCCGGCAGGTGAAATCACACCTTCGCCAGCGCCTGCTCCAGATCCGCCAGCAGATCGTCGATGTGCTCGATGCCAATGCACAGGCGCACCGTTTCCTCCTTGACACCGGCCTTGGCCAGCTCTTCCGGAGAAAGCTGGCGATGCGTGGTGCTGGCCGGGTGGGTGGCCAGCGAGCGCGTGTCGCCGATGTTGACCAGGCGCAGGAACAGCTGCAGCCCGTCGAGGAAGCGTGCGCCGGCGGCGCGTGGATCGTCGCCCGGCCCCGACTTGACGCCGAAGGTGAACAGGCCCGAGGCGCGTCCGCCCATGTAGTGCTGCGCCAGCGCGTGGTCCGAGTGGTCGGGCAGACCGGCGTAGCTGACCCAGGCCACCTTGGGGTGCTGCTGCAGGTACTGGGCGCACTTGAGCGTGTTCTCGCAGATGCGGTCCATGCGCAGCGCCAGGGTCTCGATGCCTTGCAGGATCTGCCAGGCGTTGAAGGGCGACAGCGCCGCGCCCATGTTGCGCAGCGGCACCACGCGCGCGCGGCCGATGTAGGCGGCCGGGCCGAGCGCCTCGGTGTAGACGACGCCGTGGTAGCTCTCATCGGGTTCGTTCAGGCGCTTGAAGCGCGCCTTGTGTTCGGCCCACGGGAACTTGCCGCTGTCGACCACGATGCCGCCGATGCTGTTGCCGTGCCCCCCCAGGAACTTGGTCAGCGCATGCACCACGATGTCGGCGCCATGCTCGAACGGGCGCAGCAGATACGGGCTCGGCACCGTGTTGTCGACGATCAGCGGCACGCCGTGCTCGTGCGCCACCTGGGCGATGGCGGCAATGTCGGTGACGTTGCCGGCCGGGTTGCCGACCGACTCGACGAACACCGCCTTGGTCCGCTCGTCGATCAGCTTGCCGAAGCTCTGCGGATCGGTCGGATCGGCAAAGCGCACCTCGATGCCCTGCTGCGGGAAGGTGTGGGCGAACAGGTTGTAGGTGCCACCATAGAGCTTGCTGGCGGCGACGATGTTCTCGCCCGCGACGGTGATGGTCTGGATCGCGCAGGTGATCGCCGCCATGCCCGAGGCCAGCGCCAGGGCGCCGACGCCGCCTTCCAGCGCCGCGACGCGCTGCTCCAGCACGTCGGTGGTGGGGTTCATGATGCGGGTGTAGATGTTGCCCGCCACCTTGAGGTCGAACAGATCGGCCCCGTGCTGCGCACTGTCGAAGGCGTAGGAGACGGTCTGGTAGATCGGCACCGCCACCGACTTGGTGGTCGGGTCCGGCGAGTAGCCGGCGTGGACGGACTTGGTTTCAAATTTCCATTGCGCGGTCATGGGGTTTCTTCTCCTTGGGTGAACGGTGGGTGGATGGAAGCGGCGCCGTGGGGATAAAGCCGGTGACCGCGGCACGCAGGCACGCACAGGGCCACCGGCACGGGCGCGCCAGGCAATCCGCAGTCTAGCCGCGCGGCACGCCATGATGCCGTCGGCCTAAGACCGTTTGCGCATGAGCTTATGCCGCGTCGGGCCGCAGCGCGAGATTATTGAGTTTGTCCAGCCGCTCGGGCCAGTCGCCCCGGATCGCACCCTGGCGCAGCAGGCGTGCCCAGGCGATCCAGACGTCCCACTGCACGCGCTTGTCCCAGGCGTTGCCCCAACTGGCGTAGCCATGCAAGGCACTTTCGGCGGCGGCGCGCGCGTCGGCGTGGCGGCCGCCAATCAGGTACAGCTGCGCCAGCAGCATCTGCGGCTCGCCGACCCAGGGGTTCAGGCGCACCGCCTGCTCCAGCATGGCGATGGCGGCCTGCGGCTGCACCAGCGGATGCTGTTGCTGCACCACCGACCAGTACAGCGCCGACGCGGCGGCTTCGTCGCCCTCGGCCAGCACGCGGCGGCAGTGGTCGAACACCGGCGGTGTCGGCAGCCGGTCCTTGAGCGCTGGGTGTTGAAGCGCTATACCCAGGCGGCTGATCAGCGCGTACATGCGGCTGGGCGTGCGCATCGGCCCGGGCCACAGCGCCGCCGCCCAGTGCACCGCCTGCGGCGTCTGGTGCAGAAACGGAAAACCGGCGTAGATGTCTTCCTGCCAGGCAAACCACTGCTCGCAGAAGTCGGCCATCGACACCACGGTGAAGGCCGCCACCATGTCGGGCGGCAGCCTGCGGTCGTCCAGCACCACGCTGCCGTCGGCCTCGATCTGGCCGGCCTGCACCTTCTGCGTGAACTGCGTGCGCGAGGCGGTGCAGAACACGTGCACCCATTCTTCGGCATGCTCGCCCACGGCCTCGCGCAGGCGGGCGCGCTCGGTCGCGGCGTCGAACTTGACCAGATCGACATAGGCGTTGCCGTACACGCTGTGCAGCAGGCCCAGCAGGCGCACCGCGCGTGGCTGCTGCCACAGCGTCAGCGTGCGCGCCACACCCGCCAGGTGATGGCGGAAAGTGCCGGCCTTGTGCCAATCCTGCCCCACGCCGCGCGCCAGCACGATCGGCAGCACCGGCGCCAGGTCGGCATCATGCGACAACCATTCATCGTCCAGCAGCGCTTGCGCGCGGGTGAACAAATCAGGATCGAAGGTGTGCAGCGGAAGCTCGGTGGCGGCGGTCATGTCGGTCGATGCGCGTGGGTGACGAATGCAGCGGCCAGTGTAGTCAGCGTGCGGATTGAGCTCATCCAAAGCTTGCTAAAGTCCATGGATGCGCCGCGATGGCGCGTTTTCGACACGACGGACTGCGAGGATTTCACATGGCACGCATGGTTAACTGCATCAAGCTCGGCCGCGAAGCCGAAGGTTTGGACTTCCCGCCCTACCCCGGCGAGCTGGGCAAGCGCATCTGGGAAAGCGTCAGCAAGCCAGCCTGGCAGGGCTGGCTCAAGCACCAGACCATGCTGGTCAACGAGAACCGCCTGAACCTGGCCGACCAGAAGGCGCGCGAATACCTCAAGGGCCAGATGGAGAGCTACCTGTTCGGCGGCGCGCTCGACAAGATCGCCGGCTACGTACCGCCCAGCGCCTGAGCTTGGGCCAGCCGGTCGACGCTTCAGAGTCTGAACTGGCGCGCCTGCGCCGGCAGTACCACTTTCGCTCCGGCCCCGATGGCCTGCGGGCCTGGGACGTGCATCGACTGATCCGGCTGGCGCGCACGCTGCCGGTGTTCGAACTGCCGCTGGCCGACGTCCGCGAGCTTGACCAGCCTCACTGGTTCAGCCACGAGGGCGACCTGCCCACGCCGCGCGCCATCGTCGAGCATCTGCGCCTGATGGACGCCTGCGATCTGCGCTGGCCGATCGTCCTGAGCGCCGATGGCGGCGTCATGGACGGCATGCACCGCGCGGCACAGGCGCTGCGGCTCGGGCACAGCCCCATCCTGGCGCAACGCTTCGAGATCGATCCGGCGCCCGATCACGTCGGCCTGGCGCCGGACGCACTGCCCCATTGAACCGCGCCGTCGGCCATGCACGCCATCTGCCGCAGAACCAGGTCCGGCACGCTCGAAACGCCGTCGGATCAAGGACAGTGATGAGCGACACCGTGCACTGGCGCGACGACGGCACGCCCGTCAGCCCACGCTTTGGTGACGTCTATCGCAGCGCCGGCGCGGACGGCTTGGGCGGACTGGCGCAGGCGCGGCAGGTGTTTCTGCACGGCTGTTGCTTGCTGCCGACCGAGGGCGCTGCGGCCGCGTGGGTTGGTGCCGCGCGTTGGGCGGTGCTGGAGACCGGCTTTGGCCTGGGCCTGAACTTCCTCGCCACCTGGCAGGCCTGGCGCCAGGACGCACGGCGCCCGGCGCGGTTGTTCTACAGCGCCGTCGAAGCCTTCCTGCCCGAGCCCCAGGACCTGCTGCGCAGCGCCGCGCCGTTCCCGGAACTGATGCCGCTGGCGGCCGAGCTCGCAGCCGCATGGCACGGCCTGCTGCCCGGCGTGCACCGGCTGGCGCTGGACGGCGGCCGCGTGCTGCTCACGCTGGCCATCGGCGAGGCGCAGAAAGCGCTGCGTGAACTGAGCGGCGAGCACGATGCGATCTTCCTCGACGGCTTCAACCCGGCGCGCAATCCCGAAATGTGGAGCGCACCGGTGATCAAGGCGGTCGCGCGGCTGGCGCGGCGCGGCGCACGGGCGGCCAGCTGGTGCGTGGCGCGCGAGGTGCGCGAACACTTGGCCAGCGCCGGCTTCGACCTTGAGCGCGTGCCCGGACTGCCGCCCAAGCGAAACGCGCTGCGCGCCGTGTACCAGCCGCGCTGGTCGGTGCGGCGCCGCGCGGACGAACCCGTGCGCGTGGACCGCCCCGCACGCTGCGTGGTGCTGGGCGCCGGGCTGGCCGGGGCGTCGGCCGCCTACAGCCTGGCGCAGCGCGGCTGGCAGGTGAGCGTGCTGGACCGCGCCGCCGAGCCAGCTGCCGGCGCCTCCGGCCTGCCGGCGGGCGTGGTGGCGCCGCACGTGTCGCCCGACGACCGGCCGCTGTCGCGCCTGACGCGCGCGGGCGCTCGCGCCACGCTGGCACGTGCCGCCCTGCTGCTGCGCGACGGCATCGACTACGGCCTCAGTGGTGTGCTGGAGCGCCACGCGCCCGGCGAGCGGCGCCTGCCCGCCGACTGGCACGCGTACGCGAACTCTGAGGCCCAGCGCGCCCACAGCCACGACGCCGACGACCCGCTCACCATCGACCAGGCCGCACGCGCCGGCGTGCCGCTGGACGAACACCATCGCGCACTGTGGCACGCCCATGGCGGCTGGATCCGTCCCGCCGCCCTGGTGCGCGCCCTGCTGCAAGCGCCAGGCATCGAATGGCGCGGTGGGGTGGAAGTGGCGCGGCTGGTGCCAGCGGCCCAGCACTGGCGGCTGCTCGACACCAGCGGCGTGTCCATCGCCGAGGCCGAACTGGTGCTCATTGCCGCCGGCTTCGATTCCCGCACGCTGCTGCACACGGCCACCGGCAGCGCACCGCCGCTGCACGCCTTGCGCGGCCAGGTCGCCTTCGGCCCCATGCCCGGCGGCGCGCACGATGCGGCCCTGCCGCCCTTCCCCGTCAACGGGCACGGCAGCCTGATCGGGCACCTGCCCAGCGAGCAGGGGCACTGGTGGGTCATGGGTTCCACGTTCGAGCGCGGCAACACCCGACCCGAACGACTTGCCAACGACCACGCCGCCAACCGGCAGCGCCTGCGCGAACTGCTGCCGCGCGCGGCCGAGGCGCTGGATAGGCCATGGGACGATGACCGTGCGCAGGCCTGGGCGGGCGTGCGCGCCACCCTGCCCGACCGGTTGCCGGCGGTCGGCGCCTGGGGTGCGGCCGATCCAGCCGACCCCGCCGCGCCGCTGCCGCCGCACCTGCTCACCGGCCTGGGTGCGCGCGGCCTGACGCTGGCCGTGCTGTGCGGCGAACTGCTGGCGGCCGGACTGCATGGAGAGCCGCTGCCCGTCGAGCGAACACTGGCGCAGCGCCTGCGCGCCAGCCGCTGGCTCGAACCGGCGGCCTGAAGCAAACCATGAAAAAGGCCACCCGCAGGCGGCCTTCAGGACAAGTGAAATGCCGATCAGTTCAGCGGCGTCTTCTTGCCGTCCTTGTAGACGTACAGCGTGATGGCCGGGTTCTTCAGCTCGCCGGTGGGCTCGAACGCGATGCTGGCGGTGACGCCCTTGAAGTTGGACTCGATCAGCTTGGGCGTGTAGACCTTGGGGTCGACCGAATTGGCGCGCTTCATGGCGTCCACCAGCAGCATGGTGGCGTCGTAGGTGTACGGGCTGTAGACCTGGAACTGGTTCGGGTACTTGGCGTCGTACTTGGCCTTCCAGGCGGTGCCGCCCGGCATCTTCTGGATCGACGCGCCGCCCTCGGCGCAGACCACGTTGGCCAGCGTCTTGGCACCAGCGGCCAGCTTGGCGATCTCGGTGGTGCACACACCGTCGCCACCGAAGTACTTCACGGTGCCCATGCCGAGCTGTTCCATCTGGCGCAGCATCGGGCCGGCCTGCGGGTCCATGCCGCCGTAGAAGATACCGTCCGGGTTCTTCGACTTGATGGCCGTCAGGATGGCCATGAAATCGGTCGCCTTGTCGGTCGTGAACTGCTCATCGACGATCTCGATGCCCTTCTGCTTGGCGGTGTTCTTGAACACGTCGGCCACGCCCTGACCATAGGCCGTGCGGTCGTCGATGATGGCGACCTTCTTGAGCTTCAGCGTGTCGGCGGCGTAATAAGCCAGGCCGGCACCGAGCGCGTTGTCGTTGGCGATGATGCGGTAGGTGGTCTTGTAGCCCGGCTTGGTCAGGTTCGGGTTGGTGGCGGCGCCGGTGATCATCGGGATGCCGCAGTCGTTGTAGACCTTGGACGCGGGAATGGTGGTGCCCGAATTCAGGTGGCCAACCACGCCGGCGACCTTGGCGTCGCACAGCTTCTGTGCAGCGGCCGTGCCCTGCTTGGGATCGGCGGCGTCGTCCTCCCCCTGCATCTCCCAACGGATCTTCTTGCCGCCGATCACGATGTTCTGCGTGTTCAGCTCTTCCACGGCCATGCGGGCGCCGTTCTCGTTGTCCTTGCCATAGTGCGCCTGCGGACCCGAGGTCGGCGCGACGTGGCCAATCTTCACCGTCTGCGTGTCCTGCGCGGACGCCGCCCCAGCCAGCATCGCCAAAGCGGCCACGGCCGTCAGTTTCACCTTCATTTGCATCGAGAGCCTCCAGAAAGAATTAAGTCGAGCCCGCGATATCGGTGCTCAACGGGCGCGAACGATAGCGCAATTCGGCGCGCTGCGGCATCAGGGAAACGATAGGGTCGACCTGTCAACCCTAGGGGTTTGTACCGACTTCGCGGGCGGTCTTGTCCTGGATCAGGATCTCGGCGACCACCTCGCGCGCGGCGCGGGTGGCCAGGCGTTGCACCAGCGCCTCGACTTCGCGCCGCTCGCCTTGCAGCGCCCGCTCGACGGCGGCGGCGATGCGCTGCTCCAGATCGGGCTCGAACGCGGGCGGCATAGGAGGTACCGTGGCCGGTGCCGGCGCGACCGGCGCCGGGCGGGCCATGCCCTGATCCGCCGCCCTGGTCGCTGCGCTGGGTGCCCGGCCCACCACCTCGGTCAGCGTCGGCACCAGGCGTGGCGGCGGGCGCGGGGGCAAGACGTCGTCAGCCGACATGCGTCATTCCCGCGCGGCCAGATCGTGGCGCTGGATCGGGTAACCGCGCTCGGCGTAATGGCGCCAGCGCTGGCGCGCCTCGGTGCGGTCGGTGTCGCTGGTATCGACCAGTTCGATCAGGCGCTCGAAGCGCTCGAACCCGGCCGGCACCGCCGCGCCCAGGTTCACCAGCACCTGGGCCGGCGGCAGTTGCGCGCTGTCGGTGGCCAGCACGATCGGGGTGGCCGCCAGCACGGGGACGGGCGCCGACGCCAGGCAGTGCGGCACGAAGTCGAGCGCCGAAAAACTCCACAGCGCCTGATCCAGCGCACCCAGCACCTCCGGCGGGCCGACCACGCCGACCTGGCCACCGGCCGCATGCGCCTTGCGCAGCAGGCGGCAGGCGTAGCCGAGCTTGTCCGGCACGTTGAAATGAAAGGCCACTTCGGTCATGGGCCAAGGGCTCAGTCGCGGGTTTTTCCGCCCTTGGCGCCCTTGACGACCTTGGTGCTCTTGCGCTTGCCGTCCTTGCCGCTGCTGGGCTTGGCCGGCGGTTCGCCATCGGGCGAGCTGGCGGCGGCGCCCATCTGCCCCAGCAGGTAATGCACCAGCAGGCCCACGGGCCGACCGGTGGCACCCTTGGCCGTGCCACCCTTCCAGGCGGTGCCGGCGATGTCGAGGTGGGCCCAGGTGTAGGCCTTGGCAAAGCGCTGCAAAAACTTGGCGGCCGTGACGGCGCCGGCCGGGCGCCCGGCCACGTTGGCGACGTCGGCGAAGTTGGTCTTCAGTCCTTCGGCGTAGTCCTCGTCCAGCGGCAGGCGCCAGCACGGGTCGAGCGCGGCCTCGCCGGCCGCGTGCAGTGCCTCGGCCAGCGCATCGTCGCTGGCGAACATGCCGCTGCGCACGCCGCCCAGCGCGATCACGCAGGCGCCGGTCAGCGTGGCGATGTCGATCACCGCGCGTGGCGTGAAGCGCTCAGCGTAGCTCAGCGCATCGCACAGCACCAGCCGGCCCTCGGCGTCGGTGTTGAGGATCTCGATGGTCTGCCCGCTCATGCTGGTGACCACGTCGCCCGGTTTGATGGCGCGGCCGTCGGGCATGTTCTCACAGGCCGGGATCAATCCGACCACGTTGAGCGCCGGCTTCAGCTCGGCCAGCGCGCGGAACACGCCCAGCACGCTGGCGGCGCCGCTCATGTCGAACTTCATCTCGTCCATCTCGGGCGCGGGCTTGAGCGAGATGCCACCGGTGTCGAAGGTGATGCCCTTGCCCACCAGCACCACCGGCGCCTCGCCCTTGGCCGCGCCCTGGTAGCGCAGCTCGATGAAGCGCAGCTCTTCGGCCGAGCCGCGCGCCACCGCCTGAAACGCCCCCATGCCGAGCTCGGCGACTTCCTTCGGCCCCAGCACCTTGCAGCGCAGGCGCGGCAGCTTGGCCAGCGCTTGCGCGGCTTCGGCCAGCAGCGTCGGGGTGGCGTGGTTGGCGGGGCGGTTGGCCCATTCGCGCGCCATGCGCACGCCGGTGGCGATGCCGACGGCGCGATCGAACTCGGCGCGCGCCGCCTCGGCCTCGGGCGCGCCGATCAGCGCCTGCTTCAACTTCAGGCCGTCCTTGTCCTCGCCCGGGCTCTTGGTGGTGTCATAGCGATAGCTGCCCTCGGCCAGCGCCTGCACCGCCGCGCCGATGGCCGCCGGTGCGGCCGCCTGCGCGAAGCACAGCGTGAGCGTGTTCGCGTTCGCGCCCTTGAGCGCCGCCAGCGCCGCCGCCACCGCCTTGCGCACCTTGGGCGGGCTGCCGTCGCCGATGCCGGCCAGCACGATGCGCGCGGCCGCGATGCGCACCGCGCCGTAGCTGGCCAGCAGCTTGCTGGCCTCGGCGCTGAAGTCGCCGGCATCGATGGCGCGGCCGATCAGCGCCGAGATGGCGTCGCCGCCCGGTTCGAAGCCTTGCTGAACCAGCACCAGCAAGGCCGGCGTCTTGTCGGCGGCGGCCTGGGCGAGGCGGAGAGAGCTGAGTTGGAAGTCCATAATTGCGCACGCTTTCTTTCTCGACCGATGTTATTCGATTCCGCTTTGCGCAAGGAGCTGGGCCGCAGCTTCGGCGCCACCCTGGTGGTGCTGGTCACCATCGTGATGACGGTGATGCTGATCCGCACGCTCGGCCAGGCCAGCGTGGGCCGCGTCAACCCGTCCGAGGTGATGCTGGTGATGGGCTTCACCGTGCTCGGGCATCTGCCGACCATCCTGACGCTCAGCCTGTTCGTCGCCATCACCGCCACGCTGACGCGCATGTACGCGGCCAGCGAGATGGTGGTGTGGTTCGCCAGCGGCCAGGGCCTGCTGGCCTTTCTCAAGCCACTGCTGCGTTTTGCCTGGCCGGTGCTGCTGGCGGTGGCGGTGCTGGCGCTGCTGGTCTGGCCCTGGTCGAACCAGCAGATCCGCGAACTGCGCGACCGCTACCAGGAGCGCGGCGACATCGAACGCGTGGCGCCGGGGCGCTTCATCGAATCGGCGGGCGGCCAGCGCGTGTTCTTCATCGACAAGGACAGCGCCGACGCGGCCTCGGGCAACAACATCTTCATCGCCTCCAGCGCGCCCGACAAGGAGGCCGTCACCGCCGCCCGCAGCGGTCGCCTGGCCAGCCTGCAGGGCGAGCGCTTTCTGGTGCTGGACCACGGCTACCGGCTCGAGACCGAGACCGCCAGCGGCGAGAGCCGCGTGAGCGAGTTCGTCGAATACGGCAACCGCATCGACGCGCGCATCGCCGGCGCCGCCGCCCGTGACACGCCGCGCCTGCAGTCCACGCTGACGCTGCTGCGCGAGCCGAACGCGCGCCATGGCGCCGAGCTGTCCTGGCGCCTGGGCCTGGCGCTGGCGGCCATCAACTGCGTCGTCATCGCGCTGGCCGCCACACGCGTGAACCCGCGCGTGGGCCGCAGCGCCGGCCTGGTCTTCACGCTGTTCGTCTTCGCCAGCTACTACAACCTGCTGAGCGTTGGCCAGAACTGGATCACCAGCGGCCGCTTCAGCCTGCCGGGCTTTCTGCTGCTGCTGCACGGCGGCATCTTCGTGCTGGCCATGGGCTGGCTGCTGGCGCGCCATGGCGACTGGCTGAACCGCTGGCGCCGGCGGCTGACGCGGCGGGAGCCGGCCGCATGAGGACCATCCGGCGCCTGATCTACAGCGAGATCCTGCGGGCCGTCAGCTTCGTCACGCTGGCCTTTCTGCTGCTGTTCTTCTTCTTCGACTTCGTTGACGAGCTGGGCGACCTCAACGCCGCCGCCGCGCGTGGCTACACGCTCACGCACGCGCTGCTGCACGTGGCGCTGCAGCTACCCAACCACTTGTACGAGTTGCTGCCGATCACGGTGCTGATCGGCAGCATCTACGTGATGGCGCGGCTGGCCGAGAGCTCGGAATACACCATCCTGCGCACCAGCGGCCTGGGGCCGCGGCGCGCGCTCGGCACGCTGCTGGGGCTGGGCGCCTGCTTCGTGGTGCTGACCTTCGTGTTCGGCGACTACGTGGCGCCGGCCGCCAACCGCAGCGCGCAGATGCTGCAGGCGCGCTTTCTGGGCGACATCACGGTCGGGCGCACCGGCGCCTGGATGAAGGACCGCCAGCCGACGCACAACTATTCGGTCAACGTCGGCGCGCTGGCCGCCGACGGCACCATGAGCCAGATCCGCATCTTCGAGTTCGACAACGGCGATGGCCGCCTGCTGTCAACCACCAAGGCCGCCAAGGGCCACGTCGGTCCCGACCAGGCCTGGGCGCTGCAGGAGGTGGAGCGGCGCGGCTTCGAGCACGCCGCCGGGCCGCAGCCGCGCGTCAGCATCGAGCGGCTGGCCGACTGGCGCTGGCCGACCCACATCTCGCTCGACATGGTGGCGGCGGCGCTGGTCAGCCCCGACCGCATGCAGACGCTGGACCTGTTCCAGTACATCAGCCACCTCAAGGACAACGGCCAGAGCGCGCAGCGCTACGAGATCGAGTTCTGGCGCAAGGTGTTCTACCCCATCAGCTGCCTGGTGATGATGGTGCTGGCGCTGCCCTTCGCCTACCTGCACTTTCGCAGCGGCAACATCGCCGGCTACGTGTTCCTGGGCGTGCTGGTGGGCATCAGCTTCTTCCTGCTCAACAACGTGTTCGGGCACATCGGCAACCTGCGCAACTGGGAGCCCTGGATCGCCGCCGCCCTGCCCGGCATCATTTATTCGGTGCTGTCGCTGGGCGCGCTCGGCTGGTTGGTGCTGAGGCAGTAGCGCCATGACGCCACCCACCCCGCACGGCATCGTGCTGTTCGCCCACGGCTCGCGCGACCCGGCCTGGCGCGCGCCCATCGAAACCATCGCCCAACGCATGCGTGCCATCGAGCCAGCGGCGCGCGTGGTCTGCGCCTACCTGGAACTGACCGAGCCCAGCCTGCCCGAGGCCGTGGCTGCGCTGATCGATGGCGGCGCCCGCCACATCACCGTGTGGCCGATGTTTCTGGGCACGGGGCGGCACGCGCGCGAGGATTTGCCGCGGCTGTTGGCGCAGTTGCGGCAACAGCATCCGCAGATCGGCTTCAGCCTGCGGCCGGCGATTGCCGAGCACCCGGGCGTGATCGAGGTGATGGCGCGCACGGCGCTGGAACCCCCGTCGCCTTAGACCCTTCACGCCATAATGATGGGATTTCATATACGCAATCCCATGAATCTGCACCAGTTCCGCTTCGTCCAGGAGGCCGTGCGCCGTGGTCTGAACCTGACCGAGGCGGCCAAGGCCTTGCATACCTCGCAACCGGGGGTTTCCAAGGCCATCATCGAATTGGAAGATGAGCTCGGCATCGAGATCTTCACCCGCCACGGCAAGCGCCTGAAGCGCGTCACCGAGCCCGGCCAGCATGTGCTGGCAAGCATCGCCATCATCCTGCGCGAGGTCGGCAACCTGAAACGCATCGGCGAGCAGTACAGCGCGCAGGACACCGGCACCTTCTCGATTGCCACCACCCACACGCAGGCGCGCTACGTGCTGCCGGTGCCGGTGGCGCGGCTGCGCGAGCGCTACCCCAAGGTCAACATCAGCCTGCACCAGGGCGCGCCCGACCAGGTGGCGCGCATGGTGATCGAGGAAACCGCCGAGATCGGCATCGCCACCGAATCGCTGGCCAACTACCCCGAGCTGATCACCCTGCCCTGCTACGAATGGCAGCACGTGCTGGTGGTGCCCACCGGCCACGCGCTGGCGCGCAAGGAGCGCCTGACGCTGGAGGACATCGCGGCCGAGCCGCTGATCACCTACCACCCCTCGTTCACCGGCCGCACCCGCATCGACAGCGCCTTTGCCCAGCGTGAACTGCAGCCGCGCATCGTGCTGGAGGCGATCGACTCCGACGTCATCAAGACCTATGTGCGGCTCGGCCTGGGCGTCGGCATCGTGGCCGAGATGGCCGTCAAGGACGACAAGGACCTCGACCTGGCGGCGCGCCCGCTCGGCCAGTTGCTGGGCAAGAACGTGGCGCGCATCGCGCTCAAGCGCGGCGCCTACCTGCGCGACTTCGTCTACCACTTCGCCGGCCTGCTGTCCGACCGGCTCGACAAGAACCTGATCCTGAAAGCCATGAGCGGCCACGTCGCCGACTACGAGCTGTGAAACCCCGCGCGCCCATGAACCCGCCCACCACCCCCAGCTTCCCCTCGCGCCTGCCCAAGGTCGGCACCACCATCTTCACCGTCATGTCGGCCCTGGCCGCCGGGCACCAGGCCGTCAACCTGGGCCAGGGCTTCCCCGACTTTGACTGCGACCCGAAGCTCGTCGATGGTGTCACCACCGCCATGCAACAAGGCCACAACCAGTACCCGCCCATGCCCGGCGTGCCGGTGCTGCGCGAAGCCATCAGCGCGAAGATGGAGGCGCTCTACGCCCGCCGCTACGACCCCGCCAGCGAAATCACCGTGACGGCCGGCGCCACGCAAGCCATCCTCACCGCCATCCTGTGCTGCGTCGGCCCCGGTGACGAAGTCATCGTGCTCGAGCCCTGCTACGACAGCTACGTGCCCAACATCGAGCTGACCGGCGCCAAGGTCGTGCGCGTGCCGCTCACCCCCGGCACCTTCCGTCCCGACTTCGACAAGATCGGCGGCGCCCTCACCGCCAGGACGCGCGCCCTCATCATCAACAGCCCGCACAACCCCAGCGGCACCGTCTGGTCACCCGAAGACATGCGCCGGCTTCAAGACCTGCTGGCGCCCACCAACGTGCTCGTCATCAGCGACGAGGTGTACGAGCACATGGTCTACGCCCCGCTGCAGCACGAAAGCGTGGCGCGCACCCCGGGCCTCGCCGCGCGCAGCTTCATCGTCAGCAGCTTCGGCAAGACCTACCACGTGACGGGCTGGAAAGTCGGCTACGTCGCCGCCCCCGCCGCGCTGATGGCCGAATTCCGCAAGGTGCACCAGTTCAACGTGTTCACCGTCAACACGCCCATGCAATATGGGCTTGCGACGTACATGCAAGACCCCGCACCGTACCTGGAGCTGCCCGCCTTCTACGACGCCAAGCGCCAGCTGTTCCGCGACGGCCTGGCCAAGACCAAGTTCAGGCTGCTGCCCTGCGAAGGCACTTACTTCCAGTGCGTCGGCATCGCCGACCTCGCCGTGCCCGAGCGCGACCTCCCCGAAGCCGACTTCTGCCAATGGCTCACCCGCGAGATCGGCGTCGCGGCGATTCCGCTGTCGGCGTTTTATGGGGATGGGTTTGATCAGAAGGTGATCAGGTTCTGTTTTGCGAAGAGGGATGAGACGTTGAGGGAGGCGGTGGGGAGGTTGGGCAATTTATAAATGTCCGCGATCCTCTAAGGCCTCAAGCAACTGTGGCTATTTTTTAGCGCACATATATAACAACTGAATTTTTCCAAAGGTAGAAAAATGAACTTGCAGCAAGCAGGAAAAACTCTCAAAGACGTTCAAATTGGGACCCCGGACGCAGAAGCCGATAGAAAATTAGCCGAATATTTCTTGACGACCCCGCACGTAGAAGCTGCATTGCAACTTCGTCGAACGCTCTTCTTGGGACGAAAAGGGGCTGGAAAATCAGCTCTGTTTACACAGCTGCCCCGACTAATAACTGAGGCAGGGTATACACATACAAGAACTATACTTGTAACCCCAGATCAATATGCATGGAGTGCATTGCGCGACTATCAAGAGCAGGGGTTACTGCCAGAGCAAGCACATTCAAACGCTTGGAAATTCACACTAGCGATTGAAGTGGCAGCGAATTTAACATTGATAGCCGACGACACATTGAAATCGGCTGCCAGCATTAACGCCTTAAAACAACTCAAGAAGTTCGTACAAGAGAACTACGGAGAAACCAGCCCGACATTGTACAGATCCGCCGCTCAACTACTCAAAGGAATAAAGAGTTTCAATGTATCAGCGTTTGGATTTGGGGCCGGGTTGAGCAAGGCGAATGAAGATCTACAGATTACACCTCAAATTATCGAGTCAATTTTAGCTTCCATTTCTACTGTTGCCAGCGAAGTAGGAATAGTTGTAGCACTCGACAAACTAGACGATTCATGGGAAGGGTCAGATCAGTCGAAACACCTATTAATCGGTTTGTTAAAGGCGTGCAAAGACGTTAACGACAAATACAAGGGAGAATCTCCTGCCTCTGGATTTTCTGTAGTAGCTTTTTTGAGAGCCGACATATACGAAGGTTTAAAATTCGATGACAAGGATAAATATCGTGCAATCGAGCAGTCGATAGATTGGACGCCTGAGCTACTGCGTGATATGGTACAAAAAAGACTTCCTGAATCTGTGACAATTTCGGAATTGTTCGAGCCCGGCGAGATGCGAGGATCAATTGCTCCGTTTAATTACATTGTTAAAAGAACTTTTTTGAGGCCTCGCGAAATTCTACAATTCATGGATGAGTGCATAAGAAGGGCAGGATATAGCGCGACGCAAATCACCAAAGATCAAATCAGGCAGGCCGAAGAAAAATATAGCTCCTGGAAGGTGGATGATTTGAAGCAAGAATACCGACGCCTATACCCAGAATTTGAGCAAATTGTAGAAATACTCAGGCAAGCGCAACATCGATATGATAGTTTCGATGAATTTGAAGCGCACATTAAGGACGGTCTGAATAATTGACACGCGGATGTGCTTGGCTGTCCATTTTTTAGCTCTTGCTGGAAACTGAGACCTCGCCGGACGTTTTCGCCTTGCTCGGAGGTTTTTTGCTCTCCCGCAGGCCCTTTTGGCCCGCGCCGGGCGCACCTATGCCATCAACTTCTTGCGCGCCATCCACAGGTTGGCCAGGCCCAACAAGGTCACGATCTGCGCCGTGTTCTTCTTCAAACCCCGGTAGCGCACCTTCACATAGCCGAACTGGCACTTCACGACCCGAAACGGATGCTCGACCTTGGCGCGGATGCTGGCCTTGATGCGTTCGATCTGATCAAGCTTGCCTTCGATCGGATCGTCCTAATCCAGCGCTTTGCGCTGGCCCGGCTTCATGGCTACATGCCAGGTGACACTTTCCTTGGCATCGGCTCGCTTGTCAGCACCCTGGAAGGCCGAGTCGCCAAAGGCATTGCTTTCTTCACCGTGCAGCAAGGCGTTGGCCTCAACGATGTCATGCACGTTGCCTGCCGTGCCACGCACGCTGTGCGTCAAGCCTGAGTCGGCGTCCACACCGATGTGCGTCTTCATCCCAAAGTACCAGTTGTTGCCCTTCTTGCTGGAGCGCATCTGGGCATCGCGCGCGTTGTCCTTGTTCTTGGTGGAGCTGGGCGCAGCAATCAAGGTGGCGTCCACGGCGGTGCCAGCCTTGAGCAGCAATCCCTTGGCGATGAGCAGCTCGTTGATGAGCTTGAACATCTGCTCGGCCAGCTTGTGCTGCTCCAGCAGGTGACGAAAGCGCAAGATGGTGCTCTCGTCGGGCAGGCGCGTATGCCAGTTGTCCAGGCCCGCAAACTCGCGGTACAGCGGCACGTCGTGCAAGGCTTCTTCCATGGCCGGATCGCTCAGGGTGAACCACTGCTGCATGAAGTGAATGCGCAGCATGGCTTCAACCGCAAAGGGCTGACGCCCGCGTCGGCCAGCCTCAGGGGCATATGGCGCGATCAAGGCCACCAGATCGGCCCAAGGCACCACGGCATTCATCTCATCGAGAAAGCGCCGCTTGCGCGTGCGCTTGACACTCAGGTTCAGGCCAAGGTCTGCTTGCTTCATGGCGCTCAATTGTCCCAAAGACGCTACATCTTGCATAGCATGAGATCTGCAGATTTGTGCAGACCTTCCTTAATCAAAGAGCGCCTGACCTAGTTAAATCTATAGGTCTCCGCAACATCATCGAGAGACTATTTAACGCTTCAGCTATTGGCGTTCGACTTGCGAATGTCGGTTCACCACGGTTTAGAGCAGAAGATAGTGATCTGATGCTACCTTCGGTCGGAGCGATTTATGTGCACCAGTGCCTGTACAAAGGACTAAAGGAAGGTCTGCACAAATCTGCAGATCTCATGCTATGCAAGATGTAGCGTCTTTGGGACAATTGAGCGCCATGAAGCAAGCAGACCTTGGCCTGAACCTGAGTGTCAAGCGCACGCGCAAGCGCGCTTTCTCGATGAGATGAATGCCGTGGTGCCTTGGGCCGATCTGGTGGCCTTGATCGCGCCATATGCCCCTGAGGCTGGCCGACGCGGGCGTCAGCCCTTTGCGGTTGAAGCCATGCTGCGCATTCACTTCATGCAGCAGTGGTTCACCCTGAGCGATCCGGCCATGGAAGAAGCCTTGCACGACGTGCCGCTGTACCGCGAGTTTGCGGGCCTGGACAACTGGCATACGCGCCTGCCCGACGAGAGCACCATCTTGCGCTTTCGTCACCTGCTGGAGCAGCACAAGCTGGCCGAGCAGATGTTCAAGCTCATCAACGAGCTGCTCATCGCCAAGGGATTGCTGCTCAAGGCTGGCACCGCCGTGGACGCCACCTTGATTGCTGCGCCCAGCTCCACCAAGAACAAGGACAACGCGCGCGATGCCCAGATGCGCTCCAGCAAGAAGGGCAACAACTGGTACTTTGGGATGAAGACGCACATCGGTGTGGACGCCGACTCAGGCTTGACGCACAGCGTGCGTGGCACGGCAGGCAACGTGCATGACATCGTTGAGGCCAACGCCTTGCTGCACGGTGAAGAAAGCAATGCCTTTGGCGACTCGGCCTTCCAGGGTGCTGACAAGCGAGCCGATGCCAAGGAAAGTGTCACCTGGCATGTGGCCATGAAGCCGGGCCAGCGCAAAGCGCTGGACAAGGACGATCCGATCGAAGGCAAGCTTGATCAGATCGAACGCATCAAGGCCAGCATCCGCGCCAAGGTCGAGCATCCGTTTCGGGTCGTGAAGTGCCAGTTCGGCTATGTGAAGGTGCGCTACCGGGGTTTGAAGAAGAACACGGCGCAGATCGTGACCTTGTTGGGCCTGGCCAACCTGTGGATGGCGCGCAAGAAGTTGATGGCATAGGTGCGCCCGGCGCAGGCCAAAAGGGCCTGCGGGAGAGCAAAAAACCTCCGAGCAAGGCGAAAACGTCCGGCGAGGTCTCAGTTTCCAGCAAGAGCTAAAAAATGGACAGCCAAGCACATCCGCGTGTCAATTATTCAGACCGTCCCTAAACCTCCGAGAGAAAAGGGCCAGGGATGACCAGGAGGGCTCACTTGGCACTGGGGATCAACGAGAGGAGGATGATTATGGATTCTGATTTTTCTGTCGGCTAAGCTGATACGCTCCCACCTTCAACCCCCTCCCTTCACCCACATCCGCAAAAACCGCCGGATTCGCCATGTGCTCCACGAATGCTAACTCCGGCGCATGCTCGCGCGCTTGATCCTGAAGCCACGCCATCGACAATTCCGGCGCATTCAGACACAGCAGCGCATGCCCGCCGGGCGCCAGCAGGCCGGGCAAGCGGCGCAGCAGGCGGGCGTAGTCCTTGGTGGCGACGAAGCTGCCCTTCTGGTAGCTGGGTGGGTCGGCGATGACCAGGTCGTAAGGGCCGCCACGCGTGAGCTTGCCCCATGAGTTGAACAGGTCGTGCGCCAGAAAGCTGGCGCCGTGGGTCAGGCCGTTGAGCTGGTGGTTTTGCTGGCCGGTGGCGAGCGCGCCGCGGGCCATGTCGAGATTGGTGACGTGCGCCGCGCCGCCCTGCAAGGCGGCGACGGAGAAGGCGCAGGTGTAGGCGAACAGGTTGAGCACCTTGGCGCCGCGCCCTTCGCGTTGCAAGAAATCGGCCGCGAACTCACGCACCCAGCGGCGGCCTTCGGCCATGTCGAGGAACAGGCCGTGGTTCTGGCGACGCAGGACGTGCACCAGAAAACGCGCGGGGCCTTCGGTGACGATGTGCGGGTCGGGCACGCAGCCGGCCATCAAGCGTGTATCGCTGCGCGCTTGCAGGCGCAGAGCTTCGCCGCGTTGCTGAAAGACCCAGTTGAGCGCCTGCCCCGGCGGCGCGATGTGCTGCCAGCGGGCTTGCAGCGCGGCGCCGATGGTGGCCAGTTGCTCATCGGTCGCGGGCGCGAAGCTGGTGAGCACGAAGACGGGTGGGTAGGCATCCAGCGTCCATTGCTCGCAGCCCGGGTACAGGCCGCCACGGCCGTGGAAGATGCGGCAGGCGTCCACGGGCAGCGGCATGGCGGCGATGGCATCGAGCAGGGCTTGCATGCCTGGAGTATCGATGCGGCAGGACCGCATGGCCGCGCGCCTTGCAGGCCGTGCGCACCAGGAATCCAATGGCGTTGGGCACACCAGCGTGACCACTGCATGGCCGCCGTGCACAATGCGGCCGGCTGACGCTTGGTGTGGCAACTTGGGTGGATTCAACCGGTCATTGCTACCCCGTTGAGCATTCCATCCGACACACGGCACCGCGCAGACTGGCGTGCCTGAATGCCCGTCTGTGCAGAATGCCGCAGGTTCTTGCCCGCCCGCTCTCGCACCCGACCCAAGCCCACAGCGCCCCCGCCACCCGCAAGCCCATGGCCGATCCGCTGACCGCGACCGAATCCCACCCTGCCGACTGGCATTTGCGCGACCGCGACGCGGTGCTGCGCGGGCAGCAGGTCGACCCCGCCATCGGCCTGAGCGCCAATGAGGCCGCGCGGCGCCTGCAGCGGGATGGTGCCAACGAGCTGGCGACGCAGCCGGGGCGCAGTTGGCCGGTGTTGCTGCTGGAACAGTTCAAGGACTTCATGATCCTGGTGCTGCTGGCGGCGGCGCTGGTCTCGGGTCTGGTGGGCGAATGGGTGGACACGGCGGTGATCGTCGTCATCGTGCTGCTGAACGCGGTGATCGGCTTCACCCAGGCGCGCCGCGCCGACCAGGCGATTGCCGCGCTGCGCCAGCTGGCCGCCGCCCAGGCGCAGGTGCTGCGCGATGGCCAGCCGCAATGGCTGCCGGCGGCCGCGCTGGTGCCGGGCGACATCGTGCTGCTGGAGGCCGGCAACCAGATTCCGGCCGATCTGCGCCTGCTGGAGGCGGCGCAGCTCAAGGTGGACGAATCGACCTTGACCGGCGAATCGGTGACGGTGGAAAAGCGCACGGACACCCTGGCCGGCGACCGCCTGGCGCTGGGCGACCGTGTCAATCTGGGCTTCAAGGGCACCACGGTGACCCACGGTCGCGCGCGCGGCGTGGTGGTGGCCACCGGCATGCGGACCGAACTGGGCCAGGTGGCCGGGCTGCTGAACCAGGCCGCCGAGCGCGGCACGCCGCTGCAGTTGCGGCTGGCGCGCTTTTCGCGGCAGTTGTCGGTGCTGGTGCTGCTGATCTGCGTGGCCTTGTTCGGCTTCGGCCTGCTGCGCGGCGAGCCGCCGCTGATGATGCTGCTGACCGCCATCAGCCTGGCGGTGGCGGCCATTCCCGAGGCGCTGCCGGCCATCGTCACCGTGTTGCTGGCGGTGGGCGCGCGCCGCATGGCCGACTTCCACGCGCTCATCCGGCGCCTGCCGGCGGTGGAAACGCTGGGCTCGGTCAGCGTGATCTGCTCCGACAAGACCGGCACGCTGACCCAGAACCGCATGCGCGCCGAGCTGGTGCTGGCGGGCGGCCTGGCCTGGCGCCCGGACGCGCGCGGCGCCGAGCGCGGTGCGCCCTCACCCGCCCACCGGCACTTGCTGCGCGCCGCCGCGTTGTGCAACGACGCCTGCCCCCGTGGCGATTGCGACGGCGCCGGCCAGCTCGTCTGGCAGGGCGACCCGACCGAAACGGCGCTGGCGGCCGTGGCCGCGCAGGCCGATCTGCGCAAGCCCGAGCTGGAAGAGGACACGCCACGCGTGCGTGAGCTGCCGTTCGACTCCGACCGCAAGCGCATGACCACTTTCCACCGCGCTGGCGCGGTGTTCGAGGCTTTCACCAAGGGCGCGCCCGAAAGCGTGCTGCCGCGCTGCACGGCGCGTTGGTCGCCCGAGGGCTTGCAGCCGCTGGACGCGGACGCCGTGCTGCAAGAGGCCGAGCGCCTGGCCGCGCAGGGCCTGCGCGTGATGGCCTTCGCCTGCCGCGCCTGGCCGCAGCTACCGCCCACGCCGGATGTCGACGCCATCGAGAGCGGGCTGGCCCTGATCGGCCTGATTGGCCTGATCGATCCGCCGCGCGAAGAGGCGGCCGCCGCGGTGCGCGACTGCATCAGCGCCGGCATCCGGCCGGTGATGATCACCGGCGACCACCCGGCCACGGCGCTGGCGATCGCCAAGCGCCTGGGCATCGTGCCCGAAGGCGCCACCGAGGTGTTGACCGGCGCCGAACTCAGCGACATGGACGAGGCCGCGCTGAAGACCCGGGTGCTCGATGTGCGGGTCTACGCCCGCGTTGATCCGGCGCAGAAGATCCGCATCGTGCAGGCGCTGCAGTCGCACGGCCAGTTCGTCGCCATGACCGGCGACGGCGTGAACGACGCGCCGGCGCTGAAGGCGGCCGACATCGGCGTCGCCATGGGCAAGGGCGGCACCGACGTGGCGCGCGAAGCCTCGGCCCTGGTGCTGCTGGACGACAACTTCGCCACCATCGTGGCGGCGGTGCGCGAAGGGCGGCGCATCTACGACAACATCCGCAAGTTCGTGCGCTACGCCATGACCGGCAACGCCGCCGAGGTGCTGACGCTGGCGCTGGCGCCGCTGTTCGGCCTGCCGCTGCCGCTGCTGCCGATCCACATCCTGTGGGTCAACCTGGTGACCGATGGCCTGCCCGGCCTGGCGCTGGCGGCCGAACCGGCCGAGCGCGGCATCATGCGCCGCCCGCCGCGCGCGCCGAACGAGAGCCTGTTCGCGCACGGCATGGGCTGGCAGATTCTGCTGGGCGGCGGGCTGCTGGCCGCGCTGTGCCTGGGCTTGCAGCACTGGGCCATTCAGGGCGGCGACGCGCACTGGCAGACCATGGTGTTCACCGTGCTCACGCTGGGGCAGATGGCGCTGGTGCTGGCGATCCGCTCCGACACCGATTCGCTGTTCACCCAGGGCCTGATGAGCAACAAACTGCTGTTGGGCGCGGTGGGGCTGACCTTTGCGCTGCAAATGGCAACCATCTACGTGCCCTGGCTCAACCCCATCTTCAAGACGCAGCCGCTGGCGGCGTGGGAGCTGGGCCTGTGCATCGCACTGGCCTCGGTGGGTTTCGTGGCGGTGGAGCTGCACAAGGCCTGGCGCCGCTGGCGCGCCGCGTGACGGGCGTCAACCCGGCCCTGCGGCTGACGCGGGGCCATGCGCCCCGCGCCGCGCGCCCTAGCCCACCCAGCGCCGCGCGTTGCGCCAGATCTGCATCCAGGGGCTGTACGAGTTCTTGTCCAGCGAGGTCCAGCTGGACTGGATGTTGCGGAACACGCGCTCGGGGTGCGGCATCAACGCAGTGAAGCGGCCATCGGCCGTGGTCACCGCCGTCAGGCCGCCGGGGCTGCCGTTGGGGTTGAAGGGGTAGGCCTCGGTCGCGGCGCCGGTGTGGTCCACGAAACGCATGGCGGCGATCACCTGATCGGCCTTGCCGCGGTACTTGAAGTTGGCGTAGCCCTCGCCATGCGCCACGGCGATCGGCAGCCGGCTGCCGGCCATGCCGGTGAAGAACAGGCTGGGCGAGTCGAGCACCTCGACCAGCGACAGGCGCGCCTCAAACCGCTCGCTCTGGTTGGCGGTGAAACGCGGCCAGGCCTCGGCGCCGGGGATGATGTCGGCCAGTTCGGCAAACATCTGGCAGCCGTTGCAGGTGCCCAGCGCAAAGGTGTCGCCGCGCGCGAAGAAGGCTTTGAACTGGTCGGCGATCAGTTCGTTGAACATGATCGAGCGCGCCCAGCCGATGCCCGCGCCCAGCGTGTCGCCGTAGCTGAAGCCGCCACAGGCCACTAGCCCCGAGAAGTCCGCCAGCCTGGCGCGGCCGGCTTGCAGGTCGGTCATGTGGACGTCGAAGGCGTCGAAGCCGGCTTCGGTGAAGGCGTAGGCCATCTCGACGTGCGAGTTGACGCCCTGCTCGCGCAGGATGGCGACGCGCGGTCTACCGACCGCGGGGTTGAGCGTTGGGCGTTGGGCGTTGGGCGTGATCAACTCTTGGCTTTCACGCTCAACGCTCAACGCTGAACACTCAAGCTCGCATCTGAGCGATTCGCTCAGATGCACATGCAGCCCTGGATCGTCCGCCACGCCCACCGCCGCGTGCTCGGCATCGGCGCAGTCGGGGTGGTCGCGCTCGCGGGCGATCTTCCAGCTCACGCTGTCCCACACCTGCTGCAGGTCGTGCAGGCTGGCGCTGAAGATCTCCCTGGCATCGCGCCACACGCTGAGTTGGCCCTTGCCCTTGTCGACCGAGGACGAGGCCGGCCGCGTCTTGCCGACGTAGTGGCTCCACTTCGACAGGCCGTGCGCGCGCAGCACGTGCATCACCGCGTCGCGCTCGGCCGTGCGCACCTGCAGCAGCACGCCCAGCTCTTCGCTGAACAAGGCTTTCAGCGTCAGTTCTTCGCGCCGCGTGCTGACCTGCTGCGCCCAGTTCTTGGCGTCGCCGTACTCGGCGCGGCTGTCGCTGATGCCGTCGCCTTCGGTCACCAGCATGTCCACGTTCAGCGCCACGCCGACGTGGCCGGCGAAGGCCATCTCGGCGGCGGCCGCCAGCAGGCCGCCGTCGCTGCGGTCGTGATAGGCGAGGATTTTTCCTTCGGCGCGCAGCTGATTCACGGCCGAGACCAGCGCCTTCAAGTCCTGCGCCTCATCCAGGTCGGGCACGCCGTCCGCCATCGGGCAGCCCGACTGGCCCAGCGCCTGCCCCAGCACGCTGCCGGCCAGGCGGTGCCGGCCCTTGCCCAGGTCGATCAGCACCAGGGTCGTGTCCTGCTCGCGGTCGAGCTGCGGCGTCAGCGTGCCGCGCACGTCGGCCAGCGCGGCGAAGGCGCTGACGATCAGGCTGACGGGCGAGGTCACCCGCTTCGCCCTGCCCGCCTCGTCCTGCCACTGCGTGCGCATCGACAGGCTGTCCTTGCCGACCGGGATCGACACGCCCAGCGCCGGGCACAGCTCCATGCCCACGGCCTTGACGGTGGCGTACAGCGCCGCGTCTTCGCCCGGCTCGCCGCAGGCGGCCATCCAGTTGGCCGACAGCTTGACGCGCGGCAGCTCGATCGGCGCCGCCAGCAGGTTGGTAATGGCTTCGCAGACTGCCATGCGGCCCGATGCGGGCGCATCGAGCGCGGCCAGCGGCGTGCGCTCGCCCATGCTCATGGCCTCGCCGGCGAAGCCCTTGAAATCGGCCAGCGTGACGGCGCAATCGGCCACCGGCACCTGCCAGGGGCCAACCATCTGGTCGCGGTGCGTCAGGCCGCCGACGCTGCGGTCGCCGATGGTGATGAGAAAGCGCTTGCTGGCGACGGTGGGGTGGCTCAGCACCTTGATCACAGCGTCTTGCAGGGTCACGCCGTCGAGGTTGAGGGGGGTGAACTGGCGCGCCACGGTGGTCACGTCGCGGTGCATCTTGGGGGGCTTGCCCAAAAGCACGTCCATGGGCATGTCGACGGCCGCACCACCCTCACCCCCCTTCGACAAGCTCAGGACGGGCCTGCCCTCTCCCGCCAGCGGGAGAGGGAGTAAATCCACGTCGCCAACAAACAGCTGCCGCTCCTGCGTCGCCACCCCCACCACCGCGAACGGGCAGCGCTCGCGCGCGCACAGCGCCTCGAACAGCGGCAGCGACTCGGGCGCAATCGCCATCACGTAGCGCTCCTGGCTCTCGTTGCACCAGATTTCCTTGGGCGCCAGGCCGCT
This sequence comes from Burkholderiales bacterium, assembly GCA_016702555.1. Taxonomy (GTDB): domain Bacteria; phylum Pseudomonadota; class Gammaproteobacteria; order Burkholderiales; family Burkholderiaceae_C; genus Ottowia. The sequence goes on from JADJDV010000003.1 coordinate 137,326, forward strand.
CTCTTCCAGCGGCACGGCGCGCAGATCGAAGCGCGCGCCGCGGCCGGCGTCGTGGGTCAGCTCAGGGAAGGCGTTCGACAAGCCGCCCGCGCCCACGTCGTGGATGGCGAGGATGGGGTTGTTCTCGCCCATCGCCTGGCATTGCGTGATGACCTCTTGCGCGCGGCGCTGGATCTCGGGGTTGCCGCGCTGCACCGAGTCGAAGTCCAGCTGCGCCGCATTGGTGCCGCTGGCCAGCGACGAGGCGGCGCCGCCGCCCATGCCGATGCGCATGCCGGGGCCGCCCAGCTGGATCAGCAGGCTGCCGGCGGGAAACTCGATCTTGCTCGTCAGCCGCGCGTCGATGCTGCCGATGCCGCCCGCGATCATGATGGGCTTGTGGTAGCCGCGCAGCACTTTATCGTCGGCGCTGCCGACTTCCAGTTCGTACTCGCGGAAGTAGCCGAGCAGGTTGGGCCGGCCGAACTCGTTGTTGAAGGCCGCGCCACCGAGCGGCCCCTCGGTCATGATCTGCAGCGCGCTGGCCATGTGCTCGGGCTTGCCGTGGGGGCCGTCCCACAGCTTGCTCACGGTGAAGCCCGTCAAGCCCGCCTTGGGCCGCGCACCGCGCCCGGTGGCGCCCTCGTCGCGCAGCTCGCCGCCGGCGCCGGTGCTGGCGCCGGGAAAGGGGCTGATCGCCGTCGGGTGGTTGTGCGTTTCCACCTTCATCAGCACATGGCGGGTGGTCGCTTCGCCGGTGTACGGGCTCGCCGCCTCCAACGACGCCCGCGCCACGAAGCTGTCCACCGCGTGCCCTTGCATCACCGCCGCGTTGTCGCTGTAGGCGACCACGGTGTGCTGCGGGTTCTGCTGGTGCGTGTGGCGGATCATGCCGAACAGGCTCTGCTCCTGCGCCACGCCGTCGATGGTGAACTGGGCGTTGAAGATCTTGTGCCGGCAATGCTCGCTGTTGGCCTGCGCGAACATCATCAGCTCGACGTCGGTCGGGTTGCGACCCAGCTTGGTGAAGGCGTCCAGCAGGTAATCGATCTCATCCGGCGCCAGCGCCAGGCCCCATTCGCCATTGGCTTGTTCCAGCGCGGACTGGCCGCCGCCGAGCACGTCCACGTGCGCCAGCGGCTCGGGCCTCAGTTCGGTGAACAGCGCCTGGGCGGCGTCGCGCGACGCCAGCACGCTTTCCGTCATGCGGTCGTGCAGCAGCGCGGCGATGGCGTCGACGTCGCCGCTCGACAACTGATGGCGGCCGACCAGCTTGCGTTTCAGGCCGATGGTGTATTCGACGATGCGTTCCACCCGGTGCAGCGCGCCGATGCCGCAGTTGCGCGCGATGTCGGTGGCCTTCGACGCCCACGGCGACACCGTGCCCAGGCGCGGCGCCACCACGATGGTCGCGCCCTCGCGTGCGGGCGCCGCCGGATCGCCGTAGCGCAGCAGCGCGGCCAGCCGCTCCAGGTCGGCGGCGGCGGGGGCGGCATCGAAGCCCGCCAGGTGCACGTGGCGCGCCGAGATGTCCTCCACCGCCGCCTGCACGGCCTGCAGGCGCGGCAACAGTTGGCGAATGCGGAAGTCACTGAGGGCGTTGCCGCCATCGAAGAAATGGATGTGCTGGGTCACGGGAGGTGGCCTGTGGGCATGCCGCGTAGGCTGGGTTCAGTCGGACACGCTGGCGGCCGAAACAACGGAAAAAAGTAGTCTCGATTTTAGCCCTGCGATTTTCGTGGGCCGGCGCCCATCCAGGTGCGCGTGCAGCCGCAAGAGTCGCATGAATCGGGCACCATCGCTTGGCACCATCTCATGTCGGCAACGCTTGGAAATCGATCATCCAAAATCCGGTCCCAGCGCCAGAAACCCGCGTTTTGAAGCGAAAAAACCCGAGCGATTCAGTAAAGCTTTCGGACATCTGACGGGCCAAACCGGGGGCGCCGATCATGTCTTGAACCAAATCAAGGACGGGCTACACTGGCCCCCCGAAGATTCAGCTTGTCCGGGCAGATTACAAGCGGCCATCTACCGGCAAGTTTCTTTCCAGGCCGCTCCGGTGACACGGAACACACGATGAAAATGTTCATGAGGAAGTCAAAACTCGCGCCGCTCACCGCGGTCCTGACCACTGCGATGTTGCTGGGAGCAGCCACCGCCGCGCAAGCGCAACAGGACAAGGGCCACCCAGGCCAGGTCACCCCAGCTGAACAAGCATTCCAGGGTGCGCCGTCGCCGCTCGCCAAAGAGCCGATGTACCAGGCCACCAACCCGAAGGCGCCGCCGATGACGCAGGCCGAGTTCGACCGGGCGCGCCAGATCTACTTCGAGCGCTGCGCCGGCTGCCACGGCGTGCTGCGCAAGGGCGCCACCGGCAAGGCCCTGACGCCCGACCTCACGGTACCCAAGGGCACGGATTACCTGAAGGTGTTCATCGGCTACGGCTCGCCCGCCGGCATGCCCAACTGGCTGACCTCGGGCGACTTTGACGAGAAGACCGTCGACCTGATGGCGCGCTACATCCAGCACGACGCTCCCACCCCGCCGGAGTACTCTCTGGAGGACATGGAGAAGACCCGCAAGGAATACGTGCCGGTCGCCCAGCGTCCCAAGAAGAAGATGAACAACTACAACATCAGCAACATCTTCTCGGTCACCCTGCGTGACTCGGGCGAGGTGGCGCTGATCGACGGCGACACCAAGGAAATCATCAACATCGTCAAGACCGGCTACGCGGTGCACATCTCGCGCCTGTCGGCATCGGGCCGCTATCTGTACGTGATCGGCCGCGATGCGCGCCTGAACCTGATCGACCTGTGGATGGAAAAGCCCGACAACGTGGCCGAGATGAAGATCGGCCTGGAAGCGCGTTCGGTCGAGACCTCCAAGTTCAAGGGTTGGGAAGACAAGATCGCCATCGCCGGCACCTACTGGCCGCCCCAGTTCGTGCTGATGGACGGCGATACGCTGAAGCCGCGCAAGATCGTCTCCACCCGTGGCATGACCGTCGACGGTGAATACCACCCTGAGCCGCGCGTGGCCGCCATCGTGGCCAGCCACCAGAAGCCCGAGTTCCTGGTTAACGCCAAGGAAACCGGCAAGATCTGGATGGTCGACTACACCGATCTGGAGAACCTGAAGACCACGCAGATCAACTCGGCCAAGTTCCTGCACGACGGTGGCTTCGACTCCACCCGCCGCTACTTCCTGACGGCCGCCAACGCGTCCGACAAGATTGCGGTGGTGGACACCAAGACCAGCAAGCTGGCGGCGCTGATCCCGGTCGGCAAGATCCCGCACCCGGGCCGTGGCGCCAACTTCAAGCATCCGAACTTTGGCCCCGTCTGGGCGACGTCCGGTCTGGGTGACGAGAGCATCGCCATCATCGGCACCGACCCGGCCAAGAACAAGGCCAACGCCTGGAAGGTGGTGCAGTCGCTCAAGGGCCAGGGTGGCGGTTCGCTGTTCATCAAGACGCACCCGAAGTCGACCAACCTGTGGGTCGACACCACGCTCAACCCCGATCCGAAGATCAGCCAGAGCGTGGCCGTGTTCGATATCCGCGACCTGAACAAGGCGCCGCAGATCATCGACATTGCCGCCTGCGCCAAGCTGGACGACGACGGTGCCAAGCGCGTGGTGCAGCCCGAGTACAACCAGAAGGGCGACGAGGTCTGGTTCTCGGTCTGGAGCGCGATGAACAAAAAGTCCGCCATCGTCATCGTCGACGACAAGACCCGCACCTGCAAGACCGTGCTGAACGACAAGCGTCTGGTCACCCCGACCGGCAAGTTCAACGTCTACAACACCATGCACGACGTCTATTGATGTGACGTTCAGGCCGCCACGGTTGGTTTCCAGCCGTGGCGGCTTTTTCTTTGGCCGCGTGAAAAACGCCGGCCGGTGCGCTTGAACGGGGGGCGCATTTCGCACTCCCTGCCGCCCTCGGCCGCCCACGGGTCGACAATCGCCGACAATCACCCCCATGTCTCGCCTGCCGTTCTGGATTGCTGCCCTGCTAGTCGCCCTGCCCGCCGCCGTCGGCGCGCAAACCCCCTCCGCCACCGCCGCCGAACCCAGCGCCGAACGCCGCACCCAGCTGATCCGCATGGTGCGGCAGGACTGCGGCTCCTGCCATGGCATCCAGCTCACCGGCGGACTGGGCCCCGCGCTCACCCGCCAGGCCATGGCCGAAATTCCCTTCGACAGCCTGTTCTCCGTCATCTATCACGGCCGCCCCGGCACGCCCATGCCCGGCTGGAAGACGATGATCAGCGAACAGGACGCGAGCTGGATCGCACGCCAGCTGCAGCTTGGCTTTCCGCTCGATTCCACCGTCAACCGATGATCAAGTCCTTGCGCCTGCTCTCCACCCTGTTTCTCACCGGCGCGCTGCTGGTCGGCTGCGCCGCCCCGGCGCCCAAGTTGCTGATCGAGCCCGGTCGCGGCAGCGGCGATCTGGGCCTGGTGATCGAGCGCGAGAGCGGCACGCTGGGCGTGCTCGACACCACGGCGCGCACGCGCCTGGGCACCATCGAGGGCCTGGGCGATCTCTCGCATGCTTCGGTGGTGTTCTCGCGCGACGGCGCGCTGGCCTACGTGTTCGGGCGCGACGGTGCGCTGACCAAGGCCAACCTGCTCACCGGCAAGGTCGAAGGCCGCGTGATGCAGGCCGGCAACTCGATCGGCGGCGCCATCTCGACCGATGGCAGGCTGATCGTGGCGCAGAACTACCAGCCGGGCGGCGTCAAGGTGTTTGACGCGGGCACGCTGGAGCAACTCGCCGACATCCCCGCCGTGGTGGACGGCAAGGCCTCGCGCGTGGTCGGTCTGGCCGACATTCCGCACAACCGCTTCATCTTCTCGCTGTTTGACGCCGGCCAGATCTGGATCGCCGATCTCGCCGATCCGCGCCAGCCGCAGCTGCGCAAGTTCGAGAACATCGGCAAGCAGCCCTACGACTCGCTCATTTCGCCCGACGGCCGCCACTACATCGCCGGCCTGTTCGGCGAGGACGGCCTGGCCAAGATGGATTTGTGGGCGCCCGAGCTGAAGGTCGAGCGCATCCTGCCGAACTACGGTCGCGGCGAGCAGCCGCTGCCGGTGTTCAAGATGCCGCACCTGCGCGGCTGGTCGATCGCCGGCCGCCACGCCTACCTGCCCGCCATCGGCCGCCACGAGGTGCTGATCGTCGACACCGACACCTGGAAGGAAGTCGGCCGCATCCCGGTGGCCGGCCAGCCGGTGTTCGTGATGGCGCGCCCCGACGGGCGCCAGGTCTGGGTCAACTTCGCCGTGCCCGACTACGACACCGTGCAGGTGATCGACACCCAGACGCGCCGCGTCGTGCACAGCATGAAACCCGGCAAGGCCGTGCTGCACATGGAATTCACGCCGCGCGGCGATGCGGTGTGGATCAGCGCGCGCGACGACCACAAGGTGGTGGTGGTCGATACGCGCAGCTTCAAGACCCTGGCCGAACTGCCCGCGCGCTCGCCCAGCGGCATCTTCTTCACCTCGCGCGCTGCGCGCACCGGGTTCTGAGCGACGTGACGAATCCCGACGCTGAGACGCAGCAGCTCCCCGAAGCCAGCGCGCTTGACCTGAACGCCCGCCTGCTGAACGACTGGCAGCGCGGCTTTCCGCTGACCGCACGGCCGTTCGCGCAGGTGGCCGAGGTCGAGGGCATGTCTGAGACCGAGGTGATCGAGGCCTTCGGCGCCCTGCTGCAGCGCGGCGCCATCAGCCGCATCGGCGGCGTGTGGGCGCCCGGCGTTGGCGGCGCCGCCCTGTTGTGCGCCATGGCGGTGCAGGCTGAGCGGCTTGAGGCGGTCGCCGCGCTGGTCTCGGCCCATGCGGGCGTCAACCACAACTACGAGCGCGAGCACCAGCTCAACCTGTGGTTCGTGATCACCGGCACTGGCGCCGAATCGCTGGACCAGGCGCTGGCGGCGATCGAGCGCGACACCGCTCTGACCGTCACGCGACTGAAGATGGTGCGGCCCTACCGCATCGACCTCGGCTTCGACCTGCACGCACCGGCCCGCGCCGGCAGCGCCATCCGGCAGCGGCCGCCGCGCGTCGACCAGGCCGATCACGCGCTGGCGGGTCTGGTCGAGGCCGGGCTGGCGCTGGAGCCCACGCCCTTCGACACCTGGGCGGCCGCGCTGGGCACCGGCACCGACGAGGTGCTGGCGCGCATCCAGGCCTGGCTGGACGCCGGCACGCTGCGCCGCTTCGGCCTGGTGGTGCGACACCACGAGGTCGGTTTTTCCGCCAACGCCATGACCGTGTTCGACATCCCCGACGCGCAGGTCGACGCCTTCGGCGAGCGCCTGGCGACGCAGCCCGGCATCACCCTGTGCTACCGGCGCGAGCGCGCGGCCAGCTGGCCCTACAACCTGTATTGCATGGTGCACGGACGCAGCCGCGACGACACCCTGGCCCTGCTGGGCGCCGCCATCGCCGGCGCCGGTCTGGACGCCTGGCCGCGCCAGGTGCTGTTCAGCCGCCGCCGCTTCAAGCAGACCGGGGCGCGCTACTTCCGCCCACTGCCAGAGGCCGTGAATGACTGAACTCGCGGCACCCCAACCGCCCGCACTGCCGGCCGGCATCGAACTGGACGACGCGCGCGTCATCGATCGCCTGCAGCGCGAGCTGCCGCTGGTGGAGCGCCCGTTTGCCGCCGTGGCGGCCGAGCTTGGCCTGGCCGAGTCGGCGCTGATCGAGCGGCTCGGCCGTCTGCTGGAGGCCGGCGTGCTGACGCGCTTCGGCCCGCTGTTCCACATCGAGAAGGCCGGCGGCCAGTTCATCCTGGCGGCGCTGCAGGTGCCTGAGGCGCGCTACACGGAAGTCACGGACCAGGTCAACGCGCTGCCCGAGGTGGCGCACAACTACCGGCGCGACCACGCGCTGAACATGTGGTTCGTGGTCGCCGCCGAAACCCCGGCCGAGGCCTGGGCCGCGTGCGAGCGCATTGAGGCCATCACCGGCCTGCCGGTGCACGCGTTTCCGAAAGAGCGTGAGTTCTTCGTCGGCCTGTATCTGCCGCTGCTGCGCGATGCGGCCATGCTGGCGCCGCCACGCCCGCCGGCGCGGGCCGAGGCGGCGCAGGAACCCGGTGCCCTCACCGCCTTCGACCGCCGACTCATCGCCGCCACCCAGGCCGGTCTGCCGCTGGTGGCACGGCCGTACGAGGCCGTCGCGGCCCAGCTGGGCTGCACCGGCGAGGCGGTGCGCACACGCCTGGCCGAGCTGCTGGACAGCGGCGTGGTGCGCCGCATCGCCGCCGTGCCCAACCACTACCGGCTTGGCTACACCGCCAACGGCATGAGCGTGTGGGACATTGATGATGCGGAAGTCGATCGCCTGGGCGAACTGCTGGGCAGCCAGCCGGCCGTCAGCCACTGCTACCGGCGCCCGCGCAAGCCCGGCGTGTGGCGCTATAACCTGTTCGCCATGCTGCACGGCCACACCCGTGAGGAAGTGCTGCAGCAGGCCGAGGTCGTCGCCCGCCTGCTGGGCAGCGCCTGCCGGGCGCACGACGTGCTGTTCTCCAGCGCCATCCTGAAGAAGACCGGGCTGCGGCTGACCCGTTGACGACAGCCGGTCGGGGCGATTCCGCCCGCCCCGATCCCGCGCAAATTGACTCAAGTCATGGCCGGATCGGCGCTTCGCCCTATCATCGACCATCGCAGGCAAGACCGCGCCTGCCCGAGGTTGCCCGATGTTCCGAATCTCCCAATTCATGCATGAGCTGGCCAAAGCCGAGGCCAGCGGTGAGTACCCGCCCCCGACACGGCGGCGCAGCGAAGGTGATGGCCCCGGCGGACCGGTGGTGATCTGGAACCTGATCCGCCGCTGCAACCTGACCTGCAAGCACTGCTACGCCTTCAGCGCCGATCACGACTACCCCGGTGAGTTGACGCTGCAGCAGGTCTTCGATGTCATGGACGACCTCAAGGCCTTCCGGGTGCCCGCGCTCATCCTCTCGGGCGGCGAGCCGCTGCTGCGGCCCGACATCTTCGAGATCGCCGAGCGCGCCAAGGCGCTGAAGTTCTACGTTGGCCTATCCACCAACGGCACACTGATCGACGAGCCGCTGGCGCACCGCATCCACGAGCACGGCTTCGACTACGTCGGCATCAGCCTGGACGGCATCGGCGCCACGCACGACAAGTTCCGTCGGCTCGAAGGCGCCTTCGACAAATCGCTGGCCGCCGTGCGCCACCTGCAAAAGCTCGGCACCAAGGTCGGCCTGCGCTTCACCATGACCGACCTCAACGCGCACGATCTGCCGAATCTGCTGCAGTTGATGCGCGACGAGGGTGTGGACAAGTTCTACTTCAGCCACCTCAACTACGCCGGCCGCGGCAACATCCACCGCGGCAAGGACGCGCGCCACATCGCCACCCGCCAGGCGCTCGACCTGCTCTACGACACCGCCTGGAAGGATGCTCAGGCCGGCGGCCACCATGAATACGTCACTGGCAACAACGACGCCGACGGCGTCTACCTGCTGCAATGGGTCGAGAAACACCTGCCGCAGTGGACAGACGCCGTGCGCCAGCGCCTGATCGCCTGGGGCGGCAACAGCTCGGGCGTCAACATCGCCAACATCGACAACCTCGGCGACGTGCACCCCGACACCATGTGGTGGCACTACGGCCTGGGCAACGTCAAGGCGCGGCCGTTTTCCGAGATCTGGCAGGACACGTCCGACCCACTGATGGCCGGCCTGAAAGCCAAGCCGCGCCCCGTCAAGGGCCGCTGCGGCGATTGCCTGCACTTCGCCATCTGCGGCGGCAACACCCGCGTGCGTGCCCAGCAGGTCACCGGCGACGCCTGGCAGGAAGACCCGGGCTGCTACCTCACCGACGAGGAAATCGGTGTCGTGGGCGGCGGCGAGCGCGTCGAGACCACGGCGTTTTCCGCGCGCCGGCAAGGTAGCCCGCAGCCGTTGGAGCAATAAGACAGATATTTCGAACTCCGATCTTGTTGAAACAAGCAGACTCAATGGCTGTGGTGCTTAGCTCTCGTGCATTCACCAAACAACGGCCCACAGGAAACTCCGTGACGGCCATGGCGTCATTCGCGGCCCGTGTCATTCCGGCCGCGGCGGCTGCCCTGCTGATCTCCTGTGGCGGCGGTGCCGATCAATCTGTCCCCAGTCTTCCAGAGAAGATCAGCATCATCAAACCGCCCCCTGAGGCGACGCCATTCTTCATAAGAGATCTACCATCCGGTATCCAACAAGAACCACCAAAGAACTCAGATAGCTGGTCTTATGCAGTTCGCCACCAAGGCGGAGACATCCTTTCTGTCACGTTTCCACAATCTGCGGAGACAGTCCAGAAAACGGGATTACAACTGAATGAAGCCGTTGCACTGCGTGGCAACGGCCGCGGCTCATTCTTTAGAGCGTTCAATAACCAATTTGAGTCGTATATCGACACCAGTTCGAATCCGTATCGTGAGGTCATTGGTGGGGGCCCCCATACCGCCGTTTCCTACACCTTTCATGTCCAGCCAGCCGTCGTTGATACCGTCATAACTGCCGATATATCGATTCCATTCGTGGAAGCGACGGGTCATGGCGTGGGCCAGCTGTCAATTTTTGGCTACATGACGGATGGCAGCACCATAGTGGCATTCGTGTTTGGTATTTTTGATAATCGTCCCGTCAGCATTGAGCCGATGGTCATGTCGGACACCTATCTTTCGTTCGTGTCACAAGCGATCGATGACCATCGCTACGCCGTCCCGAATACCGTGGAACCGATGGTCAACCATCCGTTCAATGGTTATCGAAGGTTTGGCGCTAGATTTACCGCGGAGACCCTGAAGAACATGATTCAGGATATCAACGAAAATCATCGATTTCATGGAATCGAGTTGGTTTCTGAGGATCCGGCAGCGTATAAATTCATCTCAGTAGGCATGCTGCACGAAGTCAGTTTGCATGACGAGTCGAACAACGTGCTGAAGATGGGAGTGAGCTTCAAGAATTTCCAAGCTTACAAGCTTCAATGAAAGCGGAAAGATGATGCTGGATCCCACTCAGCATGACCACAGCAAACGCCTGATGTCGATCCACATGGTTTACCAGCTCGTGGTGCTCTTGATCGGTTCTGCTTTGGCACCGATCAGCGCCTTCGCTCAAGCTGCGGCAGCAAGCCCCATCAATCCCGTCAACCTGTATCAACAACACTGCGCCGCCTGCCACGGCGACCAGCGCTTGGGTGCCATGGGGCCGGCCCTGCTGCCGGAAAGCCTGGCGCGCCTGCGCAAGCCGCAGGCCTTGCAGGTGATCCAGGAGGGGCGCGCGGCCACGCAGATGCCGGGCTTCAAGGACAGCCTGAAGGCCGAGGAGATCGCGGCGCTGACCGACTGGATCTACACGCCGGTGACGCCAGCGCCCGCGTGGAGCGACGCCGACGTCGCCGCCAGCCGCGTCGAAACCCCGGGCTGGCGCGACTGGCCGGCCAAGCCGCAGTGGAGCGCCGACCCGATGAACCTGTTCATCGTCGTCGAAGGCGGCGATCACCACGTCACTCTGCTCGATGGCGACAGCTTCGAGCCCATCCACCGCTTTGCCTCGCGCTTTGCGCTGCACGGCGGCCCCAAGTTCACGCCCGACGGGCGCTACGTGTTCTTTGGCTCGCGCGACGGCTGGATCACCAAGTACGACCTGTGGAACCTGAAGGTGGTGGCCGAGGTGCGCGCCGGCATCAACATGCGCAACATCGCCGTCTCAGGCGATGGCCAGTGGGTGATGGCGGCCAACTACCTGCCGCACACCGTGGTGCTGTTCGATGCCGCACTGAATCACCGGCGCAGCTACCCGGCGCGCACGCTGGACGGCAGCGGCAGTTCGCGGGTGTCGGCGGTGTACGACGCCGAGCCGCGCAAGAGCTTCGTGGTGGCGCTAAAGGACATCCCCGAGCTGTGGGAGATCAGCTACGACCCAAAGGCCCCGCCCATCTACGACGGCCTGGTGCACGATTACAAGATGAAGGAAGGCATCGCCAAGGATGGCTTCCTGGGCGTGCGCCGCACGCCGCTGGCCGAGCCGCTGGACGACTTCTTCTTCAGCCAGGACTATGCCTACGCACTGGGCGCCTCGCGCCCGCACGCCGACGGCACGCCGAGCGGCCAGGTGGTGAATCTGGACGTGCGCCGCAAGATCGCCACGCTGCCGATTGCCGGCATGCCGCACCTGGGCTCGGGCATCACCTTCGATCACGGCGGCACGCGCGTGCTGGCCAGTCCCAACCTGCAGGACGGTGTGATCAGCGTGATCGACATGAAGAGCTGGAAGCTGGTGAAGGACATCGCCACGCCCGGCCCCGGCTTCTTCATGCGCAGCCACGAGAACACGCCCTACGCCTGGACCGATTCGATGATGGCGCCGACGGCCAAGCACATCATGACCATCATCGACAAGCGCACGCTGGAGACCGTGGCCGAAGTGAAAGGACCGCCCGGCAAGACGCTGGCGCACATCGAGTTCGACAAGACCGGCAAGCACGCCCTGGCCAGCCTGTGGGAGGACGACGGCGCGCTGATCGTCTACGACGCCGCCACCTTCAAGGAGGTCAGGCGTCTGCCGATGCGCAAGCCGGTGGGCAAGTACAACGTGTTCAACAAGATAACACGCTCGGAAGGCACCTCGCACTGAGCCTGAGCTCAGAGAGGGATCGCGCGCCTGGCGCGATCAGCGCGGCTGGTAGCCCGACAGTCGCTCGGCGTTGACGATGTGGATGTCGCGCTTGTCCACCCGGATCAGGCCGGCGGTTTCCAGCTCATTGAGCACGCGCGAGAAATACTCCGGCGTCAATGACAGGCGCGAGGCAATGGCCGCCTTGCTGACCGGCAGCGACACCGTGATGGCGCCCGAGACGGATGCGTTGTCGTCCTGACCATCGCTCAGCAGATAGCCGATGACGCGTTGCACGCCGCTGTGCAGCGCGTAGCCCTCCACGTCCTTGATCAGGCCGTGCAGACGGCGCGACAGGCCGGCCAGCATGCGCAGTGCGAAGGTGGAGTTGCCCTCGACCTCGGCCAGCACGGTGGACTTGTCGATCGTCAGCAGCAACACATCGGTCAGGGTTTGGGCCGAGACCACATAGGGTGCGTCCATGAACATCACGGCCTCGGCAAAGCTGCCGCTGGGACCGCACAGCTCGATCACCTTCTCGACACCCGTGGGTGAAATCGCGAACAGCTTGACCTGGCCCAGCACCACGACATGGAATTCGGTGCAGGGCTCACCGGCCCGGAAAATGGTCTTGCCGCGCTCCAGCCGGCGCAGGGTGGCGCCGCTGGCGAGCCGCTCCAGTTCTTCCTGCTGCATGTTCGAAAACAGCGGCAGGGTGGACATGTAACGGGGAATATTGAACTTATCGAGACTGAGGGTCACTGTGAGATGGGCGTGAAAACCGGAGCGCGTCAGCGTTGGATACCGGGCGAGTTTATATGACCTGACCCGACCCACTTTCCACCCCAATCGGCGCGCGGTATCAACGCCCTGCCCCCGGGCGTGGTTTGGCCTCCCGCGGCCGCGGACTCAGGCCTCGACGTCGGCGCGCGGTGCGTTCAATGTGAAGGCGTCGGAGAAGCAGGCGTCCTCGCCCAGGCCCTGGGCAAAGAAGGCCGGCACCGCCGTCTCCACCATCATGGCCGAGCCGCAGGCGTAGACCTCCTGGCCCGTCATGTCGGCGAAGTCCGCCAGGATGGCCTCGTGCACCAGGCCGCGCCGTCCGTTCCAGCCGTCGTCCGGGCTGCCGTCGGAGACCACGGGAATGAAGGTGAAATTGTCGTGGTCGGAACAGGATTGGCCGCTCGCTCTCGCGCAGCGTGAAGCGCCCCAGCGGCCCTTCCAGGCGCATCGGATCACCGACCCGCATGCCCTCGAAGACGTGGGTGGTGAAGCGCCCGCCCGGGATCAGGCGCACGTGCAACTCGATCATGCCCTTGGCGTGCGGCGGGTTGGCAAACGAGAACGCGCGCCGCTCGCCGTCGTCCAGGATCACGTTCAGGTACTGGCCCGCCAGGAAGTCGCTCGGCTGGCCGGGCGGCGGCTGCACCATCACGCGCATCACTTCCGGCGTCAGGCGTTCCATCGACGCCACCGTGCCAACGAATTCCTTCTTGACCAGCGGCTCCAGGTCATCGACCTCGATCTCGAGATCCTCCAGCGGCACGGCGCAGCACATCAGCGCCTGGCCCTTGGCGCGCATGACCTCGGTCAGTGTCGCCGGCTGATAGGGCCCATGGTCGAACTTGCCGTTCAGCACCGTGCACACGCACAGGCCGCAGCCGCCGCTGCGGCAGTCGTAGGACAGCGGCAGGTCGGCGCGCAGGCCAGCCTCCAGAATGGTCTCGCCCGGGCGCGCCGCCACCTGGCGCGCGTCGGGGTGCACCGTCAGCTGCAGGTTGCGGCGCGCACCGCTGCCGCGCCTCCAGACCAGCCAGGGCTGCACCAGCAGCAACCCGGTCACGCCGATCACCAGCAGCCAGGTCATGGCCGGCGACCACACGTGCACCAGTGGGTACAGGCCCAGCAGGAACCAGTCGAGCCTGAGCTCGCCCGGCACCATGCCCATCTTTGCCGGTCCGCCCTGGCTCACCACCGGCACCACCAACGACAGCACCAACAGCATGCCGACCACGCTGATGGCAATCGGGCGCGGCGGCTGCGTGGTGGCCTTGGGTACGCGCTGCACGTGCACCCACATCAGCAGCAGCGTCAGCAAGGGCACGCCAATGTGCATGAACACCAGCAGGGAGAACAGCCGGTCGCTCACCCCGGTGTCGTAGATGAAGTTGCGGATCAGGGTGCCGCGGAACATCGGGATCCAGTCCAGCCACTCGAAGCTCGCCGTCGTCACGTACTGGGCCAGCTGGTCCCAGGGCAGCATGTAGCCGTTGGCGCCGGCCGCGTACACCATCCAGATCAGGAACACGCCGGTGACCCAGGAGAACCAGCGGAAGCCGCGCAGCCGGTCGAAGGCGAAGTAGCGCACCATGTGGATCAGCATGGTCAGCACCATGGCGTCCGAGGCATAGCGGTGCACGCTGCGCACGATGCCGCCGATGAACCACTGCTTGTGGGTCAGGCGCTCGACCGACTGATAGGCGCCAGTGACGCTGGTATCGAAGAAGATGAACAGATACAGGCCGGTGCCGGTGACGATCCAGAACAGGAAAAAAGTGAGCGCGCCGAGGTGGTAGTAGGGATTCAGGCGGTCGCCGAAGGCGCGGTTGAACACCCCCTCGACCTGCATGAAACACCAGCGCAACAGCGCCTGCAGACTCGAGATCATGCGGCGGCCCTCCCCGCCTGCGGGCGCATCGCCCGCAGCACCACGACGACGAACAGCAGGCCGCCCACCACGGCCAGCAGGCCGCCCAATCCCATCAAACCCATTCCCGCGACCTCCGAGGCGGTGTTCAGCACCTGATCGCTGCCGGCCACCTTGCGTTGCACACCATAGCCACCCGACCAGACCAGACCGATGATGTGCATCAGCTGGCCGACTCCGTACAGCCAGGGCTGCCACACCGCCATGCGCCCGCGCGGCGCGGCATAGCCCAGCGCCGGCAGCAAGTGGTAGACGATGCCCATCAGCGCCAGCGTGACGCCGACGATGCAGCCGTGGTAGTGCGCCGGGATCTTGACGTTGTTGCCGCTGATCAGCATGCCGATCACGCCGCCGCAGGCGAACAGCAGCATCGAGCACACCAGCGCGCCCCACAGCGGTTTTTGCTGCGGCTGCAACCGGCGCAGCGGCAACAGGGCCAGGATCACCGCCAGCGTCACCGGGAAGATCGCCAGCCCGCCGCCGAAGCGCATGGCCCAGGTGTGCAGGTCGCGGTGCTCCACCGTGACCACGTCGTGCGCCAGGTAGGCGTAGGGCGTGATGAGCACGCTGACCAGCGCCAGCAGCAGCAGCAGCAGCGCGATGCGCGGGCTGAGGGGCACGCGCGCGCCGCAGGCCTGCGTCAGCCACAGCCACACCACCAGCATCAGCAGCGTCCAGGCGAATTGCAGCGCGTGGCCGCCACCCCAGAACAGAATTTCGTAGTAGGTCTTGCGCTCCAGTTCGGTCGGCACCGCCGCCAGCGACCAACCGAAGGCGATCAGCGCCACCGCGACGCAGACGGCGCTGGCCGTCAGGCCGAAACGCAGCGCGCGTTCGCCATCGATGCGCCCGCCCAGTCGCGGCGCCGCGAACAGGCTGCGCAGCACCTCGATGCCGAAGCCCAGCCCGAACACCATCAGGCCGGCCAGGAACAGCGGCCCGTGCAGCACCGGGATGTAGTTGGACATGACCGCCTGGCCCGGGTGCACGAAAGCGCCGAGCATCATCAGCAGCGTGCCGGCGCCGCAGCCGCCCAGCGCGACCCAGCTCCAGGCCTGGCCACGGCTGGTGGTGTTCAGGCTCCACAGCATGCCGGCCATGGCGGCGAACCAGACCAGCACCGACAGATCGACATGCACCACCAGGGCGACGCGGAAGAAATCCGCCACCGGGAACCACTGGTTCAGCCTCGGCGTGCGTGCCAGCACCAGCAACACTGCGTACAGGCCCGAGCCGGCCAGCGCCACCAGGCCAAGGCCGAGCCATGCACGCGCCAGCGCGCGCTGCGCGGTATCGGGCAGCGGCAAGGCGTAGGTCGGTGCCGCGCCCGCCTGGCTGCGCGTGAAGCCGGGCATGGGGGTGAGGGTTTCGGTACTCATCGCAGCGTCACGCCGCCTTTTTCGGCGTCAAAATCGATCACCAGCACCTGCGACGGCGCCAGCGTGACGCTGGCTTCACGCTGGTAGGTGAAGCCCTTCGCGCGCGCATCGTCCTTCATGCGCACGGCGATGTTCTGCTCGCCTGCGGGCACCGGGACGCGCTCGTACACCGCCGACGCGCCGTCGCGCTTCAAGCCGGTCGGCTGCGCCACCCGGTTCAGCACCGTTTGCCCGCCGATGTCGACCTCGATGCTGACCGGTGAGCGCTCGCGCGGGCAGTCCACCGCCTTGCGCATCTGTGGCGGCAGCTTGGCCAATTCCTCCACCGACCGGCGCACGCAATCGCCCACCGGCTTGCCGGTGTGCGAGAAGCTGACCTTGATCAGCGCCTGCCCGGGATCCAGCGGGTGGTACACCGGCCAGTGCGAGAACACGCCAATGAACACGGCGAACAGCGCGTACAGCACCGCCTGCCCCACCCAGGCGCCCACCGACACCTGGCGTCGCTGCAGATCGACAGCACTTGGCTTTTTCTTCATGAACTCACCTCGGTGACCAGGGCTGCGCCCGGGTCCACAGTTTTCACGCGTGCGCGCAACGCGTTCAGGGCATCGGCCAGCGCGCGCTGATCGCGCGCATCGGCCCAGGCCACCGCCCAGCGCTCGGCCGGCACCGACATCCGCAGACGCGGCTCGCGCCAACCCAGCAGGCGCTCGTGGGTGAACACCTGCCCGTGGCGATAGGCACAGGCGCCCTCGGCACAGCCGGTGATCAGCACGGCGGCGGCGCCGTCGCGCAGCGCGTACTCGACAAAGGACGGCGGCATCTGCCCGGCACAGATCAAATCCATCGGCACCACGTCCGGCGCCCGCAACCCACCCGTGCGCGGGCCATGCGCGCAGCCGAACACCACGATCGGCCGCGCTTCGCTGCACCGCGCCAGCCCGGCGCGCAGGCGCTGGCGCAGCGCATCCACGCTCAGCTGCGGCATGTCGATGCCGGTGACCAAGCGCTCCATGCTGCGAAACGGCGTCGACGACGGACAGGCGCCGGCGCAGATGCCGCAGCTTGCACAGCGCTCCGCATGAACCAACGCCAGTTCGGCACCCGCCTTGCCGTTCGGGTGCGCCACCATGCTGATCGCGGCATAGGGGCAGTCATCGAAGCAGCGCCGGCAACCGCTGCAGTTGTCCGCGTCCACCAGCGCCACCGGGGACGCGACGGCACCGCGCGAGATGAAGGGCAGCGCCAGCAGAAACAGCAGTGCCCCACCAACCAGGAACCAGACGAACTCGCCCGAGGTCGCGCGCGCCAGCGGATGCAGGAACAGCAGCAGCCAGTCGAACGCCAAGGCTTGCGGCATCACGGCAACGTTGGCGGCCTGGCCGCTGACGACGGGTTGCAGCGCGGCCAGCAGCACCAGCATCGCCAGCGCCCCCACGCCGAGTGGCGGCGGCGGCAGCACGCGGGCGCGGGTCAGTCGCTGGATGTGGAACCACAACGCGAACAGCGTCAGCAACGCGACGCCGAGATGCACGAAAACGAACAGCGAGAACAGGCGGTCGCTCACCGCCTCGGTGGTCAGGAAGTTGCGCGCCAGCGGCGCGCCCAGCAACGGCAGCGCGTCCAGCCACTCGGCGGTGGCGATGGCCGAGTACTGGCCGAGCTGGTCCCAGTTGAGCCAGAAGCCGCCGATGGCGCAAACGAAGGCAAACACGATCAGTGGCACGCCGGTGAGCCAGGAAAAGCGCCGAAAGCGCGCATAGCGCCCATGCAGCCATTCGCGCAGCAGGTGCGCCCCCATCAGCAGCACGAAGGCGTCGGCGGCGTAGCGGTGCACCCCGCGCAGCCAGCCACCGTAGAACCAGGGCAGTTGCCCCAGCCGCTCGATCGAGCGAAAGGCGCCACTGGCCGAGGTATCGATGACGGCGAACAGGTAAATGCCGCTCACCGCGAGCGCCCAGAAACACAGGAAACCCAGGCTGCCGAGGTGGCGCAGCGGATTCAGGCCAGAGCCGGTCAGGCCATCAACAACATGTTCGAATCGCTGCCAAGCCCACAGCAGCTGCAATTGTGCCGCCCCCTGCCCGCGCCCGGCATCGGGGGGCGCGCCCGCTGTCGGCGCCTCGGTGGGTGCGGTCAACGCAAGGCCTCTCCGGGCACGGCCAGCACCGGCTGGCGTGCCACGCGCCGCGCCCGGCGCTTGCGCAGCAACTCGGCCACCAGATACCAGATCATGGTCAGGAAGAAGGCGGTACCACCGATGATCTCGAAAATCAGCGCGTACTTGAAGCGATAGGTACCGGTATCGGGGTCGTACACGGTGCACAGGATGCGCACTCGCTCGACCAGGTCGGCCAAGGTCTCGCGCTCGGCCAGCGGGGCGCGGCCGAGCAGCTGGCGCAGCGGTTCGCCCAGTTGCCGCGCGGTCAGCTTGTCGCCCCAGACCTGGGTGTAGATCTTGCCCCGCTGGTCGACCACGGTGACACCCAGCACATGCTCGAAGCCCGCCGGCGTCTGCACGTAGCTGAAGCCGAAGGCCTTGGTCAGCGGATCGACGATCTTGGCGTGCGGGCTGAGGAATTCCCAGTTGGGGTAGTTGATGTGATGCTGCGCTGAAAACGCGCGCATCGCGGTGGGCGAATCGGAGGGCTGGTTGAAGCCGATGCTGACGACGTGGAACTGATTGGGGCTCAGCAGCTTGTCCAGTCCCTTGACCGCCTCGTGCAGGATGCGCGTGTTGGTGGGGCAGACTTCGAAGCAGCCGGTGTAGATGAAGCTCACCAGCAGCGGCTTGCCCTTGTAGTCGGCCAGGCGGACCGGCTTGCCGCGGCGGTCCAGCAAGGTGAAATCGGGCACCGTGGTGCCAATCACCGCCTGGCCGGCGGCCAGCGCCGCGCTTTCGTCCAGCTTGGGCACCTGCGCCTGGGCCCAGTTCGCGTTCGCCAGGCCCAGCAGCAGAACCATCGTCGCCGTCGCGCCGCGCACACCGGCGCGCCACGATGACTCAATATTCCGTCTGAACAGGCACTTCATTCCAACACTCTCTCGCGCCGGCTTCCGGCGCCACGCGGCCTGGCCGCGCATGAGAGCGACCGCGCCGCAAGGCGACGGTCGCTCCGCGTCTTTCTCACGCCGCGACCAGAAGGCCGCCGCCCGACCCGCACCCTTAGCTGATGCCCCACAAGGTGGACAGGTACTTCCAGTTGATGAAGTAGTAAAGGATGAAGGAGATCAGGAACACCATCGCCAGCACGAAGGTACCCGGAGCGGCAAAGCCCGAGGAACCGTGCGCGGACTGCGCCACCATCGAGGGCGCGGCACGCGGGATCGGCGTGAAGGTCTTGCTCTCGGCGCCGCGGTCGAGCCGCTTGCCCCACAGGATCGAGCCGACGGTGACGTAGCAGTAGATCGCGCCACCGGCGATGGCCGCCATGCCGGAGATGCCGACCAGGCCCATCATCAGGTAGGCCGCGCCCGGCCATTCGTAGGCCAGCGCGTGGCCGCTGAAGGCCATGTCCCAGTGGCGGCGCGACACGCCCAGGGTGCCGGCGCCCATCATCACCAAGGTGAAGAAATACATCGACAGGCCGAACAGGTAGGGCTGCCACTGCGCCAGCTTGGGCGCGATCATCTCGCGCTTGAACAGCACCGGGATCAGGTAGTAGGTCAAGGCCATGAAGGTCAGCGTGGTGCCGATCACCACCGTGGCATGGAAGTGCCCGGGCACGTAGATCGTGTTGTGGATGATCATGTTGAGCTGCTCGGTACCCATCATCACGCCGGAAATGCCACCCAGGAAGCCAAAGCCGATGATCGAGATGAAGACGCCGCTGAACGTCGGGTTGCCCCAGGGCGCCTTGCGCAGCCATTCGAACAGGCCCTTGGTGAAGCCCTTCTTGCGCTGGGCCACTTCCATGGCGCCCGGCACCGTCAGGCCGTGCAGCATCGAGGCCAGCACCGCGAAATACATGAAGTAGCTGGTGTTGATGATCTTCCAGGGCACCGACAGGCCCGGATCGGCCAGCAGGTGGTGTGCGCTTGCCAGCTGCAGGAACAGGATGTAGAGCAGGAAGGCGGTGCGGCTGACGCGCTCGCTCATCGGCTTGGCGCCGAACACCACCGCCGCCACCAGGTACCACACCGAGATGTGGGCGGCCACGTTGATCTGCTGCGACGAGTGGCCGAGTGCCCACCAGATGGTGCGGTAAACCAGCGGATCGACATACTTGATCACGCCGATCGACATCAGCCAGGTCGGCACCAGGATGATGGCGCCCGACACCAGGGTGAACACGGCGATGATCGCCGCCGTGATGGCACCCATGGTCACCAGCGGCACCGAGCCCTGGTAGGTCTTGTCGCGCTTGGCCACCACCAGGGTGCCGAAGAACACGAAGCAGGCGATCAGCGCACCGACCGCGAACAGGATGATGGTCAGGTAGAACCACGACGACGCCATCATCGGCACGTACGAGGTCATCATCACGCTGGAGCTGCCCTGGAACACCACGATGTTGTTGCCGATGGCGCCGACCAGCATCAGCGCGAACGCCAGCCAGGCGATCTTGGGCGTGGCGATCCGGCATCGCAACAAGGTCGATGAACAGAAGTACAGGATGGCGACCTCGAAGAAGATCAGCCAGAAGATCAGCATGTCGATGCCGTGCGCCGTCAACACCATGTAGAAGGTGTCGGCTTCCAGCCAGTGGATCGCCGGCCAGCGCGTCAGCACGACGCCGATGGCCAGGATGCCGCCGATCAGCAGGAACACCACGCCGGCGACGGCGTTGACGATCATCAGCTTCTCGGCCTGTGATTCGAATTGAAGGCCCGATCTCGGGCAGGTACGGTAGGTCGTGGCTTGGCCCATGGTTGGTCCCTCTTATTTGACGTACAGGCGACCCACCATCGTGTGGTGGTTGATGCCGCAATACTCGTTGCAGACCACCGAGTAAGTGCCCGACTGGTTGGGCGTGACGGTGATCACATGCTCGAAACCGGGCACCATCTGGATATTAATGTTGGCCGGCTGCAACGAGAAACCGTGGTTGTAGTCCATGGCGGTCAGGTGCAAGCGGTATTTCTGCCCCTTTTGCAACTCGAGGATGGGCCAGTACGACCACAGGCGCGCCAGCATGTAGACGTCGCTGCCGGGCGGCGGCGCCACCACCGGGATCTTCTCGTCGGTCTCGGTGCGCACGGTGTACTTGTCGGCCATTTCCTGCGCCTTCGCCATGAACTTGTCGGGCGAGGTGCGGTAGGTTTCAGTGGCCAGGTTCTGTTCGCCCCAGACGTGCCAGCCCACCATCATGGCGAACATGATCAGGCACCAGATCAAGGACAGGACGATCCAGGTGCCCTCAACCCTGTCGATGGGTTCCTTGTACCAAAGCCGGTCTGCCGGCGGCAATATCGCGCTCATGAGCATCTACCTTTCATGTGAACGGATGGAAAACGGCCGGCCCTACTTGCCTACCGGCAAGGTCAGGATTTCCACCACGCCCCAGACGTTGTAGACCAGCATCGGTATCAGGACGCCGAGGAACAACAGCAGGAACGGGTTGTCCAGCAACTGCTGCATCCAAGGGATGGGTTCGTTCGGGTCGTTCAGATCGTGCGGGTCTTTGTTTGAACTCATGGGATCCCTCCAGTGAAACGCGCATGCCACAAATCGCCGCGATGGCGGCCTGATGATTCTCAGTGGCCGGCGACTAGTATGACTTGAACTAGTTCAATTTCAAGCCAGTAGCCCGGGCGCGAATGGGGCTATGAAGTACCATCGCCGACCATGCCAGCACCCCATGCCATCCTTTGCCAAGCCCGTTGCCGATGAATTTCGCTGATCGCCAGCGCTCGGCCTTGCGCCCGATGGCCTGGGTGTGCGTGGTGCTGGTGCTGCTGATTACCCTGCTCAGCGCCTACATGCGGCTTGACAAGGCCGGCGTCGGCTGCCAGCCCTGGCCGCAGTGCTACGGGCAGGTGGCCGTGGACACCGCTGCGGTCCCGTCGGCGACACCGGCCGATGCCGGCCCCGCACCCGCCATCGTGGCCGCGCGGCTGGCGCACCGGGTGGTGGCGGTGGCGGTGCTGCTGCTGGTGCTGGCAATGGCAGCAACCGGTTTCGGCACCCGGCCGCGCTGGCGGCGGGAGACCGCCGAGGTGCTGGTCTTGCTCGCGACCACGCTGTTCCTGGCGGTGCTGGGCGTATGGACTGCGAAGTCACGCCTGCCGGCGGTGGCGCTGGGCAATCTGCTGGGCGGCTTTCTGATGCTCGCGCTGTGCCTGCGTCTGGCGACGCACCGGCCACCGTCGGCACCAGCGCGCTGGCGCGCCTGGATTGGACTCGCTGCCGCGCTGGTGCTGCTGCAGGTGGCGATGGGCGGCATGGCCAGCACCACCCATTCGATCCTCAGCTGCGGCAGCGTCGCCGACTGCTGGTCGGCCGCGCAGGCCTCGTCGTGGAGCGCGCTCGATCCCTGGCGTGTGCCCGCGCCGCCGGGCGACGGCGCGGGCGCGCCGGTGCAGCTGGCGCATCGCCTGGGCGCCCTCGCCGTGCTGTTGTGCGCGCTGCCGCTGGCGTTGCTAATGCGCCGCCACGACCGCGCCGGCGCGCTGCCGCTGCTGGCCTGCTTGCTGGCGCAGACCGTGCTTGGCCCCTTGATGGTGGCGCTGGGCTTTCCGATGGCGTTGGTGCTGCTGCACAACCTGCTCGCCGCGCTGACGCTGGCGCTGCTGGCGCGCTGGCTTTAAGGCGCCAGTAGCGCTGGCCTTCAGGCGGCCGGTTCGCCAGTCAGCGCCGCCAGCATGGCGGGCGAGCCTTGCAGCGCGGCGCGCTGCATCAGGTGCTTGACGGCGCGCAGCCCACCCAGCTCTTCACCACCACCGGCGCGACCGGGGCCGCCGTGCTTCAGATAGGGCAGCGCCGAGCCGTGGCCGGTGGATTCGGGCGCAGCCACGCGGTCGAGGATTTGCAGGCGGCCGTGCAGCGCGGCCAGTTGCGGGATGACCTGCACGGCGACGTCGGCGCCCTTGGTCACCAGCGTGCCGGCCAGGCTGCCTTGGCCCTTGGCGGCCAGCGCGATGGCCTCGTCGATGCCGTTGTAGGCCATCAGCGTGCTGACGGGCCCGAAGGCTTCCACCTCGTGCGCGGCGTGGTCCTGCGGGTTCTTGGCCAGCAGCAGAGTGGGCTGGAAGAAGGCGCCCTCGCCCACCCCATCGCCCACCGGTGCAAAGCCTTCGCCACCACCGAATACGACCTCAGCGCCTTGTTGCAGCGTCGCCACGCGGTCGACCACGTCGTTTTGCTGCGACTTGGACGCCAGCGCACCCATGCGCACGTTTTCCAGGCGCGGATCACCCACCATCGTCTTCGCCAGGCGCTCCTTCAGCTTGGCTGCGACGGCGTCAATGCGATCAGCCGGCACGATGGCACGGCGGATCGCGGTGCACTTCTGGCCCGCCTTCTGCGTCATCTCGCGCGCGATTTCCTTGACGAACAGGTCGAATTCCTCGTCGTCGGGCGTCACGTCGGGCGCCAGAATGGCGCAGTTGAGCGAATCGGCCTCGGCATTGAACGGGATGCTGTGCCTGACCAGGTTGGGCGTCACACGCAACTTGGCCGCGGTGTCGGCCGAGCCGGTGAAGGTGACCGCATCCTGCACGTCCAGACGGTCCAGCAGATCACCCGTGCCGCCGATCACCAGTTGCAACGCGCCCTCGGGCAGGATGCCGGACTCGTTGATCAGGCGCACCAGCTTTTCGGTGAGGAAGCTCGTAGCGGTGGCTGGCTTACCGATGCAGGGCATGCCCGCGAGGAAGGTGGGTGCGAATTTCTCCAGCAAACCCCACACCGGGAAGTTGAACGCATTGATGTGCACCGCCACGCCGCCGCGCGGCACCAGCACGTGGGTGCCGGCAAAGGCGCCGGTTTTGCCCAGCGGCATTTGCGGGCCTTCGTGCCAGACGTTGCCGGTCTTGGGCAGCTCCTTGGCCATGCTGGCGTAGGCGAACAGGGTGCCGGTGCCACCTTCGATGTCGACCCAGCCATCGGTGCGCGTGGCGCCGGTGTGGAAAGACAATGCGTACATCTCTTCCTTGCGCTCGCCCAGGTACTTGGCCAATGCTTTCAGCATGCCGGCGCGCTGCTGAAAGTCGGTCTTCATCATGGCCGGCAGGCCGACAGCGCGCGCGTAGGCCAACGCTTCGCCGAAGTCGATCGATTCGTCGTGCGTGTGCGCCACCACCGCGCCATCGATGGCGCTGCGCAGCGCCTGCGCCGGCTGGCTGCCAATCCAGCGGCCGGCGATGTAGCTTTGAAGTTGGGTCATGAACAATCTCCGTGAAAGCAAAAAACGTGGGGTCAACAGGCCAGGGCTGCGCAGCAAGCCCGTTCCGATGGCCGCGGAGCAGGCCATGGGCGGACGCCGTGGCCGGGCTTGCACCGACCACCAGCGTCGTCCTCCTCAGGGGGAAGGCGCCGCAGGCGCCTCAGGGGGTGCCTTGTCCTGAGGGTCTTTTTTTCCGCCCACGCCCAAGTAGGTGTCAATCACCCGTTGGTCGTGCATCAGTTCGCGCGCCGGGCCTGTCAGAGCGACTTCGCCCATCTCCAGCACGTAACCGCGATCGGCCACGCCCAGGGCGGCGCGCGCGTTCTGCTCCACCAGCAGCACCGACACACCCATGTTGCGCAGCGAAGCGACGATATTCAGCACTTCGCGCACGATCAGCGGCGCCAGGCCGAGCGAGGGCTCGTCCAGCATCAGCAGGCGCGGGCGCGCCATCAGCGCGCGGCCGATGGCCAGCATCTGGCGTTCGCCGCCCGACAGGGTGGACGCCATCTGGCCGTGGCGCTCCTGCAGCCGCGGAAACAGCCTGAAGACTTCGGCCATGCGCTCCTTCTGGTCGCGCTGGCCGCGCCGCCAACGGGCAAAGCCGCCCAGCAGCAGGTTGTCGCCCACCGACATTTCACCGAACAGCTCGCGCTTTTCGGGCACCAGGCCAACGCCGGCGTCGACCATGGCCTCGACCGTGGCGCGCGCCATCGCCTGCCCGCCCAGCTTGAGCGTGCCGCTGGACGGCAGCAGGCCCATGGTGGCGTTCAGCAGCG
Organism: Burkholderiales bacterium; assembly: GCA_016702555.1. Lineage (GTDB taxonomy): Bacteria > Pseudomonadota > Gammaproteobacteria > Burkholderiales > Burkholderiaceae_C > Ottowia. Next base: position 162,159 of record JADJDV010000003.1, read on the forward strand.
TGGACTTGCCCGCGCCGTTGGGACCGATGACGGTGACAATCTCGCCCTCGCCCACCGTCAGCGCCACCTGGTGCACGGCCTCGACCGGGCCGTAGCAGACGGTGAAGTTCTCCAGCTCCAGCAGCAGCTTGCTCATAGCTCACCACCCAGGTAGGCCGCCAGCACGCGCGGGTCGGCCTGCACCGCGGCCGGCGTGCCGCTGGCGATGACGGTGCCGAATTCAAGCACCGTCACGCGGTCGGCCAGGTTCATCACGAACTCCATGTCGTGTTCCACCACCAGGATTGCCAGCCCCTCGGCGCGCAGTTGCGACAGCAGTTTGGCGAGCGATTGCTTTTCAAGGTGCCGCAGGCCGGCGGCCGGCTCGTCCAGCAGCAGCAGCGAGGGCTGCGCGGCCAGGGCGCGCGCGATCTCGACGATGCGCTGCTGGCCCAGCGGCAGCGACGCGGCGGGCGTGTCGATGTAGTCCAGCAGGCCGCAGCGCTCGATCTGGCGACGCGCCTCGGCCAGCAGGGCCGCTTCTTCGGCGCGGTCGGTGCGCAGCATGGCCGACACCCAGCCGCGCTGGCCGCGCAGGTGTGCGCCCAGCGCCACGTTCTCCAGCACGCTGCGCTGACCCAGCAGGCGCACGTGCTGGAAGGTGCGGCCCAGGCCCAGCTTGGCGAATTCGCGCGAGGGCTTGCCCGTCATGGCCTGGCCCATCAGCCGCACGGTGCCGCTGGTGGGATCGTCCACGCCCGAGATCATGTTGAAGAAAGTGCTCTTGCCGGCGCCGTTGGGGCCGATCAGCGCGTGCACCTCGCCCGCCTTCACATCCAGGTTGACGGCGTTGTTGGCCACCAGGCCGGCAAAGCGCTTGGTGACGTCGCTGGCATCCAGCACCACCTCGCCGGCGGGCGGCAGCACGCGCGCGGCCAGCGCGGCGGGCGCAGCCTGGGTGCTGGCGCGCGGCGTGTCCTGGATGAAGCGGCGCGTGGCGCCGGCCAGCAGGGGCCACAGGCCATCGGCCGCGCGCTGCAGCACCAGCAGCATCAGCAGACCGAACACCACGATCTCGAAGTTGCCGCTGGCGCCCAGCAGCTTGGGCAGCCAGTCCTGCAACTCGGCCTTCAGCAGCGTGATCAGCGTGGCGCCCAGCACCGCGCCCCACAGGTGGCCCGAGCCACCCACCACCGCCATGAACAGGTATTCGATGCCGATGTTCAGGTTGAATGGCGTCGGGTTGATGAAGCGCTGCAGGTGCGCGTACAGCCAGCCCGACACCGCCGCCAGCAGCGCCGCCAGCACGAACAGCTTGATGCGCTGGCGCGCGGTGTCCACGCCCATCGACTCGGCCATCACGCGGCCGGTCCGGAGCGAGCGGATGGCGCGGCCCTCGCGTGAATCCAGCAGGTTGTGCAATGCCCAGATGCCCAGCAGCAGCAGCGCCCAGATGAATACGCCCAGCACGCGCGGCGAGGTCATATCGAGCCCGAACAGGTTCAGCGATGGCAGGCCCGCCAGCCCGGTGTGGCCGCCCAGCACCTGCAGGTTGCCGAAGATGTAGTACAGACTCAAACCCCAGGCGATGGTGCCCAGCGGCAGGTAGTGGCCGGACAGGCGCAGCGTCACCGCGCCCAGTACCCAGGCGATCAGCGCCGTGACCAGCAGGCCCAGCAGCAGGCCGAGCCAGGGCAACAGGCCCGGCGGCAGGCCCGACAAGGCCGCGGCGACCTGCGGCGAGCCGCTGACCCAGGCGGTGGCGTAGGCGCCCAGGCCGACGAAGGCCGCCTGTCCGAATGAGGTCATGCCGCCGACGCCGGTCAGCAGCACCAGCCCGACCGCGACCATCGAATACAGCCCGATGTAGTTCAGCAGCGTGATGGTGAACGGCGACAGAAAGCCCCAGGCCAGGGCCAACAAGGCAATCGCGACCCAGGTGACGTGACGAGAACTCATTCCTCGTCCTCCACATGGTGCGTATGCAGCGAGAACCACCACAGCACCGGAATGATCAGCGTGAACACGATGACTTCCTTGAAGGCGCTGGCCCAGAACGAGGAGAAGGACTCCAGCTGGCCGACCAGCAGGGCACCAATCAACGCCATGGGGTAGCTCGCCAGGCCGCCGATGATGCCGGCCACGAAGCCCTTCAGGCCGATCAGGAAGCCGGTGTCGTAGTAGATGGTGGTGATGGGCGCGATCAGGATGCCGCAGATGGCACCGATCAGCGCCGCCAGCGCAAAGCTCAGGTCGCCCGACAACTCGGTCGGGATGCCCATCAGCCGCGCGCCGGTCTGGTTGATGGCGGTGGCGCGCAGCGCCTTGCCGACGATGGAGCGCTCGAAGAACAGGAACATCACGACCACCAGCACGATCGCCGCCCCGATCACCACCAGCGACTGCCCGCTCACCGGAATGCCGCCCAGGTTCCAGCGCGCATCCGACATCGGCGCGGTGCGCGAACCCTCAGCACCGAAGAAGAACAGGCCCAGACCGACCATGGCCAGGTGCAAGGCCACCGAGGCGATCAGCAGCAGCAGCACGGTACCCTGCGCCAGCGGCCGGAACGCCAGCCGGTACACCAGCGGCCCCATCGGCACGATCAGCGCCAGCACCGCCACGATCTGGCCAACCTGCGAGGTCGGCTTCAAGCCCCACACCAGGCCCAGCGCCAGCAGCGGCAGCGCCACTGCCCACACCAGGGTCGCACCCCAGGCTACGCGCGCGCCGCGCAGGTGGCGCCAGCCTTCGACCACCAGGGTCGCGCCCGCCATCACCAGCAGCATCCAGACGATCGCCGGGAACTGGCCGGCTTGCAGCGCCGCCATCGCCAGCGCCGCGTAAGCGACGAATTCACCTTGGGGAATGAAGATGACTCGGGTGACCGAGAAGACCAGCACCAGGGCCAGTGCCATCAAGCCGTAGACCGCGCCATTGACGAGGCCGTCCTGCGCCAGCATCAGCGCGATCTGAGAATCCATGCACCCCGTCTCCGGCACACAGGCGCCCGGCGGCAAACTGCTCTGCCGGGGCGCCAGCGTACTGTGGTTGTTATTACTGCCCGCGCTGCCTGCTCAAGCGCAGGCGCGCATTCTGACACGAGAAAATGTCAGGGCGCGTATTTCCACTGGCCCTTTTCGATCTTGACCATCACGCGCGCGCGCTGGTCCAGACCCAGGTGATCCTTGGGCGACATGGTGAAGATGCCGTGCGCGCCGGGCACCTCCTTCACGCTTTCCAGCGCGTCGCGCAGCGCAGCGCGGAACTCGGGCGTGCCGGGCTGTGCGCTCTTCAGCGCCACCGGCAGCGCCGCCTGCAGCAGCAGGCCCGCATCCCAGGCGTGCGCGCCGAAAGTCGAGACGCTGCCCTTGCCGTGCGCCGCCTCGTAGATCTTGATGTACTCCAGCGCCGACTTGCGCACCGGATTGCTCGCCGGCAGCTGATCGGCCACCAGCACCGGACCGGCCGGCAAGATGGTGCCTTCGACGTCCTTGCCGCCCACACGCAGGAAGTCGGCGTTGGCCACGCCGTGCGTCTGGTAGATCTTGCCGGCGTAGCCGCGCTCGACCAGCGTCTTCTGCGGCAGCGCCGCCGGTGTACCCGAGCCGCCCACCAGCACCGCGTCGGGCTTCGCGCCGATGATCTTCAGCACCTGGCCCATCACGGCGGTGTCGGTGCGCGCAAAGCGCTCGTTGACCACCAACTGAATCTTCTTGATCTCCAGCGCCTTGGCGAATTCCTTATGCCAGTTCTCGCCGTAGGCGTCGGCAAAGCCGATGTAGCCGGCCGTCTTGACGCCGTTGCTCGCCATGTGATCGGCGATGGCCAGCGCCATCATGATGTCGTTCTGCGGCGTCTTGAAGACCCAGCGCTTCTTCTCGTCCTGCGGCTCGATGATGGCCGCCGACGCGGCGATCGAGATCATCGGCGTCTTCGACTCGGCGACAGCGTCGATCATGGCCAGCGAGTTCGGCGTGGTCGAGGAGCCGATGATCGCATCCACCTTGCGCTCCGAGATGAAGCGCCGGGCGTTGGTCACCGCCTGCGTGGTGTCGGAGGCATCGTCGAGCACGATGTAGTTGATCGTCTGCCCGGCGATGGTCTTGGGCATCAGGGCGATGGTGTTGCGCTCGGGGATGCCGAGCGAGGCGGCCGGACCCGTGGCCGACACGGTGACGCCGACGGTCACCTCAGCCCAGGCGGCGGTCGAAAAACCCAGTACGGCGGCGCCAAGCAGCGCCAACTTCTTCAAGTTCATGAACAGGTCTCCAGACAAAACAAGGATTGCAAAGACGACCGGTGTGATCGCCGCGATGAGCCATAACCTGACCGATCGGTCGGTTAATTATTCTATCGGTGCAAACGCGTTCTGTTTCTGTCTAATGCTTGGTAATTACCCTACTCGGTCTGCCGTTTTTTCTCATGGGAGCGTCACGCCGGCCTTCTTCACGATCTCACCGAAGCGCGCGCCCTCCTGCCTGAAGGTGGCCAGCGCCTGCTCGGGCGTCGTGACATGGATCACGTTGCCCTGTTTGGTCATCGCCTCTTTCACCTCCGGCGCATCGAAGGCCGCGACCAGCGCGTCGTGCATGCGCTTGACCTGCACGGCCGGCAGGTTCTTGGGCCCCAGCACGGCGATCCAGCCTTCGACCAAGTAACCGGGCAGCCCTTGCTCGGCAAACGTAGGCAGGTTCGGCGCGGCCGGACTGCGCTGCGCGCTCGATAGGCCAATGCCTTTCAGCGCCCCGCTCTGCATGTGCGGCAACGCGACGTTGATGCCCAGCACGCCAAAGTCCACCTGACCGCCGATGAGATCGGTCACCATCTGGCCGACGCCCTTGTACGGGATATGCTTGGCCGTGACCTTGGCCTCATCCAGGAACATCTCGCCCGCCAGGTGCAGGATGGTGCCCGTGCCGCCGCTGGCAAAGTTGTAGCCATCGGGTTTGGCCTTGAGCAGCGCGACCAAATCCTTGCTGCTGCCCGCCGCCACCTTGGCCGGGTTGGCCACCAGCACCAGCGGCGTGGCGCCGATGACGGCGATGGGCGTGAAGTCGTCCGGCATCTTGAAGGGCACGCTTTTCAGCACGTGCGGCAGGATGACGACGTTGTTGCTGACGACGGAGAAGGTGTGCCCGTCTGGCGCGGCGCGGCTCAGCGCCTGCAGGCCGATGACGCCACTGGCGCCCGGCTGGTTGTCCACCACCACCGACTGGCCCAGCACCTTGGCCAGCGCGGGCTGCGCGGCGCGCGCGATGGTGTCGACGCCCGAACCGGCGGCGTTGGGCAGGATGAGCTTGACGGCGTTGGCCTGGGCCTGCGCGGCCATCGGCAGGCTGCCGGCCACGGCCAGCGCGGCCAGGGTGCGCAGTGCAGTGCGGCGGGTTTGCGTGAGTTTCGTGTTCATCGTGGCTCCTGGTGTTGTGCGTGGAATCGGTTTCACGCGACCGCTTGGTGCGCGCGCAGCGCTTCTATTTCAGCAGCGTCGTAGCCCAGCTGCGACAGCAGCGCCGCCGTGTCGTCACCCATTTGCGGTGGCTGCGCGCCCACGCCCAGGCGCTCGCCGCCGAGCGTGAAGGGCAGCAGCGCGGTCCGCGCGCCTTGCCCAGCGCGCGCGCCATCGGTCAGCGTGATGTCAGCCAGGCCGCCGGTCACCTGCAGGTGCTCGTCGTCGTACAGTTCTTCGGGCTTGCGGATCGGGGCGAACGGCAGGCCGACCTTTTCGAACAGCGCCGCCAGTTCGTCTGCGCTGCGGGTGGCGAGGCGTTCGCGCAGCACCGGCATCAAGGTGGGGCGAGCGCGCACGCGCTGGTTGTTGGTGGCGTATTCGGGCACGTCGCGCAGATCACCAAAACCCAGCGCGTCGCAAAAGGTGCGCCACTGCGCATCACTCACCGCCGCGAGAAAGATCTGCTCATCGTCCTTCACCGTGAACACGTCGTACACCGCCCAGGCGCTGATGCGGTCGGGCATGGGCGCGGCCGGTTCGCCGGTGATGGCGTACTGCAGCATGTGCTGGCCGACCAGGAACACGTTGTTCTCGAACAGCGCACTTTGCACCTCCTGCCCCTTGCCCGTGATGCCGCGCTGGATGATGGCGCCTAAAGCGCCAATGGCGCCGAACATCCCGCCCATGATGTCGTTCACGCTGCTGCCGGCGCGCAGCGGGTCGCCCGGGCGGCCGGTCATGTAGGCCAGGCCGCCCATCATCTGAACCACTTCGTCGAGCGCGGTACGGTGCTCGTACGGGCCGGGCAGAAAGCCCTTGCAGCTGACGTAGATCAGGCGTTCGTTGATTTTGGACAGGGCCTCGTAGTCCAACCCGTACTTTTTCATCGTGCCAGGCTTGAAGTTCTCGGCCACCACGTCGGCGCTGGCGGCCAGCTTGCGCGCCACCGCCGCGCCTTCGGGCTTGTGCAGGTCGATGGCGATGCTCTTCTTGCCGCGGTTGAACATGGGAAAGAAGCCCGCGCCCGCGCCCAGCAGGTGGCGCGTGCGGTCGCCTTCGATGGGTTCGACCTTGATGACTTCGGCCCCCATGTCGGCCAGCACCAGGCCACAGGTCGGGCCCATGACCATGTGGGTGAACTCGACCACGCGCAAGCCTTCCAGAGGGCGTTGGCGCTTGTGGGTATTGGGTTGATTGCTCATGTCTTGATAGTGCTCCACATCAGGCGGCCAGCAGCGTCTTGGGCAGGCCGGCGCGCCACAGCGTGCCATGCAGCGCCTCGCCCTGCAACCAGCCGGCCACCTGGGCGCGCAGCGCCAGCAGCGCGTCGATGTCCAGGCCCGTCTCGACGCCCATGCTGCGCAGCATGTAGGCCAGGTCTTCCGTGCTGACGTTGCCGCTGGCGCCGGGCGCATGCGGGCAGCCGCCGATGCCGGCCAGGCAGGCGTCGAAGCGCGCCACGCCGGTTTGCATGGCCGCGTACACGTTGGCCAGGCCCAAACCGCGCGTGTCGTGAAAGTGGCCGGCCCACAGCTTGTCGCCCGCCACCTTGCGCGCTGCCTCGAACAGGCTTTGCACCGCGGCCGGGTCGGCGTAGCCCACGGTGTCGGCCAGGCTCACGCGGTCGCAGCCGGCATCGAGCAGGGCCTGCAGCAGGCGCAGCACTTCGCTGTGCTTGACCTCGCCCTGAATGGTGCAGCCAAAGGCGGTGCTCATGCCGCCTTCCAGCAGCGTCTTTGAGCCGGCGGCATCGCGCGCGGCGCGGATGCGGGCCACGTCCTGCACCACTTCATCGGGCGTCTTGCGCAGGTTGGCTAGGCTGTGCGCGTGGCTGGCCGACAGCGGCACCAGCATCAGGTCGGCGCCGCTGTCGATGGCGGCTTCGGCGCCGCGCAGGTTGGGCACCAGCACTGAAACAAACAAGCCCGGCAGTGTCTTGGCAAAGGCCACCAACTCGGCCGTGTCGGCCAGTTGCGGCAGGTATTTGGCCGGCACGAAGGAGCCGACCTCGATTTCGCGCTGGCCCGCCGCATGCGCGCCGCGCAACCACTGCTTTTTCTGCTCGGTCGGCAGCGTGCGGGCGATGGCCTGCAGTCCGTCGCGCAGGCCGACTTCACGGATCACGACGCTGCGCGGCAGCGTTGATGCCATGTCCATGCCTTGTCTCCTTGTGTTTGGTCTGTCGGCAGTTTAGATATTCCTTGATGGATCAAGAATCTTTTTGGGAAGCGTTAAAGTTCCGAATCGGAATATCACACCATGCGCGATTTAGACCTGACGACCCTGCGCCTGTTCATCGCCGTCTGCGAGTCGCGCAGCATCGCCCGCGCCGCCGAGCAGCAAGCCATCGTCGGCTCCGCCATCAGCAAGCGGCTGGCCGCGCTGGAAGACACCGTGGGCACACCACTGTTGATACGCCGCCGCCACGGCGTCGAGCCCACGCCCGCCGGCGAAACCCTGCTGGAGCACGCCCGCGCCCTGCTCGCCCGTGCAGCGCAGATCGAGCGCGACATGGCCGGCTACGCCGCCGGCGTGCGCGGCCACGTGCGCGTGCTGGCCACGCAATCGGCCATCGCCGAATCGCTGGCCGACGACGTGGCGGCGTTCCTGAAAATGCCGGCGCACGGCGACATCCGCATCGACATGGAAGAAGCCGTCAGCACCCAGGTGCTGCGCGGCGTGCGCGAGGGCGGCGCGTCGCTCGGCATCTGCTGGGACGCCGCCGACCTGCGCGGCCTGCACCACTGGCCGTGGCGCGGCGACCATCTGGCCGTCGTCATGCCGCCCGGCCACACGCTGGCCCGGCGGCGGCACCTGGCCTTGGCCGACACCCTGCCCTTCCAACACGTGAGCCTGCCGCCCGAGAGCGCCGTACAGGTCATGCTGCAGCGGGCCGCCGCGCTGGCCGGTGCGCCGATCAACTACCGCGTGGTCGCCGCCACCTTCGACGCCGCACTGCGCGTGGTGCGTTCGCAGCTGGCCATCGCCATCCTGCCGGCCGAGTTGTCGGCGCCGTATGCCGAGGCGTTTGGCTTGACCGTGACGCCGCTCAGCGACGCGTGGGCACGCCGCCGCTTTGCCATCTGCTGCCGCGACGAGCACGCGCTGACGCCGGCGGCGCGGCTGCTGGTGGCGCATCTGGTGGCGACGTCACGGGCGGCCTGAAGCATCGCTGCCGGGTCGGCGCCGAACGGCTCCGGCCCGTACCTTTCAGCCGAGCACGTGGGCCAGCGTCATCAGCACCAGCAGCAACAGCCACAGCGCCACCATGCGCCACACCAGGCCGATGACCTGGGTGAAATGCGCGCTGCGCGGCGGCTCGCCGGGCAGGCCCTCGGCAGCCGGCGCCGCGCCAGTCGCTGCGGTGGCTGGCCCAGCCGTCTCCGGCGTCAGCGGCTTGAGTGCCGCACCGCCCAGGCGCACGCCCATGGCACCGGCGGTGGCGGCCAGCAGCACGCCGTCGTTGGCGTCGGCAAAACGCGCGGCGTGGTTGCGCCAGACATCGATGGCGTCTTCGAAGCTGCCGACGATGGCGAAGCCCAGCGCCGTCATGCGCACCGGCAGCCAGTCGATCACCCGCCAGGCCTGCTCGGCCGTCTGGCACAAGGCCGGGCTGGCGGGATGGTCGGTGGCACGCGCCTTGTGATCCCAGTAGCGGCGCACGAAATCGGCGTTGCGGTAGAACACGGCACCTGCCGGCCCCAGGCCCATCATGGCCAGCAGACAGAACCAGACCAGCACGCCGAACACGTGTCGGTGTGCCGCCAGCACCGAATATTCGATCGCATGGCGCACGATCTCGCTGCGCGGCAGCGCGCTGGCGTCGACTTGCTGCCAGCGCGCCAGCAACTCGCTGGCGCGCTCCTCGTCGCCGGCCTCGAGCGCGTCGCGAATGCCGGTGAAATGGTGGCTGAACTGGCGGAAACCCAGCGTCAGGTACAGCACCAGCACCGCCCACAGCAGCGCCAGCGGCCAGCCACCCAGCCAGATCAGCAGCCCGTGCACCCCGATCGTGGCCAGCGTGGGCACGCCGACGGCCAGCGTCCAGGCCAACCAGCCATGGTGCAGGCCGCCAGCGTCCACGTTGCGGCCAACCGTACGCACCCAGCGCAACAGGCCGGCGGCGGCCGGGTTGCCGGGCGCCAGCGGACGCACCTGCTCCAGCAGCAGCGCGATCACGATTGCGAACAAGGCCATCGAAAAACTCAACCCCCGTGAGTCGCCGATGGCGCCCCCGGCGCAGGTCCGGCCACGGCGTCTGCTGGCCTGGCCTGCTCCGCGGCCCTTCGATGGCTACCGCTTGGGAAGAGTCTGGCTTGACGAATCATGGCGACCGCCATGATAGCCAGCCGCTTCCGCGCGCCGCCGTCGGCCGCTCAGGCCGACAGGAATCTGTAGAAGTTGCGCAACATGCCGGCGGTGGCGCCCCAGATGAAGCGCTCGACCTCGCTGGCCGGCGTCGGTGCGGTTTCACCGGCGGCCCGGTCCACACGCGCGGGCTCGACGTAAGGCATCGAAAACCACTCGCGCGTGACGCCGTCCCAGTGGACGCGGTGGCGGCGGTGGTGCGCCGGGTTCATCAGAAACGCCAGTGGCACCTCGAAGGCGTGCGCCACCTCGCCCGGGTTCGGGTGCAGCACGAAACCCTCGCGCACCAGCCCCACCACCGGCGTGATGAGAAACTGCGTACCGGTGATGTACAGCGGCAACTGCCCGATCACGTCGACGAAGCCGCGCTGCAAGGCGACTTCTTCCTCCGCCTCGCGCAGCGCGGCGTCGACGACATCGGCGTCTTCGGCGTCGACCTTGCCGCCCGGGAACGCCACCTGGCCCGAATGCGTGGACAGGTTCGCGGTGCGCTCGGTCAACAGCACCGACAGGCCGCCCGGGCGCTCGACCAGCGGCACCAGCACCGCGGCCGGCGCCGGCGCCCGATCGGCAAAACGCGGCTCGATCCGCACCTCGGGCTGCCAGCGCGGCGGCGCCTGGAAGCGCTGGCGCAGCGCCGTCGGCGTCAGGCGCTCAGGCGCCACGATGGGCAGGTGCTCATCGACCCCCGCCACCGGCACCTGGCGCGGATCGAAGTTGGGCAGCTTGGACAATGGTGTGAACGGCGGCGTGGAGGCCATCGGCGAAGTGTGCAGCGAAAACGAAAAGACCGCCTGGGGCGCGGACACCGCAGGCGGTCGATCGAGTGGCAGGCCCGAAAACGGGCCGCGACCGCGAGTTAAGCGGCGTCGCCGACCTGCTTGGCCACGCGGCCGGGCAGCTTTTCCTTGATGCGTGCCTTCTTGCCCGACAGGCCGCGCAGGTAGTACAGCTTGGCGCGGCGCACGTCGCCGCGGCGCTTGACCTCGATTTTGGCGATCAGCGGGCTGTAGGTCTGAAAGGTGCGCTCAACGCCTTCGCCGCTGGACATCTTGCGCACGGTGAAGCCGCTGTTCAGGCCACGGTTGCGCTTGGCAATCACCACGCCTTCGTAGGCCTGCACGCGCTTGCGGCTGCCTTCAACGACGTTGACGCTGACGATCACGGTGTCGCCAGGAGCGAACTCGGGCACGTTCTTGCCCAGGCGCTCGATTTCCTCTTTTTCGAGGGTTTCGATCAGGTTCATGGTTCTCTCGTCTCGATCATGCACACGCTACGCTAGGGGCGGCAGTTCCGAAGGCATCGACAAGGTGATGCACTCAGAACCATGTTCTGTGCCGCGGCCGGCAGAGGATCGAAAAGCCTTTGATTATAGCCCGGTGGGGGCCGAATTTCCCAGGTGCGCCAGCGCGGCCTCGTCCACCGCGTTCAGGCATCCCGCCGCTCGGGCGGCAGCGATCAGCTCGGGCCGCTCGCGCGCCGTCAGCGCCAACCGCTGGTCGCGGCGCCAGCGCTCGATCTGCGCATGGTGGCCAGACAGCAAGGCGGCCGGCACGCGCTGGCCGGCCCACTCTTCGGGGCGGGTGTAGTGCGGGCAGTCCAGCAAGCCATCGACCGCCGGGTTGAAGCTGTCCGACTGATGACTGCCTTCGTCATGCAGCACGCCCGGTTGCAGGCGCGCCACGGCGTCCAGCAGCGCCAGCGCGGCAATCTCACCGCCCGACAGCACGAAGTCGCCCAGGCTGACCTGATGCGTGACGTGGCTGTCGATGAAGCGCTGGTCGATGCCCTCGTAGCGCCCGCAAATCAGGATGGCGCCGGCGCCGGCCGACCAGTGCTCGACCGCGGCGTGGTTCAGCACCTGACCGACCGGGGAAAACAGCAGTACGGGCGGCGCATCCGTGCGGTCGGCCTGCACGGCCCGCAGGCAGCGCGCCAGCGGCTCAGCCATCATCACCATACCGGGGCCGCCGCCAAAGGGGCGGTCGTCCACGCGGCGGTAGTTGCCCTCGGCGAAATCGCGCGGATTCCACAGCCGCAGCACGATCTGGCCCGACTCGAAAGCGCGCCGCGCTACCCCGGCCTCGGTGAAGGGCGCGAACAACTCGGGAAACAGGCTGATGACGTCGAAGCGCAGGCTCACGGCCACGCCCCCGCGGTCGCCGCCGTGCCAGGCGCTGTGTGCGTCACTGCACCGAGCCCGGCTGCGGCGACTGCTGCGCCGCTGGTGTGAACAGCCGGGCCACGTCAACCGCATCGAAGCGCTCCTGCTGGCCGCAGAAATCGCAGCCGACCTCGATCTGGCCCTGCTCGCGCACGATGTCGCCCGCCTCGTCGGCGCCCAGGCCTCTCAACATCGCGGCCATGCGCTCGCGGCTGCACGAGCAGGCAAAACGCGGCCCGCGTTCGCCCGCCTGCGGTTCGAAGCGCAGCAGCTGCTCTTCCCAGAACAGGCGGCGCAGGATGCTGTCGGCGTCCAGTCCCAGCAGTTCCTCGCGCTTCAGGCTTTTCGCCAGGATCGCGATGCGGCGGTAATCGTCTTCTGGCGCATCGTCCGCGGTGTCGTCGCGCGCCACGCTGCTTTGCGACAGGTTGTCCTGCCCTTGCACCGGCAGGCGCTGGATCAGCAGGCCGGCGGCGACCTGCTCGTCGGCGGCCAGCACCAGGGTGGTGTCGAGCTGTTCGGACTGGCGCATGTAGTGCTCCACCACGGCGGCCAGGCCAATCAGCGGTGCGCCCCCTTCGTCGTTCAGCGGCACCACGCCCTGGTAGGGCTGCTGGCCTTCCTGGCGGTTCTGCGGGTCGAGTGTGATCGCGCAACGGCCTTTACCGTGGGCATTGACCAGGTCCGCCAGCAAGGCGCCCGGCGCCACCGCGCCGGTCACCGACGCGGTGGCGCGCAGGCGCAGGTCGTTCTGCACCTCGGCCACCGCCACCTTCACCGGGCCATCGCCGAAGATCTGCATGATCAGCGCGCCATCGAACTTGATGTTGCCCTGCATCAGCGTGGCGGCCGCCGTCATCTCGCCCAGCAATTCGGCCACGGCGGGCGGGTAGGCACCGGTCTGGGTGTTGGCGGCGCGGCGGCGCAGCAACTCCTGCCAGGCATCGGTCAGCCGCACCAGCTGACCGCGCACCGGCAGGCCGTCGAAGATGAATTTGTGCAGCTCGGACATCCGGGGTATTTTGGGGCAGCGGCCGGGTTCTCAACCGCCACGGCCGGTCTGGGACGGCGACGTCAAAAGGGCCGCGCCGCACCACTTACAGTTTCTTCAGCGTCGCGCGGAACAGGCGCGCGTTGGCGACGTAGTTCTGCGCGCTCTGGCGCAGGCCCTGCATCTGCTCCGGCGTCAGCTGCCGCACCGCCCGCGCCGGCGCGCCCATGATCATGCTGCCGTCGGCAAATTCCTTGCCCTCGGTCACCAGCGAACCGGCGCCGACCAGGCAGTTCTTGCCGATCCTGGCGCCGTTCAGCACCACCGAGCCAATGCCGATCAGCGATCCGTCGCCGATGGTGCAGCCGTGCAGCATCACCTTGTGGCCCACCGTCACATGCTTGCCGATGGTGAGCGGCATGCCGAGGTCGGCGTGCATCACGGTCAGGTCCTGGATGTTGCTGCCTTCGCCGACGGTCATGGTCTCGGTGTCGCCGCGCAGCACGCAGCCAAACCACACGCTGGCGTCTGGCCCCAGAATCACCTTGCCCATCACCTGCGCCGAATCGGCCACCCAGGCGGTCGCGTCGATCTGCGGCGTCTTGCCGTCCACTTCATACAAGGCCATGCGCTTTTCTCCTGCTGTGCGGCGGTGTTCCATCGTGGGCGCCGGGGATTCGCCCGGCGCGCTGCCTAGAATTCTAGGGATGTCCCTGCGCACCCTGGCCCTGGCGGCCCTCGGCGAGTCCGATCTGCAAGAAAAACTGGCCCTGGTCGCCGCCCTGAAGGCCGAGGCCAGCGCACTGGTCGTGGACCCTGAGGTGCTGCTGCCCGAGCCCGCCACCCTGCCCGGCCGCCCCGCGCAGCCCGTCTTGATCGAGCCCGCCAAGGTGCCACAGCGCAGCGTGCACACGCTGGAAGGGCGCGCCGCCCTCATCCACGCCATCTGCCACATCGAGTTCAACGCCATCAACCTGGCGCTCGACGCTGTCTGGCGCTTTGCCGGCCTGCCGGCGGATTTCTATCGCGACTGGCTGCGCGTGGCCATTGAGGAAGCCCACCACTTCAGCCTGCTGCACCAGCACCTGCAATCGCTGGCGCAAGATGAGTGCACCGGCGTGCCGCGCTGGCGCTACGGCAGCTTCGCCGCCCACGATGGCCTGTGGAGCATGTGCGAAAAGACCAAGGCCGACGTCACCGCCCGCATGGCCCTGGTGCCGCGCACGCTGGAAGCGCGCGGGCTCGACGCCACGCCGCTCATCCAGACCCGGCTGCGCCAGGTCGCCACGCCCGACGCGCTGGCCGCCTGCGACATCCTCGACATCATCCTGCGCGACGAGATCGGCCACGTGGCGATTGGCAACCACTGGTACCGCTGGCTGTGCGAACGCGGGGGCCTGGAGCCGGTGGTGCATTACAAAACCCTGGTGCGGCTGCACAGGGCGCCGCGGCTGAAAGGCCCGTTCAACACCGCGGCCCGGCAGCGCGCCGGTTTCACCGAAGTGGAACTGGTGACGCTCATGCAAGGCGGAGAAAACTGAAGCTTTTCAGTGCGACTCGCACGCCAGTCGTTGGCGCGTCGGCCCCAAGTCGTTAGGATGCCCGGTTCCCGCACAGTCTGCAGGGCCCCGTGGCGCCTGCGCGCCGTGCTTTCTCTGCCCATTCAAGGAGTTCCTCATGAGCCAGCCCGTCATCCAGGACATCGGCCCCCAGCCCAACGCCTTCGACATCGAAAACGCCACCAAGGACAATGCCAACTACCGCGCCGTCGCCTGGAGCGGTAAGTATCTGCAGGTCACGCTGATGTCCATCGAACCCGGCCAATCCATCGGCCTGGAAGTGCACCCCGACACCGACCAGTTCCTGCGCCTGGACGCGGGCCAGGGCAAGTGCAAGATGGGCCCGAGCAAAGACAAGCTGACTTTCGAGCAGAACGTCGAAGACGGCTGGTGCATCACCGTGCCCGCCGGCACCTGGCACGACGTCATCAACACCGGCGACCAGCCGCTGCGCCTGTACGCCATCTACGCACCGGTGCACCATGCGGCGGGCAAGGTGCACGCCACTTTTGAGGACGCCGAGCGCGACGAGGACAGCGGCGGTGACGAGCCGCCAGCATGGTCGGTGCAGCCGCCGAGCACCAAGCCGGACCAACACGCCTGAGCCTGTCCGGCGGCAAGACAGGCAAGCGCGGCACTGCAAGCCGCGCTCGTTTGATCGTCAGGCGAGCGCCGCCTCCAGCGCCGCGTCGACATGCAATGCCAGGGTGTCGAACATCGGCAGCGTCGGGCGGTCCTCCTGGGCGATCAGCAATGGAATCTCCGTGCAAGCCAGGATCATTCCCTGTGCACCGCGATCCGCCATGGCGTCGATGACCTTCAGGTAGGACGCCTTGGCTTCTGCGCTGAAGACGCCCTTGCACAGCTCGTCACAGATGATGCGATCGACGAGGTCCTGCTCCTCCGCAGTCGGAACGATGGCCTCGACCCCTTGCTGCCGACACCGCTGCTTCATGTAGTCGGCCGGCAGGACGGGCTTCGTGCCCAGCAGACCGACCCGGCCAAGGCCTCGGGCGCGAATCGCGGCGGCCGTGGGGTCGGCGATGTGCAGGAACGGCATGCGCACGCCCGCACAGAACTCATCCGCGACCCGGTGCAGGGAATTGGAAACACACAAAAAGAGATCGGCGCCGCCAAGTTCCAGCGCCATTGCGCGATCGGCCAGGTGGGCGGCCATTTCTGCCCACGGGCCTTTGCGGACGCACTCCTCGCTGAAGGCGAAGTTCATCAAGGTGAGGATCAACTCGGCCGTGTTCCAGCCACCCAGGCGCGCGTTGGCGGCCTTGTCCAAGCGGGCGTAATACACCGCCGTGGCCTGATCGTTCGATCCGCCAACACGCCGATCCGCTTGATGCGCTTGACCATGAGATTCGCCTCGCAAGAAAACCAGTGATTCGGAACATCATCGCTTAGGGGTGTCACCCGCCCCGAACCGCTTCATCAACTCCCCCTGCACGGCCGCCGGCGCAAGCTTTTGCCCGGCCTTCTCATGTGCAAACGCTTCCGCCGCCAGCGCGTCGTCGTGGAACTTGCGGTACAGGCGCCGCAACTGCTCCTCATCGGCGTAACCCAGCTCCACCCGCTCGTCGATGCGGCCGGCGCGAACCAGCGCAGGATCAAGCCGCTCGACGTGGTTGGTGGTCATGAACAGCACCGTGCCCTCTTGCGTCGCCACGCCGTCGAGTGCGTTCAAGAAGCCGCTGAATGAGAGCTTGACCTGCGCATGCGCCGCGTCGCGCTCGCGAAAGAAGGCGTCCACGTCCTCGATCAGCAGCAGCGAGCGCTGCGGCACCGAGGCCAGCAGGGTGTGGATCTTCTCGTCGGTGACCACCGGGCTGGCCAGACTGAGCGTGCACACGTTCAGGCGCAACTCGCTGGCCAGCGCCGTGACCAGCGAGGTCTTGCCGGTGCCGGGCGGGCCGTACAGCAGGTAGCCGCGCCGCCAGGGGATACCCAATTGCGCGTAACGTTCGCGGCTGTCGAAGAAACGCTCCAGGTCGGCCAGCAGCGCCTCACCCTGCCCCGCCTTCAGCACGACGGATGACAGCGGCCGGCGCGAGCCCAGCCGCGCGCGCATCCAGTCGCCGCCGTGGAAGGGGTTGGGAATGTAGACCGACAGCGTGTCGGTCTCGCGCGCCGCGCGGGCGTCGATGGCGTCTTGCAAGAAAACCTGCAGGCGCGCGGGCGAGCGGCCGAACTGCGACAGGCTGACTTTCTCGAACACCGCCTGCGCCACCTGCAGGTCGCGCCGGATCCATAGCCAACGGCCGTCAAGCCGCAGGATGTGCAAGCCCTCGCCCGGCGACAGGTAGGCGCGCGGCGGCTGGCCGTTGCGCAGGTCGTCGTCCAGGCTCTGGTAGGCCGAGCCCTGGCGCACGCTGCGCGCGGTGAACTGGTTGACCCCACGCAGCCGGGGGTGCGTGTCCATGTACTCGATGAACGCGCTGAACAGAAACTCGTCGCGCGAATCCACGGTGAGCGTGCTGATGAAGAAACGCCTGGCCCAGCTGATGGCCAGGCCTGGCACATCCTTCAGCCAGTAAGCCAACGCACCGGCCGCAGCCAGCAGCGCCGCCTGCAGCGCGGGTTGCGAGAACAAGGTCGAGGTGGCGTCCAAGTGGGTTGGCGGGCAACAGTGGGTGGAAGTCAAATGCCGTCCGATGCCGGTAACGCAAAGCGGCCCGGAGTGCGCAGCCGATCATTGTGCGCCAGCGCGGGTCGCGCTGGCGCCTAGCCGCGCGGATGGTGCTGCGCGTGCAGACTCTTCAGTCGCTGGCGCGCGACGTGCGTGTAAATGGTGGTGGTCGAGATGTCGGCGTGGCCCAGCAGCAGTTGCACCGCGCGCAGATCGGCGCCGTGGTTCAGCAGGTGGGTGGCAAAGGCGTGGCGCAGCGTGTGCGGCGACAGCGGCGTCGTGATGCCGGCCTGGCGCGCGTAGCGCTTGACCAGGTTCCAGAACATCACGCGCGACATCGCGGTGCCGGGCGTGCGGCCCGCGCCGGTGACGAACAGGTCGTCGGTCTGGCGCAGGTGCAGGATCTGCGGCCGGCCCTCGCGCAGATAGCGCTGCAGCCACTCGCGCGCCAGCTCACCAAAGGGCACCAGGCGCTCCTTGCTGCCCTTGCCCATCACCCGCAGCACGCCTTCGTTGAGGCCGATGTGGAAGGTTTTCAGCGCCACCAGTTCGCTCACGCGCAGGCCGCTGGCGTACATCAGCTCCAGCATGGTGCGGTCGCGCAGGCCCAGCGGGGTGTCGGTGTCGGGCGCGGCCAGCAGCGCCTCGACCTGCGCTTCGCTCAGGGTCTTGGGCACGCGCAGCGGCTGCCTGGCGGTGAGCAGCCGCAGCGTCGGATCGACCTCGATCAGGCGCTCGCGCAGCGCCCAGCGGAAGTAACGCTTGAACACCGTCAGGCGCCGGTTGGCCGAGGTGGCCTTGCCGCGCGCGCGCGCGGCCATGTAGCCGTTCAGGTGCTGCTCCTGCGTCTGCGGCAGCGTGATGCCGTGCTCGGCGGCAAGCCAGCCGGCGTACAGCGCCAGGTCGCGCCGATACGCCGCCAGCGTGTTGAATGAGAGGCCGTCCTCCAGCCACAGGGCGTCGATGAAGGGGTCGATGGCGGGATCGGCGGCGGTCACGTGGCGACGATACCAAAGCCGGCGCACCGCCCCACAAGAAGACCCGCCGGGCGGGGCGCCACGGCGGGTTTCGTGGCTTGAGCGATAGCGCTTACTGCAGCGTCAGCTTCTGCTTGGCCACGACCTGCTTGTACACGGCCAGTTCGTCCTTGATCTGCTGGGCGAACTGCTCGGGCGTGTTGGCGATGATGAAGGAACCGGTGTCCTCGATGCGCTTCTTCACCGCCGCGTCTTCCAGCACCTTCTTGGTCGCGGCGTTGACCTTGTCGACGATGTCCTTGGGCGTGCCCTTGGGCGCCAGGATGCCGTAGTAGGCCATGCGGTTGACCGGTTCCAGACCCACTTCCTTGAAGGTCGGCACGTTGGGCAAATCGGCCAGGCGCTGCGGCGCGGCCACCACCAGCGGCACCAGCCGACCCGACTTGATGAAGGGCAGCGACGAAGGCACGTTGTCGAAGATGATCGGCACCTGGCCCGCCACCACGTCGTTCAGCGCCGGGCCGGCGCCGCGGTAGGGGATGTGGGTCACGAACAGACCGGCCAGGCTTTTCCACAGCTCGGTCTGCAGGTGACCAATGCCGCCGGTGCCGGACGAGGCGTAGGAAAACTGACCCGGCGACTTCTTCAGCAGGTCGACGAAGCTCTTGTAGTCCTTGGCCGGAAAGCTCGGGTTCACCGCGATCAGGTTGGGCGTGGCGGCGATGTTGATGACGGGTACGAAGTCGGTCACCGGGTCATAGGTGATCTTCGTGTTGATGGCCGGGTTGGCGGCGGTGGTGGACACCGTGGCCACGCTCAGCGTGTAGCCGTCCGGCGCGGCGCGCGCCGCCTCGGCAGCGCCGATGATGCCGCCGGCGCCCGCCTTGTTGTCGACCACCACGGCCTGGCCCAGCGCCTTGCCCAGCGGGTCGGCCACCACGCGCGCGATGATGTCGGTGGTGCCGCCGGGCGCAAACGGCACGATCAGCCGGATCGGTTTGGCGGGATAGGTGGCCTGCGCGAAGGTGCCGCTGGCGGTCAGGGTGGCGGCGGCAAGAGCGATCAGGTGGCGACGCTGCATGAATATCTCTCCTTGGGTAACTGGTCGATGAAGCGTGGGGAGCCCGCATCCTAAACGCCTGGCTGCGCCGCAAGACCGCCAATCGCTGCGGAATAACCCTGAGCCCGGGCATGAAATCGCTATGCTCGTGCCGGTGAACTACGCCCAGATCCTGTTCCCGGACTTCTCGCTGATCCTGATCGGCTACCTGCTGTGCCGTCACACCGCGCTCAACCGGTCGGTGTGGGACTCGGTCGAGATGCTGGTGTACTATTTTCTGTTCCCGGTGCTGCTGTTTCACTCCATCGCGCGCTCCCCGCTCGACCTGGGCGCCGCCTCCAGCCTGATGGCGGCTGGCCTGGCGATGGGCGTCAGCGGCATTGCGCTGGCCTACCTGCTGCCGCACCTGCCCGGCCTGCGCCAGCGCATCGACCGGCGCGAGCACGCCGCCAGCGCGCAGATCGCGTTCCGCTTCAACTCCTTCATCGGTCTGGCGCTGGCCGAGCGCCTGGGCGGCGCGCAGGGCCTGCAACTGATCGCGGTCCTGATTGGCGTCTGCGTGCCGCTGTTCAACGTCGCCGCCGTGTGGCCGATGGCGCGCCACGGCCAGCGCGGCTTCGTCAGTGAGATCGTGCGCAACCCGCTGATCATCGCCACCGCCTCGGGCCTGATCGCCAATCTGGTCGGTTTCACGATCCCCACCTGGCTGGCCCCCACGGTGTCGCGCATCGGCATGGCCTCGATCGCGCTCGGTCTGATGACCGCCGGCGCCGGCCTGCAGGCGCGCGCGCTGACGCAGGGCAAGGTGCTGGGCGTCAGCGTGCTGGCGATCCGCCACCTGCTGCTGCCGCTGGTGGCCTGGTTGCTGGCGCAGCTGTTTGGACTCGGCGCACTGGAGACCACCGTGCTGCTGATCTTCTCCGCCCTGCCGGCCTCGTCCAGCAGCTACGTGCTGGCCGTGCGCATGGGCTACAACGGCCCTTACGTGGCCGGGCTGGTGACGCTGTCGACCCTGCTCGCCGTGGCCAGCCTGCCCTTCGCCCTGGGCGTGCTGGGCGGTACGCCGTAGCTGCGCCGGCACCGGCGCGCTGCACCGGGCGGCGCCCGGACTGGCGCCAAAAAATCCTTGCGGAATGAGGGCTTGCGACCGAGTTCGAATGCGTGAGCGCGAATCACGGCGCTCGTCACCACAATCTGAGACAACGCATCGAATAATGCCTTCAATCCCTTGTCAGCAAACGAATTTTTTATTCGTCGCGGTTGACATGCTGGACATTCGCTACAAAAATAGCAGCATCCTCAGATGCCACGGCTGCGTTTCGTGCTCCAACGACTCAGGAATCCCCCCGCTTCAGCGCCCCAGCGCCCAACGCACGTGCTCGCGCACGATATCGCTGGGGTGCTCGGCGCGCGTCTGCAGCGCGCGCCGCAGCCCATCGCGGCCCCGGTCGTCCGCTGGCAGCGCGGCCAGCGCATTGCCCAGCGCGATGGCGATGTTGCGCAGCCAGCGCTCATGCCCGATGCGGCGGATCGGGCTGCCTTCGGTGCGGCGCAGGAACTCGTCCTCGCTCCAGCCAAACAGCTCGACCAGCGTGCTGCCGCTCATGCCTTCACGCGCATCGAAGTCGGGCAGCGTGCTGCGGCCGGCGTACTTGTTCCACGGGCAGACCGTCTGGCAGTCGTCGCAACCGTAGATCCGGTTGCCGATCAGCGGCCGCAGCTCTTCGTCGATCGAGCCGTGGTGCTCGATGGTCAGGTAGGAGATGCAGCGGCGCGCGTCCAGCCGGTACGGCGCCACGATGGCGCCGGTGGGGCAGATGTCGATGCAGGCCTGGCAGCGGCCGCAGTGGTCGCCCACCGGCGCCGTGGGCGGCAAGGCCAGATCCAGGTAGATCTCGCCCAGGAAGAACATCGAGCCGCCTTCGCGCGACAGCACCAGCGTGTGCTTGCCGCGCCAGCCCTGGCCGCTGCGCGCGGCCAGCTCGGCCTCCAGCACCGGCGCCGAATCGGAGAACACGCGGTGGCCGAACGGGCCGATCTCGGCCGCGATGCGGTCCTGCAGCTTTTGCAGCCGCCCGCGCACCACCTTGTGGTAGTCGCGGCCGCGGGCGTAGACCGACACGATGCCCTCGTGCGGGCGTGTCAGCCGCGCCAGCTCGGCGTCCTGCCAGTCGGGCAGGGTGGCACGCGGCAGGTAATCCATGCGCGCGGTGATCACGCTCACCGTGCCCGGCACCAGCTCGGCCGGGCGGGCGCGCTTCAGGCCATGCGCGGCCATGTAATCCATGCTGCCGTGGAACCCGGCCGCCAGCCACTGCATCAGACCCGGCTCGGCGGCCGACAGATCGACATCGGCCACACCCACTTGCGAAAATCCGAGTTCCCGCGCCCAGGCACCCACGCGGGACCACAGAACCTGAACATCAAAGGGTGCGTCATGCACAGTCACGTCGGCATTGTAGAAAGCCCGCCCGCGGCCAGGCTGCACTGGCGCAGCGAGGACGACACCGCCGCCTTCGCCGCCCGGCTGGCCGCCCTGCCCGGCCTGCGCCAGGCCTTTATTGAACTGCAGGGCGAACTTGGCGCCGGCAAGACCACCTTCGTGCGCCACCTGCTGCGCGCGCTGGGCGTCACCGGCCGCATCAAAAGCCCGACCTACGCCGTGGTCGAGCCGCACGAGGCGCCGACGGCTCGCCATCTGGCACTTCGACTTCTACCGTTTCAACGACCCGCGCGAGTGGGAAGACGCCGGTTTCCGCGACCTGTTCGCCGCCCCCGGCCTGAAGCTGGCCGAATGGCCCGAGAAAGCTGCCGGCCTGCTGCCGGCGCCCGACCTTCGGCTGCGGATCGAGTCGCAGGAAGACGGCACGCGCCGGGTCGAGCTGCAGGCACCCACCGAGGCCGGCGCGCGGCTGCTCAAGGAGTTGGGCGCATGACGGCGCGCACTCCACGCGCTGCGGACCTGCAGCGGCGCCGTCTGCTGCAGGGCGGCACCCTGGTGCTGCTGCTCGGCCGCCAGCACCTCGCACACGGCGCCAGCATTCTCGCGGTGCGCCTGTGGCCGGCCGAGGACTACACGCGCATCACGCTCGAATCCGACACCGCCCTGCACGCCACCCACCGCATGATCGGCTCGCCGCCGCGGCTGGCGGTGGACATCGACGGGCTCGAACTGAACCCGACCCTGCGCGAACTGGTCGCCAAGGTGCGCTCAACCGACCCCAACATCGCCGGCATCCGCGTCGGCCAGAACGCCCCTGGCGTGGTGCGGCTGGTGGTTGACCTCAAGCACGACATCAAACCGCAGGTGTTCGCGCTCAGCCCGGTCGCCGCCTACCAGCACCGACTGGTATTCGACCTCTACCCCGCCAACCCGGTCGATCCGCTCGAAGCCCTGATCGCCGAACGCATGCGCGATCTGGGCGGCGGCGCGCCGGCGCCAGAAGCGACACCCAGCGAGACCATCGACTCGCTCGGCGACCTGATCGCGCGCCAGATCGAGCGCTCCAACGCCATGAACCGGCGCCCGGACGACCAGGTGGCACGCGCCCCGGCAGCGCCGCGGCCGCGCACCGCGCCGGCGCCAGCCAGCCCCGCCATCGTCCAAGGCAATGCCCAGAGCAGCGTGCCCGGCGCGACCGACCGACTGATCATCGTCGCACTCGATCCCGGCCACGGTGGCGAAGACCCCGGCGCCATCGGCCCCGGCGGCACACACGAGAAAGACGTGGTGCTGCAGGTGGCGCTGAAGCTGCGCGACCGCATCAACAACACCACCGTGGGCGGCAACCCGATGCGCGCCTTCCTCACGCGCGACGGCGACTTCTTCGTGCCACTGGCCACGCGGGTCGAGAAAGCGCGGCGCGTCGGCGCCGACCTGTTCATCAGCATCCACGCCGACGCCTTCATGCGGCCCGAGGCGCGCGGCGCCAGCATTTACGCGCTGTCCGAGCGCGGCGCCTCCAGCACCGCTGCACGCTGGCTGGCCGACAAGGAAAACGCAGCCGACCGCATCGGCGGCGTCAACGTCAACGCCAAGGACGCGCTGGTGCAGCGCACGTTGCTGGACATGAGCACCACCGCGCAGATCCGCGACAGCCTGCGCCTGGGCGACGCCATGCTCGGCCACATCGGCAGCGTCGGCCGCCTGCACAAGCGCAACGTCGAGCGCGCCAACTTCGCCGTGCTGCGCTCGCCCGACATCCCCAGCGTGCTGGTGGAAACCGCCTTCATCAGCAACCCCGAGGAAGAGCGCAAGCTGCGCAGCGAGGCCTACCAGAACGATCTGGCCAACGCGCTCATCAGCGGCATCCAGAAATACTTCGCCGCCAATCCGCCGCTGGCGCGCAGTCGGCAGGTCTAAGGTGTGTTGGCGCACAACGTGCATCCGACACCCGAAAACCAGCGCCGTTTGAACAAGAACGTCGCGTGAAATCGGTTCTGTCCGACAACCAAAACGCGCGTTGACGCGTTAAATCAGGGCTGGCGGATAGGAGCCACCTCTTTGAAGCCAGTTTTTTGCAAGTTCTCCTCCAATATTTGGCCGGCGCCCGCAAAGCACCGGCCTTTTTCTTGGAGGCGACGACGCGCTCAGCCGGCCACGGCGCCCTGCTTATCGGCGCGCCCGGCCTTCCAGCCGCCGTAGATGGCGATCAGACCCGGCACGAGGATCAGCGCCCAGATGATCTTGCTCAGGTTGGCCTGCACCCACGGCAGGTTGCCGAACACATAGCCGGCCGTCACGATGCCCAGCACCCAGATCAGCGCGCCGGTGACGTTGAAGAAGGTGAACCGGCCGCGCGCCATCTCCGCCACACCGGCCACGAAGGGCACGAAGGTGCGGATGAAGGGCATGAAGCGCGCCAGAATCACGGTGACGCCGCCGTAGCGCTCGTAAAACGCATGCGCCTGGTCGAAGGCACGGCGGTTGAAGAAGCGCGAGTTCTCCCACTGGAACACCTTGGGCCCGAAATACCGGCCGATGCTGTAGTTGCACTGGTCGCCCAGAATCGCCGCCACCAGCAGCACGGCGCAGGCAATGGGGTAGCTGATCAGCCCCGCCCCGGCGAGCGCCCCCACCACGAACAGCAGCGAATCGCCGGGCAGAAACGGCATCACCACCACGCCGGTTTCCACAAACACGATTAGGAACAGCAGCGCGTACACCCACGCGCCGTACTGCGCGACGAAGGCGCCCAGGTACTTGTCGACGTGCAGGATGAAATCGACCAGTTGCATCACGATGTCCATGGGCGGCGATTATCCACGTGTGCTGCAGTGCAGCATGGTCGTCAGCCGGCGATGGACCACGCCATCAGCAGCTGCGCGATGTAGTAGGTCGGCAAGCCCCAGGCCTTGTTCAAGAAGGTCTTGGCCACGAAAGCCTGCCGCGCCACCGCCAGATCGGACGCGGCGAACAGCAAGGCCCCCAGCGCCGGCAGCCAACGCCCGGTGGCCGCACTGAATGTGATCGCCAACGCGCACATCACCATGATCGCCACGATGTAGAGCACCACCGGGCCCCGCATCCCCGCGCCCAGGTGCGGCCAGAGCCAGCGCAGGCTGAGCACGCCGACCACCGCCATGCCGGCAGCAGCCGCTGCCAATACACCGGGTCGCCCCGGCGCTTGCACGAACGCCATCGAGAACGCGATGTGCGCCAGCAGGAAGAAGACCAGCCCAACCATGAAGGCCGTCGCGCGGTCTGACGCCAGCGCCACATCGCCCAGCGCGCTCAGCACCAGCGCGACCAGTACGACGCTTCCGTACGTCGTGGACCAGGCGCCCAGCGACCACGCCAGCGCGATGAAGCTGGCGCTGGCCGCCGTCTTGACAACGCCCGCCGCCGATGGCCGCCCGGCCCGCTCGGCCCGCAGCAGTGCGCCGACGAAGACGAGGCAGACGATGGTGAACAGGAGGGGCAGCATGGCGGCGTGGGGCGGTTCCTAGAATCATGGCATGAGCACCACCCGCCGCCGCCCCATCCGTGAACTGCCCGACGAGCTGATCAGCCAGATCGCCGCCGGTGAAGTGGTGGAGCGCCCCGCCTCCGTGGTGCGCGAGCTGCTTGACAACGCGCTCGACGCCGGCGCCACGCAGATCACGCTGCGCCTGTCGGCCGGCGGCGTGCGCCTGATCAGCGTCGAGGACGACGGCGCCGGCATCCTGCCCGAGGAGATGGGCAAGGCGCTCAAGCGCCACGCCACCAGCAAGATCACCAGCCTGCCCGAACTGGAGGCGGTGGGCACCATGGGCTTTCGCGGCGAGGCGCTGGCCGCCATCAATTCGATTGCCGAGGTCACCCTGCTGTCGCGCGCTGGCGACCAGGAACATGCCAGGCTGCTGGACGGCCGCACCGGCGAACTGAAGCCCGCGGCGCGCGCCATCGGCACCACGGTGGAGGTCAAGGAGCTGTTCTACAGCGTGCCGGCGCGGCGCAAGTTCCTCAAGACCGACGCGACCGAGCTGGCGCACTGCATCGAGGCCGTGCGCCGCCACGCGCTGGCGCGGCCCGACGTCGGCTTTGCCATCTGGCACGAGGGCAAGCTGATCGAGCAGTGGCGCGCCCACCCGGGCGAAGCCGGCCGCGCGCAGCGCCTGGCCGACGTGCTGGGCGAGGACTTTCTGGCGCAATCCATCGCCATCGATCACCACGCCGGCGCGGTGCACGTCAGCGGCCGCGCCGGCCTGCCCGACGTGGCGCGCGCGCGCGCCGACCAGCAGTTTGCCTATGTCAACGGCCGCTTCGTGCGCGACAAGGTCATCGCCCACGCGGCGCGCACCGCGTACGAGGACGTGCTGCACGGCCAGCGCCAGCCGGTGTACGTGCTGCACGTGGCGATCAACCCGGCGCGCGTCGATGTCAACGTGCACCCGACCAAGATCGAGGTGCGCTTTCGCGACAGCCGCGAAGTGCACCAGGCGGTGCGCCACGCGATCGAAAATGCGCTGGCCGCGCCGCGCGCGGCGCTGGCGGGCGCGGCGACCGATGCGCCGCTGTCACTGCCGCCCGCCTGGGTTGCCCACGATGCGGGCACGCCCGATGTCCAGGCTTTCCGGGCGGCGGCGCAGATGCAGTTTTTGCCGTCGACTCTCGACTCCACCACCCAGGCGCGCCACGCGGTGGAGGAACTGCGGGCGCTGTGGCAGCCCGCAGCAACGCCGCCCGCGCCCGATGCGGCCGAGCCCGACGAAGCGCCCGCCTGGCCGCTGGGCCGCGCCGTCGCGCAACTGCACGGCATCTACATCCTGGCCGAGAACCGTGCCGGCCTGGTGCTGGTCGACATGCACGCGGCGCACGAGCGCATCGTCTACGAGCGGCTCAAGAGCCAGCTCGACGGCGCGCGCATCCGCAGCCAGCCCTTGCTGATTCCCGCCACGTTCGCCGCCACGCCGGCCGAAGTGGCCACCACCGAAAGCGCCGCCGAGGTGCTGCAGCGCCTGGGCCTGGAAATCACGCCCTTCTCGCCCAGGACCCTGGCCGTGCGCGCCGTGCCGACCTCGCTGGCCGCGGGCGATGCGGTGGAATTGGCACGCAGCGTGCTGGCCGAACTGGCGCAGCACGACGCCGCCACCGTGGTCGAGCGCGCCCAGCACGAGCTGCTGGCCACCATGGCCTGCCACGGCGCCGTGCGCGCCAACCGGCGCCTGACGCACGAGGAGATGAACGCCCTGCTGCGCCAGATGGAAGCCACCGAGCGCAGCGACCAGTGCAACCACGGCCGTCCGACCTGGCGCCAGCTGTCGATGAAGGAGCTGGACGCGCTGTTCCTGCGCGGGCGCTGACGCCGCGCACGCCGCTCGTGCACTGGCCGCACCCGGCCCAACGCGCTTGTCCTACAGCAGCGGCGACTGCATCGGCGTACGCTGGGGCAGCGCCTGAGTGCGTTCGCGGTGTTCCGCGCCATGTGCTCAAGCCCTCGTTTCCATCCAAGGAGAACGCCATGAGCAGCGAGCAAGACAAGCATTTGAACCGTGATCCCATCACCGGCACGCCGGGCGCCCACCCCGTGGGCACCGGCCTGGGCGCGGTGGCGGGCGCCGCCGCCGCGGGTGCGGCGGTGGGCACCGTGGCCGGCCCGATCGGCACCGCCATTGGCGCAGCGGTGGGCGCCGTCGCGGGTGGGCTGGCCGGCAAGGCCGTGGCCGAGGCCATCGACCCGACGGCCGAGCACGCCCACTGGCAGGAACACCACACGCGCGAGCCGTATTACAGCAGCGAGTACACGTACGAGGACTATGGTCCGGCCTACAGCCTGGGTTGGCGCGATGTGCACACCACACCCGCCGACGCGCGCTTCGAAGACGTGGAGGAATCGCTGGCGCACGACTGGGCCATCTACCGCGGCCAGTCCCGCCTGGACTGGCCAGAGGCCAGCCCCGCCGCGCGCGCCGCCTGGGAACGCGCCAAGCGGCGCGGCCGCATGATGGTGTAAGGCACGCACCGGCCGCCGTTCTGCGTACTGAGGTGCGCGGGCGCCGCTGGCGCGCCGCTTGACTACCGCCACCTGAACCGGTGCGCAGGATCACCGAAAAGCCTGTCGGCTGCGCACAGGCGATCTGCTACCCTCGCCGCGTGCCGCTTCCACCGCCACCTTTCCGTCCCGCGTCCGAGGCGTCACAGGGCATGTCGGCCCTGATCATCGTCGTCCTGCTGGCCCTGCTGCTGGGCATCCAGCCAGTCACCACCGACGTCTACCTGCCGGCGCTGCCGGCGCTGCAGCGCGACCTGGCCGGCTCAATGGCCGAGGTGCAGATGACCTTCGCGGCGCTGCTGCTGTCCTTCGGCGTCTCGCAACTGGTCTGGGGGCCGCTGTCGGACCGCTTTGGCCGCCGGCCGATCCTGCTGTGGGGCATGAGCGCCTACGTGCTGGCCTCGGCCGCCTGCGTGCTGGCGCCCAGCATGGATCTGCTGATCGCCGCGCGCATCGCCCAGGGCGCGGCCCTGGGCGCCGCCGTGATGTGCGCGCGCGCCATCGTGCGCGATCTGTACCAGCCGCTGGAAGGCGCGCGCATGATGTCCAAGGGCTTGTCGGGCCTGGGCGTGATCGCCATCACCTGCGCGCCGCTGGGCAGCCTGCTGACCGATTTCATCCACTGGCGCGCGGCCATGGCCTCGCTGGTGGTGTTCGGCATCGTCACGCTGACGCTGCTGGCGCTGCGTTTCGAGGAAACCATTCCGGCGCGCAACCCGCATGCGCTGGCGCCCGGCACGCTGTGGCGATCCTGGGTGCAGATCGCGCGCCACCCGACCTTCATCACCTATTCGCTGCTGTCGACCGCGTCCTATGCCGGCCTGTTCGTCTTCCTGGCGAGCTCGTCCTTCGTGCTGATCGAGGCGCTGGGCCTGAGCCGGGTCGGCTACGGCGCGCTGATGGCGGGCAATTCGGTGGTCTACATCATCGGCACCATCGCCTGCCGCCGGTTGCTGGTGCGCTGGGGCCTGCGGCGCACCGTGTTCGTCGCCGGCTGCCTGAGCTTCAGCGCCGGCGTGCTGATGCTGGGCCTGGCCTGGTTCGGCTGGGGCCGGCCCTGGTACGGCGTGTGGGCAGTGCTCCTGCCGCAGGCGCTGTTCATGGTGGCGCACGGCGTGCACCAGCCGGTCGGCCAGAGCGGCACGGTGGCGCCGTTTCCGCAGATGGCCGGCGCGGCCTCGGCGCTGAACGGCTTCATCATGATGGCCTGCACCTTCGCGGTCGGCGTGTGGCTGGGCCGCGCGATGGATGGCACGCCGATGCCGCTGGCCTGGGGCTTTGCCGCCGGCTGCCTGTTGATTGCCGTCACCGCCTGGACGCTGGTGCAGAAATATGGGGAACCCGAGCCGCATTGAAGCCGACCGACCCCAGGCCCTGTGCCTGGCCGGTCCCACCGCCAGCGGCAAGAGCGCCGTGGCGCTGGCCCTGGCCGAGCGGCTGCCGCTGGAGATCATCAGCGTCGATTCGGCGCTGGTGTATCGCGGCATGGACATCGGCACCGCCAAGCCGACGCTGGCGGAGCGCGCCGCCATTCCGCACCACCTGATCGACATTCGCGACCCGCGCGACGCCTACAGCGCGGCCGAATTCGCGCGCGACGCACGGCGGCTGATCACCGAGATCGCCGCGCGCGGGCGCCTGCCCCTGCTGGTGGGCGGCACCATGCTGTACTTCAAGGCGCTGCTGCACGGCCTGGACGAGATGCCGCCGGCCGACCCGGCGCTGCGCCAGCGCATCGAGGCCGATGCGCTGGCGCGCGGCTGGCCCGCCCTGCACGCCGAACTGGCGCGCGTCGACCCTGTCAGCGCCGCACGGCTGGCGCCCCAGGACAGCCAGCGCATCCAGCGTGCGCTCGAAGTCTGGCAACTCAGCGGCCGGCCGCTGTCGGCGTTTCACTCGGCCCGGACCGCCGCACCCGAGCCGGCGATGCCGCTGTTTTCGCTGGAGCCCACCGATCGCGCCTGGCTGCATCGGCGCATCGAGCAGCGCTTCGACACCATGCTGGCGGACGGATTCCTGGACGAGGTGCGCGCGCTGCGCGCGCGCGGCGACCTGAACGCCGCCCTGCCCTCGATGCGCTGCGTCGGCTATCGCCAGGCCTGGCAGGCGTTGGAGGGCGAGTTTCCGCTGGCCGAACTGCGCGCACGGGGCATCGCCGCCACGCGCCAACTCGCCAAGCGCCAGCTGACCTGGCTGCGCGGCATGGCCGCGCGGCAGGTGCTGGCCGTCGATGAACTGGCCAGCCCCGCTGAACTGGCGCAGCGCCTGCTGCGGGCGCTGGCGCCGCCACGCGCCTGAGCGATCAGATCCCCGATCGAGGCCGGCTTACTCGATCGTCAGGCGCTGCGAGCCGCTGGCCTGCTTCTTGGGCAGCGTCAGCGTCAGCACGCCGTTGTCGTACTTGGCCTTGGCCACGCTCTGGTCGATGTCCTGCGGCAGCTGGAAGCTGCGCGACACGGCACCGTAATAGCGCTCGGTGCGCAGCACCTTCTCGCCGCTGGTCTCACGGTCCTGCTGCTTGACTTCGGCGCGCAGGGTGACGACGCTGCCGTCGATGGCCACGTGGATGTCTTCCTTACCCACGCCCGGCACTTCGGCCAGCACGGTGTAGGCGCCGTCGGATTCGCTGACGTCGATCCTGATCTGCGCCGCCGACGGCAGCGGATCGCCATGCAGCGGCTTGACGAAAAAGCCCGGGGCAATGTCGCGGAAGAAATCGTCGAACAGACTGCCGCGGGTCAGTTGGTTGGCCATGAGAACCTCCTTGAAAACAAGAGTGAAAAGTTGAAAAAAAAGCTGGCACCTGGGCCATCAATGGGGTAGTTGCGAGCGCCCCCGACAGTTTCAAGACGCGCCCAAGCTTTTTCCTCCACAATCACTGCAGCGACAGCACGCGCCGCCCAGGCATGAGAAAATGCGTGTTTGCCCGCCGCCATCGCGCGGCACGGCACCCCCGCTCTTCGCACAATCCATGTCGTCCTCCCTGCACCCCATGCTCAACGTGGCCATTCGGGCCGCCCGCGCCGCAGGCGCCATCATCAACCGCGCCGCGCTCGACGTCGAGGCCGTGCGCATCTCGCAGAAACAGGTCAACGACTTCGTCACCGAGGTCGATCACGCCAGCGAGGACGCCATCATCGACACCCTGCTGACGGCCTACCCGAACCACGCCATCCACGCCGAGGAGTCCGGCCGCACGCGCGGCAACCAGCGCTCCGACCACGTCTGGATCATCGATCCGCTGGACGGCACCACCAACTTCATCCACGGCTTTCCGGTCTACTGCATCTCGATCGCGCTCACGGTGAAGGGCCGCGTCGAGCAGGCCGTCATCTACGACCCCACGCGCAACGACCTGTTCACTGCCACGCGCGGGCGCGGCGCCTACCTGAACGACCGCCGCATCCGCGTCAGCAAGCGCACGCGGCTGCAGGAAAGCCTGGTCTCGACCGGATTTCCGTACCGCAAGGGCGACGATTTCGCCGGCTACCTGAAGATGATGAGCGACGTGATGCAGCTCACCGCCGGCCTGCGCCGCCCGGGCGCGGCGGCGCTGGATCTGGCCTACGTGGCCGCCGGCTTCACCGACGGTTTCTTCGAGACCGGCCTGAAGCCCTGGGACGTGGCCGCCGGCTCGCTGCTGGTGACCGAGGCCGGCGGGCTGATCGGCAACTTCACCGGCGACACCGGCGATCTGGACCAGGGCGAATGCCTGGCCGGCAACCCGCGCGTCTACGCGCAACTGGTGCAGGTGCTGCAACGCTACTCGCGCTACGGCGGCAAGGCCCGCGAGGCGGGTGAGCAGCGCGAGCCGATGTCGCTGCGCAAGCCCGAGGCCAGCATCGACGCCGCCTCCGAGACCCCGGCCACCACCGACGACACACTGGTCGCCAGTACCGCCCCTTCGCCGCAGCCGTGAGCGCCACCGACGAGCCCGCGGCCGCGCCGCCCGGCGTGCCGCATCCGCGCGCCATCCGCAGCTTCGTCACCCGCGCCGGCCGCACCACCATCGGCCAGGCGCGCGCACTGGCCGAACTGGGGCCGCGCTACCGGCTGCCCTTCGACCCCGGCCAGCGCGATCTGGTCGCCGCCTGCGTCGCGGCCGCCGAAGCCGAAGGCCGGCACTACACGCGCACGGTGCTCGAGATCGGCTTCGGCATGGGCCAGGCCACCGCGCACATCGCCGCACTGCAGCCGGACACCTTGTTCATCGGCTGCGAGGTGCACGAGCCTGGCGTCGGCGCGCTGCTCAAGAGCATCGGCGAACAGCAGCTGGACAACATCCGCATCGTGCAGCACGACGTGGTCGAGGTGCTGCGCGAGATGATCGCGCCGGCCACGCTGCACGGCGTGCACATCTTCTTTCCCGATCCCTGGCACAAGCGACGCCACCACAAGCGCCGTCTGATCCAGCCGCCCTTTGTGCGCCTGCTGGCCGAAAAACTGGCGCCGGGCGGCTATCTCCATGGCGCGACCGACTGGCAGCCCTACGCCGAGCAGATGCTGGCCGTGCTCGGCGCCGAACCGCTGCTGACCAACACCGCCGACGGCTACGCGCCGCGCCCTGCCTACCGCCCCGAAACCAAGTTCGAGCGCCGCGGCCTGCGCCTGGGGCACGGCGTGTGGGACCTGGTGTTCCGGCGCGCCTGAGCATGGCGCGCGCGCCCACACCGCCACTGCCGGCGCGCGACGGCGTCAGCCCGAGCTGTGTCGCCGTGCCGGCGGCGCACTGGCCGACCGTGCTGGACTTCCTGGCCGAACGGCTGCCGGCGCTGACGGTGGACGAATGGCAAGCCCGCCTGCTGGCCGGCGAGGTGCTGGACGCGCACGGCCAGCCGGTCACGCCCGGCCTGCCCTGCCACGCCGGCCAGCGCCTGTTTTATTACCGCGGCTGGCCCGACGAGCCGCCAGCGCCGGTGGCCGAGCACCTCGTGTTCCAGGACGACTGGCTGGTGGTCGCCGACAAGCCGCACTTCATGCCGGTGACGCCCAGCGGCCGCTTCGTGCGGCGCAGTCTGCTGGTGCGGCTGAAGCAGCAACTGGGCATCGACACGCTGAGCCCGATCCACCGCATCGACCGCGACACCGCCGGCCTGGTCGTGTTCACGGTGCAGCCGCACACGCGTGACGCCTACCAGGCGCTGTTTCGCCGGCGGCGCGTCGACAAGCTGTACGAGGCGGTGGCCGCGCACCGGCCGGCGCTGAGCTTTCCCCACACCCACCGCAGCCGGCTGGAACCCGATCCGCAGCGTTTCTTCATCTCGCGCGAAGTGCCGGGCGAGCCGAACAGCGAGACCACCATCGAGCGCGCGGCGCCGCTGGGCGCGCACGCGCTGTACCGGCTGCGGCCGCTGACCGGCCAGCGCCATCAGCTGCGCCTGCACATGCACGCGCTGGGTCTGCCGATCCTGGGCGATGCCTTCTACCCCATGGTGCGCCACGCCGCCGGCCAGGCCGACGACAGCGCACGCCCGCTGCAGCTGCTGGCGCGGGCACTGGCCTTCGACGACCCCGTCACCGGCCAGCCGAGGCGCTTCGAATCCAGCCTGCACCTGGCGGCGGCGCAAGGCCGCTGGCCGCTGCCGGAGGCGGTGGCCGACTACACTGCCCCAGAGCGCACCGCGCCGCCCCAAGCCGCATGACGACGACCCCCGCCCTGCTTCCCCCCGACATCCGCGTGTTCGAGCGCGGCTGGCTGTCGTCCAACAACGTGCTGTGCCTGGGCGAGCAGGCCACCGTGATCGACACCGGCCACGTCAAGCACGCGAGCGAGACCGCGCACCGGGTCGGCGCCGCCCTGCGCGGCCAGCCGCTGGCCGACATCGCCCACACCCATTTGCACAGCGACCACTGCGGCGGCACGGCGGCTCTGCAGGCCGCGCACCCCGACGCGCGCGTGTGGGTGCCCGAGCCCTCGCTGCCCCACGTGCAGGCCTGGGACGAAGACCGGCTCACCTTCGGCGACACCGCGCAGCGCTGCGCCCGCTTCAACGCCCAGCACGCCCTGGTGCCCGGCCAGAGCGTGCGCCTGGGCGCGCGCGACTGGCAGATTCATGCCGCGCCCGGGCACGACGCGCTGGCGGTGTTGCTGTTCGAGCCCGAACACGGCCTGCTGATTTCCGGCGACGCCCTGTGGGAGCACGGGGTCGGCGTGATCTTTCCGCAGATCGACGGCAGCGACGACTTCGACACCTTCAACGACACATTGGCGCTGATCGAGCGGCTGGATCCGCGCGTGGTGATCCCCGGCCACGGCACCCCCTTCGGCCGCGCCGACGGCGGCATCGAGGCCGCCATGGCGCGCTCGCGCGCCCGCATCGAACAGTTCAAGGCGCAGCCGGCGCAGCACGCGCTCTACGCCGCCAAGGTGTTGATCAAGTACCAGATGCTCGACGTCGAGGCCATGCCCCACGCCGAATTCCAGCGCTGGCTCGATGGCACGCGGACCCTGCACCAGTTGCACCAGTTGCACCGGCCCGACCTCGACTGGCCAGCCTGGCTGGCGCTGGTGCTGGCGCCGCTGTTCGGCAAGGGTGTACTGCGGCGCGACGAGACGCTAGTGCTGGACGGCGCCTGAGGCGTCCGCCGCGCTTCAGGCGGCCAGGATGCGTGCCGTGATCTGGTACTTGAAGGCATCGGGCGCATAGCTGTCGAAGCGTCCGTCCTCGTTCTCGGCCACGGGGTACATGAAGAAGCCCAGCTCGCCTTCCTGCGTACCCGGCAGGGTGATGTCGTGCGCCGTGTTGTAGGCCATCCAGTTGCCCTCCCAGGCGCCGAACAGGCCGTCGTACACCGGCCGGACCAGCGGGTGATCGGGCCGCTTGATCCACTCCGGCGCCTCCTGCCGCATGACCTTGGCCACGTCGGCCGGATCCATCGCGGTCCAGCCGCGCGCCTGCAGATACACCTCGGCACGGCAGTGCTGCGCGCCCTTCAGGCTGGCCGGGTTGCCGCCGAGTTCGCGGTAGCCGAACGCCGAGGGCGCCAGGCGCAGGCCGTACACGTCGCGCGCCGGCAGCCCGGCGGCGCGGCACAGGCCGACGAACAGCGCATTCAGGTCGGCGCACTTTCCACCCAGGTTGCCGGTTTCCAGCATGGTCTTGATGTCGCCCTCGCCACAGCCGCGCACCTTGGGTTCGCGATAGGCGTTGGCGACCACCCAGTCGTAGAGGGCGCGCGCCTTGGCCTCATCGCCGCGCGCTCCGCGCGTGGCCTGGAGCGCCGTGTCGCGCACGATGCCGTCGGTGGGCAGCAGCCGCGTGGGCGCCAGCGCGGCCCGCAGGGTGGACGCATCCTCACGCGGCGGACGGCCCCCGCCCAGTTCAGCCCGGCTTTGCGTGCGCACGCGGCTGCTTACCTCGACGAAAGGCCGATCGACGCCAGCGCGGAATTCTGCTGCCACCATGCGCACGCCTTGCGCAGCATCGCTGGCCAGGCGCGCCTGGCCGTTGCTGCTGAAGCTGTGGCCGACGGTCTGCTGCCACGGCGTTAGCACCGCCGGCAAGGGCACCCACACCCGCGTGGGACTGGTGATGGCGGGCAGCTCGACGCGCGTGGTGACGTCGAAGGTGCGCCAGTCGCCTGAGCGCGGATCGAAGCGGCGCGGCGAAGTGGGGGTTTGCGTTTGCGCCAGCAAGGCGCCAGGCAGCGCAGCGGCCACGCCAAGGCCGGCTGCGCGCCCGATGAGGGCACGGCGAGTCGTGTTCATGTAGAGAACTCCGAATGGTTGGGGAAACACTCTGTCGGCGCACACGAGGCCGCAGCTTGCGCCACACGGCCAATGCCCCGAAGGCAGGTGGCCTCGCGCGCTCGCACGAGGCGGGCCCATTATGGCGCCCCTTGCAGCGCGCGCAGCCAGCGCTGAGCTTCCGCGCCACTCCAGTCGACCGCCCCCGTGACCACTTGGCGCACCGCACCCCGGCTGTCGATCAGCAAGCTGCTGGGATAGACGCTAATGCCCCAGGCCCGCGCCAGATCGCCCTTCGGATCGGGCAGCACCGGCAGCGTGAGCCCCGTGCTTTGCAGGTAGCGCCGCACGCGCGGCAGCGGCTCACGCACGTTCACTGCCAGCACCACCAGATCGGGTTCGGCCAGCTCGAACAGCGTCTGCAGCGTCGGCATTTCCTCCTTGCAAGGCGCACACCAGGTGGCCCAGAAGTTGACCAGCACGGCCTTGCCCTTCAGGTCGATCAGGTTCCAGGCGCGGCCCTGCAGATCGGTGCCCTGCAGGGCCGGCAGCCGCTTGGGGCCAGTCCATGGCTTGAGCTCGTACTGACCGACAGCCCGCAGCGGCAACAGGCCGAGCGCCAACGACAGCACCACCTGGCGGCGCCACCTCATCGGCGTCGGGCCAGTGCGCGCCATCCGCATGTCGGCGCGCCTACAGCCGTTCGGCGACCCAGCCCTGCACGGATTGCAGTGCCATCGCCAGGCCATTGGCGTCGGTGCCACCGGCCATCGCCATGTCCGGCTTGCCGCCGCCCTTGCCGCCCACCTGCTGGGCGACGAAGTTCACCAGCTCACCCGCCTTCAGCTTGCCCACGGTGTCCTTGGTGACACCGGCGGCCAGTTGCACCTTGTCTCCCTCCACCGTGGCCAGCACGATGGCGGCGGTGCCCAGCTTGTCCTTGAGCTTGTCCATCGCCTCGCGCAAGGTCTTGGCGTCGGCGCCTTCCAGACGCGCGGTGAGCACCTTCACGCCGTTCACCAGCACCGCCTTGGCCAGCAACTCGTCGCCTTGGCTTGACGCCAGCTTGCCCTTGAGCTGCGCCACTTCCTTTTCCAGCGCCTTGACCTGATCGAGCATCTGGCCCAGGCGCGATGGCACCTCGGCCGCGGGTGCGCGCAGCGTGGCGGCCACGCTGTGCAGGCTGGATTCCAGGCCCTGCGCGTATTCCAGCGCGTGGGTGCCGGTGATGGCCTCGATGCGCCGCACGCCCGCGGCCACGCCGCCTTCGCTGACGATCTTGAACAGGCCGATGTCGCCGGTGCGTCCCACGTGCGTGCCGCCGCACAGCTCTTTGCTGCTGCCAATGGTCAGCACGCGCACCGTCTCGCCGTATTTCTCGCCGAACAGCATCATGGCGCCGCTCCTTTGCGCGTCGTCGAGCGCCATCACCAACGCCTCGGTGGCGACGTTGGCGAGGATCTCGGCGTTCACGCGGCGCTCGATCTCGGTGATCTGCGCCGGCGTGACGGGCGCGTTGTGCGCAAAGTCGAAGCGCGTTTTCTCGGCATCGACCAGCGAGCCCTTTTGCTGCACGTGCGCGCCCAGCACCTCGCGCAGCGCCTTGTGCATCAGGTGCGTGGCGCTGTGGTTGCGCACGGTGGCGGCGCGCACGCCTTCATCGACGCGGGCATCCACCACGTCGCCGACTTTGAGCGTGCCTTGCGTCAGCACGCCGTGGTGGCCGTACACGTCGGCCCTGATCTTCTGCGTGTCTTCGACGCCGAACAACACGCCCTCGGCCAGCAACTGCCCCTGGTCGCCCACCTGGCCACCGCTTTCTGAATAAAACGGCGTGGTGTCGAGCACGACGATGCCACTCTGGCCTGGTTGCAGGGTCTCAGTCGCCGTGCCGTCTGCGTAGAGCGCCACCACCTTGCTGGCATGCGCCAACTGGTCGTAGCCGGTGAAGACGTTGGCCGCGCCGCCGTACTCCAGTACCTTGTCCATCTTGAATTTGCTTAGCCGCCGGCCCGCGGCCTTCTGCGCCGCCATGGCTTCGTCAAAGCCCGCCACGTCCACCGTGACACCGCGCTCGCGGCACACGTCCTGCGTCAGGTCGAGCGGGAAGCCGTAGGTGTCGTGCAGCTTGAAGGCGACGTGGCCGGGCAGTTCCTTGCGGCCGGCAATCAGCGCGTCGTCCAGGATGTCCATGCCGTGGGCCAGCGTTTCGTAGAAGCGCTCTTCCTCGGCCTTCAGCACCTCTTCCACGCGCTTGCCTTCGGCCTGCAGGCGCGGATAGGCGGCGCCCATCAGCTCGACCAGTAGCGGCACCAGCTTGTGGAAGAAGGGCCTTTTCTGCCCCAGCTTGTAGCCGTGGCGGATGGCGCGACGGATGATGCGGCGCTGCACGTAGCCGCGGCCTTCGTTGCTGGGAATCACACCGTCACTGACGAGGAAGGCCGTGGCGCGGATGTGGTCGGCGATCACCTTGAGCGACGGATTGTTCAGATCGCTCGCGCCAGTCGCCTTGCCCGCTTCGGCAATCAGCCGCTCGAACAAATCAATCTCGTAGTTGCTGTGAACGTGCTGCAGGATCGCGGCCAGGCGCTCCAGGCCCATGCCGGTGTCGACGCAGGGCGCGGGCAGCGGGGTGACGCTGCCGTCCTCGTGCATCTCGAACTGCATGAACACGTGGTTCCAGATCTCGATGAAGCGGTCGCCGTCTTCCTCAGGCGATCCGGGCGGGCCGCCGGGAATGTGCGGGCCGTGGTCGTAGAAGATTTCAGAGCACGGGCCGCAGGGGCCGGTGTCGGCCATCATCCAGAAGTTGTCGCTCTTGTACTTGCCGCCGTTGTTGTCGCCAATGCGGATCACGCGCTCTGGCGGCAGGCCGATGTCTTTGGTCCAGATGTCGTAGGCCTCGTCATCCTCCTGGTACACGGTGGCCAGCAGCTTGTCGGCCGGCAGGCCGTACACCTTGGTGAGCAGTTCCCAACCCCATTCGATGCTCTCCTTCTTGAAGTAGTCGCCAAACGACCAGTTGCCCAGCATCTCGAAGAAGGTGTGGTGGCGCGCCGTATAACCCACGTTTTCCAGGTCGTTATGCTTGCCGCCAGCGCGCAGGCAGGCCTGCACGCTGGCCGCGCGCACGTAGGGGCGCTTGTCGGTGCCCAGAAACACGTCCTTGAACTGCACCATGCCGCTGTTGGTGAACATCAGCGTGGGGTCGTTGCCGGGCACCAGTGGGCTTGAGGGCACCACGGTGTGGCCCTTGCTTTCAAAAAAGTCGAGGAAGGACTTGCGGATGTCGGCGACCGACATGGGGGCTTGTTGCTTTTCATGGTCTTTTGGGGGTCTAGCGCTGGTGGGGCAAGCGCGGTCAGCTCAGTAATTGATAGCGAAGGCCGGTGAATTTGGCGAAGTCTTGGTCGAAGGTAAGGACTTCGGCGTTGTGCTCAATGGCAATGGCGGCGATGTGGGCATCGTTGGTCAGGTTGCCGCCCGCGCCAGCCGCCAGCAACAGGCGGCCGAGGATACCGGCGTGCCCCGCGCCCGGCTGCAGGATGCGGGCGTTGGGGTGGTGCAGCCAACCGTCGATCAGCGCCAGCGCCTCGTCCACCGGCATGGGCGTGGGCATGATGCCGCGCTGCGTGCTGATGCGCAGAAAGCCAATGATGGGCAACCACGCAAACGCCACGCCGCCTGCGCCATCAAAGGCTTCTTCCAGCCCACGACACGCTGCCGCATGGTGCGGGCTGCCGCCATGCACGGCATTGAACAGCACGTTGGTATCGGGCAGCTTCATGCGCCACGCAGCATCTTGGCGACAATCTCGGCGTCTTCCAGTTCACCGGCCAGTTTGTTCAGGCGCGTCAGGTCAATGTCCTTGGGGATGCCCATGTCAAAGGTTTTCTGCACGAACGGGGGCCTTTTGTGCGGCTCGGCAGTGGCTTGAGCATGCAGCGGCACGATCTTCGCCACCGGCTTGTTGTGGCGCATGATGATCACTTCCTCGCCCGCCTCGGCGCGGGCGACGAATTCGCTCAAACGGGTCTTGGCCTCGAACAGGCCAACGGCGGCGGTGGTCATGATGGGCCTTTTGTGCAAACTGGTTGAATCAACCAGATTTTAGCCGTTCTTCGCCTCTTTCCGAGGGTTCGGTGCCGGAAATTGCCCCAGACGGTGATAGCGCGGCGGCTTGGATTTCAGGTCCGACCAGATCAGATCGACCTGGCGCACCGTCCAGCGAATCGGCTGTGCCAGCGGCTCGGGCACCGTGTCTTGCGCTTGGCGCAGGGTCGTCAAATGCGGCCGCCAGCCTTGCGTGGCGGCCGGCAGACCCACCTGGCGGGCAAGCAATGAGGTGGCGTCGTGCAACGCATCCAACTCGGGCGTTCGCTCGGGCAGCAGCACGGCGATGGTGCCGCTGGGCACGTGCCAGATGTCGGCCTGCGTCAGACTGATCTCGAACGGCTCAAAGCGCAGGGCCGAGAGCGCATCAAGCCAATCGCGCTCGTGCGGCGCATCGACGCGGTTGAAAAATTGCAGCGTGACGTGCAGGCGCTCGGGCACGGGGTAGATGCGACGCGGCAGGCCAGGCCAACGCTGGCGCTCGGCATCGATGGCTTTGGCCACGTCTTCAGGCGGAAACAGCGCGGTGAACAGGCGGCGCGGTTCGGTGGGTGTCGGCAGGTCGGTCATGGCAAACAGCGTGGGCTGAAGTGACGGAGCGGGATGGGGCACGGCACGGCGGCGAGACATGATCAATGAAAATCCCGGCTCGTCGTCAAACCGGCAATGCGCCCCAGCCACGGTGTCAGATCGACAAAGCGCTGGGCGATCAGGTGGCGCACCTGGCCGCCGCTGTCTTTATCGCGTTGCCACTCCCCTTGCACCGCCAGCAGGCGCGAGCGCAGCAAGGCGTTGCGCTGCTGCTCGTCGGCGCGCAGGCTTTTCCAGACGATGACGTTCACCGGGCCGGTTTCGTCTTCCAGCGTGACAAAGATGGTGCCCTTGGCGGTGGCGGGTTGCTGGCGGCCGATGACGATGCCGCAGGCGCGCACCGACGTGCCATGCGGCACCTGCTTCAATTCTTCCGCGCTTCTCAGGCGCCAGTGCGCCAGGCGCGGCCGCAATAGCTCCATCGGATGGCGC
The DNA here is from genome assembly GCA_016702555.1 of Burkholderiales bacterium. GTDB lineage: Bacteria > Pseudomonadota > Gammaproteobacteria > Burkholderiales > Burkholderiaceae_C > Ottowia. The sequence goes on from JADJDV010000003.1 coordinate 202,641, forward strand.
CGCAACGTGAGACCGATCGCGGCGTAGTCGTGCACGATTTCTTCACCCTCGGGCGCGACGGGCAGCTCAAGCGGCGCTTCGTCGATGGGCGCCTCACGCAGCAACTCGGGCGGGGTTTTCAGCGCCGCGCCCTGCCACACCTGCTGGCGTCGATGGCCGGCCAGGCTGCGCAGCGCGTCGGCGGCGGCAAGCTGGTTGAGCGTCTTCACGTCCAGCGTGGCGCGGCGCGCCAGGTCATCGACGCTTTTGAACGGGTGGTCACGACGAGCCGATTCGATGCGTTGGACAATGTCCTTGTTCAAGCCTTGCACCAGACGCAGACCCAATCGAACGGCGGGACGTTTTTCCGATTGTTCTTCCAAGGCGCAATCCCAACCACTCACCGCCACATCCGGCGGCAGCACGACCACGTCATGTCGCTGGGCGTCCTGCACCAGTTGCGCCGGGCCATAAAAACCCATGGGCTGCGAGTTCAGCATGGCGGCCAGAAAGGCCTCGGGTTCGTGGCACTTGAGCCAGCTGCTTTCGTAGGCAATCAGGGCGAAGCTGTAGGCGTGGCTTTCGGGGAAACCGTAATCGCCGAAGCCCAGGATCTGATTGAAGATGCGATCGGCAAATTCAGCGCTGTAGCCGCGCTTGCGCATGCCCTCTTTCAACTCCGCCTCGAACTTGTGCACGCCGCCGTGCCGCTTCCACGCCGCCATCGAGCGGCGCAACTGATCGGCGCGCTCAGCCGAGAAGCCAGCAGCGATGATGGCGATTTCCATCACCTGCTCCTGGAAGATCGGAATGCCCAGCGTGCGCTTCAACGCTTTGGTCAACGCGGGCTCCACGCCGGGCGGCTCTTTCGATGAGCGCTCGCATTCGTAGGTTTGGTCGTGCGCCCAGCGTTCGCGCGCCTTCAGGTACGGATGCACCATGCCGCCGCTGATGGGCCCTGGGCGCACGATGGCGACTTCGACCACCAGGTCGTAGAACGTGGTGGGTTTGAGACGCGGCAGCATGCTCATCTGTGCGCGGCTTTCGATCTGGAAGGTGCCCACCGTGTCGGCTTGCCGGATCATCGCGTAGGTTGTCGGACATTCGCTCTGAATATCGGAGCGAGTGAACGGCTCTCCACGACGGCGTTCAACCATTTCAATGCATCGCCGCATGGCCGTGAGCATGCCGAGCGCGAGCACGTCAACCTTCATCAACTTCAGCGCTTCGAGGTCATCCTTGTCCCACTGGATAACCTGGCGCAGCGCGGACAGCGGCGTCAGGTTTTTGGCCAACCGCGCCATGCCGGCGCTGGATGGCTCAGCCATCTCCTTTTTCCACGCCGCATCGCCTTTCATGGCGGCCGGCTCCAGCGGCACCACGCGGTGCAAAGGCGTCTCGGTCAGCACGAAACCACCCACATGCTGGCTCAGGTGGCGCGGCGCGCCGCGCAATTGATCGGTCAATTCAAGCCACAACTGCGCCAGACGCGGCGTGATGGTGGCGCCTACGGTCCGCGCCAGTTCGCCCAGCCGGTGCGCGGCCAGGCCGTCGTCGAACCAATGGTGATCTTTGGCGAAGGCGTCGATCAACTTTTCGTGAACACCCAGCGCCTTGCCCACATCGCGCAGGGCGCTGCGTCTTCGGTAACTGATGACGGTGGCGGCGAGCGCAGCGCGGTCGCGGCTGTATTTTTTGTAGATGTACTGGATGACTTCTTCACGCCGCTCGTGTTCGAAATCGACATCGATGTCGGGCGGCTCGTTGCGGCGTTCGCGGCTGATGAAGCGTTCGAGCAAAGGGCTGGATTTTTCGGGATCGGCCGCCGTGATGCCGAGGCAATAGCACACCACCGAATTGGCCGCCGAGCCACGGCCCTGACACAGGATGCCCTGCTCGCGCGCCCAGCGCACGATGTCGTGCACGGTGAGGAAGAACATCTCGTACTCGCACTCGGCGATGAGGGCCAACTCCTTGTCGATGAAGCCTTGGATGTTTTCCGGCACACCTCCGGGAAAACGCCAGGCCGCGCCTTCGCGCGTGAGTTGCGCCAAGGTCTCGGTCGGCGTCAATCCGTCGATGACGGCTTCACGCGGGTAGTTGTATTGAATCTCCTCCAGCCGGAAGGTGCAGCGCCTCGCCACATCCAGCGTGGCGGCGAGTAGGTCAGATGGATAGATGCCGCCCATCCGCTCGCGCGGACGCAGATGGCGTTCGGCGTTGGCTTGCAGTTCAAACCCGCAGGCGTGCACCGGCTTGCCGATATGGATGGCGGTCATCACATCGTGCAGGCGCTTGGCACGTCGCACGTGCATGTGCACATCGCCAGCGGCGACCAGCGAGCAGCCGGTGGCCGCAGACAGCGCGCGCAGTTGAGTCAGCCACAACGCATCGTCCGCCCGGGCATGCAGTTCGGCCAATAGATGAAACGGCGCCTGCTCCGAATCGGAATCCCCTCCGGCGCCTTCTTGACGTGCGCAATCCGCTATTTTTATGGCGATCAATTCCTGCGCCTGGGTTGAGCGATCCGGCGCCAGCAATCGCTCGCAGCGGCGCAGCTCGATCAACGCATCGGCCAGCGACGGCAGGCGGTATTCGCCCTTGGGCGCGGCGCGGCGGCAGATGGTGATGAAGCTGCACAGATCACCCCAGCTTGGCAGATCGCGCGCAATGGCGACCAGCGTGCCCTGGCCTTCAAAGCGGAATTCGCTGCCGTACAGCAAGCGCAGCGGCTCGGTCACGCCTTGTGCCAGGCGGGCGGCGCGAATGTGCTGCAGTTCATCGTCCCATTCATCGCCCGGCTCGGGCGCGCGGGCGCAGACCTTGAGCGCAGTCCAGGCGCGCACCACGCCAGCGACCGAGCACTCATCGGTGATGGCGAGCGCCGTGTAACCCAGCGCCCAGGCGCGGCGCACCAGTTCTTCGGGGCTGCTGGCGCCGCGCTGAAAGCTGAAGTGGGTCAGGCAGTGCAGTTCGGCGTAGGCAGGCGCGCTGGTTGTCTGGCGCGTGTCTTCGCTCGCTGGCTCGTCGTCCCTGCCCGGTCGCAGCCGACGCACCTTGTTGGCGCGGCGGCGCGCGGCCTGGGCGCGCTCGGCTTCTTTCTTGCGCGACAGCTCAGGCATACAAGCCCTGGAGAAACCAGCGCTCGGGCGCAGGCTTCTTATGAACGAGGCGGCCACCGCCGGGCGAAGGCACGCGCGGCGATGGCGATGAAGATGTCGTGGGCCGCTCGCGGTACACCCACAGCAGTTCAGCGGCCGGGTTTTGGGCGATGAAGTAGTCGCGCGCGGCGGCGGCGCCATCGGCCACATCGGGCAGCGCAGCGCTCCACCAACCGGTTTCCAGCCGGTGCGGTCCGGCGATGAGACGCAGGCGCTGGCCTTGGTGACAGGGTTGACCGGCATCGACCGTCAGCGGCTGCGGTTCGCGCAGCAGCCAGGTGGGGCTGAGGGCGTCGGGCAGGCCGGTGGTCGGCACTGTCCTGGTGACAGGCGTGACGGATGCGTCACGCGCACCCTGCCCTTTTGACAGCCCCTGCTCCGCGCTTTGCCAACGCTGGCGACATTCGGGCCGGTGGTCGGCGTGCGGCACCAGCACGCGCACGCGGTCGCTGCCCAGCCGGGCACTGGCGCGCTCGACAAACACGTGCAGCGGATCGCCACGCGGCTGGTCTTCGGGCAGAAAGCTGGCGGTGATCGGGTTCCAGGATGCGGTTTCCAGCACGCGCAGGCGGATGGCGCGCGCGGGCGCCAGCAGCGTCGTGCGCGCCAGGCGCTCGGCCAGCAGGCGCTGGATATGCGCCATGCCCTGCACGCCTTCGGCGGTGCGCAGGACGATGGCATCCTTGGGCGGCAAGGCCTTGCCATCGAGGCGGCGCTGGTCGAACGTCCACGCCAGTTCCAGCGCCAGCACGCCCCGCTGGCGCGCGGCCAGCCAATGCTGCAAGGCGGTCAGCAGCCGGCGCGCCGACCACAGCAACGCCGGGGCCGAGTCGGCGCGCTCAGGCAACTCCAGCGATTGCTCGAAGCGATCGGGCGGCGTGATCCAGGCATGCACATCGGGCGCGTGGCCAAAGGCGATGTCGAGCGCGCGCCCCAGTTCAGGCCCGAAGCGGCGCGCCAGGCCCGCGCGCGGCAGCGCGACCACATCGCCCCAGCTGCGGCAGCCCAGGCGCGCCAGCACGGGAAGATGCGGGCGCGCGGCCGTGAGCGTGTGCAAAGGCAGGTCGGCCGGGCGCGTCGGGCGCGCGGGTTGCTGCGCCTTTTCTGCCATCGCAGCGAGCGCCCAGGCGCCGCGCATCGGCTGGCAGCGCAGCCGCGCCAGCGCGACCAGACTTGTCGCCGCGCGCGCGCACTCCACGCCGACCTGGGCCGGATTAGATTGCAAAACGCGCTGGATCAGCGCGCGCCGACCACCCCACAAGCGCTCGCAGGCAGACACTTCCAGCAGCAGTGCTTCGTCCAGCCACACCACGTGCGGCGTGAAGCCGAGCGCCCACCAGGCCAGCGCGTCGTGCGGCGGGACGCCATCGGTGGCGGGCGCCCGAGCCGACGCGACATCGCCCGCTTCAGGCGGCCACTGCAATGCCAGCCAGTGCATGGCGAACCTCCGGTGTGGGCGCTTTCGATGCGCGCGCAGACGCCAGCGCCGCCTGCGCCACCGCCCAAACGGCTGTTGAACACACCGGCAGCCACAGCGGTCGCTGCAAAGGCGGCCCGCGGCGCTTGAGCATATCGACGCGCAGCGCCGGCAAGCCGTGAGCAGCCTCGGGCGGCGTTTGCGGCCCATCCTCACCCACCAATTGCAGCCGCGGCCGGCGCGTCGTGGGCACCTCGGCCGTCACGCGCAGCCGCACCCGCGCGGGCGAGGCGGACTGTGCGGTGCGTTCAGGCCGCAGCACGAAAAACAGCGCGCCAGTTTGCGCGGCGGCCTGCTGCAGGCGGCGCAATTCGCCCATCTGCACGCGCGGCAGCCAGGCGACGACGGCCGTCACGTCCTGGCAGCGCAGCGCCTGCTCGGTGGCCCACAACTGCGCGGCGGGCGCATCGGCGGCCAGCCACAACAGGCGCGCTGCCGGCACGCCTGCGGCCGTCAGCGCGGGCAGATAAGGCTCGTGCGGCGGATTGACCACCACCACGCAGGCCGACCTGGCAGCAGAGCGTTGCGCTGCACCAGACATCGGCTCGCGCACCCGCTCGGCCAGCGCCGGCAGCAGCAACGGCCACACGGCAGTCATCGACGCCGGCTGCAGCAGCTCCACCAGCGCGCCCAGCGGCCAGCCGCCGCCGGGCAGCTCGGCATCCAGCGCGGCGTGGCCGGTGGCCGCCACCCGATCAGCCACACACGCCAGCTCGTCAGCCGCCCAGACACTGGCGCCGATCGACGATGGCAAGGAAGACAAGAAACGCATTCACAACCTCAAAAAGACTGTTGTTTTATACAGTTTTTTGAGGGGCGTGTCATCTTTTTCGGCACTCGCCCCGCGCCGAAAAAAATCAGGAGCAGCCGACGCTTAGCCGTCGCGGGCGCGGCGGCGGTTGATCGTCAAGCCGATCAGCCGAGAAACCACACCGGCGATGTACATCACGCCGGCCAGCTCTTCCAGCATGACCAGCGCGCGGCCCATCGGCTTGACGGGCGCGATGTCGCTCAGGCCCACACCGGCGAGCGAGGTGAAGCTCAAGAACAGCAGCTCGAACCAGGTGCGCGGCTCATCGGGCCGCACCGCAGCGGGAAAGGTGCCGGGTGCCAGCAACTGGCACGCCATGTACAGGTGCGCGAAGGCCCAGGCCAGCACGGTGAAGGTGGCGCCCGCGGCCATCAGCTCGTCTATGGTGGCCACGTCGTCTTGCAGCATGTAGGCGATCAGCGCGCCGGTGGCGTAGAGGTAGAACGCCGCCTCCAGCACCGAGATGGCCAACAGCAGATGCGTGCCCGGTGCCACACGCTGCCACACCCACAGCATCAGCAGACTGGCGGCCAAGCCCATGGCCCAGCTGTTGGCGGCCGGGCTGCGGCGCACCACGCGCAGCGCCATGCCCAGCACCAGCAGGCCGAACAGGCTCAGCACCACCTGCCCCGCGCGCCCAGTGCGGCCATCGTCCAGCGCGGCATAGATCACTACGCCCACCAACTGCACGGCCAGCAAGGCGGCCGAGGGGTAGCGGCGCAGCAGCGTCAGGAGGCGAAACGGCAGGTTCATGGCGTCATTGTCGCCATGGCACCCGCACGCGTCGCATACGCCGCTTGCGCCACAATCGGTGCCCATGAGCCGCCCGATCCGCCACCAGTACGAAGATTTCATGCGCCACGTGGACACGCACGGCGTGTTCAAGGCCGACCGCACCGGCACCGGCACCAAGAGCGTGTTCGGCCACCAGATGCGGTTTGACCTGAACGAGGGCTTTCCGCTGGTCACCACCAAGAAGGTGCACCTGAAAAGCATCATCTACGAGCTGCTGTGGTTCCTGCGCGGCGACGGCAACGCGCGCTGGCTGCAAGAGCGCGGCGTGACCATCTGGGACGAATGGGCCAAGCCCGATGGCGACCTGGGGCCGGTGTACGGCGTGCAGTGGCGCAACTGGCCCAAGCCCGATGGCGGACACATCGACCAGATCGCGCAGGTGGTCGAGCAGCTCAAGAAAAACCCCAACTCGCGCCGCATCATCGTGAGCGCGTGGAACGTGGCCGACCTGGACCAGATGGCGCTGATGCCCTGCCACGCCTTCTTTCAGTTCTATGTGGCCCCTTGCCGACGGCCAAGCTGAGCTGCCAGCTGTACCAGCGCAGCGCCGACATTTTTTTGGGCGTGCCCTTCAACATCGCCAGCTACGCCCTGCTGACGCACATGCTGGCGCAGCAATGCGATCTGCAGCTGGGTGATTTCATCTGGACGGGCGGCGATTGCCACATCTACAGCAACCACCAGGCGCAGGTGAAGGAGCAGCTGGCACGCCAGCCCTTCGCCTACCCCACCCTGCACATCAAGCGCCGACCGCCGTCGATCTTCGACTACGAATTCGACGATTTCGAGGTGCAGGGCTACCAGCACCACGCGGCCATCAAGGCGCCGGTGGCGGTTTGATATTTCAAGTCAAATCAGCCTCTAGCGCTTATGCAGCAAGCGCAACCAGCTATCAATATTGAAGTTTCAGGCATGACAGACCTGCTTTCGCTCTACCGCACCATGGTGCGCATTCGCGCCTTCGAGGACGCCGCCGAAGTCGCCAGCCAGGGCGGCGTGGCGGCCTGGGGCAAGGAGGCATCGGCCACGCCGGCACTGGTGCGCGGCCCGCTGCATTTGTCCACCGGGCAAGAGGCCGTGGCGGCCGGCGTGTGCGCGCACCTGACGCCCGCCGACCTGCTCACCAGCACCCACCGCGGCCACGGCCACACGCTGGCCAAGGGCGCCGATCCGGCCAAGATGATGTGCGAGCTGTTCGGCCGCGCCAGCGGCTACAACGGCGGCAAGGGGGGCTCGATGCACATCGCGGATTTCTCGGTCGGCATGCTGGGCGCCAATGGCGTGGTGGCCGCCGGCCTGCCGATTGCTGTGGGCGCGGCGCAGAGCTTGAAGATTCGCGGCGTGGATGCGATCGCCGTGTGCTTCTTCGGCGACGGCGCCATCAACCGCGGGCCGTTCATGGAGGCGCTGAACTGGGCCGTGGTCTATCACCTGCCGGTATTGTTCGTCTGCGAGGACAACCGCATCAGCGCCACCACCGAAAGCAGCGGCATGACCGCCGGCCCCGGCGCCAGCGCGCGCGCCGCTGCCATGGGCATCCCGGCGGTGCAGGTCGATGGCACCGACGTGCAAGCCGTGTCGAACGCGGCCCAAGAACTGATCCGCGAGATCCGCGCCGGCAGCGGCCCGCGTCTGCTGCATGCGCTGACGGATCGGCACAAGGGGCATGTCTCGGTCGATCCGGGCCTGTATCGCAACGCCGACGATGTGGCCGCCGCCTTGGCGCGTGACGGCCTCAGACGCACACGTGCGCAACTGGTGGCGCAAGGCCACGCCGCGCAAGTCGAGCAGATCGAGCGCGACGCGCAGGCCGAGATCGACGCCGCCGTGGCCACCGCCAGCGCGGCGCCGCTGCCAGCCCAGTCCGCCGCTTACACCGACATTCAGAACGTGGGCGAAGGGGTGTGGGCATGAGCGCCGCACGGCCGCCCGAAGGCGCGAACACCCCCTTAGGGGGCAGCGCACCTCGCGAAGCGGGGGAGCGTGGGGGCGACATTCACGCGTCAATCCACATGACCTACGCGCAGGCCGCGGCGTTGGCGCTGTCGCAGGCAATGGAGCAGAACCCGCACGTCATCGCCTTAGGAGAAGACCTGGGCCGCGGCGGTGTGTTCGGGCAGTACCGCGATGCCGATGGGGCGCCGCTGGTGCAGCGCTTCGGGCCGCAACGCATCATCGACACGCCGATCTCCGAGGCCACCATCGTCGGCGCCGCCGTCGGCATGGCGCTGGCGGGCTGCACGCCGGTGGTCGAGTTGCGCGTGGTCGATTTCGCGCTGTGCGCCATCGACGAGGTGGTCAACCAGGCGGCCAAGAACCGCTACATGTTCGGCGGCCAGGGCCGCGTGCCCATGGTGATGCGCATGCCCATCGGCATCTGGTCGTCGTCGGCCGCGCAGCACAGCCAGTCGCTGGAGGCGTGGTTTGCGCACATTCCCGGCCTGGTCGTCGTGGTGCCGTCAACGCCCGCCGACAACCACGGGTTGCTGCTGGCCGCGCTGGCCTCGGGCGACCCCGTGGTCTACATGGAGCACAAGGAGCTGTGGGCCAGCCCCGGCCCGGTGACGCCGGGCACCGTGGTGCCGCTGGGTCAGGCCCGCGTGGTACGCGAAGGCAGCGACGTGACCCTGGTCAGTTGGTCGCGCCAGCTGCAGGCCTGCGAGCAAGCCGCCGAGCAACTGGCCGCGCAAGGCGTGCAGGCCGAGCTGATCGATTTGCGCACCCTCTGGCCCTGGGACAAGGACACGGTGCTCGCCAGCGTGGCCAAGACCGGTCGTCTGCTGGTGGTGCACGAGGCGGTGCGCGTGGCCGGCTTTGGGGCCGAGATCGCCGCCACCGTGGCCGAGCAGACCGATGTCCAGGTCGCCCGCCTGGGCGCGCCGCGCATCCCCGTCGGCTACGCGCCCACGCTGGAGGCCGAGGCACGCGTCGGCGCCGATCAGATCGTCGCTGCGGCGCTCAAGCTCAGCGGCCGATGAACTCGGCCCGCCCGCACGTCGGCCTGATCTGGGCGCAAGCGCGCAATGGCGTCATCGGCAAGCACGGGGTGATGCCCTGGCATCTGCCGGAAGACCTGGCGCACTTCAAGCGCACCACGCTCAATCACCCGGTCATCATGGGGCGCAAGACTTGGGACTCGATCCCGCCGCGCTTTCGCCCCCTGCCCGACCGCCGCAACATCGTCGTTTCCCGGCAAGCGGATTGGCACGCGGAAGGCGCGGAGCGCGTACCCGATCTGCGCGAGGCCCTGCGGCTTTGCGAAGGCGCGGACAAAGTCTGGGTCATTGGCGGCGCGCAGATCTACGCCCAGGCGCTGCCGCTGGCCGACGAGCTGGTGGTGACCGAGATCGACGCCGACTTCGATGGCGACGCCTTCGCACCGGCACTCGGCCGTGAATGGCGCGAGGTGGCACGCCAGCCGCTGACCGCCGCCAGTGGTCTGCCACTGGCGTTTGTCACCTACCGGCGCACCACTCCATAACCCTGACGGCGATGCGGCCAAGCCGCCGCCGTGTCGCCGCTGACCACAATGGGGCTTGCGAATCCTTCCGGACAGGAGCCCCACGTCATGCCCAACACTTTCAAGGTCGGCGACCACGTCGGCTGGAACTCCGAGGCCGGCCGCGTCAGCGGCCACATCACCAAGGTGCACAAGAGCGATTTCGACTGGAAAGGCTACACCCACCACGCCAGCGCCGACGACCCGCAATACGAGATCAAGAGCGACAAGACCGACCACGTCGCCGTGCACAAGGGCTCGGCGCTGCGGCGTCTGGGCGATTGAGCGGCATGGCACGGCGGCTGCCGATCCACACCATCGGCCATTCAACGCTCGGCATCGACGAGTTCGTCGCGCTGCTGCAGGGCGGCGAGGTGCGGCGCGTGGTCGACATCCGCACCATCACCCGTTCGCGCACCAATCCGCAGTTCAACCAGGCCACGCTGCCCGCGTCGCTGACACCGTTCGGCATCGGCTACGAGCACATCGCGGCACTCGGCGGTCGCCGCAATCTGCAGCGCGACGTGCCGCCCGAGGTGAACGGCTTCTGGGACAACCGCAGCTTTCACAACTACGCCGACTACGCGCTGCACCCGGCCTATCTCGAGGGCCTGGACTACCTGCGCGAGATCGCGCAGCAAGAGCGCTGCGCCATCATGTGCGCCGAGGCCGTGTGGTGGCGCTGCCACCGCCGCATCGTGTCCGACTGGCTGATCGCCGCCGATGAAGACGTGCGCCACATCATGTCCACGCGCATCGAGGCGGCCAAGCTGACGCCCGGCGCCAAGGTGCAGGCGGATGGCAGGATCACCTACCCGGCACCAGCGGACGCACAATAGGCCGCATGAAAATCACCACCTGAAGTGTGTATTGCGATTTCAGGGTGTCTCAAGAAATCTCAGATTTCCGAAGAATATCAATCTAATCAATACGTTACGATCGCGTGACGTCTCAGAGCGTCAATCGAAATTTCTTGACATCCCGATCATTTGGGGGCCTTATTGGGGGCCTCGAAAGGCTGAGACCCCCAGATGCTCACCACACTGCAAGTCAAATCCGCCAAGGCTCAGGAGCGCGCCTACAAGATTGCCGACAGTGGCGGGCTGTACCTGCTTGTTCAGCCCAATGGCTCGAAGCTTTGGCGTTACAAGTTCCGCGTCGGTGGCGTCGAGGGCAAACAATCGTTTGGCGCGTTCCCTGAAGTCAGCCTAGCAGAGGCACGCGGGCTGCACGGCGACTCCCGCAAACTGGTCGCCCAGGGCATCAACCCACTCCGGGCCAAGCAGGAACTGGAGACTGCTCAAGCGCAGGAGCAACTGGAACGCGCGAAACGCACGTTTGCCGCCGTCATGTCTGACTGGAGTTTCACCACAGCCGCCGGCCTGCGTCCATCCACCGTGAAGCAGCGCCAGCGCGAGATCAACAAAGATCTGATGCCGAAGCTGAAGAACCGTCCGGTGGACAGCATCACACGCCTAGAGTTGACCGCGCTGCTGAAGGACGTGGAGAAACGCGCGCCCGAGGTGGCCCGTAATCTTCGCAACCATCTCTGGGGCATGTTCGAGTACGCGATCGACTCCGGGTTGATGGAGAACAACCCGGTGCCACCACTGCGCATCATGATGAAGCGCAACCAGTCCAACCATCCTGCCTTGGCTGGAGAGCAAATCGGCGACTTTCTCCGCGCCCTCGATGCTGCCACGACGATCAACGAGGAAACGCGCATCGCCATGCTGCTCGTTTCGTTGACCGTCTGCCGAAAAGCGGAGGTCATCGAAGCCCGCTGGGATGAGCTAGACCTAGAGGCCGCTCAATGGGAGATTCCGGCACGTCGCATGAAGGCGAACCGACCTCACTGGGTGCCGCTGTCAGCTCAGGCCGTAGAGTTGCTCACGCGCCTTCGCAAGATCGTACCGACTGGTCGCGAGCACCTGTTCCCGAACCGACTCGATCCTCGTCGACCGATGGCCAATCGCAGCCTGAACGCACTGATGGAGCGGCTTGGTTTCGGTGGTGAAGGGACGCCACACGGCATGAGGGCGACCTTTAGCACGCACTTCAATGGTCTTGACGCAAGCGTAGACGTGATTGAACATTGCCTGGCGCATGTGCCGGCCAACGCCGTACGCGCGGCTTACAACCGCCATGCCTATCAGGAAGAAAGACGCGTGATGCTTCAAGCATGGGCCGATCATTTGGACTATGTACGAACGTGCAGGATACCTACTGCGTAGGCAACATGAAGGGCGTGGGCTACATCTACCACCAAGCCTTCACGACACTGACTCCAAGGTGCCGCTGGCATCTATGAAGGTGCAACTCCAGCCACCTATAATTCGTCCTAAGGACGAATTATAGGTGGCTGGTCAGTAGATATTAAATTTTCTCTTGACTAAATTTAGATCGCCATGTATCCTATGCGTCCTTAGGACGCATAGGATACATGGCGAGTGACCTCATTCGTACCTCACTCTCTTCCAATCATGGTACGCGCCATCCAGGAGAGGCTGGGAGCATGGGAGCGACCTGTCGTATCCGATTACGAACTGGGCGTACTCATGGTCGCGCAACTTGAAAACCAGCAGGAACCGCCAACCTTGCAGGTCTATAGAAGGCTCGTGAAAGAACTGAGTTCCTTCGGTCTCATCTTCCCCGACAAGGACTTCAAGCCTGACACGGTCTATCACCTGTTCGGTCGCATCAAGCCGAAGGCCATCGAGGTCGCTTGCTCTGTCGACCCATTCGCCTACGTCTCCCACCTCAGCGCCATGGAGTACCACGGGTTGACGGATCGCTTCTCAAAGATCCTGTACCTGACCACGCCGACGGACAAGGAATGGCGCGAACAAGCGGCCGCCCGGATAGGCAGGGACTTGAAGGCACAAACGGCAGCGTATCGAGCCGCCAGGTTGCCCGTGCTCCGGCGCCTGCCGCTCGAGCGCATTGAAGGCCAGCGCGTTGAACTTATGCGGCGCTCCAGCAGAGGTGCCTTCAAAACCATCAAGTCAACCGGTCTCCGGGTTGCCACCATGGGGCGCACCTTCCTGGACATGGTGCGAGAACCCCAAAACTGTGGCGGCATCCAGCACGTGGTGGACACCTACAGTGCCTACGCGGAACGCAATTTGACACTCATCGCGGAGGAAGTCGAACGCCACGGCAATGCCGTCGAGAAAGTGCGAGCAGGCTATCTGCTGGATGAAGTGTGCCGCCTCTCGCACCCACTCATCGACGGCTGGACGAAGTACGCCCAGCGGGGCGGTTCCAGGATGCTTGACCCTCAGGCCGAGTACGCCTCCGACTACTCCGCGAAGTGGATGCTCTCCATCAACGTCCCGTCACTGATGCCCAGGTTCAATGAGGACGGCTTGTGAACGAAATCGACATCGAAGCTTGGGTCGAGGCCGCCCCCGACGGACAACGCGGATTTCGTGAGGCCGTTCACATCGTTCTGGACAGTATCGGCCACTCGCAGAATCTGCGGACCAGGATGGTCATGAAAGGCGGGCTGCTACTGGCCATCCGCTATGAAAGCACCCGATTCACACGTGACCTGGACTTCTCCACCAGCGAACGGTACATCGCTGCCGATGCTGAGAAATTGCTCGCCGAATTCGAAGCAGGTCTCGCGATCGCCGAGGACAGGTTGCCCTATGAGACAGCGTGCCGCTTGCAATCACGCAAGGTCGAGCCCAAGGGCGAAAACCGAACGCATCACAACCTGGCCCTCACGATCGGCTTCGCCGACAAGTCTCACCCCGGCGCCATGGCACGGCTGACCTCGAAGAACTCTGCGCAGGTGGTACATATCGACTACAGCTTCAACGAAGCTGTGTTTGATGTCGAGCTTCTGGAGCTCGATGGCGGCACAACGATCCGGTCGTACTCGCTGCACAACGTGCTGGCGGAGAAGATGCGGTCATTGCTGCAACAACCGATCCGCAAGCGCAACCGCCGCCAGGACGTCTACGACATTTGGCTCTTGCTGGAATCAGTACCGCCCTTCCCTGCTGCTGAACTGGCCTTGATTCACGAGATGTTGGTCATGTCCTGCCGCAGCAAGGGCATCGAACCGACGGTTGACTCGATGGACGACGAGGCCGTAGTGAAGATGGCCCGTGAGGGCTACGCTGACCTGCAGGCAGACGTCGATGGAGACCTACCTTCCTTCGAAGATGCCATGATCCGGGTCACCGCCTTCTACGACTCGCTCCCATGGAATGGCTAGTCAGTCTGTGGCGACTACAACCTTCCCGCATCTGACGGCGTCTGACCCACGCCACTGCGAACAGCTACTCGCCCGCTGCTTCTTACACGCCTGAATCCTCGATCTCCAGCGATGAACGCCTCCAGCATGTGCGGGATCAGCGTCGTCGCATCGACGGCCTCGCCATACGTCTGCGCATGCAGCGCGGCGTACCGGTCAAGGTCCTCTTTCAGGTCGCTCGGGCACATGAACGTCATCTTGACGCTCTCAGTCTTGGGCAATGGCCCCAGCCGCAACTTGCGCGTGGCGCTCATCGTGAAGCTCTTCTCTGGAAGAACATCGGCTGATACGGCCGCAACACCAGATCCCGGTTGACGATGATGCGCACCGGCAGGCCTGGCCGACTGGTCAGGGTCGGCTGCACGTTCATGTTGCGCCGCGTCATCTCCTGCCCGACCTGGTTGATGCTGTCCTGTGCACTGTCGCGCCCCGCGATCACGATGCGATTGCCGTCCTGGCGGTTCTCTGGCGCGGCCAGCTCGGCACCAATACCCAGCAGCGTCGTCAGCGCCGCTCCCGCAAAGATGCGCCCCCAATGCCAGTCCACCTCGTCCTCCAGACCGGCATAGCCGGCTGGGTCAGTACCTACGAGATCGTCGAGCGTCAGCGAAGAAGTGTCAGGCAGGATGATCCGGTTCCACACCACCTGCACGCGGCTCTGCCCATAACTCACCTGGCTGTTGTAGCGCCCAAGAATGCGCGAGCCCTGCGGGATCAACAGGAACTTGCCCGTGGCAGAGTCATAGACCGGCTCCGTCACCGTGGCGATCACATCGCCCGGAAGATCGGACTTGATGCCTGTCACCAACGCCCCAGCGATCACCGTTCCGGCCATGACCTGGTACGGTGACGCGGGTCGCGCCAGATGGCCGGAATTGCGGGTTTCCGTAGAGCCACCTTTCAGGAACGCCTCTTTCTGGTCTTGGCGGTTCTGCACGGCGGTCGGGTCGGTAGCAGATGGTTGCGCTTGTGCCGCCGTCGACGCTGGCCCCGCGCCGAGCGGGTCGAAGCCCGCGAGCGCGCTCGCGCTGCCAGGCGCACCCGGCACCGCCTGCGCCGTCTTGGCGGCCTGACCCTGGCCGCCCGAGCGGAAGAACACCGACGACGCGGCCGCCGCTTCGGCCTCCTTGCGCAAGGCGTCGTTCGGATCGTGACCCGGCGGCACATACGCCGGCGTCATCGGCTGCTGGGAGGCCACGATGGCCGGCCCCAGATCGCCTGGCAGCGGCGGCCCCAACTCTGGCACGTTGGGCGGCAGCTTGGAGTAATCCGCCGGCAGTCCTGCCAGCCCTTCAGACTTCGACACCCGATCGACGTTGTACAGCTCATTCTGACCGCCCGCACCGCGCTGCGGCGGCTGCAATGACCAGATCGTGGCGCCAAGCACTGCGACCGACAGGCCACCCACGAGGATGGCCAGCGTGCGCCGGTTCAGGCGCGTGACCGGGCGCGGCTGGGCACGCAGCGCCACCGCCTCAGGCACGACCTTGCCCGCCTGCGGCGTGGTGAGCTCGGGGGTGTCTTCCTGGCTCATGGTCAGTTCCTCCGCGCAATACCGTCCGTGCGCTCAATGCGCACCACGTCGCCCTTGTCAGCGCCCAGGCGCAGTTCAGCCGCCCCGAACAGCCGATCCACGATGTAATACGGCGAGCGGAAGCGGTAGTTCACCAGTTGCCCATCGCCTTGCGCGCCGATGACGAACAGCGGCGGCAGCTCGCCTTGCGCGATACCGGCGGGGAACTGGATGTAGACCTTCTCGCCATCGTCAAACGCACGCAGCGGCTTCCAGGGTGGATTGCTGCCCGACACGGCATAGCGAAACCGAATCTTCTCCAGCGACAGGCCCGTGTCGACCGGCGTCGCCGCGCTGGCCGACTGCGCCTGGCGCTGCAAGGCCAGCATTCGGTCCTTGGGGTATTCCCAGGACACCGAGGCCATCCAGGTCTTTGGGGTCGAGGTCAACTCCAGCAGATAGGTGCGGCGGCTGGTGGTGATGACCAGATTCGTTTTAAGGCCCGAGCGGATCGGCTTGACCATGACGTTGACACGCAGGTCCGCGCCCGAGCCGCTGGCGGTGTCGCCGACGATCCAGCGCACGGTATCGCCCGCGGCCACCGTGACCAGTTCTTCGCCCGGCTGGAGCGCGATCACCGTGACGCGGCCCACAGCCGCATAGACCTGATACAGCGCACCATCGGTGAAGGGCCAGACCTGAATCGCGTTGACGTAGCCCTCGCGCGTGGGCGCGATGCGCGCCTCCGCATTGGCGCGCGAGACACGCACCTTCTCGTCTGTCGGCTCCGGTGCGGGTTTGGCGCCCTCCTCCACCGGCTTCAACTGCGCCGGCATCGGCAGCACCTCGGGCACGGCAACCACTTCCACCAGCGCCGGTGGCTCCGGCAGCGGCTCGGCTGGTACTGACTCATCGAGCGAGATCACCGGCGGCGGCTGGCCTGGCGTGGCGCAGCCGGCCGCGGCGGCGAGCATCAGCACGGAAACGTAAATGCACAAACGATCATTCATGGTTTGGCTCCGTCGGAAGAATCCAGCTCACGGCTCCAGGACAGGCCGTTGACGTAGATGCCCAGGGGGTTCTTGCGCAGGCGCTCTTCGGTGCGCGGGGGCTGCAGCACGATGGACACCACCGCCGTCCAGCGCTCCAACCCGGCCGCAGCGCCATTGGCATAGCGGCGTTCCGTCCAGCGCACGTTGAAGGACTGCTCGCTGGCGCGCACCACGCTGCCGATCTGCACCGTCACCGACTCCTTGCCGATGCGCGCGAACGGATCGTTGACGCGCGCGTAGTCGTTAAGCACGGCCGCGCCCTTGTCGGTGGCGTAGTCGTAGGCATCCAGCCAGTTCTGGCGCACGACGATGGGATCGATGGACAGCGATCGCACCAGCGTCACGAAGCGCGCGATATGGTGCGCGGTCTGCGCGTCGGTGGGCCGGTACGGCGTGGCGGCCTCGCCCACGGTGCGCACCTGACCGGTCTGATCCACCTCCACCACGTAGGGCGTGACGATGGATTGCGCCGAGCGCCACACCAGGCCGCCCGCCATCAGCAGCGCAAGCGCCAGGCAACCGAAGGCCATCAGACGCCAGTTCCTGGCCTGCACGCGGGCCGATCCGATGCGCTCATCCCACACCTGCGCGGCCGATTGGTAAGGGGTTGCAGGCTGCGGCGTGTCGCCATAGCGCACCTGCGGTCGTTTGAATCGCATGGGCTTGTTCCTCAGGAGTCGGAGTCGCGCAGGCTCGGGCCAGACCCCGAACCGCCCGCATCGCCGCCACGCAGAACGTGAGCGGCGGTGGTCGCGGCCTGGCCGGCCTGCTGACGGCGCCGCATGCGCTGTGCCCAGTCGGGCTCGGCGGTGGGTCTTGAACTGGAGTCCACGGTGGCGGAAGCTGGTGCGGACCCTGCGGCATCGGACACGAAGCCGGACACTCGATCCCGCATGGCATTGACACCCGTCTTGGCGACGTTGGCCATGCCAGCACCCGTAGCACGCACCGCACCACCGCCCGAGGCCGCGGCCCCATCCTGGTAGGCCGCCTTCGCGCCGCTGGCCAGGGCAGAAGCCGAGCGCGCCGCAGCTGGCGCCATGCGCGCACCGGCGGCAACCGCCGAGCTGGCGCCGGCCACCGCCGCGCCACCGGCCACCGCCAGCCCGGCCGCGCCAAGAGTCGTGCCCGCCGCCGCACCGGCACCCAGCTGCGGCGCCCCCGACACCAGCCCGGTGGCGATCCCCGGCCCGAAGATGCCCAGACCCAGCATGGCCAGCGCCGCCAGCATGATGACCAGCGCATGGTCGATGCTCGGATCGGCACCCGGTGCCACAGTGAACTCGCCGAACAGACCCGAGCCGATGCCCACGATCACCGCCAGCACCAGCACCTTGATGCCCGAAGACACCACGTTGCCGAGCACCTTCTCGGCCAGGAAGCTGGTCTTGTTCCACAGCGCGAAGGGCACCAGCACGAAGCCCGCCAGCGTGGTCAGCTTGAACTCGATCAGCGTCACGAAGAGCTGAACCGCCAGCACGAAGAAGCAGATGATCAGCACCAGCCACGCCAGGAACAGCACGGCGATGGTGTCCAGGTGCGCGAACACCTCGGGGAAACCGGTCAGCACGCCGATCTGCTCCATGATCGGCCGGCCGGCGTCGATGCCCACTTGCGCCAGCCGCCCCGGCTGCAGCAGCTGATCCTGCGACAGGCCCGAGCTGGAGGCCGCGAGGCCCAGTCCCGCGAAGGAGTTGAAGACGATGCCCGCCAGCCGGTTGAAGTTGCTCAGGATGTACGCGAAGGCACCGACATAAAGGACTTTCCGGATCAGCTTGGCCATCACGTCCTCGCCCTGGCCGCTGGCATGGCCCATGGCCCAGAACAGCCCGGCCAGCGTCACGTCGATGACGATCAGTGTCGCCGTGAGGAAGGCCACTTCGCCACCCAGCAGGCCGAAGCCCGAATCGATGTAGCGCGAGAAGACATCGAGGAAGCGGTCGATGACCGCCACGTCGTTCATGGCGCCGACCCGGGCTGGATCGGATCGTCGGCATAGGGCGATGGCGCCCTGCGCATGAAGCGCTGGCGCGTGGCCTCGGCCACCGCATGGCACTGGGCATCACCGAGCCTGGCGCGATCGGCCCTGCAGGCCGCGCGCAGCTCGCTCAGCCGATGCGGATCGGCCACCAGCGCTTCGACCGATTCAACAGTTCTGGGGCCATCGGGTTTTCCACACGCGGCCAGCAGGAGGACGGCGGTCACGATGAGGGTTCGGGTCATGACGACCTCACCGCTGGCTGTAGAAGTTGACCGTATGGGGTGTGTAGGGCGTTCCCGTACCCAGGAAGCGCCGCCGCACCTCGCGGGCACGCTCGGTGGCCGCCACCTGCCGCGCCAGCTCCAGCGAGGCCGCCCGGTCCTGCGTGATCTGCAATCGCTGCGTCTGGATCGACTGCTTGGCCTGCAAGGCCAGCAACTGGTTCATGGCCTGCATGGCTTGCAGCGCGCCCACGGCCGACTGGCTCTTGGCCACGAGGTCGGCCAGCACGCCTTCATCACCGCTCAGGTTCTGCGACGCCTGGGCCTGCATCTGCATGCTGGTCTGCAAGCCGTGCAGCGTGTTTTTCCAACGCTCCTGCGCGTCACGGACCATCTGCTCGCCGCTGACGGTGGCGGCGTACTGCTCCGGGTACAGGCGCGCAAACTCCCGATCCAGATTGACCACGTCATAAGCTAGGCCCTTGGCCCGCGCGATCAGCCGTTCGGTCAGCGCCAGGTTGGCGCGCAACTGGGCCACCACGCTGGACGGCAGGCTGGCCAGGTTGCGCGCCTGGTTGATCAGCATCTGCGCTTCGTTCTGCAGTTGCCTGATCTGGTTGTTGATTTGCTCCAGCGTGCGGATCGCGGTCAGCGTGTTCTGCACATGGTTGGTGGGGTCGAACACGATGCGCCCACCGCTGCCGAAGAAGGCATGGGCGGGCTGCACGGAAGCCAGGGCAAGCACGCAGGCGGTCGTCAGTGCGGCGAACTTGGAGGCAGGGGTCTTCATGGCAGGTTCTCCTGTGGGTGTTCAGCGATACGGCGGAATGAAGGCAGCAGTTCAGCCGCCCAAGCGAGCCCGCGATGGCGCAACCAGGCGCCGGCAAAGCCGAACACCCCGGCATCCAGCAGCACCCGGTCGATGTCCTGTTGGTCCTGCGGCGTGGCAGCGCCGGCGAAGGCCAGCGTCGCCGGCCCCAGGTCAAGGTCGAACAGACGGTTGCCGAGGCGGGATTGGTAGTAGTAGTCGCGCTTGGGCACCGCCGTGGCCACGATCTCGATCTGACGGCTGTTGAGCCCGAAGCCCTCGTAGATGCTGCGAATCTGCGGCTCGGTCGCCTGCGGATTCGGCAGGAAGATGCGACTGGCGCAGCTTTCGATGATCGCCGGCGCGATGCTTGAATCCTTGATGTCCGCCAGGCTCTGCGTGGCGAAGACGACGCTGACGTTCTTCTTGCGCAGGGTCTTGAGCCATTGGCGGATGCGCGCGGCAAACACCGGCTCGTCGAGGAACAGCCACGCTTCATCAAGAATCAGCAGCGTGGGCGCCCCGTCAAAGCGTTCGTCGAAGCGCGCAAACAGGTAATGCAGCACGGCCATGACTGCCGCCTGGCTGTGCATCAGCTCCTCCATCTCGAAGCCCTGCACGTCGGCCACGCCCAGGCGGTCGTGATCGGCGTCCAGCAGCTTGCCGTGGGCGCCGCCGAGCACATAGGGCGCCAGCGCCTGACGCAAGGCGTTCGATTGCAGCAGCACCGACAGGCCGGTCATGGTGCGCTGCTCCAGCGGCGCGCCGGCCAGACTGCCAAGGGCCGACCAGATGGCGGCCTTCTCGTCCGGGCCGACCGCCACGCCTTCGTGCAGCAGGCGCCCTTCGATCCATTCGGCCGCCCAGCTGCGGTAGCCCTCGCGGTCAATGCGTGCCAGGGGCTGGAAGGCGATGTCGTCGCCCTCCTCCACGCTCCTGCCCAGGTCGTAGTGCTCGCCGCCCAGCCCGAGGATGGTGGCGCGCATGGAGCGCCCCATGTCGAAGGCGAAGATGCGCGAACCGGCGTAGCGGCGGAACTGCATCGCCAGCGTGGCGAGCAACACCGACTTGCCCATACCGGTCGGTCCGGCGACCAGCGTGTGACCGACGTCGCCGATGTGCGTCACCAGCCGGAATGGTGTCGCACCATCGGTGCGCGTCACGATCAGCGGTGGGCCATCCAGGTGATGGTTTTGCTCGGGGCCGGCCCAGACGGCGGACACCGGCATCAGGTGCGCCAGGTTCAGCGTCGAGACGATGGGCTGGCGCACGTTCGCGTAGGCGTTGCCGGGGATGGAGGACAGCCAGGCATCGACGGCGTTCAGCGTCTCGGGGATGGTCACGAATCCCCGGCCCTGGATGACGCGCTCCACCCGGCGCAGCTTTTCGTCGGCCGTGGTCGCGCCTGCGTCCATGACCGTCACGGTGGCCGTCAGGTAGCCGAAGGCCACCTGATCGCTGCCCAGCTCCTGCAAGGCGGCGTCCGCGTCAGCCGCCTTGTTGCTGGCGTCGGTGTCGACCAGCGGGCTTTCCTGCTGGAACAGGGTTTCGCGCAGCAGCGCGATGACGTTCTTGCGCTTGGCGAACCACTGGCGGCGCAGACGGGCGAGTTCTTTTTCTGCCTCGGCTTTGTCCAGGCACAGAAAGCGCGTGCTCCAGCGGTAAGCGAAGCCCAGGCGGTTGAGCTCGTCAAGCATGCCCGGCCAGGTGGAAGTCGGGAAGCCGCGCACGGATGCCACGCGCAGGTGCTGGTCGCCCAGCATCGGCGCCAGTCCGCCAATCAGTGCGGCGTCGGTCAGCAGCGCGTCGATGTGGAACGGCACCTCGGGCACGGCCAGCCGGTGGCGCCGTGTCGAGACGGTGGCGTGCAGATAGGTCAGCGTTTCACCGTCGTCCAGCCAGGCAATCTCCGGCATCACGCCATCGAGCAGGTCAAAGACCCGATCGGTGTCCGCGACGAAGGCCTGCAGCCGCTCGCGCCAGTCCACGCCTTGCGTCGATCGGTTCTCGTACAGCATCTCGGCGGCACGGGCGCGGGACTCCTCGGGTGGCAGGTACACCAGCGTCAGGTGATATGCACTCTCGAAATGGTTGCCCGATTCCTCGAAGGTGGCCCGGCGTTCCTCATCCACCAGCCAGGACAGGGGTTCGGGAAACTCCGAGCGCGGATAGTCGGCGGCAGCGCGGCGCTCGGCTTCGACGAACAGCGCCCAGCCCGAGCCGAGCCGGCGCAGGGCATTGTTCAAGCGGGCCGACACCGCCATCAACTCGCCCTGCGTGGCGCTGTCGAGGTCAGGACCGCGAAACCGGGCCGTGCGCTGGAAGCTGCCGTCCTTGTTCAGGATGACGCCCGGCGCGACCAGACCGGCCCAGGGCAGCCAGTCGGCCAGCAAGGCGGGGCGCTGGCGGTATTCGGCGAGGTTCAGCATCACTGTGCCCTGCCCTCACACGTCCAGCAGCGGACGGTGCTTGATGTGCCGCGCAAAGACCTGCATGAACTGCGGATCGACACGCGCACCCCACACCGCCAGCGCATGGCCGACGATCCAGAGCACCACACCGGGAATCCACAGTTGCAGGCCCAGCCCCACGGCGGCCGCCAGCGTGCCGTTGGCGATCGCCACCGTGCGCGGTGCACCGCCCAGCAGGATCGGCTCGGTGAGCGAGCGATGCAGCGGGATCTCGAACCCGGTGACGAACCCGCCTGCGAAGCTGTCCGGACCGCTCATGCGACGGCACCGCCGGAGAAGCTGAAGAAGGACAGGAAGAACGAGGACGCGGCGAAGGCGATCGACAGACCAAAGACGATCTGGATCAGCTTGCGGAAACCCCCACTGGTGTCGCCGAAGGCCAGCGCCAGTCCCGTGGCGATGATGATGATGACGGCGACGATGCGCGCCACCGGCCCTTGAATCGACTCCAGGATCGACTGCAAGGGCGCTTCCCACGGCATGGAGGAACCGGCGGCGTGCGCGGTTCCGGCCAGGAACAGCAGCAGCGCGGCCAGCAGCAGCACTTTGCCCGCCAGGCGCGTCAGGCTCGGCAGCCCTCCCGGGCGGGGCCCGTGAGAAGGCGGTTTGACGGAAACACGGAAAGCAGCAACAGTCATCTGCGTCATGGCAGTTCTCCAGCAAGGTCAAGGGATGGGGAAATCGCCGCACCAAGTGCGACATAGGGGATCGGCAGCTGTTCGGGAACCGGCACGGCCAGGGGAGCCGCCTCCCAATCCACCAGTCGGTAGCCCGCGCCATCGAAACCGACGACGCGGACGATGCTCTCGATGCGGCGCTTGCGCCCGCGCCCGGCGATGTAGATCACCACGTTGACCGCCTCCGCGATCAGTGCACGGGGCGGGTTCACCGCCACTTCGAGAATCAGTTGCTCCAGGCGCAGCAGCGCGCCGAGCGCGGAGCCGGCATGGATGGTGGCGATGCCGCCCGGGTGACCGGTGCCCCACACCTTGATGAGATCCAGCGCCTCGGCGCCGCGCACCTCGCCGACGACGACACGATCGGGCCGCAGGCGCATGGACGAGCGCACCAGCTCGGTCATCGACACCACACCGGGGCGCGTGCGCAGCGGCACGTGGTCGCGCGCGGCGCATTGCAGCTCCACCGTGTCTTCCAGCACCAGCACGCGGTCGCCGGTGGCGGCGATCTCGGCCAGCAGCGCGTTGGCCAGGGTCGTCTTGCCGCTGCTGGTGGCGCCGGCGATCAGGACGTTCTGCCGCTCGCGCACGGCCTGCACCAGGAAGTCCGCCTGGGCGCGGGTGATCATCCCGTCGAGAACGTAGCGCTCCAGCGGGATCACCCCGATGGCGCGCTTGCGCAAGGCGAAGGCCGGCGCCGGCGCAGCGGGCGGCAGGATGCCCTCGAAGCGTTCACCCGTTTCTGGGAGCTCGGCCGACAGCAGCGGCTGACCGCGATGCACTTCCGCGCCGACGTGGGCGGCCACCAGCCGGATGATGCGCTCGCCGTCGGCCTTGGGCAGTTCCACACCCATCGGCGCGCGGCCCGAGGAGAGCCGATCCACCCACAGCGTGCCGTCCGGATTGAGCATGACTTCCACCACGTCCGGGTCTTCCAGCGCGGCGGCAATCAGCGGCCCCATCGCCGTGCGCAGCATCTGGATGCGGCGATCGAGCGAGGCAGCGGCGGACGAGCGCGACTCGGGCGGGGGTTTTGGTGTGGCGCTCAAGCGGCCGGCTCCCGCGTTTCGGCCACTGCCGCGGCCTCTTCCATGCGCATCCCGAATTCGTGATCCTGGGGATGCAATTCCTCCACCACGTCCCGCACCAGGCTGCGGCCGCGCAGCAGGTGGCGCCCGAGTTGCTCCACGAACTGCTCGAAGCGTGCCCTGCCCTGCGCGCGAGCGGCGTCCTGATGGGCCTCAGGAACGGGGGCGCTCACCGTCAGGTAGTAGCGGATGAACAGCGCCAGCGTCTCGATCAGGATGTTCTGATCGCGCTCCAGCCGCTCAGCCTGGCGCGACAGGCGATCGAGCCGCTTGGCGATCGCGGCCTCGCGCTGGTCGCCCGCATCGGGCGACAGCCACGAGGCCAGCGCTGCCGCCACGATGGAGGATTTGGACACGCCCTTCTTGGCGGCAAGCTCATCCAGTCGCTTGGCATGCTCATGCTGGATGAAGAGATTCAGACGGTGCTGGGTCATAGTTCGATCCCGTCGTTGGGGTTCAGCGAAGCCAGCCGCGCCGTGCGCTGCAGGGCCGGGTCAAGCTGGCGCGGAAGCGTCAGCGGCAGGTCGTCGTCATCGAGCAGCACCAGGTCGTTCATGGGCGTGGCCAGCTCGGGGGCGTAGACGACGGCCTCAGTCAGTTCGGGCTGACGGCGCGGGCCACCGTCATCGGCACAAGCAGCGACACCCTCGGCCGCATCGACGGTGGGCGCGGACGGCACGCCGGGAATCTCCAGGCCGCTCCAGTCGTCGGCACGCGGCGGCGGTGCATCGGCGTAGCGATCGTCCGCCAGCGCGGGCGGTGGCAGCACGCGCCGCTTGAAGTTGGCGTCGGCGTAATAGCGCAGCTTTCTGGCCCGGATTGGCGCCACGCTGGACACCATCACCACCGCCTCATCCGGCGGCAGCTGCATCACCTCGCCGGGTGTCAGCAGCGGTCGGGCTGTCTCCTGGCGCGACACCATCAGGTGGCCCAGCCACGGCGCGAGCCGGTGGCCGGCGTAGTTGCGCTGTGCGCGCAGCTCGGTGGCCGTACCCAAGGTCTCGGAGATGCGTTTGGCAGTGCGCTCGTCGTTGGTGGCGAAGGTCACGCGCACATGGCAGTTGTCCAGGATCGAATGGTTCTGGCCGTAGGCTTTGTCGAGCTGGTTGAGCGACTGCGCGATCAGGAAGCTGCGGATGCCGTAGCCGGCCATGAAGGCCAGCGCCGTCTCGAAGAAGTCCAGCCGGCCCAGCGCCGGGAACTCGTCGAGCATCAGCAGCAGCTTGTGGCGGCGCTGGATGCCATCGGAGCCGTCGAGCGATTCGGTCAGGCGCCGGCCGATCTGGTTGAGGATCAGGCGGATCAGCGGCTTGGTGCGGCTGATATCCGAAGGCGGCACCACCAGATACAGGGACACCGGGTGCTCGGCGGCGATCAGGTCGGCGATGCGCCAGTCGCAGCGCGAGGTGACTTCGGCCACCGTGGGGTCGCGGTACAGGCCGAGGAAGGACATGGCGGTGCTCAGCACGCCGGAGCGTTCGTTGTCTGATTTGTTTAGGACTTCACGTGCGGCCGAGGCCACGACCGGATGCGGGCCATCGCCCAAGTGGGGCGTGGTCATCATGCGGTGCAGGGTCAGCTCGAAGGGGCTGGCCGGGTCAGAGAGGAAGTTGGCGACGCCGCGCAGGGTCTTGTCGTCGCCGGCGTAGAGCACGTGGAGGATGGCGCCGACCAGCAGTGCGTGGGAGGTTTTTTCCCAATGATTGCGCTTTTCCAGGGCGCCTTCGGGATCGACCAGGATGTCGGCGATGTTCTGCACGTCGCGCACTTCATGGGCGCCGCGCCGCACCTCAAGCAACGGGTTGTACGCGGCCGATTTCGGATCGGTGGGGTTGAACAGCAGGCAGTGGCTGAACCGGCTGCGCCAGCCGGCAGTGATCTGCCAGTTCTCACCCTTGATGTCGTGGATGACGGCGGAGGCGGGCCAGGACAGCAGCGTGGGGACCACCAGACCGACGCCTTTGCCCGAACGGGTGGGCGCGAAGCTCAGGACGTGTTCGGGACCTTCATGGCGCAGGTATTGGTGATCGTGCCGGCCGAGAAACACGCCCGCAGGATGCGTGAGGCCGGCTTTGCGGATGTCCTGCGCGTTGGCCCAGCGGGCCGAGCCGTAGGTGGTGACCAGGCGCGACTGTCGTGAGCGCCATATCGACATGCCGATGGCGACCACCACCGCCAACAGGCCGCTGCCGCCAGCGATGGCGCCGCCAGTGTCGAATACGCGCGGTGCATAGGCATCGAAGACGAACCACCACTCGAACAATCGCCAAGGGTGATAGACCGGCGTGCCGTAGAGATCGAACCAGGGCGAGCCCAGGCGCAGCTGGTAGCCCAAGGCCGTCGCTGTCCACTGCGTGGCGCCCCATACGCCAGCGATCACGATGCCGAATACCACGGCGATCTGACCGAACAGCACGTTCGTTCCCTGCATTCCCGACGCCTCCAATCTCGGCACTGAAAGGTGCCGCAGGCGTGAGGATCGGCGCCCGGTCAGTCGCGGTCAAAGACCGCTATCGGCAGAAAGGTCAACGCAAAAGAAAGAATGGGTAGCGTGTCTCACCCAAGAAAAGCGCAGCAAACACGATCGCCTCGCGGCGGGTCGCGCAACAAACAAGATGGATGTGGCGGGCCGCCAACGGTCAGGACGTGACGGGCTCCGTCTACGACTCGTAGGGGTTCTTGCTCCTGCGATGGAAGCGCTGGCGCGTGGCCTCGGCCACCCGGTTGCACAAGACATCGCCGAGCTGAGGGCGATCGGTCTTGCACTGCTGGCGCAACTCTTTCAGTTGCTCGGGGTTGGAGGCGAGCTCTTCGACCGTCGGGATGCTCGCTCCCCGGCCAGTGACCGCTTGCGGGGCTTCAGATTGACCGCAGGCGGCCAAGGCGACGACCAGCAAGAGCGGCATGAGCTTGTTCATGGGGCGCACTCCTCCACCGGATCGAGATCATGGACTGCCATGGATCGGCGCTGTTCCGGTGATTCGACGGCCCGCACACGCTCAATGAACCGCGCCAGTTCATCGAACGGCTCACGCGCCGGCCGAAGCAGGTAGGTGGTGAACGGCAAAGAGCGTCCTGCCAGCGGTCGCGCGACCACGCCGGAGCCTATCATTAATTTTGTGTGCGAGGCATACCATGACCCACAGGAGCATGTATGCCAAGCAAGAAGAAGCTGCCGGCGCAGTTGCCGGCAATCCCCGCTGAGCTGATTGATCAGTTCGTCACTGGCCCCATGAGCGCCGAGGCCGTGCAATCAGCCTCCATGGCCTTCAAGAAGGCCCTCATCGAACGCGCGCTGGGCGCGGAGATGTCCCACCACCTGGGCTACCCGCCAGGAGCGGCCAAGCCCGAGGAGTCGATCAACCACCGCAATGGGCGCAGCGGCAAGACCGTGCTGACCGAGGACGGCCCGCTGCGCATCGAGGTGCCTCGAGACCGAGCGGGCTCCTTCGAGCCAGTACTCATTCCCAAACACGAGCGACGTTTCACGGGCTTCGACGACAAGATCGTGGCCATGTACGCACGCGGCATGACCATGCGCGAGATCCAGGGCTTTGTGTTGGAGCAATACGGCACCGAAGTCTCACCGGAGTTCATCAGCTCGGTCACCGACGCCGTCATGGTCGAAGTCACCGCCTGGCAGAGCCGGCCGCTGGAGGCGATGTATCCGGTGATCTTCTTCGACGCGCTGCGCGTGAAGATCAAGGAGGATGCGGTGGTGCGCAACAAGGCCATTTACCTGGCCCTGGGCGTGCTGCCCGATGGCACGCGCGACATCCTGGGTCTGTGGATCGAGGGCACTGAAGGGGCGAAGTTCTGGATGAGGGTGTTCAACGACCTGAAGACCCGGGGGTCAATGACATCCTGATTGCCGTCACCGATGGCCTCAAGGGCATGCCTGAAGCACTGGCTGCGGTGTACCCGGCCACCACACTGCAGACCTGCATCGTGCACCTGATTCGCAACTCGCTGGATTACGCAAGCTGGAAAGACCGAAAGCTGCTGGCCGCGGCCATCCGGCCGATCTACACGGCGGCAAGCGCCGAAGCGGCGGAGGCCGAACTTCAGGCCTTCGCACAAGGCCCGTGGGGCGCCAGGTTCCCCACCGTGGTGGCAGCCTGGCGCCGGGCATGGGATCGGGTGATTCCCTTCTTTGCCTTCCCGCCAGCGGTGCGCAAGGTGATCTACACCACCAACGCGATCGAGAGCATCAACGCGCGCTTGCGCAAGATCATCAAGACGCGGGGGCACTTCCCGAGCGACGATGCGGCAACCAAGCTGATCTGGCTGGCGCTGCGCAACATCACGGCCGATTGGGGCCGCGCGGCGCACGACTGGAAGGCGGCGATGAACCAGTTCGCGATACTGTACGAGGATCGTTTCACCCAGCCCGCGCACAACAGCCCAAGATGACAGGAGGTTGAACCATGAATTCATGGCTCAACCGGGGGCGCCTCCGGCGGCCTGGCAGGGGCCTGAAATTCGAAAGAATCAGATAACAGACAATTCAGAAAAACGCCTCACACACAGAATTTCTGACACTCCCCCACGCCGCGCTCGCGGCAGCCGGCGATGTGTGACGCCCCCGTCAAGCTCAAGCCCATGCCTGCCGAAACCAGGGCCATCATCAGTTCACAGGACGTCACCCGCTCGGCGAGCAACGGCTCCATATCCACCTGCCGCAGCACACGCTCCACATGCTTGGCGTGGCCCTCGCATGCTTGGGGATCGCCCAGCACCAGCGGGTAGCGCAGCACTTCGCTCAAGGGAATTCGCTTGTGCGCCAACAACGGATGCCGTGCGGGCACCGCCACCACCAGCGGGTCGGTCCACGCCGGCGTGGCCAGCACACCTTCACCCACTTCGTTGGACATGGCAAAGCCCGCATCGTACAAATCGTCGTGCAAGCCCTTGAGTTGCTGTGATAGTGGCACCTCGAACAGCCGGATGTCGACCTCGGGCTCTTCCTGCCGACACAAGGCCAGCAAAGCCGGCAAGCGTGACGGCGTGATGCCATCCGACAGCGCGATGCGCAATTGACCATGAAACCCCTGGGCCGCGGCTTTCACACTTTCTCGAGCCTGATCCAAGGTGATGAAGACACGCGGCACATATTCGAGAAACAGCTTGCCAGCTTGCGTCAGTCGGGTGCTGCGCGTGGTGCGCGCGAACAGCGCTACGCCGAGTTCCTCTTCGAGCTCCTTGATCGCCCGCGACAGCGGCGACTGCTCGATATGCAGGCGCTCGGCCGCACGAGCGAAGTGGAGCTCTTCGGCCACTGCCATAAAGCAACGGAGGTGCCTCAATTCCATCACTCTCTCCCTGCTGCGCGTGCTTGCCGCAGCTGCATTCCACCGGCTGGGTTTGTCTCCTGTTCTTTGCGCGCGGCGGTGGTTTCAAGAATGGATATCCGTTGAACGACTCCAGCTTGCAAGTGCCAAGTTGTCACAGCCCAATTCGTTGGCTATGTCAGCGTGTCGTCAAGTGTGCCGCGTGCGCGGTCTTCATGGCGTAACGAATGGCGTCAGGTGAAATGCCTTTGCTGTGTTCGACCACCACGCTACACGCGTTTTAACGTCTCAGATCGACTGGCGTTCAACCGTCAGATTGATAGCCCTCTTGCCCTTCCCAGCTCCCGTGCAACGCCGCTGCCGCGCACGGTCGCGGCGACTTGCTGTCCCATTCGCCCTTCGATGACTGGTTTCCACGGGACCAAGGTGAACGACTTACCATCGTCGAGCATCGCGTAGCGCCCACTGGCTAGCATGACGCTGCGCCGGTAGATGCCCGCCACACGCTGACCGTCAGCCACTGGCCGATGCTCCAGGCCGGTCTCGGCAGCAATGTCTTTCGCCGCCTGCGCCAGCTCCCGGTTGCGCAACGTGCCCAGCAGGTTGCGCGCCAGGATCACGCGCTGCCCGCGGCGCTTGGCCAGCCCTTGCTCAGCCAGGAAATCAGCCCGTTGCTGCATCGCCTGCCTAGCCTCGCCGCCAAAGCCCAGGTCACCCAGCCCTTTGCCACCGCCTATCAGTTGCTGGTCGAGCCAGGTGGCCCCGATCACGCGGGCCTGGCGCTCGATGGGCAGGTCCGATTTCAGCTCCACCACTACGCCGCCCAGGCGCTGCGCATCGTAGCGGCGGCCCTGTTCGGCCAAGTCGTCCGGCACCTTCCATAGACCTTCGGCGACACGCTCCACGATGCCGGCCCGACGCAGGGCTTCCAGGCGGCGGACGTGGGCCGCCACGACTTCCTGCGGATCGCGGCCTGGAGCGGCCTGCCCTTGCGCGACCGCCAGGTGATGATCGGTGCGGTAAAGACTATCACTCGCCAGCGCAGCGATGTTCTTGTCAGCCGCGCGCATTTCAGCCGACCCTTTCACCTCCACTACAGCACCGGCCGGATAGTTCTCCAGCTCGTCGCGAGCGTTGAGCGCGACATAGTGGGCCTTGCCGTCCACCCCGTCGATGACCAGATAGCCCCGGTCGCGCAACTCGTCGGCCAGCCCCTTCGCGGCCACGCGGCCAAGGATGGTTCGGCCGTCGTCGCTCGGCTCGAACACCGCCAGCTCGCGCGGCTCGCCTCGCATGGCCCGCTGCATGGTGCGGATGATGTCGCCCCGCTCGCCCAGGGCGCGCAAGGTCTTTTCCGCATCGGTATGGACGGTCCAGGTACCCGACCGCATCTCGTCCGCCAGGCCCAGGCGCTGCAAGCGTTGCAGCCGGCCAATCAGCAGCAGGCGCTGACGCTGCAGCCGCGGCTCGTCGAACCGTCCGATCCGCACTCGGCCGTCCTTGTCGGCCTCGCGCGTGAGCGTGCGATCCAGACTCGTCCACCGCTCCTGATCCACCTCGCGCTGCAGGCTCTGCTGGATCTCCAGTTCTGTACGCGGACCCAACCATTCGGTCGCCAGCTCGGCGGCGCGATGCCGGAAGCCATCGGCGATGTAGTCGCCGGCGATGACAAGGTCTTTGCCGGTGTCGTCGCGTCCGCGCACGACGATGTGCATGTGTGGGTTGTCGGTATTCCAGTGATCGACGGCCACCCAATCCAGCCGGGTGCCCAGGTCGGCTTCCATGCGACCCATGAGGTGCCGCGTGTAGGTGCGCAGGTCTTCCAGCTCGGCACCATCCTCGGGCGAGAGGATGAAGCGGAAGTGGTGCCGGTCGTCGGCGCAGCGTTCCTTGAATGCATCGAGGTCG
Source organism: Burkholderiales bacterium (assembly GCA_016702555.1). Lineage (GTDB taxonomy): Bacteria > Pseudomonadota > Gammaproteobacteria > Burkholderiales > Burkholderiaceae_C > Ottowia. The sequence continues at coordinate 233,640 of JADJDV010000003.1, forward strand.
ACGGCATCGGTCTGCGGCCCATAGGATTGGCCCGGCTCGCCATCCCGGCCCACCCCGTCGCGCTCAATGTAGCGCAAGTGCTTGGCAAGCGACCGCGGGCTGGCCCGCTGCTGATTGACCAGCAGCGTCTTGATGGTCACTCGGCGCGACATAGGCGTCAGCTTCGCACCCGCGAAGCGAGCCGCCGTGTGACCACGCCCAAGCCGTGATCCTGGCCGCTGGCCGGAACTGCGCTCTGACGCCGGATGACGTACCGGTGACTTGCCGTCGCCAGCCTTGCTCGCCTGCTTGAGCACCTTGGAGACGAAGCCTTGGCCTCGGTTCTTCGGGGCGTTGGGGCGGATGCGGAAATCATCCTCGCGATGGCCGCTCATGGCGCCGCTCCTTGCAAGCCCTGGCAAGTCCGATCGTGTGAAGCACGCTGAAAGGCCAGCATGGACGCGGGCTTCGCTGCCCGCACGGCACAACGGCGACGCCGCTCCGTGCCGTGCCACCCCCACGTGCAGACTGGCTTTGCGGGCCGATAGGTGCCGCCACCTTTTGTCTTGCTTTCCGCCTTTGCCCTTCGCTGACGCTCCGGGCAGCGGCGGCCCGGCAGCGCTGCTGTGCGAGCAGTCAGCGCGCCGGCGAACGCGCCGAGCGCCGCAGAGTCGGCGCGTTCGAGGCAAGACGTCTGCACGTTGGAACGTAGCGCGAGGTGCGACGCGGATGCGCTCGCATTGCACGCGCAGCAACGCCGCGAGAGCCTCCCCATCAACACACCCGATGACACGATGCAATGCCCATCCGCTTGCAGCGAGTCGACCATCGTCATGGGCGTTTCTCCAGCCAGATCGGTCGCGCTACGCCGATGACGGCGGACATGTTGACCGGCCCAAAGTACCGACTGTCGAACGAGTCCCGATTCGTCACACTCAACAGAAACAGCTCGCCAGGACGGAGCTGCCGGCACTGCTGCCAGGAAGGCAGCGAAAGACCCAAGCGATCGGCTGGCCGAACAGCGGCCACCGGCACACCATCGAGCCAGACCAGTGCATCAAGGACGCAGACGTGTTGGGGCGCGACGGCGCCGACCCGCTTGAGCAGCGGCACGCGCATCGGAAGGTAGCCACGCTGCGCCGCGAGCGCAGCGGCCTGGTCAGGCAAGCGGGTCAGCACGATGCTGCCCACGGGCAGCGAGTCGGTGCCAAGTTGGAACGGTCGAACGCGATACCAGCCGACCGCGACGCTGTCGGATGGGTTATAAATCAGGCGCGGCAGCGGCGGCACGAAACTTGTGCAGGCCAGCGCAAGGAGACCGCAGGCGGCCAGGCTCGCGAGCACGACGCGAGCGCGCCGATATAAGCGGGAACAGGTGCTAGAACCCGGCGCGGTGCCGATCCTGGGAATGTCAGTCACGACAGCGCCCTCCCCGCCCGCCAGGCGGTGTGCCGCTCGGCGTTGTATTCAGGAAGCGGCAGGCGCACCGCCAGCCGGTTCGCCAACGTGCGCCAGTACGCAGGCGATGTGGCGGCCGGCACAATGCCCAATGTTTCGATGGCGTCGATGCGTTCCAGCACGGCGCGGACTGGGTTTTGCCCCTCGGCGTGCAGCAGCAGACGCGCACCGGGGTACACGCCAGGGATGCGCTGCATGACATCCAGCAACGTGCAAGCCTGCATCACCATGAGCTGCCAGCGGGTCGTGCCGTGGTCGTTGGCCTGCCAGCGGATGCGGCAGAACATGGCGCCCGGCAGAAACACTGCGCTGCGCCGCCAGCGGTCGATCCGCAGCGTGCGGACCGGCTCGCCGAAGCGCAGATAAAGCTGAAGCGCGGCTCCAGGTAGGCCAGCGCCACGCGCGTCAGCGGCGCACTGCTGGGTTGTCCGGGAAGTGCCACCAGCGCAGCCGTGGCCGTGGCCGTGCTGGCAGCAGGTGCAATAGGTGGAAGGGCGGGCGCCGCGAATGCGTTCATGGTGTGCCCTCCGATGGAAACTCCCGCTCCAGCAGGCCCCGCAGCAGATCGGCCACCGTCACGCCTTGCGTGAATGCGGACACCTTGATGCGTGCCCGCATGGCGGGCGTGATGTCAAGGGTCAGGCGGGCGGTGTAAAGGTCACCTTTGCCCACCGCATCGGCGTCGCCTTGTCGGATCCAGGCCTCGGCATGCGGATTCGCGGACGGACGTACGCCGATGCCGACGCGCGTCGCTCGGGGTGCCGACTTCGCCGTCATGTCATCCACCGCAGCACGTCGTCCACCAGCGCGGTGATTTCGCGCGCGGCGGCGCTGTCCGGCGCGGTCTCGCGTGCGAGCCGACCCGCGGCCACGCTGTCGGCAAAGATAATGCGCTGGCGCACTTCCGCACGCAGCGCTCCAAACGGCTGATCGGCAAGCGCCTAGCGCGCTTCACGCCCGATCACGGTGGTGCTGACGCGCCGGTTGATGACGAAGGCCGCGCGCAGTTGCGGCCGAAACACCTGCGCCTCACGAATCAGCGCCACCATCTCGGCGCTGGCCCACAGGTCGTAAGGACTGGGCTGCACCGGGATCAGCACGCCATCGGCCGCCAGCAGCGCCGAACGCGCCAGGGCAGCAATCCTGGGCGGTCCGTCGATGATGACGTGATCGGCGCGCCTGGCGAGTTCTGGCGCTTCCTGATGCAGCGTCTCACGGGCCAGCCCCACGGCACTGAACAGCCTGGGCAAGCCTTGCTGGCTTCTGCGCTGCGTCCAGTCCAGTGCAGACCCTTGGGGATCGGCATCCAGCAGGATGACGTGCTGATCACGCAGCGCCAGCTCGCCGGCGATGTGCGTGGCGAGCGTGGTCTTGCCCACGCCGCCTTTCTGGTTGAGCAAGGCAACGATCATGGCCTGGCCCTCCATGTTGGAAAGCCTTGCGTCGATTCGCCGGCAAAACCTGCCAACTGGTGGCTGGTTGTGTCTTCCGTTTGCGGCCGCGTGGTGGTTATCCACCATGGCGCGGCGCTTCTATTAAAAGTTAGAGAATTTAAGTTAGGGAAGTTAGAGGGGCGCGAAACCCAGTGCTGGCGCGGGTTTGCGGCCGATTTTGTTGCCTGATAGCACGAGGATTGGTTGCCTGATAGCACGATACCTCTGTCGCCTGATAGCACGAGTCCATCCACAGACTCTCCCGAAGTTATCCCCGTGCCGTTTGCGGCACGGGCCGGAATGTCAGCAATGGCGAGGAAATCCCGGATACGTACTCGATGTCCAACAGGTAGCCCGGCAAGGTTTGCCGCGCCACCAGCGCCCGCAGGTCGGCGGCGAAGTCGTCGTAGCGGGCCACACTGCCTGACTTGCGGTACAGGTGCTGGAAGTCGAATTGCCAGCCGCCCGGTTGCTGCCCGCCGTGCTTGCGCACCAGGCGGTACAGCCACCGCTCGATGCCGCCGGTGAGCCGGAAATACGCCGGGTCGATGGTCAGCACCAGCGCGGCGTCGAGCACGCCGGCGTAAAACCAGTCTGGCAGGATCAGCTCGATCCCCAGCGGCGTACCGCTGGGATCGGCCAGTTCCTTCCATTCGTTGATCCACGAGAAGCGGTGCAGGCGCCGCCCAGTTATCTCGCGGATGGACGTGGCCACCGTGGTCGATTGCAGCCGGTCGAGTGCAGCCTTGAGGCGCTGGTAGTCGCGCAGCGACGTACCGCGCGCGATGAAACGCAGCACCTCGTAGGGGCGTACCTGCATCAAGCGCGAGGGCCGCAGGCCCGCATCGCGCGCTTCCACGATCTGGCTGGCGGCCCAGATCAGGATGTCGGCATCCCAGATCGTGGCGATGCCGTGCTCGGCCGTGCCTTCCACTCGAATCGTCACCTTGCCGGCTCGGAAGTCGATGGGCGTGATGCGCTTGGACTTGGCGAGCGAGAAGAACGGAAAGGCCATCAAATCCTGGCTGTCGCGTGGCGCCATGTCGCCCGGCAAGGCGCGGAACAGGTCGAGCTGTTCGCGTTCCTGCAAGGGTTTGGACACGGTGAAGGCCACCCACGCGCCACCGATCAGCGCGCACGGCTGTCGGCCGAGTGGTGCTCGGCGTATTCGGGATCGGAAGTCGTCTCGAAGCTGCGGTCGGCGGCCCAGGCATCGAGGTCGGCGACGGCGTACATGACGCGCCGGCCGAACTTGCGAAAGCGCGGGCCGCCGCCGATCACGCGCTGCTTTTCCAGCGTGCGCGGCGACAGCCGCAGGTACTCGGCGGCTTCGTCGTTGGTGAGATAGCGCTGGGGCTGGGCGGCAGCGGTCGAGACAGTGACGGCAGGCCGCAAAGGTGCGGGACGCATGGTGTGAACCTCCATCGGTTGAAAGCGCCCGGCCACACAGCGCGACCGGATGGAGGCAGTCTCAGAAAACGCGGCCCTTCTGTTCAGGGTCGTTCTGCGTTCACATCGAAACGACCCTTCTCAAGCTGCGGAAGCTGTGCTATTGATCCGGCACCATGAAGTTTTCATGCTGCGTACCTGACGATCGGGTCTTGGAAATAGGCGCGCACCCGGTCGCGATTGGTGGCGATGCTCTGCATGTGCTCGTTGGCCGCAGCATGTAGCTTGGCTTTGGTGCGCACAGGCACCTTCGAGCCGATGGCTTGCTTGAGATCGGCATTCAGCCGCTCGTCGGGATTGAGCTCAGGGCTGTAGCTGGGCAGAAAGAACACCTCGATGTCACGCCCGCGCTCGGCCAGCCAGGCCTTCACGGGCTTGCAGTGGTGCACCCCGAGGTTGTCCAAAATGAGAAAGACCTTCTTGCGCCGGCGCTTGCCATCTCGCACCAAGGCCTGCAAGAACTCGATGAGCCGCTCGTGATTGAAGGCGCCATCGATGATCATCCAGTTGGCGCGCCCCCGGTTGGTGACGGTGGAGATCATCGAGAGCTTCTCGCGCGTGCCGCCGACGACCATCGTCACCGGCGTCTTGCCGCGCGGCGCATAGCTGCGGCCACGCACGTCGGTGTTGACCAGCGCCGTCTCATCGCCCCAGTGGATCTCGCCGCCCTCGGCGCGGGCAGCACGCTCGATCGCCGGGTACTCGTGCTCCAGCCATTGGCGCACCGCCTCGGGGCGCTGCTCGTAGGCGCGCTTGATCGGCTTTTGCGGCGTGAAACCCCAGCGGCGCAGGTACTCACCGGTGGCACGGATGGACAGCCGAAGACCGAACTCGCGCTCGATGTACTGCATCACCGCAGCGCGCGTCCACAGAGCGAACTCCATCTTCAACTGCTCGGGCCGCTGGTCGCAGATGGTGCGCCGCACCGAGGCCTCCTGCTGGGCGCTGAGCAAGCGCCCGTCGCCCTTGCTGCGACCGCGAGCAGCCGGCTTGATGGCGGCCCAGCCACCGGCATCAAACCGATCGATCGCCTTGCGAACCGTGGGGTAGCTCAAGCCCGTGAGCGTCACGATCTGCATCACGCCAGTGCCTCGAAGATGCAATCGCACCACTTGCTTTCGCCTCTCGTGCAGCTGCTCCAGCTTCTGATAGCGGGCATCTTCTTTGTCCATCACGCTATGACTGAATCAAACACCAAGAATTCAATCTTTATGATGCCGGATCAATAGGTGGCGATAGCCGCCGCGCATCAGCGCATCGCCGCGCCACACCAGACGGCGCACCCTGGAGCGCAGGCTGCCGTCGGCGTACCAATCGACTGCGGCGTCCGCGCCGAATAAGCCTTCGGCCACCTCGCGCAAGGACGCGCCCGCGAGGGTCGCGTCGAGCGCCTGCAAAGTGTGCAGCTCCATCAGCGCGGCGCGTGTGGGCCGAGGTTTGGCGACAGCGAAGCCCGTGCTGGGCGGCTGGTTGCGCGCAGGCGCGACAGCGCGACCGCGGTGGGCATAGGCGACAGCTATGCCGTCCTCCAGGCCGGGCGCGAGCGCGAAGCGCAGGCAATGGCCTGGGCTGCGCGCGATCAGCGCCAGTCCTTTGCCGTCGTGGAGCAGGCGCTTGTGGCCGGGGATGCACCAGAACGCAAAGGCGGTGCCGTCCTGCGGCGGATCGGCGTCGGGGTAGATCTGCACCACGGCGACATGACCAGGCAGCCAAGCCGGATGCGCGTCGCGCGCATCCAATGCCGGGTCTTCCAGCAGGCGCAAGCCCCAGCGTTGAGCTGCCTGCTGGGCCGCTTGCGGCCGGCGATGGCGGCGCAGCCAGTCGAGCCGGTAGTCGGGATGCCTGCGCAGGTACTCCCAGGCGAGCGCGAGCGCATCCAGCCAAAGGACATACAGGTATGCGGCGGTCGGATACCAATGCGCGAGGTGATGAGGATTGACCATGACGCCTCCTCCTGCGAACAGGACTCGCCGCCACGGAAGAACTACGCGCTACATCGCCCTCGTCGGAACGTCATGGGTTAAAAAGGCGGATGGGGCTGTCAAGACCGATTGGCTCCGATGTGTTGCGGTATTCGTCTCAATGCTGCGGCGGCAGCGCCCCGACCGGGGCTACTGCACAAGCCAGCCTGCCGCAGCCCGCGCCATGCATCATGTCTATTTGGATCAGACTGGTGCGGCTACGCCGCAAGAATCCCGATTGAGACTTACCCGGTATGACACCAGACTGAAAAAGTCACAGTAGGCCGTATTAAGTCCGGGATCGCTCCGTCGCGCTCGGCCAGCCGGGTGTATTCCGACAGCGTGCGCGTGGGGCGGAAATAGAGGTCGCGCATCACGGGCTGCTGGCGCGGCCCGACGATGCCAGCCAGCTCGGACAGCTTGACTGTTCCTTGCGCGGGCATCCCGATTCCCAAGTCGATGAGTCCCCAAGCAGTGTCGCCGTCGGCGGGATCGAGTGCGGCCAGCAGCCAAGTCACATGCGTGTCCGGCGTGAACAGACGCACCACGGGCACCGGGTCGATGGCCCGACCAGCGGCACGGGCCTCGCCGTTGGCGAGCAGTTGCGCGCGCTCGGGGGCCGTGGCAAGTGGCTGAGGCATGGTCGGCAATCCCACGATCCAATGATGCACGCATGCGGTTTCACGCCGAAGCGCGGAACCGTAAAGCCGGATTTGCGCCTTCGTGCGCAAGCACGGCTGTGTTTACGCGGCTTTGGCGGAACCCGGCGAGGCGGATTTCCGTGAATGCACGAAAACGTAGAGCATCAAATGAACACTATAGATTGTAGCTCTATAGGGCTCAATAGGCTGTCATCTTGGTTTTTCAGGGGAAACCATAGGTGGCGGCTGGGAACTCATTGGCGAAGGCATTGAAGACGGTCAGAAAGGCGCGTGGCTTGAGCCAGGAAGCCTTCTCTGACGTGTCCAGCCGCACCTACATGAGTACCCTGGAGCGCGACCTTAAAAGCCCGACCTTGAACAAGCTGGCCGAGCTGTGCGAGGTGATGGAGATCCACCCGCTCACACTGCTGACGCTGGCCTATGCGGGCGGCAGCCTTAGCAAGACCGACGAGCTGCTGTCGCAGGTGCGCCGGGAGCTGGAGGCGGTGTTGAAGGAACGCGACGCGGCGAAGCCGCTCGCGTGACGCGGTGATGTGCTGCGAACAGCAGCACAGCGCCCCGCCGCGATGGGTGGGGCGCTGCGGCGGTCACGCCGCCTGCGGCTTGCTGGGCGACCAGATCAGGTCGTGCGTGCCGTCCTCACCTTCGATCAGGCGGGCGTAGACCGGAGCCGGGAACGAAGGATCGTCGAGGGTCACGGACAGGTAATCCCGCCCAGCCTCGCTGGTCTTCTTCCACGCCGCGCCGATGTCGTGGCCAGTGGCCTGGAGGCGGAAGTCGGGGGCGTTCTCACTGCTGCCCTTATCGTTGGGAATCAGCTTGGCCTTGACGTTGAGCGTCAGGGTGCGCAGCGTGCCGGTGAAGCCGTCTTTGTCTGCGGTGAAGGTGCCGATGTTGGCCATGATCTTTTCTCCTTTCGGTTGAGCAAGGTTCGCGCCCATCGCGTCCTTGTTGTGATCCGGCCCGGCGGGGGACGGGCTGGCTGCACCGCTTGCAGTCGCAACGCAGTGGAGAACCGGAAGGCGAAAAGAATTTGCAACGCCAGGAAGCCGCGCAGCGGCGGAGAATTGTTTTCGCCGGACGGTTGCAGCCATAAGCCCGAGGCGCAGCCGCGCCCCCGTCAGGATTCACAACGAGACAAGGACGCCTTGGGCCGAACCGCTCCGAAAGGAGACAGTGCCGGCTCGGCATCACCGCTCGAAGGCCGCTCCGGCTCGCCCGCTGACGCGTGCCAGGTCAACCACCCGACGACAGGCGAGAACGCCCACGCTGCACCTTGCGGCGCCGGTCCTGGGGCGTGGCGTGGAGGCTCCATAGCGATGCCGGACAGGTAATCCGCGAACCGTCCTTCGTGACGTGATGGGCAGGAACCGCCAGCGTTAAGGACGGCATGCATATGCACAACCTGCCGCAGCAAGCGCCAGCGTGTTCGCCAACGCCCCGTCCATCGCAGCAGGGCGCTGGCCGGGCCGATCCGGCGCAGCCGGTTCGGCCGCATCGAGGGGCGCCAAGCTGCGCGCGACGGGGATAGCCCGCAGGCCTTTCCTGGAGGACGCGCGTGATCTTGCCCCCGTATTCCCGGACACGTCCTATTCGCAATGTAGCGCCTGATGGCGTCTGAACTCCCTGGGTGATTTCATCTTCAAGCTCGAGTGCGGATGCACCTCGTTGAAGTGCTCGAATGCTGCCGGCAACTGTGCCAGCACCGTGGGCGCGTCGGTCAGGTCCAGGTGATACCTGATGCCCGGAGTCCCTCAAGGTGCCCGTTCAGATCGTCAGCGAATGCCTGCGCCGACGCCTTGACGGCAGCCGTAGCGGCCTGTTGGCTTGCGCCGGGAATCAGGTGATGTGACGCCTTGCGATCCCATTGCCCATCGCGGATCACCTTCGAAAACAGTTCGCCCAGTCGCGCTATCGCCGGTATGAGGGCCCACAGTTCGGCCTTGTTGGCGTTCTTTTCGAAGCTGGTGGTCAGAGTTCGCCCAAGGGAGTTGCCGTCGGTCTCGCGGAGAAAGACCACGTGGTAGCGCTTCGCGCCGGGCTGGGAGACGACGGTTTTCATGTCCATGAGCGCCTCGCGTCAACGGCCGATCACATGCAGCATGGCTGCGCCGCCGACAACCGCCGCGATGAACGCGGTCTCCGCTATCAGCATTACTAGCGGGCGCCATCCCAGCTTGGCGATGTCCTGCAACTTGGTCTTCACCCCGACGGCGGCAATCGCGATGATCAGCAGCCAGCGGGACAGCGAACTCGCCGCGTCCGAGACGGTGGGGTTGAGCCAGCCGAGCGACCCGATCAACACCAGCGCGATGAACGCGACCATGAAGCCGGGCAGCAGAGGCACTTGGCTGCCCACCGCGTTCTGGCGTCCGGAACGCAGAACGATCGCAAGTATGAGAACCACCGGCGCCAAAAGCGCCACCCGATAGAGCTTGGTGATCACCGCCGCGTCCGTGGCCGCCGGGCCGAGCAGCGTCCCAGCCGCAACCACCTGCGCCACGTCGTGGATCGTGCCGCCGATGAAAATGCCGGCGGTCGCGGGCGACAGCTCCAGCAACTTCAGGCCGAGCGGATACAGCACCATCGCGACTGTGGAGAGGATCGTCACGCCGACCACGGTCAGCAGCGTGAAGCGCTCGTTCTCGCGCGTGGCGGGCAGCACGGCGGCCACCGCCAGCGCCGCCGATGCGCCGCAGATGCCCACCGAAGCGCCGGAGAGAAGACCGTGATCGCGCGGCTGCTTCAGGACCCGCGCCAGCATCGCGCCGAAGCCGATGGTCGCAGCGAGCGCCAGTGCTATTACCACGGCCGCACCGGCGCCGATGTCGGCCACCTGGCCCAGCGTGATTCGCGCGCCGAGCAGTGCCACGCCGCAGCGCAAGGCGGTTCGCGCGCAGAACGTCACGCCGGGACCCACCGCGGGATGATCGCTCACGAAGTTCAGTGCCAGCCCCATAAGCAGCGCGTACAGCAGCGCGGGTCCGCCGTGGTGATCCGACACGAAGCTGGCGGCCAGAGCCGCGAGCAGGCACACCGCAGCGCCCGGCCAGATCGAGACGACTCGCGCCGGCCACGTGACGATAGAGGACGTGCGGACCATGTCAGTCGGTGCCGAGCTTTAGCTCGTTCGGCATGCGCCGCTTGATGGAGGACTTCAGCAGCGCCGCGGTCCGGTACAGCCCGTGCGCGAACTTCCCGTAAGGCAGCGTGAGGAACAGCGCCATCACGCTGCCAAAGTGCAGCGCCAGCAAGACCGGCATGACGACGGCGTCGCGGCCGGCGAGCAGCACCAGACCGGTCGCACTTGTCGCCAGCAGCAGGGCGATGAATCCGCGGTCCATCGGGCGCTGCTGCGGATCGCCATGGTCCGCAGCGTGCCGCAGGTTCAGCCACAACAGGCCGACCGGCCCCGCCAGGAGCCCGAGGCCGCCCACTGTGCCGAGCAGCACTGGCAGGCTGACGACAGGATACGGCGCCTGCCAGCCTAGCAGGTAGTGGTATAGGGTGGCCACGCTGGTGGAGGCGAAGCACAGCATGAAGCAGTAGAACGTGAGATGGTGGAACCGAGGGCGCAGCGGTGTGAAGCGGTCGTCCGCCTCGTTGCAACCTTCGCCGTGGCAGCCGTCCAGGTACTTGAGCGTCAGCGCGTTGCGAGCGGCCTCGCTGCCCGCACCGGGTTGCAGCGCACCGGGCGAGACGTTGCGCCAGAAGCGGGTCACACCGATCGCTAGCGCGAGGATGGCAAAGCCAAAGACCGTTCCGAACATCGCGACCAGCGTGTTGTGCGGGAATACCGCATAGAAGCTCGCCGGCGTCGGCTCGCGTAGCAAGCCGCCTTGCGAATACGACACTAGCAACAGAAACAGCGTCAGGCTCATGGCGGCAGCCACCGCCACCGTCAGCCCGTTCGCCAACCCCGGCACTTCGGAGATGCACTTCGTCGCTGCGCTGGACCGCGTGCCCGGCATGCCGATGCCAGGCGTGGCCGGCATCGGGAACAGGTGTTGCCACGGGTAGGTTCCCGTGCGGATGAAAACGTCCGGCCAGCCGCCGTCGTGCACTGAAGGCTTCTTCGCAGAAAACAAGGAAGTCACAGCAAAAGAATCTATGCTCCCTTCATCACTCCCGCTTGTAGTCGATGGACTTCAGCAATTCGCCCTGGCGCGCGTAGGCCTCGTGCAGGTCGCGCGTCAACTCCTCGCTGGTCAGCGGCAGGCCGGGATCGGCGCCCAGGTCCGCCAACCGGGCCTGCACCTTCGGTTCCTGCAGGGCCCGCAGCGCCGCGTTGCGCACCTTGTCCTGGATCGCCTGCGGCACACCGGAAAGCGACCAGATCCCGATCCAGCTCACGTCGTTCATTTTCGGAAAGCCCAGTTCAGCGAAGGTCGGCACATCGGGCAGGAACGCGGGGCGCGTGGGATAGGTGGATGCGTAGACGCGGATCTTCCCGGACCGGATCAGCGGCAAGGTGGCGAGGGGAGTGTCGAAACTCAGGGCCACGTGCCCACCCATCACGGCCGTGAGCGCGGGAGGCGTGCCCTTGTGGGGCACCATGGTCATGTCCAGACCGGCCAGGCGTGCGAACTGGACGGCAGTGGTGTGGGTCGGCACACCGACGCCGCCCGTGGCGAAGCCCAGCTTGCCCGGATTGGCGCGCACGTACTTCACCAGCTCCGGAAGGGTCGCTGCGGACCCCACCGAAGGGCCTCCCAGCAACAGCAGGCCCTGGCGCATCACTTGCACCAGCGGCTTGAAATCCTTGAACGGATCGTAATCGACCTTCATTGCCTGCGGGAGCTCGGTGACGAGGCTTTGCGGGAACATCAGGAAGGTGTAACCGTCGGCCGGCGCGTTCAGCACATCCCTGGCGCCGATCAGGCCGCTGGCGCCCGGCTTGTTGTCGACGATCACCGGCTGGCCCAGGGTCTTGCCCATGCCCTCCACCAGAATGCGCGCAAGCGTGTCGGACGCGCCGGCGGGCGACGAGGCGACCACGATGCGGATCGGCTTGGTGGGCCACGCGGCATCGGTCGCATGGCCGACGGAGCCCAGGGAAAGTGCGGCGGTCATCAGCATGGCCCGGCGCAAGGGGACGAAGCGTCGCTTGCTGTTCATAGGGGATCGGTCTCCGTGGTGACTGGAAAAGTGGGAAAGCGGTATGGAAGAACGGCATGGAAGAAGCCTTGCTGATCGGCGATATCGACGAGAGCCGAGATTCCCGGCCCCGGCGTTATTCCCGTGGTGAGCGAGATGATCTCGCCGGTCTTCTATGGACGTATTCCTTGGAACTTGTGAAAGAACTTAGTGGGATGTCTCGACCACTCGAGATGGTCGCGAGCAACGAGGCGCGGCACAGGTGGTGATCCTGTTCCCCCTGAGCCGGGCCAGCGCATGCATGGTTTCGCTATTCGCCGACCTTCATGACGACCTTGCCGGTTGTCTCTCCGTTTTCCAGGGCGCGCTGGGCAGTGCGGATCTCGGACAGCGGCCACACCTGGACCGGGGGGACGAGCTCTTCGGTGGCGAGCCAGTTGACCGTGAACTCCTTGGCGGCGAGGAAGTCCGGGGTGTCCCACCAAGCGTATATCGCGGCAAAAAGGATGGTGATTCCGTCGTACGTGATCGGACCGGTGTCGATGACGGGCATTCCTTCACCTGCGTGCGGGTATCCGAAAAGGACCCAGCGTCCGCGCTTACGGACGACCTGCATATCCTTGACGTAGGATTCCTCGGTGCTGACGCCGTTGAGGACGACGTCCACGCCGCCACCCTGTTGGCCGTGGGCCTCGCGGCCGGTGGCCTTCGGACCGCAGATCCGGTTGACCTCTTCGACGTAGTCCTGCGTCTTTCGATTGATGACGTGATCGCAGCCGTTCTCCTTGAGAAGGTTCATCTTCTCCTCGGAGCCGCAGATGCCGATGACCCTGACGTTCTTGAAACGTCGCTTGAGGATCTGCAGCACACACAGTCCGACGCCACCGGCGGCCGCGTGCAGCAGGACGGTCTGGCCCTCGGCGACCTGGCCCCAGGTGTAGACCACGAGATACGCGGTGGACATGTTGACGGGGTAGGCGAGCGCCTGGGCGTGCGAGACGCCATCGGGGATCTTGAAGATGGGACACACGTCCGCGTCGACCACCGCGTACTCGGCCCAAGCGCCCTTGGTCACGCATACCACGACCGCCTGGCCGACCGAGAACTCGGTGGCCCCTTCACCGACCTGATCAATGACACCAGCGACTTCCCGGCCGGCGACATACGGCAACTCGTGTCGGGGCGCGGGGAATGCATTACGGGCGACGATGTCGCTCCATCGCAGGCCCGCGTACTCGACCTTCACTCGAAACTGCCCCTTCCCGGCCTGCGGCGCGGGGATTTTGACGAGTTCGAGGTTTTCGACGGGCCCGTAGCCATTAAGATGCACCGCTTGCATTTGCATAATCTATCTCCTAGTAATGATTGAATTGCGAACGAGTCTGACTCATTCTGAACCGTGCGCGAGGGTAGCGTCCACCACCCCGAAAACCGTGACCGAGTTCTGCGCAAAAGCGCTCGTGCAAACCACCGCTGCCGCGGCAATGACGGATTTTCTGAAACCCATGAGTTCTCCTCTTGTCGTCCTTGGTTAATAGTGGCCTTGCAGGCGCATGACCGTCCCTCGACCAGCCACTTGCGCGGATCTTCGGCGCCGCGCACGCTTTCGTATTGACTTGCGCTGCCTTCTTGATTGACTGCAGAAGAGTGAATTAGCCCCCTGCGAAGCAAATCCATCTTTGTTGTCAGGCGCGTATACCGCGATCAGCTCGTCAAAGGGATGGTGTGTTCCTTGCCGGCGTGCGGAACAGAATCTGCCGTCAGGAACGCGTGGGCTGCGCGTACTCGGCGCATTGTTTCGCTCCGGCCGCCGTGGGTATTGACCGAAGCAACTGCGGGAGTTGACGAAGGCGAGGCGCGGGCCGCCCGCGACGCCTAGCCCGCCAGTGCGGTGCTTGTCGCCTTATCGCTTGTGTGACATTTGGCGAAGCGATATGCATATTCAAGCGATCGATTACCGCTGGGGCGCCTTGACGTGTATTTTCTTGTCCCATAAGAGGAGACAGCATGATGGCAAAGCGTGCCCTTTCCCAATCCGCCGCCGTTCCCGCAGTTCCCGAACTAAGACCGTTGCATAACTGGTATCAGTCCCGATGCGAGATTGGCCGATCTGCGCTGCAATGGATGCAGGAGGTGATAGCGGCGATGGACAGCTTCTTTCTGATGGGCGCGCGTCCGCTGGTTGAAGGCAGCCCGAGCATGAAGCTGCACGAGTTGCTGGATTGGCGCGCCATCGCTGCTCAGTTGAAAGGCCTGTAGGCTGTAACGATGCTGTCCAGCAAGGAGATGCTGGACACGATGGCAACGGAGCTGGTCAGAAGGCGCAGGCACTACAGCGCTGAATTGAAGGAGCAGATCTTGCTCGAGTGCGCGCATCCGGGCGCGTCGGCAGCCCAGGTTGCGATGGCCCACGGCATCAACGCCAACATCGTGCACGGCTGGCGCAAGCTGGTGCGCGAGGCAAACGCGCTGGTGTCGCCCGCGCCGTCCTTCGTGCCGGTAACCGTCGCCGCGGAGGATTGGCCGGCCCCACCGGAGCGCCAGATCGACCTGGAACTGCGCCGTGGCCCCTTGACAGTCAAACTGAGTTGGCCGATGACCGAGGTGACCGATCTGGGCATTTGGCTGCGCGAGCTGCTGCGTTGATCCGCATCGACGCCATCTGGCTGTCGGTCGAGCCCTTGGACATGCGCGCCGGCACCGACACGGCATTGGCGCGCGTGATCCACGTCTTCGGCGCCGCCCGTCCGCACCATGCTTGTCTGTTTGCCAACAAGCGAGCCAACCGCATGAAAGTACTCGTGCACGATGGCATCGGTGTGTGGCTGGCTGCGCGGCGCCTGAACAGCGGCAAGTTTGCCTGGCCGCGAGAGTTGAACGGCACCCTGACTCTGCAGCGCGATCAGCTTGACGCCCTGGCCCTGGGCCTACCCTGGCAGCGTATCGGCGAAGCTGGCGGCATCACCGTGCTGTAGATCAATTGCGGCATCTCCCGATGGTGTGCTTTCCTTCGGACAGGCACCATGGCCGCTGTGATCGAACTGCCAGACCTCGAAACACTCGATGCCGAGCAACTGCGCCAGGCCGTTCGGCAACTGGCGCAGCAGGTCAAGTTCAATCAGGCCCTGATCGACAAGCTCACGCACGAGAACGCGCTCTTGAAGCGCCTGAAGTTCGCGGCCCAGTCGGAGCGCTACACGCCCGAGCAACGCAGCCTGCTCGAAGATGAGATCGAAGCCGACCTGGCGGCCGTGGCGCTGGAGATCGAGCAACTGGCGCCCCGGCAATGGGAAGGCAAGAAGCAACCGAGACGCTTGCCTTTGCCTGCAAACCTCCCACGACGCGAGATTCGCCACGAACCCAACTCCACCACCTGTCGCTGCCGCTGCGGCTGCCGGATGTTGCGTATCGGTAAGGACGTGGCCGAGAAGCTGGACTACGAACCTGGCGTGTTCAGTGTGGAGCGCCACATCCGCGGCAAGTGGGCGTGCGCTCAGTGCGAGACCATCACCCAGGCACCTGTAGCCCCACACATCATCGACAAGGGCATACCGACCACAGGCCTGCTGGCGCAGGTGCTGGTGGCCAAGTACGCCGATTACCTGCCTCTGTACCGGCAGGGGGCGATCTTCGCCAGAGCTGGCTTGGCCATTCCAAGATCAACGCTGGCGCAGTGGGTGGGCACCTGCGGGGTACGCCTTCAGCCACTGGTCGATGCCCTGCGAGCAGAGCTACTTACTCACCGGGTGCTGCACGCTGATGAAACGCCCGTGGCCATGCTCAAGCCCGGTGCTGGCAAGACACACCGTGCCTACCTGTGGGCTTATGCGCCGGGAGCGTTCGAGGACATCAAGGTGGTGGTCTACGACTTCTGCGAGTCCAGATCGGGTGAGCATGCACGCAAGTTCCTGGGTGACTGGGCGGGTAGCCTGATCTGTGATGACTTCAGCGGCTACAAGGCCTTGATGGCAGCGGGTGTGACCGAGGTTGGCTGCTTGGCACATGCGCGGCGCAAGTTCTTTGATCTGCATGCCACGGGCAAGAGTCAGATTGCCGAGACAGCGCTGGCGCAGTTTGGCAAGGTCTACGACATTGAGCGTGAGATCAAGGACGCTACTGCCGATGAGCGCAGAGCCGTGCGGCAGCAAAGAACCAGACCCCTCATCGACGTGTTGCATCAGTGGATGACATTGCAGCGGCAGAAGGTGCCGGGCAATTCGGCCACAGCCAAGGCGCTCGATTACGGCTTGCGAAGGTGGCAGGCGCTGACCCGGTTCGTCGATGACGGGCAGCTTCCGGTAGACAACAACTGGATCGAGAACCAGATTCGGCCGATTGCCATTGGACGCAACAACTGGCTGTTTGCTGGGAGTCTGCGCGCTGGACAACGCGCCGCCGCTGTCATGAGCCTGGTGCAGTCGGCGCGCATGAACGGGCACGATCCCTATCAGTACCTCAAGGACGTGCTGACACTTCTTCCAACGCACAAGGCCAGTCGCGTCGGCGAATTGCGGCCCCATCGCTGGCAGCCAGCCCAGAGCGCCTGATCGAAGCCATCTACGCCGCTTGGCGTCAAGATGGGTTCGCCGTGTGCTTGCCGATCACCGTTCCGGCCATCACTTAATATGGCAAGACAGGCATTTGCAGATGGCCGGAATTGCGGGTTTCCGTATGCGTTGCAGAAGCAGCCACGGCCGGCTGCTGTGGATGCGTTGATCGGCCTGCTGCGTTCACAAGAGTCGAGCTATCCGCGCGAGCCATCGCCTGACGCCTAGCTCCCATGGTTTTCGACTTGCTAGCGTCGGCGGAAGGGAGCAACCATGCAACTCCCCGCAACCTGGAGACCACGCGTGGCAACCCGCACCGAACCTACACGCAAGTCCCCTCCACCACCGAACCCCCGCACACATCGTCGGATCCATTCTTGCGATGAGAGTCATCAGGCTGATCGAAGCACAGCGAATGCCAGCACGGCATGAGGCTGCGGTGCCAGAGGCGGCAGCGCCAGCCGGCCCTACGCACCCCGCGGGGGCTGGAGTGAAGGCTGCATCTCCGACCAGACCTGGAAAGACGCAGTAGGGGCCAAGTGCTACGGGTTCCCGCTCAGGGACTGCGGCCGACTGATCGCGGATCTGACGGGGCTGCAACCATGGACGAAGCCTCTGGTAAGGATGCTTACGTCAGCCACGACGCACAAACGAGACTCAAGGTGTGCCGCGCACGCAAATGCGCAGTAGCGCAGCCAACTCCGCTGCAAACGGCGGGTCCGTATGTTCAGCGTTTGAGCCGGATACAGCGGAGCCGAACAGCAGGCGCTGCTGTACCAACGCAAATACTGCGCGCACGCCCATCCCCACTCGACCCTCGACTACACCGATATCACCCCCCCGCAAACGCCGGACCGCGTCGCCAAAACAGTCAATGGTGTGCTGGATATTTTGGTTCGCGCGTTGAAACACTTCTGGATCGCCGCTGACCAACACGGCTGTCATCAGGTTCCAGTCACGCCGATAAAAACCGACCAATTTAGTGCAGAACTCCTCACTAAGTTGTTCAAGATCGCGATCGATCCAGCGGTGCGGGTCCAGCAACTGCTCCAGCTCCGCGAACATGGGCACGCGGAGAGACTCATGCAAAGCAGCCAGGATGCTGTGCTTGTCCTTGAAGCGTCCGTAGATAGTTGCAGCACTGCACCGCGAACGAGCAGCAATCTCGGGAATCGAGATCTCGGCAAAGGACCTCTTCTCCAGCAACGACTCCAGTGCGGCTAGCACTCGTTGCAGACTGCGCTCGCTGCGCGCTTGCTTGGGGAGGGAGACGTAATCCAACTGTCCGAGCACGGCGAGGTCAAAGTCCTTGGTGCGGCGCGTCTTCGGCTTGTGCTGGGGGCTGGTATCCGGCATCAAATTCGTCAAGTTGATAGGCGCCTCATTATGGCCGCCTCATTCTCCGGGAAAGCCCTAGTTCTTTTTTATCCGAATTCGATTCCAATTCCAATTATTGGGGTGACGGTTCAAGCCATGCATGCGCCAACATCCTCGCGATGCTCACAACTGATTGCGGTCAACGGTGATAGGGAGAAAAACTGATGACGACTGACGTGAAGCAGGTGCTTGTGTTCGGCGGCAGACCTATCGGATTCAGGGCAGCACTAGAACGGACACGCCGGCAGCGCCCTCTGAGACCGATCGTGCACGACGTGCGCGCCCACTGGTTCCCAAGACCAGGAATTTCCACATCCGGACCGCAGAAATGACAGGGAATCGCCCGTGTCGCAACACCACTTTCTGATCGAGCCGTATGGGCTGAGGTTCACCGAATCCACGGCAGTCAGCCAGATCAAGGCCGAACTTGTGAGCCTAAAGATGATGAATCACCCATATGACCTAAGCCAGGCGGACTGGGTCCAACACACATTCTCCAGCTCAACAAACGACGAAGAAAGGAACGACCCGTGTACTCATTTCAGGGTATGAACATTCTGGTTCTCGGAGGCAGTTCTGGCATCGGCCTCGCTACGGCGCAGCATGCACATCGCTTGGGGGCAAGCGTGACGATTGCTTCCCGCGATCGAACGAAGCTGGAGCACGCTCAGGCACTCGTTGGTGAACGGTGCCGCATTCTTGAGGCCGACAGTAGCGACGAAGCCGCCATGGTGCGCTTGTTCGAGGCAGCAGGTCCACTTGATCACATCTTCTCCTGTCCGGGTGGTCACCCGCGCGCCCTTGTACGAGATGCATCAGTGTCCCAAATGCGGCCCGGACTTGAGGAACGGTTCTGGGGAGCGTTCTTCGTCTGCAAGTACGGTGTCCCACATCTTCGCAAGGACGGTTCGATCACCTTCGTCAGCGGCGTGGGCGTCTTCAAGCCCGGCTTGTCAGGCGAGAGCGTCGTGGTGGCAGGCGCTGGTGCAGTCGATGCGTTTACGCGAGCCATGGCCAAGGAGTTGGCACCAATTCGCGTCAACGCAGTGTCACCGGGCGCCTGTGACACACCGATGACTCGCCATCTCTGCGGAAAAGAGTGGGATGCCATGTCGAGCGCTTTCGCCGCCCGCCTTCCAGTCGGTCGCATTGGTACCCCAGAAGACATTGCGCAGGGTGTCATCTTTTTGATGGGAAACACCTACGTCACGGGAACCACTCTGCACATCGAAGGAGGTTATCTGCTCGTATAGCGCAGACCTACATCGTTTGCCACGTCTCCAACAGAGGCAGCGCGGCAAGTCCTAATCCTTGCCTCCCATGCGACAGCTCCTAGCCATTCAACGTTGGTGACGTGACGCGTCTGCCCATGACCACAGTCACATGCACGAGGCCCACCTGAGTCGTACGAAAAAAAATGGAGTCCATGGAATGACAAATCCAACCTATCGGCTTACGGGAACCGATACCTACCCATCGAATAGTCAAGCAGTGTATTTGCTTGGCATGCTCATCATCGCGGGGATCCTGTCTTTCGTTGATCGGCAGATTCTTGCGCTGCTGGTCCAACCCATCCGCGCCGATCTGGGAATCAGCGATACGGAGATCAGTCTCCTGCAAGGCTTTGCTTTTGCGGTCTTTTATGTGTTTCTTGGCTTCCCGTTGGGGCGTTACGCCGATCGGGCGAACCGCCGAAACCTCATCGTTGCGGGTATCGCCGTGAGCGTCCAGTCAATCCATCTTGACGCGTACCCACTGCCGTGATCGTCACGCCGAGGTTTTGGCTCCCACGTCGGCGATGCACTCTGCGAGGTTGAGCGCAGCCATCAGCAGGTACTTCTCGGGGTCCGTTCGTGCACGCAGCAGGTCGTGCTTGCCGAGGTATCCATAGACGAATGCCAGCAAGTAGCGCTCGGGATGCTCGTCGCAGAACTGCTGAACCATCTGTTTGGCCAGATCGCCCGGCAACCCCTCGTTGAAGCGCGCCCGAGCCGTCAGCCGCTGCATGCATCTGTCCTGCACATCCTCCGAGACGATCGGCCACACATGGCCGCTGCGCTTCATCGCCTGGAACGTCACCAGCAGGATGTGCAGCGGCACCTCCAGTTCTTCGAGGTCAACCCCCATGCGCGGCAGCACCAGGATCGAGGCCAGCAGATTGGGCCGCTGCGCGGCGATCTCGTCGGCCAGGCGTACCTTTTGAGCGTGATCCATGCCATTGATGTCGATGGCCGCCTGCACCATCACCGCCTGCGTGATCACGCCCATCGTCAGCCTGGCCGCCAGCGATGCGGCAGCAACTCTTCAAGTCGATGATTCGGGTGCGCGTGGATGCGCGCGAGCACGTCACGCAGGTAGGCCCAAGGATCCAGGCCATTGAGCTTGGCCGACTGCACCAGACTCATCACCACCGCCGCGCGCTGCCCGGCCAACTCGCTGCCCACGAACAGCCAGTTCTTGGCGCCGAGCTTCCACGGCTTGATCTGCCGCTCGATCAGGTTGTTGTCGATGGCGACTGCGCCGTCATCCAGGTGCAGCGTCAGCGCCTTCCACGCGTTGACGCTGTAGTCAATCGCCTCGGCGATCTTGCTGCCATCCAGCACCGGCGCGCGCTGCAGCTTGGGCCAGACCTCGAATTCGTCCCACAGCGGCCGGCTCAGTTGCTGCCGGGCCTGCTTGCGGACGCCTTCCTCCATGCCGGCGAAGGCCGCCTCAGCCTGGTAGAGCCGCGCCCAGCGCTGCAGCGCCTCGGCGGCCACGCCACTGGCCCTGCTGCCCCCGCGGCTGAGCTCCTCGAAGCGCCTTCTGGCATGCGCGGCGCACGCCGTCGACCTGCGCTGCGGGTAGAGCCTGGCATCCAGCACAGCGTTGTAGCCGGCGTACTGGTCGGTGATCAAGGTGCCATTCCAGGCCGGCTCGGGGTATGGCGGCCCCTTGCCGCCAAGGAAGGCGACCGGGTACTGCGATCCCCGACCCGGGCAGAACTCGTAGACCACGCCAGGATGCGGATCGTGGTGGCTGCGCGCCCAGGCCCAGATGTAGGCCTTCTTGGTCTTGCCCGAGCCGGGCTCCAGTAGCGGCACCGGTGTCTCATCGGCGTGCAGCACGCGGCAGCCCAGGATGAAACGCCGTTGCGCCTCGTACAGCGGCTGCAGGGCGGCGCCGCCAGCGCCAGCCCAGGTAGCCAATGTGGAGCGCGGCGTATGCGCGCCCGAGCGGGCATTGATGGGCTCTTGCCGGTAGTACGGCAGGTGGTCCACGAAGCGGCTGATCAGCGTATGCGCCACCAGTCCGCTGGCGGGGATGCCGCCAGCGACCACATCCGGCTCGGCCGGCTCCTGGCGGATTTGCTGGCAGCAGCAGCACGCCCATTTGCCGTAGATGTGGCGGTGCACGAAGAACCTGGCCGGGATGATGTCCAGCCGCTCGCTGACGTCCTCACCGATGCGCTGCATGGGCCGGCCGCACTCTGGGCTTGGGCAGGTGGTGTCCGCAGGTTCGTGGCGATGCTCCACGCGCTCCAGGTGCTCCGGAAGTGCCTGGCGGCGTGGACGACGTGGTGGTGCCTTCGGGACTTTGGGCGCCTGGGGAAGGTCGCGTTGCAACGCAGCCAGTTGCGCCTGCAGGCTGGCCTCGTCTTCTGCCAGCGCCTCCTGGAACAGGGCGCGCTGCTGGGCCGTCATGGCTTCGGTCCTGGCGCCGAACTTCCAGCGCTTCAGGCGCGCGAGTTCGAAGTTGACCTTCTCCAGCTTGGCGCGCGCCCAGGCGATCTCACGCGCCTGGGCCTGCACCTGCTGCTGCAGCCGCGTGATCAAGGCGGCCGCCTGCGCTGGCAGGTGCACCATGTCGATGCAGTCCGTTGCGGTGTCGCCGAGCATGCCCGGCATGCTGCACGAGTCAGGGGGTGCTGTGCATCGGCAGATACGATGTCAACGCGCTGGCCACGGCGGCCCATGCCCGCTTTAGCAGCGGCTGATGACGCTGAGTTCGCCCAGGCGCTGCCAGGGTAGGCCCAGCGCCAGAGCGCCGAACTGCTGGGCCGTGAGTTGCAGCGCTGGCATCGCGGAGCCAACTGAATCGCGCTCGATCCAGACGAAGCGCCCGGCGTGCAAGCGGCGCGTGGCGCACCACACGCCGAAGCCGTCGTGCACCAGCAGCTTAATGCGCGTGGCCCGCGCGTTGGCAAAGAGATAGCCGTGGTGGGCTTGCGCCTGGCCGATGGTGTTGATGACGACATTGAGTAGGCGGTCGGCACCGGCGCGCATGTCTTGCGGCTGGGTGCACAGCCATAGAGTGTCGATGCGGATCACCAGAGTAGTCCTCAGACGACAGCCATCGTGCCGGCCAGCGCGCGCAGCAGGGCCGCGTACTGCGGCGCCGCACTTGCTGCGCACTGCAACTTCAGCCGCAATCCGCCGCGTTCGAGTTCGATGCGGATGTCGGGCGGCGATGGCGGAAGGTTGGCGAGGCGGTGTTCGGACTTGGTCAACTCGACCGGTACGAACTGCAGGGGCGCCACGCGCTGCGTAGGCGCTGGCACCTCTGCAGCCATGCGCTTGAGGTTCTGTCCGGCCAGCCATTTGCGCACGACGTTGGGGTTCAGGCCGTGGCCAGTGGCCACGGCAGCTACCGAGGCGTGAGCGTCCAGTCAATCCATCTTGACGCGTACCCACTGCCGTGATCGTCACGCCGAGGTTTTGGCTCCCACGTCGGCGATGCACTCTGCGAGGTTGAGCGCAGCCATCAGCAGGTACTTCTCGGGGTCCGTTCGTGCACGCAGCAGGTCGTGCTTGCCGAGGTATCCATAGACGAATGCCAGCAAGTAGCGCTCGGGATGCTCGTCGCAGAACTGCTGAACCATCTGTTTGGCCAGATCGCCCGGCAACCCCTCGTTGAAGCGCGCCCGAGCCGTCAGCCGCTGCATGCATCTGTCCTGCACATCCTCCGAGACGATCGGCCACACATGGCCGCTGCGCTTCATCGCCTGGAACGTCACCAGCAGGATGTGCAGCGGCACCTCCAGTTCTTCGAGGTCAACCCCCATGCGCGGCAGCACCAGGATCGAGGCCAGCAGATTGGGCCGCTGCGCGGCGATCTCGTCGGCCAGGCGTACCTTTTGAGCGTGATCCATGCCATTGATGTCGATGGCCGCCTGCACCATCACCGCCTGCGTGATCACGCCCATCGTCAGCCTGGCCGCCAGCGATGCGGCAGCAACTCTTCAAGTCGATGATTCGGGTGCGCGTGGATGCGCGCGAGCACGTCACGCAGGTAGGCCCAGGATCCAGGCCATTGAGCTTGGCCGACTGCACCAGACTCATCACCACCGCCGCGCGCTGCCCGGCCAACTCGCTGCCCACGAACAGCCAGTTCTTGGCGCCGAGCTTCCACGGCTTGATCTGCCGCTCGATCAGGTTGTTGTCGATGGCGACTGCGCCGTCATCCAGGTGCAGCGTCAGCGCCTTCCACGCGTTGACGCTGTAGTCAATCGCCTCGGCGATCTTGCTGCCATCCAGCACCTGCGCGCGCTGCAGCTTGAGCCAGACCTCGAATTCGTCCCACAGCGGCCGGCTCAGTTGCTGCCGGGCCTGCTTGCGGACGCCTTCCTCCATGCCGGCGAAGGCCGCCTCAGCCTGGTAGAGCCGCGCCCAGCGCTGCAGCGCCTCGGCGGCCACGCCACTGGCCCTGCTGCCCCCGCGGCTGAGCTCCTCGAAGCGCCTTCTGGCATGCGCGGCGCACGCCGCCGACCTGCGCTGCGGGTAGAGCCTGGCATCCAGCACAGCGTTGTAGCCGGCGTACTGGTCGGTGATCAAGGTGCCATTCCAGGCCGGCTCGGGGTATGGCGGCCCCTTGCCGCCAAGGAAGGCGACCGGGTACTGCGATCCCCGACCCGGGCAGAACTCGTAGACCACGCCAGGATGCGGATCGTGGTGGCTGCGCGCCCAGGCCCAGATGTAGGCCTTCTTGGTCTTGCCCGAGCCGGGCTCCGGTAGCGGCACCGGTGTCTCATCGGCGTGCAGCACGCGGCAGCCCAGGATGAAACGCCGTTGCGCCTCGTACAGCGGCTGCAGGGCGGCGCCGCCAGCGCCAGCCCAGGTAGCCAATGTGGAGCGCGGCGTATGCGCGCCCGAGCGGGCATTGATGGGCTCTTGCCGGTAGTACGGCAGGTGGTCCACGAAGCGGCTGATCAGCGTATGCGCCACCAGTCCGCTGGCGGGGATGCCGCCAGCGACCACATCCGGCTCGGCCGGCTCCTGGCGGATTTGCTGGCAGCAGCACGCCCATTTGCCGTAGATGTGGCGGTGCACGAAGAACCTGGCCGGGATGATGTCCAGCCGCTCGCTGACGTCCTCACCGATGCGCTGCATGGGCCGGCCGCACTCTGGGCTTGGGCAGGTGGTGTCCGCAGGTTCGTGGCGATGCTCCACGCGCTCCAGGTGCTCCGGAAGTGCCTGGCGGCGTGGACGACGTGGTGGTGCCTTCGGGACTTTGGGCGCCTGGGGAAGGTCGCGTTGCAACGCAGCCAGTTGCGCCTGCAGGCTGGCCTCGTCTTCTGCCAGCGCCTCCTGGAACAGGGCGCGCTGCTGGGCCGTCATGGCTTCGGTCCTGGCGCCGAACTTCCAGCGCTTCAGGCGCGCGAGTTCGAAGTTGACCTTCTCCAGCTTGGCGCGCGCCCAGGCGATCTCACGCGCCTGGGCCTGCACCTGCTGCTGCAGCCGCGTGATCAAGGCGGCCGCCTGCGCTGGCAGGTGCACCATGTCGATGCAGTCCGTTGCGGTGTCGCCGAGCATGCCCGGCATGCTGCACGAGTCAGGGGTGCTGTGCATCGGCAGATACGATGTCAACGCGCTGGCCACGGCGGCCCATGCCCGCTTTAGCAGCGGCTGATGACGCTGAGTTCGCCCAGGCGCTGCCAGGGTAGGCCCAGCGCCAGAGCGCCGAACTGCTGGGCCGTGAGTTGCAGCGCTGGCATCGCGGAGCCAACTGAATCGCGCTCGATCCAGACGAAGCGCCCGGCGTGCAAGCGGCGCGTGGCGCACCACACGCCGAAGCCGTCGTGCACCAGCAGCTTAATGCGCGTGGCCCGCGCGTTGGCAAAGAGATAGCCGTGGTGGGCTTGCGCCTGGCCGATGGTGTTGATGACGACATTGAGTAGGCGGTCGGCACCGGCGCGCATGTCTTGCGGCTGGGTGCACAGCCATAGAGTGTCGATGCGGATCACCAGAGTAGTCCTCAGACGACAGCCATCGTGCCGGCCAGCGCGCGCAGCAGGGCCGCGTACTGCGGCGCCGCACTTGCTGCGCACTGCAACTTCAGCCGCAATCCGCCGCGTTCGAGTTCGATGCGGATGTCGGGCGGCGATGGCGGAAGGTTGGCGAGGCGGTGTTCGGACTTGGTCAACTCGACCGGTACGAACTGCAGGGGCGCCACGCGCTGCGTAGGCGCTGGCACCTCTGCAGCCATGCGCTTGAGGTTCTGTCCGGCCAGCCATTTGCGCACGACGTTGGGGTTCAGGCCGTGGCCAGTGGCCACGGCAGCTGACCTGCCCCCATCCGCCATGCCAATGATTTGGTAGGAGTCCTGGGTTTGAAGATTACTGGATCTCGTTGCTTGTAGTGGTGGGATGCCGAGGAGCATCGCCGGCATGCCGGCGATGCTCCTCGGCAAAGCGCGCAGGTGGCATCCGTCCGATGCTGCCGTGGGGCCTGACCTCGTTGTAATCGCGACGCCAGGCGGCAATGATGTTGCGCGCCTGGTGCAATGTCTCGAACCAGTGCTCGTTCAGGCACTCGTCACGAAACCGCCCGTTGAAACTCTCGATGTAGCCGTTCTGCATCGGCCGCCCTGGTTCGATCAGGATGTGTCTGATGCCATGGCCCTGTGCCCAGGCAATGAATGCCCTGCTGGTGAATTCCGGACCGTTGTCTGTCCGAACGGCCGACGGATAGCCGCGGAACAGGGCCGCTTGGTCAAGCAGCCGCGTCACGTACTGACCGCTGATGCCGTAGTCCACCGCGATGTCCACGGCCTCATGGCTGAAGTCGTCGGCCACGGTCAGGCACTTCAGGCGCCTGCCGTTGGCCAAACTGTCGCTGACGAAATCCATGCTCCACACCTCGTTGACCCTGGTGGCAATGTTCAGCCCCATGCGCTCGGCTGGCGGCCTGCGAGCCTTCTTGCGCTTGCGCACAGCCAGGTTGGCGTCGCTGTACAGCCGGTACACCCGCTTGTGATTGACGCCGGGAACTCCAGGCGCAACAGGTCGTGCACGCGTCGATATCCGAAGCGCCGGCGCGCGTAGGCGATCTCAACGATCTTCGACTTCAGCGCCTCGGTCTGCGCGCTGGCCTCCGGTGCGTTGCGATAGCTGTCTCGACTCAGCCCCACAAGCCTGCAGGCTCGCCGCTCGGACATCTGATGCTGATTGATCAACTGGCCGATGGCTTCCCGCTTGACCTGTGGGGCTAGCGCTTTACCCCGAGAACGCTCTTGAGCGCATGCATGTCCAGATGCGCCTCGGCCAGCAGGCTCTTGAGCTTGGCGTTTTCCGCCTCCAGCTCGCGCAGCCGCCTCGCGTCCGACACCTCCATGCCGCCGAACTTGGCGCGCCACTTGTAGAACGTCGCGTCTGAAAAACCGCCCTTGCGGCAGATCTCCCGCCACGGCCATGCCGGCCTCCGCCTGCTTGAGGAACCCGATGATCTGTTCCTCCGTGAACTTGCTCTTCCTCATGTCCGCCATTCTCCTGGTTGGCGGACTCCTGCTACTTCAGATTGGTACGGCTAGAGGGGAGCAGGTCAAAGCGAGCCGATGCCAAGGAAAGTGTCACCTGGCATGTGGCCATGAAGCCGGGCCAGCGCAAAGCGCTGGACAAGGACGATCCGATCGAAGGCAAGCTTGATCAGATCGAACGCATCAAGGCCAGCATCCGCGCCAAGGTCGAGCATCCGTTTCGGGTCGTGAAGTGCCAGTTCGGCTATGTGAAGGTGCGCTACCGGGGTTTGAAGAAGAACACGGCGCAGATCGTGACCTTGTTGGGCCTGGCCAACCTGTGGATGGCGCGCAAGAAGTTGATGGCATAGGTGCGCCCGGCGCGGGCCAAAAGGGCCTGCGGGAGAGCAAAAAACCTCCGAGCAAGGCGAAAACGTCCGGCGAGGTCTCAGTTTCCAGCAAGAGCTAAAAAATGGACAGCCAAGCACATCCGCGTGTCAATTATTCAGACCGTCCCTAAGCCAGCAGCGTTGCTCACTGCCGTGGCAATATCAAGCATCGTCACAATCTGAGAAGAGGCGATAAAACGTCCTCGTGTGTCTGGAGAGCGCAGAGCCAACGCGTACAGCTCTGCAAGGTCATCCACATGCACATGGCTGGCGGCATTATCGGCAGGACGAACGATATACATCTTTCCGTGCTTACGAATGCAATCGAAAGCACGTGCGATTCCTCCTATATAACTACCGCCGCGACCGTACACACCGCCCGGAAAAATGCCGATGTGACGCACCTCCGGCTCCGCCTCGTACATATCCTGAACCTTACCGAGGTGGTTGTAGAAGTAACCCCAGCTGATCGGATCCTCTTCTGTCACGACTCTATTAATTTCATACCAGCTCGTATCCAACCAAGCCGCAATACCGTAGGTAAAGATTACGGGCTTGTTAGTTCCTCGAGTTGCCTCAATCACCGCAGCTGCTGTGTTCACCACCGAGCGCGCAGTGCTCAGCGCTTCCAGCATGAAACCGCCCGTCGTGACCTGCACAACGCCATCAGCAAGACGGCATTGCTCACCGATGAGCTCCATGTCCCCCAATTCGCCCATCACAGGCTCGATACCCGCTTTGCGCAGCTGATGGGCAGCGTTCTCGGAGCGCGCCAACCCGACAAGCAAGTGCCCGTCACGCATCAAGTATTCGGCGACTACGGATCCGATGTATCCGGTCGCTCCCATAACGAACAATTTCATTCTGTGATCCAAATCAAGGTTAATGAAAACTGAGGAGCTGGTCGGCTCTCTACACTTTCCTCAGAAAGAGTGCCGCACTCCAAATGCGACAGCGCGCGGCGTCGCACCTACTGCGCCTGGGGCTACAGCTACATCGCTACCGATGACGGCGAAACGTCCGGTGGCATTGTTCGATGTGATTCCGTACGCCGCATAAAGGACGGTGCGACGGCTTAATGCATAATCAAACGCGATCCCGACAGCAGTTCCATGCCGGTCCTGTAGACTTGGAATTTTTTGCTTTAGCTGCTGCACCTGCAAGTACAAGGTACTGGGGCCAAAAATGGCCGAGGCACCGAGCCATGTATTCGACCCGTTGATCGGTGAACCAATTCGAAAGTGTCCTGCGGTAAACGTGAAATTACCTGTGCGATAACGTATACCAATCAGTGCATCTTCACGGCGATGTAGATTTGTGAAAACCAGAGGTGCACCGGCCGTAAGAGGTAGTTTTAGTCGCTGGACTGAACCGACAACCGTCAGTCCGCCATTCACGTATTCAGCACCAATTCCGATAAACTCGTTGCCGTTGCGCGGCGGTCCGGCACCTTGGCCGGTGCTTTCCGAACCGAAACTATAGGCTGCTCTGATCTTCAGGCCGCCCATGACGGGTGATGTATAGAAAATACCGTTGCTTACGCGCGCCATGCGCTCCACCCCACCGGTAATCTGTAGCGTTGCCTGCAGGTTGCCGAAGTACTGTAGCCTCATAGTGTCAGATGCCGCAGCCGCATAGAAGAGGGGCGTATAGTCGCGGCCAAGCTGAACCATCCCGTAGGGGGAGTCCAAGCCAATATAGGCACGGCGATTGAATCCCGTAATAGTGGGTCCATTCGGTGCTGTTGGCGTAGCACTGTTGTAATCTCCATTGAAGCTTATCGAAGAGCCGGTACTAATGTCGATGCCGCTCTCCAATTGGAATAGTGTGCGATAGCCGCGTCCCAGATCTTCAGTACCGCGGAGTCCCCAGAAGGAACCAAATCCAGCACTCGCCAGCGATGTCAATGAACCCCCTGACACTCCTGAATCGCTGAACATAACACCGCCATCGACGTTTCCGTATAGCGTTACACCGCTTTGCGCAAGAACACCAGTATTCGTTGTGGCGAGAATAATTACGCAGCAGGTCATAAGCCCGACACGAGCGTTCATATACTTTTCTCTCATTGAGATGTCTCCTTCTTAGTGATGATGTGCGCTGGCACACCAAGCGCCTCTCAAGGCCGCACGGAACTCGCGTTTTGGAGGTCCGTCCGTCAAGAGACAGTAGTCAACGCTTTATGGAAAATGGCGTGTAACCGTCGCGATCCGGCATGGCAACGTTGACAAACCGTGAGCGTTCGGGGAACCTGACTTGATTAAGCACGGCCGGGTTGTGCGATATCCTGCGTTGAGGCTGAGTAACTGGCGACGTGCCGCGACATCGGTGTTTGCTCCGTAGTTGCTTGTTGCGGCAGGCGCCTCAGTCTGCAGCGATATACGCCGCCGGCTTTGAGTCGAAGGTGATTTCTGCACCGGCGAGCGTGACCTGCGCATCAAGCAACGTTGCACAGTTCGGGCAGAAATGTTCGCGCACGACGAACTCGTGATCTTTGCGGCGTGCGGTGCGAATACCCAGCTCCTGTGCGTACTCACCGCCGACCGGAAACTCGCTGATCAGCACGTGCTCGCGCCAGTTGTGAGGGGCATCGCAGATGTGGCTACCGCAGTGCCGGCAGCGCACACCGATCTTGTCATCGTCGTGCTCCACCAGCTCCAAGTCGGGTGTCAACATATTGCCAGTAGCCTTACCGACCAGAGCCGTCGGCTTACGCACAGGCGATTGGCTGCGCGCACGCCGCGCTGTACGCTGGGCTTCACGCTCGGCCGTCGTCTTCTCCAGGTCCACGTTGCCCAAAGCGTCGACGATCACGCCATAAGCTGCCCGCGCCTGGCGTACGCTGACCCAGCCCTCCCTCACGTCAGCCGCCACATGCACCGGTTCACGCCGCAGCGGATCGCCCAATCCACCGCCGCCGAGGTTGTTGTAGTGAAAAATCGTCCCCGGTTTAATCGGTGTCATGTCGAGCTTGGGCGGGTGATAGGTCCAAGTTCCGACAACGGCATCACGGTCACGCGGTAACCCACCGTTTGCGACAACGTTCTCGAGCACCGCACCGTCTTGGCAGGTCTCCCAGTGCGAGGTGGTCGACGGATAGCCGCCGAAGCTGCCAGCCAACGGGATCGAGCGTCGCCCAACGAAAGCTTGGATGGCGTGGCCGCTCGGCACGTTATGCAGCATCCACATACAGTCAAAGCCGAAACCTCCACGATATTCGCCGGCACCTGCAGAATCAACACACAAGGCCTTGCGCAGGTACAGCAGCGGAAAGCGGTACTCGGTGTCCTCGATATCCGGCACGCCGTTGAACGATTGGCAGGCGAGACCCGCGATCGACAGACCGTCGCGTCCAAGCGTCGCGGCGGCACCCTGTGAACTGCCGTCGTGCGGCGCGTACAACTTGTACTTGCCGTACTGGTCAATACCGACACCTCCGTGTGCAGGCCAGCAGTCGCCCCACAACCCCATTACGCGAGACCTCAGCGCGCCATCGCTGGCAGCCAACGCCCGATTCAGCGTCGCCATGGCGCAGGTGCCGGCACGCTGTCCCGCCTCCAGGTGACCCGACGCCACGGGCGCCGGCCGCTTGGCGTTGACGATCTTGCCGGGCGGGCACACCACATGCACCGGTCGTACGAAGCCCTCGTTAAATGGGATATCTGGGCCAACCTGCTGCATCACGATAGTGAATACGCAACCGACCAGACCGCACCATCCGGTGTTGATGAAACCATCGGTCTGCGGATCTGACTCCGAGAAGTCGAAAGTCATTTCGTCACCGGCCACCGTCAGTCGGCAATGCACCTTGTAGACTTCGTCGCGATGGCCGTTATGCTCGAGCCAATCGGTATATTCGTACACGCCGTCGGCGATCTGCGAGATACGCCGACGCATCGCCGCCTCGCTCAACTCAAGGAGGTTGTCGCAGATGGTGTCGAAGCGGCTCTTTCCATACACGTCGACCATTTCCAGCACACGCTGCTCGGCCACGTGACAACCTGCCAGCATCGCCTTCAGGTCCATAGCATTGGACTCGGGTGTGCGCACGTTGTTCATGAAGAAGTTCCACGTACTGGTGTCCCACTTACCACCACGCAGAATCTTCACCGGCGGGATATTCAGTGCCTCCTGCAGACATTCCTTTGCCTGTGGTGCGAAGCTGCCTGGGTTCATACCACCGACGTCGTACATGTGACAAGCGACAGCGGAGAATCCAAGTAACTTGTCTTCATGGAAGATCGGCTTGAAGAAGCAGGCGTCGCCCTGGTGGATGCCGCCGCCCCAGTAGACGTCGTTGGCAAGGAAGGCATCGCCGGGGTGAATGTCGTCACCGTAGTCGCGCAGGATCGCCAACACGCCTTCCTGTGTTGAACGCACATGGAACAGGATGTACGCCGCGTAGGCCAATCCGTTGCCCTTCGCGTCATAGATCGAGCACGACAGGTCGCGAGCCTCGGTCGTACCGGGGTTGCTGGATGCACGTATCTGCGCCGCGCCCATGTCCTTGACGATGGACTCCAGCCGGCCGCGCGCGATTTCCAGTGTGAACGGATCGATTTTTTCGGTTGTCATGTGGCCACCTCTGGTGCTTAGCTCAGATCGAGAACGATGTTGTGATAAGAATCCATGCGCGCAGCGGTGCGCGCCGGAACGAAGATGGTTGTGTCTTCGCGCTCAATCAGCGCTGGGCCTTGCAACGAACCACCAGATCGCATATCTGTGACGTTGATCACCGGCACTATGGTCTCTTGCTTATTGGCCGGCAGATAGACACGCCGCTCTGCGCTACGAGCCCTGTCCGTAGTTGCAATGCTGGAGTGACCATCAAGCTCCACGGTCGGTGGCTGCACTGTGTGACCGTAGCCCACTACGCGGCAGTTGATCAGCTCAACAGGCACGCTCGCCACGGCAGTACCCTCGCCCATCAAGCGCTCGTACTCTGCCTCGAAGCGGACTCTGAAGTCACCCACGTCGGCGTCAGAAAACGGCGGTACCGACAGCGGCACATTGAATGGTGATACCTGACCCGCGTATTGGAAGTCGGCCTCAAAATGAAGTTTCATATCGGCGACGGCAACGTTGTCTCGTTGCAAGTCAGCGCGCACTTCAGCGTCAAGTTCGGCAAACACCGCATTGACCGCAGAGACCGAGAGCGGAATTGGCTGGCGAAGCGTACGGTAGCGTTCGCGCCGGATGTCCGTACGCGCCACGCCGTAAGCCGAGAAGACCGCGGAGACTTCCGGAATCACGACCTGACGAATGCCAAGTTCGTGCGCGATCGAGGCAGCGAACATCGGCCCGCAGCCACCGTAGCTGAGCATCGTGAATTCGCGTGGATCCAGACCACGGCCGATTGTGGCGTGACGCACAGCGTTGGCCATGTTCGCGGTAGCAACGTTGAAGATACCGGCCGCAGTGTCGCGTGCGTCGAGACCGATGTGTTGACCGACCTCCTGCACCAATGCTTGTTCGGCACTGCTGCGACTGAGCTTGATCTTGCCCCCAAGGAAGTACTCAGGATCCAGAATGCCCAGTACAACCGCGGCATCGCTAAGCGCCGGCTTCACCCCACCGTTCCCGTAGCATGCTGGTCCTGGTGTGGAGCCCGCGCTCTGTGGCCCCACCTGCACCATGCCTCGTCCATCGACCCATGCCAAGCTGCCACCTCCAGACCCGATAGCTTCGATGTCGAGTACTGACAGACCGGTCCAGAACGGACCGATCTTGGCCTTATTGCGCGTCAACGGCTTACCGTCGACCAGCAACGAGACGTCGAAACTGGTCCCTCCCATATCGGTGTTCAGCAGTTTGGACAAGCCGAGATCCTTGGACACCGTAGTGGCGCCAAGCAGACCGCCCGCCGGTCCGGAATAGGCCAACGCTATCGGACGTTGCGCTGCCTCCTGCGCAGACAGGGAACCACCGGAGCTGGACATCATCAGCAGTGTGGTCTTAAGCCCCAGCTCGCGTAGCACGCCCTCGACGCGCTCAACATACTTGGCGAACACGTTGCCCGCGTAGCTGTTTAGGATCGTCGTCATCAGCCGCTCGTATTCGCGCATCACCGGATGGATCTCCGATGAGATCGACACGAACAGATCAGGATACATTTCCTTCACGATGTCGCGCACTCGGCGCTCGTGCTGCGGATGCAAGAAGGACCACAGAAAGCAGATCGCGACGGCCTCAACCTTCTCCTCCTCGACTAGGCGCCGAATCGAGTCCCGCAGGCCCTCCTCGTTCAAAGTCGCCAGGACTTGCCCTTTACAGTCGATCCGCTCGGAAACTTCCACGATGCACCTGCTGTCCACAATCGCAGGCAGCGGAGCGTGCTTCAAGAAATCGAACTCGTAGGCGCGCGCCGAGCGCGCAATAGTCAGCAGACTGCCGCAGCCCTGGGTCGTGAACAGCCCTACCTTGGCGCCTCTCAGCTCAGCGATGACGTTCGTTACCACGGTGGTGCCGTGGGCAAACTTCACCGTGCGAGCCAACAGATCGGTGATGGGAATGCCTATGTCCTGCGCTGCGGCCTCTAGTGCACTGACCAGTCCTCGCGACAGATCGGCCGGCGTGGTCAGCGACTTGCCGGTCCACGAATGCCTACCGTCCGCCGAGCTGACGAAGGCATCAGTGAAGGTGCCGCCGATGTCGACACCGACGATGTATTGCAACTCATGCGCCGCGCTGTTGTCGGTTCGCTTTTTTTCCATGGTGACTCCAGAGAGATCGAGGATGATTCGAGGGGAATTTCAGAAATGACGCGGCACAACTGTCTTCAGCGACGCAACGTGTAGCCGGCCTTTTCGCGATCCCAGGTCGTTGGCGTGACGCCTTGTTCGCGCAGCCGGTACTTTTCAACTCGAAAGGCGGCGGGACCCGCCCCCCCCCCCCCCCCCCCAACGGGGGGGGGGGGGGGCCCCCGGGGGGGGGGGGGGGGGGGGGGGGGGGGGGGGGGGGGGGGGGCGGGGGGGGCCCCGGGGGGGGGGGGGGGGGGGGGGGGGGGCGGGGGGGGGGGGGGGCGGGGGGGGGGGGGGGGGGGGGGGGGCCCGGGGGGGGCCGGGGGGGGGGGGGGGGGGGGGGGGGGGGGGGGGGGGGGGGGGGGGGGGGGGGGGGGGGGGGGGGGGGGGGGGCAGGGGCCGGGGGGCGGGGGGGGGGGGGGGGGGGCGCGGGGGCCGGCGGGGGGCGCGGGGGGGGGGGGGCGGGCCCCCCCGGGGGGGGGGGGGGGGGGGGGGGGCGGGGGGACGGGGGGCCGGGGGGGGGGGGGGGGGGGGCCCCGGGGGGGGGGGGGGGGGGGGGGGGGGGCGCCCCCCCGCGCCGGGGGGGGGGGGGGGGGGGGGGGGGGGGGGGGGGGGGGGGGGGGGGGGGGGGGGCCCCGGGGGGGCGGGGGGCCCGGGGGGGGGGGGGGGGGGCCCGGGCCGGGGGGGGGCCGGGGGGGGCCCGCCCTGGGGGGGGGTTGTTTCCCCGGGGGGGGGGGGGGGGGGGGGGGGCCCGGGGGGGGGGGGGGGGGGGGAGGGGGGGGGGGGGGCGGGGGGGGGGGGGGGGGGGGGGGGGGGGGGGGGGGGGGGGGGGGGGGGGGGGGGGGGGGGGGGGGGGGGGGGGGGGGGGGGGGGGGGGGGGGGGGGGGGGGGGGGGGGCGGGGGGGGGCCCCCGGGGGGGGGGGGGGGGGGGGGGGGGGGGGGGGGGGGGGGGGGGGGGGGGGGGGGGGGGGGGCGGGGGGCGGGGGCCCCGGCCCCCGGCGGGGCCGGGGGGGGGGGGGGGGGGGGGGGGGCGGGCGCGGGGGGGGGGGGGGCCCGGCGGGGGGGGGGGGGGGGGGGGGGGGGGGGGGCCGGGCGGGGGGGGGGGGGGGGGGGGGGGGGGGGGGGGGGGGGGGGGGGGGGGGGGGGGGGGGGGGGGGGGGGGGGGGGGGGGGGGGGGGGGGGGGACGGGGCGCGGGGGGCCCCACCGCCGGGGCGGCGGGGGCCGCGGGGGGGGGGGGGGCGGGGGGGGGGGGGGGGGGGGGGGGGGGGGCCCGCCCGCGGGGGGGGGGGGGGGGGGCGGGGGGGGGGCGGGGCCGGGGCCCCCGCCCCCCGGGGGGGGGGGGGGAGGGGGGAGGGGGCGCCGGCAACCCAAAGGGAAGGGGGGGGGGGGAGGGGGGGGGTCGGCGTTTTCGGCAACTCGGTGCAGAAGTCCACGTAACGTGGCACCGCGAAATAGGCGATCAGTTCTTCACAATGCTTGATCAGGTCGAGCGCGGCCAGCGTCTGACCGGGTTTGAGCACGACACAAACCATGACTTCGTCTTCACCGACCTCGGACGGCACCGCGATCGCAGCTGATTCGAGGACTGCGGGGTGTGAGTTGACAGCCGCTTCGACCTCGAAGGCGGAGATGTTCTCGCCACGCCGGCGCATCGCGTCCTTCTTGCGGTCAACGAAGTAGTAGTAGCCATCTTCGTCCCTGGTGACCAGGTCGCCGGTGTGCATCCATAGGTTGCGGCACATCTCAAGCGTGGCCTGCGGCATCTTGTAGTAGCCGTCCATCATGATGAACGGATGCTGCGGACGCACGACGAGTTCACCGATCGTGCCGGGTGGCACGGGTTCGTCGTCGTCGTTCACGACATCCGCGTCGTAGCCACATATCGGTAGTCCGATAGAGCCAACCCGTGGCGCACCCACTGGATTGACTAGTGCGACACAGTTCTCGGTCTGGCCATAGCCTTCGAGCAGGCGCACACCAAAGCGCTGCTCAAACGCCAGCAGTTGGTCACGCGGCGCCGCCGCACCGGTAGCCATCTTCACTGCATGCTGTCGGTCCGCCGCGGAGGGCGGCTGCTTCATCAGAATCGGAATCATGCCGCCGATGTAGTTGAACTGCGTCGCGCGGCTAGCACGCAGCCGCTCCCAGAAGGTGGATGCGCTGAATTGCGTGTCAAGCACCAGCGTAGCGCCCGCCAGCAGTGCAGGCATCGTGCTCAGCATCTGCGCGTTGCCATGGAACAGTGGCAGGCAGGTGTAAATGCGGTCGTCAGCGGTAACGCCGCGCAACGTCAGGCTCTGGTTCCCAGCAAACCAGAAATAGTTGTGGCATAGCAGGATGCCTTTGGACACACCCGTTGTGCCCGACGAATACAGGATCGCCATGGAATCGCGTGGCGACATATCGATCGACGGGAGGGGCGCCTGCTGAGATAGCAACACATCGAACGCAAGCACCGGTATGGAAAAACTGGGCGGATCGCTCATCTCGCCGAGCACCAGAACCTTCTCCAGAGTCTCTAGCTCACCCGCATCACGATGGATGCGTTCGAGAAAGTCAGCAGCGACAACCACCGCACGGGAGTCGGACTGATGGAGTACATGGCGTAACAGTGAACCCCGGTAAGCCGTATTGACAGTGAGCGTCCAGCCGTCCCATCTTGCGCCGCGTTGTTGAGCTCCTGAGGATGGTGTCCACCTAATTTTGGTGGACACCCATGAATCCCAATCGCTCCAAACGCCGCGTTCACACCTCCGAGTTCAAGGCGCAAGTCCTTGATGAGTGCCGGCAGCCTGATGCCTCGGTAGCTGCCGTGGCCACTGGCCACGGCCTGAACCCCAACGTCGTGCGCAAATGGCTGGCCGGACAGAACCTCAAGCGCATGGCTGCAGAGGTGCCAGCGCCTACGCAGCGCGTGGCGCCCCTGCAGTTCGTACCGGTCGAGTTGACCAAGTCCGAACACCGCCTCGCCAACCTTCCGCCATCGCCGCCCGACATCCGCATCGAACTCGAACGCGGCGGATTGCGGCTGAAGTTGCAGTGCGCAGCAAGTGCGGCGCCGCAGTACGCGGCCCTGCTGCGCGCGCTGGCCGGCACGATGGCTGTCGTCTGAGGACTACTCTGGTGATCCGCATCGACACTCTATGGCTGTGCACCCAGCCGCAAGACATGCGCGCCGGTGCCGACCGCCTACTCAATGTCGTCATCAACACCATCGGCCAGGCGCAAGCCCACCACGGCTATCTCTTTGCCAACGCGCGGGCCACGCGCATTAAGCTGCTGGTGCACGACGGCTTCGGCGTGTGGTGCGCCACGCGCCGCTTGCACGCCGGGCGCTTCGTCTGGATCGAGCGCGATTCAGTTGGCTCCGCGATGCCAGCGCTGCAACTCACGGCCCAGCAGTTCGGCGCTCTGGCGCTGGGCCTACCCTGGCAGCGCCTGGGCGAACTCAGCGTCATCAGCCGCTGCTAAAGCGGGCATGGGCCGCCGTGGCCAGCGCGTTGACATCGTATCTGCCGATGCACAGCACCCCTGACTCGTGCAGCATGCCGGGCATGCTCGGCGACACCGCAACGGACTGCATCGACATGGTGCACCTGCCAGCGCAGGCGGCCGCCTTGATCACGCGGCTGCAGCAGCAGGTGCAGGCCCAGGCGCGTGAGATCGCCTGGGCGCGCGCCAAGCTGGAGAAGGTCAACTTCGAACTCGCGCGCCTGAAGCGCTGGAAGTTCGGCGCCAGGACCGAAGCCATGACGGCCCAGCAGCGCGCCCTGTTCCAGGAGGCGCTGGCAGAAGACGAGGCCAGCCTGCAGGCGCAACTGGCTGCGTTGCAACGCGACCTTCCCCAGGCGCCCAAAGTCCCGAAGGCACCACCACGTCGTCCACGCCGCCAGGCACTTCCGGAGCACCTGGAGCGCGTGGAGCATCGCCACGAACCTGCGGACACCACCTGCCCAAGCCCAGAGTGCGGCCGGCCCATGCAGCGCATCGGTGAGGACGTCAGCGAGCGGCTGGACATCATCCCGGCCAGGTTCTTCGTGCACCGCCACATCTACGGCAAATGGGCGTGCTGCTGCTGCCAGCAAATCCGCCAGGAGCCGGCCGAGCCGGATGTGGTCGCTGGCGGCATCCCCGCCAGCGGACTGGTGGCGCATACGCTGATCAGCCGCTTCGTGGACCACCTGCCGTACTACCGGCAAGAGCCCATCAATGCCCGCTCGGGCGCGCATACGCCGCGCTCCACATTGGCTACCTGGGCTGGCGCTGGCGGCGCCGCCCTGCAGCCGCTGTACGAGGCGCAACGGCGTTTCATCCTGGGCTGCCGCGTGCTGCACGCCGATGAGACACCGGTGCCGCTACTGGAGCCCGGCTCGGGCAAGACCAAGAAGGCCTACATCTGGGCCTGGGCGCGCAGCCACCACGATCCGCATCCTGGCGTGGTCTACGAGTTCTGCCCGGGTCGGGGATCGCAGTACCCGGTCGCCTTCCTTGGCGGCAAGGGGCCGCCATACCCCGAGCCGGCCTGGAATGGCACCTTGATCACCGACCAGTACGCCGGCTACAACGCTGTGCTGGATGCCAGGCTCTACCCGCAGCGCAGGTCGGCGGCGTGCGCCGCGCATGCCAGAAGGCGCTTCGAGGAGCTCAGCCGCGGGGGCAGCAGGGCCAGTGGCGTGGCCGCCGAGGCGCTGCAGCGCTGGGCGCGGCTCTACCAGGCTGAGGCGGCCTTCGCCGGCATGGAGGAAGGCGTCCGCAAGCAGGCCCGGCAGCAACTGAGCCGGCCGCTGTGGGACGAATTCGAGGTCTGGCTCAAGCTGCAGCGCGCGCAGGTGCTGGATGGCAGCAAGATCGCCGAGGCGATTGACTACAGCGTCAACGCGTGGAAGGCGCTGACGCTGCACCTGGATGACGGCGCAGTCGCCATCGACAACAACCTGATCGAGCGGCAGATCAAGCCGTGGAAGCTCGGCGCCAAGAACTGGCTGTTCGTGGGCAGCGAGTTGGCCGGGCAGCGCGCGGCGGTGGTGATGAGTCTGGTGCAGTCGGCCAAGCTCAATGGCCTGGATCCTTGGGCCTACCTGCGTGACGTGCTCGCGCGCATCCACGCGCACCCGAATCATCGACTTGAAGAGTTGCTGCCGCATCGCTGGCGGCCAGGCTGACGATGGGCGTGATCACGCAGGCGGTGATGGTGCAGGCGGCCATCGACATCAATGGCATGGATCACGCTCAAAAGGTACGCCTGGCCGACGAGATCGCCGCGCAGCGGCCCAATCTGCTGGCCTCGATCCTGGTGCTGCCGCGCATGGGGGTTGACCTCGAAGAACTGGAGGTGCCGCTGCACATCCTGCTGGTGACGTTCCAGGCGATGAAGCGCAGCGGCCATGTGTGGCCGATCGTCTCGGAGGATGTGCAGGACAGATGCATGCAGCGGCTGACGGCTCGGGCGCGCTTCAACGAGGGGTTGCCGGGCGATCTGGCCAAACAGATGGTTCAGCAGTTCTGCGACGAGCATCCCGAGCGCTACTTGCTGGCATTCGTCTATGGATACCTCGGCAAGCACGACCTGCTGCGTGCACGAACGGACCCCGAGAAGTACCTGCTGATGGCTGCGCTCAACCTCGCAGAGTGCATCGCCGACGTGGGAGCCAAAACCTCGGCGTGACGATCACGGCAGTGGGTACGCGTCAAGATGGATTGACTGGACGCTCACTATTGACAGGCACTTCGATAACGCCGATGCGTGCGCAGGCAAACCACAGTGCGACGAACTCAGCGCAGTTGGGCAGCATGATCGCCAGCTTGTCGCCTTTGCAAAATCCCTGCGCAACTAACCCGCGCGCCAGCACCGTAACCCAGTCATCGAAGGCCCGGTAGGTCCAGGACTTCTCACCAACGACAAGGAACTCCTTGTCCGGCATCTCATCTGCCAACCGCGCGAGGCAGTGGCCCAACGTCCGCTGCTCGCTTGCTGGATAGGACATGTTCATGCTTCAAATCCGCTTTGACTGAACTGGGCAGCAACAGATGCTTGCCCTTCCTTGCTGATATACCGCATATTCTTCCCAGCAACGGCACGCAGGTATTGACCGAATGAAGCGTGCAAATTGACTCAAATTTGTCCCGGCACTCGATCGAGATCAACAGATTTGCATTGCGCGGTGCGATCAAGTCAACGTGCGTGTCCTACGCGGTCAATACGGGTGCTGGGACGCCGTCAAAAATCCTCGACAAAGGCACAGGTCGCAACTCACTTGGTCGAGTTGGCAGGCGCCATGCCCTACAGCAGAAGGAGCAAACCCATGAAGAAGATCTCAATTTCCCGCTTCGGCGGACCGGAGGTATTGGACGTCGTAGATGTCCCGACACCTACGCCAGGACCGTTCGAGGTGCGGGTGCGTGCTCACGCGATCGGTGTAGGCTGGCCAGACGTCCACGTGCGCACCGGCACCTATCCCTGGATGCACCTGTTTCCGATGCCTGCAACGCCCGGCGTCGAGATGTCAGGCACCGTAGAGGAGATTGGTGCCAACGTGACACGCTTTAAGGTGGGACAACCGGTCTACGTCAGCTCGGCGCTGCTTGGCATGGCGGGGTCATGCTACGTAGAGTCGCTGCTTGTGCCAGAAGATCTGTTGCTCGCACTGCCACCAGAAATGTCCCTCGATATCGCCGGCAATTTAGCGTACTACGCGCTCGCGTTGGGCATGTTGAAGGAGTGCGGACGCGGACAGCGCATTCAATGGGTACTGGTATCAGGGGCCAGCGGTGGCGTCGGAACGGCACTCGTGCAGGTCGCCGTCGCACTGGGCTACAAGGTGATCGCCACCGTCGGACACGAAAGCAAGCGTCAACACTCCTTGGGCGCTGGCGCTAACGAAGTGCTTGACTACCGAGATGAGCGGCTTGCCCAGCAGATCATGTCTATCACCGGCGGATTGGGCGTTGACCTATGGCTCGAGTCATATGTCGGACAGAACTTCTCCAACGCACTCGAATGCATGGCACCGTGGGGAAAAATCGTGTTGTACAACGCGGTCGGCGGCCACCCTCCCGCATCGTTTTTTGATGCTTGGCGCATGCATATAGCGAAGTGCCTGTCCATTCAGTACTTTTCAGCACATGTATGGGAGCGCGACCCTGCTCCGATTCGCGAATTGACCGCGCAGACAATCGAGTTGCTTGCATCGGGCAAGATCAAGCCACCGTCCGGCACCGTGTTTGCTCTGTCACAGGTCGCCGATGCCCATCGTCTGCTGGAGAGCGGCCAGCATGTTGGACGCATCTTCTTGCGTCCTGACAACTGACCTTGTATCGTGATTTGTCGCTTGGCAGCTTCAGTCCAGCGGCGAGTCCGTTAACGATCTCAGCAGGCGCTGGGGCCGCAGTCTAAGTCGATCTATTACCGGGATGTACCGCTTGAAATCCAGGATGAACTCTGGCGGCGATTCAAGGAAGCCTTGTGGCCTCTCGCGTCAGCCGGCAAGCTGGGGGCGGTGCTGTTTCAGTTTCCGCCCTGGTTGCTTCGGAACAAACAAGGCCATGAGCATGTGGCGCATTGCGTAGAGCGGATGGATGGCTATCCAGTCTCGGTGGAGTTCAGGAACCAGACTTGGTGGGCACCGGAGCATCGGGAGGCGACGCTGAGGTTTGAGCAGGAGTTGGGGGTGAGCCACGTCATCGTGGATGGGCCGCAGGGGTTTGCCAACAGTGTGCCGCAGGTGTGGGAGCTGACGAACCCGAGGCTGGCGATCTTCCGGTTGCATGGGCGCAATACGGCAACCTGGAATGTGCGGGGGCAGACGGCGGCATCGGACAGGTTCAACTATGACTACTCGGAAGCTGAGCTCAGCAGCTTCGTGGAGCCGATTCGGGAGATCGCATCAGAAGTTGATTCGATCCACGTCATGTTCAACAACAACTTCGAGGATCAGGGGCAGAGGAATGCCAGGACGCTGGCGCGGCTGATGGGTGGGTGAGGCTCAGCGGCAGCCACAAAGCGAGCTGAAGTGCCCAGTGGCATTACGACTCGGCCGCAGCCAGGCGGGCCATAGCTTCTCGCTTGCCGAGCTTGCGGATAGCGGCGATGCGTTCGAGTTGGGCGGCGCGGGGGCGGACTTTGCCAGTTTCCCATTTATAGATCGACACGGTAGAGGCGCCGACGAGTTGGGCCATCTGGGCTTGGGAGAGGCCCAGCTTGGCGCGCTGGGCAGCAAAGCGTTCGGCACTGAAGCGCAGGACACGCCGTGGCGTTTCGTCCTCTGCCGGAGACGCCGGCTGCACGGTCTTCAGCGTCTTCTGGTTGCTCTTAACCTGTGACTGCAAGGCCTTGATCTCGCGCTTGAGGGCGGCGATCTCGGAGCGCTGGGCAGTGACCGATTTGCGCAGGGAAAGGAGATCGGTCTTGATCTCCTTGCGGGCCAGGCGGGTGATCTCGGACTTGAGGGCGTTGATTAGGGTGGTCATGGCTGAATCGTACGCTGGAACA
Organism: Burkholderiales bacterium; assembly: GCA_016702555.1. GTDB lineage: Bacteria > Pseudomonadota > Gammaproteobacteria > Burkholderiales > Burkholderiaceae_C > Ottowia. Next base: position 275,933 of record JADJDV010000003.1, read on the forward strand.
AGTTACCGTCGGCAAGCGGCTATCTATCGGTTGGATGTGAGGGGCGTATGCCGATAATTGGGCCTTTCGTCGAGCGTGCGGCAATGGCCGGTCGGTGGCGGTTCCGGTCGTTCACATTTCCGAAATCAGCGCGCAGTAGCGGTCATTGAACGCTCGCGCTGATGCGAGACCAATCGGTTAGGCAAGGTCGGCATCCCAGGCGAGCACAAATAGCCATCGGCGCTGACGAGGCTGTCGTCGAGCTTGGCGGTTGCTTTGTCAACTTTGATGCAGCAGGTGCCAGCTTGTCCAAGGGAGCGCCAGAGCTGCCGTCGATCGGCAATGACGCTCGTTTTTGGCTCAGACCACCAGTTGCTGCATGAAGTCCGTGAGCGCCTTTCCGGGGGCGTCCTCTTCGGAGACGATCATCTCGATGCCCCACTGGCCCAGCACCTCTTTGGCCACTGGGTTGGGACGATTCGTGAAGAAGTAAGACTTCGGCCTAGCGGTCGCCAAGCTGGAACTGCCCCACATCTCTGTGAGCCGATAGAACAGGAGTCGGATGTTGATGTCGTTCAAGCTGTAGCCGATGAAGAGGACCGAGCAGCCGAGCACGTCGGCGCGTAGCTTGATGTCCAGCGGCGTATCGAAATCCAAACGCCGGAAGTAGCTGGTCTCATCGAGAACGATAGAGTCTTCCAAATCGAAGTCGCCATGCAGCTTGATGATCTGGCGGCGCCCTTCAGTGAGCCTCACGAGGTCGGCGACGCTCTTGATCTTGTCGTACTTCACACCGAAGGCGTCGTGGGCGCTCTCCAGCCAACGGTCGTAATTGGTGGTGTAGATTTTGGAGAAGTTGCTCTTGGCGATGAGCCGGTGGATGTCGGACTTGGTGACGTCCGTGCCCGTGTTGTGCCACGCGCGGTCCATCCAGCTGCGCAATGCCCCCAAGCCGCCCATTCTCTTCTTGTAGAACTCAGCGAGCGCTAGGGGCGTGCCATATGTGGAGAAGATCTCCGGGTCATAACCAAGCTCCTCGGCAATGCGCCCGATCAGCGCGTTCCAGTCCGGCAACCCGAGATTCGCCGACACGCCGGCACCGACGAACAGCATTAGCCTGCCGTTGCGGTGCGCCTCAAGTAGTTCGTCTTTCAATTGGTGCATTTCGGTGCCTTGAGGTGATCCGCAAACTTGTCCAGCGCGATGCGGCGCATGGAGATGTCGTCCTTGGCCGGTCCCATCTCCGCGAACGTCTGGTTAAAGCCGTTGGGTATGAAGACGCAGTCCCACTGGAAGTCGGTGGGGCCGGCCGGCATTGATGGAACCGTCCCTTCGATGGCGCCTTCGAACAGGTGCATCTTGTGTCCGTCGCAATACCCGAGCACTGTCTTCGCTGTGACTTTGGCATCACCCAGCCCTGCCACGAGACTAGCGAAGCGGTCTGCCCTTAATCGATCCCAGAAGATCTGAGTTAAGCCTGCAGGCAGTCCGTTGAGGCCGCTCAAATACAAGCCCGTATGCTCGACGAACAACGGACGGCCGATCGACCCAAACGCCTTGATCAATTTATCCTTAACCAAGGCATGGACGTCTTCGGTCTGCAGCTCCTGAATTTTCTGCGGGACCGCGATGATTTCGACGCCAACGGGGTTGAGGATACGCTGAACCTCGGCGATCTTGTGCTGATTGCCAGACATGAATCGGATCTTCAAATCAGTCCCTCCATGAACGAATAGTGTTTGGCTATCTCGTATTGCTGTTGCATGTCGCAGATCGACAGGCCCTCGGCCATCGCAGCGGCCTGATCATCCGCCAGACCCTATTGGTGGATCTCCGAGTTGTCCGAGCAAATGACGAAGGGAACGCCGTGGCGTCGGAACTCTTGAACCGGATGGGCTTCATTGTCGGGTACGGCACCCGTGAGCCGGTTGCTGATCGAGCAGATCTCGATGCAAATGGTATGCGCGCGGCCAACCCATCTTGAATCCGCGGCGGTAGGCTGTAACGATGCTGTCCAGCAAGGAGATGCTGGACACGATGGCAACGGAGCTGGTCAGAAGGCGCAGGCACTACAGCGCTGAATTGAAGGAGCAGATCTTGCTCGAGTGCGCGCATCCGGGCGCGTCGGCAGCCCAGGTTGCGATGGCCCACGGCATCAACGCCAACATCGTGCACGGCTGGCGCAAGCTGGTGCGCGAGGCAAACGCGCTGGTGTCGCCCGCGCCGTCCTTCGTGCCGGTAACCGTCGCCGCGGAGGATTGGCCGGCCCCACCGGAGCGCCAGATCGACCTGGAACTGCGCCGTGGCCCCTTGACAGTCAAACTGAGTTGGCCGATGACCGAGGTGACCGATCTGGGCATTTGGCTGCGCGAGCTGCTGCGTTGATCCGCATCGACGCCATCTGGCTGTCGGTCGAGCCCTTGGACATGCGCGCCGGCACCGACACGGCATTGGCGCGCGTGATCCACGTCTTCGGCGCCGCCCGTCCGCACCATGCTTGTCTGTTTGCCAACAAGCGAGCCAACCGCATGAAAGTACTCGTGCACGATGGCATCGGTGTGTGGCTGGCTGCGCGGCGCCTGAACAGCGGCAAGTTTGCCTGGCCGCGAGAGTTGAACGGCACCCTGACTCTGCAGCGCGATCAGCTTGACGCCCTGGCCCTGGGCCTACCCTGGCAGCGTATCGGCGAAGCTGGCGGCATCACCGTGCTGTAGATCAATTGCGGCATCTCCCGATGGTGTGCTTTCCTTCGGACAGGCACCATGGCCGCTGTGATCGAACTGCCAGACCTCGAAACACTCGATGCCGAGCAACTGCGCCAGGCCGTTCGGCAACTGGCGCAGCAGGTCAAGTTCAATCAGGCCCTGATCGACAAGCTCACGCACGAGAACGGGATGCGAGTTGCATGATCTTTCTCCTGATGAAGTTGGCTGTTGAAAAAGCCTCACCGGATTCCTAGATTCAGAGCCCTCTTCGGGTTTCCGGTGGGGTCGGCACGAAGAACCCGGTTGGCCTCGTTGCCACCGTCTTTCCTGAGTTCATCGCCCGCGACGGTCAGGAGCGCGTGGCCACCTGCCGTCAAGGAAACAAGCGCCAGGTGGGTGCGGCCCGCAGCGCAGCGAGGACTCGGCCTGGCGCGCCTTGACGGCACCCGGCCGCGGGCTACAGTCGCGAGCAAGGTGACGGATTCAGTAAAGATGGCTGGACAGGCAACGGCCCGCTTTCACGCCGACCCCACGCAAGCGAAGCGCGCAGCGCCGCAGGCGCGAAGGCCGATCCGGCACGGCCGGTTCGGCGGTATCCCAGGGGCGCCAAGCCCAGCGCGCAGGCCCGGATCAACGAGCCGGGCCGAAGGCGTCAGCCGAGCGAAGCGAGGGAACGATGAAAGCCCGGATGGGGCGAAACCCCGCAGGGGGTTCAATGCGCAGCACGACAGATGGTATGGACGCCTCCCACCTATGCTGCGGTCCAGCGAACTTGACGGTGCAGAGGTTTGCCAAAACAGTATGGCCATCCAACTACTCGCCGAGGTTTGCCATGAGCATCACGATCTATGGGCTTGATGTCGCCAAGCGCGTCTTTCATCTGCACTGGGTTGAACCCAGTACCGGTGAGATTCGCTCACGAAAGATGGGCAAACCGGAGCTGATCGATTTCCTCAGCAAACGGGAGACTGGCATAGTGGCGCTCGAAGCTTGTGGCAGCGCACATTGGTGGCGCCGCAAGTTGATGGCCATAGGCCACCAGGTCGTTCTGTTGCACCCAAAGCATGTGCGTGCATTCGTGCATGGGAACAAAACCAACGCTGCTGATGCGCACGCGATCTGGACTGCGGTACAACAACCTGGCATGCGCTCAGTTGCAGGAAAAACCGAAGAACAGCAGACCATGCTTGCGTTGCATCGGGTGCGCACGGCATTGGTCAAATTTCGCACGGCGCAAGTGAATCAGCTTCGCGGTCTGCTCTACGAGTTCGGTCTCACGTTCAAGAGTGGCCATCTTGCAGGACTTTCCGAGATCAGGGAGAGAATGGCCGACATTGAAGAGGAAATCCCTGACCTCTTGCTCGAACTGGTTCGCGAGCAGCTTCAGCGCATCGACAGAGTCGAGGCGGACATCAAGGGTGCGGAGAAGCGAATTCAGCAGTGGCTGCGTCGTGAATTAACCTGTAAGGCGATCGCCGCGATTCCGGGAATCGGCCCGCTCACCGCAACTGCCCTGGTCGCCACAATGGGAGATGCCACGGCCTTCAAGTCAGGCCGCGAGTTTGCTGCATTCATCGGATTGGTCCCCAGGCAAAGCGGCACCGGCGGCAAGATCCGCCTGCTCGGCATCAGCAAACGTGGGGACAGCTACTTGCGGACGCTGCTGATTCACGGGGCCAGGGCGGTATTGGCCAGAGGACGGGAGAAGGCCGAGTGGGCAGAAGAGCTCCGTCAACGACGGCCCGCGAATGTGGCGGCAGTGGCATTGGCCAACAAGATGGCGCGCACCGCCTGGGCGGTGATTGCTCATCAGCGCCCCTATCAAAATGACTATGTGAGCCACCGTCCGGCATGAACCGCAGGCAGCGATTGACGAAGAAATTTGATTGGTTGCGCAGGTAGCGAAATCGTGTGATGGCAAAACAGGTTGGACCGCGAGAACACAAACCTAGGGTCGCGCAGGTGCTTCGAGCACGAACGACAGATGAGGCTGTTCTCGGCGAAATCCATCAGGGCCCGCAGGCTTGTCGCCCGCTCAAGGCCGGATATAAGACTGCAGCCATTCCTTGTTCTGTTGGGCACGATCAACTGCTTGCCAACTGGGAGGCGTCCATATAAGCGCGACCGGCCATCTCCCAGGGGGCCGGGGACGCCCGGATGCCAGAGAGACCACCCACGCTGCCGCACAAGCGGCCACGGGCCTAAGACACGGTTGAAGATGGCCGTGAGGCTGCGAGTGTGCACCGCGCTCACGCCCCTTGACGGTCAGCACAGTCCGGCAGGCAAGGAGCACAGCAGGATCCGCCACGCGCACACCATCATCGCCGGCGCGATCAAGACCCGGCTGACTCTTGGCACGTCAGCGGAAGACTGCGGCACTCCCAGCCGGGATACACCTAAACGCATAGCGCAGGCCGGCTCGATACGCTGCTGTTCGCTCAGCTGCGATGTGATGGGTATGCGGCAAACCCGATGTGATTCATTCTTCAGTGCATGCACATGTCAAGAGGAATCGCTATGTCTCAAGCGCTCCATCCGGCGGACCGGCCAGTCACAGCCCTCACCCTCCCTACCCCGGCCTTCTTCAGAATGGTCGACGTCGTTCGCATCACTGCGCTGAGCAGAGCTACCGTCTACCGGCGTATTGCCGAAGGCAGATTTCCGCCCCCCGTTCACCTCGGCGGTCGAGCTTGCGGCTGGACGCCTTCAGACCTGCAGCGCTGGATTGACGATCCGCAGAGCTACAGGTCTGTAACAGCGGGGCCCCGAACGGCGGTTGATTCGCGAAGCCGCGGGTCATGCAGCAATGCCTGTTCGTAGCGACCGGCAGAATACGTGGCGGGTTTTCGCTCATGCGGAGCCTTGCAGTGTTTTCAAATGGGGGCCTTTTTGGGGGCTTCGTTTAGGATCACAAACGAAAATTCCAATAAAGACATATAGATATAAGCATCATGAAAATCACCACCTGGAACGTCAACTCCCTCACCGCCCGCCTGCAGCACGTGCTCGACTGGTTGGGCGCCGACCCGGTCGATGTGCTGGCGCTGCAGGAGCTGAAGATGACGGACGACAAGTTTCCGTTCGATGCCCTGCGTGAGATCGGCTACGAGGCCACCGTGTTCGGCCAGAAGACCTACAACGGCGTCGCCCTGCTCTCGCGCACGCCGGTGGAAGGCGTCACGCGCAACATCGCGGGTTTTTCCGATGAAAGCTCGCGTGTGATTGCCGGCACCGTGGACGGCCCCGGCGGACCGCTGCGCATCGTCAACGGCTACTTCGTCAACGGCCAGGCGCCGGGCACCGACAAGTTCGACTACAAGATGAGCTGGCTGCGTGCGCTGCGCGACTGGCTGCGCGAGGAATTGGCCGCGCACCCGCGCCTGGTGCTGCTGGGCGACTTCAACATCGCGCCGGAAGACCGCGACAGCTACGACCCGGTGGGGCTGGCCGAGACCATTCACCACACGACCGAGGAGCGCCACCACTTCCAGGCCTTGCTCGAGCTGGGCCTCGCCGACGCCTTCCGCCTGTTCGAGCAGCCGGAGAAGAGTTACAGCTGGTGGGATTACCGCATGCTCGGCTACCAGAAGAACCGCGGCCTGCGCATCGACCACATTCTGGTCAGCCAGCCGCTGGTGCCGCAGGTGACGGCCTGCGACATCGACCGCGTGCCGCGCAAATGGCCCAAGCCGAGCGATCACGCACCGGTGACCGTGACGCTGGCTTGAGTGCCAGCGGGGTCAATCGCGCTCGGCGTCGATGCCCAGTTCCTGAATCTTGCGCGTGATGGTGTTGCGGCCGATGCCGAGCTTGTGCGCCGCCTCGCTGCGGCGGCCCTGGGTAGCGGCCAGCGCAGCCTGGATCAGGCGGGTTTCGACACGGCGCACGATGTGGTCCCAGACCTCGCCGACACCACTTGCCAGCAGGGTGCGCGCCTCGGCGGCCAGCATCAGCTCCCAATCATCCGCCGCACCGCGCAGCACAGTCGGCACGGCGTCATCGGGCGCAACGGGCTGATCCACAGGATCTACCGACTCGATCGGCGTCACGACTGGGGTCAGCTGCATCGTTGGCTGCGGCGTCGCCGCCAGCACCTCGGGCGGCAAATCCTTGACCTCGATCCATTGCGCTGGCGCCATCACGCTGAGCCAGTGGCAGATGTTCTCCAGCTGGCGCACGTTGCCGGGAAAGCCGAACGCCATCAGGCGCGCCAGCGCGGCGTCGGCGATGCGCTTGGGCTCGACGCCCAGCTGCTGCGCGCTTTGCGCCAGGAAGTGACGCGTCAGCGCCGGCACATCGCCCGCGCGTTCGCGCAGCGCCGGCAGGCGCAGCCGGATCACGTTCAGGCGATGCAACAGGTCTTCGCGGAAGGCGCCCTCCTTCACCCGTTGCTCCAGGTCCTGGTGCGTGGCGGCGATCACCCGCACGTTCGCCTTGACGGCGCTGTGGCCGCCGACGCGATAGAAATGCCCGTCCGACAGTACGCGCAGCAGGCGCGTCTGCAGGTCGAACGGCATGTCGCCGATCTCGTCCAGAAACAGCGTGCCGCCATCGGCCTGCTCGAAGCGCCCGCGCCGCAGCGCCTGTGCGCCGGTGAAGGCGCCACGCTCGTGGCCGAACAGCTCGCTTTCCAGCAAGTCCTTGGGGATCGCCGCCGTGTTGATGGCCACGAACGGCCCCTGCGAACGCGGCGAATGCTTGTGCAGAGCGCGCGCCACCAGCTCCTTGCCGGTGCCCGATTCGCCGGTGATCAGCACCGTGACCTGGCTTTGCGACAGCCGGCCGATGGCGCGGAACACGTCCTGCATGGCCGGCGCCTGGCCGAGCATCTCGGGCGCCGCGGCCTGCTGCTGCGCCGCCGTGTCCTCGCGCTCGCTCTCTCGCGCGGCGCGCTGGATCAGCTCGACCGCCTTCGGCACGTCGAAGGGCTTGGGCAGGTACTCGAAAGCGCCGCCCTGAAACGCCGCCACCGCGCTGTCGAGGTCGGCGAACGCCGTCATGATGATCACCGGCAAGTGCGGCAGGCGCTGGCGGATCAGCCGCAGCAGCTCCAGCCCCGAATCGCCCGGCATGCGGATGTCGCTCACCAGCAGCTGCGGCGCCTCGCCGCCCGGCTCGTCGAGCGCGTTTAGCACCTCGCGCGCCTGGCTGAACGAGCGCGTGTGCAGTTGCTCGCGCGCCAGCGCACGCTCCAGCACAAAGCGGATCGATGCGTCATCGTCCACGATCCAGATCGTCTTCATCGGGCCAGTTCCTTGTGTGCGTTCACACCTTCTTAGTTCAAGGGAATCAGGATGCGCACCTCCGTGCGCCCGGGCCGGCTGTCGAGTTCGATCAGACCGTGGTGTTGCTGCACATAGGTCTGGGCCAGGGTCAGGCCCAGGCCGGTGCCGCCGTCGCGCCCCGACACCAGCGGCAGGAACACGCGGTCCTGGATCGAGTCCGGCACGCCGGGCCCGTTGTCGATCACATGCAAGTCCAGTGCCAGCTTGTAGCGCCGGCCACCGAAGGTGACCTGGCGCGCCACCCGGGTGCGCAGCACGATCTCGGCGTCCCCCTGCGCCATGCGCCCGGCCAGCGCCTGCGCCGCGTTGCGCACGATGTTGAGCAGCGCCTGGATCAGCTGCTCGCGGTCGCCGCGCAGATCGGGGATCGACACGTCGTAGTCGCGCCGCAGCGCCAGGCCGCGCGGAAACTCGGCCAGGATCAGCGCGCGCACCCGCTCACACACCTCGTGGATGGCGACGTCGCCCACGCGCGGCGGGTGGCGGTGCGGCTCCAGCAGCCGGTCGAGCAGCGCCTGCAGGCGGTCGGCCTCACGGACGATGACCTGGGTGTATTCGTGCAGCCCGCGCTCGCCGATCTCCAGCTCCAGCAATTGCGCGGCGCCGCGGATGCCGCCCAGCGGGTTGCGGATCTCGTGCGCCAGGTTGCGGAACAGCTCCTTGTTGGCGCTGGCCTGACTGGCCAGGCGCTGCTCGCGCTCCTGGCGCGCCTGCTGGGCCAAGGGCAGCAGCTCGACCACAATCTCGTCCGGCCGCTCGGTGCGCGCCACGATCACGTGCACCGGAATGCACTCGCCGCCGGGTGGCTGCAGCTCGGCGTCGTAGCGCAAGGTGGCAAACGCGTTGCCGCGCACGCCATCCAGCGCGTGCCGCAGCATGGCCGGTTCGGCGAAGTGGCTGGCCAGCACGCTGCCCTCGAGGGCGCGCGCGGACAGCCCGATGGCGTCCTGCAGCGCCGCGTTGGCAAAGCGCACCCGGCCCTCGCCGTCGACCACCGCGAGCTGCGTGGCCAGCAGGTCGAAGGCCTGCCAGGGGTCGTCGGGTTGGGGGCGGCGGGCGGCGGGCATGGTGCGGTGACGGGTGACGAATGACCGCGCTGCGCCTTGTGATGGCGGCGTCAGCGCGCCATGACGCGGTTTACTCCAATTCGAGTTCAAGAATCCGCTTGCTTCGTCATTCCCGCGAGAGCGGGAATCCAGCAGCAGCGCTGGCTCAAGGCCTGGATCCCCGCCTGCGCGGGGATGACGATGATTGAAGAAGCCCCGAATGGGATATGGAGTTACTTGAGTCTTGCGAGCTCACGCCGGATGCCGTCGATGTCGCTCTGGTTGCGATCGATCGCCAGCTTCATTTCGGCCACGCGGTCGAGGTATTTCTGGTGGTTGCGCGCCTCGCCGCCGATCTTGTCGGGCTCGCCGCTGTTGTAGTCCTTCAGCAACTCGGCGTGGCGCATCTCGGCGCGGCGCAGCTCCTGCTCGAGGATGGCCTTGGCGTCGGCGTCGCGGGCGCGCTGCTCGGGCGTGTCGATGCGCGGCGCGCTGGCCGGCGCGCTCACCACGCGCTGGCTTGGCGTGCCGGCCGCAGCGGGCGGCGCCGCGGGTGCGGCGGCGGCCGGCGCGGTGCCGCGCACCACGGTGACGTTGCCGCCCTCGACCAGCTTGCAGCCGCTGCGGCCCTTGGTCTGGTTGGTGTACTCGTTGCCGCAGCGGTAGATGCGGTCCTGCGCCTGCGCGGCGCCCGCGGCCAGCACGCCGGCGGCCACGGCAACAAGGGAGATCGACAGGAACGCAGCTTTCATGGTGATCGGGAAAAACCTCGGGATCGGTACCGCACGCGGTGGCCAAGTATCGATCAATAGAGCGTCTTCACCAAGCCGCGTTCCCCGATCACAGCGAGTAGTACATGTCGTACTCGGCCGGGTTGACCTGCACGCGGATGCGGTTGACCTCGCCCATCTTCAGCTCGATGAAGGCGTCGAGCATGGCGTCGCTGAACACGCCGCCCTTGGTCAGGAAGGCGCGGTCCTTGTCGAGTTCTTCCAGCGCCTGATCGAGGCTGTGGCACACCGTGGGCACCAGCTTGTCCTCCTCGGGCGGCAGGTGATAGAGGTCTTTCGTCGCCGCCTCGCCGGGGTGGATCTTGTTCTCGATGCCGTCCAGGCCCGCCATCAGCAGCGCCGAGAAGCACAGGTAGGGGTTGGCCATGGGGTCGGGAAAACGCGCCTCGATGCGGCGCGCCTTGTCGCTGGCCACGTGCGGGATGCGGATTGAGGCCGAGCGGTTGCGGCTGGAATACGCCAGCTTGACCGGCGCCTCGAAGTGCGGCACCAGGCGCTTGTAGCTGTTGGTGGTGGGGTTGGTGATGGCGTTCAGCGCGCGCGCGTGCCGGATGATGCCGCCGATGTAGTACAGCGCCGTGTCGCTCAGACCCGCGTAGCCCTTGCCGGCAAACAGGTTCTTGCCGCCCTTCCAGATCGACTGGTGCACGTGCATGCCGCTGCCGTTGTCGCCGTGGTAGGGCTTGGGCATGAAGGTGGCGGTCTTGCCGTAGCTGTCGGCCACGTTCCAGATCACGTACTTCATCAGCTGGGTCCAGTCGGCGCGCTGCACCAGGGTGCTGAACTTGGTGCCCAGCTCCATCTGGCCGGCGCCGGCCACCTCGTGGTGGAACACCTCGACCGGCACGCCCAGCGATTCCAGGATCAGCGACATCTCGGCGCGCATGTCGTGCGTGCTGTCGACCGGCGGCACCGGGAAGTAGCCGCCCTTGGTGGTCGGGCGGTGGCCGCGGTTGCCGCCCTCAAGCTTGTTGCCGCTGTTCCAGGGCGCCTCGTACTCTTCGATCTTGTAGAAGCTGTGGCCCGGCTCGGTGCTCCAGCGCACGCCATCGAAGACGAAGAACTCGGGCTCGGGGCCGAAGTAGGCGGTGTCGCCGACGCCCGAGGCCTTCAGATAGGCCTCGGCGCGGCGGGCGATCGAGCGCGGGTCGCGGTCGTAGGCCTTGCCGTCGCCCGGCTCCAGCACGTCGCAGGTCAGGATCAGCGTCGGCTCGTCGTAGAAGGGGTCGATGTTGGCGGTGCCCGGGTCGGGCATCAGCAGCATGTCCGAGGCCTCGATGCCCTTCCAGCCGGCGATCGACGAGCCGTCGAAGGCGTGGCCGTCGCTGAACTTGTCCTCGTCGAAATGCGAGACCGGCACCGTGACGTGCTGCTCCTTGCCGCGGGTATCGGTGAAACGGAAGTCGACGAACTTGACCTCGTTCTCACTCACCATCTTCATCACGTCGGCGACGCTCTTGGCCATCAATTGCTCCTAGGGGAAACGGTTGTTTAAGTCAGGGTGCAGTATTCAAAGCAGCTTTCGTGCCAGCCGTGCGCTGGGCGCGCTGCCGGGCTCTCGCGGTGCCAAGTCCCAGATTGTGCACGCGAGCGGACGGCCATCCTGGCGCCCCATGCGCCAAAACGGTGCACGCGGACGGCGATGCATCGCTCTGGTGCATGCTAGGGACGCACCAATTCGGGACCGCAGCGCAGATCGAAGGGCGCCAGCCAGGCGCGCAGGTCGGCATAGGCCGGCGCCACCGCCGCCGGCGCGCCTTTCACGCCCAGCTCGATGTGGCGGCCGTGCTCAGGATGATCGACGCTGGGCAGGCTGAACACCTTGACGCCCGGGTGTGCGGCCTCGACGCGCTCCATCATCGGCGTCAGCGCCGCCTCGGCCGCGCCATAGATCACGATCGAGCGCTCTTGCCAGGACGCCTGCCGATGAAAGTGCGCGTATTTGTGGTCCAGCACCCATTCGATCATCGGCCAGGCCATGACCGGAAAGCCCGGCACAAAATAGATGACGCCCCCATCGGCGGCAGCGGTTGGACCTTGACAGAAAAATCCCGGAATCTGGTTGTACGGATTCGGAATGATCCCTGCGCCCTCGGGAAACACACCCATGTTGAGCCGGTGCAGGTTGTCGGCACGCTCGGGCGCCCAGGGCACACCTTCCTTCTCGGCCACATCCCGCAGCCGCTGCTGGATCAGGCGCTTGGCCTCGGGGTGCAGCACCAGCGGCACGCCCAGCGCGGCGGCGGCGCACTGGCGCGTGTGGTCGTCGGGCGTGGCGCCGATGCCGCCGGTGCTGAACACGATGTCGCCCGAGGCGAACGCGCGCCGCAAGGTGGCGGTGATGCGCGCCGGCTCGTCGCCCACGTACTCGGCCCAACTTAAGCCCAGGCCGCGCGCGGCCAGCAGCTCGATCACGCGCGCCATGTGCTTGTCGGCGCGCTTGCCGGAGAGGATTTCGTCGCCGACGACGATCAGGCCGAACAGCGGCGGCGCGGGCGCATCAGAACTCACGGGGCAGCTCCTTGAAAGGCACGTCGCTGACCGAGCCCGCGCCGGCCGGCGGCAGCGCGGGCGTGGCCGCTGGCACTGGCGTGGTGGCCGCGCCCTCACGGCTGGCGCGCAGCTGGCGCAGCGCCTCCAGGCAGTAGTGCGCGAACCACAGCGACGAAAACACGAACACCAGCGTGTAGATCCAGATCGCCAGCGGCACCAGCACGGCGAACAGCGCCGCGAACAGCACACCCGAGGCCCAGACCACGCTGGGCGCCGCACCCAGGTAGCCGCTGACGATGCCGATGGTCAGCAGCGCGGCGCGGTGCTGGCGCAAAATCGTCACCCGCTCTTCCTGGCTGGCGTGCTCGGCCAGCGCGTCAAAGCTCATCACGCGGTAGGTCAGCCAGCCCCAGATCAGCGGCGGCAGGATCAGCACCAGCGGCGGAATCAGCCACAGCGGCATGGACAGCAGCAGCGCCACGATCGCCAGCAGCAGCGAGCCGGCCGACCAGCCGATCGAGCCCAGCAGCGAGGCGCCGCGCAAGCGCGCCAGCTGCAGAAAGCGCCGCTCGGCCACCAGCCGGGTCAGCGCCGGCGTCATCAGCATCGACACCACCACCAGCGAGGTCAGCACGATCACCGGCGTGGCCAGCGCCACCACCAGCATGGGCGCCAGCAGCGCCGCCAGGCCGCCCGGCCAGCCCAGCCGCAGATGCCCGTCGAGCCAGCCGGTCAGCGCCCAGCCCTGCAGGCCGGCGCGCATGGCCTCGACCGCGCCGCCCCAGAAGAAGTAGCCCAGGCCCAGCGCCACCACCGTCATCGCCAGCAAGGGCAGCAGGGTCATGCCGATCACGCGCGGCAGCAGCACCTGGCCAAGCGCGTGCACGAAGGCGTTGGCGATCGGGCGCATCATGCGCGGCCCAGCCCCGTCAGGCGCTTCAGACCCAGCCACTGCTGCGCCCAGAAGCCACGCCCGTAGTCGCGCCCGCGCCGCACCTGGTCATCGATGCCGGTGGGCTCGATGCCCGGCCGCCAGTCGGCGCTGCCGAACGCCACGTCCCACCAAGGCAGCAGCACGCCATAGTTGGCGCCGTAGGGGCGGCTTGCGGTGCTGCCCGGCTCATGGCCCAGCGCGATCGCATGGTGACGGCGGTGAAAGCTCGGGCTGACCAGCAGTCGATTGCCCAGCCAGCCCCAGGACCAGCGCAGGTTGGCGTGGTGCAGGCTTTCCAGCAGTTGCGTCACAGCCACCAGCGCCACGAACTGCGCCGGCGCCACGCCGATCAGGATGGCGGCGACGACGAAGACGACGTCGGTGATGACCGAATCCAGCAGGTGGTTGCGGTTGTCGCTCCACATCGTCATCTGGCGCTGGCTGTGGTGCACGGCGTGCAGCTGCCACCACCAGTGAAAGCGGTGCTGCGCGCGGTGCACCAGGTAGCCGATCAGGTCGAACACCACCAGATAGATCAGAAAGCTGACCCCCGCGCGGTCCGTCACCCCCGGCCACAACTGGTCGATCTGCAGCGTCGGCAGGCCGTGCGCACGCAGCCAGCCAATGCCTTGCGTCAGCCACTGCTCGACGCTGAAGAACATCGCCAGCTTGAACAGGCCGAGCCGGTGGATCAGCGTGTAGATGATGTCGATACCAATCGCGTGGCGATCGCGCACCGGCTCCACCGGCCACAGGCGCTGCAGCGGGCCGATCACCAGCAGCAGGATGGCGATCTGCAAGCCGCCCACCAGCAGCCAGCCGGTGGCGATGAAGCCGTCTTCCAGCAGGTTGCCGGCGCCCGCGGCAAAGGCCAGCGGCACCAGCATCGTCTCGAACAGCCATTGCTGGGCGCTGGCGAAGGCGTCGGTCAGGGTCTCGAGCATGAAGGGAATCGGGCGGCGCCTTCAACCACCGTGCGCGGCGATCCAGCCCTGGTACTGCGGGTGCTCGCGCAGCGTCTTGAAGCAGAAGCCGCGCGCCTTCAGGCCGCTGATCAGCGGCTCCAGCACCGCCGGTGCCCAGGGGTCCTGGCGCGACCAGATGCCCAGGTGCGCCATCAGGATGTCACCGCCGCGGATGTCCCGCAGCGCCTTCTTCAGCAGCGCGTCGTTGGGGTACTCTCCACTCGGCAGTTCGTCGCCCAGAAAGCCCGCCGGCGCCCAGCCGACATGGCGCCAGCCGCAGCCTTCAGCGGCGGCCAGCAGCTTGGGCGAGGTCTTGCCGCCCGGCGCGCGAAACAGCGGCAGCGGCTTCTTGCCGGTGATCGAGGCCAGCCGGTCGCCGGCCAGCGCGATTTCCTCGCAGTACTGCCGGGCGGTCCAGGTCATGCGTTGCCCCGCCTGCGGCCCGGCCGAGGGCTGGATGCGAAAGCGCGCCTCGCCGCCCGGCGCGGCCGCCACGTCGGCGCGCCAGTAGGCGTGCTGCCAGGTGTGCGAGGCGAACTCGTGGCCCTCGGCGGCGCGCGCCTTCCACCAGGGTGCCCAGTGCTTGCCCAGGCTGCCGTCGCCCTCCTTCGTGCCTTCGTTGGCGGCGAAGAAGGTCACCCTGACGTCCTGGCGCCGCAGCACCTCGGCAATCAGCGGCGCCACGCCCATGTGGCCGGTGTCGAAGGTCAGGTACAGCGGCGCGCAAGATTCAGGCACCTTCTGCGCGACCGCGCTGGTGCCTACGCCGCCAACCGCGGTGGCCAGAATAAAAAGCGCACATCGCCCCCGCGCAAGAACCGATGGCCGCGGAGCAGGCCATGCCAACAGCCGCCGTGGACGGAGCTGCGCCGGCCACCAGCGGCGTCCCCCCTCGGGGGGGAAGGCGCGCAGCGCCTCAGGGGGGCTACTGTCTCGCCGCATGGTCCAGCGTCCACACCCCGTGCGGCGACTTGCCCACCTTGACCTGGTGCACCACCTTGCGCCTGGCCACGTCGATCAGCGTCAGCCGGCCGGCCCAGCGCGAGCCGACCATGATCAGCGAACCGTCGGCAGAAACGTCCATGCAGTCCGGCCCCGACGGCGCCGGAAAGCTGTCCACCGCCTTCAGTTCCAGGTAGTCGATCTTGCTGATGCTGCCCGCCACCCGGTTGCTGACGAACACGTGGCGCCGGTCGCCGGCGGCGCGGAAGGCGTGCGCGCCCTTGCCGGTGGCGATGGTCTTGACCCGTTGCGGCGCCTTGGCGCTGCCATCCGCCACGTCGTACACCTCCACGCCCTCGCCGCCCGTCAGGCCCAGCAGCAGGTGCTTGTCGTCGGGCGTGACGAACACGTCGGCCGGCATCGGCCCGGTCGTCACGCGCTGCGTCAGCGCCTGCGTCGCCAGGTCGATCACCACCAGCTCGTTGCTGTCCTGCATGCTGACCCAGGCCGTCGTGCTCTTGCTGTCGATCCACAGATGGCTGGGCGTGCGGGCGCTGGGAAGGCGCTTGACCAGCGTCGGCGTGCTGCCGTCCCAGCTGTAGATGTCCACGTGGTTCAGCCGGTTGGCCGCCGTGACGAACCACTTCATGTCGGGCGAGAAGCGCAGGTGGTAAGGGTCGCGGATGCCCGTCACGGTGCGCTGCACCTCGGCCGTGCGCGGGTCGATGAAGGTCAGCGAATCGCTGGCGGCGTTGGCGACGATCACCGACTTCTCATCCGGCGTCAGGTACAGGTGGTGCGGCTCCTTGCCGGTGGGAATGCGCTTGATCTCGCGCCAGCCGATCGAATCGATCACGCTGACGTCGCCATCGAGCGAATTGAGCACGAACACCGGCGCGCCCCGGCGCGCGGCGGCCGGGCCGGCGCGTTGGCCTGCGCCCCCGGCGGCAGCGCGCAGGCGCCCAGCACCAAGGCCAGCAGATCGCGGCGCGACGAAGGGCCGGAAAACGGCGGGAGCGAAGCCAGGGCGGGGGTTTTCATGAGACAACAGGCAAGTTTAGTGTGCGAAAGCGACTGACTTAACATTCGGCGCATGCAACTGGTGGACATCGACGGCGTTTTTCTTGAGGTGCAGCCCATCGACGGCCCGGCCGGGCGCGCGCCACTGGTGTTCCTGCACGAAGGCCTGGGCTCGGTCGCCATGTGGCGCGACTGGCCGGCCAGCCTGTGCGCCGCCACCGGGCGCGCCGGCTGGGTCTATTCGCGCCAGGGCTACGGCCGCTCCAGCCCGGTGGCCGACGTGCGCGGCGCGCCGCGCCAGCACGAAGGCGGCACGCGCAGCGGCCGCCTGCTGCCCGACTACATGCACCGCGAGGCGCTGCACGTGCTGCCCAAGCTGCTGGCGCGCCTGGGGCTGCAGCGGCCGGTGCTGGTCGGCCACTCGGACGGCGGCACCATCGCGCTGATCCACGCCGCACACCACCCGGTCAGTGCCTGCGTGGTGCTGGCGCCGCACGTGATCGTCGAGGACGTGTCGGTGCAATCGATCGCCGAGGCGCGCGACGCCTATCAAGCGGGCGACCTGCGCCAGCGCCTGGGGCGCTACCACAACCACGTCGACGTCGCCTTCTGGCAGTGGAACGAGGTCTGGCTCAGCCCGGCCTTTCGCGCTTTCGACATCCGGGACGAGGTGCGGGCCATCACCGCGCCGGTGCTGGCGATTCAGGGCACGGACGATCCTTACGGCACCATGGCGCAAGTTGACGACCTGGCCGCCGCCGTGCCGCAGACGCAGCTGGTCAAGCTGCCCGACTGCGGGCATTCGCCGCATCGCGACCAGCCCGAGGCCGTCAACGCCGCGATTGCGCTGGCCTTGGCCACCCTCGCCTGAGTCAAGTCCGGCGCGCCCGGCATCACCCTCAACGGCGCCCCAGGTGATCGGCAGACACGGCTTGTGCCGTTTGTCTGACAGGGGACGCGACCCTGTGCCGACGGAGCTTGAGGCGCCAGTTCATTAAGGTCTCAGTTCATGCATCCCCTACGGAGAATGTCCATGAACCGAACCGCGCCCACCCACGATTCAACGGCCGCCACCGACCGTCACACGCCCCGAAGCGCACGCTCGCCCTTGGCCGCCTTGCCATTGGCCATCGCGCTGGCGCTGTCGGCACCGGCCGCCACCGTGATCAGCGTCGGCGCGCTGATCGCGCCCGTGCCCGCACTGGCGCAGCGCAGCGCCGTCACGCCACAGATCGACCGCCTGGAGATCGGCTCGGACGGCGGTCTGGCGCCGGGGGCCGAGCTCGATCTGCAGTTGTTCGGCACACCGCGCGGCCACGCCACGGTGCGCATCCAGGCCGCCAAGCCAGTCAACATCGTGCTGCATGAGACCTACACCGGCAGCGGTGAGTACACGGCGCGCTACACCATCAAGCGGGCCGACCAGCTGGCGACCGGCCAGCGCTTGCGCGCCACCTTGCGCCACGGCAAGCTCAGCACCAGCGCCAACTACACGATTCCGGCGTCGGCCGTCGCGGCAACCCCGCCACCCGCCAGCGCGCTGGCGCCGCGCATCGACCGCTTCAGCATCGCGCCGGTATCGCGGCTCTCGCCCGGCACCGAACTGATCGCCACGCTGGAAGGCATGGCCGGCGCGCAAGCCAGCTTCGACATCGGCGGCGTCGCCAGCGACATCCCGATGCGCGAACTGCGGCCGGGCGTGTATGAAGGCCGCTACACCCTGCGCCGACAGGACCGCATGACCCGCGCCAGCAACGTGGTGGCGAACCTGCGCGCTGGCACGCAGGTCACGCGCGCGCAACTGAGCCAGCCGCTGATCGCCGACACCGCGCCGCCCACGGTGGTCAACCTGTCACCACGCGAGAACGAACGCGTCGCCCCCGGCGTGGTCTACGTGTCCGGCCACCTGGAAGACGCCAGCGGCACCGGGGTGGATCCGAAATCGGTCCGCCTCACGCTCAATGGCCGCGACGTGACGCGCGAAACGCAGATCACCGCGCAGTCGTTCAGCTACCGCAACACCCTGCCGGTCGGCGCCTACACCGCGCTGCTGACGGCCAACGACGCCGCCGGCAACAGCGTGCGGCGCGAATGGCGCTTCGACGTCGGCGCCGCCGCGCACGCATTGGCCATCGAACTCAGCAGCCCCACGGGCGACACCATCGATGGCCGCACGCCGGTCACCATCCGCGGTCGCACGGCGCCCGGCGCCACCGTGCACGCCCGCGTGACGGGCCTGCTGCAGGTGGTGGGGCCGGTGGGCCTGGAGCAGGAAGTGCTGAACCAGCAAGTGGTGGCCGACCGCGCCGGCAATTTCACGCTGCAGTTCCAGCCGACCGGCCTGCCCGGCTCGCGCTACGACCTGGTGCTGGTGGCCAGCCAGGATGGGCGCAGCGAAGAAACCCGGCTGCGGCTCAACCAGCCCTGATCGCGGCGCTTCGCCGGCGCGTCAGCCGGCCGATGGGCGCAAGGCCGCCAGGTCGGCCGCCGTCAGCCAGCGCCACTGGCCCGGCGCCAGATCGAAGGGCAGCACCAGGTCGCCGATGCGGCCGCGGTGCAGCGACTCGACCCGATTGCCGAGTGCCGCCACCATGCGCTTGACCTGGTGGTACTTGCCCTCCGTCAGCGTCAGCCGCAGTTGCGTGGGCGCCACCAGTTCGCAGGCGGCGGCGCGCACTGGCGCCGGGTCGTCGTGCAGCACCACGCCAGCGCGCAGGCGCCCCAGGTCGCGCTCGTCCATCGCGTGCTTCAAGCCCACCTCGTACACCTTGGGCACCCGATGGCGCGGCGAATTCATGCGGTGGATGAAGGCGCCGTCGTCCGACAGCAGCAGCAGGCCGGTGGTGTCCTGGTCCAGCCGGCCGACCG
Source organism: Burkholderiales bacterium (assembly GCA_016702555.1). Classification (GTDB taxonomy): domain Bacteria; phylum Pseudomonadota; class Gammaproteobacteria; order Burkholderiales; family Burkholderiaceae_C; genus Ottowia. Next base: position 294,961 of record JADJDV010000003.1, read on the forward strand.
CCTGCACGCCCTGCACCTTGCCCGGCGTGGGGCGCTGGCGCAGCGGCCCCGGCAGCAGCGTGTAGACACTGGGCCAGGCGCTGGGGCGCTGCGAGCATTCGTAACCCGCCGGCTTGTGCAGCATCAGGTAGGCGCGCTCGTGGTAGGCCCAGGCCTCGCCCTGCACGCTGAAGCGCAAGCCCGCCGGCTCGAACTCGGTCGCCGGCTCGGTCACCACCTGCCCGGCCACCGCCACCAGCCCGCGCTCGATCAGGCCGGTGCACAGCCGCCGCGTGCCAAAGCCCTGCGAGAACAGCAGCGCGTCGAGCCGCATTCAGGCGTCGGCGCGCATGAAGTGGGCGCGGTAATGTTCCAGTTCGTCGATCGACTCGTGCACGTCGGCCAGCGCGGTGTGCGACTGCCGCTTCTTGAAGGCATCGACCAGCTCCGGCCGCCAGCGGCGCGCCAACTCCTTCAGCGTGCTGACGTCGATGTTGCGGTAGTGGAAGAAGGCCTCCAGCCGCGGCATGTACTTGAGCAGAAAGCGCCGGTCCTGCCCGATGGTGTTGCCGCACATCGGCGAGACGCCTTTGGACACGTACTGCGACAAAAAGGCGATCACCTGCTCCTCGGCCTGCGCTTCGTTCAGGGTCGAGGCCTTCACTTTCGCCGTCAGGCCGGTGCGCCCGTGCGTGCTGGTGTTCCACGAATCCATCGCGTTCAGCACCGCGTCGCTCTGGTGAATCACCAGCACCGGGCCTTCGATGCGCGGCGTCAGCTGCGGGCCGGTGACGATGACGGCGATCTCGATGATGCGCTCCTTCTCGGCGTCCAGCCCGGTCATCTCGCAGTCGAGCCAGACCAGGTTCTGGTCGGATTTGGCCAGCAGCGGCGCGGCCGTGGGGGTGCTCAGGGTCTCGGTCATGGCGCCGATTGTCCACGGCGCGGGCCGGCCGGCGGGCGCGCGCCCCTTGTCGATCGCGGCGGCGCCCTAAACTTCGGCCTGTCCAGCCCGCTTTCACCCGCCGTCCGATCTTGAACGATTCCCTCTCCCCCGCCCTGCTCACCAGCCTGATCTTTGGCGCCGTGCTGCTGGCCAGCGTGCTGGTCAAGCTGTGGCTGGCCTCGCGCCAGGCCCGCACCGTGGCCGCGCACCGCGGCGCCGTGCCGGCGCAGTTCGCCAGCGTCATCGGCCTGCCGGCGCACCAGCGCGCGGCCGACTACACCCAGGTCAAGCTGCGCCTGGGCATGCTGGAAACCGCCCTGGCCGCCGCCATCCTGCTCGGCTGGACGCTGCTCGGCGGCCTCGACTGGCTCAACGGCTGGCTGCTCGATTGGCTGGGCCCGCGCCCGCTGCTGCAGCCGCTGGCGCTGCTGATCGCCTTCGCCGTCATCAACGCGCTGATCGATCTGCCGGTGTCGCTGTACCAGACCTTCGTGGTCGAGCAGCGCTTTGGCTTCAACAAGATGACGGCCGCACTGTGGCTGACCGACCTGTTCAAGTCCACCCTGGTCAGCATCGTCATCGGCGTGCCGTTGGCGGCGCTGGTGCTGTGGCTGATGGCGGCCACCGGCGCCTGGTGGTGGTTGTGGACCTGGGGCCTGTGGATGGGTTTCAGCTTGGCGGTGCTGGTGGTGTACCCCACCGTCATCGCGCCGCTGTTCAACAAATTCCAGCCGCTGCACGACGAATCGCTGAAAGAGCGCGTCACCGCGCTGATGGCGCGCTGCGGCTTTGCCGCCAAGGGCTTGTTCGTGATGGACGGCAGCCGCCGCAGTGCGCACGCCAACGCCTACTTCACGGGTTTTGGCGCCGCCAAGCGGGTGGTGTTCTTCGACACCCTGCTGGAGCAGCTGAGCCCGCCCGAGGTCGAGGCCGTGCTGGCGCACGAGCTGGGCCACTTCAAGCACAAGCACATCCTCAAGCGCATCGCCGGCCTGTTCGCCTTCAGCCTGGCCGGACTGGCCCTGCTCGGCTGGCTGGCGCAGCAAGGCTGGTTCTACACCGGCCTGGGCGTGGCCCCGCATCTGCCGGCCAGCATGGGCGGCCAGGTGCCCAACCACGCGCTGGCGCTGCTGCTGTTCATGCTGGTGGTGCCGGTGTTCGCCTTCTTCCTGTCACCGCTGATGGCGCGGCTGTCGCGCCAGCACGAGTTCGAGGCCGACGCCTACGCCGCCGCGCAGGCCAGCGCGCAGGACCTGAGCAACGCCCTGCTCAAGCTGTACAAGGACAACGCCAGCACGCTCACGCCCGACCCACTGTACGTGCGCTTTTATTACTCGCACCCGCCGGCCAGCGAGCGCATCGCCCGCATGGGCGCGCACGTGCAGCCGGCCTGAAACCACTCTGCCCGCATGAACACCCCAGCCACCGACGCGCCGCCCCCCGGCTGGCGACCCACGTGCCACGAAGGCGCCGACGCGCTGGAAAAGCGCTGGCGCTTCGCCGACTTCCGCCAGACCATGGTCTTCGTCAATGCCGTCGCCGAGCTGGCCGAACGGCTCGATCACCACCCCGAACTACAACTCGGCTATGGCCACTGCCGGGTGCTCTGGACCACGCACGACGCCGGCGGCGTGACGGCGCGCGACCGGGAAGCCGCCCGCCAGCTTGACGCCCTTGCCGCAACGCTGCCCGGCGCGGTCGATCCATCTTGAGCGCCACGCAGCGCCGGCGCGCCGCCGCTCCGTCCGCTGACCTGCACGCCGGCCTGGTGGTGGCCAGCCATGGCCGCCACTGCGTGGTCGAAACGCCCGACGGCGAACGCGTCATCTGCCACCCGCGCGGCAAGAGGCTCGCCGTGGTGGTCGGCGACCGGGTGCGCTGGCAACCCTCGCAGGACGAAGGCACGATCGAGCGGATCGACGAACGCCGCAACCTGCTGTACCGCCAGGACGAGGTGCGCACCAAGTCGTTTGCCGCCAACCTCGACCAGGTGCTGATCCTGGTGGCCGCCGAACCCGAGTTCTCCGAGCATCAACTGGCGCGCGCCCTGATCGCCTGCGAGGCCGAGCACATCGAGCCGCTGATCGTGCTGAACAAGGCCGATCTGGCCGAACCCTTCACGCGTGCCTGGCAGCGGCTGGCGCCATACCGGGACATGGGCTACACGGTGCTGCCGCTGGCGGCCAAGCCGGTCTTGCTCCCTCTCCCTCTGGGAGAGGGCTGGGGTGAGGGCCATCCCGGCACCCTGGTCACGCCACCCCACCCTCACCCCAACCCTCTCCCGCCCGCGGGAGAGGGAGAAATGCTCCGCGCCCTCGTCGCCCGCCTGCACGGCCACACCACCCTCATCCTCGGCCCGTCCGGCGCCGGCAAGAGCACCCTCATCAACCGCCTGATCCCCGGCGCCGCGGCGCAGACTGGCGAGATCTCGCAGGCGCTGGGCTCTGGCCGGCACACCACGACCACCACCACCTGGTACTGGCTTCATGAGTCCAAGACCAGCGCCCTGATCGACTCGCCCGGCTTCCAGGAATTCGGCCTGCGCCACATCGACCCGATGCAACTGGCCGCCTACATGCCCGACATCACGCCGCACGTGGCCGAGTGCCGGTTCTACAACTGCACCCATTTGCATGAACCGGGGTGTGGGGTGATTGCGGCAGCGGAAAACGGTGACATCAATCCATCACGCTACACGATCTACTCACAGCTGTTCGAGCAGATCGCCCAATACCCGCTCGGCACCTGAGCGCCCACCTGCACGCCCTCAGGGGGGCCATAAGCCAGTCGAGTCCGGGGCCATCAACTCAACCGCGTCGCCCTCGCAGTCGCATCCCGCTCCAGCCCAGCAGCGACGCCAGCAACCACAGCATCGGCCAGCCCAGGGTCGGGATCGGCGTCGGAGGCGTGCTGTTGTCAACCACCAGATCAGCCTTGGCTTCAACGGTGTTGCTCGAACCGGTCCCGCCAGGTACCGCCGGATCGGACACCACACCACCGATCGCGATAACGTTGGTATAGGTGCCCAGCTTGTCGGTCGTGACGTCGAACGAGATACTGCAGCTGCCCGACGCTTCCAGCTTGATGCCGGCGGCACTTACGGTTGTCCCCGTCGCATCCACCTTCACCGCAACGCCGTTGACATCCGTACAGGTCGTCTGGGCATTCGGCGGCGCCGCCAGCTTCAGATCTGCCGGCAAACTGTCCGTTACCTTGATACCGCTCTGCTGCGCACTGGCCGGATTGCTGATGGTGATGGTGGCGCGCGACTTGGTGTTCGGCTCGATGCGTGACGGATTGAAGGCCTTCACCACGCTCAGCGGCCCCACGGGTTCGATCACCAGGTCGGCCTGCGCAGGCACGGTGTTGACGGCGCCGCTGCCACCCGAAGCGGGATCGGACATAAGACCCCCGGCCGCTATGACGTTGGTGTAGGTGGTCTTTTCGGTCGCATGCGCCGTCACGTCAAAGGACACAGTGCAACTGGCGCCAGGCGCCAGCTCGAAGCCTTGCAGGCTCACCGTGGTACCCGCCACTGTCACCGGTACCGGTGTGCCCGCGTGCTGGCAAGTGGTGCTGGCGTTCGCCGGGACAGTCGGCAACAGCCCCGCAGGCAACGGATCGGTCAGCTTCAGCGCGCTCAGGCGGATGATCTGGGGGTTCGTGACCGCGATGGTGACGCGCGAGCTGCCTCCGGAAATGATCTGCGGCGGACTGAATGCCTTCACGACGGACGGAGGCCCACCCAGGGCCAGCACCACCAGATCGGCTTGCGCCGGGATCTGGTTGGACGATCCACTGCCACCGGCCGAGGCGTCCGAGCTGACGCCGCCTTTGACGATGACGTTGGTGAACGTGGTTTGCGCCGTGACACTGGCCGAGACATCGAAGGACACCGAGCAGCTCGCACCCGCTTCCAGTCGGAAACCGTTCAGGCCCACGGTGCCACCGGACAGAAGCACTGGCACAGGCGAACCCTGCGCATTCGTGCAGGTGGTGCTCGCGCCAGCCAGGTTGACCAGTGACAGTCCAGCAGGCAGCGTGTCCGACAGCTTCATCGCTGCCTGTGCCGCGACCTCCGGGTTGGTGACGGTGACTGTTGCGCGCGACGCGTAGCCGGAAACGATTTGAGGCGGATCGAATGTCTTGGCGACCATCAAGCGCGGCAGCGAAGTCGCGCTGGCCGAAAGCGGCTGCCCATTGCCGCCGATGGCGGTCATGACGCCGCCGATCGGTATCGTGTTGACGTAAGTACCCGGTGCGTGCATGTCCACGCTCACCTCGACCACGCACTCACGCAGCCCGGTGGCAATGGTTCCGCCCTGCAGTTGCAACGTGTCCGATCCAGGCCTCGCCGTCAGCGTGCCGCCGCAAGTGTTGCTCGGCGGCGCGTAGCCCGGCGCCGTGCCGGCCGCCACCACCATGCCGTCGGGCAACTTGTCCGTGATCGTCACCCCTGACACCGTCAGTTCGCTGGTGGATACACGAATCTGCAGGCGCGTCGAGGTGCCGAACGGCACCGCGATGGGTGAGAAGGTCTTGCTGCCCTGCACCAGGGGCGCCAGCGCCACCACTGAGGCGGACACAGCCGACGCGTTGTGGAAGTCCACGGTGCCCACATTGTTCGGCCCGCGCGGACCCAGCGGTTGCAGCGGTCGGCTCGACACCGCCCGAGCAGCGATGGTGTTGGTGAATGGCACCGGCTGTCCGTTGACGACGTCCGACGGTCGCGTCGCCATGACATCGACCACCACGCCACAGTCCATGAACGTGTCGCGCAGGTAGATGGGCGTCAGCTTGTTGACAGTAAAGGTATTCGATCCGGGGTCCGCAATGATCGAGTCGTAGATCGGGAAGCCCGAGCTGTTGGGAGATGTCTCCGGGCCCAGGCAAAACCCGCGCACGTTAGGGGTCGGCGCGATCACCAGCCCATCGGGCAGCGTATCGGTGAACGTGATGCCCGTGCGCACGGATCCAGGGTAACCGGTGAAGGACGGAAACCCGATGACCATCGAAAACGGCACCCCCACGCGAACGGAACTGATGGCGGGGGTGCTGTTGTCCTCCTGATACCCAGGCGTGGCCCCCTTGGCAATGAATTTCTTCGTAATCTGGTAGTCCTTGGAGATTCGATAACTGGCCCACCCGTTTTGCACCGGAGGGACACAGACGTTGGTGTTCGGGCTCCGGGTATAGCTCAATGCCCCTGGGTTGGCCGAAAACATCGGTGTGTACCTATCGGGGTAGGGTGGGGGCGCGGCCAGCGTCGGCTCCTGCGCGGTTTGGTAGAAGTCCACACGGCAACCAGCGTGCGGTGGAATGTGATCGATGCGGAATGCCATGGTGATCCCACCAGCGGCCCACGGCGTCGTCATCGTCAGCACTGGTGCGCTGGCTCCGCTAATGGGCGTCGTGGCCTTGCCGTCGTTGCCGTAGCAAGTCAGCGAATAGTTGTCGCCTCCCAGCGGGTTGGGCGCCAACACCAGATTATTTCCGCTCGTCGTGCCATTGCTCTGCGTTGGGAATGTCTTCGAGTAAGTCACCCCCGTATAGGTGCTGGAACTGGTGTTGCGGAACACGATGCTGGCGGGCCCGGTGGTGCCCACGGGGGCAATTGGTGGCGGGGTCCCCGTCCAACTGCCGTTCACGTAGCTGGCCACGCCGCCGTAGTAGTTCTGATACACGAACAAGCTGCCCGTCAACTCGCTACCATATATGACGGCGTCATAGTTGGGGACCCTGATCTGCGCGGCCGGCAGGTCCTCCTGCCGACCATTGACCGTGATGGTGGCCGATACGCTCGCGGCGTCGATCCTGTTGGCATAGTTCTCGCAGCCGTCGACCTCCACCCAGAACGTCGCCAGGCAGTAGCCCGGCACGTTGTATACGCCCGATGTGTTGCTCGATTCTGGAATGTCCCCGCCCGACAGCACCAGCGACGTCGCGCCGGCGGCGCCGGTCAGGGTCTGGCCGGCACAAGTGGTGGTCCGCGTGAGTGACTTGGTGCCGCCCGCCACCAGCGTCGCCGTGGCGCCGTCAGCCAGCAGGATACCTGGCGCCCGGATCGGATCAGTCGCTGACACCATATTGATGCGCGACCCCGCTCCTGACATGATCACCTCGACCTTGACCAAGGTACGTCCCGAAGTCACGTACATGGAGTTGTCCACGGTCATCGTCTTGTTGATGCCGAAGGACGGTGGTACGAAGGTCACCTGGGACTTCGGCACGTTGGACAGCTGGGCGTTCTGCGCGTTCGACACGTCTGCGCCAGCGATGGTGTTGACGTAGGGCGAGCCGTCAACCGCTGAAGCACTGCTGGTCACCGGCACTTGGAACAGGCAGTCCTTCAACCAATCCTGCGCCGGGTTGGCCGGCACCCGGCCTCCGGTGACCTTGAGCGTATTCGGGTCCGAGGTGTTGATCGTCAGCCCGCATTGGTTGCTGATCGGTGCTCCGCCCGTGAGCACCACGCCGGACGGCATGGCATCCGAAAGCGTGAAGTTGGTGAGGTCGTAGTTGTTCGGGTTGCGGATGTAGATCCACAGGCCGAAGGTCTTGCCCCGATAGGTCTCGTAGGAAGTGGTGCCGGTGTAGTTGGTCCCGTTGCCCGTCGTCGCGTTCCACTGATAGAACATCTTCTGCATCAGGAAGGTGCCTGTGCCCAGCACGGTCAGCGAGGCCTGCGCCGCGACTCCGGCACTCTGCGTGGTCGGCACGATGCCCTGATCGTTCGACACCGCGTTCAGCGGAATGCTGTTGGTGACCGTCGTGCCGGCCGCCGACTGCAGCGCCACGACGGTTACCTTGAAGTCGCAACTGCCGCCAATGGGTACCGTGGCACCGGAAAACGAAATCACTGAGGCGCCTGCAGTCGCGTTGTTGCCGCCGCCACAGGTGGACTGTGCCTGTGGCGTGGCGGCCAGTTGCACGCCGCTCGGCAGGTTGTCGGTCACCGCGAAACCCGTGACCGCACTGGTTTCGGTGCTCGCCACCGTGATGGTCAACACGGACGTCTGCCCTGCAGAAACCTGGGCCGGCGAAAAGGACTTGGCCATTGACATCGCCGCAAACGCCGTACCCGCCGAAAGCGCCCACCCCGCCCCTACCAGCAGACAGCGCGTCAGCCCACGCGCCATGACCCTCGACCAAATTGTCGCCCCCCCCATCAGTCATCTCCTCGTACGATCGGAAACAGGGATTACCTAGTTGATCCATCGTTTCCAACAGTCTAGGAGGAAAACCAAGGAAGGCACAGTAGCGACTTTGCCGATTTTCGCAGCCGGAATGCCAACTTTGTCACGATATGCTTGATTTCATGCAATGCGCAGCGGCACCGATTGGAGAGAAACCGGCCAGCGCTGGAACTCCCGTACCAGCCTCAGGTATTGCGTCGATACTTGCCCGTAAAACGCGCGCGTTTGGGCAGTGACAACGGCGGATCGGCGGCGGGTTATTGGACGAGATCCATGCGCCGCCGCAGGCGCGCGGCCTCAGCGACATCCCCCCGCTCTTCCGCCAGCCGCGCCTGCACGCCCAGCCAGGCCAGCAGCGGGCGGCGCCAGCCCTGGTGCGAGGCGGTGTCGGTGGCTTGCGCCACGGTGTCGGGCGCGGCGCGGCGCTGGCGCAGCAGCACGCCGGCGGCGACCAGGCGCGCGAATGGGTCTTCGATGGCGGCGATGGCGGTGCCGCCGGCCGCGATGGCGCGGTGCTGCGGCGGCAGCAGTGCGGCGTCCTGCGCATTGGCCTGGCCGGCCAGGTAGTTGGCGTAGGCGCGCTCGGCATCGGAAGCATCGGCGCGCAGTGGCTCGAAGCCGGCGCAGGGCTCAAACACCAGGCTGGCGACGCGGGCGGCGCAGCGGTTCAGCTCGACGCGCGCCACCAGCTCGGGGCGGCCGGTGCGCGCGACTTCGGCGCGCGCCAGCTCGAACTCGCGCGCCTCGACGCGCGCGTCGCCCTTCAGGTAAGCCTCGGTGAAGCGCTCGACGTGGCCGACGGCGTTGATGCTCCAGTCGGGCACCTTGGGGCCAGCAGCGCAGCCGGCAAGCAAGGCGATCGCCATCAAAAAACAGGCTGCTTGCGCTTTCCACGCGGACGCTGGACGGCCATTTGAAATGTACTGAACAAGATGCGCTGGCCCCTCACCCCTGCCCTCTCCCCAGAGGGGCGAGGGAGAACAACCAGCGCCGCGGCGGTGCAATTGGGTCACGGCAGCTTGACCTCCTTTTCCTTCGGCGCGAACGGCCACTTGCGGTTGATCTCGGTGATCAGTGCGTCGATCTTGCGCAGGCTGCTCTCCACGTCGGCGCGCAGATCGCCCAGGTTCACCGTCGCCTCGCGCGCGTTGCCGGCCACGCCCTGCACTTCCTTCAGCACGGCGTCGACCTTGACCACCGTCTGGCGCGCGTCCTGCAGCAGCGCGTTGAGCTGGCGCAGCGCAGCCTGCGCGTCGGGCACCAGGCCGTCCTGGCCCAGCACCTGGGCGTCGGCCTTGCGCACCACGCCATCGACGCGCAGCGCCACCGCGTCAAGGCTCTTGAGCAGGCGGTTGCCGCGGTCCAGCAGTTCGCTGACGCGGCGCGCATCGGCCTCGTTGCCGGTGACGGCCGCCAGCAGGCCGCCCTGCTCGCTGTTCAGGCGCGTGGTGAAACCGCGCAGTTCGCGCATGGCGCCGGACAGCGCCGACTCCTCGGCCGTCAGGCGGTTGATGTTCTGCAGCACGTCGCGCGCGTCGGCGACCATGCGCGGGATCTCGGCCGAGACATCGCCGCGCAGCACCATGCGCTCGCTCTCGGGCGGCAGCGGCGGATCGTCCAGGATGCCGGTGAAGGCGCGCAGGCGGGCGGCGCCGACCAGACCCTTTTCCAGCGTGAACACGCTGGAGATGCGCAGCCAGTGCGCGTCCTTGACCGGCACCTCGACGTGGACGCGCACCGTGCCTTGCTCGGCCAGCTCGATGCGGCTGACGCGGCCGATGGGAAAACCCGAGAAGCTCATGTCCATGCCGACCGACACGCCCTCGGAATCGTCGGTGGTCAGGTACAGCTTCTGCGTCGCCTCGAAGGCGCCGCGCGCCCACATCAGGTACAGCACCGCGCCGGTGATCAGCAGGGCCATGAACAGCAGCAGCAGCGCGGCGCGCAGCTCCAGGCTGCGCAGCGATCGGCGCGTGGGCGGCGGCACTGGCTCCGCTGGGTCAGCCGGGGCGGCCGGCAGCCCGGGCGCGGCCGGCTCCGGCAAGGCGGGCGGCTGGGGCTCGGGAGGCGGCGGCGAACCGGGGGTGGAGGAACTCATCGCACTCAATAGTAATTGCCGACCAGCGAGGCGATCTCGATCACCAGCATCAGCACGAACATCTGCACCAGGCCTTGCAGCTCGACGCTGGTGCGGGACGCCCGGCGCGGCAGGTCGCGCAAGGCGTTGGCCATCGGCAGCAGCGCCACCGCGACCGCGAACAACACCGTCTTCATGCCGAAGATCAGCGAGACCACCGGGTTGAAGATGGTGCCCACCGCGTGGTTGTACGAGGCCACGCCGGCCCAGGTGAAGCCGTGCACCGCGATGTAGGCCAGCACCAGCGAGACCACGCAGCTGACCAGCGCCAGCAGCAGCACCGCAAAGATGCCGCCCAGCACGCGCGGCAGCACCTCGCGGCTCAAGGGATCGCTGCCCTGCGCGCGCATCGCCTGGAAGCCGCCGCCACGGCGCAGCTTGTACAGCTCCGAGCCGCTCGGGATGGTGTATTCCACCGCCACGAACAGCGCCGCCACCAACGGAATCAGCTCCAGCACCAGCACGCGCACCACGGCATCCAGCGCGTATTGCGTCAGGCCGTAGGCGAAGGCGGTGACCACCACGATGCGGATCACCACCACATTGAACAGCGCCATCAGCGTGGTGAAGCCCGGCAGCCCGGGGCCGGCGGCGTTGTACAGCTGGCGCAGCACCACACCGCGCGACTCGCGCCGGTAGCTCGACGGCGAGAACGCCAGCACCGCCAGCTGCGCACCGATGAAGACCACCAGCCACCAGCCCAGCGCCCAGCGCAGCACGCCGCGTCCAAGCTGCAGCAGCCAGCCGTGGAGCGAGAACGCGGTGCCCATGGCGGGCATGATATCGCCCGCCCCGGTCATCCCGGCGATACGGCGACACGTTGAGGCAATCGGGGTTGGCACGGGTAGGCGCGGCACGCGCGAACGAGCGAAAATCGCGACCGCGTCGGCAAAGATGCCAACAAGTTGACGTTTTGGCGACCGGTTTGTCGCTTTAGAGATCGCAGTCGATGCCCTTGGCCGGTGGCTGCGCTATATTGCACCGCAGCAAGAATTCGAGAATCCCGATGCTCTACCAAATCTACGAAGCGCAGCGCGCCCTCATCGAACCTTTCGCCGACATGGCCGACGCCGCCGCCAAGGTGTACGGCAATCCGCATACGCTGCTGGGCCAGATGCCGATGGCGCAGCGCGTGGCGGCCGGCTACGCCCTGTTCCACCGTCTGGGCAAGGACTACGAAAAACCCGAATTCGGCATCCGCAAGGTGCCGGTCGACGGCGTCGAGGTGGCCATCGACGAACGCGTCGAGATCGACAAGCCGTTCTGCCAGCTGCTGCGCTTCAAGCGCTTCTCGGACGATCTGCCCACGCTGGACAAACTCAAGGGCCAGCCGCCGGTGTTGATCGTGGCGCCGCTGTCGGGCCACTACGCCACCCTGCTGCGCGACACCGTGCGCACCATGCTGGAAGGCCACAAGGTTTACATCACCGACTGGAAGAACGCCCGCACGGTGCCGCTGTCGGAAGGCGAGTTTCACCTGGACGACTACGTCAACTACGTCCAGGAATTCATCCGCCATCTGCAGGCCAAGTACCGCAACTGCCACGTCATCAGCGTCTGCCAACCCACCGTGCCGACGCTGGCCGCCGTGTCGCTGATGGCCAGCCGCGGCGAGAAAACGCCGGTCACCATGACCATGATGGGCGGCCCGATCGACGCGCGCAAATCGCCCACCAGCGTGAACACCCTGGCCACGCGGCGCAGCTTCGAGTGGTTCGAGAACAACGTGATCTTCCGCGTGCCGCCCAACTACCCCGGCGCCGGTCGCCGCGTGTACCCGGGCTTTCTGCAGCACGCCGGCTTCATGGCCATGAACCCGGACCGCCACGCCAGCAGCCACTATGACTACTTCAAGGACCTGATCAAGGGCGACCAGTCCAGCGCCGAGACGCACCGCAAGTTCTACGACGAGTACAACGCCGTGCTCGACATGGACGCCGATTACTACCTGGAAACCATCCGTACCGTATTCCAGGACTTCAACCTGGTGCACGGCACCTGGGACGTGCGCTCGCCCGACGGCGTGCTGGAACGCGTGCGCCCCGAGGACATCACCACCACCGCGCAGCTCACCGTCGAGGGCCAACTCGACGACATCTCCGGCGCCGGCCAGACCAGGGCCGCCCACGCGCTGTGCAAGGGCGTGCCGCGCCGCGACGGCGACCACCTGGAGGTCAAGGGCGCGGGCCACTACGGCATCTTCAGCGGCCGCCGCTGGCGCACCGTGGTCTACCCGCAGGTCAAGGCCTTCATCGCCGAATTCCACGCCAAGGCCGTGCAGCGCGAGGAAGTCGTGATGCCCGACCCGATCCCGGTTCGGCGCGCCGCCGCACCACGGGCGGCTGCCGATCCCGGCCAGTTGCGTCTGGATGGCGTGGATGCCAGCGCGTCCAAGCCCAGCACCCATGGTGCAAACGGCGGCGCCCACCCCGCGCCTGCCGCCTCCGCCTCGGCCGCGAGCCCCTCCCGCACCGCCCGCAAAACCAATGGCAGCGCCAAGCCGGCCCGCGCGGCGGCAAACAGCGCGCCCGCCAGGAAAGCCGCCGCCAAGGCCAGCGCCAAGACCAGGCGCGGCGGCAGCGCCGATGGCCCACGCGCACGCTGACGCCACCCGCCGACCGGCCCCGGACGCCCGCTTCGGCGGGCGCTTTCGCTTGGGCGCCGCAATCCATGGACGCTGAGGCAAAGTGCGCACTCGCGGAGCGCCTGCATGACGCGCTGCCGCAGACCCAGTGCACGCGCTGCGGCTACCCGGATTGCGCGGCCTACGCCCAGGCCATTGCCGCCGGCGAAGCGGCGATCAACCAATGCCCGCCCGGCGGCGCCGAAGGCGTGCGGCGCCTGGCCGCGCTCACCGGCCAACCTGAATTGCCACTGAACCCCGAACACGGCGCCGAAGGCCCGCGCGGCGTGGTCTGGATCGACGAGGACTGGTGCATCGGCTGCACCCTGTGCATCAAGGCCTGCCCGGTCGACTGCATCGTCGGCGGCAACAAGCGCATGCACACCGTGATCGAAGCGCAATGCACCGGCTGCGAGCTGTGCATCCCCGCCTGCCCCGTCGACTGCATCCACCTGGAACCGGTGACCGATGAACGCACCGGCTGGGACGCGTGGTCCGGCGAGCAGGCCGTGGACGCGCGCCAGCGCTACGAGCAGACCGCCACTCGCCGTGCGCGCGCCGAGCGCGAACAGGCCGAGCGGCTGGAACACAAGGCGCGGCACAAGCTGGCGCATCTGCCCGAATTGACGAAAGATGCCAGCGGCGCCGAACTGGAGCGCAAGCGGGCCGTCATCGATGCGGCGCTGGCGCGGGCTCGCGCGCAGCGCGAGCCCTCCTGAGCGGCACAGTCGTCAGCGGAATCCGGCGTTCAGTTTCTCCAACGCCCCCGCCCCCGGGCACAAATCGGCCTTGCCAAGCGAGTTGAGCGGCCGCGCGCTGGTGTTCTGCGCGTCGTGCAGGTCACCCGCCTCGCCTTCCACGTACAGCAGTCCGGTGAGCAGTTCACCCTCGGCGGCGCGGGCGTGCATGTAGCTCATGGCGGCGACGCGATCGGTCGGGTCGTAGTCGGTGTGCAGCTTGCGCAGGCGCAGCACGGTGCCGTCGTGCTGCTCGACGTCGACCACGGCGCCAGGCTCGATGGTGGCGGTGATTTCCTCGCGGCCGGTGATGAAGTCGATGCGGCTCACGGCCTCGTTGTGCTCGCGCACCCAGTCGTAGCTGCGCGTCGAGCCGGCATGGTTGTTGAAGGTGACGCAGGGGCTGATGATGTCGATGAAGGAGGCGCCGCCGTGGCCCATGGCGGCCTTGATCAGCGGCACCATCTGCGCCTTGTCGCCCGAGAAGCTGCGCGCCACGAAGCTGGCGCCCAGCTGCATGGCCAGGCCGACCAGATCGACCGGGCTGTCGCGGTTGAGCTCGCCCTTCTTGCTCTTGCTGCCCTTGTCGGCGGTGGCCGAGAACTGGCCCTTGGTCAGGCCGTAGACGCCGTTGTTCTCGACGATGTAGACCATGTTGACGTTGCGCCGCATGGCGTGCGCGAACTGGCCCAGGCCGATCGAGGCCGAGTCGCCATCGCCCGACACGCCCAGGTACAGCAGATCGCGATTGGCCAGGTTGGCACCGGTCAGCACGCTGGGCATGCGGCCGTGCACGGTGTTGAAGCCGTGGCTGGCGCCCAAAAAATAGTCCGGCGTCTTCGATGAACAGCCGATGCCCGACAGCTTGGCCACGCGGTGCGGCTCGATGTCCAGCTCCCAGCAGGCCTGGATGATGGCCGCCGAGATCGAGTCGTGCCCGCAGCCGGCGCACAGCGTGGAGATCTTGCCCTCGTAGTCGCGCCGGGTATAGCCGACCTGGTTCTTGGCCAGCGAGGGGTGGTGCAGGCGCGGTTTGGCGATGTAGGTCATTGTTTGATCTCCTGCGGGGCCACGACGGAGGCGAGCACATGGTCGGTGATGGCTTGCACGATGAAGCGCGCCGTGATCGGCGTGCCGTCGAAATGCAGCAGCTTCTGCAGCTTGGCCGGGTTGATTTCCAGCTCGTTGATCAGCAGCGCGCGCAGTTGCGCGTCGCGGTTCTGCTCAACGATGAACACCAGTTCGTGCACGTCGATGAACTCGCGCACGGCGTCGGGGAACGGGAAGGCGCGCAGGCGCAGCGCATCGATGTGAATGCCCTGCGCCGCCAGCACGTCCAGCGCCTCGTGCATGGCGGGGCTGGTGGAGCCGTAGAAGATCACGCCCAGGCGCGTGCGCTTGGCGGCCGGGCGCGGCTGCGGCTGCGGCACCAGGGTGGCGGCGGTGGCGAATTTCTTCAGCAGGCGCTCGACGTTGTAGATGTAGTCCGGCCCGCGCTCGGAATAGCGCGCATAGGCATCGCGCGTGGTGCCGCGCGTGAAGTAGCTGCCACGCGTCGGGTGCGTGCCGGGCAGCGTGCGCCACGGGATGCCATCGCCGTCGACGTCCTTGTAGCGGCCGAAATCGCGCTGATCGAGGTCGTGCGCGCTCATGACCTTGCCGCGGTCGTAGTCGCGCGCGTCGTCCCAGGTCAGCGGCTCGCACAGGCGCTGGTTCATGCCGATGTCCAGATCGGTCATGACGAACACCGGCGTCTGCAGGCGGTCGGCCAGGTCGAGCGCGGCCGCCGTGTGCTCGAAGCACTCCTTCGGGTCTTCCGGGAACAGCAGCACGTGCTTGGTGTCACCGTGCGAGGCGTAGGCGCAGGCGGTGATGTCGGCCTGCTGCGTGCGCGTGGGCATGCCGGTGGAGGGGCCGCCGCGCTGCACGTTGACGATGGTCACGGGGATTTCGGCGAAATAGGCCAGGCCGATGAACTCGGTCATCAGCGACACGCCGGGGCCCGAAGTGGCGGTGAAGGCGCGCGCGCCGTTCCAGCCGGCGCCGACCACCATGCCGATCGAGGCCAGCTCGTCCTCGGCCTGCACGATGGCGTGCTTATGGCGGCCGTCGGCATCGACGCGGAACTTGGCGCAGTACTTCATGAAGGCCTCGGCCACCGAGGTCGAGGGCGTGATCGGGTACCAGGCGCACACGGTGGCGCCGCCGTACACCGCGCCCAGGCCGGCGGCGGTGTTGCCGTCGAGGAAGATGCGCTGACCGACGCGGTTGGCGCGCTCGACGCGAATCGGCAGCGGGTGCTTGAGGTGCTCCTTGGCGAAATCGCGTCCGAGGTTGAGCGCCTGCACGTTGGAGGCGATCAGCTTTTCCTTGCCCTTGAACTGCTCGCTCAGCAGCTGCTCGATCACGGCGACGTCCATCTCGAGCAGCACCGACAAGGCGCCCACGTACATGATGTTCTTGAACAGCTGGCGCTGGCGCGGATCGCTGTAGACGGCGTTGCAGATTTCGGTGAGCGGCATGCCGATCACGGTGATGTCGTCGCGCAATTCGGACGGTTGGCGCGGCCGCGTCGAGTCATAGAACAGGTAGCCGCCCGGCTCGATCTCTTCCACGTCGGCGGCCCAGGTCTGCGGGTTCATCGCCACCATCATGTCGGTGCCGCCGCGCCGGCCCAGGTAGCCGCGCTCGGTCACCCGCACCTCGTACCAGGTCGGCAGACCCTGGATGTTGCTGGGAAAGATGTTGCGCGGGCTGACCGGCACGCCCATGCGCAGGATGGCCTTGGCGAACAGCTCGTTGGCGCTGGCCGAGCCCGAGCCGTTGACGTTGGCGAACTTGATGACGAAGTCGTTGATGCCGGTGATGCGCTTCATGTCAGCGCCCCTTCCTTGCGGGTTCCGATCTGGGCCGAGGCGCCGCCGGCCTTGGCGGTGTGGATGATGTACTTCTGCATGTCCCAGGCGCCGGTCGGGCAGCGCTCGGCGCACAGGCCGCAGTGCAGGCAGACGTCCTCGTCCTTGACCATCACGCGGCCGGTCTTGAGTTCGCCCGACACGTACAAGTCCTGTTCGGTGTTCTCGGCCGGCGCGTTCAGGCGCGTGCGCAAATCGGCCTCGTCGCCGTTGCCAGTGAAGGTGATGCAGTCCATCGGACAGATGTCGACGCAGCCATCGCATTCGATGCACAGCTTGTCGGTGAACACGGTCTGCACGTCGCAGTTGAGGCAGCGTTCGGCCTCCTTCAGCGCGGTGCGCGCGTCGTAGCCCAGTTCGACCTCGACTTGGATGCTGGCCAGGGCTTTCTCGGCGTTGGCCCAGGGCACCTTGTAGCGCAGGTCGTTGGACGGGTCGTGGTCGTAGCTCCACTCGTGGATGCCCATCTTCTGCGACACCAGATTGGTCCAGGGCGGCGGTCGCTCGGCGGTGCTCTTGCCGTTCAGGAACAGATCGATCGACACCGCCGCCTCGTGCCCGTGCGCCACCGCGGTGATGATGTTCTTGGGCCCGTAGGCGGCGTCGCCGCCAAAGAAGACCTGCGACAGACTGGACTGGAAGCTGCCTTCACCCAGCACCGGCAGGCCCCACTTATCGAAGTCGATGCCGCAGTCGGGCTCGATCCAGGGAAAGGCGTTTTCCTGGCCAACCGCGACCAGCACTTCGTCGCACGGAAAGAAGGGGTCTGGCTCGCCGGTCGGCACCAGCTTGCGCCGGCCTTGCTCGTCGTACTCGGCGCGCACGATCTCGAAAGTCATGCCGAGCAGCTTGCCGCCCTCGTGCACGAAGCTCTTGGGCACATGCATGTTGATGATGGGGATGCCTTCGTGCAACGCGTCCTCCTTCTCCCAGGGCGAGGCCTTCATTTCGTCGAAGCCCGAGCGCACGATGACCTTGACGTCCTCGCCCCCCAGGCGCCGCGCCGAGCGGCAGCAGTCCATCGCGGTGTTGCCGCCGCCCAGCACGATCACGCGCTTGCCGATGGAGGTGACGTGGCCGAAGGACACCGAGGCCAGCCAGTCGATGCCGATGTGGATGTGCGCCGCCGCTTCCTGGCGACCGGGGATGTCCAGGTTGCGCCCGCGCGGTGCGCCGCTGCCGACGAAGATGGCGTCGTAGCCTTCGGCCAGCAGCGCCTGCATGGAGTCGATGCGCTGCCCGCTCCTGAACTCGGGGCCGAGTGCGAACACGTAGCCCATTTCCTCGTCGATCACGCTCTCGGGCAACCGGAAGCGCGGAATCTGCTGACGCATGAAACCGCCGGCCTTGGCCTCGCCATCGAACACCGTGACCGCGTATCCGAGGGGCGCCAGGTCGCGCGCCACCGTCAGCGAGGCCGGGCCGGCGCCGACGCAGGCGATGCGCTTGCCGTTGTTGGCGCCGGCGCGCGGCATCAGCGGCACCACGTCGTCCTTCATGTCGGCGGCCACGCGCTTCAGGCGGCAGATCGCCACCGGCTCGGGCTTCTCGGCGTTGGCCTCCTCCACCCGGCCGCGCCGGCAGGCCGGCTCGCAGGGGCGGTCGCAGGTGCGGCCCAGAATGCCCGGGAACACGTTCGACACCCAGTTGATCATGTACGCGTCGGCGTAGCGCCGCTGCGCGATCAGGCGGATGTATTCGGGAACGGGGGTGTGGGCGGGGCACGCCCATTGGCAATCGACGACCTTGTGAAAATAGGCCGGATCAGCGGTGTTGGTCGGCTGCAAGCTCTGGTCTCCTTGGCGCTTCGCGGTACCGGCGCCAGAACCGCCTGGAAGCCCTCCGCAGGCCACAGTCTACGCTGGAGCCGGCGCCGCTTGTTGTCCAGGTGACAAGCGTCTGACCACCACACGAAGGCGCCCCGCCGCATGCGCGCTGGCGATGCCGTCCTACGCGGTGGCCAAGGCGCCACTCCTAGACTGCGTGCGCGTGGCTCTCTGCCCGACCGGCCCATGACCATCCACACCCGCCCGAAAATGTTCTGGACCATTGCCATCACCGCGCTCGTCACCGTGCTGGCCGTGGTGCTGGCGATGAACTTCGCCACGCCCGAGAAGAAGCTCGAGCGCAAGATCGAGCACCACTACGCCATCAACGACGCGCAGTACCGGCGCGAGATGAGCGTGATGCTCGGTCCCGCCATCGTCGGCGGCAACCAGGTGGTGGCCTTGCAGAACGGCGATGAAATCTTCCCGGCCATGCTCAAGGCCATTCGCGCGGCGCAAACCACCATCACCTTTGAGACCTACATCTACTGGTCCGGCGAGATCGGCAAGGAACTGGCCGAAGCCCTGGCCGAGCGCGCCAAGGCGGGCGTCAAGGTGTCGGTACTGCTCGACTGGGTCGGCAGCATCAAGATGGACGAGGCCCTGATCCAGACCATGAAAGACGCGGGCGCCCACGTCGAGCGCTACCGCCCCTTGCACTGGTACAACCTGGGGCGCATGAACAACCGCACCCACCGCAAGCTGCTGGTGGTGGATGGGCGCGTCGCGTTTACCGGCGGCGTGGGCGTGGCCGAGCAATGGACGGGCCACGCGCAGGATCCCGAGCATTGGCGCGACATGCACTTTCAGGTCGAAGGCCCGGTGGTGGCGCAGTTCCAGGCCGCTTTCAACGACAACTGGATCAAGGCCACCGGCGAGGTGCTGAATGGTGCCGCTTACTTTCCACCGTCGCGCAAGGCCGGCGACATGGACGCGCACATGTTTGTATCATCGCCTGCGGGCGGCAGCGAGAGCATGCACCTGATGTACCTGATGGGCATTGCCGCGGCCGAGCAGTCGATCGACCTGCAGGCCTCGTACTTCGTGCCGGACGAATTGATCCACAAGGCGCTGATCGCGGCGCGCCAGCGCGGCGTGAAGATACGCATCCTGGTGCCGGGCGAACACATCGACTCCGACACCGTGCGCCTGGCGTCAAAGGCCGAATGGGGCCCGCTGCTGCAGGCCGGCATTGAGATCCACGAATACCTGCCGACCATGATGCACAACAAGCTGCTCATCATCGACCAGCTGATGGTGTCGGTCGGCTCCACCAATTTCGACGTGCGCTCGTTCCGCCTGAACGACGAGGCCAGCCTGAACGTCTACGACCGCGACTTCGCGCAGCGGATGACGCGCGTGTTCGACGAAGACCTGAAGCACACCAAGCGCTACACCTTCGAGGTGTGGGAAAAGCGCCCTTTGAGGGAAAAACTGATCGAGCGCTTCGTGCTGCCGATCAAGTCGCAGCTTTAGGTCGAGCCGCCCAGCGCAGCGATCACCTCCGGCGGCGCCTGCACCAGTTCGATCAGCACGCCCTCGCCTGAGATCGGAAATTCATCGTTGGCCTTGGGGTGCAGAAAGGTGATGTCGTAGCCCGCCGCGCCCTTGCGGATGCCGCCCGGGGCAAAGCGCACGCCTTGCGCCGTCAACCACTCGACCGCCTTCGGCAGATCGTCGATCCACAAGCCGACGTGGTTGAGTGGCGTGGTGTGCACGGCGGGTTTCTTGTCGGGGTCGAGCGGCTGCATCAGATCGACCTCGACCTTGAACGGGCCGCTGCCGATGGCGCAGATGTCCTCGTCGACGTTCTCGCGCTCGCTGCGGAAGGTGCCGGTTTTTTCCAGGCCGAACATGTCGACCCACAGGGTTTGCAGGCGCCGCTTGTCGGGGCCGCCGATGGCAATCTGCTGGATGCCGAGAACTTTGAAGGGACGGGTCATGGGTTTGCTCCAGAAGTGGTGTTGAGGTTTTTCTTGAACGCAAATGGCGCGAAGTGATCGCAAAACACGCGGAAAAAAATTGAATTTCTGTTCTGCGATTTTTGCGCGGCTTCTGCGCCCTTGGCGTTCAAACGCTTGTCAAGTAGTCAACAGCGCATCTGAACGGATGCGCGCCACGCCGGCCGCCGCCATGTCGGCCCAGGCCTTGGCGAGGGAACCGTTCAGGTCGATGGCGCGGCAGGCGTCCTCGATCACCGTGACGTCAAAACCGGCGGCGCGCGCGTCCAGCGCGCTCCAGGCCACACAGTAGTCGGTGGCCAGGCCGCACAGGTACAGCGAGCTGATTCCGCGCGCCTTCAGATACGCGGCCAGGCCCGTGCTGGTGCGGCGGTCGGCCTCGACAAAGGCCGAGTAGCTGTCCACGTCCTGGTGAAAGCCCTTGCGGATCAGCAGCTGCGCCTGCGGCACGCGCAAGTCGTCGTGCAGCGCCGCGTCGCGCGTGTCCTGCACGCAATGCACGGGCCACAGCACCTGCGGGCCATACGGCAGCGCGATGGTCTCGAACGGCTGGCGGCCCGGGTGGTTGGCGGCAAACGAGATGTGGTCGGCCGGATGCCAATCCTGCGTCAGCACCACGTTGGCGAAACGCGCTGCGATGCGGTTGATGACTGGCACGATGGCATCGCCATCGGCCACCGGCAGGCCGCCACCGGGCATGAAGCCGTATTGCACGTCGACGATGAGCAGACAGGTAGACGAATCCAGACAGGGTGCGGTCATGGTGTGGCAGTAAGGCGATCGGAGGACAGGCCCTGATGGTAGCGATCGATGGCGGCCGCCACCGCCTGCGCCCAGAGCCGGTTGGCGGGCGCGCCGGGGTGAAAGCCGTCACTGGCCATCAAGGTGCGGTCCATGGGAAACGGGCTGCGCAGCAAGGCGCAGCCGGGCGTGCGGCTGGCCACGGTGTGCAGGACGCGGTTCAGGCGCCGCGCGCCCTGCCCCATGACCCAGCGCAGCGGCTGCGGCAGCGCCGGAAACAGGTGCATGGGCGGCACCGGCGTCAGCAGGCAGTGACGCACGCCGTGTTCGGTGCGCAGGCGCGCCAGCAACTCGGCGTAGTCGCGCGCCCAGCGCCTGGGCGGTGTGCGGCCGGTGACGTCGTTGACGCCGATCGAGAGCACGGCAATGTCAAAGCGCTGGCCCGCCAGCGCCGGCAGGCGTCGCGCCACCTGCGCCAGGTCGTCGCCGGTATGGGCCAGCAGGCGCCAGTGCACCGTGTGGCGCGGCGACAGCTCGGCCAGCAGGCGGCCGGTCAGCGCGTCGTGCTGGCGGGCCACGCCCACCCCCGCCGCGGCCGAGTCGCCCAGCACCAGCAAACGCAGCGGCGCGCCCTGCCCGGCCACACCAGCGCGCGGGCCATCGGGCTCGGGCAGCCGCGGCGTGACGCGGCGCACGCGGCGGCCTTGCCACAGCAGCAAGGGCGCCAGCGTGGCGATGGCCAGGGTGTAGGGCACGCCCACGGGTTTTCAGCCCAGTCCCTGCAAGGCGGGCAGGATGTCGCGCCGGATGAGCGCCAGCGCCTGCCCGCGCGCCATGCTCTCGGGTGTGCGGCGCGAGGTGGCGGCCACCACCGCGTCGAGCGGCGGGTACACGTAAATCCACTGCCCGCCGTAGCCGTTGGCCATGGCGGTGCGACGCCCGGCCTTGCGGCTGGGCGCCGTGGAAGACACCCACCACAGGTAGCCGTAGGCCGAGAACAGCGGCGCGCCGCCGCCATTCTGCCGCTCGGTCGCCTGGCGCACAAACTCGGCCGGCAGCAACGCGCGGCCCTGCCAGCGGCCTTGGGCCAGCACCAGCTCACCCAGCCGCGCCATGGCGCGCGTGGTGAGCGACAGGCCCAGTGCGCCCAATTCCCTGCCCTGCGCAGCTTGCCGCCAGGCAAAGCGGTGGATGCCCAATGGCACGAACAAGCGCTCGCGCGCGTAATCGGCCAGCGGCCGACCCACGGCATTGCGCAAGGCCAGCGCCAGCAGATTGGCGGCGCCGTTGTCGTAGGCAAAGCGCGTACCGGGGTCGGCGGCGAAGGGGCGGCGCACGATCTGACGCAGATCGTCGTCGCGGTCGCGCTGCGCCGTCTGCTCGGCGGGCCAGCCGGCGGTCATGCTCAACAGGTGCTCGAAGCGCAGGCGCCGCACCCGCGCATCGGCGCCCACGCGCAGCATCTGCGGCAGGCGCTGCGCCACCAGTTCCTGCGTGCCGCGCACGTGGCCGTCGGCCAGCGCGCAGCCAAACAGCAGCGCCAGCACGCTCTTGGTGACGGATTGCGTGTCCTGCAGGCTGTCGGCACCGACCCCCTGGCGGTGATGTTCAAAAGCCAGATGGCCTTGGTGCAGCACCACCACGCTTTGTACGTCGGGCATCTGCGTCGTGATGCGTTCGGCCAGTGTGCCGAAGGTGCGCCGATGCCGCGCGGCCAGCACCGGTGGAGCAGCCGGCCAGGCGATGGGTGTCGGTGCTGGCGCGATGTGGTCGCCTACCCGCTGCGCGGCGGCCGGGCGGGCCAGTGCGGCCGCACTCAGCGCCATGAGCGATTGGTTGAAATACCGTCGGTGCCACACCGCGACATTCCCGCCCGCCGCCGCAGCGGCCTTGGTCACATCGGTGTGGTGATCCTGCCCCGCCATCACGATTCGTCGGCCATCCAGCGTGCGACCTGCTCCCGGGCGGTGGCCAGGTCAGCGGCGCTGTCCAGATGGATGCCCAGCACCTTCTGTCGCCCCGCGGCGCCATGCAACAGTTCGACCTGCTTCCTGGGCACGCCGAACGCCGCCACCGCCCAGTCGATCAGCGCCGCGTTCGCCTTGCCATCGACCGGCGGCGCGCCCAGCCGCACCCGCAGCGCGTCGCCGTGCGCGCCGGTCGCCTCGGTGCGCTTGGCGCCGGGGGTGGCGTGGATGGGGAGCTTGAGCAGGTGCGTGGCCACGGCGATCAGCGCGGCTGCAGGTGGCGGCGCAGCCAGTCGGCAAACGCAGACTCATCGATGTCACCGGCGGCAAGGGACAGGGTGGTCAGCACGGCGCTTTCATCGCTGACGGTTAGGACATGGCCGTTCAACAGCAAAAACAATTCCGCCGCCACGTACCCCGTGCGCTCGTTGCCATCGATGAACGGATGGTTGTGGATCAGGCCGAACGCATAGGCGGCAGCCAGGTCGGCCAAATCAGGATCGCCGTGATGGGCCAGTTGATGCGGGCGAGCAAGCGCCGAATCGAACAAGCCCTCGTCACGCACACCCGCCGCACCGCCGTGCTCCGCCAGCTGCTCATCGTGCACCGCCATCAGGACATCGCGCGGCAACCACCTCCACCACTGCTCGGCGCCGGTCACTTCGCCAGCTCACGCAACACGTTCCGGCGTTTGCGCATGATCTCGCGCGCCAATCCCATCGCTTCGGCGAATTCTGCGTCATAGGCACGCAGCGCCACGCCATCGGCCAAGTCGGTGACATACAGAGAATCACCCTTTTGCACCTTCAGCCGCGCCAACACTTCCTTGGGCAGGATGACACCGACCGAGTTGCCGATCTGAGTGACTTTGAGGGCGACAGAGGTGGACATGGCGGGCTCCAGAAAAACCGGAAAGTTATAACAACCGTTATATTTTATCCTCGCCATGCATCCGCTGCAAGCAAATGGCCGTGGCCGCGCCTACTCGAACTCCACGATCGCCTGATCCACCGCCAGGCTGTCGCCCGTCTGCGCCTTGACCTCCTTCACCACGCCGTCGGCGCTGGCGAACAGCACGTTTTCCATCTTCATGGCCTCGATCACGGCCACGCGCTCGCCGGCCTTGACTTCCTGACCCGGCTGCACCGCCACCTGCACCAGCAAACCGGGCATGGGCGAGAGCACGAACTTGCTCATGTCTGGCGGCGCCTTGTAGGGCATGAGCCGGTGCAGCTCAGCCGTGCGCGGGTGCATGACGATGGCGTCCAGCCGGGTGCCGTTGTGGATGACACGGATCACCAGCGGATTCTTGGTCTTGCCGCGCTCCATCTGCGCCGTGAAGGGCTGGCCGTTCACCGTACCGGTGATGCGCGCATCGCCCAGCTCACGATCGACGCTGATCAGGTAGGTCTTGTCGCCCTCGTCCAGGTGCAGGGTGATGGGCGTGGCCTGGCCCGGTGGCGTTTCATCCACCGTCACGCGGGTGTAACTGTTGTGGCCCACCTCGCCCAGCACGCAGACACTGAAGTCGCGTCGCGGCAGCCGTTTGAAGCCTTCCCAGAACTGGCCTTGCAGGCCGCTGGCGCGGTTGCGGTAGAACATGTGCAGGTGCGCCGCCAGCGCCTGCAGGAAATGCGGGTCCTGGTGCGGCACGTCTTCGGCGCGGAAGCCGTGCGCGTAATGCTCGGCAATGAAGCCAGTATTGAAGTCGCCGGCGATGAACTTCGGGTGCGCCAGCAGCGCGGCCTGGAACGGGATGTTGCTTTGCACCCCCTGGATGACAAAGCCGTTCAGCGCTTCGCGCATGCGGGCGATGGCGTCGTTGCGGTCCGTGCCGTGCACGATCAACTTGGCGATCATCGAGTCGTAGAACATCGGAATCTCGCCGCCGTCGATCACGCCCGTGTCCACGCGCACACCGACGTCGGTGGTCGCCTGGCCCTGAAACAGGTTCTGTGCCGGCGGATCGAAGCGCACCAGCCGCCCGGTGGAAGGCAGGAAGCTGCGGAACGGATCTTCGGCGTTGATGCGGCACTCGATGGCCCAGCCGATTTTCTTCACGTCGGCCTGCGTGAAGCTGAGCTTCTCGCCCGCCGCGACACGAATCATCTGCTCAACCAGGTCAAGGCCCGTGATCAGCTCGGTCACCGGGTGCTCCACCTGCAGGCGCGTGTTCATCTCCAGGAAGTAGAAATCCTGGTCCTTGCCGACCACGAACTCCACCGTGCCCGCGCTCTGGTACTTCACCGCCTTGGCCAGCGCCACCGCCTGCTCGCCCATGGCCCGGCGCGTTTCGTCGCTGATGAAGGGCGACGGCGCCTCTTCAATCACCTTCTGGTGCCGGCGCTGGATGGAGCATTCGCGCTCGTTCAAGTACACCACGTTGCCGTGCGCGTCGCCCAGCACCTGGATTTCGATGTGGCGCGGCTGCTCGACAAACTTCTCGATGAACACGCGGTCGTCGCCAAAGCTGTTGCGTGCCTCGTTCTGGCAGGCGGTAAAGCCTTCAAACGCTTCCTTGTCGTTGAAGGCCACGCGCAGGCCCTTGCCACCCCCGCCGGCCGACGCCTTGATCATGACGGGATAGCCGATGCCCTTGGCGATCTCCACCGCCTGGCTTGGCGTGGCGATCGGGTCGTTGTAGCCGGGGATGGTGCTGACTCGTGCCGAGTCGGCCAGCTTCTTCGACGCGATCTTGTCGCCCATGGCGGCGATCGAGTAGTGCTTGGGGCCGATGAAGGTGATGCCTTCTTCTTCGCAGCGCTTGGCGAAGGCTTCGTTTTCACTCAGAAAGCCGTAGCCGGGGTGAATCGCCTGCGCGCCAGTCTGCTTGGCCGCCTCGATGATCTTGTCGGCCAGCAGATACGACTCACGCGAGGGCGGCGGGCCCAGGCGCACGGCCTCGTCAGCCAGTGACACGTGCCGCGCATGCCGGTCGGCATCGGAATACACCGCCACCGTGGCAATGCCCATTTTCTTGGCTGTCGCGATCACGCGGCAGGCTATTTCGCCACGGTTGGCGATAAGAATCTTTGTAAACATCATTTTCTCATTTATGAATTCTTACCGCCCATCCATGACCAACAAGGCCACCCCATCCCACCCATGTGCTCTTCTTTTTTTCATATGTAACGTTTATAACTGCATTCGCTCCGAGTCTCACAGCCTCATGCTGTAATTTTTCATTTATTATCTCTTCTGTAGGCTCAGGAGAGAATGGCAGCGGCTTATATGCCATAGCCGATATCTTGGCTATCTTTGAATAATTATCTGTGGAATCAGATGTGCTAACAGGAATATTTTTAGCATACATACCCTTAACTTCTACTTCCCCGAAACCATCCTCCAGATCAAGCCAGCCTCGTTGTCGATATTCCCACTTAACTAGCGATTTCGCAAAAAAAGGATAGATCAACCAAGATAATCCAGCAGTCATTATAGCCAGGACCAATGAAATTCCAGCATTAATCCAGATCTTTTTGTAAATAAAATAGAAAAATCCAAATAATAGAACAATACCCCAAAATGGCTCATAAAGATCAGCCACTTCACCATTTTTTGGATTCTTAAATTGCATAAATTACTCCTTTCCGCGCTCCGCAACCATATTTGATATCATAACCATTACTCGATATGCATCATCTGTCCCTAATGGGAACGATGGCGCCCGCCGTCCGCTGACCTTACCCCCATATACCATCTGAACCTTGATCACCCCAACCATTAAACCATCCCAATTCTCTTCGCCAATGGATAGTCTGTACTGAGTGCCTTCGGGGTGGGGCTTGCTTGCTTCAAGAAATACTGGCGTACCACGTGGGTGAAAGATTTTTGCCATATCTACTCCTTTCCTACAGCGGAATATTCCCGTGCTTGCGCCACGGATTGTCCAGCTTCTTGTCCTTGAGCATTGCCAGGCTGCGGCAGATGCGCTTGCGCGTTTCGTGCGGCTGGATCACGTCGTCAATGAAGCCGCGGCTGCCGGCGACAAACGGGTTGGCGAAGCGGGCCTTGTACTCGGCCTCGCGCGCCGCGAGTTTTTCGGGGTCATTCTTGTCTTCGCGAAAGATGATCTCGACCGCGCCCTTGGCGCCCATCACGGCGATCTCGGCGTTGGGCCAGGCCAGGTTGACGTCGCCGCGCAGGTGCTTGGATGACATCACGTCATAGGCGCCACCATAGGCCTTGCGCGTGATCACGGTGATCTTGGGCACCGTGCATTCGGCGTAGGCGTAGAGCAGCTTGGCGCCATGCTTGATGATGCCGCCGTACTCCTGCGCGGTGCCGGGCATGAAGCCGGGCACGTCGACGAAGGTGACGACGGGGATGTTGAAGGCATCGCAGAAGCGCACGAAGCGCGCGCCCTTGATGCTGCTCTTGATGTCCAGGCAACCGGCCAGCACCAGCGGCTGGTTGGCGACGATGCCCACCACATGGCCGTCCATGCGGCCGAAGCCGATCACGATGTTGGCGGCGTAGTCGGGCTGCAGTTCGAAGAACTCGCCATCGTCCACGGTCTTGACGATGGCTTCCTTGATGTCGTAGGGCTGGTTGGGGTTGTCGGGCACCAGCGTGTCCAGGCTCTTGTCGGCGCGGTCGGCCACGTCCTGCGTCGGCCGGTGCGGCGCCTTCTCGCGGTTGCTGGCGGGCACGTAGTTGAAGAAGCGCCGCAGCATCAGCAGCGCCTCGACGTCGTTCTCGAACGCCAGGTCGGCCACGCCGCTGCGCGTGGTGTGCGTCAAGGCGCCGCCCAGTTCCTCGGCCGTCACGCTCTCGTGCGTCACGGTTTTCACCACCTCGGGGCCGGTGACGAACATGTAGCTGGTGTCCTTCACCATGAAGATGAAGTCGGTCATGGCGGGCGAGTACACGGCGCCGCCCGCGCACGGGCCCATGATCATGCTGATCTGCGGAATCACGCCCGACGCCATCACGTTGCGCTGGAACACCTCGGCATAGCCGCCCAGCGAGGCCACGCCTTCCTGGATGCGTGCGCCGCCTGAGTCGTTGAGGCCGATCACCGGCGCGCCGACCTTCATGGCCTGGTCCATCAGTTTGCAGATCTTCTCGGCGTGCGCTTCGGAGAGCGCGCCGCCAAACACCGTGAAGTCCTGGCTGAACACGAACACCAGGCGGCCGTTGATGGTGCCGTAGCCAGTGACCACGCCGTCGCCCGGGATGTGGGTCTGGTCCATGCCGAAGTCGGCGCAGCGGTGCTCGACGAACATGTCCCATTCTTCGAAGCTGCCGACGTCGAGCAGCACCTCGATGCGTTCGCGCGCGGTGAGCTTGCCCTTGCCATGCTGCGCATCGATGCGCTTCTGCCCGCCGCCCAGGCGGGCGGCGGCGCGTTTTTGTTCCAGTTGTTCGAGGATGGGTTTCATGGTTTGCGGGTCTCTTTCAGAGTCGATCAGGAAGATGGGGACGCGGCCCGCCGCGCAGCATGGCGGCAGGCGTAGCGGTGTGCCGCCGCGGCCGCGGCCTGCAGCGCCACGGTGTCGCGGCCGAAGCGCCGCTGGCTCGGCAGCCAGCGCAGCCAGGCCAGCTTGCGGCAGGCGTGCAGAAACAAATCGCGCACGGTTTTGGATTCATCGGCCATCCAGGCGTCGAGCCGGGCATCGCTCTGCGCCTGCGGCAGCAAGGGCGCCAGCATCCACAAGGTGCTGTGCAGGTAGCTGAGCCAATCGCGCACCTGCGCTTCGGCCAGGCTCATCACGTCAAGCGGGTCGTCCTCGAAGTCGATCATGCCGGTCAGCCGCGGCGGCTGGCTGCGTGTGTCGACGATCAGGTTGCGCGCGAAGCCCTGGCTCAGGTACTGCCCCTGAGCGTGCACGCGCTGCAGCGCATCGCCGGCCTCGCGCCACAGCACGGCAGCCTGTGGGTGGCCGGTACGCAGCAGCGTGCTGAGCTCGCCGTCGCCCAGCCACTGCATGACGAAGTGGTCCGGTGCCACGTGCAGCACGCGTGGCACACCGGCGCCGGCCTCATGCAGCGCCTGCAGGCGCGCCAGCTCGATCCGCTGCGCCTCGGCGCCACCGTGCATGGGCACCGCCTTGAGGAATGGCACGCCCACCAGGCGCGCCAGCGCGTTCAGCAGCTGGTAGCGTGCCGGATGCCGCGCCGGCCGCTGGCCCTTGGCCAGCACCTTGCCCGCGTCGGTGTCGAACACCTCCACACGGCGCGCGCGCCAGCCAGGCGAACGCATGATGCGCTCCTGGTCGTGGCGGGACAGGCTCATGACGCTCACGCCGCCAGACCCATGCCGGCCAACGCCAGCAGACGCCGCGCGGCGGTCGAGGCCGGCAACTGGCCTTGCGCCACCGCCGCCGTCACCTCGGGCAAGGCCTGGCGCACGTCGGCGTGCGCGCGGAAGGCGGTCTTCAGCCCAGCGTCGATGCGCTCCCACATCCACGCCAGCGACTGCTGCTGGCGTCGCGCCGCCAGACGACCGTTGGCGGTCTGCAATGCATGGAAACGCGTCACGGCGGACCAGAAGTCATCCAGTCCCTCGCCTTTCAGCCCGCTGATCTGGATCACCTGCGGTTGCCAGCGCGTGGCCGCGCCACCGTGCGCATCGCCCAAGTCGTGCGCGGCGCGATCGGGATTGCCATGAAAACCGAGCAGGCGCAGCGCCGACTGGATTTGCGCCCGCGCGCGCGTGGCCGCCGCCGGGTCGATGTCGGCCTTGTTGACGACCACCAGGTCGGCCAGTTCCATCACGCCTTTCTTGATGGCCTGCAGGTCGTCGCCGGCGTTGGGCAATTGCAGCAGCACGAACATGTCGCTCATGCCGCTGACGGCGGTTTCGGACTGGCCGACGCCCACGGTCTCGATTAGCACCATGTCGTAACCGGCGGCCTCGCACACCAGCAGGCTTTCGCGCGTCTTCTCGGCCACGCCGCCCAGCGTGCCGCTGCTGGGGCTGGGGCGGATGTAGGCGTTTTCCAGCGTCGACAGGCGCTCCATGCGCGTCTTGTCGCCCAGGATGGAGCCACCCGACACGGTGGACGAAGGATCGATGGCCAGCACCGCCACGCGGTGGCCGCGCTCGATCAGGTACACGCCCAGCGATTCGATGAAAGTGCTTTTGCCCACGCCGGGCACGCCGCTGATCCCTAAGCGCAGCGACCTGCCCGTGTGCGGCAGCAACGCGGTCAGCAACTGATCGCCCTGCGCACGATGATCGGCGCGGGTCGATTCGAGCAGCGTGATGGCCTTGGCGATGGCGCGGCGCTGGGCCGGGCCGTGGTCGCCCGTAATCCCGGAAATCAGCTTGTCGAGGGTCGCGGAAGTCGATCCAGCCGGGATGGACTTTGAGCCATGTGGCACCGACGCGCCGGCCGTCTGCCCACTGCTCGCGCCACCCACCCGTTCGGGCTGAGCTTGTCGAAGCCCAGGCTCCGTCGCCAACGCATTCGCCGGCGTGCCCCTGGGCTTGGCCAATTCACTGATCCGAGCCCAATCTCCAACCATCAATGCCTCCTTCTTGGCACGCGACCAGCCTTTCACCTGTTGCTCAAACGCAATGGCTTGCGCGCGGGTCTCGAATTCACCGTGCCAGACCATTTCCAGCGGGCGGCGTGTCGCGGTGTAGCCCTCGGCCCCGCTGTGGTGCTGCGCCAAACGCTCCGTCAAGTCATCGGTGTGCCCGCAGTAGTACGAAGCATCGGCGCAGCGCAGCAAATAGACGTGAAACGGCTTCATGCGGTCAGTGCGGCGGCCAGCCCTTCGACAAGCTCAGGGCGAACGGGGTGAAAAGACAAGTACGGCATGAAACGGTGGCGAAGGGCTATCAAAGGCCTGTCATGAGTTTGTCGACTGGCTCAGACCCGAACGGCAGATAGGCGCAGGGGCAAGCGGACACAGGCGCGATGGATAGCGTGGCGAAGGGTGACGGTGCAACGATCAAACCCGCGCCTTCTTGATCTGCTCCAGCACGTCCTTGGCACTGGCGGGAATCGGCGTGCCGGGCCCGTAGATGCCCTTGACACCGGCCTCGTACAAAAAGTCATAGTCCTGACGCGGAATCACGCCACCGACGAAAACGATGATGTCGTCGGCGCCCTGCTTTTTCAGTTCAGCCAGGATGGCCGGCACCAGTGTCTTGTGGCCGGCGGCGAGCGTTGACACGCCCACGGCGTGCACGTCGTTTTCCACGGCCTGGCGAGCGCACTCCTCGGGCGTCTGGAACAGGCTGCCGATGTCCACGTCGAAGCCCAGGTCGGCGAACGCCGTGGCCACCACCTTGGCGCCGCGGTCGTGGCCGTCCTGGCCCAGCTTGGCGATCATGACGCGCGGCCGGCGGCCTTCGGCTGTGGCAAATTCGTCGATCTCGGCCTTGAGCTTGTCCCAGCCTTCGGCGCTGTCGTAAGCGGCTGCGTACACCCCGGTCACCTTTTGCGTGTCGGCGCGGTGGCGCCCAAAGATCTTCTCCATCGCATCGCTCACCTCGCCGACAGTGGCGCGGGCGCGGATGGCATCGACGGCAGCGGACAGCAGGTTGCCCTGCCCTGTTTCCGCTATTTTTGTAATAGCTGCCAGCGCTTGGCTGGTCCGGGCAGGATCGCGTTTTTGCTTGATATCGTTCAGGCGTGCGATTTGCGATTCGCGCACCTTGACGTTGTCCACCTCCAGGATGTCGACCGGGTCTTCCTTGGCCAGCTTGTATTTGTTGACGCCGACGATCACGTCGCGCCCCGAGTCGATGCGGGCCTGCTTCTCGGCGGCGGCGGCTTCGATCTTGAGCTTGGCCCAGCCTGAATCCACCGCCTTGGTCATGCCGCCCATGGCGTCGACCTCTTCGATGATGGCCCACGCGGCATCGGCCATGTCCTGCGTCAGCTTTTCCATCATGTAGCTGCCGGCCCAGGGGTCGACCACGCTGGTGATGTGCGTTTCCTCCTGAATGATGAGCTGCGTGTTGCGCGCGATGCGGGCTGAGAACTCGGTCGGCAGCGCAATCGCCTCGTCCAGCGCGTTGGTGTGCAGGCTTTGCGTGCCGCCGAACACCGCTGCCATCGCCTCGATGGTGGTGCGCACCACGTTGTTGTAGGGGTCTTGCTCGGTCAGCGACCAGCCGGAGGTTTGCGAGTGCGTGCGCAGCATCAAGCTCTTGGGGTTCTTGGGGTTGAACTCCTTCATGATCCGGCACCACAGCAAGCGCGCGGCGCGCATCTTGGCGATCTCCAGATAGAAGTTCATGCCCACGGCCCAGAAGAAGGACAGGCGGCCGGCAAACGCGTCCACGTCCATGCCCTTGGCCAGCGCCGTCTTCACGTACTCCTTGCCGTCGGCCAGGGTGAAGGCCATCTCCAGCGCCTGGTTGGCGCCGGCTTCCTGCATGTGGTAGCCGCTGATCGAGATCGAGTTGAACTTCGGCATGTGCTCGGCCGTGTACTCGATGATGTCGCCGATGATGCGCATGCTCGGCTCGGGCGGGTAGATGTAGGTGTTGCGAACCATGAACTCCTTGAGGATGTCGTTCTGGATCGTGCCCGCCAGCTGGTCCTGGCTCACGCCCTGCTCCTCGGCCGCCACGATGTAGCCGGCCAGGATCGGCAGCACGGCGCCGTTCATGGTCATCGACACGCTCACCTTGTCGAGCGGAATGCCGTCGAACAGGATCTTCATGTCCTCCACGCTGTCGATTGCCACGCCGGCCTTGCCGACGTCGCCCGTCACGCGCGGGTGATCGCTGTCGTAGCCGCGGTGCGTCGCCAGATCGAACGCCACCGACACGCCCTGCCCGCCCGCCGCCAGCGCCTTGCGGTAGAAGGCGTTGGATTCCTCGGCGGTCGAGAAACCCGCGTATTGACGGATCGTCCAAGGACGCACCGCGTACATCGTCGCCTGCGGGCCACGCAGGAACGGCTCGAAACCCGGCAGCGTATTGGCATAAGGCAAGTCTTTCGTGTCTTCTGCCGTGTACAGCGGCTTGACGGTAATGCCGTCGGGCGTGAGCCAGTTCAGCCCCGCCACGTCGCCGCCCGGGGCCGACTTGATGGCGGCCTTTTCCCAATCGGTCAGCGAGGCGGGTTTGAATAAAGGATACGAACGGCTCATGGCAAGAGTCTCTTTGGGCAATGGGATCGGCTGCAAAAACTTATCGCAAGGTGGGCACACAAGCCTGCTTGGGCATTGGCGCGCGGCGTGGCCGTCGTTCTCCGGATCGGCTCACGGGGTCGCGCGCAAGCGCGCATGCGTCGCGCCACTGGCCACTGTACTCCACCTCGTTACCTGTAATTATTAATTAAATTTCAATCATTCGCTTAGAATGGGTCTGGTATTTTTTTAAGATGACCGCTGCTGCCTCCCGCCTCGCCCCTCGCGCCCTCTACGAGGAAGTTGCGGAGCGCCTGCGCCAGCGCATCTACAGCCGCGAGCTGAGTCCTGGCAGTTGGATCGACGAGCTGAAGATCGCCGACGAGCTTGGCATCAGCCGCACGCCGCTGCGCGAGGCGCTCAAGGTGCTCGCCGCCGAAGGCCTGGTCACGATGAAGGTGCGCCGCGGCGCCTACGTGACCGAATCCTCGGCCAAGGATTTGGCCGACGTGTACCACCTGCTGGCGCTGCTGGAGACCGACGCTGCGGAACGCGTCGCGCGCCACGCCACCGACGCCCAGATGACCGAACTGGCGGCACTGCATGCCGAGCTGGAGCAGGCGGTGGGCGACGCGGCGCGCTTTTTCGCGCTCAATGAGGCCTTTCACCTGCGCCTGCTGGAGCTGGCTGACAACAAGTGGCGGCTGCAGATGGTGCAGGATTTGCGCAAGGTGATGAAACTGCACCGCCAGCACTCGCTGCTGAAGGCCGGCCGGCTGCAGGAGTCGCTGGTCGAACACCGCACCCTGATGGCCGCCCTGACGGCGCGCGATGGCCCGCGCACGGCCCAATGCATGCAGGCACATTTTCGCGGCGGCCTGGAAGCGGCCGCCTGAATCCGGAATCAGGGTACGGTACAAGCGCCGAAGTGCTATGCTATTGCTAGCTTAAACCTCGCACCACGATGGTCCAAATCGATGCCAGCCTGCCCCGACTCCGAAGTCCGACATTCCCGCCCCGTCACCGCCAGCCGACGCACATGGCTGCTGGCGGCGCTGGCCGGCGCCGGCCTGCCGCGCTGGGCCATGGCGCAGTCGCCGGCGCCCGAATTGTGGCCGCGCCACGAGGCGGTGCCGGGCGGGGTGGCAAGGCTTGATCTGGGTCCCGCCGGCATGCCGCCCGCCGCCTGGGCGGACGACGCGCCGCTGCTGGTGGTGGGCGACGTCATCGCCTGGACCGCGCTGGTCGGCATTCCGCTGGCGGCCAGGCCGGGCGAGGCGCGCATCCGCGTGCGCCAGGCCGAGGGCGAGCGCGAGTTGCCCTACCCCATCGCACCCAAGCGCTACACCGAGCAGCACCTGAAGGTGTCGCCCCGCACCGTCGATCTGTCGCCCGAGGACCTGGCCCGGCATGAACGCGAGCGGACGCACCAGCAGCAAGTCATCGCCACCTTCAGCGCACCGCCGGCCGGTGAGTTGCGCATGCGTGCGCCGACGGCGGGGCGGCGCTCCAGCTCCTTCGGCCTGCGCCGCTTCTTCAACGGCCAGCCGCGCAATCCGCACAGCGGCATGGACATCGCGGCCGCCACCGGCACCCCGGTGGTGGCGCCGCTGCCGGCCAGCGTGATCGACGTCGGCGACTACTTCTTCAACGGCCGCACCGTCTGGCTCGACCATGGCGGCGGCCTGCTGTCGATGATGTGCCACCTGAGCCGCATCGACGTGCGCCAGGGCGACCGCCTGGCCGCGGGTGAGCGCCTCGGCGCCGTCGGCGCCACCGGTCGCGTCACCGGCCCGCACCTGCACTGGACCGTCAGCCTCAACCGCGCCTCGGTCGATCCGGCGCTGTTCCTGGATTCCTGAACCGCCTCGCGGCACCGGTGGTTTCTCGGCCATCAAGCCGGGCACGAACCGCCCATGGCTTCGACCTCCTTGGTGTTTGCTCGCGTTGACAGGGACAAGACGCACTGACAGCATTCTTCAGCATGCTGCAACGAGTTTTCGCCTTCCTGTCCGGCCGTCAGGGTCGCGTGTCGAGCCTGGGCCTGACAGCCGCCCTGCTGGTGGCTTGTGCCGCGCCACCACCGTCCACGCTGGCGCCGCCCATCGTCGTCGCGCCCGCGCCGGCCGCGCCGCAGCCGGCCAACACCTTTACGGACAGTGTCGGCATGCGATTTGCACGCGTGCCGGCCGGCGAGTTCCTGATGGGCAGCGACGAGTCGCCGCAGGCGCTGGCGCGTGCCTTTCCGCACGCCGACCCCAAGCGGCTCGCCGACCTGGCGGACGAGGCGCCGGTGCATCGCGTGCGCATCACGCACGACTTCTGGCTGGGCATCCACCAGGTCACGACCGGCCAGTTCCGCCGCTTTGTCGAAGCCTCCGGCTATGTACCCGAATCGATTCGTGACGGCACCGGCGCCTATGGCTTCAACCCCGACTACGACCCGTCGCGCACCGAACGCGGTGACTTGTTCGAAGGGCGCGACCCGCGCTATTCCTGGCAAAACACCGGCTTTGCGCAGACCGACCGGCACCCGGTGGTCAACGTGACGTGGAACGACGCCGTCGCCATGGCGCGCTGGCTAAGCCAGCGCGAGGGCGTGACTTACCGCCTGCCGACCGAGGCCGAGTGGGAATATGCCGCGCGCGCCGGCACGCGCACGCGCTTTCCGGCCGGCGACGATCCCGCCGTGCTGCTGCAGAGCGCCAACACCTTCGATCAGGAAACCGCGCTGCGCTGGCCGCGCTGGCGCGAGCAGGCCGGCTCGGGCAACGATGGCCATCCGTTCACGGCGCCGGTGGGCAGCTTCGCACCCAACGCGTTCGGCCTGTACGACATGATCGGCAATGTCTGGGAATGGTGCGCCGACTGGTACGGCGAAGACTACTACGCCCGCTCGCCACTGAACGATCCACCGGGCCCGGCGACCGGCAGGACGCGCGTGCGCCGCGGCGGCTCGTGGCACAGCTGGCCGCTTTACTCGCGTGTGGCATTCCGCAACTGGAACACGCCGGAAACGCGCTATGTGCTGGTGGGCTTCCGGCTGCTGCGCGAGCAGGGCGCAGGTACCGGCGCCGCGCGCTGAGACCCGCGCCCTCGCCTACCCGGCGTCCATCGCGACCCGGCTTCGCTTCTCGATCATCGCCCCGCTCTCGCGCTCGCCGATCTGCTGGCGCCACATGGCGTGGTACAGGCCGCGCAGCGCCACCAGTTCGTCGTGGCGGCCGCTCTCGACGATGCGCCCGCGCTCCAGCACGTGGATCAGGTCGGCGTGCAGGATGGTCGAAAGCCGGTGCGCGATCAGCACGCTGATCTGGGTGCGATCGCGCGAGATGCGGCGCACGGTGTCCGTCACCTGCTGCTCGGTCAACGAATCCAGCGCCGAGGTGGCCTCATCGAAGATCAGCAGCCGCGGCTGGCGCAGCAGCGCGCGGGCGATCGACAGGCGCTGGCGCTCGCCGCCCGAGAGCTTGTGGCCGGATTCGCCGATCAGCGTGTCCAGCCCCTGCGGCAGGCGCTCGATCAGCGCCCTGGCCTGCGCCTGCTCCAGCGCATCCCGGATGTGCGCGTCGCTCGCGTCGGGCTGCACGAACTGCAGGTTCTCGCGCACCGTGCCGGCGAACAGCGTGGTCTCCTGCGTCACGTAGCCGACCTGGCGGCGCGCCTCGTTGTAGCGCAGGCGACGCGCATCGATCTCGTTGAACAGCACGGCGCCACTGTCCGGCCGGTACAGGCCCAGCAGCAGCTTGACCAGGGTCGACTTGCCCGAGCCCGAGGGCCCGACAAAGGCGATGGTGTCGCCGCGCCGCGCCGAAAAACTCACGCCGTCGATGGAGTTGTCGGCCGCGCCGCGATGGCGGAACACCACCTCATCGAAGCGCAGCGATTCGATCGGCCCCAGCGGCACGGCGCCGGGCGGGCGCTTTTCGACTGGCTTGGCCATCAGCTCGTCGAAGTTCTCCAGCGACGACGACGCCTCGCGCCAGGCCAGGATGATGGTGCCCAATTGCTGCAGTGGCGCCAGGATGGCGACCGAGATGAACTGCATGGCGATCAGCTCACCGGTGGACAGGACGTCGCGGAAGATCAACCACAGCAGCGTGAACAGCACCGAAAGCTTGAGCAGGCTGAGCGTGGCGCCCTGCAGAAAGCTGAGCCAGCGGATGCGCCGCACCTTGGCCATTTCGAGCGCGAAGATCTCCTCGGTCTTGGCCTGCATGCGGCGGATCTCGCGGAACGTCAGGCCCAGGCTCTTGATGATCGCCACGTTGCGCAGGCTCTCGGTGATGAAACCGGCGTTGCGCGTGGTCTCGCGGTTGATCGAGCGCTGCTGGCCGCGGATCTGCCGGCTGAGCAGGCCCGACAGGCCACCCAGCACCACCAGCCCGATCAGGAACACGGGCACCAGCAGCCAGGTCTTGGTGATGGCATACCAGAGCAGAAAGCTCATGCCGATCAGCGAGGCGAACAGCACGTTGATGAAGGCGTTGATGAAGCGCTCGGTGTCCCGGCGCACGCGCATCAGCAGCGAGAGCGTTTCGCCGCTGCTGGCGTCCTCGTACTCCTGGAAGTTCAGCCGCATGGTCTGGCGCAGTCCGTCGTTGAAGATCTGCGTGCCGAAGCGCTGCACCACCCTGCGCGTCACGTAGTCCTGCAAGGCACCAGCGGCGCGCGACGCCAGCGCCACCGCGACCGCCAGCGCCAACAGCGTCAAGGCGCCGCGCACCAGTTCACCCTCGCTCTTGACGCCCTTCTGCGTGGCGTAGCCATCGATGATCATGCCGAAGATGATCGGGTCGAGCAGCGCCAGCACCTGGCTGGCGGCCGCCAGGCCCAGGGCCAGCAAGGACAGGCGCCACTGCGGGCGCAGGTATTTCCAGAGCGTGTGCATGGCCCGCCATCATGGCGACGCAGGCGGCCCGCGTCTGTCGGACGGCGGCGCCTTGCGTGGCCGCTCACCCCTTCTCAAGCCAGCACGCGCAGCAGCCAGGCCTGCAGATCGGCGACCTCCTCCAGGCACAGCGAATGCCCCATCGGGTAAGCGTGCCAGTCGACCGGATAGCCCAGCGCCTGCAAGGCGTCGCGCGACGCGGTGGCGCGCGGCAGCGCCACCATGTCGTCCTGCGTGCCATGGGCCAGAAAGATCGGCACGCCGGCATTGGCGCGGCTGCGCTCATCCGGCAGCTTCGCCGCCAGCGGCAGGTAGCCACTCATGCCGACGATGCCCGCCAGCCGCTCGGGATAACGCAAGCCGGTCAGTAGCGCCATCGCACAGCCTTGCGAGAAACCGGCCAGCACGATGCGGTGCGCCGGCACGCCGCGCGCCTGCTCGCGCGCCAGCAGCGCCTCGACGCGCGCTTGCGAGGCGCGCAAGCCGGCCTCATCCTCCTGCGAGCGATCGTGGCGGATGTCGAACCAGGCCGGCATCACGTAGCCGCCGTTGATCGTCACCGGCATCTGCGGCGCATGCGGCAGCACGTAGCGTACGGCGCCGATGGCACGCAAATCCATCTCATCGGCCAGCGGCGCGAAATCCGAGCCGTCGGCGCCCAGACCGTGCAGGATGATCAGGCTGGCTCCCGGATTGGGACCGGTTTCGATCTCGATCGGCGCGCGTGGGGCGGAAATGTTCATGGCAATGGCTCCTGTTCCAACGGCATGAGCTTACCGGGTGGTCACGCGAATGGCGTGCGATCAAGCGCAGCAAAGAAAAAAACCACGGCGCAAGCCGTGGTTTTTCCCGTCTCCCCGATGACCGGCGCAGGCCGGTCACCCTTCTTAATGGAATTGCTCTTCCTCGGTCGAGCCGGTCAGCGCCTTCACGCTGGACGAGCCGCCCTGGATGACGGTGGTCACGTCGTCGAAGTAACCCGCCCCCACTTCCTGCTGGTGCGACACGAAGGTGTAACCCTGCTCGCGGGCGGCGAATTCGGGCTCCTGGATCATCTCGACGTAGTGGCGCATGCCCTCGCCGCGCGCGTAGGCGTGGG
The DNA here is from genome assembly GCA_016702555.1 of Burkholderiales bacterium. Classification (GTDB taxonomy): domain Bacteria; phylum Pseudomonadota; class Gammaproteobacteria; order Burkholderiales; family Burkholderiaceae_C; genus Ottowia. Next base: position 334,020 of record JADJDV010000003.1, read on the forward strand.
CGAACTTGAAGGTGTTGTACCAGTTGCTGTGGATGCCCGCCAGGGTGATGAACTGGTACTTGTAGCCCATGGCCGACAGCTCGTCCTGGAACTTGGCGATGGTGGCGTCGTCCAGGTTCTTCTTCCAGTTGAAACTGGGCGAGCAGTTGTACGACAGCAGCTTGCCGGGCGACTTGGCGTGCACGGCCTGCGCGAATTCACGGGCAAAGCCGAGGTCGGGCGTGCCGGTTTCGCACCACACCAGGTCGGCATAGGGCGCGTAGGCCACGCCACGGCTGATGGCTTGCTCCAGGCCGTTCTTGACACGGTAGAAACCCTCTTGCGTGCGCTCGCCGGTCAGGAAGGGCTTGTCGTTGGCGTCGTGGTCGCTGGTGATCAGGTTGGCGGCCTCGGCGTCGGTGCGCGCCAGGATGATGGTGGGCACCCCCATCACATCGGCGGCGAAGCGGGCGGAGATCAGCTTCTCGCACGCCTCTTGCGTGGGCACCAGCACCTTGCCACCCATGTGGCCGCACTTCTTGACGGCGGCCAACTGATCTTCAAAGTGCACGCCGGCAGCACCGGAGGCGACCATGTTCTTCATCAGCTCGAACGCGTTCAACACGCCGCCAAAGCCGGCCTCAGCGTCGGCCACGATGGGCAGGAAGTAGTCGATGAAGTCCTTGTCGCCGGGGCCAATGCCGCGGCTCCACTGGATTTCATCGGCGCGCTTGAAGGTGTTGTTGATGCGGCGCACCATGGTCGGCACCGAGTCGTACGCATAGAGCGACTGGTCGGGGTACATGGTTTCGCTGGTGTTGCCGTCGGCGGCCACTTGCCAGCCGCTCAGGTACACGGCCTCCAGGCCGGCCTTGGCCTGCTGCATGGCCTGGCCGGCGGTGATGGCGCCAAAGGCGTTGACGTAACCCTTCTTGGATTCGCCATTGACCAGACCCCACAGCTTCTCGGCGCCGCGCTTGGCCAGCGTGTGCTCGATCGGCAGGCTGCCGCGCAGGCGCACGACATCGGCGGCCGAATAGCCGCGCTTGATGCCCTTCCAGCGGGGTTGCTGGCCCAGTCTTTTTCAAGGGCGGCGATCTGCTGCTCGCGGCTGAGTTGCTCGTTGGTGTTCGGCATGAAAAGCTCCAGTCGGAAAAGTTGAACAAACTTGGGCGGTGGCCGGTGCCGCACTGTGTGCGACCGCTTCCACCGTTGGACGCAATCATAACTCTTGTATAAGACATCAAACAGTTCTTATGTCTTATACAAGATTATTTTTTTCTTCAATTGAATCAATAACTTATCAACGCTATTTCTCCATGCGGGATAGATTATCTCATATTGAGAAAAATTGCGGCACCGCAGCATTTTCATTTTTCATCCTATCCATCAGTATTTCGAAATACGGGATGCTGATGGGTGGCACCTGAAAAGCGACCCTGAAGCCGATCCGCAGACCGCTTCGGGCATGATGCGGGCCGCGCCCCTACACGCCCGCCAACCGCCTTCCGTGTCCACCGCCTTCACTCCCAGTCGCCCCGTGGCCTATGGCTGCCTGGCCTTGTCGATGGCCCTGGTCGGCAGCTATGTGGCGCTGTCAAAGCCACTGGCGGCGGTATTTCCGGTGCTGCTGCTGGCCTGGCTGCGCTTCGGCATCGGCGCGCTGGCAATGCTGCACTGGCTGAAGAAACCGGCCACCGAAGCGCCGCTGACGCCGCCGATCCGGCGCCTGCTGTTTCTCGAATCCTTCCTGGGCAACTTCCTCTTCACGCTGTGCATGATCTCCGGCGTGGCGCTCACCTCGGCCGTCTCGGCGGGCGTCATCATGGCGGCGATTCCAGCGGCCGTGGCGGTGTTGTCCTGGCTGTTCCTGCGCGAGCGCGTGCCACCGCGCGTGTTGGCCGGCGTGGCCTGCGCCGTCGCCGGCATCGGCCTGCTGGCGCTGTCAAAAGGCGCGCCTGAGCCGGTGGACGCGATCACGAACGCCGCGCCGAAGGTCTGGCTCGGCAACCTGCTGCTGCTGTGCGCCGTGCTGTGCGAAGCCAGTTACGCGGTGATCGGCAAGAAGCTGACCGGCAGCCTTGGCCCGCGCCGCATCTCGGCGCTGATCAATCTGTGGGGGTTCGCGCTGTCGACCCCGTTCGGCCTGTGGCTGGCCTGGCGCTTCGACTTTGGTGCCGTGGGCGTGGGCGTCTGGGGGTTGCTGGTGTTCTACGCCCTGGCCGCCTGCATGTGGACAGTGTGGCTGTGGATGACCGGCCTCAAAAGCGTGCCGGCGGCGCAGGCCGGCGTGTTCACCGTGCTGCTGCCGATCAGCGCGGCGCTGGTCGGTGTGCTGGCGCTGGGTGAACAGCTCGGCGGCATGCAATTGCTGGCCTTTGCCATTGCACTGGCCGGTGTGCTGCTGGCCACCCTGCCCTCACGCGCGGCCTGGCGCGTTGGCGGCCGGGATCGGCGTGGTTGACGCCCCGCGAAGGTTTGCCCCGCGGCCCGCATGGCGGGACAAAAATCCCGTCCGAACGCCCCGATCGCGCCCAGGTCCCGCCCGCTCTGCCAATCACTGCAGAAAAAGCAACAGCACAGGGGGGAAAGCCGCACTTTTCCCTTGGAGCCGTGCTCCTTATCCAGTAGCATCGCGGTCAGCCAGCCGGGGATGTCGTTGTCGGGCTGGCAAGGCACCCAACCCAACAAAGAGGAACGTCCACATGGCAACTGCAAAAAAAGCATCCGCGACAAAGGCGCCCGCCAAGAAAGCGGCGCCGGCGAAGGCGGCCGCCCCCGCCAAGAAGGCGGCGCCCGCGAAAGCACCCGCCGCCAAGAAGCGCACCCCCAACGCCGCCTTCATGAAGGCCATGACCCCCAGCGCCGCGCTGGCCGCCGTGATCGGCGCCAAGCCGATGCCGCGCACCGAGGTCACCAAGAAGGTGTGGGAATACATCAAGGCCCACAAGCTGCAGGACGCCGTCAACCGGCGCAACATCAACGCCGACGCCAAGCTCAAGGCGGTGTTCGGCAAGCCCCAGGTCACGATGTTCGAGATGACCAAGCTGATCAACGGCCACCTGTCGTGATCGGTGCCAGGCCCTGCTGCAGGCCTGGTCCAGACGAAAGCAAGCCGCTCATCGAGCGGCTTGCTTTCTTGCTCGGCCTTCAGCGGCGCAGGGCCTGTTCGCGGATGCTGGCGAGGGTCGCACGCGTGGTGATCACCTCCTCGCTCAGCATCACCTCGATCAGCGTGCCCTGCTCGCGCGTCAGCGCGGCCTGCAGCGCCGGCTCGAACTCCTCCGTGCGCGTGATGCGTTCGCCGGCATAGCCATAGGCGCGCGCCAGCGCCGCGAAATCGGGATTGTGCAGCGCCGAGCCGCTGACGCGCGTGGGGAACTCACGCTCCTGATGCATGCGAATGGTGCCGTAGCTGCCGTTGTTGAGCAGCACGATGATCGACTTGGCGCCGTGCTGCACGGCGGTGGCCAGCTCCTGCCCATTCATCAGGAAGTCGCCGTCGCCAGCGATGGTGAACACCGTGCGCCCACTGACGATGGCCGCCGCCACGCCAGCCGGCACGCCGTAGCCCATGGCGCCGTTGGTCGGCGCCAGCTGTGTCTTCTCACCCTTGGCCATCCCGCGGTAGCGCCAGAAACGGTGCACCCAGCTGGCGAAGTTGCCGGCGCCGTTGGTGACGACGGTATCCGACGGCAGCAGGCGCGCCAGCGTGGCCACGATGGCCGGCATGTCGATCGGCCCCGGCAGCGCCTGCGGCTGCAGGTTGGCCAGGTAGTCGGCCTGGGCGCCCTGCGTCCAGTCTTGCCACGGCGTTTCGGCAGGCACCGCCAGCGTATCCAGCATGCCTGCGGCGGCCGGCATGCTGGCGCACAGCGCCAGATCGGCCTGGTACACGCGCCCGAGCTCGGTCGGATCCGGATGGGTGTGCACCAGCTGCTGTCGCGGGCGCGGTGCCTCGATCAGGGTGTAGCCGCCGGTGGTCATTTCGCCCAGGCGCGGCCCGAGCACCAGCAGCAGGTCGGCCTGCCGCACGCGCTCGGCCAACTTCGGGTTGATGGCAATGCCCACGTCGCCCGCGTACTGCGGATGGTGGTTGTCGAAGGTGTCCTGGAAGCGGAACGCGTTGGCCACCGGCAGCTGCCAGCGTTCGGCGAAGCGCTGCAAGGCCTGGGCGGCGGCGGGTGTCCAGCCGGGTCCGCCGGCAATCACCAGCGGCCGCTGCGCGCCAGCGAGCAGCTCGCGCAGCTCGGACGCGCCGCCCGGATCGCACTGGTACTGCACCGGCTCCACCCGCGGCAGCGGGCGTGCATCGACCGTTTGCGTCAGCATGTCCTCGGGCAGCACCAGCACCACCGGGCCGGGGCGCCCGTTCATGGCGGTGGCAAAGGCGCGCGCGATGTATTCGGGGATGCGGCGCGCGTCGTCGATGCGCTCCACCCGCTTGGCCAGGCCCTGCGTGCTGGCGCCCAGAAAAACACGGAAGTCGATTTCCTGAAATGCCTCGCGGTCGCGCATCTCGCTGGCGACGTCACCGATGAAGACCACCATCGGCGTCGAGTCCTGGAACGCCGTGTGGATGCCGATGGTGGCGTTGGTGGCGCCCGGACCGCGCGTGACGAACAGCACGCCAGGCCGGCCGGTCAGCTTGCCCTCGGCCTCGGCCATGAAGGCGGCGCCGCCCTCCTGCCGGCAAGTGATGAAACGAAAGCGGTCGCGATACGCGTGCATGCCGTCCAGCACCGCCAGGTAGCTCTCGCCCGGCACGCCCCAGGCGTGCGTGGCACCCTGCTCAAGCAGGCATTCGACAATCAGGTGCCCGGCGATCTGATTCATGGCGTTGGTCGTTCCTCTACTTTCTTTCCGCTATTGTCGTTGCTGATGCCTTGAGCCGCACCGCCCTTTGCGTACCGGAATCATCGCCCTATAATTCACCAACTGGTTACATCAACACCGTGTCGGTCGATCTCTCCAACTTCCCCGAACCGCGCGTGCGCGACGCCGATCGTTCACAGGCCGTGATTCTGTTGGCTGCGCGGGACGAGTTCGCGCAACACGGTCTGGGTGGCGCCCGGGTCGACCGCATCGCCCAGCGCGCCGACGTCAACAAGCGACTCATCTACTACTACTTCAACAGCAAAGACGATCTGTTCCTGGCCGTTCTGGAACAGGCCTACGCCCACATCCGCGACGCCGAGCGGGCCCTGCACCTGACCGACATGGCGCCCGCCGCTGCCGTGCGCCGGTTGACCGAATTCACCTGGGAGTACTACCTCGAACATCCCGAGTTTCTGACCCTGCTCAACAGCGAAAACCTGCATCGCGGCGGCCACTTGGCGCGCTCCGCCCGGGTACGCGACATGAATTCGCCGCTGATCGATACCCTCGCCGAAATACTCGAACGCGGCCGTCGCGAGGGCAGTTTCCGCGGCGGCGTCGATCCCGTGCAGTTGTATGTGTCGATTGCCGGCATGGCGTATTTCTATCTGTCCAACTGCCACACGCTGTCGGCCGTCTTCGGGCGCGATCTGATGACGCCCAAAGCGCAGCAGGAGCGCTTGTCGCACATCTGTGACGTGATCCTGAGTTACGTATTGCGGGAATAGACGCTCGTCGCCTTAAAACCTAGGGAATACCCGAGTGAAAATGAAAATAGCCTGCCTATAATTCACCATTAGGTTAATTCAAACCATCCTCAACAACATTCCTTGCCGGAGACAAAGTCCATGATGCACGCCCGCCGCTTCGCACTCGCTGCCATTGCCAGCGCTGCACTGGCCACTCCACTCACAGCGATCGCGCAAGCCGGCTATCCCAGCAAGCCGATCCGGGTGATCGTGCCCTTCGCTGCCGGCAGCACCACCGACATCATCGCGCGCGCCATCACCGACAAGATGGGTCAAAGCATGGGCCAGACCATGGTGATCGACAACCGCGGCGGCGCCAGCGGCACCATCGGGCAGCAGGCCGTGGCGACGGCGGCGCCGGACGGCTACACCATCATGATCCACAGCTCGTCGCACACGGTCAGCCCCTCCACCTTCGCCAAGCTGCCGTTTGACACAGAGAAAGACTTCGTCGGCATCACGCCGATTTCGAGCACACCTAACGTGCTGGTGATCTCGCCCGCAAAGAATCTCAAGACGCTGCCCGAGCTGGTCGCCCGCGCCAAGGCCAGCCCTGGCAAGATGAATTTCGCGTCCGCCGGCCAGGGCAGCGCCACCCATCTGAACGCAGAGAAATTCAAGATGGCAGCGCACATTGATGCGCTCAACATTCCCTTCAAGGGCTCGGCCGAAGCCGTCACCGAGGTGCTGTCGGGCCGCGTGGACTACTATTTCTCGCCCATCGCGCCGGTGATCGGCCAGATCCGCGAAGGTCATCTGCTGGCGCTGGCGGTCGGCTCACCGCGCCGCGCCAGCGCGCTACCCGACGTGCCGACGACCGCCGAGGCCGGCGTGCCGGGCTCCGAGTTCAACTTCTGGATCGGAATGATGGCGCCGGCCAGGACACCGCGCGACATCGTCAACCGCCTGCACGACGAAGTGGTAAAGGCGCTCGCCACACCCGAGGTCAAGGAGCGCTTCCTCAAGCTCGGCGCCGACGCCTGGACGCTCGCGCCCGAGCAGTTCGACGCCTACATCAAGGACGAGATCAAGGCCAATGCCGCCCTGGTGAAGGCCGCGGGCCTGTCGCCCCAGTAACCCGACCCGCGTCGCGTCGCGTCGCCCGACACCGATTTCTTTCTCCGCCTTGGCAGCGATGCTTGCGCATCGCCGGGGCGAGTTTTTTCTCAAGAAACAGGAAAACCATCATGGCCACACAACGACTCGGCCTCATCATGCACGGCGTCACCGGGCGGATGGGCATGAACCAGCACCTGATCCGTTCCATCATCGCCATCCGCAATCAAGGCGGCGTCACGCTGTCCAACGGCGATACCGTGATGCCTGACCCCATCCTGGTCGGGCGCAACGCCGAGAAGATGCAGGCGCTGGCGCAGGAACACGGCATCGCACGCTGGGGCACCGACCTGGACGCGGCGCTGGCCAACCCCGACGACACGGTGTTCTTCGACGCCGGCACCACGCAGATGCGCCCCACCCTGCTGGCCAAGGCAATCCGCGCCGGCAAGCACGTGTATTGTGAAAAGCCGATCGCCACCAACCTCAACGAAGCCGTCGAGATCGCCCGCCTGGCCGAGGAAGCCGGCAAGACCAGCGGCCTGAAGCACGGTGCAGTGCAGGACAAGCTGTTCCTGCCCGGCCTGCGCAAGCTCGACATGCTGCGCCGCGCCGGCTTTTTCGGCCGCATGCTCAGCGTGCGGCTGGAGTTCGGCTATTGGGTGTTCGAGGGCGACCTGCAGCCGATCCAGCGTCCGAGCTGGAACTACCGCGCCGAAGACGGCGGCGGCATGATCCTGGACATGATGTGCCACTGGCGCTACGTGCTGGACAACCTGTTCGGCGAGGTGCAGTCGATCTCCTGCCTGGGCGCCACCCACATCCCCAAGCGCTGGGACGAGGCCGGCAAGCCCTACGCCTGCACGGCCGACGACGCCGCCTACGCCACCGCCGAACTGCTCGGCCACCACGGCGAGCCGGTGATCGCGCAGATGAACATGAGCTGGGCCACACGCGTGCGCCGCGACGACCTGGTGACCTTTCACGTCGACGGCACACACGGCTCGGCCGTGGCCGGCCTGCAGGAATGCCGCGCGCAAAGTCACGTGGCGACGCCGCGCCCGATCTGGAACCCGGACGTCAAGCAGACCATGAACTTCTTTGACCAGTGGCAGGACATCCCGGACTCGCAGCTCTACGACAACGGCTTCAAGATCCAGTGGGAACACTTCATCCGCCACGTGGTGGAAAACGCGCCCTACAAGTGGACACTGCCCGAAGGGGCCAAGGGCGTGCAACTGGTCGAGGCCGCGCTTGACAGCTGGAAGCAGCGCCGCTGGGTCGACGTGCCCGCACTCACCATCTGAAGCGCTCATTGGGTTGATCCGTCATGACACTGAAACTGCGCCTGCCCACCGACGCTGGCACGCTTGAAACCTACACCTTGCGCGACGCTACCGCAGTGCGGACAACCACGAGCACGCCGCGCTTCAACCGCATCGCCTATTCGGCCGCGCACGTGGTGGCCGATCCGCTGGCCGCGATCGATCCCTGGCTGCAGTGCGCGGTCGACTGGGACACCACCATGGCCTACCGGCGCCGCCTCTGGTCGCTGGGCCTGGGCGTGGCCGAGGCGATGGACACGGCGCAGCGCGGCATGGGCCTGGACTGGCCGACCTCGCTGGAGTTGATCCGCCGCTCGCTCGACGCCGCACGCGACTTCGGCCCGGCGGCGCTGGTGGCCTCGGGCTGCGGCACCGACCATCTGAACCTCGACCAGGTGAAGACCGTGGACGACGTCATCCGCGGCTACGAAGAGCAGATGGAAGCCATCGAGGCGCTCGGCGGCAAGCTGATCGTCATGGCCAGCCGCGCTCTGGTGCGCGTCGCCAGCGGCCCGGCCGACTACGAGCGCGTGTATGGCCGCATCCTGAGCCAGGCCAGGCAGCCGGTCATCCTGCATTGGCTGGGCGACATGTTCGATCCGGCGCTCAAGGGCTACTGGGGCACCACCGATGTCGATGCCGCCATGGACACGGCGCTCGGCATCATCGCCGCCCACGCCGACAAGGTGGACGGCATCAAGATTTCGCTGCTCGACAAGGACAAGGAGATCGCCATGCGCCGCCGCCTGGCGCCCGGCGTGCGCATGTACACCGGCGACGACTTCAACTACGCCGAACTGATTGCCGGCGATGGCTTCGGCGGCGAACCCACGCACGGCAAGAGCGATGCGCTGCTGGGCATCTTCGACGCCATCGCACCGGCCGCCAGTGCCGCCCTGGGCGAGCTGGCAGCCGGCAATCTGGCGCGCTTTCACGAAATCCTGGGTCCCACCGTGCCCTTGTCACGCCACATCTTCAAGGCTCCGACGCGCTTCTACAAAACCGGCGTGGTGTTCATGGCCTGGCTCAACGGCCACCAATCGCACTTCACCATGGTGGGTGGCCAGCAGAGCACACGCAGCTTGCCGCACCTGGCGGAGCTGCTGCGCCTGGCCGACGCGGCCGGCCTGATCGAGCAGCCCGAACTGGCCGCGCACCGCATGAAGGCATTGCTGGCGCTGCACGGCGTCGAGTAGGCGGCTGGCGTTCACACACGCACTCTGACGACCATGCGCGACTTCTCCCCAAACCATGAATGGCTGTCGATCAACACCGCCACCATCCGCAAGCAGCGCGGCGCCGAAGTGCCGCTGGGCCGGATCATCGACCAGTGCGCCGCGCACGACATTCGTGCCATCAGCCCCTGGCGCGACCAGGTGGCCGCGGCGGGGCTGGAAGCCACCGCCCGGCAACTCAAGGCGCTGGATATCCGCCTGTCAGGCTACTGTCGTGGCGGCTTCTTCCCGGCGCCAGACGCGGCCGGGCTGAAGGCAGCACTGGAAGACAACCGCCGCGCCATCGACGAGGCCAAGGCCCTTGATGCGCCGTGCCTGGTGCTGGTCGTCGGTGCGCTGCCGGGCGCGCTGGAAGGCCAGGCCGCCTACAAGAACATCGCCCGCGCGCGCGCCGAGGTGCGCGATGGTATCGCCGCCTCGCTGGAATACGCGCGCTCGGCCGGCATGCCGCTGGCCATCGAGCCGCTGCACCCGATGCAGGCGGCCGATCGCGCCTGCATCAACACGCTCGAGCACGCGCTCGACCTGTGCGACGAGCTCGACCCGCAGCGCAGCGGCATGCTGGGCGTGGCGCTCGACGTGTATCACGTGTGGTGGGATCCCAAGCTGGCCGAGCAGATCGCGCGCGCCGGCCGCGAACGGCTGCTGGCCTATCACGTCTGCGACTGGCTCACGCCCACGCGCGATCTGCTGAGCGACCGCGGCATGATGGGCGACGGCGTGATCGAGCTGAGGAAGATCCGCACCTGGATGGAGGACGCCGGCTATGCCGGCGACGCCGAGGTCGAGATCTTCTCGGCGATCGACTGGTGGCAGCGCGATGGCGACGAGATGCTCGCCACCTGCATAGCGCGCCACACCAGCGTGGTCTGAACTCAGGCCACGACCACCGCCGGCGTGCGCCGCACCCGCCGCACGTTGAATGCGCTGACGATCAGCACGCCCTGCACCAGCGCCAGACCAAGCCAGACGCTGCGGTACTGGCCGCGATCCATCAGTGCACCGAACAGCAGCGGCATGATGGCCTGCCCGATGTCCAGGCCCGAATAGACCACGCCATAGACGCGACCGGTCGCGTTGGCGGGCGTCGAGCGCTTGACCAGCATGTCGCGCGACGGGCCAGCGGTGCCGGTGGCGAAACCCATGGCACCGAACAGCACCGGCACCAGCAGGGCAGGAACATCGACGAAGCCGATCAGCAGCGCCACGGCGGCGGCGATGCCGAAGCCGATGCCGACGATGCGCTCGCAGCGCTCCGGGTTGGCCACCAGAAAGCCACCTGCCGCCATGCCGGTGGCGGCAGCCACCATGTACACCGAGAGGCACATGGCCACCACCGATGGCGCCACCTCATGCAGCTTGCCGGCCGCCGTCGGCGCAAAGGTCTGGATCACGCTCAGCGCCGCAGCATAGAAGAAGAAGAACGCAAAGCACATCCACACGGCAGGAATCGCCAGGAAATCGTAGGCGCGCTCGCCGCCAGACGCGCCCTGCGCCGACTGCGCCGGGTTGGTCGCAGGCAGGCTCAGCACCGCACGCTTAATCGCCAGCACGGCGAGCACGGCGCAGATCAGCACGCCGGCCGCCACCAGGGCCACGCGCCACGAATGGGTAATGGCCAAGGGCACCAGCATCGCCGGCGCCAGCGCCCAGCCCAGGCTGCCGGTGATGCCGTGCACGCTGTAGGCATGGCCGAGCCGTGCCGGACTCACCTTGCGGTTCAGCAGCGTGTAGTCGACCGGGTGGAACACGCCGTTGCCCACGCCCGCCACCACCGAGAACAGCGCCAGCATCCAGTAGCTCTGGCTGGCAGAAAAACCAAACGCCGCCACCGCCAGCAGGGCCAGGCCCGCGAACAGTATCGGGCGCGGCCCGTAGCGATCGACCACGAAGCCGGAAAACGCCTGCACGCCGCAGGAGACGACGAAGAAGATCGTCATCAGGAAACCCAGCTCGGCGTAGCTGACGTCAAACGCGGTCCGCAGCCACGGAAACAGGGGCGCCAGCAGGAGCTGGCTGTAATGGCTGATCAGGTGCGCGCCACCGACCAGGCCGATCACGCCAGCGTCTTCGCGCAAGCTGCCTGGCTGGTCAGGGGGCAACGCCATCGCGGATGAATTGCTCATGGGGTTCTATCCTAATGCCGGCACCCGACTTGCGCTGGCGGATGGCCGATGCCACCAGCCTGCCGGTGACGGCCTCATGGCGTTTACCGAAGGCCGCTTGATCAGGAAAAGTAGCGCCGCGCCACCATGCGCTTGATGAAGCGCAGTTTCTGGCCCAGCGGAAAACTGCCAAAGTTGGTCTGCGTCGTACCCAGGGTGAACGCGGTCGGCTTGCTGTAGTCGATCGCCACATCAACAATCACCGGCCGGCCTTGCGCCGCCAGTTCCCGCGCCTGGGCGATGGCACCCGCCGCGCTGGCGTTGTCGGGCAACGCCACAAAAGCCGCCCCGGTGGCCTGCGCCATGGCCGCCAGGTCGATCGACTGGCCCAGCTCGGTGCAGGTCAGACGCTGGTAGGGGCGCTGCTGCGCCTGGGCGATCTGCGACAGCGCGCCGTCGTTGAAAACGTAGAACACCACGCCCAAGCGGTTGGCGGTGGCGGTCAGCAATTCCATGCAGGTCATGGCAAAGCAGCCATCACCGACGATCACGGCAACTTCTTTTTCAGGGGCGGCCAGCTTGGCGCCGACGCCGGCCGGCACGGCGTAGCCCATGGCGTTGAAATCGGTCGGCGTGATGAGCTGCGCGCCCTGCACCTGCGGATACAGCTCGGCCGTCAGAAAAGTGTGGTTGCCATCGTCCAGCACGGTGATGCTGTCGGCCGGCATCTGCTCGCGCAGCGCGGCGAAGAAGCGCGCCGGGTTGACGCGGCCGCCGCTGTCGTGCTCGAACCAGGTCTTCTGGTAGGCCGCCTTGTCCAGCGCGATCTGCTGGCGCAAGGTCTGGCTCGCCTCAGATGTCGGTAGCATGTGCCCGATCTGTTTCAGCTCGGCCAGCAGCGCCGACAGCACCGCCCGCGCATCGCCCTCGATCGCCACGCGCGCCGGGTAGTTGGCGTTGAACACGCTGGCATCGATGTCCACATGCACCAGATCGGCCGGCACCACGGCGCCAAAGCTGCCGGTGGGAATCTCGGAGAAGCGCGTGCCCACGGCCAGCAGTGCGTCGCAGCGCTTGAAGGCGTTGCGCGCCGCCGGCACCGCCGAGCGGCTGAAACCAAAACCCGTGTGCAGCGCGTGGTCGGCCGGAAACACCGCCAGGCCTTGCAGCGTGGTGCTGACCGGCGCATTCAGCAGCTCAGCCAGCTCAATCAGTTGCGCCTGCGCGTGGCGCGCGCCCCAGCCGGCAAAGATGCCCACCTGCTTGGCGCGCAACAGCAGCTGCGCCGCGCTGGCGATCGCGGCGGCATCGGGTGTCGGCACCGCCGGTGGCCGCCACGCCGGCGGCTCGCTCACCGGCGCCGAGAACAGTTGCAGGTTGACCGGAATTTCCACCAGCACCGGCCCCGGAAATCCACCGGTGGCGATCTCATAGGCCTTGTGGATGGTCGGCACCACCTCCTCGTGGCTCATCACGCGGAAGGCCGCCTTGGTGAAGCCCTTGGCCACTTCCAGCTGATCGACGCCGTGCAGCTTGTAGCGCTGCGGCGTGTCGGTGCGGATGCCGCCAGTGATGATGAGCATCGGCACGCCGCCCAGAAACGCCTCACCGATGCCGCTGGCCGCGTGCGTCAGTCCGGCGGCTGGCACGATTAGCAGCGTGCCGATCGCCGCCGAACCCTGCGCGCCGCCGCCCCACTGAATGCGGCTGAAGGCGTCCGCCATGAAGGCGCCGCCGCCTTCGTGCGTGACCAGCAGCGGCGTAACCTGCGTCGAGTCGGCCAGCGAGTCGTACAGCTCGGTGTTGTGTACGCCGGGAATGCCGAAGGTGTGCGTGATGCCAAGCTGCTCAAGCGCGTGCACGGCGAGTTGGGCGGCGGTTTTTTTCATCTTTTGAGTATCCCCTCAAGCCATGGCTCGCGCCGCGCGCTGGGCCGAGTAGATGCAGCCGCCGAGGAAGCTGCCCTCCAATCCGCGCAAACCGTTCATGCCGCCACCGCCAAAACCCGCCGCCTCACCAATGGCGTACAGGCCGGTGATCGGCTGGCCACCGGCGTCGAGCGCCCGGCTGTCCAGGTTGGTCTGGATGCCACCCAGGCTCTTGCGACTGATGATGTGCTCGCGAATGGCAATCAGCGGCATGGCTTTCTCGTCAATGATGCGCGCCGCCTTGCAGGTGCGCAGGCGGTCGCCCTTCCACTCGCGCAACTGCGCGATGCGCTGACGTTGTGCGTCCTGGCTGGCGCTGCCCTTGGCGACTTCGGCGTCGTAGTGATGCACGACGGCGCGCAGGGTGTCTGCATGCACGTCAGATGTGCCTTGCAGCGCGTTCATCTTGTCGGCCAGTTCGTCCAGCGTGCGTGCGGTCACCACGTCGCTGCTGTGCGTCAGCACCTCGTTCAGCAGCCAGCGGTTGCCGCGCAGGATGTCCAGCACGAAACCCAGCTTGCGCTTGTCGCGGATGCTGGGGTTGAACTCGGCGCCGGAAATCGCCAGCTCCTTCAGCGCGATCTGGCGGTTCATCAGCTGCCAGGAGTAACCCTGAGGCTGCGCGCACACCTGCGTCACCAGATCGCGCGTATCGAAGCCGCTCACCAGCGGCGGCAGGATGCGCTCGCCGCGCGCGTTCAGCCACAGGGCCGACTTGGGCGGCACCAGCGACAGGCCGTGGCGCGGCTTGCGCGGGCGCCAGTGGGCGATACCGGCGGCGTAGTTCCACTGGTTCTGCAAGTGCGTCAGCTGTGCGCCCACGCCTTGCGTGGCGTGGTGCAGCGTGCCGTCGGCAAACTGGTGCGAGCCGTTCAGCAGGCTGGCGGGCGGCTGGCCCCAGTCGGCATGCCAGTACTGGCGCGCCAGGCTCAGGTCGCCACCGTTGATGCCGCCGGCGGCAATCACCACTTGCGGCGCGTGTGCTTCGAAGGGCTGCACACCCGCCTCGCCTTCGGCAACGCCGTGGCAACCGGTAACGGCGCCTTCCGTGGTCAGCAGGCCCTCGACCTTGTGGCCGAAACAGAGGGCGAGCCGATCGCGCTGCGGGTGTCGCTCCAGTTGGCCGAGCAGCGCCGCCACCAGCCCTTGCCCGGTGCCCCAGACCACGTGCCAGCGCGGCACCGAGTTGCCGCGCGCCGCACCGCGGGTTCCCGGCCCCATGCCACGCTCAACCCACAGCGGCAGCGGCAGAAAGCCGACGCCACGTGCCTTCAGCCAGTGGTACAGGTGCTCCAGCGAATCATTGACGTAATGCTCGGCCCACTGACGCGGCCAGTAGTACGGGTGACCAGGCTGGGTGCTGGCGGTGTCGAAGGCGCCAAAAGCCAGCCAGTCCTGCAGCGCGAGTTCGGGCGAGTCGCGCAGCTTCTGCTTGCGCTGCAAGGGCGTGTCCACCATCAGCAGACCGCCGAAACTCTCCTTGGCCAGCCCCCCAAAGTTAGTGTGCGCATCGCGATCCAGCAGCAGCACGCGCCGGCCGCGGTCCAGCAATTGCAGCGCACAGACAATGCCGGCCAGGCCGCCGCCGATGATCAGCACCTCGCTGTCGTGGCGCTGCACGTCCGTGGCCCTCAAGGCGCCTTGCCGGCGTAGCTCACGCCCATGCCGGCGCGCACGTCCTGCTGGATGCCGTAGGTGGCGACAGGGTAGCGCAGGCCGCTTTTCGCCAGCGCCTGCATGCCGGCCAGCGCCTTGGCGATGTCGGCGGGCTTGAGCGCCATCAGCATCTCGTCGTCCAGCACGCCGCCGTAACGGCGCTCGGCAAAACACGGGATCGACAGGCTGGGCTGGCCGGTCTTGAGGGCGCGACCCCAGGAGTCGGCGCAGGACGATTCGCCCACCACGCTCCAGTCGAAGCGCCGGTAGCCCGACCATTGCAGGCCGTTGATGAAGTAGATCATCGCGCCGGGCGTGGCGTAGAACAGCGCAATGTCGGGTTTGTCGGCGACCTCGCCAAAGCCGGGCCACTTGGCCAGCGGCGCCAGCACCAGCGCGCGGTAGCGGCCGGCGGGCACCACGTCCATGGCCGCCTGGTGGCGCGCCGAATCCTCCACGGTCGCAAACCACACGCCGGCCATGGCCTGGCCGGAATACCAGTTGGCGTCCTGCCCGCCCAGGCCGACCACGGCGCGGCATTGATCGCCCACCAGGTCATCGGCCGTGACGCCCAAGGACCACCCCAGGCGCGCGGCCTGGCCGACGAGTTGATCCAGCGTGTGGATGGCTTGCGGCCGGCGCAGCTTGGGGAGGGCGGCGAAAGCGTCGGGCGACTCGAACAGCTTCATGCCAATGGGCGGCGTGCGCAGCTTCAGCGTGCGCTCCAACTCAGCGGCCAGGGTGTCGAGCGGTGCGATGGGGGCCTCGGCAGTGATGCTCATTGGCGTGTCTGGTGAAGTGGTTCTTGCAGCACTATGGAACGAAAGCAGCCGACAACGCCTGATGGGCCAGTGCCAGCAACCATGGAAATTGCAGTCAGAGCAGCTTGCGGATCCAGCCCATCACCCGATCGAATCGTGCGCCGTAGGGCGGGTAGAGCAGATGGCCCGCCGCCCAACGCGACTGCACGAACACGCTCTTCTGGTGCGTGAAGCGCAGGAATCCGGTTTCACCGTGGTAAGCACCCCAGCCGCTCTCGCCGATGCCGCCGAAAGGCAGGCCGTCGTGGGCAATGTGCAGCAGCGTGTCGTTCACGGTCACCCCGCCGCTCACCGTGCCGCGCAGCACCGCATCGCGCGCCGCCCCATCGCTGCCAAACCAGTACAGCGCCAGCGGGCGCGGGCCGGCGTTGATGTGGGCAATGGCGTCCTGCGCGCTGTCGCAGGGCAGCACCGGCAGCACCGGGCCGAAGATTTCCTCCTGCATCAGGCGCAGCTCCGGCGTGGCGCCAAACACCAGCGCCGGGCGCAATTGGCGCTGGGCGCCATCGGTTGGGCCCGCCGCCGCGGGCGCCACGTCTTCCACCCTCGCCCCGGCCGCACGCGCTTCGTCCAGCAGCGCCAGCAGGCGGGCGTGGTGGCGATCGGTGACGATGGCGGCGTAGTCGGGATTGCCGTCGATGCGTGGGAACAGCCGCGCCACCGCGGCGCGGTAGGCCTCGGCAAAGGCCTGCTCGCGCCCGCGCGACAGCAGCACGTAGTCGGGCGCGATGCAGGTCTGACCGCCGTTCAGCAGCTTGCCGTGCGCGATCTTCAGGGCCGCACCCGCCAGGTCGTCGCAGGACGCATCGACGATGCAGGGCGACTTGCCGCCCAGCTCCAGCGTGGTCGGGGTCAGGTTGCGCGCCGCCGCCTCGGCCACCTTGCGGCCGACGGCGGTGGAACCGGTGAAGAACAGGTGATCGAAAGGCAGCGCGGCGAACTCGGCCGCCACCTCCGCCCCACCCTGCACCACGCTGAATTCGTCGGGCGCGAAAATCTTGGCCACCAGCTCGGCCAGCAGCGCCGAGGTGCGCGGCGTGATCTCGCTGGGCTTGAGCATCACCCGGTTGCCCGCCGCCAACGCGATTGCCGCCGGTCCCAGGGTGAGCTGCAGCGGGTAGTTCCAGGGCCCGATGATGCCGACCACGCCCAGCGGCTGGCGCTCGATGCGGCCACGCCCTGGCATCAGATAAAGCGGCGTGCGCACCCTTTGCGGCCGCGACCAGCGCGCCGTGTGGCGCCGCAGATCGCCCAGGACGCCGCGCAGCACGAACAGATCGGCAATCTCGGTCAGACGCTCACCGCGCACGCCGAAGTCGGCCTGCACGGCGGCGCTGAGCGCGCCACTGTGTTCTTCCAGCAGGTGCGCCACGCGCGCCAGGCGGTCCAGCCGCTCGGCCAGGTCCGGCGGCGCCATCCGGCTGCGAGCGTGCTGCGCATCAAACAAGTCTTGAACGGTCAACGAGGGTACTCCTTGAAAACAGCGGCCAACACGGCCGCAGTGTGCCAAAAGAAAACGCGCCTGCGGTGTCGCAGGCGCGTCTGGATCGCAATGGGCAGAGGGTCCGGCTCAGGCCGCTGCAGCGCCCACACTGAACTGGAACACGCCCGGGTCCTTGATCGGATCCACCGAGACCTCGATCTCCGACTTCGGCGGGAACTTGCCCTCCAGCAGCAGCTTGGACAGCGGGTTCTCGATGCGCTGCTGGATCGCGCGCTTGAGCGGCCGCGCGCCGAACACCGGATCGAAGCCCACCTTCGCCAGTTCGGCCACCGCCTGATCGCTGACCTGCAGGTGCAGATCCATTTTCGCCAGCCGCTCGGTCAGCACCTTGAGCTGGATCTTGGCGATGGCGCCGATCTGGCTCGCGTCCAGGCCGTGGAACACCACGATCTCGTCGATGCGGTTCAGGAACTCGGGTCGGAAGTGGTTCTTCAGCTCACCGAACACCGCGTCCTTGACCTCCTCATACGGCTGCCCGGTCATGCTCTGGATCATCGGCGAGCCGATGTTGCTGGTCATGATGATGACGGTGTTCTTGAAGTCCACCGTGCGGCCCTGGCCGTCGGTCAGGCGGCCATCGTCCAGCACCTGCAGCAGCACGTTGAACACGTCCGGGTGCGCTTTCTCGATCTCGTCGAACAGGATCACGCTGTAGGGCTTGCGGCGCACCGCCTCGGTCAGATAGCCGCCTTCGTCGTAGCCCACGTAGCCAGGCGGCGCGCCGATCAGGCGGGCGACGCTGTGCTTTTCCATGAACTCGCTCATGTCGATGCGCACCATGTGGTCTTCGCTGTCGAACAGAAAGCCCGCCAGCGCCTTGGTCAGCTCGGTCTTGCCGACGCCCGTGGGGCCCAGGAACAGGAAGCTGCCCAGCGGCCGATTGGGGTCAGACAGGCCCGAACGCGAGCGGCGGATGGCGTTGGCCACGGCCGAAATCGCCTCGTCCTGACCCACCACGCGGTCGTGCAGGCGCGCTTCCATGTGCAGCAGCTTGTCGCGCTCGCCCTGCATCATCTTGCTGACCGGGATGCCGGTGGCGCGGCTCACGACTTCGGCGATTTCCTCGGCGCCGACTTCGGTGCGCAGCAGCCGATGGCCCTTGTCCTTGCCTTCGGCGTCCTTCTCGCTGGCCTGCGCCTCGTCAAGTTGCTTTTCCAGCGCGGGCAGCCTGCCGTATTGCAACTCGGCCACCTTGTTGAAGTCACCCTGGCGCGTGGCTTCCTGCATCTGGAACTTCAGCTGATCGATCTCCTTGCGGATCTGCTCACTGCCCTGCGCGCTGGCTTTCTCCGCCTTCCAGATCTCGTCCAGATCAGCGTACTCCTTCTCCAGCGCGGCCAGGTCTTCCTCGATCAGCGCCAGCCGCTTTTGCGAGGCCTCATCGGTTTCGCGCTTGACCGCCTCCCGCTCAATCTTGAGCTGGATCATGCGGCGGTCGAGCCGGTCCATCACCTCGGGCTTGGAGTCGATCTCGATCTTGATCTTGGCCGCCGCCTCGTCGATCAAATCAATCGCCTTGTCGGGCAGGAAGCGGTCGGTGATGTAGCGCGCCGACAGCTCGGCCGCGGCCACGATGGCGGGATCGGTGATGTCGACGCCGTGGTGCACTTCGTACTTCTCCTGCAGGCCGCGCAGGATGGCGATGGTGTCTTCGACCGTGGGCTCGCCGACCAGCACCTTCTGGAAGCGCCGCTCCAGCGCCGCGTCCTTCTCAATGTACTTGCGGTATTCGTCCAGCGTGGTGGCGCCGATGCAGTGCAGTTCGCCCCGCGCCAGCGCGGGTTTCAGCATGTTGCCGGCGTCGATGGCGCCTTCGGCCTTGCCGGCGCCGACCATGGTGTGCAACTCGTCGATGAACAGGATGATGCGGCCCTCCTCGTGCGCGACTTCCTTCAGCACCGCCTTCAGGCGCTCCTCGAACTCGCCCCGGTACTTGGCGCCCGCCAGCAGGCCCGCCATGTCGAGCGACAGCACCAGCTTGTTCTTCAGCGTGTCGGGCACCTCGCCGGCGACGATGCGCTGCGCCAGGCCTTCGACGATGGCCGTTTTGCCCACGCCCGGTTCGCCGATCAGCACCGGGTTGTTCTTGCTGCGGCGTTGCAGCACCTGGATGGCGCGGCGGATCTCGTCGTCACGGCCGATCACGGGGTCCAGCTTGCCCAGGCGCGCGCGCTCGGTCAGGTCGAGCGTGTACTTTTTCAGCGCCTCGCGCTGGCTTTCACCATCGGCCGAATCCATGGTCTGGCCGCCGCGCACGGCGTCGATGGCGGCTTCCAGCGCCTTGCGCGTCAGGCCCGCTTCCTTGGCGAGGCGACCGGCCTCGCCCTTGGCGTCGGCCAGCGCCAGCAGGAACATCTCGCTGGGCACGAACTGGTCGCCGCGCTTGATGGATTCCTTCTCGGTCGCCTGCAGCAGGCGGATCAGGTCGGGGCTGGGTTGCACCTGTTCCTGGCCCTGCACCTGGGGCAGGCGCTTGACGGCGGCCTCGGCCTCCTGCGCCAGACGCCCGGTGTTGACGCCGGCGCGCGCCAGCAACGCCTTGGGACCGTCCTCCTGGCGCAGCATGGCGGCCAGCAGGTGTTCCGGCTGGATGTAGGCGTGGTCGTTGCCCAGCGCCAGCGATTGCGCGTCGGCCAGGGCTTCCTGGAATTTGGTGGTGAGTTTGTCGAGTCTCATGATGGTTTGATGGTGTCGGCGGCCGGCAGCGATCCTATGCGCAGCATATGCCGGCGGGACACCGATTTTCAAGGTGGACGTGGCCCCGCCAACGCGGTAGCGACCGTCCATGGAACCTGTCGGCGGACACGCCGGTGCCGGGCGTGTTTTCCAGCCATCCTGCGACCACCGGGTCGCCCTGACTCAGCGCCGCGGCGGCAGGCAAGGCCCATGCCGGTGCCGGAACGCGGCCGGCGTCTCGGGCCGCCACTCGGCGAACACACCGCGGTCCTGCTCACGCGCTTCCAGCTCTTCGCGCCAGTACGTGCCCAGGCGGCCGCGAGAACCTTCGCTCCAGGCCCAGCCCTCGCGGACCATCTGCGCCGCCAGGTCCAGCCCGTCCGGCAGCCGCCGCACCGAAGCCAGCGGCCGGCCATAACGGTCGTAGGCCGAGACGGTGATGCGCACGCGCTGGTTCAGTGCCAGCGCCTGCATGGCGGCGCGCGCCTCGGGGCCCAGCTTCTGGCAGATCTCGGGCGCGTCGATGCCTTCCACACGCAGGCGCTGGCGTGTGCCGCCGGCCTCGGGGTGCACCCAGATCGAATCGCCGTCCACCACGTGCGTCACGCGCGCCTCCCAGGCCACGCCGATGGCCGGCCGCTGACCCTCCTGCGCCGGCGCCGCCAATGGCGCCAGCGCGGTGGCGCATGCCCAGGCCGCCAGCCAGGTGCGGCGCTTGAGGTTCACGCGTTGCTCGCGGCGATGCCCCAGCGCGCCAGCGCGGCGTCGTCGGCAACGCGCGCATCGACCCAGCGCGCGCCCGCCGGCGTCTGCTCCTTCTTCCAGAACGGCGCCTGGGTCTTCAGGTAGTCCATCAGGAACTCGCAGGCTTGAAACGCCTCGCCCCGATGCGCGCTGGTCACGGCCACCAGCACGATCTGGTCCTGCGGCGCCAGCAGGCCGATGCGGTGGATGACGCGCACGCCCAACAGGTCGAAGCGGCGGCGCGCCTCGTCGATCATGGCCTCGATCGCCTTCTCGGTCATGCCCGGGTAGTGCTCCAGTTCCATCGTGCGGATCGAGTCACCTTCGTTCCGATCACGCACGGTGCCGACGAAAGCACACACGGCCCCCACGCGCGCATCGCCCGCGCGCAGCGCGGCCACCTCGGCGCTCAAGTCGAAGTCCTGTGGCTGAATCGAAACACGCGACGAACTCATGCCGGCATTTTGCCCTGCGCGCCGCCGCGTCGCCGCTACACTGGCGCCATGCACCTGCACGCCCTGCCCCGCTTCACGTCGCCCTACGCGACGCACGCGGTTGCGTGCACGGCCTGCAAATCGAAGAAACGCCAGCGCATCTGACCGGCGCTGCGGCTGCCGTCGTCAGATGTGCGACGGCAAGACCCAGCGGCGGCTTCTTCGGCATCTCCTCGGCACATTTTTCCGCGCACATTCGGCCACGGCCCACCCAAGCGGTCATGGTTTTGTCTGAAAGGATGTGGACGTGAACACCGAACCCTACCCCGGACCCGATTTCTCGGGTCTGTGGATTCCCCTCATCACCCCGTTTCACGAAGACGCCGTCGACCACGCCGCACTCGGGCGCCTGACCGCCCGGCTGGCGGCCAGCGGCATCCGCGGCTTCGTCGTCTGCGGCTCCACCGGCGAAGCAGCAGCGCTGTCGAAGGAGGAGCAGCTGGCCTGCCTGCGCACTGTGGCCGCGCACGCGGGCGGGCTGCCGCTGGTGATGGGCGTGAGCGGCCACCACCTGCCCGACACGCGCGACTGGGTGCGGCGCCTGGCCGCGCCCGACGTGCCCGCGCTGGCCGGCCTGCTGGTGTCCGCACCCCACTACGTCCGGCCGGCGCAGGACGGCATTCGCACCTGGTTCAGCGCGCTCGCCGACGCCAGCACTGTGCCGCTCGTCGTCTACGACATCCCCTACCGCACCGGCGCCGTCATCGCACGTGAGACGCTGCTGGCGCTGGCCGCGCACCCGAACATCCGCGCGGTCAAGGACTGCGGCGGCGACGTCGGCAAGACGCTGGCGCTGATCCGCGACGGCCGACTGCAGGTGCTGGCCGGCGAGGACGCGCAGATCTTCGCCACCGTGGCGCAAGGCGGTGCCGGCGCCATCGCCGCCTCGGCCCACCTGCACACGCAGCGCTTCGTCGAGCTGCTGGAGGCGCTGGCGGCCAGCGACCTGACGCGCGCCCGCCGCGCCTGGGCGCCGTTACCGCCTCTGATCGAGGCGCTGTTCGCCGAGCCGAACCCGGGGCCGCTCAAGGCCGTGCTGGCGGCGTACGGTGAATGCGGAGACGAACTGCGTGCACCGATGAGCCGAGCATCCTACGACGCCGCAAGCCGCGCGTGTGCCGTCAGCGACAGCCTTATGGCAAAGAGTTGAAAGCGACTGGCCGATACTCCTGCCAAAGAGATCGCGCGAGGAGACGCAGATGGACCTGCAACTCAAGAACAAGCGGGTGCTGATCACCGGCGGCAGCAAGGGCATCGGCCTGGCCTGCGCACGCGCCTTCGCGGCCGAGGGCGCACGCCTGGCGCTGGCGGCGCGTCAGGCCGACACCCTGCAGGCGGCCGCCGACGCCCTGCGCGCCACCGGCGCCCAGGTGCTGGCCGTGCCCACCGACCTGGGCGATGCGCTGCAGGCCGACCGGCTGGTGCGCGAGGTGGGCGAGCAGTTCGGCCCCATCGACGTGCTGGTCAACTCGGCCGGCGCCGCGCGCCGCACCCCGGCGCCGGATCTGACGGCGGCCGACTGGCACGCCGCCATGAACGCCAAGTTCTTCACCTACGTGCACGCCATGCAGGCGGTGTTGCCGGGCATGCGTGCGCGTGGCGGCGGCGTGATCGTCAACGTCATCGGCGCCGGTGGCAAAGTCGCTTCACCCACGCACCTGGCGGGCGGCGCGGCCAACGCGGCGCTGATGCTGGCCACCAGCGGCCTGGCCCACGCGCACGCCGCCGAGGGCCTGCGCATCGTCGCCGTGAATCCCGGCCCGGTGCTGACCGAGCGCCTGCAACAAGGCCTGGAAGCCCAGGCCGCGCTGGCCGGCATCAGCGTCGATCAGGCGCAGGCGCAGACGGTGCAACGCGCGCCGATGGGCCGCATCGCGACGCCGGAAGAGATTGCCGATGTGGTGGTATTCCTGGCCTCGGCGCGCGCCAGCTACGTCAACGGCGCCATCGTGGCGATGGACGGCGCGACGACGCCGATGGTGGTCTGAACGCGCTCAGGCGCGCGCCTTCAGCGCCAGGATCGACAGGCCCGAGGCGATGAAGGTCAGCCCGGCGCCGATGTTCAGGCCCGTGCCGACACGCGGGCGCCGCGCCAGCCAGGCCGACAGCCGCGCCGCAAAGCTGCCCAGCACGGTAAAGATGACGGCCGTCAGCACGGCGAAGATGGCACCGTAGACCAGCATCTGCGTGGCGACCGAGCCGCGCGCGCTGCTGACGAACTGCGGCAGGAAGGCCAGCACGAACAAGCCCGGCTTGGGGTTGAGCACGTTGGACAGTACGCCCACGGTGAACACGCGCCGCAGCGGCGCCTGCCGCGCCGGCTCGAAGGTAATCAGGTCGCGCGAGCGCACGGCCTTGAAGCCCAGCCACAGCAGATACGCCGCGCCGACGCCCTTGACAACCCAGAACGCCGCCGGCGTGGCCTGCAGCACCAGCGACAACCCCAGCGCGGCGGCCAGGGTGTGCACCATGATGCCGATGCCGGCGCCGATGGACGACAGCGCCGCCGCCACCGGCCCCTGGCTCAGGCCGCGGCCGATGGCCAGGATGTTGTCTGGGCCGGGAGCAAGCACCACCACCAGCGCGGCGGCGACGTAGGCGATCAGGACTTCGGTCGGGAACATGTGGAACCCCGGGGTTCAGCCGCCGGTGACCGGCGGAAAAAAAGCCACCTCGGCGCCATCGGCGAGCAGCGCGGACTCGTCGCTCATGGCCTGATCCAGCGCCATCCGCACCGCATTGCCGCGCGCCAGCGCTTGGGCGTGGGCGCCGCCGCGCGCGATCAGTTCGTCGCGCAGCGCGGCCAGCGTCGGTGCCGTGGTGGCGACGCGCTCACTGCCGCAATCCAGCGCCTCGCGGATCGAGGCGAAGTAGCGCACCGTCACGCACTTCATGCCAGCAACTCGGCCAGCGGCAGGAAGCGCACTGCATCGCCCCGGGCAATGGTGTGGCCGGCGGGATGGTCAACCAGACCATCGGCCCAGTGCGCCGAGCTCAGCACGCCCGAGCTCTGGTTGGTGAACAGGTCGAGCCCCCCTTGCGCGTTGCGACGCGCGCGCAGGAATTCGCGCCGCTTGCCGGGCCGCGGCAGGTCGAAGTCAGCGCGCAACTGCAACGCCGGCACCTCCAACTGGCTGGCGCCCTGCAGCTTGAGCAGGAAGGGCCGCACCAGCAGCAGAAAGGTGACGAAGCTTGACACCGGGTTGCCCGGCAGGCCCATGAAATGCGCCGAGCCGCCACCATCGCGCCGCACCTGGCCGTAGGCGAAAGGCTTGCCCGGCTTCATCGCGATCTGCCACAGATCGAGCGCGCCGAGCTGCTCGACGGCGGGCTTGACGTGGTCTTCCTCGCCCACCGACACACCGCCGCTGGTCAGGATCAGGTCGTGCGCCTCGGCCGCCGACCGCAGCGTCGCCAGCGTGGCGGCGCGGTCGTCGGGCACGATCCCCAGGTCGCTCACCACACAGCCCAGGCGCAGCAGCAGCGCGCGCAGGAAGAAGCGGTTGCTGTTGTAGATGGCGCCGGGCTTCATCTGCTCGGGCGGCACGCTGCCCGGCATCACCAGTTCGTCGCCGGTGGAAAACAGGGCCACGCGCGGGCGCGCCGCCACCTGCAGTTCGGCCAGACCGATGCCGGCCGCCAGACCCAGCGAGGCCGCCGACAGGCGCTCGCCCGCGCGCAGGATCACGGCGCCGCGCGTGACGTCCTCGCCGGCCGCGCGCACCCATTGGCCGGGCGCCGGCACAGTGTTGATGCGCACCTGGGCGCCGCCGTCCAGCGCCTCGGTGTCCTCCTGCATCACCACGGCGTCGGCACCTTCGGGCATGGGCGCGCCGGTGAAGATGCGCGCCGCGCTGCCCGGCGCCAGCGGCGTGCCGGCGTGGCCGGCGGCGATGCGCTGCGTCACGGGCAGCGCCACGCCGGCGGCGCCGACATCGGCGGCGCGCAGCGCGTAGCCGTCCATCGAGGAGTTGTCATTGGGCGGCACCTGCAGCGCCGACACCGCGTCCTGCGCCAGCACGCGGCCGTCGGCGTCAAAGGTGCTGACCCGCTCGGTGCGGCCGAGCGGTGCGGCCTGGCCGAGCAGGCGCGCCAGCGCCTCATCGAGTGGCATCAAGGGCGGGCGACGTGGAGCTTCAGACATCGTGCGACAAGTATCTCTCAGGGTGGTATTCAAAGCGCTCGCCCTGGTCGAGCAGCCAGCGCGCCACCGCTTCGGCATCGTTCAGATTCAGCACGGGACGCAAGGTCGCCTCCGGCAGCGCATCAGGCGAATCGGTGGCGATGGCGACGACGAACTCGTCATCGGGATAACGCGCCGGCTTCTCCGAGGCGGCGCGCCAGACCTCGATCTTGAGCAGATCGCTGTCCTTGAAGCCCTCGACCAGCACCCAGTCGACGCCATCGTACAACTCGGCGATCAGGTGATGCACCGACAGCTGGGCCGGCTGCTCGAACTCGCGCATCAGCGCCAGGCGCTGGCTCGACGCCACCACCACCTCGAAGGCGCCGGCCTCACGGTGGCGGAAGGTGTCCTTGCCGGGGCGGTCGATGTCGAAGCGGTGGTGGGCGTGCTTGACCACCGACACGCGCAGGCCCTGCTGCCTGAGCATCGGAATCAGGCGCTCGATCAGGTGCGTCTTGCCCGAGCCCGAATAGCCGGCGAAACCAACCACCCGCATCATCGGCAGGCCTCGGCCATCAACTGCTGCACGCGCGCGACATCGGCCGGCAGCACGCGCACGCGGCGCGGCAAGCCCTCGATGCCGTCGAACTTCGCGGGCCGCTCGGGATCGCGGCCCAGCGCCTCGCGGATGGTGGCGGCAAACTTGATTGGCAGTGCGGTCTCCAGCACGATCATCGGCACGCCGGGCTGCAGATGTTCGCGCGCCACCTTCACGCCGTCGGCGGTGTGGGTGTCGATCATCACGCCGTGCTTTGCAAACACGTCGCGAATCGTGGCCAGGCGGTCGGCGTGCGTGCTCTTGCCGCTGACGAAACCGTAGCGTTGGTGCACCTGGGCAAAGGCGGCATCTCCGCTCAAGTCAAACCGACCGTCCTTGGCCAGTGCATCGTGGAACAGCGCCTTGGTCCGCGCGCCGTCACGGCCGACCAGATCAAAAACGAAGCGCTCGAAGTTGCTCGCCTTGCTGATGTCCATCGACGGGCTGCTGGTCTCGTGCGTGTCGGCGCTGCCGCGCACGCGATAGACACCGGTGCGGAAGAACTCGTCCAGCACGTCATTCTCGTTGGTGGCCACCACCAGCTGGTCGATCGGCAAGCCCATCTGCCGCGCCACGTGGCCGGCGCAAACGTTGCCGAAGTTGCCGCTGGGGACGGTGAAACTCACTTTGTCGTCGTTCGACTGCGTGGCCTGGAAGTAACCGGCGAAGTAATACACCACCTGCGCCAGCAAGCGCGCCCAGTTGATCGAATTGACGGTGCCGATCTTGTACCGGCGCTTGAAGGCCAGGTCGTTGCTGACGGCCTTGACGATGTCCTGGCAGTCGTCGAACACGCCCTCGATGGCAATGTTGTGGATGTTGGCATCCATCAGGCTGAACATCTGCGCCTGCTGGAACGCGCTCATGCGCCCATGCGGGCTGAGCATGAACACGCGGATGCCCTGCTTGCCGCGCATGGCGTATTCGGCCGCGCTGCCGGTATCGCCGCTGGTGGCGCCCAGGATGTTGAGCTGCTCGCCTCGGCGCTGGAGTTCGTACTCGAACAGGTTGCCCAGCAGCTGCATCGCCATGTCCTTGAAGGCCAGCGTGGGGCCGTTGGACAGGGCTTGCAGATAAAAATCCGTTCGTGCTGAGCCTGTCGAAGCATCGCGCAGCTTCTTCAAGGGCACGGTTTCCGGCGTGCCGAAGACCTCGGCCGTGTAGGTCTTCTCGCACAGCGCCTTCAGGTCGGCGGCCGGGATGTCGTCGATGTAGAGCGAGAGGATTTCAAACGCCAGCGCCGCATAGCCGTGCTGCGCATGCAGTTGGCGCCAGTGGCCGAGTGTGGCTGCGTCGATCTGCGGGTAACGCGCAGGCAGATACAGCCCGCCATCGGGCGCCAGGCCTTCGAGCAGGATGTCGCAGAATTTGCGCGGCGTGGTGTCGCCGCGGGTGGAGAGGTAGTTCATGGGGTGTTGTCGGGGCAGATCAGCGACACGTCCGGGAAATACGTGCGAATGCGCTGTGGGTCGCGTGTCAGCAACGGGCAGCGCGCCACGCTGGCGTGGGCGCCAATGAAGAAGTCGGGCAAGGTGGAACCACGCTGACCACCGCGCTGACGGTATTGGTGGTGCGCCTGCGCCGCCAGAAAACCCGCTTCACGCGGGATATCGATGAAATCAATGGCGGTATCGGTCAGGAAGGCATTGAAGCCGTCCACATCGGCAAAGCTACGGCACACCTCGGCCAACACCACGATGTTGATCGCCAAGCGGTGCCGCTGGGCCGACTCGTGCAGCAGGCGGGCGCTGATTTCGCCCCAGACAGGCTTCGCTTCGATGACGTCGATCAAAACGCTGCTGTCGAGCAGGATCATCGCATGCAGTCCTCGCCACGCGTCTCACGCAGAATGTCTTCCGTGGACTGCTTCAGGATGCCGGTACCAAGCCACTTGAGAAACGGGTTGTCGTTGCCGCTGAGTTTGGGCGCAGCGGCCACCATCATCACCCGACCATCGGCCAGCACTTCGTAATCAATCGCCTGGCCCGGTCCCACGCCCAAGGCAAGGCGCACGGCTTTGGGCACGGTCACCTGGCTCTTTTGAGTCAAGGCGTAGGACATGATCAAGCCTCCTGAAAAGTAATACTGAATTTTATCCTTACTTTTCAACCTTGCCGCGGCACCACGAGCGCCGCACCACGTCAGGCCAGTTCTTCCTTGCGAATCCGCACCACCGGCCCCAGCACGGCGCCCAGCGCCTGCATGTGGGCCAGGGCCTCGTTCATCGTGCCTTCGCTGGTTTCGTGCGTCAGGATGATGAGGTCGGTGTGATCCGGTGTCGGTTCGCCAGCCCCGGCATCCGTGCCGGCCACGTCGTCGGCCTCGCGCTGCAGCACCGCGTTGATGCTGATGCCGGTGTTGGCCAGGATCTGCGTGACCTGGGCCAGCACGCCAGCCTCGTCCTTCACGCGCAGGCGCAGGTAGTAGCTGGTGATGACGCGCTCCATCGGCAGCACGCCCACATCCCGCATGGCGCCCGGCTGGAAAGCCAGGTGCGGTACACGGTGCTGCGCGTCACTGGTCGCCAGGCGGGTCACATCGACCAGATCGGCGATCACGGCGCTGGCGGTGGGCTCGCTGCCGGCGCCCTTGCCGTAGTACAGCGTGGTGCCGACGGCATCGCCGTTGACCACCACGGCGTTCATGGCGCCCTCGACATTGGCGATCAGGCGCCGCGCCGGCACCAGCGTCGGGTGCACGCGCAGTTCCACCCCTTCGCCCTCGCGCCGCTTGGTGATGCCCAGCAGCTTGATGCGGTAGCCCAGCTGCTCGGCGTAGCGGATGTCGACCGCCGACAGCTTGGTGATGCCCTCGACGTGGGCCTTGTCGAACTGCACCGGAATGCCGAAGGCGATGGCGCTCATGATGGTCGCCTTGTGCGCGGCGTCGACGCCCTCGATGTCGAAGGTGGGGTCGGCCTCGGCGTAGCCCAGCGCCTGGGCTTCCTTCAGCACGACGTCGAAGTCCAGCCCCTTGTCGCGCATCTCGCTCAGGATGAAGTTGGTGGTGCCGTTGATGATGCCGGCGATCCATTGGATGCGGTTGGCCGTCAGGCCCTCGCGCAAGGCCTTGATGATGGGGATGCCGCCGGCCACGGCGGCCTCGAACGCCACCATCACGCCCTGCTGGTGCGCCGCCTCGAAGATCTCGGTGCCGTGCACGGCCAGCAGCGCCTTGTTGGCGGTGATCACGTGCTTGCCGGCGGCGATGGCCTCCATCATCAGCGTCTTGGCGATACCGTAGCCGCCGATCAGTTCGATGACGATCTCAATGTCGGGGTTGGCGATCACCTCGCGCGCATCGTTGACGACCTTGACGCCGTCGCCCACGATGTCTTTCGCACGCGCGGTGTCGAGATCGGCCACCATGGTGATCTCGATGCCGCGGCCAGCACGGCGCTTGATCTCTTCCTGGTTGCGTTGCAGCACGTTGAAGGTGCCACTGCCAACCGTGCCAATGCCCAGCAGGCCCACTTGAATCGCTTTCATGTCGGTATTTTTACAGTCAAATATGGCTCAAACGCCCGCCCATCAAGCGCGAGCAGCTTCTTTTTTTGCAGCAATCGGCACGACCGAGGCGGTTCGTGCATGGCGTGCGCGGTACTGCTCCAGGAATTTCGCCAGACGCCCGATGGCCTCGCGCAGATCGTCTTCGTGCGGCAAAAAGACGATGCGGAAGTGCTGGTTGTCGGGGTAGTTGAAGCCGCTGCCCTGCACCAGCATCACGCGCGTGGCGCGCAGCACTTCCATGAAGAACTGGCGGTCGTCCTCGATCGGGTACACCTTGGGATCCAGACGCGGGAACATGTACAGCGCCGCCTGCGGCTTGACGCAGCTCACGCCGGGAATCGCGGTGATCAACTCGTAGGCCTGATCGCGCTGGCGGCGCAGGCGGCCGCCCTCCTTCACCAGGTCCTGGATGCTCTGGTAGCCGCCCAGCGCCGTCTGGATCGCGAACTGGCCCGGCACGTTGCTGCCCAGCTTGATGTTCGCGAGCATGTTGATGCCCTCGATGTAGTCCTTGGCGGCCGACTTGTCGCCCGAGACCACCATCCAGCCCGCGCGGAAGCCGCACGAGCGGTAGGCCTTGGACAGCGAGTTGAAGGTCAGCGTCAGCACGTCCTCCGACAGGCTGGCCAGCGCTGTGTGCCTGGCGCCGTCGTACAGCACCTTGTCGTACACCTCGTCGGCCATGAGGACCAGGCTGTGCTCGCGCGCGATCTCGACGATGCCCATCAGCAACTCGTCCGAGTACAGCGCGCCCGTCGGGTTGTTGGGGTTGATGACGACGATGGCGCGGGTAGCGGGCGTGATCTTGGCGCGGATGTCGGCCAGGTTCGGCATCCAGCCGTTGTCTTCGTCGCACAGGTAGTGCACTGGTTTGCCGCCCGACAGGCTGGCCACCGCCGTCCACAGCGGGTAATCGGGCGCGGGCACCAGCATCTCGTCGCCCTCGGACAGCAGCGCGTTGGTCGCCATGCCGATCAGGTCGCTGGCGCCGTTGCCGAGGTAGATGTCGTCGATGGTGACGTCGGCAATGCCCTGCTCCTGCGTGTAATGCATCACCGCCTTGCGCGCCGAGAAGATGCCCTTGCTGTCTGAGTAACCGGCCGAATCGGGCAGGTTGCGGATCATGTCCTGCACGATCTCCTCGGGCGGCTGAAAGCCGAACGGCGCCAGGTTGCCAATGTTCAGCTTGATGATCTTCTGGCCCTCGTCCTCCATCTGGCGGGCCGCGTCCACGATTGGTCCGCGCACGTCGTACAGAACGTTGGCCAGCTTGGCGGATTTGTGAATCGTCTTCATGAAAAAACCTCTTGGACGCAGCGTGCCGCAGGGCAAACATAGAATTGGACCACAATCTGCCGCCTGCCAGCCGCCCGCCCCCGCATGAAGTTCCAACCCGACCAGTTCGGCACCGCCATCACCGCCCACGGTCCGGGCTGGATCGTGATCGCGGGTGAGCGCTTCACGCACAGCCTGGTGCTGCACAGCAATGGCGAACGCAGCCGTTGGGCCTGCCACCACTTCGACGAGCTCGAGGCCGCACACTTCGAGGCGCTGGCGCGCATGCAACCCGAACTGGTGGTGTTCGGCAGCGGCGAGCGGCTGCGCTTTCCGCGCCCCGCCCTGCTGCGCAGTCTGATCGAAGCCGGCATCGGCGTCGAGACCATGGACACGCCCGCTGCCTGCCGTACCTACAATATCCTGGCCAGTGAAGGGCGCCGCGTGGTCGCGGCGTTGTTGATCGAGCCGAGCGTGCCGGAAGCAAATGGGCTAAAATAAGGAGGTGGTCACTGTTGCCGTGGCACCCCGCAGGCGCGATATCGGCGCTGCGGGTTTTGTGTTTTTTCGGCATGGCAGTTGGCCAGCATTTCAGTACAAAACCCTCCGGAGATTCAAGCGCATATGGCTGTCGTCGTCAACAAACCCCTCCCCGAATTCGAAGCGATTGCCACCGGCGACGTCAAGGTCACCAACACCTCCCACCTCGGTCAGGCCATGGTGCTGTATTTCTATCCTAAGGACAACACGCCTGGCTGCACCACCGAAGCGATGCAGTTCCGCGATAAGTACAAGGATTTCGTCAAGGCCGGTGCCACCGTCTTTGGCGTCAGCCGCGACAATATGACATCGCACGACAACTTCAAGGCCAAGCTGGAGTTGCCCTTCGAACTGATCGCCGACACCGAAGAGAAGATGTGCCACATGTTTGGCGTGGTCAAGAACAAGATCATGTACGGCAAGAAGGTCAAGGGCATCGAGCGCTCGACTTTCCTGGTCAACGCCGATGGCATCCTGGTGCAGGAGTGGCGCGGCCTGAAAGTACCGGGCCACGTGGAAGAGGTGTTGAAGGCCGTCAAGGTGCTGAAAAAAGCCGCCTGATCCGAGCCGCCGGGCGGCATGGCGCCTCATGCATAATGGGACGCGATGTGTTTGCAGCCGCCCGTACAAGCTTCCCGCTGGAAAAGCCGCCTTGGCTGACAAGGCGGCTTTTTCTTTGAGGTGAGCGCGCCGGGCACGCAGGCCATCGACCGTTTCCCGACCTTAGCCAACGACACGCGCATGCCCCTGCCTCCCCCGCCCGCCAAGCGCGGCGCCAAGTTGTCCCCCGACGTCATCGACCTGTCCACTCGCCGTGCCAAGACGCGTCCTGTCGCGGCGCCAGCCGCGGCCGCGCCCGCCGCCTCGCGCACGCGCCAAGCTCTGCTGGATGCGCCCGCCACCGACACTCGCGGCGGCATGGCGGCCTTGCTGACGGCGGCGCCCAAGCCGCAGGCGCGCGCACGCGATCCGCTGCCCGCACCGGCGCCGATCACTGCGGCAACTCCGGCCCGGCCCGCCAGCACACCGCGTGGGCGAGCCAGGCGCCGGACAGGCAATGGCGGTCCCACCCGGCTGTTCGTGCTCGACACCAACGTGCTGCTGCACGACCCGATGGCCTTGTTCCGCTTCGAGGAGCACGACATCTTCCTGCCCATGGTGGTGCTGGAGGAACTCGACAGCCACAAGAAAGGCATGACCGAGGTGGCGCGCAATGGCCGCCAGACCAGCCGCATGCTGGACGCGCTGGCGCGCGTCAAGGGCGCCGACATGGCGCAGGGCCTGCTGCTCGATTCCACCGGCCATGTCGACGCCGGCGGCAAGCTGTACTTCCAGACCGCGCCGCTGGACGCCGCCATCCCCGCTGCGCTGCCTCCTGGCAAGGCCGACAACCAGATTCTGGGCGTGGTGGCGGCGCTGGAGAAGCAGCACGCGCCGCGCGAGGTGGTGCTGGTGTCCAAGGACATCAACATGCGCGTGAAGGCGCGCGCGCTCGGCCTGCACGCCGAGGATTACGAGAACGACAAGACGCTGGAAGACGGCGACCTGCTGTACTCCGGCGTGCTGCAGTTGCCGCCCGACTTCTGGACGCGCCAGAGCAAGACCGTGGAAAGCTGGCAATCGGGCAGCGCCACCTTCTATCGCGTCAGCGGTCCGGTGGTGACCAGCTTCTACATCAACCAGTTCGTCTATTTCGAATCGCCCGGTGAACCCAGCCTGTACGCGCGCGTCACCGAGATCCGCGACAAGACCGCGGTGCTGAAGACGCTCAAGGACTTCACACACCTGAAAAACGCCGTCTGGGGCGTGACGGCGCGTAACCGCGAGCAGAATTTCGCCTTCAACCTGCTGATGGATCCGGAGATCGACTTCGTCACCCTGGCCGGCACGGCCGGCACCGGCAAGACCCTGCTGGCGCTGGCCTCGGGCCTGACGCAGGTGCTGGACGACCGCCGCTACACCGAAATCATCATGACCCGCGCCACCGTCAGCGTGGGCGAGGACATCGGTTTTCTGCCCGGCACCGAGGAAGAAAAGATGGGCCCCTGGATGGGCGCGCTGGACGACAACCTCGAATTCCTGGCCAAGGGCGACGGCTCAGGCGCGGGTGAGTGGGGTCGCGCCGCGACGAACGAGTTGATCCGCAGCCGCATCAAGATCAAGAGCATGAACTTCATGCGCGGGCGCACCTTCATGAACAAGTGGATCATCATCGACGAGGCGCAGAACCTGACGCCCAAGCAGATGAAGACGCTGATCACGCGCGCCGGCCCCGGCACCAAGATCATCTGCATGGGCAACCTGGCGCAGATCGATACGCCCTATCTGACCGAGGGGTCGTCGGGCATGACCTACGCCGTCGACCGTTTCAAGGGCTGGCCGCACGGCGGCCACGTGACGCTGGCGCGCGGCGAACGCTCGCGGCTGGCGGACTTCGCCAGCGAGGTGCTTTGAATTTTTGAACGCAAAGGTCGCAAAAGCAGCGCAGAAGACGCAAAAAATTCAGCTTGAATATCTTCTGCGATTTTTGCGAAACCTTGGCGCACTCTGCGTTCAAAGGTCTTCCCGGCTCGGTCTGAAAGAAAAGCCCCGCACCTTGCGGTGGCGGGGCTTTTACTTTCAACGCAGGCGCGGTATCAGACCGTCGCTTCCTTGGCCACTTCCGCGTACTCCTCGATCTGGTCGAAGTTCATGTAGCGGTACACGCTGGCCTTGTCGGCGTCGATGACGCCCATCGCCTCCTGATACTCGGCCACCGTGGGGATGCGGCCCAGCTTGGAGCAGATGGCGGCCAGTTCCGCGCTGCCCAGGAACACGTTGGTGTTCTTGCCCAGACGGTTGGGGAAGTTGCGCGTGCTGGTGGACATGACCGTGGCGCCTTCGCGCACCTGCGCCTGGTTGCCCATGCACAGGCTGCACCCGGGCATTTCGGTGCGGGCGCCGGCGGTGCCAAAGGCGGCGTAATGGCCTTCCTTCATCAGCTCGGCCTCGTCCATCTTGGTGGGCGGGGCCACCCACAGCTTGACGGGGATGTCGCGCTGGCCGCCCAGCAGCTTGGCCGCCGCACGGAAGTGGCCGATGTTGGTCATGCACGAGCCGATGAAGGCTTCGTCGATCTTGGTGCCGGACACCTCGGACATGAACTTGGCGTCGTCCGGGTCGTTGGGGCAGCAGACGATGGGCTCTTTGATGTCGGCCAGGTCGATCTCGATGACGGCGGCGTATTCGGCGTCCTTGTCGGCCTCCAGCAGCTGCGGGTTGGCCAGCCAGGCTTCCACTTTCTCGATGCGGCGCGCCAGCGTCTTGGCGTCGGCATAGCCGTTGGCGATCATGTTCTTCATCAGCACCACGTTGGATTGCAGGTACTCGATGACGGGCTCTTTATCCAGCTTGATGGTGCAGCCGGCGGCGCTGCGTTCGGCCGAGGCGTCGCTCAGCTCAAACGCCTGCTCGGCCTTGAGCGTTGGCAGGCCTTCGATCTCGAGGATGCGGCCGGAGAACACGTTCTTCTTGCCCTCTTTCGCCACCGTCAGCAGGCCTTGCTTGATCGCGTACAGCGGAATGGCGTGCACCAGGTCGCGCAACGTCACGCCGGGCTGCATTTCGCCCTTGAAGCGCACCAGCACCGACTCGGGCATGTCCAGCGGCATCACGCCAGTGGCGGCGGCAAACGCGACCAGACCCGAGCCGGCGGGGAAGCTGATGCCGATGGGAAAGCGCGTGTGCGAGTCGCCGCCCGTGCCCACGGTGTCGGGCAGCAGCAGGCGGTTGAGCCAGCTGTGGATGATGCCGTCGCCCGGGCGCAGCGACACGCCGCCCCGGTTGCTGATGAAGGCCGGCAGCTCGCGGTGCATCTTGGCGTCGACGGGCTTGGGATACGCGGCCGTGTGGCAGAAAGACTGCATCACCATGTCGGCGGAAAAGCCCAGGCAGGCCAGGTCTTTCAGCTCGTCGCGCGTCATGGGGCCGGTGGTGTCCTGGCTGCCGACGGTGGTCATGCGCGGCTCGCAGTAAGTGCCGGGGCGAATGCCCTGGCCTTCGGGCAAGCCGCAGGCGCGGCCGACCATCTTCTGAGCCAGAGTGAAGCCGGCCTTGGTGGCGGCGGGCGCTTGCGGCAGGCGGAACTTGTCCGACGCCGGCAGACCGAGAAACTCGCGCGCCTTGGCAGTGAGCGAGCGACCGATGATCAGGTTGATGCGGCCACCGGCCTGCACTTCATCCAGCAGCACCTCGCTCTTGAGCTGGAAGTCGGCGACTTTCTGGCCGGCCTTCTCGATCCTGCCCTCGTAAGGGTAGATGTCGAGCACGTCGCCCATCTCGAAGTTGGACACGTCGACTTCGATCGGCAGCGCACCCGAATCTTCCTGCGTGTTGAAGAAGATGGGCGCGATCTTGCCACCCAGCGTGACGCCGCCAAAGCGCTTGTTCGGCACGTAGGGAATGTCCTGACCCGTGGCCCAGATCACGCTGTTGGTGGCCGACTTGCGGCTGGAGCCGGTGCCGACCACATCGCCCACGTAGGCGACCAGGTGGCCTTTCTTCTTCAGGTCTTCGATGAACTGCATCGGACCGCGCTTACCATCCTCCTCGGGCTTGAAAGCCGCGTCCGGGCGCGTGTTCTTCAGCATCGCCAGGTAGTGCAGCGGGATGTCGGGGCGGCTCCAGGCGTCGGGCGCGGGCGACAGGTCGTCGGTGTTGGTCTCGCCCGGCACCTTGAACACGGTGACGGTGATCTTCTTCTCGACCTCGGGGCGACTGGTGAACCACTCGGCGTCGGCCCAGCTCTGCATCACTTCCTGGGCCTTGGCGTTGCCGGCCTGGGCCTTGGCGGCGACGTCGTTGAAGAAATCGAACATCAGCAGTGTCTTCTTCAGCGCCTCGGCGGCTTGCGGCGCGACCTCGGCATCGTCCAGCAGCTCGATCAGCGGGTGCACGTTGTAGCCGCCGACCATGGTGCCCAGCAATTCCGTGGCCTTGGCCTTGCTGATCAGATCGACCTTGACATCGCCATGCGCCACGGCGGCCAGAAAGCTGGCCTTGACCTGGGCCGCGTCGTCCACGCCTGGCGGCACGCGATGAGTGAGCAAGTCGAGCAGAAAGGCCGTGTCCTCGCCCGCTGGCGGATTCTTGATCAGCTCGATCAGCTCACCGGTCTGCTTGGCGTCCAGCGGCAGCGGCGGGATGCCCAGGGTGGCGCGCTCGGCGACGTGGGTGCGATAGGCGTTCAACATTTTTTATCTCCTGATGAATAACGATCTTGAGGGTGTGGCGCAGGCTGCCGCCCTGCCCGACGCGACTCAATGCGCCGGGTTTCGGTCGGGTGGCCCGGTTTACTTGGCCGGGCCGTCCAGCAGGCTGGGTTGGGGATTGGCCTGCATCTGCGCCGCGAAGTCGCGTTGCGTCGGCGTGACGCATTCGTCGGCCACGCGTTGGCCCAGCTTCTGGTTCAGCAGCATCGACTTGTTGCCCAGCTGCAACCACATGGCGCCGGCGCGGATGTCCTCCAGCCGGATGGCGCCGGTGCGGCTTTCAACCGGGTGCATGTAATAGCGCTGCTTGCCAGTGGCGACATGGAAGAAGCCGGGATTCTTCTCATCGGCCGTCACGGTGACGTCGGCACCCAGTTCGCACTGGATCTTGCCGGTGTGGATGTGCTGGGCGATGGCGATTTCGGCCTCGCTCAGTCGCTGCGTCGGGGTCTGCACCGGCGTCGCCGCCTCGACCGCACGTGCGGTGCGCGCCGGTACGGTCTTCTTCGCGGGAGCCTTCTTGGCGACGGGCTTCTTCGCCGACGCCTTCTTGGTGCTGGCGGCTGGCTTCTTGGCGGCGCTGGACGACTGCTGCGCCTGCACCGGCGCGAGCGCCAAGGCCAGGGTCATCGCGGTGGCGGCGAGAACGGAAATCTTCATACGGCGTTCACTTTCGTGAAAAACTGGAAAGCAGCAATCATGGCACGGCGGCCAGGTCAAAACCATGCCGCCGCTTCAGGCGGCAAGGCGCGGCCCGTGGCGTGCGCGCGCTCCAGCAATTGCCAGAAATGACGATAGCTGGCGCGGTCGTGCAAGGCGCCCTCGTGGCTGATCGGCGCCCATCCGGCGGCTTGCGCCGCCAACAGAATGGCGCTGGCGGTATCGATCTGCCGCTCGTCGGGCGCGAACGCTTCCAGAATCGGGCGGATCTGGCTCGGGTGAATGCTCCACATGCGCGTGTAGCCGAACTCGCGCGCCGCACGGTGCGCGGCGCCGCGCAACGCGGCCTCGTCCTTGAATTCGGTCACCACGCAATGCGAAGGCACCTTGCCAAAGGCGTGCGCGGCCGAGGCGATCTCCAGCTTAGCGCGCCGCACCAGCGGGTGCGTGAACTGGCCCTCGATGCCCATGCCGTCGGCAGGTATCGCGCCCGCGTGGGCCGAGACGAAATCCATCAACCCGAAACTGAGCGACTGCACGCGCGGGTGCGCGGCAATGTCGAAGGCGCGCTGCACCGCGCCCGGCGACTCGATCAGCACCTGCAGTGGCAGGCCCGGCGGGTACGCCGCCAGTAACGCTTGTTCGGCCCGCACCACGTCATCGACGGACTCCACCTTGGGAATCATGATGTGCGTCAGGCGCTGGCCGCCATCGCGCGCGATGACTTGAATGTCGGCTTCGAACGCCGGGTGATCGACCGGGTGCACGCGCACGCCGACACGGGCGCCATCGGGCGCTGAGATGACCAGTTCGGTCACCAGCAGCGCGTGCTCGGCCTCGCCGCCCACGGGCGCGCCGTCTTCGCAATCGAGCGTGACGTCGAACACGCAGGCGCCGAACTCCTCGCTCATCTCGGCCTGCAGCTGCAGGCTCTTGCGCATGCGCGCCTCGACGCCACTGTAGTGGTCGCACACCGGCAGCAGGCCGGCAGCGGCCTGGGCGCCGAGGAGGATGTCGCGCGGATGCATGCAGAGGTTTAGCGTTCAGAGTGGGGCGTTGAGTGTTGAGCGTGGACGAAATTCAGCGCCGGCCTTCGCGCTCAACGCTGAACGCCCAACGCTCAAGCGCTCGTCAGAGCAGGTGC
The DNA here is from genome assembly GCA_016702555.1 of Burkholderiales bacterium. Classification (GTDB taxonomy): domain Bacteria; phylum Pseudomonadota; class Gammaproteobacteria; order Burkholderiales; family Burkholderiaceae_C; genus Ottowia. Next base: position 372,271 of record JADJDV010000003.1, read on the forward strand.
TTGACGCCGTCCTTCTCGCCTTCGAGCTCGGCCAGTGTCTTGTTGATGCACTGCCGGCTGAACTCGTCGATCGGCAGGCCTTCGACCACCTTGTACTCGCCGTTCTCGGTGGTGACGGGGAAGCCGAACACGATGTCCTTCGGGATGTCGTACCAACCCTGCGACGGGATACCCATCGTCACCCACTCGCCATTCGTGCCCAGCGCCCAGTCGCGCATGTGGTCGATGGCGGCGTTGGCGGCCGAGGCGGCCGACGACAGGCCACGCGCCTCGATGATGGCGGCGCCACGCTTGCCCACGGTGGGCAGGAACACGTTGGCGTTCCACTCCTGGTCGTTGATCATGTCCTTGACGCTGGCGCCATCGATGGTGGCGAAGCGGTAGTCGGCATACATGGTGGGAGAGTGGTTGCCCCACACCGCAAGCTTCTTGATGTCCTTGACGGCCTTGCCGGTCTTGGCCGCGATCTGGCTGGCGGCGCGGTTGTGGTCCAGGCGCAGCATCGCGGTGAAGTTCTTGGCCGGCAGGTCGGGCGCAGACTTCATGGCGATGTAGGCGTTGGTGTTGGCCGGGTTGCCGACCACCAGCACCTTGACGTTGCGGCTGGCCACGGCATTGAGCGCCTTGCCCTGCGCGGTGAAGATCTGCGCATTGGCGGCCAGCAGATCGGCACGCTCCATGCCGGGGCCGCGCGGACGGGCACCCACCAGCAACGCGTAGTCGGTGTCCTTGAAGGCGGTCATCGGGTCGCTGTGCGCTTCCATGCCGGCCAGCAGCGGGAAGGCGCAGTCCTGCAGTTCCATCATGACGCCCTGAAGCGCTTTCTGCGCCTTCTCGTCGGGGATTTCCAGCAGTTGCAGGATGATCGGCTGATCCTTGCCGAGCATCTCGCCCGATGCAATGCGGAACAATAGAGCGTAGCCGATCTGGCCGGCGGCGCCGGTGACGGCGACACGAACGGGCTTCTTGTTCATGGGAGTGACTCCTGAGGGTGGTGACGGTTGAGGGCTGCCACCGGCGCTGTGCGAGCGGTCGAACGACGGCTTGCGCACGCGGCCTGGTGCCGCCCGCGAGTGTATCCGCGAAAACCCTATACGTCAATTTGTCTTGTGTCTTATATAAGATATCATTGACCTTCGTCTGCACGCATAAGATTCGCCGCCGCATGGCCACCGACGCACCTTTCTCCGCCCCGCTCGATGCCGAACCCTTGACGCCGTCACCGTCCGCTGGCTGGCAGGGCCAGGCGCCGGCGTTCAGCCCGCTGTACCAGCAGATCAAGGCACTCATCCTGCAAAGCCTGCAGCAGGGAGAATGGAAGCCGGGCGAGGTGATTCCGAGCGAGTTCGACCTGGCCGCCCGTTACAAGGTCAGTCAGGGCACGGTGCGCAAGGCGGTGGATGAACTGGCGGCCGAAAACCTGCTGGTGCGCCGCCAGGGCCGGGGCACCTTCGTCGCCACCCATTCCGAGCAGCAGGTGCAGTACCGCTTCCTGCGCCTGCAGCCGGACAGCGGCAGTGTGGACAGCGAAGGCCCGGCGCAGCGCGACGTGGTCGAGTGCCGGCGCCAGCGCGCCAGCGCCGAGGTGGCGCGCGCGCTCGACCTGCGTTCGGGCGATTCGGTGCTGCAGGCGCGCCGGCTGCTGCGCTTTGCCGGCGTGCCGACCATCCTGGAAGACCTGTGGCTGCCGGGCGGCCCGTTCAAGGGCTTGACGGCCGACCGCCTGTCGCAGCACCACGGGCCTATGTACGCCCTGTTCGAGGCCGAGTTCGGAGTGCGCATGGTGCGTGCCGACGAGAAGATCCGTGCCGTGCTGCCGGACGCCGATCAGGCGCGTCTGCTCGATGTGGACACCGCGACGCCGCTGCTCAGTGTCGAGCGCGTGGCCTACACCTACCACGACGTACCAATGGAATTGCGGCGCGGCCTGTACCGCACCGACACGCATCATTACCGCAATGAGTTGAGTTAGCCCGGATATTTCACGCCTACCCCCGACGCTCCCCTCAATGGGTTCGCAACGGCGTGGATAGAGTGAGCAAGGCCCCGATGGTGGCCGCAGGCAGGGCTGGAGTCGCGCGCAGGCGCCATGCGCTCGCACCCCCCCACCCCGACTTGGGTTGCGGGCCGTTTTTGTGTCATCACGCCGGCCAGGCGCTGCTTGCCGATCACGGAGAGCGCAACTGGCCCATGGCGTGCGCGAAGATCGGCGCACTGGGCCAGTGCGAGGCCAGGTACAGGCGGATGCGCCGCGTGTTGCGCGTGACCACCGCAGCCACCTTCAGCAGCTTGATGCGCAAGGTATCGGCCTGCGCCGTTGCCAACTCGGTGCCTTGCAAAGCCAGCGCCCGCAGCCGCTCAATCAGCACGTAGCCCAGCGCAGCCAGCAACATGCGCAACTGGTTGGAGCGCAGTACATGGCAGCTCGTGCGCGTGGCAAACAGCCCGATCTGCGCCTCCTTGATCCGGTTCTCCGCCTCACCGCGCTGGCAGTACACATCGTCATACAGCACCTGCGGTTCACCCTCCAGGTTGGTCACGATGAAGCGCGGGTTGCCGCCTTGCGCACCCCATTCGAGGCGTGTGATCACGCGCCGCTCGTGCGCCCAGCTCTTGGCGGCATAGCTGAACTCGTCCACCAGGCGCTGTTTGACCCCGGTGCGCTCGTAATCGTCCTTCATCCAGAGTTCGGCCAGTTTCACCTGGGCCTGCAGCCGAGCATTGCGCGCAAGCCCGATGATGTAGTGCACTCCAGCGCGCTCGCACCAGTTGATGATGCGCTGTCGGCAGAACCCCCGAATCTGCCCGGAACACGATGCGCACCTGGGGCCATTGTTGGCGCAACCGGCGCACCAACAGCTTCAGAATGGCCGCTGCGTGGCGCGCCCCATCGATGTTGCTGGGCCGCAGGTAGGCGCACAGCAGTTGCTGGCCGCAGAACACGTACAGAGGAAGATAGCAGTAGCTGTCGTAGTAGCCGTGGAAGAAGCGAGCCTCCTGCTGACCGTGCAAGGGGTTGTCGGTGGCATCGAAATCGAGCATCAGTTCTGCGGGAGCGCTCTCGAAGCTGGCGATGAATTGATCGAGCAGCACCTCATGCAGCCGCCAGGCGGTGGCCCGGTCGGCCCACTTCTCCAGTCGGCATAGGGTGGGCGCGCTGGCCACTTCACGATCGACGCCGACTGCCGTTTGCAAGGCCACGTCCAGGCGCAGCGCGCCATGGTCGTTGAGGTCTTCCCAGCCCAGCGCCAGCCCGTACACGCGCTGGCGCAGCATGTCGCGCACGCCGTGCTTGATCAACAGCGGGCTGCGCGGGTCGGCGATGCAGCGCGCTGCCGCATCCATCAATCCCAGCTTGCGGTCCACCTGGGCGAGCAGCATCACGCCGCCATCGCTGGTCATGCTGCCGCCGTCGAACCGGCCCTCGATCACGCGCCGGCCCAACTGCCCGAAGTCGATTACGCCAACATCAAGCTCCTTTTGCGCTGTACAGTTTGGCTTCGGCATTGCCCGCCCTTTCATCAAGATTCGACACCTCGATGTTCGGGCAATTCAAGGGCAATGCCGTCCTCGTTTCTACGGGCTATGGTGAAATATCCGGGTTAGATCAAGCCAAAATCGTAGGGTCACGCCGACCACGTGCGCTGTTGTGACAGGCGGCAATCCACTCCATACCTTGCAATAGAATCAACGCGTTGCTTCGCCAACACACAACGACAAGATCGTCTCACTTTCCAAAGAGTGCCCCATGAGCGACACCAGCAAACCCCGGCCTGAATTCCGCAACCTCAACGTTTTCGGTGATCTGCCCAGCTACCGCTGGCCGCTGGCCGCACTCGTCTCGGGCATGCACCGCATCAGCGGCGTGCTGATGTTCGTGCTGCTGCCCTTCATCCTGTGGCTGTTCGACAAGTCGGTGTCGTCCGAGATTTCGTTCGGCCAGTTCAGTGCCGCCTTCGACACCGGGCTGGGCATCTTCGGGGCCTGGTTCATCAAGCTGGTGGTGCTGGCGCTGATCTGGGCCTACCTGCATCACCTGTTCGCCGGCGTGCGCCACCTCTACATGGACCTGACGCACAACACCACCAAGGATTTCGGCCGTCGCTCAGCCGCCACCACGCTGGTGCTGAGCCTGCTGCTGACCGCGGTGCTGGGCGCCAAGCTGTTCGGACTGTACTGATTTCACCGAGGAAGAAGGAGCAAAAAAACCATGGCTGTCAACTACGGCTCCCGGCGCACCGTCGTCGGCGCCCATTACGGCACATTCGATTGGCTGGTGCAGCGCTTTACCGCGTTGCTGATGGTGATCTTCACCATCGTCGTGCTGGCCAAGGTGCTGCTGGCCAGCGGCCCGATCGGCTACGACCAGTGGGCCGGCATTTTCGCGCCGCAGTGGATGAAGCTGCTGACCTTCGCCGTCGTCGTGGCGCTGCTCTGGCACGCCTGGGTCGGGATGCGCAACGTCTGGATGGACTACGGCAAGCCGATGGGCCTGCGCCTGTTGTTGCAGGCGCTGACGATCGCCTGGCTGATCGGCTGCGCCGGCTGGGCCTTCCAGGTGCTGTGGCGCCTGTGACTTTGACCGCGACCGCCGTCTGCTTTCCGATGACAAGAACCCAATTCCAAGACCATGAGTTACACCAAAGATAAAGTCGTCACCCGCAAGTTCGATGTGGTGATCGTCGGCGCGGGCGGCTCCGGCATGCGCGCCTCGTTGCAGTTGGCGCGTGCCGGCCTCAACGTCGCCGTGCTGTCCAAGGTCTTCCCGACCCGCTCGCACACCGTGGCCGCGCAAGGCGGTGTCGGCGCCTCGCTCGGCAACATGAGCGAGGACAACTGGCACTACCATTTCTACGACACCATCAAGGGCAGCGACTGGCTGGGCGACCAGGACGCCATCGAGTTCATGTGCCAGGAAGCACCCAAGGTCGTGTACGAGCTTGAGCATTTCGGCATGCCGTTCGACCGCAACCCCGACGGCACCATTTATCAACGCCCCTTCGGCGGCCACACCGCCAACTACGGCGAAAAGCCGGTGCAGCGCGCCTGCGCCGCGGCCGACCGCACCGGCCACGCCATGCTGCACACGCTGTATCAGCAGAACGTGGCCAGCAAGACCACCTTCTTCGTCGAATGGATGGCACTCGACCTGATCCGCGACGCCGACGGCGACGTGGTCGGCGTCACCGCCATCGAGATGGAGACCGGCGACTTCTACGTGCTGCACGCCAAAACCGTGATGCTGGCCACCGGCGGCGCCGGTCGCATCTTCGCCGCCTCCACCAACGCCTTCATCAACACCGGCGACGGCCTCGGCATGGCCGCGCGCGCCGGCATCCCGCTGCAAGACCTGGAATTCTGGCAGTTCCACCCCACTGGCGTGGCCGGCGCCGGCGTGCTGCTGACCGAGGGCTGCCGTGGCGAGGGCGCCATCCTCGTCAACAGCGAAGGCGAGCGCTTCATGGAGCGCTACGCGCCCACGCTGAAAGACTTGGCACCGCGCGACTTCGTCTCGCGCTCGATGGACCAGGAAATCAAGGAAGGTCGTGGCTGCGGCCCCAACAAGGACTACGTGCTGCTGAAGATGGACCACCTCGGCGCCGAGACCATCCATAAGCGCCTGCCCTCCGTGTTCGAGATCGGCATCAACTTCGCCAACGTCGACATCACCAAGGAAGCCATTCCCGTGGTGCCCACCATTCACTACCAGATGGGTGGCGTGCCGACCAATATTTACGGCCAGGTCAGCGTGCCCAAGAATGGCGATCCGCTGGTGCCGATCCATGGCCTGTACGCCGTCGGCGAATGTGGCTGCACCAGTGTGCACGGCGCCAACCGCCTGGGCACCAATTCCCTGCTCGACCTGCTGGTATTCGGCAAGGCAGCGGGCAACCACACCATGCCCCACCACTCCGGCGGCGCGCACAAGCCGCTGCCAGCCGACGCCGCCGATTACTCGCTGGCGCGCCTGGCGTGGCTGGAGGCCGCCAGCGACGGCGAATATGCGCAAAGCATCGCCAATGACATCCGCAGCACCATGCAGACGCACGCCGGCGTGTTCCGCACCCAGGCCATGATGGACGAAGGCGTGGTCAAGGTTGCCGAGTTGCGCGAGCGCGTCAAGGGGCTGGGCCTGAAGGACCACTCGCGCGTGTTCAACATGGCGCGCCAGGAAGCGCTGGAGGTCGAGAACCTGATCGAGGTGGCGCAGGCCACCATGGTGTCGGCCGCCGCACGCAAGGAATGCCGCGGCGCCCACACCGTGGTCGACTACGAGCACCCGGCCGACGATCCGGTCGCCCCGCTCGGCCGCGACGACGTCAACTGGCTGAAGCACACGCTGTGGTACAGCCAGGGCAACCGGCTCGACTACAAGCCGGTGCGCATGAAGCCGCTCACGGTGGACTCCATTCCACCCCAGGTTCGCACTTTCTGAGCGCCCGCACCCGCATTCGGAGAACCCGCCCCATGGAAAAACGCACTTTCAAGATCTACCGCTACGACCCGGACAAGGACGACAAGCCGTACATGCAGACGGTGGAAATCGAGCTCGACGGCCACGAGCGCATGCTGCTGGACGCCCTGCTCAAGCTCAAGGCGCAAGACCCTTCGCTGTCGTTCCGCCGCTCCTGCCGCGAAGGCGTCTGCGGCTCCGACGCGATGAACATCAACGGCAAGAACGGCCTGGCCTGCCTGACCAACATGCGCACGCTCAGCGGCACCATTGTGCTCAAGCCCCTGCCCGGCCTGCCGGTGGTGCGCGACCTGATCGTCGACATGACGCAGTTCTTCAAGCAGTACCACTCGATCAAGCCCTACCTGATCAACAACGAGCAGCCGCCTGAGACCGAGCGCCTGCAGTCGCCCGAGGAGCGCGAGGAGCTGAACGGACTGTACGAGTGCATTCTGTGCGCCTGCTGCTCCACCGCCTGCCCCAGCTTCTGGTGGAACCCCGACAAGTTCGTCGGCCCCGCCGGCCTGCTGCAGGCCTACCGCTTCCTCGCCGACAGCCGCGACCAGGCCACCGAGGAACGCCTGGACAACCTGGAAGACCCCTACCGCCTGTTCCGCTGCCACTCCATCCTCAACTGCGTGGACGTCTGCCCCAAGGGCCTGAACCCGACCGCGGCCATCGGCAAGATCAAAGAGCTGATGGTGCGCCGCACAGTCTGAGGCATACGGCAGCAAATCAGACGCGCGGCATGGTGACCGACCAACTGGATGAGCGTGCGCTCGACCGCCTGAGGTGGCGTTGCCGGCGCGGCATGCTCGAGAACGATCTGCTCATCGAGCGCTTCTTCGAGCGCCACGCCGCCAGCCTGACCACCACGCAGGCCGCGGCACTCGGCCGCCTGATGGATTTATCGGACAACGATTTGCTCGATCTGCTGCTGCGGCGGGCCGAGCCTGGAGACGATCTCAACTCGCCCGAGGTGCGCGAGGTGCTGGGCCTGCTGCGCAATCCGCCACGCTGACTCAACCCTTCCCCCGCCCACCCGCCAACCCCCAGGAAAGCAAGAAGACATGAAACTCGCCGACAACAAAGCCACGCTGTCGTTCTCGAACGGCAGCCCCGAAGTCGAACTGCCGGTCTACCAGGGCACCATCGGGCCCGATGTGGTCGACATCCGCAAGCTGTACGGGCAGACCGGCATGTTCACCTACGACCCGGGCTTCATGTCCACGGCGGCGTGCCAGTCCAGCATCACCTACATCGACGGCGACAAGGGCGAGTTGCTCTACCGCGGCTACCCGATCGAGCAACTGGCCCAGAAGTGCGACTACCTCGACACCTGCTACCTGCTGCTCAAGGGCGAGTTGCCCGACGCCAATCAGCGCAAGGACTTCCACAAGCTGGTGCTCGGCCACACCATGGTCAACGAGCAGATGCAGTTCTTCCTGCGCGGCTTCCGGCGCGACGCGCACCCGATGGCGGTGCTGACAGGCCTGGTGGGCGCCATGTCGGCCTTCTATCACGACTCGATCGACATCCATAACCCCGAGCACCGCGAGATTGCCGCGATCCGCCTGATCTCGAAGATGCCGACGCTGGTGGCGATGGCGCACAAGTACGGCGTCGGCCAACCCTACCGCTACCCGCTCAACAAGCTGAGCTACGCCGGCAACTTCCTGCATATGATGTTCAGCACGCCGTGCGATGACTACCAGGTCAATCCGGTGCTTGAGCGCGCCATGGATCGGATCTTCATCCTGCACGCCGACCACGAGCAGAACGCCTCCACCTCCACCGTGCGCCTGTGCGGCAGCTCGGGCACCAACCCGTTCGCCGCCATCTCTGCTGGCGTGGCCTGCCTGTGGGGCCCCGCCCACGGCGGCGCCAACGAAGCCGCCCTGAACATGCTCGAAGACATCCAGAAGATGGGTGGCATCGCCAAGCTGGGTGAGTTCATCGAGAAGGTCAAGGACAAGAACTCGGGCGTGCGCCTGATGGGCTTTGGCCACCGCGTCTACAAGAACTACGACCCGCGCGCCAAGCTGATGCAGGAAACCTGCGACGAGGTGCTGCAAGAGCTGGGCCTGCAAAACGACCCGCTGTTCGCCCTGGCCAAGGCACTCGAGAAGATCGCGCTGGAAGACGAATACTTCGTCTCGCGCAAGCTGTACCCCAACGTCGATTTCTACTCCGGCATCGTGCAGCGCGCCATTGGCGTGCCGGTCAAGCTGTTCACCGGCATCTTCGCGCTGGCCCGCACCGTCGGCTGGATCGCGCAGCTGAACGAGATGATGATCGACCCCGAATACAAGATCGGCCGCCCACGCCAGCTGTACACCGGCTCGCCGCGCCGCGACGTGCCCTGAGCGCATTGACCTGCGTTTTCAAGCAACCCGCCCGCGTGGCGGGTTTTTTCTTGAAGACAGGCGTTTGCGCCTGAGTGACGGCAGACCCTCCTGGGCCTGGGTTGCCGGAAAACTCGGGGTGGCAGAGATCGATAAAAAGCCCCGTAAGCTGCGCGAATGCACAAGCCATGCCGATTGGTGCCTGGCGCTGGGATGAGGCATTGAAACGATCGGCGTCATGAAGCCACGCCGAGTGTCCCTTGTGCAGATCGGCACGTGCACGCGTCGGCTGATGAGAGGCGGAGGCCGTGGCGCTGAAGGCGCCCCGTTCATGGCACAGGCAGCAACACCACGCGGCCACGGACGTTGCCCGCACAACGGCCGCTGGGGGCGGGCAACCGCACCACGACTGCGTTGCACGCTTCCAGTCCGATCTTCGGCTGCCTGCGTAGGCCGTGCTGCAAGATATTCTTGTCTTGCTTGAATCCCTACTTCGCGTCCGGATATAAGAAAGTGGAAGGAGGGAGGCGTGCATCCCGAACCACTCAGGAGATTCAACAGTTGGACATTCTCAGCAACGACTACCCACAGAAGATTCTTGGCAGGCGCGAAGGCCCCTGCCTGTCCTTGTATCAACCCACCCATCGGCAATTTCCGCAGCGCCAGCAAGACCCGATCCGCTTCCGCAATCTGGTCAAGAAGCTGGAGGATTCGTTGCGGCAGCAGTATTCGGATCGCGACATCGCGCCGCTGCTGGCGCCCTTCATCGCGCTGGCGGACGACGCCGACTTCTGGAATCACAACGCCGATGGCCTGGCCGTGCTCGGCGCCGCGGACATGTTCGGCGTCTACCGGCTGCAGCGCCCGGTCGAGGAACTGGCGATCGTCGCCGACAGCTTCCATACCAAACCCCTCCTGCGCATCGTGCAATCGGCCGATCGCTACCACATCCTGGTCTTGAGTCGGCATTCGGCACGCCTGTTCGAGGGCAATCGTGACCGCGTTGATGAGATTGCACTGGCAGCGGAAGTGCCCCGCCAACTGGACGACGTGAGAGTGCGCGAATTCGAACGCGACCGCGCCATGCGCACCCACGGCCGCGTCGAACCCGGCGCAATGGGACGACACGGCGCCAGCGATGCGAAACAGGATGGCATCGACGCCGAGACCGAGAAGTTCTTCCGCGAGGTCGATCGTGCGGTGCTGGAACATCACTCGCGGCCGAGCGGCTTGCCCCTGCTGCTGGCGGCGCTGCCGGAACATCACCCCCTGCTGCGCAAGGTCAGCCACAACCCGCAGCTGATGGACGCGAGCCTCGACGTCGATGCCAGCCAGCTCTCGCTCGACGAGTTGCGCGAGCGCGCATGGACACTGGTCCAACCCCGCTACCTCGATCGGCTGGCCAGCCTGATCGATGCGTTTGCCGCCGCCGAGGCCAAGCAGCAAGGCAGCGGCGATCTTTCGGATGTGGCCCGGGCCGCGACCGAGGGGCGCGTCGCCACCCTGCTGCTGGAGGCCGACCGCCACATTCCTGGGCGAATCGATGCCGAAACCGGCGCCCTCACCGATGTGAAACTGGACGATCCTCGGATCGACGATATGCTGGACGATCTGGGTGAGCGGGTCCTGCGCAGCGGCGGCGAAGTGGTGATCGTGCCGGCCGAGCGCATGCCGACCAAGAGCGGCTTGGCAGCAACCTACCGGTTCTGAGCTTGTTCATTGACCGGTGTCGCGCCATCACATCAACGCCATGACCCGACATCGCTGGTCATGGTTGCCACATCCCGAGGAGAAAGGCCCATGCAGGTTTTCATTCAAACCGATCGCAACATTGCGCTAACGGAAAAACAGCGCGCAGACTTCGAGCGAAGCCTGACCAAGGCCGTCGGTCATTTCGACGCTCGACTCACCCGCATCGAAGCGCACCTGAGCGATGTCAACAGCGCACGTGGCGGCGAAAACGACAAGCGCTGCCTGCTGGAAGCGCGCCCATCGGGGGCGCCAGCCGATCGCCGTCGACCACCAGGCAGCAACGCTTGAACTGGCCATCGCGGGTGCCAGCGGCAAGCTGGTCAGCGCATTGGAAAGCACGTTCGGACGCCTCGACAGCGTGCGCGGCACCAATGGCAACATCACCCCAGGCGCGTGACGCCGCCGCTCGTGCTGCCGAAGACCGCAAGGCAGGCTGGCTAAGAACGTGGCGGTCGAGGTCGACAGCCACGTTTGGCGTGCCCAGAAAGGGTGAATGAGTCCGGCGGTCAGAGCGGGTACGGCGGGTTCGGTTCGTTTGCACCTTCTCAGCGCCCGTCCAGATGCTCGAGCGCGAACAGCGGCACCTCGGCCTGCCGGCTCAGCCAGAGGCCGCCGCCAAGCTCCAGCAGGTGCTCGCGCAGGCCGCGGCGATAAAGCGCCACACGATGCCGGAACTGGCGCGCGTCGGTCAGGTCCTCGTCGATCACGTCACGCTCATAGTCCTCGCGCGAGACCGCCTCGACGTAGAGCGCGCCACGGCAGAGGCGCCCCAGGTTGGCCAGCGCACGCCGCAGGTCCGACGGGCTCAGGTAGGGCAGCACGCCCTGGCAGATGACCAGATCGAACGGCTCGGGCGCCGCGTAGTCCACCACCGAGCCGCGCTCCCAGCCATAGCGCTGGCACAGGTAGTCGCTGATCTCGACGCCGTGGTAGAGGCCTTCAGGAAAATGCCGCGCGATCAAGCCTTGCCACAGCCCAATGCCGCAGCCCACGTCCAGCACCCGCCGCACCGGCACGCGCAGGTATTGGAGGTAGGCAGCAACGAACGTGCACAAGCGCTCCACGTGCGCGGGGTCGACCACGCTGGTCTTCTTGTTGAAATAAAAGCGCTGGTAATAGGCTTCGTCGAAGGTGCTGGCGGGGGCAGATTGCATGTGTTCAAAACGGCAGGAGGGCACGGGGCTAGATGCACGCGCCTGCTCCAGCCTGACTCGCACCATACCTCAGCTGCAAGCGGCCCTCCTGACGGCCAGTTCGCGCGTCAAGCCATCCCGCCCCAGGACGTTAGCCATCTCCATTCGCGATGCCTCGAGGTTGAATTACTGTGAAAATCAGTCGAATCCATCTTCAACCAAGACGTCACCCGCTCCCGTGAAAATCACCGAACGCAGCTTCGCCCGCCGCATCGACCTGACGTCGCTGCAGCTGTTCGTGGCCGTATGCGAAGCGGGCAGCATCGGCAAGGCGGCCGAGCGCGAGTTCATTGCCGCCTCGGCCGTCAGCAAGCGCCTGGCCGACCTGGAGAGCGCGCTTGGCACCACCCTGCTCTACCGCCACGCGCGCGGCGTCGACCTGACGCCCGCCGGCCAAAGCCTGCTGCACCACGCCCGCAGCGTGCTGTACGGGTTGGAGAAGATGCAGGGCGAGTTGGGCGAATACGCCGATGGCGTGCGTGGCCATGTGCGCGTGCACGCCAGCATCTCGGCCATCGTGCAGTTTCTGCCGGAGGACCTGGGCCACTTCGTGCGCCAGCACCCGCAGATCCGCATCGATCTGGAAGAGCACCTGTCCGGCGACGTGTTGCGCGCAGTGCAGGAAGGCGCGGCCGACCTCGGCATCTGCAATGCCGATGCGCTGGCGCAATCGGGCAGCGCACTGCAGGTGCAGCCTTACCGTCAGGACCGGCTGGCCCTGGTGGTGCCCGCCGGCCACGCGCTGGCAGTGCATACAGCAATCGGCTTCGCCGACACGCTGGACGAAGACCATGTCGGCCTGCACGCCAACAGCTCGATCGCGCTGGCCATGCACCACGCGGCCACCGAGGCCGGTCGCGCGATCCGCCTGCGCATCCGTGTCACCGGGCTGGACGCCATGTGCCGCATGATCGCCAATGGCCTGGGCGTCGGCGTGATGCCGCTGCGCGCCTTCGAACTGATGCACGGCGCCGCCGCACTGCGCGCGCTGCCGCTGTCCGACAGCTGGGCGCGGCGCGAAATCAGCCTGATCGCGCGCGACTTCGCCTCCTTGCCCGTGACCGCGCGGGCGCTGGTCGAGCACCTTCGGCAGGCGCCTGCCCCGTGATCGCCACGCCAGCATAGAATTTGACCAGCCAGTGAGAACCGCATGACCGCACGCACGCTTTACGACAAGATCTGGGAAGAGCACGTCGTCCACACCGAGGAGGACGGCACCGCCGTGCTCTACATCGACCGCCACCTGGTGCACGAGGTGACCAGCCCGCAAGCCTACGAAGGCCTGCGCCAGGCCGGCCGCAAGCCCTGGCGCGTCAGCTCGGTGGTCGCCACCGCCGACCACAACACGCCCACCACCGGCTGGGAGCGTGGCTACGACGGCATCGAGGACCCGATCAGCAAGGAGCAGGTCACCACGCTCGACGCCAACATCAATGAGCACGGCGCCGCCGCCTTCTTCCCCTTCCTGCACAAGCGCCAGGGCATCGTGCACGTGATCGGCCCCGAGAACGGCGCTACCTTGCCCGGCATGACCGTGGTCTGCGGCGACAGCCACACCAGCACGCACGGCGCCTTTGGTGCGCTGGCGCACGGCATCGGCACCAGCGAGGTCGAGCACGTGCTGGCCACGCAGACCCTGCTGGCCAAGAAGGCCCGCAACATGCTGATCAAGGTGAACGGCCAGGTGGCGCCCGGCATCACCGCCAAGGACATCGTGCTGGCCATCATCGGCCAGATCGGCACCGCCGGCGGCACCGGCTACACCATCGAGTTCGCCGGCGAGGCGATCCGGCGCCTGAGCATGGAAGGCCGCATGACGGTGTGCAACATGGCGATCGAGGCCGGTGCGCGCGCCGGGCTGGTGGCCGTGGACGACAAGACCATCGAGTACGTCAAGGGCCGCCTGCTGGCCCCCGGCACCGACTCGGCCACGGGCAAGTTCGTGGGCGGCCCCGAGTGGGACCAGGCCGTCGCCTACTGGAAGACACTGCACTCCGATCCCGATGCCGAGTTCGACACCGTGGTCGAGCTGGACGCCAGCAAAATAGTGCCGCAGGTCACCTGGGGCACCAGCCCGGAGATGGTGACCGGCATCGATGGCCGCGTGCCCGACCCCGAAAAGGAAAAGGACGCCAACAAGCGCGGCGCCATCGAGCGCGCGCTGACCTACATGGGCCTGGAGCCCAACAAGGCGATGAGCGACATCGGCATCGACAAGGTCTTCATCGGCAGTTGCACCAACAGCCGCATCGAGGACTTGCGCGATGCCGCGGCGATGGTGAAGCAGCTCGGCCGCAAGGTAGCGCCCAGCGTCAAGCTGGCGATGGTGGTGCCAGGATCCGGCCTGGTGAAGCGCCAGGCCGAGGCCGAGGGCCTGGATCAGGTGTTCACCGCCGCCGGTTTCGAGTGGCGCGAGCCGGGTTGCAGCATGTGCCTGGCCATGAACGCCGACCGGCTGGAGCCGGGCGAGCGCTGCGCCTCCACCAGCAACCGCAACTTCGAAGGTCGCCAGGGCAATGGCGGTCGCACCCATCTGGTCAGCCCGGCGATGGCCGCGGCGGCCGCCGTGCACGGGCATTTCGTCGATGTCCGTGCGTTTTCGTGACGCCCCGCAACGGGGTTTTTTGCTAACTCAAGGAGATGAAGATGTTCAAGAAAGTCGCCTCTACGCTGGCCGCCGTTGCCATGGTGCTGGGCCTGGCCGCCTGCAACACCGTGCAAGGCGTGGGCAAGGACGTGCAGAAAGCCGGCTCCGCCGTCGAAGGCGCGGCCAAGAAGTAAGTCCGAAACCTTCTCGCGCAGGCCGGATCGATCCGCCTCGAGCGGCGATCTTGGCCTGCGTGAGCCGGTAACGCTGGCGCGAGTGCATGACTCGCTCCGTCCGCATATTTTTTGAGTTCATCTTCTGACCGCCACGCTCCGCGGCCAGAGCCCAAGGCCCGAGGCGCGCCCCGCCGGCCTTTTTTTTGCTGAGCAGCACTGACGCGCATGGACAAGTTCACCATTCACCTGGGCCTGGTCGTTCCGCTCGACCGTGAGAACGTCGATACCGACGCCATCATTCCCAAGCAATTTCTCAAGTCGATCCGCAAGACCGGCTTCGGCCCCAACCTGTTCGACGAATGGCGCTACCTGGACCATGGCGAGCCCGGCATGGATCCGGCCACGCGCAAGCCCAATCCGGACTTCGTGCTGAACCAGCCGCGCTACCAGGGCGCCAGCATTCTGCTGGCACGCAAGAACTTCGGCTGCGGCTCCAGCCGCGAGCACGCGCCCTGGGCGCTGCAGCAATACGGCTTTCGCGCGCTGATCGCGCCGAGCTATGCCGACATCTTCTTCAACAACTGCTTCAAGAACGGCGTGCTGCCGATCGTGCTGCCCGAAGCCACGGTGGCGCGGCTGTTCGATGAGGTGACCGCCTTTCCCGGCTACCGGCTGACGGTGGACCTGGAGCGCCAGCGCGTCGTCAAGCCCGACGGCACCGACCTGCCCTTCGACGTGCAGCCCTTCCGCAAGTACTGCCTGCTGAACGGCTTCGACGACATCGGCCTGACGCTGCGCCACCAGGACAAGATCAAATCCTTCGAAGCCGAGCGGCTGGCAAGGAAGCCTTGGTTGGCCCACACCATCGCCTGAAAACCCAACAGCCGGACGCAGAGAACGCAGAAACTCGCAGAGGACGCCGAACAAGCCAGATTTTGGTTTCTTTTGCGCCCTCTGCGGAACCTTTGCGTCCTCTGCGTTCGGGAGTTTTTGACGGCGCTTCGTCCTTCATTCACATACACACCCCATGAAAATCGCAGTTCTTCCCGGTGACGGCATCGGCCCCGAAATCGTCACCGAAGCCGTCAAGGTGCTCAGGGCGCTCGACCTGAAGTTCGACATCGAAGAGGCACCTGTCGGCGGCACCGCCTACGACGCGCACGGCCATCCGCTGCCCGACGCCACGCTCAAACTGGCCCAGGCGGCCGACGCCATCCTGTTCGGTGCCGTGGGCGACTGGAAGTATGACAAGCTCGACCGCCCACTGCGCCCCGAGCAAGCCATCCTGGGCCTGCGCAAGCACCTGGGCCTGTTCGCCAACTTCCGCCCCGCCATCTGCTACGAACAACTCACGCACGCCAGCAGCCTGAAACCCGAACTGGTCGCGGGCCTCGACATCCTCATCATCCGCGAGCTGACCGGCGACATCTACTTCGGCCAGCCGCGCGGCCGGCGTGTGGCGCCCGACGGGCACTTCCCCGGCGCCGAGGAAGCCTTCGACACCATGCGCTACACGCGCCCCGAGGTGGAGCGCATCGCCCGTGTCGCCTTCGAGGCCGCGCGCCAACGCCACAAGCGCGTCACCAGCGTGGACAAGGCCAACGTGCTGGAAACCTTTCAGCTCTGGAAAGACGTGGTCACCGAGGTGCACCAGGACTACGCCGACGTGGCGCTGGACCACATGTACGTGGACAACGCCGCCATGCAGCTGGTGAAGGAACCGAAGAAGTTCGACGTCATCGTCACCGGCAACATGTTCGGCGACATTCTGAGCGACGAAGCCTCCATGCTCACCGGCTCCATCGGCATGCTGCCTTCGGCCAGTCTCAACTCTCAGCGCCAAGGCCTGTACGAACCCAGCCACGGCAGCGCACCCGACATCGCCGGCAAGGGCTTGGCCAACCCGCTGGCCACCATCCTGAGCGCCGCGATGATGCTGCGCTTCAGCCTGAATCAGCCCGAGGCGGCCGACCGCATCGAGACGGCGGTCAAGAAAGTGCTGGCCCAAGGCCTGCGCACACCCGACATCTACAGCGAAGGCACGACGAAAGTCGGCACGCGCGAGATGGGCGAGGCGGTGGTGAAGGCGCTGTAACGCCGCACCGCAACGCCAGAGCCTATCATTAATTTTGTGTGCGAGGCATACCATGACCCACAGGAGCATGTATGCCAAGCAAGAAGAAGCTGCCGGCGCAGTTGCCGGCAATCCCCGCTGAGCTGATTGATCAGTTCGTCACTGGCCCCATGAGCGCCGAGGCCGTGCAATCAGCCTCCATGGCCTTCAAGAAGGCCCTCATCGAACGCGCGCTGGGCGCGGAGATGTCCCACCACCTGGGCTACCCGCCAGGAGCGGCCAAGCCCGAGGAGTCGATCAACCACCGCAATGGGCGCAGCGGCAAGACCGTGCTGACCGAGGACGGCCCGCTGCGCATCGAGGTGCCTCGAGACCGAGCGGGCTCCTTCGAGCCAGTACTCATTCCCAAACACGAGCGACGTTTCACGGGCTTCGACGACAAGATCGTGGCCATGTACGCACGCGGCATGACCATGCGCGAGATCCAGGGCTTTGTGTTGGAGCAATACGGCACCGAAGTCTCACCGGAGTTCATCAGCTCGGTCACCGACGCCGTCATGGTCGAAGTCACCGCCTGGCAGAGCCGGCCGCTGGAGGCGATGTATCCGGTGATCTTCTTCGACGCGCTGCGCGTGAAGATCAAGGAGGATGCGGTGGTGCGCAACAAGGCCATTTACCTGGCCCTGGGCGTGCTGCCCGATGGCACGCGCGACATCCTGGGTCTGTGGATCGAGGGCACTGAAGGGGCGAAGTTCTGGATGAGGGTGTTCAACGACCTGAAGACCCGGGGGGTCAATGACATCCTGATTGCCGTCACCGATGGCCTCAAGGGCATGCCTGAAGCACTGGCTGCGGTGTACCCGGCCACCACACTGCAGACCTGCATCGTGCACCTGATTCGCAACTCGCTGGATTACGCAAGCTGGAAAGACCGAAAGCTGCTGGCCGCGGCCATCCGGCCGATCTACACGGCGGCAAGCGCCGAAGCGGCGGAGGCCGAACTTCAGGCCTTCGCACAAGGCCCGTGGGGCGCCAGGTTCCCCACCGTGGTGGCAGCCTGGCGCCGGGCATGGGATCGGGTGATTCCCTTCTTTGCCTTCCCGCCAGCGGTGCGCAAGGTGATCTACACCACCAACGCGATCGAGAGCATCAACGCGCGCTTGCGCAAGATCATCAAGACGCGGGGGCACTTCCCGAGCGACGATGCGGCAACCAAGCTGATCTGGCTGGCGCTGCGCAACATCACGGCCGATTGGGGCCGCGCGGCGCACGACTGGAAGGCGGCGATGAACCAGTTCGCGATACTGTACGAGGATCGTTTCACCCAGCCCGCGCACAACAGCCCAAGATGACAGGAGGTTGAACCATGAATTCATGGCTCAACCGGGGGCGCCTCCGGCGGCCTGGCAGGGGCCTGAAATTCGAAAGAATCAGATAACAGACAATTCAGAAAAACGCCTCACACACAGAATTTCTGACACTCCCCACCGACACGCCCACCGGCGTGCGGCTGCCGTGCAGCAACTCGGGCACCACGCGGGTGAAGCTGCGCGCCGGCAGCAGCCGGTCGGTGATGCGGATGAACTCGGACACGCAGCGGTCCACACCACCCACGCGCGTCAGGATGTCGCGCAGGCCGTGGTCGAGCAGGCCTTCCATCGGGGCAAGGACGAGGGTCACGGCGGCATCGGGCAACGAAGGGCAGGAAAGCGCAGTCGGGACCGCGCCAGACATTGTCGCCGTACCGGCCGCCGTCCCACGAACACCCTGCCAAAACCCGACAGGTCACGGCGCGGATGTACGGTAGCATTCCAAGGCTGTGCGCCTAAGGTGCGCCCATTCCTTATTCGTTTGGAGTCGATTGATATGCGTGTTCAATTTGCCCAACTGCTGCAGGCCGCCGCCGGCATCGGACTGCTGTGCGGTGCCGCGGTGTTCGCGCAGGCGCCGGCGGCGACTCCAGCCGCAGCGCCGGTGCCGCCCGCTGCCGCCGATGCGCGCGAGGGCACGTTCAAGACCGTGCAGGGCGACGTCACCGTGGTGCGCGGCAAATGCGCAGCGCGGCCGTGGTGGGCGATGGGCTGCGCATCGCCGACCGCGTGCTGACAGGAGACGCCAGCGCCGCGGCGATCACGCTGAAGGATGGCACGGTGCTCTCGATCGGTGCCGGCAGCAGCGTCGATCTGGCCGAGTTCCAGTTCAACCCCACGACCCACGACGGCCATGTGCTGATCTCACTGCTGCGCGGCTCGCTGCGCGTGGTCACCGGACTGATCGCCAAGCTCAAGCCGGAGCAGGTCAAGGTGACGACCCCCACCACCGTGATCGGTGTGCGTGGCACGGATTTCATCGTGGAGCAGCGGTAGCGCAGTGAAAACCGTTGCCTGGACGATCGGCGCCGCCTTGTTGGCGACGGGTTGTGCGCCGGCGACACGCGTGGTGCTGCTGCCATCGCCGGCTGGCGCCACCAGCGCCGTGGAAGTCGCTGCCGGGCCGTCGCGCGCCGTGCTGTCGCGTCCGTATGAAGCCGCCGAAATCGGTGAGCGCAGCATGAGCACCCGGCAACTCGATGCCGCGCAGGTGCAGCAGCGCTACGGACGCTTGCTGGCGGTGCAGCCGCCCCCGGAGCAGCGTCTCACGCTGTTCTTCGAACTCGGCGGCGCCCAGCTGACGGCGGATTCGGCCGCCCAGCTGGACACAGTGATCCAGCAGGCCACCGCGCGCCCGGGCGGCGAGATCGTGGTCATCGGCCACACCGACCGCGTCGGCACGATGGAAGCCAACGACCTGCTCTCGCTGCAGCGCGCGCAGGCCATCCGCGAGCTGCTGATCCAGAGAGGTTTCCCCGCGACGCGCACCGAGGCGGTCGGCCACGGCGAGCGGGAGCCGCTGGTGGCGACCGCGGACGAAGTGGCCGAGCCGCGCAACCGGCGCGTCGAGATCGTGGTGCGCTGAGCGCCCCGCCACTTCCGCCGCATGCCCCCATCCATCACCCTGCGCCGCCACGCCCGCGCCTGGCTGCTGGCCGGCGCGATGCTGGCGTGCTTTGGGGCTGCCGCCGCGGCCAAACCGTTCGAGGACAGCATCGCCCAGCGCGCCCAGGCCTGCACCTTCTGCCATGGCGAGCAGGGCCGTGCCGGGCCCGACGGCTATTACCCGCGCCTGGCCGGCAAGCCGGCCGGCTACCTGTACCACCAGCTGCTCAACTTCCGCGACGGCCGGCGCCATTACGGCCTGATGACGCGCATGGTCGACGTGCTGAGCGACGCCTATCTGCTGGAAATCGCCGAATACTTCGCCGCGCTGGACGTGCCCTACGCGCCGCCGGCCCGGCCCGCCACGCCGCCGCCCGAGCCGCTGCTGGCGCGCGGGCGCGAACTGGTGCAACACGGCAATCCGGCGATGCGCCTGCCGGCCTGCGTGCAATGCCACGGCGAGCGGCTGACCGGCGCGCTGCCCGCGGTACCGGGCTTGCTTGGCCTGCCGCCGGACTACCTGATGGCGCAGCTGGGCGGCTGGCGCACCGGCCAGCGCCGCGCGCACGAGCCGGACTGCATGGCCAGCGTGGTGCGGCGCCTGAGCGACCGCGACGCCCACGCCATCGTCAGCTGGCTGGCGCTGCAGCCGGTGCCGGCCGACGCGCGTCCGGCGCCCCACGCGCCGCCGCTGCCGCCCGGTGCGCCCGACCTCAAATGCGGCGCCGCGCCGCGGCCCGGAGCGGCGCGGTGAAGCGCTGGTGGCTCGCGCTCGGCGCCCCGCTGTTGGCGCTGCTGCTCGGCGGCGGCGCGCTGTGGCTGATCAACTTCAACGACGGCGTCGACATCGCCGACACGCGAGCGCCCGCTGGCGACACGGCCGACCGGATCGAGCGCGGCGCCTACCTGGCGCGCACCGGCAACTGCCTGGCCTGCCACACGGCGCGCGGCGGCGCGCCGGGCGCCGGCGGCCTGGCGCTGGCCACGCCTTACGGCACGCTGTACACCAGCAACCTGACGCCGGACGACGAGGCCGGCATCGGCCGCTGGAGCGCCGCCGCCTTCTGGCGCGCGCTGCACCACGGGCGCTCGGCCGACGGCCGTCTGCTCTACCCGGCTTTTCCCTACACCCACACCACCTTGCTGACGCGCGCCGACGCCGACGCCCTGTTCAGCTATTTTCGCAGCCTGCCGGCGTCGCCGCTGCCGGTGCCTGAGCACGAGCTGCGCTGGCCCTACAGCACGCAGCTGGCGCTCGCGGTGTGGCGCGCTGTACTTCAGGCCGGGCGGCTTCGCGCCCGATCCCGCGCAAGACGCCGCATGGAACCGCGGCGCCTATCTGGTGCGCGGCGTCGCCCATTGCTCCGCCTGCCACGCCAGCCGCGACCGCTGGGGCGGCGCCGATTGGCGCGACCTGAGCGGCGGCCTGATGGCCGCGCAAGGCTGGTACGCACCCTCGCTGCTCGACGCCCGTGAAGCCGGCCTCGCGCAATGGCCCACGGCGGAGATCGTGCGCCTGCTCAAGACCGGCCACGCCGATCGGGGCACGGTCAGCGGCCCGATGGCTGAGGTGGTGCTGCACGGCAGCCAGCATTTCAGCGACGCCGATCTGTCGGCCATGGCCATGTATCTCAAGGCGCTGCCGCAGGCGCTCGCCACAGTCGACAGCCTCACGTCAGCGCCGCGCGCCCCCGGCCGCCTGGCCATGGCGGGCGAGCAGCTGTATCAGGACCGCTGCGCCAGCTGCCACGGCGAGCAGGGCGAGGGCCAGCCCGGCGCTTACCCGCCGCTGGCCAGCAACCGCGCCGTCACGCTGGCACGCACCGAGAACCTGTTGCAAACACTGCTGTACGGTGGCTTCGGCCCCGCCACCGCCGGCCACCCCCGCCCCTACGGCATGCCGCCCTTCACCCAGTTGCTGAGCGATGCCGAGATCGCCGCCGTGCTGAGCCACATCCGCGCCAGCTGGGGCAACCAGGCGCCCGAAGTGTCGCCGCTGGACGTGCACACCATGCGCGCGGCGCTGGCGCAGACCCTGCCGCGATGAGCGCCGGCACGGCGCTGGTCTGCGTACACGAGGACCCGCATCTGCTGGCGCTGGACAAGCCGGCCGGCCTGCTCAGCGTACCGGGGCGCGGTGCCGACAAGGCCGACTGCCTGATCGCGCGCGCCCGGCACCGCTGGCCCGACGCGCTGATCGTGCACCGGCTCGACCAGGCCACCAGCGGCCTGCTGCTGCTGGCGCGCGGCGCCGCCATGCAGCGCGCCCTGAGCATCGCGTTTGCCGAGCGGCGCGTGCACAAGCGCTACCAGGCGCTGGTGCACGGCCGGCTCGAACTGTCGGCCGACGCCACGCGCGGCTGGGCCGAGATCGATCTGCCGCTGATCGCCGACTGGCCGAATCGCCCGCGCAGCCGGGTCGATCACGCCATCGGCAAGCCGAGCCGCACACGCTGGCGGCCGCTCGGCCACGACAGTACGCTTGAGCGCACGCGCGTGGCGCTGGAGCCGATCACCGGCCGCTCGCACCAGTTGCGCGTGCACCTGCAGGCCATCGGCCACCCGATCGTCGGCGACAGCCTGTACGGCCCGCCCGATGGCGCCGCGCGGCTGATGCTGCACGCCTGCGCGCTGCGCCTGGTGCATCCGGCGACGGGCGACACGCTGGAACTGAGCAGCCCGGCGCCGTTCTGACCAGATGAACATGCTCAGAATGGCGATGACCCAGGCGCTCAAGCCATGAGCGGGCCGGAACTCCGCGCCGCCGGCCGCCTCTCAACGCGCATGCCGGACATTTCCAATCGCGCGCTCGCCCGCCGCGCTGCGCTGGCCGCCTTGGTGACGGCGCCCTGGATCTGGACCGGCGCACGCGCCCAGCCTGCGGCGCCGCTGCGGCCCACGCCGGCACAGACCGAAGGTCCGTTCTACCCGCTCGAACTGCCCGCCGACAGCGACCACGACCTGCTGCGCAACGGCATGCGCGACTACCGGATCGGCACACCGGCCTGGGTCGAGGGCCGCGTGCTCGACGCAGCCGGGCGCAGCGCGCTCACGCGCCCCTTCGTGCCGGGGCCCGACGGCCTGCGCGCACAGTACACACTGGTGGTGCGGGCCTGAGCACCGATCCGGCGCCGCACCACAAACCACAGGCAGCAACTCGGCTCGCCGCTGCACACGGCGGCAAGCCACTGTCCTACGCGGCGCGCCAGGGCGAGCAGCTACAGTTTTTCCCGTCACCCCCGATTCATTCAAACCCAAAGAGGTCCATTCATGAACAAGTTCAATCTGCGCAACATCGGCCTGGCGGTCGCCATCGGCCTGGGCAGCATCGCCATGGTCGGCTGCACCACCACGCCGGCCGGCTCCGAGGCCTCCGGCCCGACCGCGCGCCGCCATGGAGCGCGACGTCGACGCCACGCTGGCGCGCCTGTACACCACGGTGCCGGGCACGCGCGAGATGGTGCAGCGCTCGGCCGGCGTGCTGGTGTTCCCGGCGGTGGTCGGCGGCAGCTTCGTGGTCGGCGCCGAGCACGGCAAGGGCGCGCTGCGCGAAGCCGGTCGCACCAGCGGCTACTACAGCACCACCAGTGGCTCGATCGGCTTCCAGGCCGGCGGCCAGTCGAAGGCGGTGGTCTACGTGTTCAACACGCGTGACGCGCTCAACAAGTTCAAGGCCAGCAACGGCTGGACCGCCGGCGCCGACGCCACCGTGGCGGTCGGCAAGGTCGGCGCCAACGGCTCGGTCGACACCCAGACCATCCAGCAGCCGGTGGCCAGCTTCATCCTGACCAACGTCGGTCTGGAAGCCGGTGCCGCAGTCGGTGCCGCCAAGGTCAGCCGCATCACGCTCTGATCTGCTGATCGCCTTGAGCGCACCGCCAACCGGCGGCGTGCAGGCATACGAGAAAGCGCCGTCATCGCGGCGCTTTCTCGTGGCTGCGGTAGATTGCGGCCATGCCAATCACCGACCGACACCTCACCATCCTCACCGGCGGCTCGCGCGGCATGGGCCTGGCCATGGCCGAACAGTTGCTGGCTGCGGGTCACACGCTGCTGACGCTGTCGCGCCGCGTCAACGACGATCTGGCGCAGCAGGCCGAGGCCCGGCGCGCCGACCTGACGCAGTGGCCAGCCGACCTGGCCGACAGCACCGCCATCTGCGCGCACCTGCAGGAGTGGCTGGCCCGGTTTGACGCCGGCCACTTCGCCAGCGCCACACTGATCAACAACGCCGGCGTCGTCCCCCCCATCGGACCCCTGCGCGACGCCGACGGGCCCGATCTGGCCAACGCCCTGCGCGTGGGACTGGAGGCGCCGATGCTGCTCACCGCCGCCTTCCTGCACGCCACGCGCGACTGGCGCGGCGCGCGCAAGGTGCTGAACATTTCCTCCGGCCTGGGCCGCCGCGCCATGGCCTCGCAGGCCGGCTATTGCGCCGCCAAGGCGGGCATGGACCACTTCACGCGCTGCCTGGCGCTGGACGAAGCGCTGGTGCCGAACGGCGCCAAGGTGTGCTCGCTGGCGCCCGGCGTGATCGACACCGACATGCAGGTGCAACTGCGCGGCGCCGATGCGGCGGCGTTCCCGGACCGCGGCCGCTTCGAGCGTCTGAAAAGTGAAGGCCAACTCAGTTCCGCCGACGAGGCGGCGCGCCACGTGCTGGCCTATCTGGCGCGGCCCGATTTCGGCACCGAACCGGTGGCGGATGTGCGCCACGCCTGACGGCTGGCGCCGTCAATACACCTGCGGCACGATGATGCTCTGCTGAACCGGGTGGCGCACGTAGTCCTCGTGTCGCACGCGCGGCGGCAGCACCACTTCGGGGCGCTCCACCTCCTTGTACGGCAGTTGCGACAGCAGGTGCGTGATGCAGTTCAGGCGCGCCTTTTTCTTGTCGTCGGCCGGCACCACCCACCACGGCGCCTCGGGGATGTGCGTCCGGTGCAGCATGTCCTCTTTCGCCTTGGTGTAGTCCCTCCCAGCGGCGGCGGCTTTCCAGATCCATGGGGCTCAGCTTCCACTGCTTCAGCGGGTCGTGGATGCGGCCCAGAAAGCGCAGGTTTTGCTCTTCGTCGCTGATGCTGAACCAGTACTTGATGAGCTGGATGCCCGAGCGCACGAGCATCTTCTCGAACTCGGGCACCGAGCGGAAAAACTCCTCGTACTGCTCGTCCGTGCAAAAGCCCATCACGCGCTCGACGCCGGCGCGGTTGTACCAGCTGCGGTCGAACAGCACCAGCTCGCCGCCGGCCGGCAGATGCGGCACGTAGCGCTGAAAGTACCACTGCGTCTTCTCACGGTCGTTGGGCGCGGGCAGTGCCACCACGCGCGCCACGCGCGGGTTCAGGCGCTGGGTGATGCGCTTGATGACACCGCCCTTGCCGGCGGCATCGCGCCCTTCGAACAAGATCACCACCTTGCGCTTGGTGGTGGCCACCCAGTCCTGCAGCTTGACCAGTTCGCCCTGCAGGCGAAACAGCTCGCGGAAGTACTGGCGGCGCGCGTTCTGATGGTCGCTCGACTCAGTCGGCACGCCGGAGACCGCGTCGATGTTGCGGTCTTCCAGCTCCATTTCCAGCTCTTCGTCGTAGCCGTCCAGCAGATCGCTGCGCAGGCGCTTGATCAGTTCCTCTTCGCTCACGAAAGCTCCTCCAGTGGTGTGGGCGCCGGCGCGCAGCTTACGCAATCGATGTGACAAATCCGTGACTGTCACATCGTGGGCGCTCCAACGATTGTCAGTCGTCTGTCGGCCAGCGGCGGCATACTGTAGGGGTTTTCAAGCCCATCCCAACCCCCACAGGAGACTCAAATCATGGCTCGTGAAGTCGTCGTCGTCAGCGGTGTGCGCACCGCCATCGGAACCTTTGGCGGCAGCCTGAAGGACACGCCCACCGTCGATCTGGCCGCGCTGGTCGTCGGGGAAGCGCTGGCGCGCGCGTCGGTGGAGGGCAAGGACGTCGGCCACGTCGTCTTCGGCCACGTCGTCAACACCGAACCGCGCGACATGTACCTCTCGCGCGTGGCGGCCATCAACGGCGGCTGCGGCGAAGGCACACCCGCGTTCAACGTCAACCGCCTGTGCGGTTCGGGCCTGCAGGCCATCGTGAACGCCAGCCAGGGCATTCTGCTGGGCGACTACGACGTCGCCATCGGCGGCGGCGCCGGAGAACATGAGCCGCGCGCCCTACGCGTCGCTGGCCACGCGCTTCGGCGCCCGCATGGGCGACACCAAGATGATCGACATGATGGTCGGCGCGCTGCACGACCCCTTCCACACCATCCACATGGGCGTGACGGCCGAGAACGTGGCGGCCGAGCACGGCATCACGCGCGAGGACCAGGACGCGCTGGCCCTGGAAAGCCACCGCCGCGCCGAAGCCGCCTGGAACGAGGGCCGCTTCAAGGACCAGATCGTCCCGGTCATGCTCAAGAGCCGCAAGGGCGAGGTCGCCTTTGACAAGGACGAGCACTTCCGTGCCGGCGCCAAGGCCGAGGACTTCAGCAAGATGAAGCCGGTGTTCGTGAAGGAGAACGGCACCGTAACCGCCGCCAACGCCTCGGGCATCAACGACGCCGCCGCCGCCGTGCTGCTGATGGAAGCCGGCGCCGCCCAGGCCCGCGGCGCAAGCCGCTGGCGCGCCTGGTCGGCTACGCGCACGCCGGTGTCGAGCCCAAGACCATGGGCATTGGCCCGGTGCCGGCCACGCAGCAGCTGCTGAAAAAACTCGGCATGAAGATCGACCAGATGGACGTGATCGAGGCCAACGAAGCCTTCGCCGCGCAGGCCTGTGCCGTCACCAAGGGCCTGGGGGCCGATCCGGCCAAGGTCAACCCCAACGGCTCGGGCATCTCGCTCGGCCACCCGATCGGCGCCACCGGCGCGCTGATCACGGTGAAGGCCCTGTACGAGCTGCAGCGCATCCAGGGCAGGTACGCGCTGGTGACCATGTGCATCGGCGGCGGCCAGGGCATCGCGGCGGTGTTCGAGCGCATGTGAGCGCCGCGGCGGGCAGGTCCCGCCCGCTGTGCTCCCGCCACAGCGCCTGCTCCCGTACGGGGGCAGGCGTTTTTTCGTTGCGCCGGCGGTGTGTCGTTCATGGCACCGAGTTGATCGGCTGGGGCCGGCGATGCGGCGCCATTGGCGCTACCATGCACGTTTCGCCCGTTCACACACCATCCCATAGGAGAACCACGCCCGATGTTCCGCCCACTTGCCTCCCTGCTCGCCATCGGCCTGATTGCCGTATCCGCCCAGGCCCAGACCTACCCCGAGAAGAACATCCGCATGGTGATCCCCTTCCCGCCCGGCGGTGGCACCGACATCCTGGGGCGGCTGGTGGCGCAGAAGCTGACCGAGGCCAACAAGTGGACCATCGTGCCCGACAACAAGGCCGGCGCCGGCGGCACGCTGGGCATCACCGAAGCCAGCAGGGGCCAAGCCCGACGGTTACGACATGGTGATGGGCCAGAAGGACAACCTGGTGGTCGGCCCTGGCTGTACAAGAACCTGCCGTGGAACCCGGTGAAGGATTTCGCGCCGGTGGCGCACGTGGCCTGGTCGCCGGTGATCATCGCCACCGGGGTCAACAGCAAGTTCAAGACGCTGGCCGACGTGGTGGCGGCCGCCAAGGCCGCGCCCGACACCATCACCTATGGCTTGCCGGGCAACGGCACCACCATCCACCTGGCGGGCGACCAGTTCGAGAAGGCTGCCGGCATCAAGCTGCGCCACGTGCCGTACAAGTGGTTCCAACCCGGCGCTGATGGACGCGCTGGCCGGCAACGTCGATCTGCTGGTGTCGTCCGTGCCCTCGGCGATGGCGCAGGTCAAGGCTGGCAAGCTGCGCCGCTGGCCGTCACCCGGCCAAGCGCAGCAGTTCGCTGCCCGAGGTGCCGACGGTGGCCGGTGCGGCTACGCCGGCTTCGACATGAGCTACCTGGTACGGGCCTGCTGATGCCGGCCGGCACGCCAGCGCCGATCGTGGCGCAGATGAACGGCGCCGTGAACAAGCTGCTGGCCACGCCCGAGTTGCAGAAGGCGATCCAGGACCAGGCGCCGAGCCGCTGGCGATGAGCACCGAGGCCTTCACGCAGCAGCTGCAGCGCGACTTTCAGGGCATGGAGAAGATCGCGCGATGCGGGCGTAAAGACGGAATAGACCCCGAGCGGCCGATGCCGCTTCCCCCTCTCCTGCGGGAGGGACGACACCAGTGGCCGGCGAGGTCCGGCCACGGTGTCCTGGTCAGGGCTGTGGCGCGGCCAGCGGACGCGCTCATCGACGCAGACCGGAAGAAACGCCCGCAAGCTGCGGGTGTTTTTCTTTTCCCAGCCCTATCGCCGTGACGGAGCAACTCCACGCCAGCTGGCCACCCGCCGATCGGTGCGACGCGAATCAGGCAGCACCCGCAGCGCCCGAACACCCCTTCAACAACGTTTTCCCCTCGAAGTCAAGATCCGATTAAGATAGTAATCAATTACTATCTTTGGATTGTCTGCGCCATGAGTGAAGCCCGCAAAGCACTTGCCCGCTGAAGAAGCGGCGCGTCCGCCACGGTGGAGGCGGTGATCGACCTGGCGGCCGAGCAGAACCCGAGTTGACATCACCACGGCGGCGACCGCGCAGCGCATGGGCCTGACGGTGGCGCGCTGTTCCGGCATTTCCCGAGCAAGGAAGCGATCCTGCAGGCGGTCAGGGAAGCAACCCGGTGTCGGCGCTCTGCGGGACGCGGCATCGACCAGGCCATCCACGCCGCAGCCTCCCCGCTCGCCGCCGCGCTGGAAGCGGTGTTCATGACGCACACGACTTCCGTGGCCTTGCATCCAGGTGCCGCGCATGCTGTTCAGCGTGAAGGTAGCGCCCAGCGAGAGCCTGCCCCGGCGCATGGTGCGACCCTGCTGGAGTATTTACCGCGAGCGCCTGCACTGCCTGCTGCTGGCCGGCCAGGCGCAAGGAGTTTGACGCCGGCCCGACGTGGCGGCGGCCGCGGT
Source organism: Burkholderiales bacterium (assembly GCA_016702555.1). Taxonomy (GTDB): domain Bacteria; phylum Pseudomonadota; class Gammaproteobacteria; order Burkholderiales; family Burkholderiaceae_C; genus Ottowia. The sequence goes on from JADJDV010000003.1 coordinate 400,815, forward strand.
CCTGTCTTCTGTCGCGGCGGCACCATCCAGGGCCTGGTGATGCAGTCGATGCTGGCAGATGCGTGGCACGCATCCAGCGCGACGCGGCAGCGGTGTACGCCATCTACCGCCGCGCATCGCTTCATGAGCGCACGATGAAATTGCCCCGCCTGCAAGGCCGCACGTTGGCGCTGATCGCGTGCGTTGATTCCCCTTTTCGCGCTGTTCGCCTACGCCGCCCTGCGCCCGCCGCGCTGGCGGCGGTGAAGGGAGACGGCGGAAATCGCGCGACGACCGCCTGGCCCTGGCGGGCATCGGTACCGGTGCAGGCGCGCTTCAGCCACAAGATCGGCCTCACTTTGCCGGCCGGCTGAAGCAGCTGAACGTCAACGTCGGCGATGCGGTCCGGCCGGGCCAGGTGTGCTGGGCGAGATGGACCCGGTCGATCTGGACGATCGCTCGCGTGCGCGCAGCAGGCCGCCGTCAGGAGCGCCGAAGCGCCGCGCTGCGGCAGGCGCAAGCCAGCAGGCCTATGCGCACACGCAGGCCCACCGCTACCAGTAGCTGTTCGCGCGGTGCAGGGCATCAGCGAGGAGACGCTGTCACCAGCAGCAGGAGCTGAGCATCGCCGAGGCAGTGCCGGCTGGCAGCGCGCGAGGACGCGGGCCGCCTGCACGCCGAATCGCAGGCGCTGCAAAGAGCAGCAGCGCGGCAACTTGGTGCAAGCGCACCGGCCGCCGGCCTGGTGGTGCCGCGCCACGCGGATCCCGGCACCACGCTGGTGGCCGGCCAGGCCGTGGTGGAAGCGATCGACCCGGCCAGCCTGCAGGTGGACACCCGCTTGACCAGATCGGCGCCGAGGGCCCGGCCGCCGATCCGCCGGCGCAGGTGCGGATGCGTCCGCGCCACAGCCAGGACCAGCCGGCTGCATGCTGCGCGTCGAGCCGCTGGCCGACGCCGTGACCGAGGAAACCCCGGCTAAGATCGTGTTCGACAGCACACCCACACCGCTGCCGCCGGTGGGCGAACCGGCCGAGGGATTGGTGCGGTTGCCGCCCTTGCCAGACGCGCCCCGATCCCGGAACGCCGCCATCCGCAGCGCGTCGATGGCCAGCGCGTGTGGAAGCTGCCGATGGCGAGCCACCTTCACGCCGATCCAGCTCGCCGCAGCGACCTCGACGGCCAGGTGCAGGTGGTGCGTGGCCTGGCGGCGGGTGAACAGATCGTCGTCTACAGCGAAGACATCAGCGCGCAGCCGCATCCAGGTGCTGGAGCGTTCGCCCGGGTCGCGCCAAGATCAGGCCCGGGCTGGGCGCGACGTCCTGCATGCCTGGGGCAAGTTCATCTTCACCGGCATCTGGCCTGGCTGCTGATCGGCGTCACTCTGACCATGGCCGGCCTGTACCGCGTGGCATGGTGGAGGACGGCAAGGTGTTGCCTCGACAACAGCGGCGTCGATCTGTGGGTGGTGCAGCAGGGCACGCTGGAACCGTACGCCGAGTCCTCCAGCGTGCCGGACGATCTGTGTGGCGCAGCATCCGCACTCCCGCCTCGGCGTGGCGCAGGCGGCCAACATCACCTATCTCACCATGCAGGTCGGCTGGGGCGAGCACGACGTGCGCGCCATGGTGGTCGGCATCACGGCCGAACAAGCGGGTGCGGCCCGGCTGGCCGGGCCGCAGCTGATCGCCGGGCGCCAGATCACGCGCGGGCATTACGAGGCGGTGGCCGACATCGCCACCGGCTTCGCGCTGGCGAGGCGCATCCGCCGCAACCTCCCTACACCGTGGTCGTGACCGAGGCGCCGCATGGTGTCTTCCAGCGGCGACCCGATGGTGTTCATTCCGTTTCAAGGACGCGCAGGAAGCGCAGTTCCTGGAAGGACAACGACGCCATCCTGATGCAGCGCTGCCGCACCGAGGCCAACTCGGTTTTCAACCGCCCCGGCCGGCCGGGCCTGCTGGAGGCCGTGTGGTCGCCCCGCAGACCAGCAACCGCCAGGTCAACGCGGTGCTGGTGCGCCTGCGGCCCGGCTTCACGCCGCAGGAGGTGCCGAGCCGATCCGGCGCTGGAAGCGACTGACGGTGTGGTACGACCGCGACCAGATGGAGGCATCCGGTCGGCAAGTTGATCGCCATCCGGCGCGGCAGATCGGCATGTTCTCGTCATTCTGGCGGTGGTCATCGCCGCCATCGTATTCTCTACCATCTACTCGCCTCACCATGGACAAGATCCGGCGAGATCGCGGTGCTTGCTGATCGGCGATTAGCGCAAACCGCACCATCGCCGTCATGATCCTGCAGCAGGCGCTGATGCTGGGCGTGCCTTTCGGCTTCGTGGTCGGCAAGATCAGCGCCACCCTTTGCCGCGCCGATCTTCCCCAAGTACGTGCTGCTGCCGAACGACACCGTCGCCGGCTTTCTCGCCGTGCTGGCGATCTGCGCTGGCCAGCCTGGTGGCGATCCTCATGGCGCTTCAAGGTCGATCCGGCCGAGGCCATTGGGTAGCGCCATGGGCAGCAAGGCATTCGCATCGAATCGCTGTCCTGGTTGCTTCGGCTTTCGCGGCGGACACGGCCGTGTGGGCGCTGAAAGACGTCAACCTGCAGGTCGCACTGGCGAGGTGGAAAATTTTTGTGATCGGCCCTCTGGATCGGGCAAGAGCACGCTGCTGAAGTGCTTGGGCGCGGTGATCGACCCGCACCGCCGGCCGCATGATCCTGGACGACACGGTGATCTACGACGGCTGGAAGGTGCGATCTCGCGCGCTGCGGCGCGACAAGATCGGCTCGTGCACCCAGGCGCCCTACTCCCGATCCCGTTCCTCGACGCAAACGACAACGTGGCCCTGCTGCCGATGCTGGCTGGCGCGCCGAATGCCGAGGCGCGGGCGCGCGCTGGAATTGCTCGCTGCGCCCCGATGCAGCACTCGCCCAGGCCATGCCATCGCAGCTTGGCGGCGAGCAGCAGCGCGTGGCGATCGCGCGCGGCCTGGTCCGGCTGCCGGTGATCCTGGCGGACGAGCCCACCGCGCCGCTGGACTCCGAGCGCGCCCTGGCGGTGATCCGCATCCTCAACGACATGGCCCAGCGCTTCCAGACCGCCGTCATCGTCGTCACCACGACGAGAAGATCATCCCGACCTTCAAGCGCATCTACTACATCCGCGACGGCGTCACGCACGAGGAAGCGGCGCGGGCCAGCGCATCGTGACTGAAACACCATGAACCATGACCTGTGTTCTCGCGCCGCCTGATGGGTCGTACTGGCCGCGCCCGCTCGCCGCCTGCACCGCGCGGGCCAGATTCTCCAGCGGCCGGCCGGCCCCGAAGTGGCGCGCTACACCCCGGCACGCCACACCGACCCACACCACCCGGAAGGGGCAGCCACGGCGCTGGGCGAGCCCAGCGCTTTCCAGGTGGGCACGCAGATCGACGCGCGCTGGTGGCAGGCTTTGGGATCAGCCGAACTCGACGCTCGATCGAGCGCGTTGGCGGCCAACCCAAGCCTGGCGGCGGCCCGCGCCACTCCTGCGCCAGGCGCAGCAACCGCACTTCGGCGCGCGCCGGCTCGACGCTGTACCCGCAGGTCGACGCCGGCATCGGCACCCAGCGCGGCACGGGTTGACCCCAGCACACAAGGCCAGGTCGGCGAGGCGCGCGAGTTCAGCCCCGCCAACGCCGGCATCGGCATCAGCTACCGGCCTGGATCTGGCCGGCGGCAACCGGCGCGCTGGAGGCGCTGGCTGCCTGCACCGAGCACCGCCGCCATGAGTTGGCGGGCGCGCAGCTGAGCCTGGCTGCCTGCATCACCGGCGCTGCCATCACAGCGCGCGGCTGGCGGGACAGATCGCCTCGATCGAGACCCTGGTCCACAGACCCAGGACGAAAAAGCATCTCTGCGCTGACACGGCAGCGCGTGCGCCTGGGCTCAGGCCGCGCCGGCCGGAGAGCCGCTGGCGCTGCATGCCCAACTCGAGCAGACACGCGCCAGCTCGCCGGCGCTGTGCGCGCAGCTGGAGCAGAGCGAACAATCTGCTGGCCGTGCTCGCCGGCGAGCCGCCAGGCGCGGCAGGTGCCGGCCTTCACGCTTGACCGGTTCCGCCTGCCGACCGATTTACCGCTGCTGCTGCCGTTCGAGCTGGTGCGGCGGCGCCCTGACATCCTGGCCGCCGAGGCCCTGGTGCACACCGCCAACGCCGAGTACGGGG
>JADJDV010000004.1 GCA_016702555.1 Burkholderiales bacterium
GCTCCTGAGGATGGTGTCCACCTAATTTTGGTGGACACCCATGAATCCCAATCGCTCCAAACGCCGCGTTCACACCTCCGAGTTCAAGGCGCAAGTCCTTGATGAGTGCCGGCAACCCTGATGCCTCGGTAGCTGCCGTGGCCACTGGCCACGGCCTGAACCTAACGTCGTGCGCAAATGGCTGGCCGGACAGAACCTCAAGCGCATGGCTGCAGAGGTGCCAGCGCCTACGCAGCGCGTGGCGCCCCTGCAGTTCGTACCGGTCGAGTTGACCAAGTCCGAACACCGCCTCGCCAACCTTCCGCCATCGCCGCCCGACATCCGCATCGAACTCGAACGCGGCGGATTGCGGCTGAAGTTGCAGTGCGCAGCAAGTGCGGCGCCGCAGTACGCGGCCCCTGCGCGCGCTGGCCGGCACGATGGCTGTCGTCTGAGGACTACTCTGGTGATCCGCATCGACACTCATGGCTGTGCACCCAGCCGCAAGACATGCGCGCCGGTGCCGACCGCCTACTCAATGTCGTCATCAACACCATCGGCCAGGCGCAAGCCCACCACGGCTATCTCTTTGCCAACGCGCGGGCCACGCGCATTAAGCTGCTGGTGCACGACGGCTTCGGCGTGTGGTGCGCCACGCGCCGCTTGCACGCCGGGCGCTTCGTCTGGATCGAGCGCGATTCAGTTGGCTCCGCGATGCCAGCGCTGCAACTCACGGCCCAGCAGTTCGGCGCTCTGGCGCTGGGCCTACCCTGGCAGCGCCTGGGCGAACTCAGCGTCATCAGCCGCTGCTAAAGCGGGCATGGGCCGCCGTGGCCAGCGCGTTGACATCGTATCTGCCGATGCACAGCACCCCTGACTCGTGCAGCATGCCGGGCATGCTCGGCGACACCGCAACGGACTGCATCGACATGGTGCACCTGCCAGCGCAGGCGGCCGCCTTGATCACGCGGCTGCAGCAGCAGGTGCAGGCCCAGGCGCGTGAGATCGCCTGGGCGCGCGCCAAGCTGGAGAAGGTCAACTTCGAACTCGCGCGCCTGAAGCGCTGGAAGTTCGGCGCCAGGACCGAAGCCATGACGGCCCAGCAGCGCGCCCTGTTCCAGGAGGCGCTGGCAGAAGACGAGGCCAGCCTGCAGGCGCAACTGGCTGCGTTGCAACGCGACCTTCCCCAGGCGCCCAAAGTCCCGAAGGCACCACCACGTCGTCCACGCCGCCAGGCACTTCCGGAGCACCTGAGCGCGTGGAGCATCGCCACGAACCTGCGGACACCACCTGCCCAAGCCCAGAGTGCGGCCGGCCCATGCAGCGCATCGGTGAGGACGTCAGCGAGCGGCTGGACATCATCCCGGCCAGGTTCTTCGTGCACCGCCACATCTACGGCAAATGGGCGTGCTGCTGCTGCCAGCAAATCCGCCAGGAGCCGGCCGAGCCGGATGTGGTCGCTGGCGGCATCCCCGCCAGCGGACTGGTGGCGCATACGCTGATCAGCCGCTTCGTGGACCACCTGCCGTACTACCGGCAAGAGCCCATCAATGCCCGCTCGGGCGCGCATACGCCGCGCTCCACATTGGCTACCTGGGCTGGCGCTGGCGGCGCCGCCCTGCAGCCGCTGTACGAGGCGCAACGGCGTTTCATCCTGGGCTGCCGCGTGCTGCACGCCGATGAGACACCGGTGCCGCTACTGGAGCCCGGCTCGGGCAAGACCAAGAAGGCCTACATCTGGGCCTGGGCGCGCAGCCACCACGATCCGCATCCTGGCGTGGTCTACGAGTTCTGCCCGGGTCGGGGATCGCAGTACCCGGTCGCCTTCCTTGGCGGCAAGGGGCCGCCATACCCCGAGCCGGCCTGGAATGGCACCTTGATCACCGACCAGTACGCCGGCTACAACGCTGTGCTGGATGCCAGGCTCTACCCGCAGCGCAGGTCGGCGGCGTGCGCCGCGCATGCCAGAAGGCGCTTCGAGGAGCTCAGCCGCGGGGGCAGCAGGGCCAGTGGCGTGGCCGCCGAGGCGCTGCAGCGCTGGGCGCGGCTCTACCAGGCTGAGGCGGCCTTCGCCGGCATGGAGGAAGGCGTCCGCAAGCAGGCCCGGCAGCAACTGAGCCGGCCGCTGTGGGACGAATTCGAGGTCTGGCCTGCTGCAGCGCGCGCAGGCGCTGGATGGCAGCAAGATCGCCGAGGCGCTTGACTACAGCGTCAACGCGTGGAAGGCGCTGACGCTGCACCTGGATGACGGCGCAGTCGCCATCGACAACAACCTGATCGAGCGGCAGATCAAGCCGTGGAAGCTCGGCGCCAAGAACTGGCTGTTCGTGGGCAGCGAGTTGGCCGGGCAGCGCGCGGCGGTGGTGATGAGTCTGGTGCAGTCGGCCAAGCTCAATGGCCTGGATCCTGGGCCTACCTGCGTGACGTGCTCGCGCGCATCCACGCGCACCCGAATCATCGACTTGAAGAGTTGCTGCCGCATCGCTGGCGGCCAGGCTGACGATGGGCGTGATCACGCAGGCGGTGATGGTGCAGGCGGCCATCGACATCAATGGCATGGATCACGCTCAAAAGGTACGCCTGGCCGACGAGGATCGCCGCGCAGCGGCCCAATCTGCTGGCCTCGATCCTGGTGCTGCCGCGCATGGGGGTTGACCTCGAAGAACTGGAGGTGCCGCTGCACATCCTGCTGGTGACGTTCCAGGCGATGAAGCGCAGCGGCCATGTGTGGCCGATCGTCTCGGAGGATGTGCAGGACAGATGCATGCAGCGGCTGACGGCTCGGGCGCGCTTCAACGAGGGGTTGCCGGGCGATCTGGCCAAACAGATGGTTCAGCAGTTCTGCGACGAGCATCCCGAGCGCTACTTGCTGGCATTCGTCTATGGATACCTCGGCAAGCACGACCTGCTGCGTGCACGAACGGACCCCGAGAAGTACCTGCTGATGGCTGCGCTCAACCTCGCAGAGTGCATCGCCGACGTGGGAGCCAAAACCTCGGCGTGACGATCACGGCAGTGGGTACGCGTCAAGATGGATTGACTGGACGCTCACGTCCGGCCAGCCATTTGCGCACGACGTTGGGGTTCAGGCCGTGGCCAGTGGCCACGGCAGCTACCGAGGCATCAGGCTGCCGGCACTCATCAAGGACTTGCGCCTTGAACTCGGAGGTGTGAACGCGGCGTTTGGAGCGATTGGGATTCATGGGTGTCCACCAAAATTAGGTGGACACCATCCTCAGGAGCTCAACAACGCGGCGCAAGATGGGACGGCTGGACGCTCACGCCGATGCTGTCCGTCAGCGAAACCATCGATGCCAAGCAGCGCCCCGCCGCGCCTTGAACCTGCACCGCCGTCCGGGCGAGCTCTGCCGCCTGAGTCGGCGAGCGCGCATTCATTGCAGCGTCGGCAACGAGTTCCATCAGGCGGTGCAGTACGCCGTAGTGCTGGCGCACCTCGGCAAGCACGCCTCGGGCGAGCCGCTGGCGGTTCTCGGGGTCGGCGTAGCTGTCTGTCAGCATGGGATCGGGCGGCGATGTGGGGTCTTGCCCGGCGATGCGGCGGGCGTCGGCGGTTAGGTCGGGGTCGATCATGATCTTGCCTTACTCATTGAGAGAGGTAAAGCCGATCTGAGAGAGGCAGAAAAATCTCCCTCTCTCAGCGCAAACCCGCATGGATACTGGCTTTGCAGGGTTTTTGAGTGTCTGAGAGAGGCAAGCGGGGTAAATCCAAAACGCTGGGAAAACGAGCGCGGCGGCGGCTCGGCACAGCGGGCGCGTGGTCTGTGCGTCTTCGCTGTTTTATTTTTCATTGAATCTACCTCTCTCACCTCTCTCACCTCTCTAAAGCCTTATTCCATGCGGGTTCTGGCTGAGAGAGGTAAAAAATCCATCCCCTCTCAGCCCCGGGCTACGTCTCTCAATCAATCGTCGAGAACGACTATTCCCGTCTTCTCAGCGAACAAGCGCCGCATGTCTGGGGGCTTCGGCAGCCAGTACATAGGAACCTGCGCCCCGCCAGGCTCGCCGCGCGGGCGCTCACCGTGCAGGTCGTCCTTGAACCACTTTTTGAGCCTCTTGCCAAGCTGGCCAGCGCTCACGCCGTGCACGGCCCGTCGTGCGTGCGGTGACTGCTGGAGCGCAGCCAACAAGTCAGCACGCGCGATGCCGCAGTGCACGGTGTCGTCCAGCACACGTTTGTGTGGATGTCCCTCGGGCGTATGCGGCCTCGGCTTCATCGGGTAGCTGATGGGCCAGCGCGTGCTCGATCACGTCACGCGGATACGATGAAATCTCGCCTGCCCACTCCCTGAACGTCGCACGGAATCCATGGGGCACCACCGGCACGCCGTACACGTCAACCCATACCGGCTTCGCGCCGACCTCGCCCAGCCCATTCATCCGCCGCACCGTCATGGATAACGCCATGTCCGACAGCATTCCGCCGCGCGGCGCAGGAAACACGTAGTCGCTCTCCTTCACGCGCGGCTGCGCCTTGATCAGCGCCAGCGCCGCATCCGACAACGGAATACGATGTTCCCGGCCCGCCTTCATCCGCGCTTTGGGGATGATCCACACAGCGTCGTCCAGGTTGAACTCAATCCACTTCGCGCCACGAACTTCGCCCGACCTAGCCGCCGTCAGGATGGCGAACTCAATCGCCCTCGCCGACTGCCCGCCGACCTCGCGCAGCGCGGCCAGAAACTCCCTAGCGCGCCCCGCCGGCAGTGCAGGATGGTGAACTACACGGGCGCGCCGCTGGGGCTTTGCCAGCAGCGCATCTAGGTTTTCTTTCCATGCTGCTGGGTTGTCGCCCTCGCGCAGTCCCTGCACCTTCGCCGCGCCCAACACCTTCTCTATCCGACCGCGAAGGCGCTCCGCCGTCTCTGACTTCGTTGTCCAGATAGGGGCCAGCAGGCGCCGCACGTCCTCGCGTGTGACCTCGCCCACGGGCATGGCGCCGATGACCGGGTATGCATACGTCTCAAGCGTTGAAGTCCACTGCGCACGGTGCTTCTTGTTGCGCCACGACGCGCTGTGCGTCTTGATGTACTCGCGGGCGCAGTCGGCGAAGGTCGTCGCCTTGCGGGCTTGCGCCTGCTGCTCCACGGCGTGTTTAGCCGCCTGCTCCGCTAGCTGAGCCTCCCGGTGGGCTATGGCATCGCCGCCGCCCTTCACCACCGCCGCTAGCGCCTTCGCTTCCGCACGCGCTTCGGTGGCGCTCCGCTCCTTCAGCGTGCCCAGCCCCATCTCGCGCCGCACCAGCTTGTCGCCCACCCTAACCTGATAGCGAAGAATCCATCCCTTGCTGCCGCTCTTCTGTACGCGCAGATAGAGTCCACCACCATCAGCGTGCATGCCAGGCTCGGCGCTCTGAATCTCTAGGACGGTTAGATGCTTGACGATCTTTGGCATGGCGGCGCTCCAACTCTTTGGGTTGGTGGGCTGGCCGATGTAGCCCACCAATCAGCCCACCAAAGAATTATAGCTGGCAGCCCCTCAACTTAGCACTATCTAGCACCACACCGGGGCGAAAGCGCCTATATATCTACGTTGTTCGCTATCAATTTAGCACTTGCTAGCCTAAGGTGGACTCTACCGGAGCGGACACCGCCTCCGCCAGACAAATCGACAAACGATTGGCTTGTGATCGAGTCGCGGAATTTTGCTCCGACTTGCCCATCACTCTACCGTCATCCGGCGCGCGCTCGGGCGTACCCCAACCCTGCGCACGGTCCACTCTGAATCAGCGCGCCGCCCCCGTCGCAACCGGCGCCGCCACCAGGATGCGCGCCTTGTAGCGGTCCTTGAGGTAGTCGTAGTAGCGCCGCGCCTCGGTGATCGCCCACAGCTCTTCGTAGCGGGCGCGGCCCTGGGCCAGCGTGTCGGCGGCCTGCTCGGCGTGCGGCAGCACCTTGTCGACGCGAGCGATGGCGTAGCCCTGCACGCCCAGATCAACACCGACGAAGCTGGGCAGCTTGGCCGGATCGGCGCGCAGCACGGCCTCGACCAGTGGCGGCGGCTGCTCCGCGGTGCCGTCGCGCGACAAGATCACGGCTTCGGGCAGTGGGGTGGCCGAGGCCGGTTTCTCGGTCCAGGCCTTCAGGCGCTCGGCGCCCTCCTTGCGCGCCATTTCGGCGCCGCGCTCGCTGATGAAGGCTGCGCGCACCTCGTTCCTGACTTCGGCCAACGGACGCGCGTGCGCCGGGCTGTGCTGCACCACCCGGCCGGAGACCAGCTGGTTGGCGCCGATCTCCAGCGCCTCGGTGTTGCGCTTCTTGTCGAGCGAATCCGAGCTGAACAACGCGGTGAGGAATTTCGGGTTGGCCAGCGCCCCCGTGGCGCCCGGCGCCGGTGTGCGGGTGACGTTGTCGGCGCTCTGAATATTCAGCTTGAGCCGCTCGGCGACCGACTGCAGGCTGTCGGACTGCTCGTAGACACCGTTGGTGAAGATGTCGGCCTTCTCGCCGAATTCCTTTTGCGCCTGCTGGGTGCGCAGCTGGTCTTCCAGCTTCGGGCGCAGCTCCTCGAACGGCGGCACGGCGGCGGCTTTCAGTTCGGTCAGCTTGACAATGTGGTAGCCAAATTCGCTTTCAACCACCTCGCTGATGTCACCCACCTTGGCCAGGCCGTAGGTGGTGGTGGAAATGGTCGGATCGATGCCGCGGTTGCGCTGGAAGAAACCGAGATCGCCGCCGCTGGGTGCGCTGGTCTCGTCCTGCGAGGACTTGCGCGCGACGTCGGCAAAGCTGTCGGGCGCCTGGCGCAACGCGGCCAGCAGTTCGGTGGCGCGCGCCTTGGCCTGCTCGCGCTCGGCCGCCGGCGCGCCCTTGGGCGCGTTGATCAGGATGTGGCTGGCGCGGCGCTCCTCGGGCGTGCCGAGCGTGGCGGCGTTCTGCTCGTAATAGGCACGCAAGTCCTGCTCGGAGACATTCACGCTCCTCTTGACGCCGTCGATGTCGAGCACGATGTAGTCGACGCGCGCCGACTCCGGCGCCTGGTAGCGCGTCAGATTGGCCTTGTAGAAAGCTTCCAGGTCGGCGTCGGCGGGGTTCAGCTTGCCGGCGTAGTCGGCCGGGGCAAAGCGCACCACGCGCGCCTCGCGCCGCTCCAGGAAGGCATTCATCGAGACATCGGCCTGCGCCGGGCTGACGAAGCCCGATTCGATCACCCCGTTCAGCACCTGGCGCGCCGACATGTCGGCGCGCACGCGCGCCTCGAAGCCCTCGGGGGTCAGGCCTTGCGTGGCCAGCAGGCGGCGGTAGGCCTCCAGGTCGAGCGAGCCGTCGGCGCGGCGCAGGCCGCTGATGTTGGGGTCCTGCTGCAACTCAAGCGCCAGCCGCGCGTCGGTGGTCGCCATATGGCCATCGGCGGCGGCCACCGCCAGCACGCGCTCGCGCAGCAGGCGCTCCAGCGTCGCGTACTTCATCATGGGCGAGTCGAGCAGCGCCAGGTCGATGGTCGGGTTGCTGGCGCGCAGGCGGTCGACCTCGGCGCGGTGCGCGTTGTCCCACTCGGTTTGCGTGATGTGCTTGCCGTCAACCTCTGCCACCTTGGTGGCGCCCTCGTTGAACTGGGTGTAGTCACCCATGCCGAAAAAGACGAACGAGGGAATGACCAGCAGGAACAGAATCCCCATGATCCACTTGTTGTGCCTGCGGATGAAGTCGAACATGCGCGAAACTCTGCTTGCGTGCGGTGATGAAAATGAAAAAGGCGAACCGGGGTTCGCCTTCGCTGTGGCTGGTGGGTGCTGAGGGGCTCGAACCCCCGACCTACGCCTTGTAAGGGCGCCGCTCTACCAACTGAGCTAAGCACCCCAGCTCGAAAAAATCGTCGTTCCGCTCAGTTCAGCGCGTCTTTCAACGCTTTGCCGGGCCGGAACTTGGGTACCTTGGCGGCCTTGATTTTAATCGTCGCGCCGGTACGTGGGTTGCGGCCCGTGCGCGCCGCGCGCTTGCCCACCGCGAAGGTACCGAAACCCACCAGCGAAACCGTGCCGCCCTTGCGCAGCGTGGTCTTGACGGCGCCAATGGTGGCCTCCAGCGCGCGCGTCGCAGCAGCCTTGGAAATGTCGGCGTTCTTGGCGATGTGTTCGATCAACTCGGTCTTGTTCACTAGCTGCCCCTCATTTGGAAGATTCGAGAATCCAGAAGGCGGCGCTGGCACCCGTCGACATGCGTGTCCGAGGGCCATGGCCGCTACCGCGCCCGGAAACCGCCGGCGGCGCAAGTCCGACGTAGCGGACGCGTCCGCCCACTGGAAATCCCCGTCGGCGAGCGTCGAATTCTAGACCCAATCGCCCCCTGTCTGCACCGATTGGCCCGGGGTGTGCGCCAGCGCAACAAGCGGACATGAAACAGTGGGTCAATGTGTGAAAAATTCGACGACATACCGTGCCGCCCACCGGGTCTTCAGGCGTTCACTCAGGCAGCACGGCGGCCGGCGGGGCGCACCACCAGCGCGACGCCGAAGGCGGTCAGCGCGATGCCGACCAGGGTCGCCAGCGTGATCGGCTCATCGAACAGCACCCAGGCGATCAGCGCCGTGGTCGGCGGCACCAAGTACATCAGGCTGGCCACGCTGGCGGCGGCGCCGCGCTGGATCAGCAGGTACAGCAGCGAACTGCCGCCCAGCGTCAAGCCCAGCACCGACCAGGCCATGGCGCCGGCGGACTCCAGGTTCCAGCGGAAGGCTTCGGTCTCCAGCAGCGCGATCGGCGCCGTGACGACCGCCGCCGCGATCAGCTGCACCGTGTTGGCGGTGCGCACGTCGCAGGGCTTGACGAAGCGTTTCTGGTACAGCGTACCGGCGGTGATGCACAGCAGCGCCAGGATCGCCCACGACAGGTTGACCGGCGTCACCATGTCGCCCGGGCTGCCGTGCGTCAGCTTGCGCCAGACCACCAGCACCAGACCGGCAAAGCCGAGCAGCAGGCCGGTCCACTGGCGCTTGCTGACGCGGTGCGTGTCGCTGGCCATCGCCGACAGCCAGATCGCCGTCAGCACCGGCTGGATGCCGACGATCAGCGACGACAGCCCCGAGCCCATGCCACCTTTCACCGCCGCCCATACGCCGCCCAGGTAGCCGCCATGCATCAGCATGCCGGTGACGCCCAGATGGATCCACGCCATGCCGGTCCGCGGCCAGCCCACGCGCGCGATGGCAATCCAGATCAGGAAGCAGCCGATCGAGAACAGATAGCGGTACAGCAGAAAGCTGAACGGCGGCGCGTGCGGCATGCCGTAGCGCGCCACGATGAAGCCGGTGGCCCAGATGAGCACGAACACCGCCGGCATCAGCCGGATCAGCGTGGCGGCGGTATCGTCGCTGCGCGCGTTCATGAATCGAGGGTTCAGGACAGGGTCATTTCACCCGCGCGCGGATTTCGGGCAGGGCTTTTTGCAGGTAGTAGATCATCGACCAGACCGTGAGCACCGCGGCGATCCAGATCAACACATTGCCCCACAGATGGGTGTCAATGACTTCCAGCAGCACGCCGTCGTAGAGCAGGAACGGCAGGGCAAGCATCTGCACCGTGGTCTTGAGCTTGCCCAGCATGTGCACGGCCACGCTTTTGCTGGCGCCGATGCGCGCCATCCACTCGCGCAGCGCCGAGATGGCGATTTCGCGCCCAATGATGATCAGCGCCACGAACACGTCGGTACGCTGCAGGTGCACCAGCACCAGCAGCGAGGCGCAGACCAGGAACTTGTCGGCCACCGGATCGAGAAAGGCGCCGAAGGACGAGGTCTGGTTCAACTTGCGCGCCAGAAAGCCATCCAGCCAGTCAGTCCAGGCGAACACGATGAACATCAGCGTGGCCGCCAGATTGGCGGTCTGCGGGGCCAGCGGCAGGTAGAACACGCCCACGATGAGCGGGATCGCGACGATGCGCGTCCAGGTCAGGGCGGTGGGCAGCGTCAGGAACATGGCGCTGATTGTGGCATCGCGCCAGGACGGTTCCGCGTCGCGCCATCGGCAGCTTTCACGCCGGCCTCAATGCAGCGCGCGATAGATCTGCTCGGCCAGCGTGCGGGAGATGCCGTCCACCGTCATCAGGTCCTCCACGCTGGCGCCCTCCACGCCGCGCACGCCGCCAAAGCGCTGCAGCAGGCGGGCGCGCTTCTTCGGCCCCACGCCGGCAATCTCCTCGATGCGGCTGCCGCCCACGCGCACGCGGGCGCGCTGCGCGCGCATGCCGGTGATGGCGAAGCGGTGCGCCTCGTCGCGGATCTGCGCCACCAGCATCAGCGCCGCCGAGTCGTGGCCCAGGTAGACCTTCTCGCGGCCGTCGGCGAACACCAGTTCCTCCAGGCCGACCTTGCGGCCCTCGCCCTTCTCGACACCGACGATCAGCGACAGGTCCAGCCCCAGGCGCTCGAACACCTCGCGCGCCATCGCCACCTGGCCCTTACCGCCGTCGACCAGCACCAGATCGGGCATGCGCGCGGCGCGCGTGATGGCCTCGCCACCGCCCTGCTCGCGCAGCGCCTCGGCGATCTTGGCGTAGCGGCGTTCCAGCACCTGGCGCATGGCGGCGTAGTCGTCGCCCGGCGTGATGCCCTCGATCTTGTAACGGCGGTAGTCGCTGCTGAGCATGCGGTGGCCCTGGAACACCACGCAGCTGGCCTGCGTGGCCTCGCCCGCTGTGTGGCTGATGTCGAAGCACTCGATGCGCAGGTCGCCCAGGCTTTCCACCGGCAGATCCAGCGCCTCGGCCAGCGCGCGCGTGCGCGCCTGCTGCGAGCCCTCTTCGGCGAGCAGGCGCGCCAGCTGCAGGCCGGCGTTCTGCCGCGCCATCTCCAGCCAGCTGCGGCGCTGGCCGCGCGGCGCGTGCGTGGCGCTGATCCTCAGTTCTTCCTTCTCGCTCAAGGCCTTCAGCAGCGCGGCGCTCACCGGTTCGCTGGTGATCAGCTGCGCCGGCGCCGGCACGCCCAGATAGTGCTGGGCGATGAAGGCGTCGAGCACCTGCGCTTCCAGCGTCGGCAGTTCTGCATCGCCTTCATCAAAAGCCAGACCCGTGGCGTCCGCGACCTGGCTGGGAAAGTAGGCGCGGTCGCCCAGGTGGCGGCCGCCGCGCACCATGGCCAGGTTGACGCAGGCGCGCCCGCCCTGCACCTTCACGGCCAGGATGTCGACATCGGCGTCGCCGCCCACCTCCACCGCCTGCTGGTGCAGCACGCGCGACAGCGCGCCGATCTGGTTGCGGATCTCGGCCGCCTGCTCGAACTCCAGCGCGTCGGCGTGCGCCATCATCCTCTGCTCCAGCTTCTGCAGCAGATCCTGTGTTTCGCCGCGCAGAAACTGCTCGGCGTGCGCCACGTCGGCGGCGTAGTCCTCCGCACTGATGTAGCGCACGCAGGGCGCGCTGCAACGCTTGATCTGATAGAGCAGACAGGGCCGCGTGCGGTGCGCGAACACCGTGTCCTCGCAGGTGCGGATGCGGAACACCTTCTGCAGCAGGTGGATGGTGTCCTTCACCGCCCAGGCGCCCGGGTAGGGGCCGAAGTAGCGGTGCCGCTTGTCGGTGCCACCGCGGTAGTAAGCCATGCGCGCGTAGGCGTCCGGGTTCGGCTCGCCCGGGCCGGGATCGGGCACGAACTTGGCCGTGCCGCTGAGCTTCAGGTAGGGGTAGCTCTTGTCGTCGCGAAACAGGATGTTGTATCTGGGCGCAAGCTGCTTGATCAGGTTGTTTTCCAGGATCAGCGCCTCGGCCTCGGAGCGCACCACGGTGGTCTCCATGTGCGCGATCTTGCTCACCATGTGGCCGATGCGTGTGCCGCCATGGTTTCTGCCGAAGTAGCTCGACACGCGCTTCTTCAGGTTGCGCGCCTTGCCCACGTAGAGCACGTTGCCGGCCGCGTCGTGGTAGCGGTAGACACCCGGCAGCCCGGGCAGCGCCGCCACCTGGGCCAGCAGCTCGGGGCTGTGGCCGGGCGCCGCCGGCGCGGGTTCGCCGGCGGGTGCGGAGGCGTCGACTTCACTCATGCGTCCGAGTGTACGAACGCCGGCCCGGCGCGGGGCCACCGCCAGTGCAAAGGCACAATCACGACGTGCCCGCCCCGCCCCTGCTCTGGGACATCTTCTGCCAGGTCGTCGACAACCACGGCGACCTGGGCGTGTGCTGGCGCCTGGCGCGCGAGCTGGCGGCGCGCGGGCAGCAAGTGCGTCTGTGGGTGGACGATGCCAGCGCGCTCGACTGGATGGCGCCCGGCGCGATGGCCGGTGCCGTGCCCGGCGTGCGTGTGCTGCCTTGGACACAGCCATTTGAGCCGACGGCGTTGCGCGCACTGCCGCGCGCCAACGTGTGGATCGAGGCCTTCGGCTGCGCCCTGCCCGAGGCCTTCGTCGCGCACGGCGCGCAGGCATCACAGGACGACGCCCCGGTGTGGATCAACCTGGAATACCTGAGCGCCGAGCCCTGGGTGGAGCGCATGCACGGCCTGCCCTCGCCAGTGCAGCACGGCCCGGACAGCGGTTGGACCAAGTGGTTCTTCTACCCCGGCTTCACGCCGCGCACTGGCGGGCTGCTGCGCGAAGCCGATCTGCCCGCGCGCCAGGCCGCGTTCGATCGCGCCGCCTGGCGGCACGCGCAGGGCCTGGGCTGGCACGACGAAGCGCGCTGGGTCTCGCTGTTCTGCTACGAGCCGCCCGCGCTGGGCGCGCTGCTGCGGCGGTGGACAGAGGACGCGCAAGCGACGCAGCTGCTTGTTACCGCCGGCCGCGCCAGCGCCGCCGTGCGCCGAGCGCTGGATGATGGACCAGGCATCGCGCACGCGCTGAGCCCACGCCAGCCACTGTCCATCTCACACCTGCCCCACCTGCCGCAAACCGCTTACGACGAACTGCTGTGGGCCTGCGACCTCAACTTCGTGCGCGGCGAGGATTCGCTGGTGCGGGCACTGTGGGCCGGCGCGCCCCTGGTCTGGCAGATCTACCCGCAGCACGACGACGCCCACCACGCCAAGCTGGAGGCTTTCCTGGACTGGCTGCAGGCCCCCGCCTCGCTGCGCCGCTTTCACCGGGCCTGGAACGGCATCGAGGGCGGCGCGCTGCCTCGCATCGACCTGCCCGAGTGGCGCGCCTGTGCGCAGGCGGCGCGTGCGCGCCTGCTGGCACAGCACGAGCTGGGCGCTGCGCTGATCGGCTTCGTACTCGAAAAACGCTAGAATGCAAGGCTTTGCGAAAAACGCCGCGCCAGTATCACCTGGCCACTGTTTTCGCCCCCTCGCCGCAGCGCGCACAAGCCAGACACCCGGTGCACGAGCGGCCCCCGCTCACCCCATTCACTGGAGGCTCTCCCCATGAAAATCGCCCAGGAAATCCGCGCCGGCAACGTCATCATGCACGGCAAGGACCCGATGATCGTCCTTCGCACCGAATACGCCCGCGGCGGCCGCGGCGCCGCCACCGTGCGCATGAAGCTGAAAGCCCTGCTCAACAACATGGGCACCGAAGTCGTCTTCAAGGCCGACGACAAGATGGACCAAGTCATCCTCGACCACAAGGAGTGCACCTACTCCTACTTCGCCGACCCGATGTACGTGTTCATGGACGGCGAATACAACCAGTACGAGGTCGAGGCCGAGAACATGGGCGACGCGCTGAACTACCTGGAGGATGGCATGGCCGTCGAGGTGGTGTTCTACGACGGCAAGGCGATCTCGGTCGAGCTGCCCACCGCGGTCGAGCGAGAGATCACCTGGACCGAGCCGGCCGTCAAGGGCGACACCTCAGGCAAGGTGCTCAAGCCGGCAAAAATCGCCACCGGTTTCGAGGTGGCGGTACCACTGTTCGTCAGCCAGGGCGACAAGATCGAGATCGATACGCGCACCGGCGAATACCGCAAAAGAGTTTGACAGCCACCGCGTGACGGCTGCGCCGTCACTCCCCGGGAGCGCACGCGGCGGCCCAACCAAACGCGCTTGAGCGCGTGCCGCGAACCGCAGAAGAGCCACGCCAATGCGTGGCTCTTCTGCATGGGAAGCAAGCGTGTATATTGAGCAACAGCTTCAATAACAATAGCAAGCCATGGACACCGAAGACATCAAGATCTCCACCCGATCCCCGCTGGCCGACGCCTGGGCCGAATTGCAGGCACACGCCGACCGCGGCGAACCGCTGGATCCGGACTCCTACCGGCTGGCCTTTGCCGACCCCGAATTCCTGCTGCGCAAGGAAACGCGCGGCATCCGATTCCAACTCGAGCTTCTGAAACCCGAACTCGCCTTGGCTGAGGCCGGCATTCACAACACGGTGGTGGTTTACGGCGGCGCGCGCTTCGTCGCGCCGGAGACCGCGCACGAGCAACTGGCGGCGGCGCAAGCCGGCGGCGATGCCGAGGCGCTGGCACTGGCCGAGCGCGCCGTGCGCACCTCGCGCTACTACAGCGAGGCACGCGAGTTCGCCCGCCTGGTCGCGCGCTACAGCCTGCGCCAGCCGCAGGAGGAAAAGCTGTTCATCTGCACCGGCGGTGGCCCCGGCGTGATGGAGGCGGCCAACCGCGGCGCGCACGACCTGGACGTGCCCTCGGTGGGCTTGAATATCGCGCTGCCGCACGAACAGACCACCAACCCCTACGTGTCGCCGCACCTGGCCTTCAAGTTCCACTACTTCGCGCTGCGCAAGATGCACTTCCTGATCCGCGCGCGCGCCCTGGTGGCGTTTCCGGGCGGCTTCGGCACGCTGGACGAGCTGTTCGAGGTGCTGACCCTGGTGCAGACGCGCAAGGCCAAGCCGGTGCCGATCGTGCTGTTCGACCGCGACTACTGGCGGCACCTGCTGAACTTGGAAGTGCTGGTCGATGCCGGCGCGATCGCGCCGGAAGATCTGGACCTTTACACCGTGGTCGACACGCCGCAGGAGGCCTGGGACTGCATTCGCGAGTTCTACCGGCTGTAGCGCGTTCGCACGCTGTCCATCAGGCGTCCGCGCGGCCGAAGCCGCCGCCGCCCGGCGTGTGGATTTCGAAGCAGTCGCCCACCTGCATCTCGGCACTGCCGATGTGCTGCAGTTCCTCGACGCGACCGTCGGCACGCACGACACGATTGGCGCCCACGGCCCCCTCACCGCCACCGGCCATCCCGAAGGCGCCGCGCACGCGGCCATTGCTGAGGATGCTGGCGGTCATCGGCTCCAGAAAGCGCAATCGTCGCACGCCGCCATTGCCGCCGCGCCATTGACCCTCGCCGCCCGAGCCGCTGCGGATTTCATAGCTCTCCAGCCGCACCGGGAAACGCCATTCCAGCACCTCCGGGTCGGTCATGCGCGAGTTGGTCATGTGCGTCTGCACCACGCTGGTGCCAGGGAAGCCGCCCACCAGTCGCCCCGCATCATCGAACTCGCCACCCGCGCCGGAGCCGCCCGAGATGGTCTCGTAGTACTGGTAGCGCTCGTTGCCGAAGGTGAAGTTGTTCACCGTGCACTGGCTGGCGCCCATCAGGCCCAGCGCGCCGATGATGGTGTTGGTGATGCAGGTCGAGGTCTCGACGTTGCCCGCCACCACGCTGGCCGGCGGTTGCGGCCGCAGCATGCTGCCTTCGGGGATGAGCACCTCGATGGGCTTCAGGCAGCCGGCGTTGAGCGGAATGTCGTCGTCCACCAGCATGCGGAACACGTACAGCACCGCCGCCATGCACACCGCCGTCGGCGCGTTGAAGTTGTTGGTCTGTTGCGGCGAGGTGCCGCTGAAATCGATCTTCGCCGTGCGCTGCGTGCCGTCGATGGTCACCGCCACCTGGATCTGCGCGCCGTTGTCCAAGGGCAGCGTGAAGCGCCCGCCCTGCAGGCGCGCGGCCAGCTTGGTGATGGCGCGGCGCACGCTTTCCTCGGCGTTGTCCTGCACATGCCGCATGTAGGCTTGCACGACATCGAGGCCGAATTGCTCGACCATCTTGCGCAGTTCCTGCACGCCCTTCTCGTTGGCGGCGATCTGCGCCTTCAGGTCGGCCAGGTTCTGCTGCGGATTGCGGCTGGGGTATTCGCCGCTGGCCAGCAGCGCCAGCATCTCCTGCTCGCACAGCACGCCGCGATCGACCAGCTTGACGTTGTCGATCTGCACGCCTTCTTCCTCGATGCGGGTGGAGAACGGTGGCATCGAGCCGGGCGAGATGCCGCCGACGTCGGCGTGGTGGCCGCGCGAGCCGACGTAGAACAGGGGCTGGCTGGCCTGGCCGGCCGCTCCCGGTGCGTCGGCCTGGCCCTCACCCCGACCCTCTCCCGCTCGCGGGAGAGGGAGTGAATGGCCCCGGCCGTTGGCGGGAGTGTCGATGTAGACGGGCGTAATCACCGTGATGTCCGGCAGGTGCGTGCCGCCGTGGTACGGGTCGTTCAGCACGTAGACGTCGCCGCGCTGCATGCTGCCCCGGTTGCGCGCGATCACGGTCTTGATGCTCTCGCCCATGGACCCCAGGTGCACCGGCATGTGCGGCGCGTTGGCGATCAGATTGCCGTCGGCGTCGAACAGCGCGCACGAGAAGTCCAGTCGCTCCTTGATGTTGACCGAGTAGGCCGTGTTCTGCAGTTGCAGCCCCATCTGCTCGGCGATGTTCATGAACAGGTTGTTGAACACCTCCAGCAGCACCGGATCGACGCTGGTGCCCACGGCGTAGCGCAACGCGCGCGGCACCGTGCGTTCCAGCACGATGTGGTCAAACGCCGTCAGGCTGGCGCGCCAGCCGGGTTCGACCACGGTGGTGGCGTTCTGCTCGGCGATGATGGCCGGCCCCTCGATCACGTCGCCCGGGCGCAGCTCGGCGCGTTCGATCAGCGCGGTGTCGTGCCAGACCGGCTCGCCGTCCAGGCCAGCAGCGTACATGCGCACCGTGTCGCGTTGCGGCACTAGGCGCGCCGGGTGCAGTGGGTGCTCCTGTTCGGCCGGCGCGTCACCGGCCACCACCGCCTCGACCGACACCGCCTCGACGACCAGCGCCTTGCCCTGCATCAGGAAGGCGAAGCGCTGGCGGTAGGCGGCCTCGAAGGCGCGCGTGATCTGGTGCATCACGGCGGCGTCGGACAGATCGCCGCCCTGCAGGTGCGGGAACGGGACGATCAGCGCCGAATCCGTGCCCTCATAACGCAGGTGCACGCGCCGGTGTACGCGAATCTCGCCGCGGCTGAGTTGCTGGCGCTGCAGTTCCTGCCGCGCCGCCAGCGCCAGCTGCGCCAGGGTGTCGCGCAGCGCGACGATGTTCTCGGGCGCCAGCTGCAACTCGACCGCAGTCTCGCGCATCACGTTCTGGTCGGCCAGGCCCATGCCGTAGGCCGACAGCACGCCGGCCAGCGGGTGCACCAGCACGCGCGTCATGCCCAGCGCGTCGGCCACGCCGCAGGCGTGCTGGCCGCCGGCACCGCCAAAGCACTGCAGCGTGTAGCGGGTGACGTCGTAGCCGCGCGCCACGCTGATCTTCTTGATGGCATTGGCCATCTGCTGCACGGCGATCTGGATGAAACCGTGCGCCACCTCCTCGGGCGCGCGGCCGCCGGCCTCGTCCTGCCGCGCGATCTCGGCGAAGCGCTCACGCACCACAGCGGCGTCCAGCGGCTCGTCGCCGTGCGGGCCGAACACCGGCGGGAAGTGCGCCGGCTGCACCTTGCCGACCATCACGTTGGCGTCGGTCACCGTCAGCGGGCCGCCGCGCCGGTAGCTGGCCGGGCCCGGGTTGGCGCCGGCGCTTTCGGGGCCGACGCGAAAACGCGCGCCGTCGAACTCCAGGATGGAGCCGCCGCCCGCTGCCACGGTGTGGATGCTCATCATGGGCGCGCGCATGCGCACGCCGGCCACCTGGGTCTCGAACTCGCGCTCGAACTGGCCCGCGTAGTGGCTGACGTCGGTGCTGGTGCCGCCCATGTCGAAGCCGATCACCTTGCCTTGCCCGGCAATTTCGGCCGTGCGTGCCATGCCCACGATGCCGCCGGCCGGCCCGGACAGGATCGCGTCCTTGCCCTGGAAGGCGTGCGCGTCGGTCAGCCCACCCGAGGACTGCATGAAGAACAGTTGCACGCCCGGCATCTCGGCCGCCACCTGCTCGACGTAGCGGCGCAGGATCGGCGACAGATAGGCATCGACCACCGTGGTGTCGCCGCGGCTGACGAACTTCATCATCGGGCTGGTCTCGTGCGAGGTGGAGACTTGCGTGAAACCAAGCTCGCGCGCGATGCGCGCCGCCGCCTTCTCGTGCTCGGCGTAACGGTAGCCGTGCATGAACACGATGGCGACGCTGCGCAGGCCCTGGCCGTATTGCGCCTGCAGATCCTGGCGCAGCTTGGCCTTGTCCAGCGCCTGCACCAGATCGCCGTTGGCGTCGACGCGCTCGTCGGCCTCAACCACCGCGCAGTACAGCAGCTCGGGCAGCACGATGTGGCGATCGAACAGGCGCGGGCGGTTCTGGTAGGCAATGCGCAGGCCGTCGCGGAAGCCGCGTGTGGTGACCAGCAGCGTCGGCTCGCCCTTGCGCTCGAGCAGCGCGTTGGTGGCCACCGTGGTGCCCATCTTCACGCACTCGACCAGACGCGAGGTGATCGGCTCGCCCGGCGCCAGCTTCAGCAGATGGCGGATGCCCGCCACCGCGGCGTCAGGATACTGCTCGGGGTTGTCCGACAGCAGCTTGTGCGTGACGATGCCGCCGTCGGGCTGGCGCGCCACGATGTCGGTGAAGGTGCCGCCGCGGTCGATCCAGAACTGCCAGCGAGAAGCAGAGGAGTGGGAAGAGGTCATGTCGCAGGTCGATGAGTCAAAAAGGAACGGCCGGACGCACGCAAAGAGTACGCAGAGGACGCAAAAGAACAGCCAGATGAAGGTTTTTTTGCGTCCTCTGCGAATCCTTCGCGTCCTCGGCGTCCGGTTTTTGAGATGCCCATGAATTACAAGGACGTCGCCGCGCGCGCCGCCTGGTCGTACAGGCCCGACATGGTGCGCAGCAGGCGCGCCAGTTCGCCCAGCTCAGGGTTGGTCTTCGGGTCCAGGTTGTCGATCAGACAGGCCTCGCGCACCTCGCGGTAGCGCTGCACCGCGGTCTCGCCCTCGGGCGTGGGCAGGTAGAACACGTCCTTGCCTTGCTTGTCGGTGCACAGCAGGCCGGCGGCGACCAGTTTCTTCAGCGCGTAGGCGACCACGTGCGTGTCCTCGTAGTTCAGCACGAAGCAGATGTCGGCCAGCTTCTTGTGGCGGGCGCGGTGGTTGACATGGTGCAGCACCAGCACGTCGGTCACCGTCAGGTCGGGCACGCCCGCAGCCGCCATGCAGCGCATCATCCAGCGGCTGAAGGCGTTCCAGGCGACGATCATGCCGAACTCGAACTCCGAGGCCTCGACGCTGCGCGGCGACACCAGATGCGATGACGACACGATGCCGCCACCCCTCTCGCCACCCTCGGACCTGCTTTTTGCGCGCATCAGGGTATTCCCGAATTACTCTGTGATTTGATTAGAAATTATTGACACTTTATCGGAATCGTTTTTAGACTTCAAGCGCGATCGGACACAGGGCGACGCGGCGCTGCTACTGGTTTCCACCGTCGGCCGGCAGCCTCATCACGCCCTATGCTCGCCCCACCATCATCTTTCATTCAGATAGGAGTTCGCAGCATGTTGACTCGACGCACTCTGGGCACGCTGGTCGGCCTGTGCTTCACCGGCCTGGCCGTCAGCGCTGGCGCGCAGACCAAGTGGGATCTGCCCTCGGCCTACCCGGCCAGCAACCTCCACACCGAGAACCTGGCGCAATTCGTCAAGGACGTCGACGCCGCCACCGGCGGCAAGCTGAAAATCCAGGTGCACGACAACGCCTCGCTGTTCAAGGCGCCCGAGATCAAGCGCGCCGTGCAAGGCGGGCAGGCGCAGGCGGGTGAGATCCTGCTGGTCAACTTCCAGAACGAATGGCCGCTGTGGGGCCTGGACGGCCTGCCCTTCCTGGCCACCAGCTACGGCGAGTCGTTCAAGCTCTACCAGGCCAGCAAGTCTGCGGTGCAGAAGAAGCTGGCCGAGCAGGGCATGGTGCTGCTGTATTCGGTGGCCTGGCCGCCGCAGGGCATCTTCACCAAGAAGCAGGTGAACAGCGCGGCCGACATGAAGGGCATCAAGTGGCGTGCCTACAGCCCGGCCACCGCACGCATCGGCGAACTGGTGGGCGCGCAGCCCGTCACCGTGCAGCAGGCCGAGCTGTCGCAGGCCATGGCCACCGGCGTGGTCGAGAGCTACATGAGCAGCGGCTCGACCGGCTACGACACCAAGACGTATGAGCACCTGAAATTCTTCGCCGACACGCAGGCCTGGCTGCCCAAGAACGCGGTGATCGCCAACAAGAAAGCCTTTGACGCGCTCGACAAGGCGACGCAGGACGGCCTGCTGAAAGCCGCCGCCGACGCCGAGACGCGCGGCTGGGCCAGCAGCGAGAAGAAAACCGGCGAATACCTCGATCTGCTGAAGAAGAACGGCATGACGGTGTACCCGCCCTCGGCGCAACTCAAGGCCGACATGCAGAAGGTCGGCGAGACCATGCTGAAGGAATGGCTGGACAAGGCAGGGCCTGAGGGCAAGTCGGTGGTGGACGCATATCGTTCCGCGAAGTGAATGACAAATGACCACGCGCTGGGACGCGCATGACCTCGCTTCGCTTCGATGACGCGCCGGCGGCGCATGAATGACGTCATGGCGCCGCAGGCGCCGTCATTGAAGGCCGCAGGCCGAGGTCATGCGCGCCCCGGCGCGCGGTCATAAAACAATGCGCCGATTTCTCGATTTCCTCTATGACGCGGCGGCCTGGGCCGCCGCGCTGGCCATGATCGGCGTGCTGCTCATGGTGCTGACCTCGATCCTGGGGCGCCTGCTGAGCTTCCACCTGCCCGGCACCGACGCCTACGCCGGCTACAGCATGGCGGCGGCCGGTTTTCTGGCGCTGGCGCACACGCTGAAGAAAGGCGAGCACATCCGGGTGACGCTGATCATCGGGCGCCTGACCGGCGGTGCGCGGCGCGGCGTCGAGCTGTGGTCGCTGGCGGTGGCGACGCTGCTGGCCGGCCTGTTCGCGTTCTATTCCTGCCGGCTGGTGTGGCAGTCGCAGCTGTTCAACGACATGTCCACCTCCAACGACGCCACGCCGCTGTGGATCCCGCAGCTGGGCATGGCGATCGGCACCGTGCTGCTGTTCATGGCCTTCATCGACGAGTTGCTGCTGGAACTGCAGGGCCGGCGCCAGCACGACGCCCACGGCGAGGAGGCGCTGCACAATGAGTGACTTCGGCATCACCTTTTTGCTGATCACCGCGCTGTTCCTGCTGCTGGGCAGCGGCGTCTGGATCGGCCTCACGCTCACCGGCGTGGCCTGGATCGGCATGCAGCTGTTTTCGGCGCGCCCGGCCGGGGACGCCATGGCGGTGACGATCTGGGGTTCGTCGTCCAGCTGGACGCTCACCGCCCTGCCGCTGTTCCTGTGGATGGGGGAGATCCTCTTCCGCACCCGGCTGTCGGAGGGCATGTTCCGCGGCCTGGCGCCCTGGCTGAACCGCCTGCCCGGCCGGCTGCTGCACATCAACGTGATCGGCTGCGCCATCTTTGCCGCGGTGTCGGGCTCGTCGGCGGCGACCTGCGCCACCATCGGGCGGATGTCTCTGCCCGAACTGGGCAAGCGAGGCTACCCCGATCACATCACCATCGGCTCGCTGGCCGGCGCCGGCACGCTGGGCCTGCTGATTCCGCCCTCGATCATCATGATCGTGTATGGCGTGGCGGCCGACGTGTCGATCGCCAAGCTGTTCATTGCCGGCGTGCTGCCTGGCATTCTGCTGGCCGGCCTGTTCTCCGGCTATCTGGCGGTGTGGGCGCTGATGAACCCGGGGCAGGTGCCGGCGCCCGACCAGCACTTTTCGTTCGCGCAGAAGCTGCACGAGTCGCGCCACCTGATTCCGGTGGTGCTGCTGATCGCCGCGGTGCTGGGCTCGATCTACACCGGCGTCGCCACCGCCACCGAGGCGGCCGCCGTCGGCGTGGTCGGCTCGCTGCTGCTGTCGCTGGTGCAGGGCAGCCTGAACTGGCAGACCTTCTCGCAGTCGCTGATGGGCGCCACGCGGCTGTACTGCATGATCGCGCTGATCCTGGCCGGCGCCGCCTTCCTGACCCTGGCCATGGGCTACATCGGCCTGCCGCGCCACCTGGCCGAATGGATCAGCGGCCTGGGCCTGACGCCCTTCATGCTGGTGATTGCGCTCGCCGTTTTCTACATCGTGCTGGGCTGCTTTCTGGACGGCATCTCGATGGTGGTGCTGACCATGGGCGTGCTGCTGCCCACGGTGCAGGCGGCCGGCATCGACCTGCTCTGGTTCGGCATCTTCATCGTGGTGGTGGTGGAGATGGCGCAGATCACGCCGCCGGTGGGCTTCAACCTGTTCGTGCTGCAGGGCATGACGAAGAAGGACATCGGCTACATCGCGCGCGTGACCATGCCCTTCTTCTTCTTGATGTGCGCAATGGTGCTGCTGCTGTGGTTCTTCCCCGGCATCGCCACCTGGATGCCGGGGCACATGTAGACCATCTTCAAACAACCGGACGCAGAGGACGCAAAGGATTCGCAGAGGACGCAAAAAAGAAAACCAAATTTTTTGGATGTTCTTCTGCGTCCTCTGCGTAATCTTTGCGTCCTCTGCGTCCGGATATCCGGCTGTTTTCCGCAGCCCGATATGATCCTGACCAGGCCCGCACCACGCGGGCCTGATTCATTGGAAAGCAAGAAGTGTTCAAGAATTTGATGCTGTACCGCCTGAGCCCGGAATGGCCCGCCTCGGCGGCGCAATGGGAAGAGGCGCTGGCCACCGAGCCCTTCGTGGAATGCAGCGCCACGCAACAGAAATCCACCGGCTGGGTGCCCCCGCGCGCTCAAGCGCACGGCGCGCTGGTCGAGACCGTGGATGGTCAATGGATCGCCCGCTTTGCCATCGAAACCAAAGCTGTCCCCGCAGACGCGGTGCGGGCCAAGACCCAAAAAGCCGCTGAAGAGATCGAAAAGACCACCGGCCGCAAGCCCGGCAAGAAAGAGTTGCGCGACTTGAAGGACGACGCGCTGATCGCCCTGCTGCCGCAAGCCTTTCCGCGCCGCAGCCAGGTCACGGTGTGGATAGCGCCCACCCAGCGCTGGCTGGTGATGGACGCGGGCGCCCAAGGCAAGGCCGACGAAGTCATCACCAGCCTGGTGCGCGTGGCCGGCAAGGGCTTTGGCGTGGGCCTGCTGCAAACGGCGACGTCGCCCCAGGCGGCCATGGCGGCCTGGCTGGCCGACCCGCAAGGCGACGCCCTGCCCCACGCCTTCAACATTGAGCGCGAGTGCGAGCTGAAAGGCAGCGGCGACGAGCCTGCCGTCGTCAAGTTCTCGCGCCACCCGCTGCAAACCGATGAGGTGCGCCAGCACATCGCCGAAGGCAAGCTGCCCACCAAGCTGGCGCTGGGCTGGGCCGGGCGTGTGGGCTTTTTGCTCACGCAAGCCTTGCAGTTGAAAAAGATCGCGTTTCAGGAAGGCGTGTTTGAAGAAGGCGCCACATCGAAAGACGACGACCGCTTCGACGCCGACGTGGCCTTGTCCACGGGCGAGTTGAGCGGCCTGATCGCCGACCTGATCGACGCGCTGGGCGGCGAGGCCGACCCCACCGCCGTGACCGACCAGGCGCCCACGGCCGTTGCTGCCAGCAGTGCCCAGCGCGCGCCCGCGCCTGCTGCAGTCGGCGCCGACGACGACGGCCCACCCTTCTGAGCGCCATCGGCTGACGCACCATGCACGCCGTGCTCGCCATCTGCCTGGGCGCCTGCATCGGCGCGCTGGCCCGCTGGCGGCTGGGCCTGTGGCTGAACCACCCGGGCGCCTTCATGCCTTGGGGCACGCTGGCGGCCAACCTGATTGGCGGCTATCTGGTCGGCCTGATCCTGGCGTGGGCCCACCACGCCGACCTGGCGCCGTTCTGGCGGCTGATGCTGGTCACCGGCTTTCTCGGGGCGTTGACCACGTTCTCGACTTTCAGTGCGGAAGTGGTCGAGATGCTGCTGGCTGACCGCTGGGGCCAGGCGCTGGGCACGGCGACGCTGCACTTGCTGGGCTCGCTCGCCCTGACCTGGGCCGGCATCAAGACCGTCGCGCTGCTGGCCAACCCGTAGTCACCAACCCACGCACCCCAGCGCGTTAAGACTGCGCTCATGCGGGCTTCGCAAACTCAAGGCATGGAGGAACAAAGGGTTCTCCATGCTGAGGAGTCAACGATGAAATCCACTGGATCCCTATTGGCCGCGTTGGCAGTCATTGCCGCAGCGGTGCTGGGCCTGCAAACCTACGCCCCCTTCGGCACCACGGCTGCCGTGGGCATTGCCATGGGCGCGGGGTCGATCGCCGCCATGGGCGTGGTGCTGGTCCTGGCGGCGCGCCCGCCAATGATCGAGCGCCTGTTCGGCGGGCTTGACCAGATGTATGCGGTGCACAAGTGGCTGGGCATCGCCGCACT
Source organism: Burkholderiales bacterium (assembly GCA_016702555.1). Lineage (GTDB taxonomy): Bacteria > Pseudomonadota > Gammaproteobacteria > Burkholderiales > Burkholderiaceae_C > Ottowia. Next base: position 24,453 of record JADJDV010000004.1, read on the forward strand.
GGCACTGATGATCGGGCACAACACGATCGAGCCCGACCTGGAAGGCGTGGTGCGCGAAACCCAGGCCGGCGAATTCGCTGCGGACTTGGGCGAGATCGCGCTCAACGGCTTCATCGGCCTGCTGCTGATCAGCTGGATCAAGCGCATTCCCTTCACCCGGATCGAATTGCCCTGGCCCATCTGGCGCTTCAGCCACCGCTTCACCGGCCTGCTGTTCGCCGTGGCCGCCTACCACCAGCTGACCATCGACAAGCCCGCCGGCATCGACGGCACGCTCGACCTGTACCTGAACGCGCTCAGCCTGGCGGGCCTGGCGGCCTGGTTGTTCACGCAATTCGTGGCGCCATTTCTGCGCCCGCGCAACTTCGTGCTGGACCGCGTGGACCGCCATGGCGCGGTGGCCGAAGTCACGCTGCGCCCCCAGGGCCGGGCGATGCGCTGGCAACCGGGCCAATTCGCCTTCGTGTCCGCCACCGGCGCCGGCATGGGCGAGCCACACCCCTTCACCATCGCCAGCGCTCCGGCGGCCGACGGCAGCCTGCGCTTGGGCATCAAGGCCCTGGGCGGCTGGACGCGGCGCCTGCCCGAGCGCCTCGCCCCCGGCCAGCGCCTGCGGGTGGATGGCCCTTATGGCCGCTTTGTGTTCCGCAAGCGGGTGCAGCGGCAAGTGTGGCTGGCGGGCGGCATCGGCATCACGCCCTTCCTGGCCTGGGCCGAGGCGCTGACCGATACCGACCGGCAGGACATCGCGCTGGTCTGGGCCGTGACGAAACGGGACGAAGCCTTCGCAGCCGACCGGTTGGCCGCCATCGCGGCGCGCCATCCAGGCCTCTCGGTGCACATCGTCGCCAGTGCCGAAGATGGGCGGCTGACGGCCGAACGGCTCGCGGGCCTGGTGTCCTTTGCGCTGCGCGATGCGGAGTTGTTCTACTGCGGCCCCACCGGCTTGCGCGATGCCATCGTGTCGGGACTGAAGGCCATGGGGCAAAAGCCCCGACGCGTTCACTCAGAGGCATTCGAGCTGCGCTGATCCGTCTTGCAACAGGAGCTACTCCATGAAATCGACCCTGGTCATCTTTCTTGCCACCGTGGCACTGGTCGTGGTGTTGGGGCCACCAACCCTCGACGTGATCAAAGGCACGCCGAATGCCAGTGCCGACGCGCAGGGAGACCCCGCTGCTCCTGCGGCCCGCGAAGCTAGCCCGGATATTTCACCATAGCCCGTAGAAACGAGGACGGCATTGCCCTTGAATTGCCCGAACATCGAGGTGTCGAATCTTGATGAAAGGGCGGGCAATGCCGAAGCCAAACTGTACAGCGCAAAAGGAGCTTGATGTTGGCGTAATCGACTTCGGGCAGTTGGGCCGGCGCGTGATCGAGGGCCGGTTCGACGGCGGCAGCATGACCAGCGATGGCGGCGTGATGCTGCTCGCCCAGGTGGACCGCAAGCTGGGATTGATGGATGCGGCAGCGCGCTGCATCGCCGACCCGCGCAGCCCGCTGTTGATCAAGCACGGCGTGCGCGACATGCTGCGCCAGCGCGTGTACGGGCTGGCGCTGGGCTGGGAAGACCTCAACGACCATGGGGAGTGTCAGAAATTCTGTGTGTGAGGCGTTTTTCTGAATTGTCTGTTATCTGATTCTTTCGAATTTCAGGCCCCTGCCAGGCCGCCGGAGGCGCCCCCGGTTGAGCCATGAATTCATGGTTCAACCTCCTGTCATCTTGGGCTGTTGTGCGCGGGCTGGGTGAAACGATCCTCGTACAGTATCGCGAACTGGTTCATCGCCGCCTTCCAGTCGTGCGCCGCGCGGCCCCAATCGGCCGTGATGTTGCGCAGCGCCAGCCAGATCAGCTTGGTTGCCGCATCGTCGCTCGGGAAGTGCCCCGCGTCTTGATGATCTTGCGCAAGCGCGCGTTGATGCTCTCGATCGCGTTGGTGGTGTAGATCACCTTGCGCACCGCTGGCGGGAAGGCAAAGAAGGGAATCACCCGATCCCATGCCCGGCGCCAGGCTGCCACCACGGTGGGGAACCTGGCGCCCCACGGGCCTTGTGCGAAGGCCTGAAGTTCGGCCTCCGCCGCTTCGGCGCTGCCGCCGTGTAGATCGGCCGGATGGCCGCGCCAGCAGCTTTCGGTCTTTCCAGCTTGCGTAATCCAGCGAGTTGCGAATCAGGTGCACGATGCAGGTCTGCAGTGTGGTGGCCGGGTACACCGCAGCCAGTGCTTCAGGCATGCCCTTGAGGCCATCGGTGACGGCAATCAGGATGTCATTGACCCCCCGGGTCTTCAGGTCGTTGAACACCCTCATCCAGAACTTCGCCCCTTCAGTGCCCTCGATCCACAGACCCAGGATGTCGCGCGTGCCATCGGGCAGCACGCCCAGGGCCAGGTAAATGGCCTTGTTGCGCACCACCGCATCCTCCTTGATCTTCACGCGCAGCGCGTCGAAGAAGATCACCGGATACATCGCCTCCAGCGGCCGGCTCTGCCAGGCGGTGACTTCGACCATGACGGCGTCGGTGACCGAGCTGATGAACTCCGGTGAGACTTCGGTGCCGTATTGCTCCAACACAAAGCCCTGGATCTCGCGCATGGTCATGCCGCGTGCGTACATGGCCACGATCTTGTCGTCGAAGCCCGTGAAACGTCGCTCGTGTTTGGGAATGAGTACTGGCTCGAAGGAGCCCGCTCGGTCTCGAGGCACCTCGATGCGCAGCGGGCCGTCCTCGGTCAGCACGGTCTTGCCGCTGCGCCCATTGCGGTGGTTGATCGACTCCTCGGGCTTGGCCGCTCCTGGCGGGTAGCCCAGGTGGTGGGACATCTCCGCGCCCAGCGCGCGTTCGATGAGGGCCTTCTTGAAGGCCATGGAGGCTGATTGCACGGCCTCGGCGCTCATGGGGCCAGTGACGAACTGATCAATCAGCTCAGCGGGGATTGCCGGCAACTGCGCCGGCAGCTTCTTCTTGCTTGGCATACATGCTCCTGTGGGTCATGGTATGCCTCGCACACAAAATTAATGATAGGCTCCGACCATGGCGCGCTGCGCCTGGACGTGGCCTTGCAAACGGCAGTCGGCGTCGATCGTGAAGTGGCCAGCGCGCCCACCCTATGCCGACTGGAGAAGTGGGCCGACCGGGCCACCGCCTGGCGGCTGCATGAGGTGCTGCTCGATCAATTCATCGCCAGCTTCGAGAGCGCTCCCGCAGAACTGATGCTCGATTTCGATGCCACCGACAACCCCTTGCACGGTCAGCAGGAGGCTCGCTTCTTCCACGGCTACTACGACAGCTACTGCTATCTTCCTCTGTACGTGTTCTGCGGCCAGCAACTGCTGTGCGCCTACCTGCGGCCCAGCAACATCGATGGGGCGCGCCACGCAGCGGCCATTCTGAAGCTGTTGGTGCGCCGGTTGCGCCAACAATGGCCCCAGGTGCGCATCGTGTTCCGGGCAGATTCGGGGGTTCTGCCGACAGCGCATCATCAACTGGTGCGAGCGCGCTGGAGTGCACTACATCATCGGGCTTGCGCGCAATGCTCGGCTTCAGGCCCAGGTGAAACTGGCCGAACTCTGGATGAAGGACGATTACGAGCGCACCGGGGTCAAACAGCGCCTGGTGGACGAGTTCAGCTATGCCGCCAAGAGCTGGGCGCACGAGCGGCGCGTGATCACACGCCTCGAATGGGGTGCGCAAGGCGGCAACCCGCGCTTCATCGTGACCAACCTGGAGGGTGAACCGCAGGTGCTGTATGACGAGTGTACTGCCAGCGCGGTGAGGCGGAGAACCGGATCAAGGAGGCGCAGATCGGGCTGTTTGCCACGCGCACGAGCTGCCATGTACTGCGCTCCAACCAGTTGCGCATGTTGCTGGCTGCGCTGGGCTACGTGCTGATTGAGCGGCTGCGGGCGCTGGCTTTGCAAGGCACCGAGTTGGCAACGGCACAGGTGGCCACCTTGCGCATCAAGCTGCTGAAGGTGGCTGCGGTGGTCACGCGCAACACGCGGCGCATCCGCCTGTACCTGGCCTCGCACTGGCCCAGTGCGCCGATCTTCGCGCACGCCATGGGCCAGTTGCGCTCTCCGTGATCGGCAAGCAGCGCCTGGCCGGCGTGATGACACAAGAATGGCCCGCAACCCAAGTCGGGGTGGGGGGGGGTGCGAGCGCATGGCGCCTGCGCGCGACTCCAGCCCTGCCTGCGGCCACCATCGGGGCCTTGCTCACTCTATCCACGCCGTTGCGAACCCATTGAGGGGAGCGTCGGGGGTAGGCGTGAAATATCCGGGCTAGCCGACGCGCGAAGCGCGACGACGACGATGACTGAAGCCCCGCCCGCATAATTCCGCCGCATGAGCACGACCGATACCAACCGCCGCGCCGAAGCCGTGGCCACGCCCGAGCTGACCGAAGCCTTCGCGCGCGACGGTGCCGTGTGCCTGCGCGGCCTGTTGAACGCCGACGAAGTAGCTCTGCTGCGCGCTGGCATCGATGCCAACATCGCCGCGCCCAGCCCGCGCGCCAAGGTGGCCAGCCGGCCCGACGACCCAGGCTTTTTCATCGAGGATTTCTGCTGCTGGCCAGACAACGACGCCTACCGCCGCGTCATTTTCGACTCGCCCCTGGCCGCAGCCGCCGGGCAGCTGATGCAAAGCCAGAGCGTACGCCTGTACCACGACCACATGCTGACCAAGGAGCCGGGTACGCGCCAGCGCACGCCCTGGCATCAGGACCAGCCCTACTACAACATCGAGGGGCGGCAGAACATCAGCTTCTGGATTCCGGTCGATCCGGTGCGGCGGCACTCCACTCTGGAATTCATCGCCGGCTCGCACCGCGGACCGTGGCTGATGCCGCGCAGCTTCATGGACCACCAGGCCAAATGGTTCCCCGAAGGCAGCCTGGCCGATCTGCCCGACATCGAGGCGGCGCGCGATGATTTCCCCATCCTCGGCTGGGCCGTGGAGCCGGGCGACGTGATCGCCTTTCACATGCTCAGCCTGCACGCCGCGGGCGGGGTCGATGGCGACACGCGGCGGCGCGTGTTTTCGGTACGCATGCTGGGCGAGGACATCACGCACGCGCCGCGCACCTGGGTCACCTCGCCGCCCTTCCCCGGCCTGGCCGATCGGCTGCCAGCCGGCGCGCCGATGGTGGACGACTTGTTTCCGCTGCTGTGGCAGGCGATGTGAGTTTGCTCAAAGTTTTATAGCTGCTTGCGCGCTCTGGGCAAGCGCTAGCGCCTCTTTCTTATCCAAAACAAGCGCCGCTGCGGCTGCCCCTGCGCAGGCTCACGCCGCCAACGCCAGCACCACTGCGCTGTCATCCACCCACACCACGGCGCGGCTGCCCGCACGCAGGCGGTTGGGGCGGGCGGCAAACCCCACCAACTGCATCGCGTCGCCCGCCAGCGTGACCACGACCTCGTCGCGTTGCACGCCGCGCGCCACACGCAGCACACGGCCGGGCAATCCGTTGGCACCAGCGCCCGGCGGCGCGCCCGCCTCAGGCGACTGCACGCGCACCGCGGTTGCCTTGCACAGCGCCAGCAGCGGCAGGCCAGGGGCCAGGCCCAACAGCTCGGCACTCTCGCGCGTGATGAGCGACGTCAGCTCACCCCCGCTCGCCAGCGCCAACCGCACACGCACCATGGGGTCGCGCGCGCCGTCGCTCTCCAGCCGCTGGACCACGGCGCGCAGGTGGTTGCGCATGCTGGTGCGCGGGCCGGCCAGCGCCGGGCTTTCAGCGCCGTTGACGCGCGCCAGCACGCCGCGCCGCGCGGTGTCGAGCTGTTCTGCCGCAGCCAGCAGCCGCTCGCCCGCAGGCGTCAGCCGCGCGCCGCCGCCGCCCGCGCCGCCCACGCTGCTGTCCACCAGCGGCTCGCCCGCCAGGTTGGTGAGCGTGTGGATCGCCTGCCACGCCGCCTTGTAGCTGACGCCGGCGCTGCGCGCGGCCTGCGAGATGGAGCCGTGCTGGCCCACCCGTTGCAGGATTTCCATGCGCTTGTCGGCGGGGCCGTGGCCCAGCGCGGCGGCGGAAACGAGTGACTTGCCCATGGCCGCCATTGTGGCGCGGCAGCCACGCAAAGCCAGCTACACTCGCTATTCCATTTTTGAATAGCGCATCGCGCGCCGCCTTGATCGAGGAACCCACCATGCGTTGCACTCTTCGCCGCCTGTCCGCCTTGATGGCCGCACTGGCGTTTTCTGCCGCCGCGCAGGCCGAGGTGGTGCAAATCGCCGTGGCCGCCAACTTCACCGCACCGGCCAAGGCGCTGGCGGAAATCTTCGCGCGCACCAGCGGCCACCAGGCGCAGCTGTCGTTCGGCGCCACCGGCGCGTTCTACACCCAGATCAAGCAGGGCGCGCCCTTCGACATTCTGCTGGCCGCCGACGACGAGCGCCCGGCGCGGCTGGAGAAGGAAGGCGACACCGTGGCCGGCTCGCGCTTCACCTACGCCATCGGGCAGCTGGTGCTGTGGTCGGCCAAGCCGGGCTTCGTGGATGACCAGGGCGCGGTGCTCAAGGGCGGCCACTTCGCCAAGATCGCCATCGCCAACCCCAAGCTCGCGCCCTACGGCGCCGCCGCGGTCGAGGCCATGGACAAGCTGGGCCTGACGGCCGCGCTGCAACCCAAGCTGGTGACCGGCGAGAGCATCGGCCAGACCTACAACTTCATCGCCACCGGCAACGCCGATCTCGGCTTTGTTGCGCTGGCGCAGGTGCTGGATGGCGGCAAGCTCAAGAGCGGCTCGGCCTGGGTGGTGCCGGCGCAGCACCACGCACCCATCATCCAGGACGCGGTGATCCTCAAGCGCGCCGCGGGCAACCCCGCCGCCAAGGCCTGGATGGACCTGATGCGCACGCCGCAGGCCAAGGAATTCATCCGCAGCTATGGCTATGCGGTGCAGTAATGCATGGCGCATGACGCATGACGAATGACCGCGTGGCGTCGCCACGGCGATGACGGGCTGGCGGCGCCGGCCCATGACAGACAATCCCCGTTTTTTGGACGTTTCCCGTTTCGTCGTTGACGCCGCGCACGCGGCAAAGTCATCCATTCCATGCTGGACGCCCACGGCATTGCCGCCATCCGCCTGTCGATCGAGCTGTCGATCCTGGCCACGCTGATCCTGCTGGTGGCGGGCACGCCCGTGGCCTGGTGGATCGCGCGCGGGCGCTCGCGCTGGCGCGTGCCGGTGCGGGCGCTGGTGGCCTTGCCGCTGGTGCTGCCACCCTCGGTGCTGGGTTTTTACCTGCTCGTCGCCATGGGGCCGAACGGCCCGCTCGGCGTGATCACGCAGGCCATGGGCTGGGGCCTGCTGTCGTTCACCTTCTGGGGATTGCTGATCGGCTCCATCATCTACTCCCTGCCCTTCGTGGTGCAGCCGCTCATCAACGCCTTCGAGAGCATCGGCCAGCGCCCGCTGGAAGCCGCCGCCACGCTGCGCGCGCATCCGCTGGACGCTTTCTGGCACGTGGCGCTGCCGCTGGCGCGGCCGGGCTACCTGACCGGCGCGGTGATGGGCTTCGCGCACACGCTGGGCGAGTTCGGCGTGGTGCTGATGATTGGCGGCAACATCCCCGGCCGGACGCAAACCATCTCGGTTCAGATCTACGACCACGTGGAGGCGCTGGAATACGCCCAGGCGTACTGGCTGGCCGGTGGCATGCTGGTGTTCAGCTTTGCCGTGCTGCTGGCGCTGAGCGTGCTGCAAGGGCGGAGGGTTACCCGGTGAAACCGTCGATCGCCCGGCCGCTGGACGCCGGCGGCCAGTACCCGGCACACGCCAGTCACGCTGCGGCACCGGCGGCCGAAACGCAGCCGCTGCAGGTGCGCGCCCACGTGCGCTTTGGCGATGCCTTCGCGCTCGATGCCGACGTGCAACTGCCCGGCCAGGGCGTCACCGCCCTGTTCGGCCCCTCAGGCTGCGGCAAGACCACGCTGCTGCGCGCCGTGGCCGGCCTCACGCGGCCGGCGCCGGGCCGCGTCGTGGTGGCGGGCGACACGTGGCAGGACGATGCCGCCGGCCTCTGGCGCCCCACGCACCGGCGTCCGCTCGGCATGGTGTTCCAGGAGGCCAGCCTGTTCGATCACCTCAGCGTGCAAGGCAATCTGGACTTCGGCCTGAAGCGCGTGCCGGCGGCCGAGCGCCAGGTGTCGCTGGCCCAGGCGGTCGAGCTGCTCGGCATCGGCCACCTGCTGGACCGGCGGCCCGCGCAACTGTCGGGCGGCGAGCGCCAGCGCGTGGCGATTGCCCGCGCGCTCGCCACCAGCCCACGCCTGCTGCTGATGGACGAACCGCTGGCCGCCCTGGACGCCGCGCGCAAAGCCGAGGTGCTGCCCTGGTTCGAGCGCCTGGCGCGTGAGCTGCGCATTCCGATGCTCTACGTCACGCATTCGCTTGACGAGGTGGCGCGCCTGGCCGATCACCTGCTGCTGCTCAAGGACGGCCAGGCCGTGGCGCAAGGCCCGGTGGCCGAGCTGATGGCGCGGCTGGACATCGCGCAAGCCCATGGCGATGCCGCCGGCGCGCTGATCGATGGCGTGGTCGAGCGCATCGAGGCCGACTACCAACTGCTGCACGTGCGCTTTGCCGGCGGCGTCATCCAGTGCATGCACACCCCCGGCGCGCCCGCGCGCAAGATCGGTCAGCGCCTGCGCCTGCGCGTGCAGGCGCGCGACGTCAGCCTGACCCTGCACGCGGCGCAGGGCAGCAGCATCCTCAACCTGCTGCCCGCGCGCGTGCAGTCGCTGGCGGGCGACGGCGCCGCCCAGGTGCTGGTGGCGCTGGACGCCGGCGGCGCGCCGCTGCTGGCACGCGTGACGCGCAAGTCCGCCGACACCCTGCAGCTGGCGCCCGGTCAGCCGGTGTTCGCGCAGATCAAGGGCGTGGCGGTGCTGGACTGAGGCGCGACCTACTTGCTCGCATTCGGAAAGAACAACTGCTCACCACCGATCTGGTAGCTGGCGATGACCCCCTGGCCCGTCGGCGACGTGATCCAGTCGACGAACTTCTGCGCTTCGGCCTGCTTGACCTGCGGGTGCTTGGCCGGGTTGACCACCATCACGCCGTACTGGTTGAACAAGCGCTTGTCGCCCTCGACCAGGATGCCTAAGTCGGCGCGATTCTTGAAGTTGAGCCAGGTGCCGCGGTCGGCCAGCACATAAGCGCCCGTCGATGCCGCCATGTTCAGCGCCGGGCCCATGCCGCAGCCGCATTCGCGGTAGCCGCTGCCCTTGGCGTCCCTCAGGCCGGCCTGATCCCAGAAGCGCAGTTCGGCCGCGTGCGTGCCGCTCTTGTCGCCGCGCGAGACGAAAGGGCCATTGGCGGCGGCCAGCTTCTTCAGGCCTTCAACGACGTCATGGCCGCGCGTGCCGGCGGGGTCGTTCCTGGGGCCGACCAGGATGAAGTCGTTGTACATCACCGGATGGCGCTTGAGGCCGAAGCCGTCGGCGACGAATTTTTCCTCAGCTGATCTGTCGTGCACGAAGACCACGTCGGCGTCGCCGCGGCGCGCCGTGTCCAGCGCCTGGCCGGTGCCCAGCGCCACCACCTTGACGTCGATGCCGGATGCCTTCTTGAACTCGGGCAGCAAGTGCGCGAACAGGCCCGACTGCTCGGTCGAGGTCGTCGAGGCCACCACGATGGATTGGGCCGACGCCGCCAGCGATGCCGCGAAAACCCCCGCCGCCAGCGCGGACCGGGCCAGCGCCGCGGGTAAAAAAGATGGGAACCCACTCATAGCAACTCTCCTTTGAGAAACAGCTCGGCCTGGGGCGAGACGAGGCGCAGCACGTTCCGGTTGAAAAACTGCTCCACCGGCAGATCGGCCAGCACGCGCCCCTGCTCCAGGTAGATCACGCGCCGCGCCAGGCGCTTGACCTGGCCGAGGTTGTGGCTGGCGAAGACCATGGTCAGTGGTGGTGCGCCGCCCGGCGCCGGCCCCGTGGTGAATTCGTGCATCAGCGCCTCGACCTCGTGCTTGGCGTGCGGGTCCAGGCTGGCGGTGGGCTCGTCCAGCAGCAGCAGGCTGGGTTGCTGCGCCCAGGCGCGCGCCAGCGCCAGGCGCTGCTGCTGCCCGCCCGACAACGCGCGTGCGCTGCGGCCGGCCTCAGGCGCCAGCTGCACGCGCTCCAGCGCCAGCAGCGCGCGCGCGCGCGCCTGGCGCCAGGGCGCGCCGCGCAGCCACAGGCCGATGGCGATGTTCTGGCACACCGTCGCGCGCAGCATCCAGGGGCGCTGGAACAGCATCGCCTGCGCCGCGCGCGGCGGCGCCCGCAGGCGGCCGGCGCTGGGCGTCAGCAAGCCGTGCAGCACGCGCAGCAGCGTGCTCTTGCCGCAGCCGTTGCCGCCAATCAGCGCCACGCTCTCGCCGGCGGCGATCTCCAGCGTCACGCCGTGCAGCGCCTGCACCGCGCCGAAGCGCACGCCGACATCGTCGAGCGCGATCAAGGATAGGGCACTTCCTCTCCCAACAGAGGACGGCACCAGTGCACCCGCACCACCGCCCTCCTCCCCGCACGGGAGAGCGGGCAAGGCCTCGGCCGCCAGAAGATCGCGCCTCATGTCGCCACCAGCACCCGCGTCGCGGCGGTGGCGACGCCATCCACACGCTCGCGCCAGCCGCGCAGCGCCGAGATCAGCGCATTCAGCGTCAGCACCACCGTCAGCAGCACGATCCCCAGGCCCAGCGCCAGCGGCAGATCACCCTTGCTGGTCTCCAGCGCGATGGCGGTGGTCATCACGCGCGTGAAGCCGTCGATGTTGCCGCCGACGATCATCACCGCGCCGACTTCGGACACGGCGCGGCCGAAAGCAGCGATCACCACCGTCAGCAGCGCATACCGTTCGTCCCAGGCCAGCAGCAGCCCACGCATGAAACGGCCGGCGCCCAGCGAGGCCAGTTGCTCGCCATGCTGCAGGTCGGCGTCTTCCACGGTCTGGCGCGTCAGCGCCGTCACCACCGGCACCACCAGCACCACCTGCGCCAGCACCATGGCCTGGAAGCTGAACATCCAGCCCAGAAAGCCGAGCGGCCCGCTGCGCGACAGCAGCAGGTAGACCAGCAGCCCGACCACCACCGAGGGCAGCGCCAGCAAGGTGTTGAGCGGGGTCAGCACCAGCGAGCGCGCGCGAAAGCGCACCACACCCAGCCAGGCGCCGGCCAGCAGGCCGATGCCGTAGCCGATCAGGCAGGCGCTGCCGCTGACGGCCAGCGAGCGCGCGACGATGCTCCACAGCGCCGGGTCGAGCGAGGTGATGAGGGCCAGCGCGGTGCGCGCGCTGTCGGCAAGAGTGTTCACGACGAATCGCATACTACCCCTTGCGCAAAGTGGCGCCAACACAGGATCTCAAGCTATGCATTTGATTGCATAGGCAAGTGACTGGCGGCCTTGACCTGACGCCCGATGCGGTCTTGCTCGCACGCCACCGACGATCAGGCAAACTCGCGCGGTGCACCAGATCGGTCTTTCCTATTCGCTCGACACCGACGCCAGCGGCCCCCTCATTCACAACCCGCTGATCGAGCTGCTGCAAGCGGTGCGCGCCAGCGGCTCGATCTCGGGCGCGGCCGGTACGCTGGGCCTGTCGTATCGCCACGTGTGGGGCGAGCTCAAGCGGTGGGAGCAGCGCCTGGGTCAGCCGCTGCTGCTGTGGGAGAAAGGCCGGGCGGCCCGCCTGTCGGTCTTCGGCGACAAGCTGCTGTGGTCCGAGCGCCAGGCGCAGGCGCGGCTGGCGCCGCAAATCGAGGCGCTGCGCGCCGAGCTGGCGCGCAGCTTTGCCATCGCCTTCGACGGCGATGCCCATGTGCTGAGCTTCCACGCCAGCCACGACGACGCGCTCACCGCGCTGCGCACGCACGCGGCCAGTCTGGCCGGACAACCGCGCCTGCACCTGGACATCCGCTTCGTCGGCAGCGTGGACGCGATCCAGGCGCTCAACGAAGGGCGCTGCATCATGGCCGGCTTTCATGCCCCGCGCGCGGCGCCGCCCGACTCGCTGGCTGCGCGCACCTACCAGCCGCTGCTGCGGCCGGGCCTGCACAAGCTGATCGGTTTCGCCAGCCGCATGCAGGGGCTGATGGTGCGCCGCGGCAACCCGCGCGGCATCGCCGGCGTGTCCGATGTGGCGCGCCCCGGCCTGCGCTTCGTCAACCGCCCGCGCGGCAGCGGCACCCGCGTGCTGCTGGACGAGTTGCTGGCGCAGGCCGGCATCGCACCGGCCGAGTTGCCTGGCTACGACGACACCGAGCCCTCGCACGCCGCGGTGGCGCAGGCGGTGGCCGCCGGCCAGGCCGATGCCGGCCTGGGCATCGAGGCGGCGGCGCGCGCGCGTGGGCTCGACTTCGTGCCGCTGATGGAGGAGGACTACCACCTGGTGTGCCTGAAGGCGGCGCTCGACACGCCGCCGGTGGTGGCGCTGCGCCAGGTGCTGGCGGGCGCCGACTGGCAGCGCCTGCTGCACGCCCTGCCCGGCTACCGCAGCGCGTACGCCGGCGACGTGCGCTCGATGGCGCGGGTGCTGCCGTGGTGGCAGTACGCGCGCGCCAAGCCGGCGCCGCCGCGCCGGCGCTCTGCGGGATAGCCCGCTCACCGCGCGCACACCGCTTCATTAAAATCGCACACCACTTCGCGCCCCACCCGGGCGCGCATGTCCCGCCGCCGTACCATCGGGCGCGACCGCGAACCACAACCGACAGACCACGGAGATCCCGATGCAGGCGCTGCTCAAGTTTTCGAGGGCCATCGACTGGCTCAATGCCCAGGTGGGCAAGTACGTCATCTGGTTCATCTTTGCCGCCACCGTCATCAGCGCGCTCAACGCCGTGGTGCGCAAGGCGTTCAACTACAGCTCCAACGGCTTCCTCGAGGTGCAGTGGTATCTGTACGCGTGGTCGTTCCTGGTGGCCGCCGGCTTCACGCTGCTGCACCGTGAGCACGTGCGCATCGACGTGCTGAACAGCCGCCTGCCCAAGAAGGTGCAGGTGTGGATCGACATCATCGGCTTCGCGCTCTTTCTGACGCCGCTGTGCCTGCTGGTGCTGTACCTGGGCATCCCGATGCTGGTCAGCAAATTCGCCTCGGGCGAGATGTCGCCCAACCCGGGCGGCCTGATCCGCTGGCCGGTCTGGCTGGCGCTGCCGATTGGCTTCGTGCTGCTGATGCTGCAGGGCTGGTCGGAGCTGATCAAGCGCATTGCCTTCCTGCGCGGCCAGGGGCCGGATCCGATGGGGCGCCTGACCGACAAGAGCGCCGAGGAAGAACTGGCTGCCGCCCTGCGCGAGCAAGCCGAGGCCGCCGCTGCGCCTGCCACCCCACCCGCCACCGCGGCCCGCTGACACCCGGAGCCGCGCCGCATGGAATTCCTGACCGCCAACTACGCCCCGATCATGTTCGTGGGGCTGATCTGCTTTCTGATTCTGGGTTTTCCGGTCGCCTTCAGCCTGGGCGCCTGCGGCCTGGCCTTCGGCTTCCTGGGCATCGAGTTGGGCATCTTCCCCGCCTCCATCATGGCCTGGCTGCCACAGCGCCTGATCGGCATCATGGCCAACGACACGCTGCTGGCGGTGCCCTTCTTCACCTTCATGGGCCTGGTGCTGGAGCGCAGCGGCATGGCCGAGGACCTGCTCGACACCGTCGGCCAGGTGTTCGGCCCGATGCGCGGCGGCCTGGCACTGGCGGTGATCTTCGTCGGCGCGCTGCTGGCGGCCACCACCGGCGTGGTCGCCGCCTCGGTGATCTCGATGGGCCTGATCTCGCTGCCCATCATGCTGCGCTACGGCTACGACCGCCCGCTCACCAGCGGCGTCATCGCCGCCTCCGGCACGCTGGCGCAGATCATCCCGCCGTCGCTGGTGCTGATCATCATGGCCGACCAGCTGGGCCGCAGCGTCGGCGACCTGTACAAGGGCGCCTTCGTGCCGGCCTTCATGCTGGTCGGCCTGTACGTGCTCTACATCGTGGCGCTGGCCATCTTCAGGCCCAAGGCGGTGCCGGCGCTGCCGCCCGAGGCACGCACCTTCCGCGAAGCCAACGGCAGCAGCGGCTACCCCTCGCTGCTGGTGCTGGCGGTGCTGTCGGCGCTGGTGTCCATCTTCCTGGCGCGCCACATGGCCGACGTGCACACCTGGTGGGAAGGCAAGCTGATCGAATCGGTGCCGACCGACGAAAAGATCGTCGTCGCCATGTGCGGCGGCGTGTTCGTGGCCTGGCTGATCGCCACCGCCAACCGGATGCTGAAACTGGGCCTGCTGTCGAAGCTGGCCGAACGCGTCACCTTCGTGCTGATCCCGCCGCTGCTGCTGATCTTCCTGGTGCTGGGCACCATCTTCCTGGGCGTGGCCACACCCACCGAAGGCGGCGCCATGGGCGCCGTGGGCGCGCTGGTGATGGCGGTGCTGCGCGGGCGCATGAACTGGTCGCTGCTCAAGCAGTCGCTGGCCTCGACCACCAAGCTGGCCTCGTTCGTGATGTTCATCCTGATCGGCGCCACCGTGTTCAGCATGGTGTTCCAGGCCGCCGACGGCCCGAAGTGGGTCGAACACCTGCTGTCCGACCTGCCCGGCGGCGCGGCGGGCTTCCTGATCTTCGTCAACGTCATGATCTTCTTCCTGGCGTTCTTCCTCGACTACTTCGAGCTGTCCTTCATCGTGGTGCCGCTGCTGGCGCCGGTGGCGGAGAAGATGGGGATCGACCTGATCTGGTTCGGCGTGCTGCTGGCGGTGAACATGCAGACCTCCTTCCTGCACCCGCCGTTCGGCTTCGCGCTGTTCTTCCTGCGCTCGGTGGCGCCCGAAAAGCCTTATGTCGACAAGGTGACCGGCAAGGTGATGGAGCCGGTGACGACGATGCAGATCTACAAGGGCGCGATCCCCTTCCTGATCATCCAGCTGACCATGGTCGGCATCCTGATCGCCTTCCCGGGCCTGGTCACCGGCAGCCTGGACAAGAAAGTCGTCATCGACATGGACGCCGTCGGCGCGCAGATGCGCGAGAGCCTGGGCAATGTGCAGGGCTACGGCGACACTCCCGCCCCCGGTGCCAGCCCTGGCGCGCCGGGCGAGAGCTGGGGCAACGACAGCGCCTGGGGCAAGGAGTCGGCGCCGGCTGCGCCGGCCGCACCTGCTGCTCCCGCGGGCGACGTCCCCACCGCGCCCGACCACTCGACCGCCCCGGCACCCGCCGCCCCAGCAGCCGAGGGCTACGGCAGCGACGACCCGATGAAAGCGCTGACGGAGTCGCTCAAGCCGGACAAATGACGACTCGTCCAGCTCACTCCATTGCCAGTTCGAAGCATCAATAATTGTCATCCCCGCGAAGGCGGAGATCCGGACAGGGCGTCCGCAATGCTGTGGGATTCCCGCCTTCGCGCGATTGACGGCATGAGTGACGCCGTGAAGCGGAATTGAAATCCGCCGGGGTGGTTTGTCATTTGTCATCGATGCCGCGCAGCGGCGAGGTCATCCGTCATCGCATCGGCGTAAGAGGAAACCACCGGCTCCGCCCCTCCCTCACCACCCGGCATGCGGATCCGCACCGGGCGATTCGAAAGTTTGAGGTTATGAGAGTCGGGGCAACCCAACCGATCAAGGCTGAGCGCTCCAGTCGCTCCATCTTGACGCGCCCGTGATCGTCACGGCGCGGTGTTGGCTCCCACATTGGCTAGGCACTCCAGCAGGTTGAGGCCGGCCATCAGCAGGTACTTCTCGGCGTCGGTGCACACACGCAGCAAATCGTGGTCGCCGAGGCATCCATAGACGAATGCCTGCAAGCAGCGCTCGCGATGCTCGTCGCAGAACTGCTGGACCATCTGCCGCGCCAGATCGCCCGGCAACCCGTCGTTGAAGTGCGCGCGGGTCGTGAGCCGCTGCATGCACCTGTCCTGCACATCCTCCGAAACGCCTGGCCACGCACCCTCATGCAGTTGCGCTTCGCCTTGTTCGTTGCAACCAACTTGCGGCGGGACTTGCACCCGCAGGTGTGCGCCCATGCGGGGTGCACCACCAAGAAAAAACCGCCCGAAGGCGGTTCTTTCGTTTCTGCGGACAGCGCACCCTGAACAAACGGCGCGAGCGGCGGGGATGACATGCCCCTCGCGGGCGGGTGTGCCCGACGCGAGCGCGTCAGGCGGCGGCTTGTTGGCTCAGCGCCTTGAGCTTGGCCGACAGGCGGCTCTTGTCGCGCGCGGCCTTGTTCTTGTGAAAGATGCCCTTGTCGGCGACGGTATCGACCACCGACTGCATCAGGGCGAAGGCGCTTTGCGCCTTCTCCTTGTCACCGGCGAGAACGGCCTTTTCGACGTTCTTCACCGAGGTGCGGTATTTCGAGCGCAGCGAGGTGTTCGCGGCGTTCAGCTTGACGTTCTGGCGGGCGCGTTTGCGCCCCGACGCCAGACGGGGGTTCTTTTTCTTCGGCTTTCCAGCGGCCATTGAAGTGTTCCTTTGAGGTTTGTGGATGTTGTCGGCAGAACCGCGCATTATAGGCGCGCGCGGCCGATGCAGCCAGACCCGGTGGCCGGCGCGCTGGGCGGGACTACACTCTCGGCCCAATCGAAAGCGCCTTCGTGAGCCTGTTCAAATCCGCTTCCATCGTCTCCCTGCTGACCCTGGGCTCGCGCATCACCGGCCTGGTGCGCGATTTGCTGATGGCCTCGGCCTTCGGCGTCAGCGGCCTGACGGACGCCTTCAACGTGGCGTTTCGCATCCCCAACCTGCTGCGCCGGCTGTTCGGCGAGGGCGCCTTCAGCCAGGCCTTCGTGCCGGTGCTGGCCTCGAGCAAGGCGCGCGACGGCGACGAGGTGACGCGCCGGCTGATCGACGCCGTCGCCACCGCGCTGGCCTGGGTGCTGGTGCTGACCTGCGTGGTCGGCGTGCTGGCGGCGCCGCTGCTGGTGTGGGCGCTGGCCAGCGGCCTGGACGCACGCAGCTTCGACGCCGCCGTGCTGATGACGCGCTGGATGTTCCCCTACATCGGCTGCATGTCGCTGGTGGCGCTGTCGGCCGGCATCCTGAACACCTGGAGGCACTTCGCCGTGCCGGCCGCCACGCCGGTGCTGCTGAACATCGCCATGATCCTGGCCGCCTGGCTGGGCGCGCCCTGGTTTGCGTCGATGGGCATCGAGCCGATCTACGTGATGGCGCTGGGCGTGATGGTGGGCGGGCTGCTGCAGCTCGGCGTGCAGGTGCCGGCGCTGCACCGGCTCGGGCTGCTGCCGCGCATCGGCCTCGGCTGGCGGCGCGTGCGCGACGCCTGGCGCGATGCCGGCGTGCGCCAGGTGCTGGGCCTGATGCTGCCGGCGCTGCTGGGCGTGGGCGTGGCGCAGCTGTCGCTTTTGATCAACACCCAGATCGCCTCGCACCTGGCCGAGGGCAGCGTGACCTGGGTCTGGTACGCCGACCGCTTGATGGAGTTTCCCACCGCGCTGCTGGGCGTGGCGCTGGGCGTGGTGCTGACGCCGCAACTGGCGGGCGCGCGCGCCAGTGGCGACGACGCGCGTTATTCGCAGATGCTGGACTGGGGCCTGCGCCTGGTGGTGTTGCTGGCGTTGCCCTGCGCGGCGGCGCTGCTGACCTTTGCCACGCCGCTGATCGCCACCCTGTTCCACCACGGCCTGTTCTCGGCCGACGACGTGCAGCGTTCGGCGCTGGCGCTGGCGCTGTACGGCATCGGCCTGGTCGGGCTGGTGGCAGTGAAGGTGCTGGCCCCCGGCTACTACGCCAGCCTGGACATCCGCACGCCGGTCAAGATCGCCATCGTGGTGCTGGTGGTCACGCAGCTGTTCAACCTCATCTTCGTGCCCTGGCTGCAGCACGCGGCGCTGACGCTGTCGATCGGCCTGGGCGCGCTGATCAACGCACTGTGGTTGCTGCGCGGCTTGGTCCGGCGCGGCAGCTACCGGCCACACGCCGGCTGGGGCGTGTTCGGCGCCCAGGTGCTGGGCGCCACGCTGCTGATGAGCGCCTTCCTGGTCTGGGGCGCGCGCCACTTCGACTGGATCGGCACCGCGGCGCTGCCGCGCGCCGGTCTGCTGGCGGCGCTGGTGGCCGGCGCGGGCTTGATCTACTTCGGCGCCCTGCTGACCTCGGGCCTGAAGCTGCGCCAGCTGCTGCGCCGTTAGCATTGACGGCAGCCGCCCGCCGGCCTACAACACGCCCATGCCGCTGAATCTGTCCGCGCCCACACCGCTGACCTATTTCGCCGCGCTGGTGGACAGCGACGAGCAGTTGCCGCTGCTCGAAGCCGCCGCCAGCCTGGCGCAGGACGAGTACCCCGCGCTCGACCTGCAGCAGGTGCTGGCCGAGGTCGACCAGCTGGCGGCGCGACTGACGCGGCGCGTACACCCCGGCACCGGCGCCATGCAGCGGCTGCAGGCCCTGAACCAGCTGTTCTTCGGCGAACTCGGTTTTACCGGCAACGTCAACGACTACTACAGCCCCGACAACAGCTACCTGCACAAGGTGCTGAGCACGCGCCGCGGCATCCCGATCTCGCTGGCCGTGCTGTGGCTGGAGCTGGCGCACAGCCTGGAACTGCAGGCCGAGGGCATCAGCTTTCCCGGCCACTTCCTGGTGCAGGTCAGGCTCGGGCATGGCCGCGTGGTGGTCGATCCATTCACCGGCGCCTCGCTCAGCCGCGAGGAGCTGCTGGAGCGCATCGAGTCTTTCCACCCGCGCTTCACGCTGCCGCTGGACAACAGCGCGCCGCTGGCGCTGTACCTGCAACCGGCGCACGCGCGGCAGATCCTGGCGCGCATGCTGCGCAACCTGCAAGAGATCCACCGCACGCAGCCCGACTGGGCGCGCTTCGTCGCCGTGCAGGACCGCCTGGTGACGCTGCTGCCGCGCGCCTGGGAGGAGTACCGCGACCGCGGCCTGGCGCTGGCCGAACTGGGCCAGCGCGACCTGGCGCGCGCCGACCTGCGCCTGTACCTGCGCGAGGCCACCGACGCCACCGACCGCGACACCATGGCCGTTCGGCTGGCGGCGCTGGACGGCGCGGCCTAAGGCCGGCCTACCAGTGCCACCACCTGCTCGGCCAGCGCCAGACAGCTGGTCAGCCCCGGCGACTCGATGCCGAACAGGTTGACCAGTCCCCCTACGCCGTGGTCGCGCGGCCCCTGGATGAGGAAGTCGGCCGCCGCCTCGCCCGGTCCGCTGATCTTGGGCCGGATGCCGGCGTAGCCGGGTTGCAGGGCATCATCGGGCAGGCCGGGCCAGTACCTTCGCACCTCAGCGTAGAAAGCGTCGCCACGCGCCGGGTCGACCTGCAGGTCTTCCGACGCATCCACCCATTGCACGTCGGGCCCGAATTTCGCCTGGCCACCCAGATCGAGTGTCAGGTGCACGCCCAGCCCACCGGGTTCGGGCACGGGATAGATCAGGCGACCGAACGGCGCGCGGCCACTCAGCGTGAAGTAGTTGCCCTTGGCAAACCAGGCGCGTGGCACGTGGCGCGCATCCAGCCCGTTCGTGCGCGCCGCCAGCGCCGGGGCCTGCAGGCCGGCGGCGTTGACGACCCAACGCGCCGCCAGCTTGGTGCCTGCCGCGCCACCGCCCATCACGATCTCGATGGTGGCCGGCGCGTGCGCCACGACCGCCATCGATTCGACCGGTGATTGCAGCGCCAGCAAGCCGCCCGCGTTTTCCAGATCGCCCAGCAGCGACAGCATCAGGCCGTGGCTGTCGACGATGCCGGTCGAGGGCGACAGCAAGGCGGCGTGGCATTGCAGCGCCGGCTCCAGCGCCTGCGCCTGCGCGCGCGTGAGCCATGGCAGGTCACCAACGCCATTGGCGGCGGCGCGCTGCCGGATGGCGCGCAGTTCGTCGATCTGACTTTCGCTGGTGGCCACGATCAGCTTGCCGCAGCGCCGATGCGGCACGCCGCGCTCGGCGCAGTAGTCGTACAGCATCTGCCTGCCGCGCACGCACAGCCGGGCCTTCAGCGAGTCTTGCGGGTAGTAGATGCCGGCGTGGATGACCTCGCTGTTGCGCGCGCTGGTCTGGGTGCCAAAGGCTTCCAGCGCTTCCAGCACCATCA
The DNA here is from genome assembly GCA_016702555.1 of Burkholderiales bacterium. Taxonomy (GTDB): domain Bacteria; phylum Pseudomonadota; class Gammaproteobacteria; order Burkholderiales; family Burkholderiaceae_C; genus Ottowia. The sequence goes on from JADJDV010000004.1 coordinate 44,487, forward strand.
CCTCGCGCCCGGCCAACGCCAGCGCGCGCGCCACCGCCAGGCCGACCACGCCGGCGCCGATGACGACCGTATCGACGTGCTCCGCACTCACGATTCAAAGCCTTGCACTACCTGGGCGGCGTTCTCGCCCAGTTCGGCTGCCGCGTAGCCGCCTTCGAGGATGAAGGCCGTGGGCAGGCCAAGCCGCCGCAGGCACGCGCCCAGGCGCGTGAAGTCGTCCCGCTGCAAGCGGAACTGGCTGATCGGATCGCCCGCAAACGTATCCAGTCCCAGCGACACCACCAGCGCGTCGGCCTGATGCCGCCGGATGCACTGGCACCCGATGTCGAGCGCATCGAACCAGGCCGCCGCGCTGCTGCCCGCCGGCAGCGGCAGGTTCAGGTTGAAGCCCGCGCCCGGCCCAGCGCCGGTCTCGTCGGCGTGGCCCAGGTAGAACGGGTATTCGGTGCGCGGGTCGCCGTGGACGCTGACGAACAGCACGTCGGCGCGCTCGTAGAAACAGGCCTGCGTGCCATTGCCGTGGTGGTAGTCCACGTCCAGCACGGCCACCCGCGCCGCGCCGCCATCGCGCAGGCCCTGCGCCGCCACGGCGGCGTTGTTGAGAAAGCAGTAGCCGCCCATGAAGTCCGGCCCCGCATGGTGACCGGGCGGGCGCGTGGCGCAGAACACGGCGCGCTCGCCCTGCAACAGCGCCTGCGCCGCGCTGGCGGCGGCGTCGGCGCCGGTCTTGGCCGCCGCCCAGGTGCCGGCCGACAGGGGGCTGCCGTTGTCCATCGAATACAGCCCCAGGCGCGCGGTGAAGTTCTGCGGCTCAAGGTCGCTGCGCAGCGTGCGCACCGGCCAGACCGAGGGAAAGGGCTGCCGCTCGGCGTTGGTGGCATCCAGCGCCAGCCACTGATCCCAGGCCGTGCGCAGAAAGTCAAGGTAGCGCGGCGTGTGGATGCGGCTGAGTTGCGGCGTGCTGTCCACCTCGGGCGTGCGCAGCGGATGGCCACGGGCGCGCAAGGCCTGCTCGACGAAGTCGGCGCGCGCCGGCCCTTCGAAGCAGGGCACGCGCTCGCCCCGAAAGAACTCGAAACGCGGCGCGTGCTGGCTTTGCGCGGGGTTCAGATAAGTCAGCATCGCGCGATTGTGCGGGACACGTTGCACCGCGGGCTACCCCGTTCAGCGTCGTCGCGGCGCCATCGGTTTACGTCAGGGCCTGACCGGCCGCAGCACGGTAGCGCGCGGCGAGAAGCCGTGGTTCAGCGGCCCCACTCCCTGCCCGGTCTGCACCAGCGCGCCTTCCTTGATGGCGTCCAGCACGTAGCTGCGCGCGGCCTCGGTGGCCAGGCGCAGTGGCAGGCCCTGCGCCAGGAACACCGCCAGCGCCGACGACAGCGTGCAGCCGGCGCCGTGCAGGTTGCGCGTATCCACGCGCTCGTGCTGCATGGCCTGCGGCTCGGCACCGCGCTCAATCAGCACGTCGATCACCTGCTCGCCCAGCAGGTGGCCGCCCTTGAGCAGCACCGCGTGCGCGCCCATCTGCAGCAGCGCCTGCGCCGCGCCGAGCATCTCGTCCGCGCCCTGCACCGGGCGGCCCAGCAGCAACGCCGCCTCGTCCAGATTCGGCGTGATCAGGGCGGCGCGCGGAAACAGCTCGGCCACCAGCGCCTGCACCGCGTCCGGCTCGATCAATGCCGCGCCGCTGGCCGAGGTCATCACCGGGTCCAGCACCACGTGCGGCAGCGCATGGCGGTCGATCGCCTGCGCCACCGCGCGCACCACCTCGGCCGAGTGCAGCATGCCGATCTTGACCGCGTGCGCGCCGATGTCGCCGACCACGGCATCGATCTGCGCGGCCAGGAAGTCGGCCGGCGCCGCGTGGATGGCGCTCACGCCCTGGGTGTTCTGCGCCGTCAGCGCGGTGATAGCGCTCATGCCATAGCAGCCGAGTGCGGCAAAGGTTTTGAGATCGGCCTGGATGCCAGCGCCGCCACCCGAATCGGACCCGGCGATGGTCAGTATGCGGACGTATTCCTGCGCCCGGTTGGCGTTTTTCATGATCGACTCCCGTCCTTCAAGCACTGCGGGGCCGCGGTCGCGGCTCAAGCCGACTGTGCCACATCGAGCGAGGAATGCGGCAACGCGGGCACCGCCAGTCGCGGCGCCGCGCGGCCAGCCTGCAGCGCCGCCTGCCATATCGGCAGCGTGCGCGAGGGATCGTCGCCCAGTCCGCGCACCACGCACACGCCATTGGCGCCGCTGCGCGCCGCCAGCTCAAGTTGATCGGGCGTCAGAATACCGCCGATGGCGACCACCGGCGCGCCCGCCATGTGCACCCACCAGCTCAGGTTGTCCAGGCCTTGCGGCCGCCAGGGCATGGCCTTGGTCAGCGTCGGCCACACCGGGCCGCAGGCGACGTACCAGGGATTCAGGGCCTGCGCGCGGCACAACTCCCACAGGCTGTGGCTGCTGATGCCCAGCGGCAGGCCGGTGCGCGCCAGTTCGGCGCGGCCAGCGTTGCCCAGCGCCACCAAGTCCTCCTGCCCCAGGTGCAGCGCCAGGCCGCGCGCATCGCCGGCCGCCAGCTCGGCGGCCAGTCGCCAGTGGTCGTTGACGACCAGCACTGCGCCGACCGCACGGCAGGCGGCGAGCGATGGCGCGATGGCTTCGCGCAACGCGGCCTGCCAGGCGGTGTCGGGCACAGTCGGCCCATCGGGCGTTTTGATGCGCAACTGCACCGTGCGCACGCCCGCGCGCAGCACCTGCTGCACGCGCTCAGCGCTGTCGACGATGGCGTAGACGCCGATGGCGGTGTCGGAACGCGGTGGCATGGCGCCAGCGCCGAAATCCAGGTGCTCGCCCCAGGACAGGCGCGGCAGCAAGGAGGGCTCGGTGCCGAAGCCCGCGCGCGCCGCCACCGGCCCGGCGCCCTGCCCCGCCACGTAGCCGTGGCGCAGTGCCTGCGCGGTCGCCATCTTGGCCAGCACCAGCGCATCGGCAGCGACGAAACCCAGCGCCAGCGCCGCCGCCGCGCTGCTGGCAAAGGCACAGCCGGTGCCGTGGGTGTGCGGGGTGTCAATGCGCGGCAGCGCCAGCCAGCCTTGCGCGTGTGGGGAGTCGATCCAGTCGAGCGCCAGATGCTTGTCCGTTGGACTGTCGCCACCGGTCACGGCGACGGCCTGCGCGCCGAGCGCGCACAGCGCTTGCGCTACGGAAGAAATACCCGCGTCGGGCGGCGGATGCGGCGCGCCCCCGCCCAGCAAACGCCGCGCCTCCGCTTCATTCGGCGTCAGCAGCGTCGCCCGCGGCAGCAGCAGCTCACGATAGGCGCGCAGCACGGCGTTGTCGGCAAAGGCGGCGCCGCTGCTGGCGCCCAGCACCGGATCGACCACCAGCGCCACCGGCGCGCGCGCGCGCAGGCGATCGACCCAGCGCGCCAGCACGGCGACGTTCTCGGCGCTGCCCAGCAACCCGGTCTTGATGGCGGCCGGCGGCAGATCGTCGGCCAGCGCCGCCAACTGCGCATCAAGCAGTTCGGGCGCGACCGGCGCCACGCGCGTGACGGCGCGCGAGTTCTGCGCCGTGATGGCGGCCACCACCGGGCACAGATGCACGCCGAAGGCCTCGGCCACGCGTTGATCGGCCGCGAGGCCCGCGCCACCACCCGAATCGGTGCCGGCGACACTCCAGACGATCGGCCTGATTTGCTCCTCGGAACCGGATTGCGCCGCCACCGAGCTCAACCCCCGATCAGGAACGGATTGCCCGTCACCGGCGTGGTCGCCACCGCGAAATCCTGCTTGGCCATCACGCCCGCGCGGTACGCGGTGCGCCCGGCTTCGATGGCCTGCCGAAACGCACCCGCCATGCGCACCGGGTCGCTGGCCTGGCTGACGGCGGAGTTGAGCAGCACCGCATCGATGCCCATCTCCAGCGCCTGCGCCGCGTGGCTGGGCGCGCCGATGCCGGCATCGACGATCAGCACCACGCCGGGCAGGCGCTCGCGCAGCGTGCGCAGCGCGAACGGGTTGATCAGGCCCTGCCCCGAGCCGATCGGTGCGCCCCAGGGCATCAGCAGCGGGCAGCCAACGTCGAGCAGGCGCTTGCAGGTCACCAGGTCGTCGGTGCAGTACGGAAAGACGGTGAAGCCGTCCTTGCTGAGCTGCCGCGCCGCATCGACCAGCTCGATCGGGTCGGGCTGCAGCGTGTATTCATCGCCCACCACCTCCAGCTTGACCCACGGCGTGTCGTACAGCTCGCGCGCCATGTGGGCCAACTGGATCGCCTCGCGCGCGGTGCGGCAGCCGGCGGTGTTGGGCAGCAGGCGCGCGCCGTGCTCCGTCATGGCGGCGCGGATGATGTCAATGAAGCCGTTGTCGCCGGCGGCCGCCAGCTGGCGCTTCAGCCCCACGGTGATGACCTGCGCGCCCGAGGCGGCGATGGATTCGGCCAGCACCCGCGGCGACGGATAGCCGGCGGTGCCCAGCAGGAAGCGGCTGTCCAGGCCGACCTCGCCCACGCGCCAGGCGTCGCCCGCCGTGGCCTCCGACGTCACATCGTTCATCATCATTTCCGTACTCCGCATTGCCACCACTCAGCCGCCCACAATGGGCTGGAACAGCAGCACCTGATCCGCCTCCAGCAAGACCCGCGTAGCGCGCTGCCCGCGCGCCACGAAGTCGCCATTGACCGCCGTGCTGACGGCCAGCTCGTCATGTCCCAGCGCCGCCACCAGCTGCGCCAGCGTGGTGCCCGCGGCCAGCGCGTGCGGCTGGTCGTCGAGCCGAATCGTGATGCGCGCATCCGCTGCCGTGTTCATGCGCTCGGCTCCATGCCTGGCGACACATCGACCAGGCCATCGCACCAGCCCGTCTGCCGCAGTGCCTGATCGACCAGCGCCGGCACCAGCAGCCAGCCGTGGCGAAACAGCCCGTTGATGCGCAGCAAACGGCCCGCGTGCTCGACCAGCGGCCTGTTGTCCGGCAATGCAGGGCGCAGGTTCACGTCCATCTTCAGGATGCGCGCCTCGGCCAGCGCCGGCAGCACGCTGTGCGCAGCGGCCATCAGTTCAACGGCCGTGCGCAGGCTGACGGGCGAGCGGTCCTCGCTCTCGATCTCGCTGGCGCCGACCAGCACGTCGGCATCGGTGCGCGGCACGATGTAGACGCGGTGGCGCGGGTGCAGCAGGCGCACAGAGCGCGTCAGGCCATGGCCGGGCGCGTGCAGCCAGATGACCTCGCCACGCACGCCGCGCACCGACAGATCGGGCTTGGCGCCCACCCCGCGCACATCGATCACCGCGTCGAACGCCAGCACGCGCCCATCGGCCAGGCGCAGCGTACCGCCCTGGGCACCACCGTCCACGGCGAGCACCGGGCAGCGCCAGTGCCAATCCACCGTTGGCGCGCCCGCATGCAACGCCAGCATCACCCCGACCGTGTCGATGAAACCCTCGCCCGGCAGCAGCCAGGCTTGCGCAGGGCCCTGGATGGCCGGCTCCAATTCGCGCAAGGCCTTCGCATCGATCGCCTGCACGCCCTCCGGCGGACTCAGGCGCCGCCACTCGGGCGCGGCCATGCCCGTGCGCAGCCGATCCAGCACGCGCTGCGCCGTGCCAAGGTCGGCCCGGTGCGCCAGTAGCAGGCTGCCGTGCACCGCCACCTTGGGCACGCCGGGCAACATCGCCGCGATGCGCGGCCACAGCGCCAGCGACGGCCAGCCCAGCGCAGCCACGGCGGGCTCAGCGTTGTCCAACTCCGACAGCGGGCTGAGCATGCCCGCCGCCGTGAACCCCGCCGCGGTCGGCACGTAGGGCTCCGTCGCCTGGCTGCGCGGCACCGGCTGCTCGCTCGCCGCCGGGTCGAACACCGACACCCGATGACCGGCCTGCGCCAGGCGCCAGGCCAGCAAACGACCGAGCAGGCCGGCGCCGGCGATGCCTATCCGTAAGGCAGGCTTGTGTGAGAATTCCATCGACCTAGCTTCGGGAGTTGTCATGCCCACTCAACTTGAATCCCTGGCCGCCCAAAGCCTGTTGCTGAACAGCGCAGACCGCGCATCTTTGGCACAAGTATTGCTAGCCAGCCTGGATGAGGATGAAACCATCGGGGCGGCATGGGCACGGGAGATTGATCGCCGTGTGCAGGCCATAGAGTCGGGCGAGATGGCTGTGCTGTCGCTGACTGACGTTCTGGCTCGTGCACGCAACGCAGCTGCATGAAAGTCGTTGTCGCACAAGCAGCGCAAGACGAGCTGCTGAGTGCCGTGCAGTTCTACGCCGACCAGGGTGGCACGGGTCTGGCGGACGCACTGGTCAACGAATTTGAGCGTGCCACTCAATTGCTGACGGCGCAGCCATTGATGGGCGCGCCGTATATCGCGGGCACACGCCGCATCGTGTTGCGCCGTTTTCCCTACAACCTGGTGTACGACATCCAGGCAGACGTGCTGAGAATCATCGCCATCGCCCATCAGCGCCGCAGGCCCGGCTACTGGCAGGCACGGCGCTGATCCACTACCCAATGCGCGCTGGCTCAAGGGCCATCGGCGCTGGTGGGTTTCAGACCTTCTGGATCGGCACATAAAACTCACCCCCCTGGGCCGCGAACTCCTTCGACTTCTCGTCCATGCCTGCGCGCAGCGCCTCGGCATCGCTCAAGCCCTTGGCGGCGGCGTACTCGCGCACGTCCTGCGTGATCTTCATCGAGCAGAACTTGGGGCCGCACATGCTGCAGAAGTGCGCCGTCTTGCTGGAGTCCTTGGGCAGCGTCTCGTCGTGGAAGTCGCGCGCGGTGTCGGGGTCGAGCCCCAGGTTGAACTGGTCTTCCCAGCGGAATTCAAAGCGCGCCTTGCTGATCGCGTCGTCGCGCGCGCGGGCGGCCGGGTGCCCCTTGGCGACGTCGGCGGCGTGCGCGGCAATCTTGTAGGCGATGATGCCCTGCTTGACGTCGTCGCGATCGGGCAGGCCCAGGTGCTCCTTGGGCGTGACGTAGCACAGCATGGCCGTGCCCATCCAGCCGATCATGGCGGCGCCGATGGCCGACGCAATGTGGTCGTAGCCGGGCGCGATGTCGATGGTGAGCGGCCCCAGGGTGTAGAACGGCGCCTCGCCGCAGTGCTTGAGCTGCTCCGTCATGTTCTCCTGGATCATGTGCATCGGCACGTGGCCAGGGCCTTCGATCATGGTCTGCACGTCGTGCTTCCAGGCGATTTGCGTCAGTTCGCCCAGGGTGTGCAGTTCGGCAAACTGCGCCTCGTCGTTGGCATCACTGGCGCAGCCGGGGCGCAGGCCGTCGCCGAGCGAGAAGCTCACGTCGTACGCCTTCATGATCTCGCAGATCTCTTCGAAGTGCGTGTAGAGAAAGCTCTCCTGATGGTGCGCGATGCACCACTTGGCCATGATGGAGCCGCCACGGCTGACGATGCCCGTGACGCGATCCGCCGTGAGGTGGATGAAGGGCAGGCGCACCCCGGCGTGGATGGTGAAGTAGTCCACGCCTTGCTCGGCCTGCTCGATCAGCGTGTCGCGGAAGATTTGCCAGGTCAGGTCTTCGGCAATGCCACCGACTTTTTCCAGCGCCTGATAGATCGGCACCGTGCCGATCGGCACGGGCGAGTTGCGGATGATCCAGTCGCGCGTGGTGTGGATGTTCTTGCCGGTGGACAGGTCCATCACCGTGTCGGCGCCCCAGCGGATCGACCACACCAGCTTTTCCACCTCTTCCTCGATGCTGCTGGTGACGGCCGAGTTGCCGATGTTGGCGTTGATCTTCACGCGGAAGTTGCGGCCGATGATCATCGGCTCGATTTCCGGGTGGTTGATGTTGGCCGGGATGATGGCGCGGCCGCGCGCCACCTCGTCGCGCACGAACTCGGGCGTGATGCGGTCGGGAATCTGCGCACCCATCGGGTTGCCGCGCCGACGCGCCTCACGCTTCGGGTTGCCCAGATGCTCGGCCAGCCACTCCATGCGGCCGTTCTCGCGCAGCGCGATGTATTCCATCTCGGGCGTGATGATCCCCTGGCGCGCATAGTGCATCTGCGTGACGTTGGCGCCGGCCTTGGCGCGACGCGGCTGGCGCTGCAGGGCGGCGGCTTCGCGGCGCAGTTGCTCGATGCGCTCGGCATCGCGCACCTCGTGCTTGCCACCGTCATCCAGGATGTGGGCCAATCGGCCTTCGTACAGTTCGGTGTCACCGCGCTCGTCAAGCCAGCCAGCGCGCAGCGGCTCCAGGCCCTGCCGCACGTCGATCATGACCGACGGATCGGTGTACGGGCCCGAGGTGTCATAGAACGACACGTCGCGCCCGTTGGTCAGTTTGACGTCGCGCACCGGCACGCGGATGTCCGGTCGGCTGCCAACAACGGCACCCTTAGTGGAAGCGGGCAGCGGCTCGCGCGTGAGGGCGAGCAATTGGGCGATCTTGTCGGGGGCGTTCATCGGCGTGTCTCCTGGGTGTGCCTTCAAAAGGACTCCGGGGCCGCCTGCGTGACTCGGCGCCTTTGCGTAGGTGCCTCGCCGTGAAGCTGCTCTTCCTTACGCCGGTACTAACCGGATCAAGTTGACGGGTTCGGCACTGAATGCCATCTCAGCTCGCGCAACGCGGGCACCCCGGAGTGTGGCACCCATCATAGCCCCAAAGTCGGATGTGCCGACGCCGACATGACGCACTTCTGTGAATTCAACGATGAAAAGTCGCAAAAACCCGGGCTATAATTCAAGGCTTGTTCCCCGATAGCTCAGTCGGTAGAGCGCCGGACTGTTAATCCGTAGGTCCCTGGTTCGAGCCCAGGTCGGGGAGCCACCATAAAGCCGCATAGGCAAAGGAAACCCTGCTACTCAAAAGGTAGCGGGGTTTTTCTTTGAGTGAGCACCGTGCCCCTTCTATGCCCCTTTGGGGTCTGCCGGTGCCTCTGCACGGTGGGGGGCTTGCGCGTGTTGAAGCCCCAGCACCGTCATGAATCGAGCGCATCCCGGCGGGGCTTCACCTATCTGGCGCTGTAGGGTTCGAGCTCTCGCCAGTCACGGCCACCGTGCAGACGCATCCGGGTCGGGGGCTTCTCGCCCACCGACGAAGACGGCCACCGCCTGCTCGACTACTGACCACTTGGTCAAAAGCGCCGGCACGCTCGCCGGTCGGAGTGACGTACACCATTTTCCTGATTGGGAAGCGCCGGGCCCTCCCCCGGGTCGCCGATCCACGCGCGAGCACTTTTCAAACTTTTGAGGTTACATCAGGAACGACTTCAGCCAGCGCCGCTACTGGTCGGATTGACCTGCCCCCATCCGCCATGCCAATGATTTGGTAGGAGTCCTGGGTTTGAAGATTACTGGATCTCGTTGCTTGTAGTGGTGGGATGCCGAGGAGCATCGCCGGCATGCCGGCGATGCTCCTCGGCAAAGCGCGCGGGTGGCATCCGTCCGATGCTGCCGTGGGGCCTGACCTCGTTGTAATCGCGACGCCAGGCGGCAATGATGTTGCGCGCCTGGTGCAATGTCTCGAACCAGTGCTCGTTCAGGCACTCGTCACGAAACCGCCCGTTGAAACTCTCGATGTAGCCGTTCTGCATCGGCCGCCCTGGTTCGATCAGGATGTGTCTGATGCCATGGCCCTGTGCCCAGGCAATGAATGCCCTGCTGGTGAATTCCGGACCGTTGTCTGTCCGAACGGCCGACGGATAGCCGCGGAACAGGGCCGCTTGGTCAAGCAGCCGCGTCACGTACTGACCGCTGATGCCGTAGTCCACCGCGATGTCCACGGCCTCATGGCTGAAGTCGTCGGCCACGGTCAGGCACTTCAGGCGCCTGCCGTTGGCCAAACTGTCGCTGACGAAATCCATGCTCCACACCTCGTTGACCCTGGTGGCAATGTTCAGCCCCATGCGCTCGGCTGGCGGCCTGCGAGCCTTCTTGCGCTTGCGCACAGCCAGGTTGGCGTCGCTGTACAGCCGGTACACCCGCTTGTGATTGACGCCGGGGAACTCCAGGCGCAACAGGTCGTGCACGCGTCGATATCCGAAGCGCCGGCGCGCGTAGGCGATCTCAACGATCTTCGACTTCAGCGCCTCGGTCTGCGCGCTGGCCTCCGGTGCGTTGCGATAGCTGTCTCGACTCAGCCCCACAAGCCTGCAGGCTCGCCGCTCGGACATCTGATGCTGATTGATCAACTGGCCGATGGCTTCCCGCTTGACCTGTGGGGCTAGCGCTTTACCCCCGAGAACGCTCTTGAGCGCATGCATGTCCAGATGCGCCTCGGCCAGCAGGCTCTTGAGCTTGGCGTTTTCCGCCTCCAGCTCGCGCAGCCGCCTCGCGTCCGACACCTCCATGCCGCCGAACTTGGCGCGCCACTTGTAGAACGTCGCGTCTGAAAAACCGCCCTTGCGGCAGATCTCCGCCACGGCCATGCCGGCTCTCAGCCTGCTTGAGGAACCCAATGATCTGTTCCTCGGTGAACTTGCTCTTCCTCATGTCCGCCATTCTCCTGGTTGGCGGACTCCTGCTACTTCAGATTGGTACGGCTAGAGGGGAGCAGGTCAGTGCTGCGACTTCTTCCGGCTGAATCCGCCCACCCGCCTGCGCCTGCGCGAGGAGGTTCTGAGCGGCACCATCGGCGCGCTCACCTCGGGCCAGGCCGACCTGGCGATCGGCGCCATCCTGGAACCCTCGCGCGCCGCCAATCTGCAGGCGCGGCCGCTCGGGCAGATCCGCTTCGTCTACGCGGTGGCGCCGCACCACCCGCTGGCCACGGCGCGCGAGCCGCTGTCCGACCTCGACCTGCTGCAGCACCGCGGCATCGTGGTGGCCGATTCGGTGCAGAACGGCACCACCCAATCCTTTGGCCTGATCGAGGGCCAGGAAACCTTCACCGTGTCCAGCCTGCGCACCAAGCTGGACGCGCACCTGCGCGGCCTGGGCGCCGGCTTTCTGCCGGAGCCGATCGCGCGGCCGTATCTCGCCACCGGACGGCTGGTGGCGCGCCGGGTCGAGCGCAGCACGCGCGTGGCCGCACTCAACTGCGCCTGGCGCTCCAACGCCAGCCCGGGCCAGGCGCTGGCCTGGTGGCTGGCACGGCTGGACAGCCCGGTCACGCGCCGCGCCCTGCTGGAGCAGCACGGCGGGCTGTCGATGTAGAGTGCGCGCATGGCCCAAAAACCCGCCCGCTCTTCGCGCCGCATCGCCGTGGTCGGCGCCGGCATCGCCGGACTTGCCTGCGCACGCACGCTGCAGCGCGCCGGCCACGCCGTCCAGGTATTCGAGGCCGGCGCGCACGCCGGTGGCCGTCTGGCGACGCTGGACACGCCCTTTGGCAGCTTCGACACCGGCGCGCAGTACTTCACCGTGCGCGACGCGCGCTTTGCCACCGCGCTGCAGGCCACCGCCGCCGATCTGGCGCGGCGCTGGAGCGCCAGCGCGGTGCGTGTGCTGGACCAGCACGGCCGCGTCGCCGAAGCGCCGCCGCCGCGCCAGGAGGCGCACTGGGTCGCCGCGCCCAGCATGGACGCGCTGCCGCGCCGCTGGGCCGAGCCCCTGCAGGCGACGGGCGCGCTGCTGCTGTCGACCCAGGTGCTGCGGCTGGCGCCCGATGCGCTCGACGCACGCCGTTGGCAGCTGCACACCCAGGGCACGGGCGACGAACACTTGGTGCACGCCGGTTTCGACACCGTGCTGCTGGCCTTGCCAGCGCCCGAGGCGCAGCGCCTGCTGGCCAGCGCGGCGGCCGACCTGGCCGCATCACTGGCGGCGGTGGCCATCGCGCCCTGCTGGAACCTGTCGCTGGCCTTTCCCAACGCCGGTGAGCCGGGCACGCTGGGGCCGCAATGGAACGCCGCGCGCAGCACGCACCACCGCGTCGCCTGGCTGACGCGTGAATCCTCGCGGCCCGGTCGCGCCGCCATCGAGCGCTGGACCGTGCAGGCCAGCAACGCCTGGTCGGCCGAGCACGCCGGCGACGACGCCGCGCGCGTCACCTCCAAGCTGCTGCGGGCGTTTGCCGAAATCACCGGCATCCGCGCCACCCCGGCCTGGACCGAGGCGCGCCTGTGGCCGCAAGCACGCACCCTGCAGCCGCTCGGCCAGCCCTTCGTCTGGGATGCGGCGCGCGGCCTCGGCCTGTGCGGCGACTGGTGCCTCGGCCACCGCGTCGAGGACGCCTTCGTGTCGGGGCTGGAGCTGGCGCTGGCGGCGCTTCGATGACCAATGACGAATGACTTCGCCGCTGCGCGGCTTCAATGACGAAATGAATCGATTGCCGACGCTTCACCCCTAACTCAGCACGTGGTTTCAAATCAACGGCGCAGCGCCCTCATCGAAGGCGCAGCCGAGGTGATTCGTCATTCGTCATGTACACAGGCCGCTTCGCCCCCTCGCCCACCGGTCCGCTGCACGCCGGCTCCCTGGTGGCGGCGCTGGCGAGCTGGCTGGATGCGCGCGCCCATGGCGGGCGCTGGCTGCTGCGCATCGAAGACGTTGATACGCCCCGCTGCGTGCCCGGCGCCGACGCGCTCATCATCGATCAGCTGCGCGCCTGCGGCCTGGTGCCCGACGCGCCGCCGGTCTGGCAATCGCAGCGCGCGGCGCACTACCGCCAGGCGCTCGACGACTTGATCGCGCGCGGCCTGGCCTACCCCTGCGCCTGTTCGCGCAAGGACATCGAACAGGCGCAAGGGATGCGCGGCGTATTGCGCACACCCGGCACAGAACTGCCCTACCCCGGCACCTGTCGCCCCGAGCGCGGCGGCCTGCACGGGCGCCCACCGCGCGCCTGGCGCCTGCGCACGGATGGTGGGGGTGTTGCGGCGCCGCTTCGCTGGCACGACCGCCGTCTGGGCGAGCAGACGCAGCAGATCGAACGCGCGGTCGGCGACTTCGTGCTGTTGCGCGCCGACGGCCTGTGGGCCTACCAGCTGGCGGTGGTGGTGGACGACGCGGCGCAAGGCATCACCCACGTGGTGCGCGGCGAGGACCTGGCCGACAACACGCCGCGCCAGATCCTGCTGCAGCGCGCGCTTAGGCAGCCGACGCCGACCTACCTGCACACGCCGCTGGTGCTGGCCGCCGATGGCCAGAAGCTCAGCAAGCAGAACGGCGCGCAAGCCTTTGATGCCAGCGACCCGGCCACAGCCCTGATGCAGGCCGCCATGGTGCTGGGCCTGGCGGTGCCCGATGGATCGCATCGGGTGGATGAGCTGCTCAATCGCTGGATCGCCGCGTGGCGCGCCCGCTGGCCGCTGCCTTGACGCGCCGCGGCACCACGGCGGTGCGTGGCCGCGGCTCGGCCAGGATGCCGCCCAGCAGCAGCGCGATCGCCTGGTCGGTGATCTGCTCTGGCGTCAGCTCGCCGCCCTCGTGGTACCAGCGCCCGATCCAGCTCAGGGCGCCGCCCAGCATGAAGGCCGCCAGCTTGGGGTCGCAGGCCAGCAGGCTGCCTTCCTGGATGCCCTCGGCGATCAGGCGGCGGAACTCGTGGTCGATGCCGGCCTTGAGCTGGCGCAGCTCTTTCTTCAGCGGTGCCGGCAGCGGATCCTCGCCGATGCGGATGACGCAGCGACCGAAGTCCTCGGTCACGATGCCGGCGTAGATGCGCATGCAGGCCATCAGCTGGTCGAGCGCGCGCCCGCCATCCTGCCGCACGGCGTCGATGCCCGCCTGCATCATCACCAGCGCGCTGCGCACGCACTCCAGCAGGATGTCGTCCTTGCTCTTGATGTAGTAGTACAGCGTCGGTTTGGTGATGTGCAGCCGCTCGGCGATGTCGTCCAGCGAGGTGGCATGGAAGCCACGCTCATTGAACAGTTGCGCCGCCGTCTGCAGCACCGCCTGGCGCTTGGCCTCGCGCTGGCGTGCCCGCGCCAGCGCCGGCATCCAGGGCGATGCCGTGTGGGGGCTGGGTTTGACGGATCGGCTTCGACTCATCTGAACCGGGGTAAATCCGGATGCCTTGGCGGCACAAGCTGGCGAGAATACATCTCGATGTTACTGGCGAGTAGACAGTCTACGGACAAGTAGATTCGCCGTAAACCCAAGCAAACCCTGCCTTCCTGAGGCCCGACCCCGAACCGCCCCGATGCCCACCGCGTCCGATCGATCCAGCGTGCCCCCGCCCAGCCCGGCGCCGGTGCTGCGCGTCGACGCCGTGACGCTGGCCTTTGGCGGCGTGAAGGCACTCACCAACGTCGGTTTCGAGGTGCAGCCGGGCTCGATCACGGCGGTGATCGGGCCCAATGGCGCCGGCAAGACCTCGCTGTTCAACACCATCTCCGGCTTCTACAAGCCGAGTGCCGGGCAGATCGTGTTCGAGGGACGCGACATCTCGCGCGTGCCGGCGCCGCAGCGCGCCAAGCTGGGCCTGGCGCGCAGTTTCCAGAACATCGCGCTGTTTCGCGGCATGACCGTGCTCGACAACATCAAGCTCGGGCGCCACGCGCACCTCACCACCAACCTGCTGCACGCACTGGTTTACGCCGGCCGCGCGCGCCGCGAGGAGGCCGAGCTGCGGCGCGAGGTGGAAGAACGCATCATCGACTTCCTGGAGATCGACCACATCCGCCACGCGCCGGTCGCCGCCCTGCCCTACGGCCTGCAAAAGCGCGTCGAGATGGCGCGCGCGCTGGCGATGAAGCCCAAGGTACTGATGCTCGACGAGCCGGTCGCCGGCATGAACCGCGAAGAGACCGAGGACATGGCGCGCTTCATCCTCGACGTGCGGCGCGAATGGGGCATCACCGTGCTGATGGTCGAACACGACATGGGCATGGTGATGGACCTGTCCGACCACGTGGTGGTGTTGAACTTCGGCCAGGTCATCGCCCAGGGCACGCCGGCCGAGGTGCAGCAGAACCCGGAAGTGGTGCGCGCCTACCTGGGCGCCGGCGACGTCGGCGAGCTGCGGCGCAAGCTGCGTGCGGCGACGACCACGGCGGAGGTGGCCTGATGGATTGGGCCTACCTGTTCGAGATCACCCTCACGGGTCTCGCCAGCGGCGGCCTGTACGCGCTGGCGGCGCTGGCCTTCGTGCTGGTCTACAAGGCCACCAAGGTGGTCAACCTGGCCATCGGCGAGATGCTGATGATCGGCGCCTACCTGTTCTTCGCCTTCGCCGCCAGCTTCGCGCTGCCGATCTGGCTGGCGGTGCTGGGCGCCATGCTGGGCGCCGGCCTGCTGGGCGCGGTGATCGAGCGCACCATGATCCGCCCGCTGCTGGGCGAGCCGCCGATCTCGGCCTTCATGGTCACCGTGGGCCTGGCCTCGATCCTGGTCGGCGTGGTGGAAATCATCTGGAGCGCCGACCAGCGCCGCCTGCCCGAGTTCATGCCGAACACGCCGGTGATGATCGGCGACGCCTTCCTGGCGCCCAAGGTGGCCTACGGCGCGCTCACGGCCATCGTGCTGATCGCGCTGGTGCTGCTGCTGTTCCGTTTCTGGCGCGGCGGCGTGGCGCTGCGCGCCACCGCGTCCGACCAGGGCGCGGCCTACATGATGGGCATCAACGTACCGCGCGTGTTCTCGCTGGCCTGGGTGGCCTCGGCCATGATTGCCGCCGTCGCCGGCATCGTGGTCGGCGCCATCGGCGGCATCTCCTCGTCGATGGGCGTGTTCGGCCTGTCGGTGCTGGTGGTGGTCATCGTCGGCGGGCTCGACAGCGTGCTGGGCACGCTGGCGGCCGGCCTGCTGATTGGCTGGGTGGAGGCACTGGCCGGCGCCTATCTGGGCGGCGAATACAAGCTGCTGGCGACCTTCATCGTGCTGGTGGTGGTGCTGATGATCCGGCCCTACGGCCTGTTCGGCACGCAGGAAATCGAAAGGCTCTGAGCGCATGCGCATCGGCACCCTGAAGGAGAGCTATGTCGCCGACGCGGCCTTGTTCGACTCGCGCACGCAGAAAAGCTGGCTCGGCGCGGGGCTGGCGCTGCTGGTGGTGTTTCCGTTCATGGCCGACGACTACTGGCTGTACCTGGCCTGCCTGGTGGCGATCAACGTCGCCAGCGCCACCGGCCTCAACGTGCTGACCGGCTACACCGGTCTGGTCAGCCTGGGGCAGGCTGCCTTCATGGGCTTCGGCGCCTACACCGTGGCCATTCTGCAGGCGCGTTACGGCACGCCGGCGCTGCTGAACCTGGTGGCCGCCGGCGTGGTCGCCATGCTGGCCGGCCTGGTCGTCGGCATCCCGTCGCTGCGGGTCAAGGGCCTGTACCTGGCGATCGTCACTATCGCCGCCTCCTTCATCGCCCATTTCCTGTTCGCCAACTTCGACTTCACCGGCGGCACCGGCGGGCTGTCGGTGCAGCCGGCAAGCTTCTTCGGGCTGGCGCTGGACACCTCGTTCCGCATCTATTGGCTGATCGTGCCGGTGACCCTGCTGATGCTGCTGGGCGCGGCCAACCTGTTCCGCACCCGCGTCGGGCGCGCCTTCATCGCCATCCGCGACCGCGACATCTCGGCCGAGGTGCTGGGCATTCCGCTGCTGCGCTACAAGCTGCTGTCGTTCGGCCTGTCGTCCTTCTACGCCGGCGTGGCGGGCGGCCTGTGGGCCTATTTCTTCCGCGTGGTGACGCCGGAGAGCTTTCCGCTCCTGATGTCGATCTTCTTTCTCGCCGCCATCATCGTCGGCGGCATGGGCAGCATCCTGGGCGGCATCCTCGGCGCGGTGTTCATGACCATGGTGCCGGAACTGCTCAAGTTCGTGTTCGACCTGCTGCCCAGCACCGGGCACGACATGAAGGTGTTCCTGTCGCCGGTGCGCACCGTGGTGTTCGGCCTGCTGATCGTCGGCTTTCTCGTCTTCGAGCCGCTCGGGCTGGCTGAAGTGTGGCGGCGCATCCGCCGGTTTTTTCATCTGTGGCCTTTCAGAAACTAAGGAGTCCCGCATGTCCACGTCCCCGCATCGCAACCACTTCTCTCCCCGCCGCCGCGGCCTGGTGCTCGCCGCCGGCGCCAGCCTGGCGCTGCCGCTGGCCGCGCGTGCGCAGGCCGGCGAGGACATCGTCATCGGCGGCTCGATCCCGATGACCGGCGTATTCGCCTTTGCCGGCGTCGGCATCAACGCCGGCATCGCCGACTACGTGAAGATCATCAACGACGGCGGCGGCATCAAGGGCCGCAAGCTGCGCTACGTGCCGGAAGACACGGCCTACAAGGTCGACGTCTCGGTGGCCGCCTACAAGAAGATCACCAGCCAGAACAAGGTCAACCTGTACTACGGCGACTCGACCGGCTTCGCCAAGACCATCAACCCCGAATTGGAGCGCAACGGTCAGATCCTGATGGCTGGCGCGTCGTTTGCCACCGAGCTGAACGACCCCAAGAAGTACCCGCACCAGTTCCTGGTCGGGCCCGACTACACCGAGATGTTCGGCATCCTGCTGCAGCACATCGCCAAGGAAAAGCCCGGCGCCAAGGTCGCCTTCGTCTATTCCGACACCGAGTTCGGGCGCGACCCGATCGAACCCAGCGAGGCCGCAGCCAAGAAGCTGGGCCTGTCGGTGCCGATCAAGATCATGACGCCGCCCGGCAGCGTGGACGTCTCGGGCGAGGTGATCAAGCTGCGCCGCGCCGCGCCCGACTACACCATCTTCCACGGCTACATCCTGGCGCCGATCCCCGAGTTCATCACCCAGGGCAAGCAGCAGGGCATGACCAGCAAGTGGATGGGCACCTTCTGGACCATGGACAGCTCCACCGTCATGAAGATGGGCCCCGACGGCGACGGCTTCATGGGCGTGATGCCGTTCCGCTACTACTACGACACCTCGGCCAAGGCGCCGATGCTGGACAAGATCCGCGCGCTGCGCCCCGAGTACCAGAGCACCGCCTACATGCAGGGCTTTCTCACCGCCATGCTGTTCGTCGAGGCGGCCAAGCGCACGCTGGACGCCGGCAAGCCGCTCAATGGCGACAACCTGAAGGCGGCGCTCAACTCGATCAAGGACTTCGACACCGGCGGCATCATCGGCACACCGATCAGCATTCCGGGCAACTCGATTCCGGTCGGCCGCGTCTACCGCGCCGACATGAAGGCGCAGCGCATGGTGGCGGCCTCGGACTGGATCTCGGTCGCCAAGTAATCCGCCCATGCAAGGAGATGGCGCCGCCGTCCTCGATGTGAACAACATCGAGGTGGTCTACAACAAGGTCGTGCAGGCCCTGCGCGGCCTGTCGCTGTCCGTGCCGCAGGGGCAGATCGTCGCGCTGCTGGGCAGCAATGGCGCCGGCAAGTCGACCACGCTGAAAGCCATCTCCGGCCTGCTGCCGCTGGAAGACGGCGCCATGCCCTCGGGCCAGATCGTCTTCGATGGCGCCGCCACCAGCAGTCAGGCGCCGCAGCAACTGGTGCGACGCGGCCTGGCCCACGTGATGGAGGGGCGGCGCGTGTTCGAGGACCTGACGGTGGAGGAAAACCTGGTCGCCGCCACCTACGCGCGCAGCGGCCGCAAGGCCGGCGCCAGCGACTTCGACGCCGTCTACAGCTACTTCCCGCGCCTGCACGAGCGCCGCAAGGGTCTGGCCGGCTACCTGTCGGGCGGCGAGCAGCAGATGCTGGCGATTGGCCGCGCCCTGATCGGCGAGCCCAAGCTGATCCTGCTGGACGAGCCCTCGCTCGGCCTGTCGCCGATGCTGGTGGAGGAGATCTTCACCATCATCGCCCGCGTCAACGCCGAGCGCAAAGTGTCGATGCTGCTGGTGGAGCAGAACGCCAGCGTGGCGCTGGCGGTGGCGCATCAGGGCTACATCATGGAGAACGGCAAGATCGTGATCGACGGCAGCGCCGAGCGGCTGGCCGCCGACCCCGACGTGCGCGAGTTCTACCTGGGCGTGGGCGGCAGCGGCGAGACGCGCAGCTTCCGCCACCTCAAGCACTACAAGCGCCGCAAGCGCTGGCTGTCATGAGCGCTGTCACCGCCCTGCCCGAGCAGACCCTGCCGCAGATGCTGCGCGCACAGGCGCAGCAAAGTGGCGCGCGCATCGCGATCCGGCAGAAGGACTTCGGCATCTGGAAGCCGCTCAGCTGGAGCGCCTACTTCGAGCGCGCCAGCCACGTCGGCCTGGGCCTGGGCACGCTCGGCCTGGGGCCGGGCTCGCACGTGGGCGTGATTTCCGAGAACCGCATCGAATGGGTGCTGACGCAGATGGGCGCGGGCCTGATCGGCGCCGTCACCGTCGGCGTCTACCCCACCAGCCCGAGCAACGAAGTGGCCTACGTGGTCGGCCACGCCGACGTCGAGGTGGTGGTCTGCGAGGACCAGGAGCAGGCCGACAAGGTGCTCGAAGCCATCGAGCAGCTGCCCCGGCTGCGCCGCATCGTCATCGTCGAGACCAAGGGCCTGTCCAGCTACGACGCCGAGGACCGCGCCCGCATCCTCACCTTCGCCGAGGTCGAGGCGGCCGGTGCCGAGCTGGCGCGGCGCGAAGGCACGGGCCGCATCGACGCCGTGCTGGCGGCGCAGCGGCTGGACGACATCGGCCTGATGATCTATACCTCGGGCTCCACCGGCGCGCCCAAAGGCGCCATGATCTCGTGGCGCAACATCCGCGGCGTGGTGCCGGGCATCGTCGAGCGGCTGGACATGAGCGCCGACAGCTCGCACCTGTCCTACCTGCCGCTGTGCCACGTGGCCGAGCAGATGCTGACCACCTTCGTGCCGGTCTACCTGGGTTCGCAGGTCAACTTCGGCGAGTCCATCCGCACCGTGCAGGAGGATCTGCGCGAGGTCGCGCCCAACATGTTCCTCGGCGTGCCGCGCATCTGGGAAAAGCTGCACGCCGCCATCAGCATCAAGATGCAGGAAACCGGCGCGCTGCGGCGCGCGCTGTTCGAGCGCGCGCTGGCGACCGTGCAGCCGCTGGCCGAGAAGGACCGCGCCCGCTGGTCGCTGGGCGAGCGCCTGCGCTATGGCGCGGCCTACTGGCTGGCGCTGCGCGCGCTGCAGAACTTCATCGGCCTGCGTCGTGCCAGGGTGGCGCTGACCGGCGCCGCGTCGATCCCGACCGAGGTGGTGCGCTTCTTCCGCGCCCTCGGCGTGCCGCTGGTCGAGGTTTATGGCCTGACCGAATCGACCGGCATGGTGACCGGCCAGCGCCGCGACGACGTCCGGCTCGGCAGCGTTGGCCCGCCGACCCTGGGCGTGGACTACCGCATCGGCGAGCAGGGTGAGCTGCAGCTGCACGGCGACATGGTGTTCGCCGGCTACTACAAGAACCCCGAAGCCACGGCCAGCACGGTGCGCGACGGCTGGCTGCACACCGGCGACGTGGTGGTGGTCGAGCACGGTCACATCCGCATCGTGGACCGGCTGAAGGACATCATGATCACGGCCGGCGGCAAGAACCTGACGCCGTCCGAGATCGAAAACACCATGAAGGCCAGCCCCTTCATCAAGGAATGCATCGTGATCGCGGAGGGCCGCAAGTTCGTGTCGGCGCTGATCCAGATCGATTACGAGACCGTCGGCAAATGGGCCGAAGCGCGGCGCCTGGCCTTCACCCACTTCCGCTCGCTGGTCGAGTTGCCCGAGGTGCAGGGGCTGATTCGCGCCGAGATCGATCAAGGCAACCAGCGGCTGGCGCAGGTGGCGCAGATCAAGAACTTCCACCTGCTGACCAAGGAACTGGACCACGACGACGGCGAGGTCACGGCCACCATGAAGGTGCGCCGCTCCAGCGTCTACAAGACCTACGCCGACGAGATCGAGGCCCTGTACGGCGCCTGACCGCGCAAAAGAAAACCCGCTCACGAGGAGCGGGTGTCAAAGGGTGGTCACCTTGGAGAAAACGTCTTCAACCGCCGCGCGCTGAGGCGCGGCGCCTGGAGAACCCGGTCAGAAACTCAATCCCAGTCGCCGTGGTGGCGGTGCTTCTTGCGCCACTTCTTCTGGTGCTTGTAGTGCCCTGGCGGGCCGTAGTAATACACCGGCTGCGGCCGGACCATCACGCGCGGCGGTGCGTAGTAGGCGGGCGGCGCCACATACACCGGGCGCGGGCGCACGTACACGGGCGCCGGCTGCACATAGACGGGCTGCGGCGCGTAGTACACCGGCGGCGCATTGCTCACACCCACCGACACGCCTGGCGAGCCCATGCCGATTGACCAATACACGTCGCTGCGGGCTTGGGCCACACCCGCCATGCCCAGCGCACCGGCCGCGAGCACGCCAGTCATCAGCATGCCTTGCATCGTTCTCTTCATGATCGAACTCCTCAATACGCGTCGCACCGACAGGCGGTGCGAACCACGGACCTATTAAACGAAGCAAAGCGCGATACAGACCACCCCTGGCAGGTGAAAGCGGTATCGGTGCGTAACGAACGCTTGAAAATCAAGCACTTACGCCGTGCGCACAAGGCGTTTGCCGACGCTCCGTGGCAATCCGGCAGGGCGGCCCGCCCACTGCACCACCAAGGGGCGCCGACCTAGAATCTGGCCCATGTCCTCTCCCACCAAGAACACCGCGCCGGCCGCCCCTGCGGCCGATCCGGCCAGGCCCAGCCACTTCATCCGCCAGGCCATCGAGCACGACCTCGACCAAGGCACCTACGCCGGCCGCCACTGGGGTGGCGAGCCCGGCGACGGCCCCAGCCACGCGGCCGGCGTGCCCGACCCGGCCAAGGTGCGCACGCGCTTCCCGCCCGAGCCCAACGGCTACCTGCACATCGGCCACGCCAAGAGCATCTGGCTGAACTTCAGCCTGGCCGAGGAGTACGGCGGCGTGTGCCACCTGCGCTTTGACGACACCAACCCCGAAAAAGAAGAGCAGGAATACGTCGACAGCATCCGCGACACCGTGCGCTGGCTCGGCTGGGACCACCACTTTGCCGACGACCCCGCGCGCCCCGGCGTGCAGCAACCGCACGAATACTTCGCCAGCGACTACTTCGACTTCATGTACCGCGCGGCCGAATACCTGATCGAGGCTGGCCACGCCTATGTCGATGAGCAGACGCCCGAGCAAATGCGGGCCAACCGGGGCGACTTTGGCACGCCCGGCGTCAACAGCCCCTTCCGCGACCGCAGCCCGGCCGACAATCTGGCGCGCTTTCGCGAGATGCGCGACGGCAAGCACCCCGACGGCGCCATGGTGCTGCGCGCCAAGATCGACATGGCATCGCCCAACATCAACATGCGCGACCCGGCGATCTACCGCATCCGCCGCGCCACGCACCATCGCACCGGCGACAAGTGGTGCATCTACCCCATGTACACCTACGCGCACCCCATCGAGGATGCGCTGGAGCAAATCACCCACAGCATCTGCACGCTGGAGTTTGAAGACCAGCGCCCCTTCTACGACTGGGTGCTGGAGCGCCTGGCGGAAACGACGACACTGCCCGATGGTCGCGTCGTGGGCGGCCTGCTTCACACCCCGCCGCCGCGCCAGTACGAATTTGCGCGCCTGAACGTCGGCCATGTCATCACCAGCAAGCGCAAGCTGCGCCAGTTGGTGCAAGAAGGCCATGTGTCAGGCTGGGACGACCCCCGCATGCCCACCCTCGCCGGCCTGCGCCGCCGCGGTTTCACGCCCGAAAGCCTCAAGCTGTTTGCCGAACGCAGCGGCGTCACCAAAACCAGCAACGCCTGGACCGATTACGCCGCGCTCGACGCCGCCCTGCGCGAAACGCTCGACCCCGTCGCCCCCCGCGCCATGGCCGTGCTGGAGCCGCTCAAGCTCATCATCACCAACTGGGCCGAAGTGTTTGGCAGCGACGACCACCTGGAACCCTGCCACGCCCCCGTGCACCCGCACCACCCCGAAATGGGCCAGCGCCAATTCAACATGGGCCGCCAGGTGTGGATCGAGCGCACCGACTACGAAGAAACCCCGCCCAAGGGCTTCTTCCGCCTGTTCCCCGGCAACAAGGTGCGGCTGAAATACGCCTACGTCATCGAATGCACCGGCGCTACCAAAGATGCAGCAGGAAACATAGATTCCGTCACGGCTCGCCTCGTCCCCGACACCAAATCGGGCACCCCCGGCGCCGACAGCGTCAAGGTCAAGGGCGTCATCACCTGGGTCGGCGCCGCCGACGGCCTGCCCGCCACCGTCAACCTCTACGATCGCCTGTTCACCGAAGAGCAGCCCGACGCGGGCGGCCGCGACTTTCTCACCGTCATCAACCCCAACAGCCTGAGCACCGTGCACGCCATCGTCGAGCCGTCCCTCGCCACCGCGCAGCCCGAGGATCGCTTTCAGTTTGAGCGGCACGGCTTCTTTGTGGCGGATCGGCGGACGCATCAGGCGGGCGCGAAGCTGGTGTTCAACAGGATTGCAGGGTTGAAGGATTCTTGGAGTAAATAGTCGTTTAGCACACAGGCGTAGTTATCAGAACTGATATAAAATGAAACGCATCAACTGGCTGGGAACGTCGCTCAATGCGGTACGCGACTTCCCTGCCGATGCGCGCGCCTTAATCGGCTTTGAGTTGCGATTGGTGCAACGCGGAGAAATGCCGACCGACTTCAAGCCCATGCCCACGGTGGGTGCGGGCGTTTACGAAATCCGGGTGCGCGCCGGGCGCCAGTACCGCGTGATGTACGTGGCCAAGTTTTCCGAATCGGTCTACGTGCTGCATGCCTTCATCAAGAAAACGCAGCAGACCGCGCAGCCTGATTTGGCGCTGGCCCAAAGCCGCTACGCCGCACTGTTGAAGGAGATCAAGCCATGAGCGCCCCGCTGAAAACCATCGTCGGCAGCGACAACGTCTTTGACGACTTGGGCTTTCCAGCACCCGAGGCGCAAAACCTGCTGCTGCGCGCCGATCTGGCCATCCACATCCGAAAAGCCATTGATCGTCTGGGCCTGACCCAGGCACAAGCAGCCGCGCGCGCGGGCATCACGCAACCGCGCATGAACGATCTGGTCAAGGGCCGCACGCACAAGTTCACGCTCGATGCGCTGGTCAATGTGGCGGCCCAGTTGGGCTACACGGTCAAGCTCACGATGAAGAAAACTGCGTAGAGTGCGGAGCATGCGCCTCTATCCCATCCGCACCGACGACGACTACCGCGCCGCGCTGGCCGAGGCCGCGCGCCTGTTCGACCAGCCCCACGAGCCCGATGCCGACAGTGCCGAAGGCGCGTACTTCGACGCGCTGATCACCCTGATCGAAGCCTACGAGCGCAAGCACTTTGCCGCGGACACGGCGGATCCCATTGACGCCATCAAGTTCAGGATGGACCAGCAGGGCCTGACGGTGGCCGACCTGGAGCCCTACATCGGCGCCCGCAACCGCGTGTATGAAGTATTGGCCCACAATCGCCCATTGACACTGGCCATGATCCGGCGCCTGAGCGCGGGGCTGGGCATCCCGGCCGAAGTGTTGGTGGCTGCATAAACAGCTATTGCGGGACAAATGAGTGCAGAAAATTCGAATCTGACCCTATTTCATACGCAGAAAATTCGAATCTGACCCTATTTCATAGCACGATGAAACATAGTGGCCCTAAAACTCGGGTATCTAAGCACTACGGCCTTGGGCGAGATCAAAATACGCTCGATTTTGTTGACATCCCTATTGGCAATGACATTCCGGTTTTTATTGATCCAAGCCGGTTGCGCAGTCTCAACTCTGTTTGGGGATCTGAGTGCACCTCGTTACTTCAACACTTTTTCAATCAACTCCTGATTCACATCCGAACAAACGATCAGGCCACCGGCCTGTTGATGCTTGAAGGCCTGTCCGAGCGAAATGAATTCCATTTAGGTTTGTCTCGAAGCATCTCTCGCGGCAACGGTGTAGGTCCAGGATTTGCCTTGGCTTTCTGGAATGCACTAAGTAAGAGCAAAGCTGGCAAGACTGGTTTCCTCAAAGACCTCGAAGATGCGTGTCTGTTTATTGAAGGCATTGGTCCCGATCGAATTTCAGACGCGGTCTGCAATATTATTCGAGGGCCGCTCATAAAATATACGCAACAAATTTGCCAGTACTATGGAATCCCACTCATTCCGGGCGCCCCATCTGGGCAAATTTGGAATCCTTTAGCCTGCGTTTGGGAGGATTCATTTACAAACCTCCCTTCCACCGATTATGGCACACTTATCCTAGTTCCCAAAGTCATTGTGCGGCAGAAATTTTTCTATGATTCAACTCGATACTATACTCATTATCTTCTTCCACTAATGCAAAAACATGAGAATTCAATCAACTCAAGGACGGTCTGAATAATTGACACGCGGATGTGCTTGGCTGTCCATTTTTTAGCTCTTGCTGGAAACTGAGACCTCGCCGGACGTTTTCGCCTTGCTCGGAGGTTTTTTGCTCTCCCGCAGGCCCTTTTGGCCCGCGCCGGGCGCACCTATGCCATCAACTTCTTGCGCGCCATCCACAGGTTGGCCAGGCCCAACAAGGTCACGATCTGCGCCGTGTTCTTCTTCAAACCCCGGTAGCGCACCTTCACATAGCCGAACTGGCACTTCACGACCCGAAACGGATGCTCGACCTTGGCGCGGATGCTGGCCTTGATGCGTTCGATCTGATCAAGCTTGCCTTCGATCGGATCGTCCTTGTCCAGCGCTTTGCGCTGGCCCGGCTTCATGGCCACATGCCAGGTGACACTTTCCTTGGCATCGGCTCGCTTGTCAGCACCCTGGAAGGCCGAGTCGCCAAAGGCATTGCTTTCTTCACCGTGCAGCAAGGCGTTGGCCTCAACGATGTCATGCACGTTGCCTGCCGTGCCACGCACGCTGTGCGTCAAGCCTGAGTCGGCGTCCACACCGATGTGCGTCTTCATCCCAAAGTACCAGTTGTTGCCCTTCTTGCTGGAGCGCATCTGGGCATCGCGCGCGTTGTCCTTGTTCTTGGTGGAGCTGGGCGCAGCAATCAAGGTGGCGTCCACGGCGGTGCCAGCCTTGAGCAGCAATCCCTTGGCGATGAGCAGCTCGTTGATGAGCTTGAACATCTGCTCGGCCAGCTTGTGCTGCTCCAGCAGGTGACGAAAGCGCAAGATGGTGCTCTCGTCGGGCAGGCGCGTATGCCAGTTGTCCAGGCCCGCAAACTCGCGGTACAGCGGCACGTCGTGCAAGGCTTCTTCCATGGCCGGATCGCTCAGGGTGAACCACTGCTGCATGAAGTGAATGCGCAGCATGGCTTCAACCGCAAAGGGCTGACGCCCGCGTCGGCCAGCCTCAGGGGCATATGGCGCGATCAAGGCCACCAGATCGGCCCAAGGCACCACGGCATTCATCTCATCGAGAAAGCGCCGCTTGCGCGTGCGCTTGACACTCAGGTTCAGGCCAAGGTCTGCTTGCTTCATGGCGCTCAATTGTCCCAAAGACGCTACATCTTGCATAGCATGAGATCTGCAGATTTGTGCAGACCTTCCTCAAGTTTAGTTCAAATTCTCAATAACGGCAGCCGTAGAGTAACAAAAAAGGCGCTGCGTGAAAAATACGGCGCAGACAAACTGACAATTGAGCGGGAAACAATAAAACACCCTCAAGGCTTGGATCAATTCAAGAAAGATGCAATACGCACTTCACGCCCCATGTCTCATTTTCAATTTGCAGAAATTGGAAACTCTCCAACGCCGAAGTTCGACCAGCTGATATCAGACCTCAAAAATATCCCGCCAGGCAAAGCACATGCATCGCGCTATGAAGTTGCTGTGGAGAAGCTTTTGAGCGTTTTGCTCTACCCTTCCCTCACATCACCAACGAAGCAACATGAGATTCATCAAGGCCGCAAGCGAATTGACATTACGTATGTCAATAGTGCTTATGATGGATTCTTTAAATGGCTATCCCTGCACTACTCATCTGCTCATATTTTTGTTGAGTGCAAAAACTATGGCCAAGAAGTTGAAAATCCGGAAATTGATCAGTTGGCCGGTCGATTTAGTCCGAGCCGAGGGCAAGTTGGACTTTTAATTTGCAGATCATTAAAAAATGGACCTCTTTTAGAGCGGCGCTGCATTGATACTGCGCACGACAATAGGGGATATATTATTCATTTAACCGATGAAGATTTGATCACTCTGATTAATGAGTACAAAAATTCTGATGGCGGCAGCGACTACCCATATCTTATTGATCCGAAATCAAACCACTTGAACAAATAAATCAAGCCGCATATTTGACCGATTCCTTCTGGAAGAACTGCTTGACCTTGGCGGGCGATTTCTGCAGGTGCCGCAGGTGCCCGATGGCCGCTTGCTTGAGTTGACCCTTGCGCCGATTGGGCGCCTGGCTCGTGACGGCGGCCTTCAGGTTCGCGTTGAGCATCTCGTCGGGGTTCAGCTCCGGGCTGTAGCTGGGCAGGTAGAACACTTCGATGTGCTCCTTGTTCTCCTGTAGCCACGCCTTGACCAGCTTGGCGTGATGAACCTTCAGGTTGTCCAGCACAAGGAATACTTTGCCGGTGTTTGCCTTCTTGGCTTCCTGCACCAGTCGCTTCATGAAGTCGATCAGGATGGCCGCGTTCATCGCCCCCTCAAACACCTTGAAGCGAACCTTGCCCCGGTTGGTGACGCTGGAGATGATGGATAGGCCCTCACGGCGCTGGTTGACGCGAATCTCCGGTGTCTGGCCCATGGGGGCGTAAGAGCGCCCGCGCACATCGTCCGAGCGCAGACCCGTCTCATCGGCCCAGTGAATTTCTGCACCTTCAGCCTTGGCTCTGTGCTCGATGGCCGGGTACTGCTCATCGAGCCAGCGCTGTACGGCAGCAGGTTGTTGTTCGTAGGCACGCTGGATGGGCTTTTGCGGCGTGAAACCCCAGCGGCGCAGGTACAGGCCCACGCCTTGCGGAGTCAGACGCACGCCGCAGCGCTGCTCAATCAGCAGCAGCACCGCCTGGCGTGTCCACAACGCAAAGTCCATCTTGAGCTGATCGGGCGTGTGGTCGATGACCAGACGACGGATGTCGCGCTCTTGCTCTTCGCTCAGGGCACGCAGCACGCCCACGGGTCGCCCGCAGGGCTTGTCCACCAGCGCCTTGGCGCCGCCTTGGTCATAGCGCTTGCAGATGTCGAACACGCCGGTGCGCGACAGGCCCAGATCGGCGGCGATGGCTTCATACGTCCAGCCCGCGCGGCGCAGCTTGATGACCTGCCGGCGCCGCTCCTGGCGCGCTTCAGGGGTGAGTTTCCTCATGTCGATCATTTCCATGAGGATTATCTGCGGGCACATTCAACAACTTCAAGAGGTTTGATTTCTATTCAATAGTGATGTGATCGAAAATTGGGGTCAGATCAAAAAATTGGGGTCAGATCAAAATTAACTCCCGGGCATCGGCAAGCACTTCTGGGGCTGTGTAAACATTCCTAGTTGCAAGACCACGCTGCCTAAGGGGCTACCTCCCACGCCGCGTGATGCGCTGGTCAGTATATTTTTTATAGCTGCTCTCGCTTGACCATCAAGCGCTTGAGCCTGTTTTAGGGACGGTCTGAATAATTGACACGCGGATGTGCTTGGCTGTCCATTTTTTAGCTCTTGCTGGAAACTGAGACCTCGCCGGACGTTTTCGCCTTGCTCGGAGGTTTTTGCTCTCCCGCAGGCCCTTTTGGCCCGCGCCGGCGCACCTATGCCATCAACTTCTTGCGCGCCATCCACAGGTTGGCCAGGCCCAACAAGGTCACGATCTGCGCCGTGTTCTTCTTCAAACCCCGGTAGCGCACCTTCACATAGCCGAACTGGCACTTCACGACCCGAAACGGATGCTCGACCTTGGCGCGGATGCTGGCCTTGATGCGTTCGATCTGATCAAGCTTGCCTTCGATCGGATCGTCCTTGTCCAACGCTTTGCGCTGGCCCGGCTTCATGGCCACATGCCAGGTGACACTTTCCTTGGCATCCGGCTCGCTTGTCAGCACCCTGGAAGGCCGAGTCGCCAAAGGCATTGCTTTCTTCACCGTGCAGCAAGGCGTTGGCCTCAACGATGTCATGCACGTTGCCTGCCGTGCCACGCACGCTGTGCGTCAAGCCTGAGTCGGCGTCCACACCGATGTGCGTCTTCATCCCAAAGTACCAGTTGTTGCCCTTCTTGCTGGAGCGCATCTGGGCATGCGCGCGTTGTCCTTGTTCTTGGTGGAGCTGGGCGCAGCAATCAAGGTGGCGTCCACGGCGGTACCAGCCTTGAGCAGCAATCCCTTGGCGATGAGCAGCTCGTTGATGAGCTTGAACATCTGCTCGGCCAGCTTGTGCTGCTCCAGCAGGTGACGAAAGCGCAAGATGGTGCTCTCGTCGGGCAGGCGCGTATGCCAGTTGTCCAGGCTCGCAAACTCGCGGTACAGCGGCACGTCGTGCAAGGCTTCTTCCATGGCCGGATCGCTCAGGGTGAACCACTGCTGCATGAAGTGAATGCGCAGCATGGTTTCAATCGCAAAGGGCTGACGCCCGCGTCGGCCAGCCTCAGGGGCATATGGCGCGATCAAGGCCACCAGATCGGCCCAAGGCACCACGGCATTCATCTCATCGAGAAAGCGCCGCTTGCGCGTGCGCTTGACACTCAGGTTCAGGCCAAGGTCTGATTGCTTCATGGCGCTCAATTGTCCCAAAGACGCTACATCTTGCATAGCATGAGATCTGCAGATTTGTGCAGACCTTCCTTAGCCTCTAACCTCGGTGAGTATTAGGTCAAATCAAAACGCCCTTTCAGCCATGCTCAATGAGGCGCATCGCTGACCCGGCATCAGACCCAATTCGGGTTTCATCAAACCCAATTTGGGTATAAAATGAGGCCCATGCCCTCCGCCGCCGATGCCCTGTTCCCCGCCGTGCGCCAGCGCGTGCTGGCAGTGCTGTTTGGCGCGCCGGATCGCAGCTTTTACGCCAACGAGCTGATTGCGCTGGCGCACTCAGGCACCGGCGCGGTGCAGCGCGAGTTGGCCAGTTTGCTGGCCGCTGGGCTGGTCACGGTGCGCGATCAGGGCAACCAGAAGCACTATCAGGCCAACGCGGCGTCGCCGGTATTTGCCGAACTGCGCGGGCTGGTGCTGAAGACGGTGGGCTTGGCCGATGTGCTGCGGGCGGCGCTGGCGCCACTGGCGGATCAGGTGGCAGCGGCCTTTGTTTATGGCTCGGTCGCGCGGCAGCAGGACACGGCGGGCAGCGATGTGGACGTGCTGATCGTCAGCGATGCGCTGGGCTATGCCGAGGTGTTCAGCGCGCTGGAGGGCCCGGCGCAGACGCTGGGCCGCAGCATCAACCCCACGCTGTACACCCGCGCTGAGCTGGCGCGGCGCCGCGCGCAGGACAATGCCTTTGTCACCCGCGTGCTGGATCAACCGCGCATCTGGCTGATGGGCGACGAGGAGGCATTGCGTGGCGACTGACCCGCTGCTCAACCTGAGCGGGCCGGCCAAGCCGCTCAAGGCCGAGCCGTCCGACGCGGCCGAATCCGCCGGCCTGCTGCGCACTGGCCGCGCGCGCCTGCACGACGCCGCCAACCCTTCGCTGTCTTTGGAGAGCCGGTTCGATCTGGCCTACAACGCCGCGCACGCGCTGTGCCTGGCCGCGCTGCGGCGCAAGGGCTACCGGCCCAGCCAGCGCTACATCGTCTTTCAGGTGTTGCCGCACACGCTGGGCTTGGGGCCGGACGTATGGCGCGTGCTGGACAAATGCCACAACACGCGCAACCTGGGCGAGTACGAGGGTCTGCTGGACATCGACGAGCGGCTGGTGGCCAGCCTGATCGAGGCGGCGCATCAGGTGGATAGCGCGTTGCGGCTGGATAGCGCTGATTGACGGTGCCAGCAGCCTTTGCCAACGCTACGCTATCGATAGCTTCTTGCGCCCGTCACTCAAGAGCTACAGCCCGTTTTAGCATCAACCCCACCGACCAGCCGATACCGCGTCCCCCTACCCTGCCCCGTGCGCTCCAGCAGCCCGCACTCGGTCAGATCGGTCAATTCACGGTACGCCGTGGCGCGCGATACGCCCGTCAGGTTGACGTATTTCTCGGTGCTCATGCCGCCGGCAAGGCCATCGGGGCCGGCGTCGAACAACTTGCCCAGGGTCTTGCGCTGCGCGGCACTCAGGTCGGGGTGCGCGGCGGTCAGGCGTGACCAGAAGGCGGTTTTGTCCAGCGCGCTTTGCACGTGCGCGGCAGCGGCCTCAGCCGCGCGCTGCACGCGGGCAGCGAACCAGCCGACCCAGGGCGTCACGTCCAGTTCAGGCCGTCCGGTGGCCGCTTGCAGTTGCGCGTAGTAGTCGGCGCGGGCAGCCAGCAGCTGTGCAGATACGCTCATCAGCCGCTGCGGGCTTTGCAGGTCTTGCGCCAGCGCCAGCTCGACCACCGCGCGGCCGATGCGGCCGTTGCCGTCTTCAAACGGGTGGATGGCCTCAAACCAAAGATGCGCCAGCGCGGCGCGGGCCACGCCGTCGAGGGCGCCCAGGCTGGCGTTGAACCATTGCAACCACGCGGCCATGTGCGCCGGCACGTCGGCGGATGCGGGGGCCTGGTAGTGCAGTACGTCGGGTTTGCCGGGTGCCGCGGATCGCCTCGCGGGGCGGATGGGCGCCGCGTCATCGGCGTCTGTGGCAAGGCGCTGGCCGCAGGCCAGACCGGGCGTCTGGGCAAGGACAGCAACGCCGCCATGGGTGGCGAGGGCGCCGCGCACGCCGTCACGCGGGGCGATTCGCGGCACTGTTGGGGTGACGATTTGCATCGGCTCGGCGTGGGTGCGCCAACCGCCGGTGACGATTTGGCTGAGGCCGCTGCGGCCGGTGGGGAACAGCGCCGCGTGCCAGGCGAAGAGATCGTTTTGCGTCAGGGGCTGCTGCCACTGGCCGATGGCGGCTTGCAGTACATCGAGCGTGGCCTCGGTGCGGGCATCGCGCGGCGCAGCGCTGGCGCCAGGCAAGCCCAGGCGGCGCGCGGCCGAGGCGCGCACCGAGTTGACCTGCAGCACTTCGCCTTCGATCTGCGCGGTGGCGATGGCCTCTTGCGTCCACTCGGTCAGTTGCAGTTCGGCCAGGTCCACCAGTTGCAAGCTGCTGGCGATGCCCAGCAGCTTGCCCTGCGCCAGCCGCGCGGCGGCCAGTTGCGGCTGCACGGCTTGCGCATCAAAACGAAGCGCGGGCCAGTCGGAGGCTTGCCAGATCCAGCGAGCTGAAGTGAGCATGGTGAAGCGTATTTTAGAGAAATACGCTTCATTAATGAAGCGATAAGGGCGGTTTTACGCTTCAGGCACGGCGCAGACACACGCCGCGATGAGTGCGCGGCTGTGCAGGCCGGTGCCATCGGTACGATGTCAGTTCTCAATGCCCCGCGCCCGCGCCGCCCCACCCAAACCGCCAGTCGCCCGCAAACGGCCCAGGCGCGCGCACTACCACGTCTATGTGATCGAGCTGTCGCGCGACGTGCTGCTGGAGCCGCGCTTCAAGAAGCGCAACCCCGGCTACATCGACGGCCAGCCTTGCGTTTATGTCGGCATGACGGGACTGGACCCGGACGTGCGCTTCGACAAGCACAAGGCGGGCATTCAGGCCAACGCCTATGTGCGCCAGTACGGTCTGCGGCTGCTGCCGGATCTGTACGAAGGCTTCAACCCGATGACCTACGACGACGCGGTGGCGCGCGAGATCGAGGTGGGCATCGACCTGCGTTCAGCGGGGTTCGGGGTCTGGCAGGCCTGAGTCCACCGGCGCGCGGCGCAAGCCGGCTACCATCGCCGCATTCCGCAATGGCACACAAGGAGCCGACATGGGTGAGCAGCGCCGAGAGAAGATGGTGAAAAAACCGAAGAAGGACACGTCGCCGCCGAAGACCGGCGCGCCGTCCGACCGCCCGCAAGCGCCCGTCACGGCGGTGTTGCCCAAGGGCAAGACGAAGAACAAGCAGTGAGGCGGCGCGGTGGGTGAGCACCACCACGCTCAGTTACGCCAGGCGATTCCCACGCTGGCCGACACGCCCTTGCTGCGCACGGTGAGCGGGCTGCGCCGCGCGTCGCCGTGCAGTTGCGAGTAGCGCATGCCGCCGAACACCACCCAGCTGCGCGACAGCGCGTGCGCGATGTCGACGCCGATCTCGGTCTGGTACAGGCCCGCGCCCGGCTTGAACGCCGGATAGCCCGACGCCGTGGTGGCCCCCTGCGGAATGCCGAACTGGCTGCGCATGTACTGGCTGTTGCCCCATGAAGCGCCCAGGCCGAAATCGACGCGCGTGGCCTGGCTGATCGGCCAGCGATAGCCGAGCCAGCCGTCCAGTTCCATGCCGCGGCCGCGGCCCAGGATGTCCTGCGATGCGGCCAGGCTGGCGGTCCAGCGGTCGGTCAGGTTGTAGCGGGCGCGCAGGCGGGCGCGCACGGTCGCGCGCACGTCGGGCACGCCTTTTAGCCGCTCCGTATCGGCCACGTCGCGGCCGCGGTCGATGTTGAGCGACAGGCTCAGATTGAAGCGATCGGTCTCGCGCAGCATGGCTTGCGCGCCGCTGCCGCGCTCGCGCCGCCCCTGCCCCATCAGGCCGTAGCCGCCGCCGGTGCTCAGGCGCCAGCGGCCCCAGTCGAGCGCGCCCACGGGCTTGAGTTTGAAGTGCTGGCTGGGGCCGCCGAAGAAGTTGGGGCTGGTGTTGGCCGCCACACCCAGCAGAAAGCGCACGCGCGGGTCGTCGGCCTCGGCGCGCGGATAGGGCTGCGGCAGACTGTCGTGAGGCCAGGTGCGTGGCACCCGCACCGCCGACGGATCGCCAGCGGAAGTTTCGCCGGTGGCGGGCGCCGCGCCCTGCGCTGGTACAGGATCGGCCGCAGCCACCCACTCCGTTGTCATGGTCGCGGGGGGTGGCGACCACGCGGTCAGCGGCTCATCCGAGCGAGGCTCCGCCGCCAACGCGAGCGCGCCGCCGCTCAGCCCGATGGCGAGAACGGCCCAGGGCCGAAGGCGAGGCAGGCACCGGGGCGGCAAGTACACGGACATGGACATGGGTGTGGGGCAAGCGGCGAACGGGCCCCTTTGTAGCACCGATTTCACCCACGGCGGCACGGCAAGGCGAGAATCCGGTGTCACCCGCCACCGCATCAATGCTTCGATCACTTCACGCTGCCGTGTTCAGCCCATCCGCACCCTTGGAAACCGCGCTGCGCCAGGCCGGTTTTCCCGACACCGAGTTGCAGGCCCTCCGCGACACGCGGGCGATGGCCAGGCAACTGCGCGAGTTCGCGCAAGCCGGCGGGCGCATCGGGCGGGTGGACGCCGACTTCGCGGGTGCCAACGGCCAGCCGGGTCTGATCCGCTTCTACTGCCCGCCCGCACCGCAGGCCCGCACGCACTCCGGCTACGGCGTGTTGGCGCATGAGCTTGGGCACGCACTGCTGTTGCCCGAGCAGTGGCTGCCACCCACCCACTTCACCGATGTGCACGGCTACGCCCGGGCGCGCGAGCTGGGTGAGGCGCACGCCTGGCTCAACCAGTACCGGCTGTGCACGCAAAAAGTGGGCGGCCTGCCCGAGGTCGCGCCGGTGTTGCCGATCGAGAATCCATACGACCTCGGCTCGCAGCCGGTGGACCTCTTCAGCCGCATCGCCGAACGCCAGGCGGCCGGCTGGAGCGAGGCTCGGATCCTGGACGAGCTGGCGATGCTGAGCGCCCACATGTTTCCCTGCGGCATGGGCGCGGGCAACTTCAAGACCTACGGCCAATGCCACCACTGGGACTGGTTGAAGGCCACCGAATCGCGGCATCCGACGTTCATGGACTTCCTGCAGCGGCTTGGCCGCGCACCGACACCCCATGAGCAAAAGCTGCTGACCAAGCGGCATGTCTTTGTGCCCGCGCAGGGCGGCAGCACGACGCCAGCGCCATGGGACAGGCAAGCCGTGATCGATCTGGCCACGGCGCTGCGCGGAGCACCCGGCGGTGATCTGGCACAGCTGTGGGCGCTGGCGCAGGACCTGTCACCGTGCGAGGCTCCTGAGGGGGTCGACGGCTGCCGGGCAGCGGCCACCCACACGCGCGCTCCCGATTCAATAGCCACAAGCTCAACACAGGCAATCGTTACCGGCGAGATGCCATAAAATCGCGCCGGCGCAATCCGCGCACCACGCGCGCGACGGCAGCGCCCGAGTCCGTGGCATCACGGCGCGCCGCCTGGCGCGCTGAGCTCGACACAGACATGGCCAGACCGAGGTCGCACGCGATCCTCGACCTCGAACGATCTTGAACCACCACCACGCGACCCAGGCATGGGTGAACTGGGGCAAGGCCCTCGGCTCGCAACTCATCGTCTGGCATCACCTGCTGAGCTATGGTCCGCTGGCGCCAGCGGCCAGAACCCGCTGGCCCGAATGGGCGGATTTTCTGCAGCAAGACGCACGCCTGGCGGTACAGGCATTCCTGGTGATCGGCGGCTATCTGGCCGCACGCAGCCTGTGGCCCGCGCCCGACACGCCGCGCCTGAGCCCGCGCGACTGGCCGCTTCGCGCACTGGCACGCTACCGCCGCTTGCTACCCACGCTGCTGCTGGCACTGCTGGCCGCGTGGCTGGCAGCTGCCCTCGCACGCGCGTGGATGACCGACGCCGACACGCCCGCGCCGCCCACCGGGACTCAGTTGCTGGCGCACGTGCTGATGCTGCAGGACATTCTCGACCAACCGGCGCTGAGCGCCGGTGTCTGGTACGTGGCGATCGACCTGCAGTTGTTCGCCCTGCTGGCCGCGTTGGCGGCGCTGATGCACCGCGCGATGCGCCACGCACGGCCCGGCGGCGCGCAGACAGCCATGGCGGTGACCTTGCTGGGTGGCAGTGTGCTGGCCTCGCTGGTCTGGTTCAATCTGCAGGACGATGGCGACATGTGGGCGCCCTATTTCTTCGGCGCCTACGGGCTCGGCGTGCTGGCGGCCTGGGGAGGGCGCGGCGGCCAGCGCGCGGGCGCAACCGCGCTGATCGTCTCGCTGCTGATGCTGGCGCTGCTGCTCGAATGGCGCAGCCGCATCGCGCTGGCCGGTGGGGTGGCGCTGCTGCTGCTGTGGCAGCCCGCGGCGGGCGCGCTCGCACGATCGAACCTGAACGCGATGATGGGGTGGCTGGCGCGCATTTCCTACCCGGTCTTTCTGCTGCACTACCCGGTGAGCCTGCTCGTCAGCACCATCGTGTGGCGGCTGGCGCCCAGCGCCCCGGCGGCACAGATCGCCGGCCTGCTGCTGGCCTGGTGCCTGAGCCTGGCGGCCGGCTGGCTGGCGTGGCGCTGGCTGGAGGCGCGGCCCGCCACGCCCACGCGCGGCACGGCGCCCGCCTGACACGATGCGACGGCTGAGCCTATGATCGGCGCCTTCCGCATTGCCTCCATTTCATGCCGCCGCCCGCGCACGCCTCGATGGCCACGACCCTGCCCTGGCGCCACCTGCTGCTCGGGCTGGCGGTGGTGGCGATCTGGGGCACCAACTTCGTCGTCATCAAGTACGCGCTGATCGACCTGCCGCCGCTGGCGCTGGCGACCTTGCGCTTCTCGCTGGCGGCGTTTCCGGCACTGCTGTTCATCAAGCGCCCGGTCGCCAGCTGGCGCAATATCGCCGCCTACGGGGTGGTCATCGGCGCCGGCCAGTTCGGGTTCTTGTTCTTCTCCATGACGCGCTACATCTCGCCGGGACTGGCCTCGCTGGTGGTGCAGACGCAGGTGTTCTTCACCATCGGCATGGCCATGCTGCTCGCCGGCGAGCGGGTGCGGCCGTTCCAGTTGCTGGCGATGGGCATCGCGCTGGCGGGCATCACGCTGATCGGCTGGCATGCGATCACCGCAGGCGCGGCCATCACGCCGTTCGGGTTGGTGCTGATCCTGCTGGCGGCGCTGGCCTGGGCCATCGGCAACATCATCAGCCGCACCGCCGGGCGGGTCGACGCGCTCGCCTACATGGTGTGGAGCAGCATCTTCGCGGTGCCGCCGCTGATCGTGCTGTCGCTGTGGCTGGAGGGCTGGCCGGCGGTGCGCACCGGCCTGCTGGCCGCCAGCTGGAGCACCTGGGCGGCGGTGGCGTGGCAATCGGTCGGCAACACCTTGTTCGGCTACGGCGTCTGGGCCTGGCTGCTGGCGCGCTACCCGGCCGCCAGCGTGACGCCGCTGGCGCTGCTGGTGCCCGTGTTCGGCATGAGCGCATCGGCCTGGTGGCTGGCCGAACCACTGCCGGGCTGGAAGATCCTCGCCGCGCTGCTGGTGATGGGCGGGCTGGCGTTGAATGTGCTGTGGCCGCGCGTGGCCACGCGCTGGCGTCGCGGCCACAGGTAGCGCCTGTTCAGGTCACCAGCGGCGCTTCGGCTTCCAGATGGGCGCGGGCGCGCGCCCACACCTGCTCGGGCGGCCAGGGCTTGAGCTTGTGGTCGCTCCACACCTGGCGCCACAGGCGCACGCCGCGGCGGCCGTGGTGCAGGCCCAGCATGTGGCGCGCAATGGCCGACCACGGCGTGCCGTCTTCCACTGCTTCGCGCAGCATGTAGTCGACCATGGCGGCCTCGACCTCATCCGGCGTGATCGGGTTCGGCGCGCCGCCGAGGAAGCGCGTATCCCACGCCGTCATCATCCACGGGTGGTGGTAGGCCTCGCGGCCCAACATCACGCCGTCGATGTGCCGCAGGTGCCCGGCGATCTGCTCATCGGTCGTCACGCCGCCGTTCAGCACGATGGTCAGCTGCGGGAAGTCGCGCTTGAGCTGGTACACGAGTTCATAGCGCAGTGGCGGGATCTCGCGGTTTTCCTTCGGGCTCAGCCCTTTGAGCCAGGCGTTGCGCGCGTGCACGATGAACACCTGGCAACCGGCATCGGCCACGGTGCCGACGAAGTCGCGCACGAAGGCATAGCTTTCTTCCTTGTCGATGCCGATGCGGTGCTTCACCGTCACGGGCACATCCACCACGTCCAGCATGGCCTTCAGGCCATCGGCCACCAATTGCGGCTCGTCCATCAGGCACGCGCCAAAGGCGCCACGCTGCACGCGCTCGCTGGGGCAGCCGCAGTTCAGGTTGATCTCATCGTAGCCCCAGCGCGCGCCGATCTGCGCGCAGGCAGCGAGGTCGGCCGGTTCGCTGCCGCCCAGTTGCAGCGCCACCGGATGCTCCACCGCGTCGTAGCGCAGATGCCGCCGCTCGCCCCCGTGCAGCAGGCCACCGGTGGTCACCATCTCGGTGTACAGACGCGTCTTTTTGGTCAGCAGGCGGTGCAGGTAGCGGCAGTGCTTGTCGGACCAATCCAGCATCGGCGCCACGGACAGGCGCCATGGGTTAATTTGTTGATTTATAAATACCTTTTCTTCCATAGACCTGTCTCAAATGGGCTGTACGCAATATAAGTGCGCACAAGATGCACACGCGGCGCGTTAGACGGCACACCCCGGGTAACGATTGGACGCACAAAGATTGCACACAGCACCCTAGATGGCGAGATTTTCCCAGCTACCCAGCGGCAAGTGGCGGGCGCAAGTCCGGCGCGGTGGGGTTTGCCGTGCTGCCACCTTTGACACCAAGCGCCTAGCTGCAGCCTGGGCCGCTGAAATAGAGGTGCAGGCCAGCCAGATTGCCGCCACTGGCTACGCGCCGCTGCCCAAGGCCGTCCCGCTCGCCGACCTGATCGACAAGTACAGCGAAGACACCAAGCCAGCCGACAAGATGAAGCAGGCCACGCTGGCCATGTGGCGCCGCACGCTGGGCAACGTGAAGCTGTCGGCATTGTCGGCCATGGTGCTGCGCGACTTCATCGACCGCCGCACCAAAGAAGGCGCCGGTGGCGTCACCATCGCCGCCGACCTGTCGTTTCTGTCCGGCCTGCTGAAATGGGGCCGTCGCGCTCGCCACCTTGATCTGCCCGTCGCACTGGCTATGGACGCTCGCGCCAGCCTGCCCTATCGCGGCCTGAATACCCGATCCGTCGAGCGCAACCGTGAACCAACAGACGACGAGCTACAGCGCCTGTTCGCCTATGGGGAGTCGAATCCATGACAGCGCATCCCTATGCCCGTTGAAGAACGCAGTTGCCAATCCTTCAAGAGCGCCTGTCACTCGCCGCTGCAATACTGACCGCCGCGGCCGCTGTGGAAGATCAGGCCTGTCGGCGGGCGGCGCATGAAGCACGCCATGGCCAGTGCACCCTTGACCAAACTGGCCCGCATGTGCGGCTCCAGCCCACCCCCTGACGGCTGAACAGGTCAATAACCGCCGCCAGATACAGCCAGTCCTCGTCGGTGACGATACACGCGATGTCGCCACACCACAGTTGGGTGGGCGCCTCTGGGGTGAAGCGCAGCTATACCAAGTCTGAGGCCACGGGCAACCGTTTTTGCTGGCCGGCGATAGCCACCGATAGTTGCCGCGACGTATTTCCTTCTAAATCAACACGTTACGGCATTTTTCGGATGGCTGGCGATAGTCCCCGAAGGACCCGATTTCACTCCCACTCAATCGTCGCCGGCGGCTTGCTCGACACGTCGTAAGTCACGCGGTTGATGCCGCGCACCTCGTTGATGATGCGGCTGCTGACGCGCTTGAGCAGCGCGTAGGGCAACTCGGCCCAGTCGGCGGTCATGAAGTCGCTGGTCTGCACGGCGCGCAGGGCGACGACGTAGTCGTAGGTGCGGCCATCGCCCATCACGCCGACGCTCTTGACGGGCAGAAAGACGGTGAAGGCCTGGCTGGTGAGGTCGTACCAACTCTTCTGCGAATGCGGCTCGATGGTGGAGCGCAGCTCTTCGATGAAGATCGCGTCCGCGCGGCGCAGCAGGTCGGCGTATTCCTTCTTCACCTCACCCAGGATGCGCACGCCCAGGCCGGGGCCGGGGAACGGGTGGCGGTAGACCATGTCGTGCGGCAGGCCGAGCGCCACACCCAGCTCGCGCACCTCGTCCTTGAAGAGCTCGCGCAGCGGCTCCAGCAGCTTCAGGCCCAGCTGCTCGGGCAGGCCGCCGACGTTGTGGTGGCTCTTGATGACCACCGCCTTCTTGGCCTTGCCGCCGCCGGATTCGATCACGTCGGGGTAGATGGTGCCCTGCGCCAGCCATTTCGCGCCGTTTTTCGACGCGCCCGATGCGGTCAGCTTGGCGGCCTCGGCCTTGAACACGTCGACGAACAGGCGGCCAATGATCTTGCGCTTCTGCTCGGGATCGGCCACGCCGGCCAGCTCTTTCAGGAACAGTTCGCTGGCGTCGACGCGCACCACCTTGGCGTGAATTTTTTCGCCCCCACGCTCACTGCGTTCGCTGCCCCCCAAGGGGGCGGGTTCGTCTTCGGAACGGCCGTGCGACGAACCGCCAGCGAACATGTCCATCACCATGTCGCCCTCGTTCAGGCGCAGCAGGCCATGGTCGACGAACACGCAGGTGAGCTGGTCGCCGATGGCGCGGTGGATCAGCGCGGCGGCCACGCTCGAATCGACGCCGCCGGACAAACCCAGGATCACTTCCTCGTCGCCGACCTGGCGGCGGATCGCGGCCACCGCCTCCTCGATGTGCTCGCGCATCACCCAGTCGGCCCGTGCGCCGCAAATGCCCAGCACGAAGCGCTCCAGAATCGACCGGCCCTGCACCGTGTGCGTCACCTCGGGGTGGAACTGCAGGCCGTAGAAGCCGCGCGCCTCGTCGGCCATGCCGGCGATTGGGCAGCCGGGCGTCGACGCCATCAGCTTGAAGCCGGGCGGCAGTTCGGTCACCTTGTCGCCGTGGCTCATCCACACCTTCAGGATGCCGTGGCCCTCGGGCGTGGTGAAGTCGGCGATGTCCTTCAGCAGCGGGGTGTGGCCGCGCGCGCGCAACTCGGCGTAGCCGAATTCGCGCTGCTGCCCGCTCTCGACCTTGCCGCCCAGCTGCTGCGCCATGGTCTGCATGCCATAGCAGATGCCGAGCACCGGCACGCCCAGTTCGAACACCGCCTGCGGCGCGCGGTCGGTCGCCTCCTCGTAGGCGCTGGCGTGGCTGCCGGACAGGATCACGCCCTTCAGGCGGCCGTCAGCCGCGTGTTCGCGCACCCAGTCGTCGTCGACGTCGCAGGGATGCACCTCGCAGTACACATGCGCCTCGCGCACGCGGCGCGCG
This sequence comes from Burkholderiales bacterium, assembly GCA_016702555.1. Lineage (GTDB taxonomy): Bacteria > Pseudomonadota > Gammaproteobacteria > Burkholderiales > Burkholderiaceae_C > Ottowia. The sequence goes on from JADJDV010000004.1 coordinate 85,398, forward strand.
ATCAGCTGGGTGACTTGCGAGCCGAAATCGAGAATCAGGATCTTGTCGTGTGCCATGGCGCCTGGGGCGGATCAAATGGGCTGCTTACGCCAGCCGGCCGAGCAGCAGGTATTCGAGCAGCGCCTTCTGCACGTGCATGCGGTTTTCCGCCTCGTCCCAGACCACCGACTGCGGGCCGTCGATAACCTCGGCGGTGACCTCCTCGCCGCGGTGCGCCGGCAGGCAGTGCATGAACAATGCGTCCGGCTTGGCCGCCGCCATCATCGCAGCGTCGACGCACCAGTCGGCAAAGGCCTGGCGGCGCGCCTCGTTCTCGGCCTCGTAGCCCATGCTGGTCCAGACGTCGGTGGTCACCAGGTCGGCGCCGGCGCAGGCCTCGCGCGGGTCGGCGAAGCTCTGCCAGCCCTTGCCGGGCGCGCCGTTCAGCGCTGCCAACTGGCTGTCCACCTCGTAGCCGCGCGGCGTGCTGACGCGCAGCGTGAAGCCAAGCAAGGCCGCCGCCTGCGCCCAGGTGTTGGCCATGTTGTTGCCGTCGCCGATCCAGGCCACGGTCTTGCCCTGAATCGGTCCGCGATGCTCGATGTAGGTGAAGAGGTCGGCCAGGATCTGGCAGGGGTGGTATTCGTTGGTCAAGCCGTTGATGACCGGCACGCGCGAATGCTGGGCGAACAGGTCGATGCGCGCCTGCTCGAAGGTGCGGATCATCACGATGTCGACCATGCGACTGATGACGCGCGCCGTGTCCTCGATCGGCTCGCTGCGCCCGAGCTGGCTGTCGCCACTGGTCAGGTTGACCACGCTGCCGCCCAGTTGGTACATGCCCGCCTCGAAACTCACGCGCGTGCGCGTGCTGGCCTTCTCGAAGACCATCGCCAGCGTGCGGTCGCTCAAGGAGTGGTGCTTCTCGTAGGCCTTGAACTTGCGCTTGATGAGGGCCGCGCGCGCGAACAGGTAGGCGTACTCCTCCGCCGTGAAGTCGGCGAACTGCAGGTAGTGCTTGATCGCTGCGCTCATGCTCACTCGTTTACGAAGGCCTCGATCAGTGGCACCAGGATGCCGACCAGTTCGTCGGCCTCGGCCTGGCTCAGGATCAGCGGTGGCACCAGGCGCACCACGCTGTCGGCGGTGACGCTGATCAACAGACCGGCGTCGGCCGCGCGCTGCACCAGCACGCCGCAGGGCTTGGTCAACTCGATCCCCAGCATCAGCCCCTGGCCGCGCACTTCCTTGACGCCCGGGTTGCCGGTCAACGCTTTTTCCAACGCGCTCTTCAGGTGCGCGCCCACCTTGGCGGCGTTGTCCAACAGGCGCTCTTCTTCCATGATGCGGATGGTCTCGACGCCCGCGCGCATGGCCAGCGGGTTGCCGCCAAAGGTGGTGCCGTGGTTGCCCGGCTGGAAAATGTTGGCCGCCTTCGGCCCCGCCACCACGGCGCCGATCGGCACGCCCGAGCCCAGGCCCTTGGCCAGCGGCATCACGTCGGGCTTGATCCCGGCCCACTGGTGCGCGAACCACTTGCCGGTGCGGCCCATGCCGCACTGCACCTCGTCGATCATCAGCAGCCAGTCTTTCTCGTCGCACAGGGCGCGCACCTGCTGGAGGTACTCGGCGCGCATCGGGTTGACGCCGCCCTCACCCTGGATGGTCTCGAAGAACACCGCCACCACGTCGGGGTTGCCCTCGGTCGCCTGCTTCAAGGCGTCGATGTCGTTCAGCGGCACGCGGATGAAGCCTTCCACCAATGGCTCGAAACCCTTCTGGATCTTCGGGTTGCCAGTGGCGCTGAGCGTGGCGATGCTGCGGCCGTGGAAAGCCTTCTCGTAGACCACGATCTGCGGCCTGGCGATGCCCTTGTCGTGGCCGAACTTGCGCGCCAGCTTCAGTGCCGCCTCGTTGGCCTCCAGCCCGGTGCAGCAGAAGAATACGTTGGCGAGGCCCGACAGCTCGGTCAGCTTTTTCGCAAGCCGCTCGGCGTTCGGCACGTGGTAGTAGTTGGAGCAATGGATCAGCTTGCCGATCTGCTCCTGCAGCGCCGGCACCAGCTTCGGGTGGTTGTGGCCCAGGGTGTTGACGGCAATCCCGCCCAGGCCATCGAGATAGCTCTTGCCGTTGACGTCCCACACACGGCCCTGACCGCGCTCCAGCGCGATCGGCAACCTGGCGTAGGTGTTCATCGTGTGCGGCGACGCGGCTTCGATGTGGGCAGTCACGGTGTGGCTCCTTGTCACAAGACCCAATAAGAATCGGGCCAACTTGGCCCGCTGAGTCCGCATTCTAGAGCGTGTCGGACAAACGCCGGGCCGCTGCCCGGCGACGGCCAGGCGGGTCGGCGACAGCCTCATGGCTGACCCAAGTCTTATATAAGATAAAATTTCGGATTGCGCGGCACGCCGCAATCTGTGCGTGCGATGTCGAGGAGTTTTGCGTTACCGATGACGGCCCCCTCCCCCAGTGACCAGGTCTTCATCCGCGGCATCACGCGCGATGGGCGCGGCTTCCGCCCAAGCGACTGGGCCGAGCGCCTGGCTGGCGTGATGGCGCAGTTCCGCCCCGGCGGCGCAAGCGGCCCCGGCGGCCACATCCGCTACTCGCCCTGGTGCGTGCCAACCACGCTGGACGGCGCCAAGTGCGTGGTCGTCAACCGCGCGCTGCGCGATCACGAGCCCATGGCCTGGGATTTCGTCATGAACTTCGCCAAGGACAACGAGTTGCAGGTGATCGAGGCCTGCCTGCTGCCGGACGATGGCCATCGGGATAAGGGGGAGCCACCGGTTCCGCCCCTCCCCCACCACCCAGCATGCGAGTCCGCACCCGACGGTTCGAGAGTTTGAGGCCATGAGAGTCGGGGCACGCTCACCAGAGCCCCGCAGTTCATGGCCTGCTCGCCCTGCCTGACAACGCCTTCTATGCGGTTCTTGTTCATCGGCTCGCCATTTACGCTCCACGCTTTCTTCCCGCATTCGGTCACCCTCATGCAGTTGCGCTTCGCTCGTCGTGACCAACTCACGGCACGACTTGCCCCCGCAGGGGTGCGCCCGTGCTGGGCGCACCCTGAAAAAGCGCCGCGATGACGGCGCTTTTTCATTTGGCCGAAGAGGCCGAGACTCAGATCTTCACGCTGTTGACGTACTGGTTGTACGGAAATTCGGAGAAGCGGTTCCACAGGATCTGGTCGCGCTGGAAGGCGCGCATGTCCTGATGGATCTTCTTGAACTCCGCCGACTTGGCCTCGTGTGCCGCGAACACCTCCATCGAGGCCTTGAAGCCGGCGTCCATGACGGACTTCGGGAACAGCTTGAGCTGCGTCTTGGCCCCTACCAGGCGTTTAAGCGCCAGCGGGTTCACCGCGTCGTACTTCGCGGTCATGTCGGCGGCCGCCACCTTCGTGGCCGCATCCAGGATGGCCTTGTTCTCGGCCGACAGCTCGTTGTACTTCTTCAGGTTGATGAAGAACTCCAGGTCGGCGCCGCCCTCCCACCAGCCGGGGTAGTAGTAGTACGGGGCGACCTTGTTGAAGCCCAGTTTCTCGTCGTCGTGCGGGCCGACGAACTCGACCGCGTCCAGCGTGCCCTTTTCCAGCGCCTGGTAGACATCGCCCGCCGGCATGTTCTGCGCCACCACGCCCAGCTTGGCCATGGCCTCACCGAAGATGCCGCCGCCCAGACGCATCTTCAGGCCCTTCAGGTCGTCGGCCGTCTTGATCTCCTTGCGGTACCAGCCACCCATCTGGGTGGTGGTGTTGCCCCCGCTGGCAGTCTTGAAGTTGTACTTGGCAAAGAACTCGTTCAGAAACTTGCGGCCATTGCCCTGCTCCTTCCAAGCGTTATTCTGACGCGCGGTCAGGCCGAAGGGTATGGCGCAGCTGAGCGCGAAGATCGGGTCCTTGCCGGTGAAGTAGTAGGCCGCCGTGAGCGCCATGTCGATGGTGTCCTTCTCCAGCGCGTCGACCACGCCAAAGGCCGGCATCAGTTCGCCCGCCGGGTGCACCGAGACCTCGAACTTGCCGCTGGACAAAGCCTTGACGGTTTGCGACATCTTCTCGGCGCTGCCGAAGATCGTGTCCAGCGACTTGGGGAAGCTCGAGGCCAGGCGCCAGCGCACGGCCGGCTGCGCGTGCACGGCAGGGGCGACGCCGGCGGCCAGCACGCCCGCGATGCCGGCGCGCTTGATGAGTGAACGACGATCCATGTGAGTCGACTCCTTGGTTGGCTAAATGAGAACCGGTAAGTGTAGTCCCGCCCCGCTGGCGATGCCCATCAGGAATTTACCTAGCGCTGACATGGACATCCCGCGGCCCGGCCGCAGGCAGGCAGCTAAACAATCAGGCCACGGCCTTCAGCGCCGGCGCCGCGGGCAGCGCCAGGTCGGCGGCGTAGCGGCGCCGCACCGCGGCCTCGATGCCGGCCGCATCGAGGCCCTGCAGGGCGAGCAGGCGCGCCGGGTCGCCGTGCTCGATGAATTCGTCCGGCAGGCCGAGCTGCAGCAACGGCTTCACCACGCCGGCCGCGGCCAGCGCCTCGGCCACCGCGCTGCCGGCGCCGCCCATGATGGCACCCTCTTCCAGCGTCACCAGCGCCTCGTGGCTGGCGGCCACCTGCAGCAGCAGTTCGGTATCCAGCGGCTTGGCCCAGCGCATGTTGACCACCGTGGCGCCCAGGCGTTCGGCCGCCTGCAGCGCCGGGTACAGCAGCGTGCCAAAGGCGAGGATGGCGATGCGCTGGCCGGCACGCCGGATCTCGCCCTTGCCGAAGGGCAGCGCCTCCAGGTCCTTCAGCGGCTCCACGCCGACGCCGGCGCCGCGCGGGTAGCGCACCGCCACCGGATGGTCCTGCGCGAAGGCGGTGGACAGCAGTTGCCGGCACTCGCGCTCGTCCGCCGGGCAGGCCAGGCTGACGTTGGGGATGCAGCGCAGGTAGGCGATGTCGTAGTTGCCGGCGTGCGTGGCGCCGTCGGCGCCCACCAGGCCGGCGCGGTCCAGCGCGAACACCACCGGCAGGTTCTGGATCGCCACGTCGTGGATCAACTGGTCGTAGCCGCGCTGCAGGAAGGTGGAGTAGATCGCCACCACCGGCTTGAGTCCCTCGCAGGCCAGCCCGGCGGCGAAGGTCACGGCGTGCTGCTCGGCGATGCCGACGTCGTAGTAGCGATCCGGAAAACGGCGGTGGAACTCGACCATGCCCGAACCCTCGCGCATCGCCGGCGTGATGCCGACCAGGCGCGGGTCCTGCTCAGCCATGTCGCACAGCCACTGGCCGAACACCTGGGTGAACGTTGGCTTGGGCGGCGTGGCCGGCTTGACCAGGCCCACCGCCGGGTCGAACTTGCCCGGGCCGTGGTAGGCGATGGGATCGGCCTCGGCCAGCTTGTAGCCCTGGCCTTTTTTGGTGACCACATGCAGGAACTGCGGGCCGGCCTTGTCCTGCATCAGCTCGCGGATGTTCTCCAGCGTCGGGATCAGCGCGTCGAGGTCGTGGCCGTCGATCGGACCGATGTAGTTGAAGCCGAACTTCTCGAACAGCGTGGCCGGCGTCACCATGCCCTTGGCGCCCTGCTCCAGGCGCTTGGCCAGCTCGAACAGCGGCGGCACCTGGCCCAGCACGGTGCGGCCGACGTGGCGCGCGGCCGAATAGAACTGGCCGCTCATCAGCTGCGCCAGGTAGCGGTTCAGCGCGCCGACCGGCGGGCTGATCGACATGTCGTTGTCGTTAAGCACGACCAGCAGGCGCGCGTCGCGCTCCACGCCGGCGTTGTTGAGCGCCTCGAAGGCCATGCCGGCGGTCATGGCGCCGTCGCCGATCACCGCCACCGCCTTGCGGTCCTCGCCCTTCTGGCGCGCCGCCAGCGCCATGCCGAGCGCGGCCGAGATGCTGGTCGACGAATGCGCGGTGCCGAAGGTGTCGTACTCGCTCTCGTCGCGGCGCGGAAAGCCCGAGATGCCGCCCAGCTGGCGCAGCGAGGGCATGCCCTCGCGCCGTCCGGTCAGGATCTTGTGCGGGTAGGTCTGGTGGCCCACGTCCCACACCAGGCGGTCGTGCGGCGTGTTGAAGACATAGTGCAGCGCGACCGTCAGCTCGACCGTGCCGAGGTTGGAGCTCAGGTGGCCGCCGGTCTTGGCGACGTTGTGCAGCACGCATTCGCGCAGTTCGTCGGCCAGTTCCTGAGCTGCGCGCGCGGCAGGCGGCGCAGCGCGGAGGGGTCGTCGATCGATTCGAGAAGTCGGGTCGTCATGTCTAGTTGCTTCGTTCCACCACCCGATCGGCCAGTGCACGCAATCGCCCCGTATGGTGCAGACCGCTGGCGTCCAGCGCGGCATGCGCCTGGGCGCGCAGATCGTCGGCCAGCGCCCGTGACGCCTGAAGGCCCAGCAAGGACACATAAGTGGGTTTGTCGGCGGCGGCGTCCTTGCCGGCCGTCTTGCCGAGCTCGGCCGAATCGGCGGTGACATCGAGAATGTCGTCCACCACCTGGAAGGCCAGGCCGACGGCGGCGCCGTAATCGCGCAGCGCGCCGCGCGCCGCCAGGGGCACCCCGACGCCGCAGGCTGCGCCCATGTCCACGCTGGCCTGCAGCAGCGCACCGGTCTTGAGCTTGTGCATGGCGCGCAGTTGGGGCTCGGTCAAAGGCTTGCCGACGCTGGCCAGGTCGATCGCCTGGCCACCCGCCATGCCCTGCGCGCCGGCCGCACGCGCCAGCAGCCGGCACAACTCAGCCTGCATCGCGGGCGGCACGGCGTCGCCATCGGGCGTGAGCAATTCGAAGGCCAGCGCCTGCAGCGCATCGCCGGCCAGCAGCGCCTGTGCCTCGCCGAACTGAACATGCGCGGTCGGCTTGCCGCGACGCAGCACGTCGTCGTCCATGCAGGGCATGTCGTCGTGCACCAGCGAATAGGCGTGGATCAGCTCGCTCGCGCAGGCGGCGCGCAGCGCGGCCTCGGCATGGCCCTGCACCGCCTCGGCGGCGGCCAGCACCAGCAGGGGGCGCACCCGCTTGCCGCCGTCAAGCACGGCGTAGCGCATGGCCTCGCCCAGACCGGCCGGCGCGTCGACCGGCACCCAGTCGGACAGCGCGCGCTCAACGCGCGCCCGCTGCTCGGCGGTCCAGGTGGCGAAATCCGGCATGACTACTCGGGTATCCATGGCTTCAGCTTGCCATTCTCATCCAGCACGCGCACCTGATCCTCCACCGCCTGCAGGCGGTCGCGGCAGTAGCGCAGCAACTCGGTGCCGCGCTGGTACTGGCCCAGCAGCTCTTCCAGCGGCAGCTGACCGGACTCGAGCCGGCCAATCAGCTGCTCGAGCTGCTCCACGGCGTCGCCATAACTGGCGGGCTGCGCGGGAAGGGCGTCGGTCTTGCGGGGCATGGCGGCAGGCGGGCAGACAAAGCGTCTATTTTAGGTGCGCCAGCCCACGGCGTGCGCCCGCACCCGCCGCCAGGCCCGCCAAGTCGGCCCCAATCCGTTAAAATTTCCGGTTCCTGTGGCGCCCGTCGCCACCGGATCGCGCGCGCAATATCTTCGGATGCCAGGCGCTTACTTCCTGCCCCTTCATAGGGGGAGTCTTCAACATCGGAACACCATGTCTGATTTGAGTCTTCAGTTACAGCAGGCGGCAAGTCAACTTCCCGTCCCCTCCTACTTCGACCAGGCGCTGTTCGAGCGCGAGAAGCGGCTCATCTTCGAGTCTGGCCCGCGCTATGTCGGCCACACGCTGGCCGTGCCCAACCCCGGCGACTACTTCGCGCTGCCGCAAGAGGCCGAAGGCCGCGCGCTGGCACGCAACCCGCAGGGTGGGGTCGAGCTGATCTCCAACGTCTGCCGGCATCGCCAGGCCGTGATGCTGAAGGGTCGCGGCTCGCTGCAAACCGAGGCCAAGGGCCATGCCGGCGGCCACATCGTCTGCCCGCTGCACCGCTGGACCTACTCCAGCAGCGGCGAGTTGCTGGGCGCGCCGCACTTCAAGTACGACCCCTGCCTGAACCTCAACAACTACAAGTTGCGCGAGTGGAACGGCCTGCTGTTCGAGGACAACGGCCGCGACATCGCCGCCGACCTGGCCGGCATGGGCGTGGCCAAAGACCTGTCGTTCGAGGGCTTCACGCTCGACCACATCGAACTGCACGAGTGCAACTACAACTGGAAGACCTTCATCGAGGTCTATCTGGAGGACTACCACGTCGGACCCTTCCACCCGGGCCTGGGCAACTTCGTCACCTGCGACGACCTGCAATGGCAGTTCGGCCGCGAGTATTCGGTGCAGACCGTGGGTGTGGCGCCCGCATTCAAGCCCGGCTCCGACGTCTACAAGAAGTGGCACGAGGTGCTGCTGAACTACCAGGGCGGCGAAAAACCCACGCGCGGCGCCATCTGGCTGACCTACTACCCGCACATCATGGTCGAGTGGTACCCGCACGTGCTCACCGTCAGCACGCTGCACCCGATCGGCATCGACAAGACGCTGAACATGGTCGAGTTCTACTACCCCGAGGAAATCGTCGCCTTCGAGCGCGAGTTCGTCGAGGCCCAGCGCGCCGCCTACATGGAAACCGCCATCGAGGACGACGAGATCGCCGAGCGCATGGACGCCGGCCGCAAGGCGCTGATGCTGCGCGGCGACAACGAGGTTGGCCCCTACCAGAGCCCGATGGAAGACGGCATGCAGCATTTCCATGAGTGGTACCGGCGCGCCATGGGCGTCACGCTGACGACCTGACGCGGGCCAATCCGCAAGCCTCCCACCTTACCCGCGTCATTCCCGCGCAGGCGGGAATCCATGGGCTTCTCATCTGACGCGACGCATTCGATGCGGCGGCTGGATTCCCGCCTGCGCGGGAATGATGGGTCTCGGTTTTGTAGGCTGGGCTAGCCGAAGGCGTAACCCAGCGAAAGCGCCCGAAAAACGCTGGGTTACGCTTCGCTAACCCAGCCTACGCCCCTGCGCATCGGGTGCGGCAGATGGATTCCCGCCTGCGCGGGAACGACGGGTCTCAGGTCGCGCCGTTTCAAGTCAATAATCCCCGCCCATGCAAGCAGCCTGGATGGTCGCCGCCTCGCTCTTCTTCGCGCTGATGAGCGTGTGCATCAAGTACGCCTCGCCTTACTTCGGCCCGCTGGAAATCGTCTGCTACCGCGGCGCCATCGGCATCGTCTTCATGTGGGCCGTGATGCGATCGCAGAAGGTAAGCCTGCGCACCACCGTGCCCATGATGCACGTGTGGCGCAACGTCATCGGCGTCAGCGCGCTGGTGGCCTGGTTCTACGCCATCGCCCACCTGCCGCTGGCCACCGCCATGACGCTGAACTACATGAGCGGCGTGTGGGTGGCGGCCTTTCTGGTCGGCGGCACCCTGCTGCTGGGGCGCCTGTCGGACGTGCGCCGCCAGGGCCCGCTGATACTGGCCGTGATGGCCGGCTTTGCCGGCGTGGTGATGATGCTGCGCCCGACGCTGGAGCAGAACCAGTTGTTCGCCGGCCTGATCGGCCTGATGTCGGGCCTGATGTCGGCGCTGGCCTACATCCAGGTGGCGGCGCTCGGCCGCGTCGGCGAACCCGAGGCGCGCACGGTGTTCTACTTCTGCATCGGCGCCGCCCTGGCCGGCGGCATCGGCATGCGGTTCTTCGACACCCATCCGCTCGACACGCCGCAGGCGCTGTGGCTGCTGGCCGTCGGCATCCTGGGCGCGCTTGGCCAGCTGTGCATGACGCGCGCCTACACCCGCGGCGCCACCATGGTGGTGGCCAACCTGCAGTATTCCGGCATCATCTTCGCCGCGCTGTTCGGCGTGTTCTTGTTCAGCGACCAGATCCCGCCGATCGGCTGGCTCGGCATGGCCACCATCATCGCCAGCGGCATGACCGCCACCTTCCTGCGCAGCCGCGCGCTGCCCAACCCACCCGCCGAATCGCACTGACATGAGCCACACCCACCTGATCTCCGCCGACGAGCTGAAAACCCTGCAGGCCAGCGGCGCGCCCTTGCTGGTGTTCGACTGCAGCGGCGAGCTGGGCGACCCGGCCAAGGCCGACGCCCTGTTCGCCGACAAACGCATCGCCGGCGCGGTGCAGGCGCACCTGGAGCGCGACCTGAGCACACACGACCCCGCCCATGCCGTCAACGGCGGCCGCCATCCGCTGCCGGCACGCGAGCACTTCGCCGCCTGGCTGTCGGGCATCGGCTTCGACAACACCATGCAGGCCGTGGTCTACGACCGCAACGGCGGCAACTACTGCGGCCGCCTGTGGTGGATGCTCAAGTGGGCCGGCCACGACGCCGTCGCCGTGCTCGACGGCGGCCTGCAGGCCTGGGAAACCGCCGGCGGCGCACTCGAATCCGGCCCTGCACACGCCCGCCCAACTGGCAGCTTCCAGTTGCAACCGGCGCTGCGCCGCCTGGTGCGGACCGACGAGGTGGTGCAGCAACTCGGCCGCCCGACGCAAACCTTGATCGACGCCCGCGGCGCGCCGCGCTACCGCGGCGAGGTCGAGCCGCTGGACCCCATCGCCGGCCACATCCCCGGCGCGCTGAACCGCCCCTTCACCGACAACTTCGGCGCCGACGGCCGCTTCAAGCCCGCCGCACAACTGAAAGCCGAGTTCGACCAGTTGCTCGCCGGCCACGAGCCGCAAAGCGTGGTGCACCACTGCGGCAGCGGCGTCAGCGCCGTGCCCAACCTGATCGCCATGGAGCTGGCCGGCTACGCCCCGGCCGCGCTGTATGCCGGCAGCTGGAGCGAGTGGAGCCGCACCGAGGGTTTGCCGGTGGCCAAGGGTTGATTTCAACCCCATGGTCAAACCCACCCACCCATCCCCGATCGGCGCCCGGACCATCCTGCCGCAAGCGCCAGCAACGCAAACGCACTCACTCATCAAAAAGCAAGGCTTCGATTCGTGCCAGAACCTCGTCCACCAGGTATCCAGGCACCGATTCCTTGCATCGGGCACGGCGCTCCCGCCAGTCCAGTGACTTCAGCTGATGACAATACACCGCACCCTGCGTTTGCGTACCCGCACCCATGAGCGACACCACCGTGCCATACGATCTGGCCACCACCGCTGCACCTGGAGAGATGGGACACACCATCGCAAGCCCATGTCGATTGAAAGCCTCGCCACTCAACACCAGTGCGAAATGAGGCCCCTTCATCTCTCTGCCGGACGCCGGATCAAACTCCAGATGAATGATGTCGCCACGCGCGGGCACGTAGGCCATCAGCACTGCTCCTGACCGACATCGGGCAGCGCATCCCAGCCTTCCACGCGAGGCAGTCCGTCCGGCATCTCCGCCAGCAGATCGGCCAGCTTGTATTTGGGCCTGGCCAGACGGATCGTCGCCTGACCATTCGCTACGTCGACCTCGAACGCATCGCCAATCCTGGCCCCCATCTGCGCCAGCATCACCGACGGCAGACGGACCGCGGCACTATTGCCCCATTTCTGAATATTCAGCCTCATCGCTCAACTCCACCATCAATGTAGAAACATTGTATCCACATTGTGGGGCTGATGTTCATCGGCTCTTCAACGGCCCTCGGCCTGGAATCGGAGTAAAAAACGCCTGAAGCCCATCGGCTCCAGGCGTTTTGATTGCCGCCCTGCCCGCGATCAGTGCAGGCGGCGCCGCCGCGCGGCCAGTCCGGCAATGCCCAGACCCAGCAGCATCAGCGACCACTGCCCCAGCGTGGGAATCGGCGTCGGCTCACCGGCGGCCTTGTCGTCGTCCTGCACCGTCACGGTGGCGCTGGCCGGCACCCCCAGCCCGTAGCCCTGGCCCGCCACCAGTTTCAGCACGGCCTCCACGTCGCCATCGCCCGGCTCGGTGTTGGCCTTGGCGGTGATGGTGCAACTCGCCGTCTTGGCGCCGGCGGCCACCGTCAGTGGCGTGGCGCAGGTGGTGCTGTAGCGCGGATTGCTGGCCGGCGGCGTGATCGTCACCGGCAGCCCGCCCGCTGGCGCCGCCGCGTTCAGCGTCACCGTGCAGGTGGACACCTGGCTTTCGGAATCGGTCAGCGTGGCCGGGGTGCAGCTGAGCGTGGCCAGTGGCACGTCGTCGTCCTTCACGGTCACGGCGGCGCTGCCGGGCGTGCCCACGACATAGCCGCTGCCCGCCGCCAGGCTCAGCGCCGCCGTCACTTCGCCATCGCCCGGTTCGGTGTTGACCGTGGCGGTGATGGTGCAACTGATCTCGGTGGTGCCAGCGGCCACCGTCAGCGGCGTGGCGCAAGTGGTGGTGTAGCGTGGATTGCTGGCCGGCGGCGTGATCGCCACCGTCAGCCCGCCCGCTGGCGCCGCCGCGTTCAGCGTCACCTTACAAGTCGACACCTGGCTGGCCGAATCGAACAGCGTGGCCGGGTCGCAAGTCAGCGTGGCCACGGGCAAGGCCAGCAACGCGTTGGTGATGGTAGCGGTTTGCCCACTCTCGGGCGGAATCGCACCCGTGGGCTGAGTGACTGCGGGGCTGGCCCACTGGTAACCGGCCGGCGCCGCCGGCAGCACACCCTCCGCCACCGTGCACTGGCTGCCCGCCTGAAGCGTGTGCGATGCGCTGCCTTGATTGTCAGTCACGGCAAGGGTGCCGTTCTGGGTGAGGTCAGGCGTCGCGCAGGTGACGGTATACGGGATCGATCCGCTGAAGGGCGGCGCACCGGCGGGCGCCGTCACCACCTTCTGGATCGTGAGCGTCCCGGTCAAGGCCCTGGATTGCAAATACCAATTCCTATCCGCCTGCTGCACCAGCTCGTACACGTAATTGCCGGCGGTGACCTTGCCACCGTTCAGCACGAACGAACCGACTGGCGAGCTACCAGCGACCTTCACCACCGGAATCCCATAGCCTGACGTAGCCGCACCTACGCAGCTCGCTCCAGTCGTGGGTTGGATCTTGATAATCGTCGTCCCGCTCACTGCGCCACTGACGGTCATTGTGTCAGACGGTGCGTCGTCCGTACCCAGACATGTGTCGAGGGCCAGCACGGCATCGTTGGCGCCGGTGTAGTTGCCGTTGATCGTCAACTGGTCGTCCGCTGTCGGCGTCGCCGGATCTTGCAGATTGACCGTAGACGCATCTGAGCTCACCTGTCCCACCATGATGTACTGCGTGTCACTCGTCTGAGCCGCATTCAATCGGTTGAAGGCATTGAGCGTTGACTGCTTGGTCATCGTTAAGGTATTGAAGGTCGATGTCGCTTCTGGGTTAGACGCTTTATAAGCCAAATTCCAGACAAAATGATCGTCCATTGAAACTTGCAGCGCACCCGTGGGACTCGCTCGATTCACCAAGCCCTTCATTTGGCCTGTGTTGGCAGCAGCGAAAGCTAACGTACCGTTTCCGTCCACGTTAATAAGATAACCGTCTGTAGCTGCCGTGATTGAGGTAGTCGCGCCCTCTACACTGACTCTGACATCTTTCTGGTTACCGTCAACTTGCACAATATTTGAACTATCCGATGTTGTCCTGAAAACAGCATCCTTGAATTGGGCGACGATGCCAACTGAAGTAGATGATTGACCGAGATCTGAATTCGAAACTCGAAGCACCGGCCCCGCCGATGTGATGTTATTTGCACTTGTAGAATAATTCGCTTTTAATTTCGCGCCATCTTGCAACATCAGAATTGCGGCATCATTCGGAGATTTTTGCTCAATTGACAAATTTCCTGTGGAATCCAAAAGACCCGCGCCTGTGCCAGCACGCCGGGCCTTGCCAATTTTGATGGCATTCACCGTTGCAAGACCGGGAGACACGCGCTCGGTAACAATCCTGCTGTCTGTTATGTATATTGCTGATTCACCGCCAGAAACATATAATCCTTCAACGTTGTTTCCCTTTATAGTAATATCCAATGGTCCGCTGACTCGCACAACCCCAGATGTTCCAAGCAATCTTGGATTTGAGCGAATACTGTCATACCCACCCTGAATGGCACGAATTCCAGAAAGCAGATGCGCATCATATTGATTTGCATCAGAATCACTACTCAACCTCATTGAAATTGATGTCTTTGCAAGATTTACCGTAGAATGAACACTCGCAGGCTTTACATTCTCCCCCGCATTGGTATTAGAGCCCGCCGTAATTCCATAACTAAAAGTCGGGCACGGATAAGAGCCAAATATACTGGTACAATAAGCACCTTTTTGCTTCGGTGTCAAATCTATCAAAGTATTGTTCGTAAAAGTAATATCGCCTCCGCTATGGACACCCATGGCAATAAGATCAACGTTGTTAGTCGGATTAGGCGCCACAGATGTATTTGTTAATGCATTGGTAGCATTTAATTTTATGTCAGCGCCCCGGCCTTTTACATAGCTTATCTTTTGAGTGGTTTGATTTGAACTGTTGACACCAATCCCACCACTTCCAAAAGCATTTGCAACACGATCAAATTCTATTCTTGCGATATTAATATTGGTATCACCATCAACCGTCAATCCCCCTGTGCTGGTATCGCTCATTTTCCCCACAGTTACAAAGCTGTACCACCCCAACACCGCATTCAGCGGGCTTTGTACGCTAGAAACGGAGCAATCAAGTTGGTTGAAAATATTCACCACCCCTGAGCTCGATACGCCAGGCAGCGGCGGAGATGACGGACAAGCTGCTGCATATACCAACCCCGGGAAAGAAAACAGAGCGCCCGCGAATGAAATCGCAAATCGAGATATCTTCATAATGTATTTTAAGTTTTCTTTATTCAATGAATTCGATCAGGGTCGTCACACCCGAAAGTGAGTCCTTGTCGACCACGCTGTGCTAGGGTGATCTTCGTTCGTGGATTCGACGAGTGAATGTGCAATTCCCAACATTAACTTGAAGCCACCATAGCAAACAAAAGTGTCAATTTAGCAACGATCGCAATGCGACAAATGATTCATCCTCGTCGGATACAAGCAGCACATCGGCGCTGAATCCTTCGGCTCTCAATCGTCCGTGAGATGGGGGAACTCCACGATTGAATATCAAACTGGAGTTCGGAACATCCGCAATCACCCCGAATGCCCCTGCTCATGCGGGCTCCGGGGATTGTTCAGGGACAACCCATCGGCTCCAGGCGTTTTGATTGCCGCCCTGCCCGCGATCAGTGCAGGCGACGCCGCCGCGCGGCCAGCCCGGCAATGCCCAGGCCCAGCAGCAGCAGCGACCAGTGCCCCAGCGTCGGAATCGGTTGAATGGAGGCCGCTTCCTTTCGCCGCACCGTCGCCAACGGCACCTCAACCGTATAACCGGTGCCCGCATTCAGCGTCAGCAGCGCCGTCGGGCTGCCAGGATCGGGCGTGGCGGTGATGGTGCATGTGCTTGATCGTGTCTGGCCCGGTGACACCGTCAAGGTGGCGCCGCAAGTCGTGGTGTAACCCGGCTCGGACGGCGGCGTGATCCCCAGCGTCAGCCCGGCAGCGCCGGCCGCCACATCCAGATCCACCCAGCACGTCGCCGACTGCCCGGCGCTCAACTCCGTGGGGTCGCATTTCACGCTGGCTTTCGGGATGATGGCACTGTTGGCGATCGTCACGGTGCTGCTGTACTGCGGATCCCGTTGATAGTTGGCACCGGTCGCTGGTGTCGCCAGCGTGACCGGAACGGTGGCACTTCCCACCGGGCCGTCGGCGCGCGCGGTCACCGTGCATTGAGTGGTATCGCTGCCCTTCGGCACCGTGATCGTGGCGCCGCAAGTGGTGGAGTAAAGGGCGCTGCCTTGATCGATGGCATCCAGCGGCAACACCACGTCGCCATCCAGCGCCGAACCGTTGGTCAGCTTCACGGTGCAGGTCGACACGGTGTCGGGGCCAGCGGCAGACAACTGGGTGGGCGCGCAAATCAGCGAAGCGATGTATTTGTCGTCGTTCTGGATGTCGACCGTGGCCTGGGCCGGACTGCCCAGCGCGTAGGTGGGCGACGGCGGCGTGCTCAATTGGAGCGTGATCGTGCCGTCCCCATCGCCGGGGGTCGGGTTGTCGGTCGCCGTGATGGTGCAAGCGTTGGACACCGTCGCGCCTGCGGCAAATGTGAAGATGAAGGGGTTGCCCGCGGTCGGCTGCCCGCAGTCGGCACCGTAGCTGTAACGCGCGGGATCGAACCCGGTGCTGGCCGTCAGCGTGTACGGCACCAGAATGCTGCGCGAGGGCTGCGCCTGGCTCAGGGTGGCGGTACATTGGCTGGTGAGGTTGCCGGTATCGACAAGACTGGTTGGGCTGCAGCTCACCGTGACCGTGGGAGGCACCGGGCAGGCGGCGCCGTCAGAACTGGCGGATTGAGGGATCAGATCGCTCTTGTTTTCGGGAGTGGTGGTGGCCAGAAATGTCGCCGGATCCAGCACCATGACAAACGGGGTAATATTTGCAAGCTGAATGGTCGTCTGGGAAATTGGGTTGTAGTAGGACGGCACATCGGATATGCCGTTGAAGTAAAAGGCCAGCTTTCCATTGGCCATGTAGGCAGCGGCGCCGTAAGGGACGCCGGCGGCGACCCCTAGAATAGGCGGCATCGGCGGAAAACCGGTTCGGGTGACCGTCACCGATCCCGTCACCCCGTAGGTTCGGGGCGAGCCTATGTTGACAACCCCGGTCTTCAAATCAGCAATCCACGGAATCGAGGACGGAGTGTCGACGCCGGGGTAACCTGACGGCGCAGGCCCCCCCGTCTGTTGCCACGAAATGCCGTAGGCCTTGGTGCCATCGGGCGAAATCGCGAAGTCGCCTGAAATCGCACCGGGGATGACTTTGCTATCGGCAATGCCAGTGCGCGTCAGCGTGATGGTTTGCAATAACTGGTAGGTATTCGTCTGATCATCTGGGGCAATGCCAATCCGGTACAGCTGGTTCATCGGGCCGCCCGCATGCAGGTGTCCGACGATCAGATCGCCCGGGTAGCTGACGCGGCCGGTGGCGGCGTCAACGCGTGCGGTCGACAAGTCGATGTCGGCGGCGTTGTAGTTGCTGCCGTCAAATGGGGGCAATCCAATTAAGCCCAGGTTAATCGAAGTGACTCCGTTCCCCGCGTAGCGTTGCAGCTGGTAGCGCGTGCTGTAGTTGTCCAGCGCCCCCATCGCATACAGCGCGCCGTCCAGGCCCATGCCCATGGCGACGGTGCCAGCGACGCCCGTCAACGACAAAGTGCTAGTGGGGCTGTTGCCGGTGTTCTGCACTTGGTAGATGTCGCTGCCGCCTTGCTGTGGGTAATATTTCGGAAGCCCAGAGTCAGTCCCCGGGTAGTACCTGCTGAGGTACAGGCTGTCGGGCGCGCTGCATGTGGGAAGCGGCGTGGCGGCCGCAGAAAACTGCTGCCCGAAACAAAGCAGCGGCGCCATTGCCAACAAGGCCATACTGACCCGCTTGCCATACGAAGATGCTTTCATCCCTCATCCTTCTCTGCGTGGTCGTTGTCCTGACACCCATGGACGCGCCGAAATAGATCAAATCGCGTCATCAATCTATAACCTGCACGCTCATATCCAGAAAATGCAAGCTGTGAACCGTGAAATCCGTCAGTCGCAGTCCAGTACGCGTCTGCCATTTGATATCCAGGGCAAATTAAATGATTTCGTACCAGTTGAGGACGAAAATTACTTGGTTTTAAATCGCTATGGATCATATTCTTCGCTGCATCACTTCGAAACATCCTAGCACGGCAACAAGCCTCAACGATGCAACAAAGGCGAAAAAGCAACATGAATGGGTTTTTGGCGGAACTTTGTCACACTCCGACGGAGTTCCGCCAGTCAATCGTTGGCTGGGCGCATCCGTTTGCTTCAGGCGATTCTCTCCCGTGCTGACGCGTGATCGATCAGCGCAGGCGACGGCGGGCCGCGAACCCGGCGATGCCCAGGCTCAGCAGGATCAGCGCCCATTCGCTCAAGGTCGGGATGGGCGTAGGTCCGGCGGTCGTCACGGCCTTGTCGTCGTCGGCTATGGTGACTTCGGCGCTGGCCGGATCGCCGGGCGCGTAGCCCTCGCCTGCCAGCACCGTCAGCGTGGCGACCACATCGCCATCACCGACAACGAAGTTGGGCACCGCTGTAATGGTGCAAGTCGCCGTGGTTTCATTCTCGGGGATGGTCAATGGAGACACGCAAGTGGAGGTGTAGCGGTCACTGCCTGGCAGCGCAATCGCAACCGACAGGCCGCCTTCGGGTGCCAACTCGTCAGATGTCAAGGTGCAGAGGGTGACGTTGTCCTCCGCATCCACCAGCGCCGTCCGGTCACACGCCACGCTGACCAACGGCGGTTTCGGACCCCAGAAGGTGCCAGCAACCGTCAACGCACCAGGGTTATCCCAATAGCAGCCTTGCGGCCCATAGAAATAGTTGGCATCGGAAAATCCCAGATAGAGGCGGGTTGCACCTTCCGGAATCTTGAAATACTGCACGTCGCCTTTTTTCGGCAACCCCAGATCCACCTTTTTTTTGGGCGTTCCGGACCAATATTCGGCGCCTTCGATTACTTCGAACTTGTTGCGCCCGTCACCGATCCAGTAGCTCTGGTTCAACAGCAAATCGGTATAGGTATCCTGGTTGGTTTTGGCGAAGACATTCTGGATGCCACCCATAGCGACCATATTGGGAGCGATCGCGCCTCCAGTCCAACCCGTGGGCATGTAATCACGAATATTGGTGTTCTTCGTCATCGTCGGCTCGGATGAATTACGAAACACACCGGTCAAAAACATGCTGCCTGGCGCCTTGATGCCCGAAATGTCGCCGGCCATGTCTACCATCTGCAGAGTCCAGCCCCCGGTGGCGTTCTGCGCGTAGATCCGATAAGGACCAAAGATGTTCGTGGATTCGTTCTCCGTCCAGCCATCACCGGAGTGGTAGGACGGATCCGGTTTGAAGTCCACACTGCCAATCGGACTCGTTTCCGCCACGCTTTCGAAACTGACCCAACGGGCGTTCGGCGGCACCGCAATCTCGGTGGGTAGCGTGCCCGCTGCATTCGGGCTGACAACCAGGCAGTTCGGACCGATCGCCTTATCGAACCCGGCAGAGAATATGTTCTGCGTTCCCGAAATTTCCAGACTGCTGAACTGCCCCACATCAAAGGCATTGGGGGGATCGGGTGGCGCTGCCAACGCACTCATCGATGCGGAGCCAATGATTGCCGCCGCGAAGGCAGTGGCACGCCACGCGCGCGCCGGATCTCGTTCCACAACTTGCATGATCTTGCTAGGCCGTTAATGACCATAGAAGCATATGGCCGTCAATGTGAAACAAGCTTGTGGTCCAGCATGTTTCTCGTCATTCGTCAGCGTACCGCCACGGCCATAAAGAGCCATTCCAGCGATTCGACTCATACGGCTCCGTAAAGAGTGCTATAGGTCACATCACTTCAACTAAAACGCTCCAGCTTGATCACGTTGGCGAGCTCGATGATGAATGCACCCAATGCAAGGTCGTTGGCCCCGCACCCCCGCTTGCCTCGTGCGAATGTTCGCCCCCCAGCGCGCCCACCAGGCCCACCAGCCCCATGCCGATCGCCAGCCACAGAATCTGCGCCGCGGTATCGCGCGCGTTCAGGCGTTGCTGCAGCTGCGGAATCAGATCGGCCAGCGCGACGTAGATGAAGCTGCTGGCGGCCAGCATCAGCAGGTAGGGCAACAAGCCGCCCAGCCGCCCTACCAGCAGGTAGCCGACCAGGCCGCCCAGCACCGTCACGGCGCCGGCCAGTGAAACCTTGACCAGTGCCGCCCGGCGGTTGCCGCCGTGGCCGGCCCGCAGCACCGCCAGATCGCCCATGTGGTGCGGCACCTCGTGCACCAGCACCGCCAGCGCGGCGGCCACGCCAAGCTGCCAGCTGGCCATGAACGCCGAGGCGATGATCACGCCGTCGCCAAAGCAGTGGACACTGTCGCCGGTGAGCACGGCCCAGGCGCCGCCGTGGCGGGCGTGCACCTGGCCGTGGCCGTGATGCGGGTGATGCCCGTGCGAATGTGCGTGCACGTGCGGACCAACGGCTTCGGCCTCGGCTTGCGTGGCCATGGCTTCATCCAGCGTGGGCAGCGCCTCGTGGTATTCGTGACTGTGATGCCACAGCTCGGCCTTGGCGAGCAGAAAAAAGAACACCAGCCCGCCCAGCAAGGTCATCGACAGCGCGTGGACCTCCACCCCGCTCTCGAAGGCCTCGGGCAGCAGCCGGAGAAAGGCGGTGGCCAGCAACGCCCCGGCCGCCAGGCTGAGCATGTGACGGGTGTAGCGCGCCAGCACGCCGAACGAGAGCGCGGCGGCAATCCAGACGCTGCCGACGCCGGCCGCCAGGGTGCCGATCAGGATGGAGAGGAGGTTCATGCTTGCCGCTGTTTGCTCAATTTCACGTTTGCCCGGTCACGCGAAAACGCTTGAAAGGCGCCCCGCGGCAGGCGCGGCATGAACCGGCACAGCACGAAAAAGCCGCCCGAAGGCGGCTCGCGCTGCGCGCTTGACGCGGGTAGAGCATCAGGCCACGCCGTGCTGCTGGAACCACGCCAGCGCGCGCTTCCAGCCATCCTCGGCCGCTTCCTTGCGAAAGCTTGGCCGGTAGTCGGCGTGGAAGGCGTGCGGCGCGTCCGGGTACACCACGAATTGCGAGGCCTTGGCGGCGGCGTTGCCTTGTTCGGCCGCCTTCGCCAAGGCTGCTTTCATCTTATCGACCGTGTCAAGGGGGATGCCGGTGTCGGCGGCGCCGTACAGGCCGAGCACCGGCCCCTTCAACTGCTCGGCCACGTCGATCGGGTTCCGGGGCGTGAGCGCGTTGGGCTGCCCCACCAGCCGCCCGTACCAGGCGACGCCGGCCCTGACCTTGGGGTTGTGCGCCGCGTACAGCCAGGTCTGGCGCCCGCCCCAGCAAAAACCGGTGACGCCCAGCTTGTCCGTGTGGCCGCCATGGGCCGCAGCCCAGGCGGCGGTGGCGTCCAGGTCGGCCAGCACCTGGGCGTCGGGCACCTTGGCGATCACCTCGCTCATCAGCTTGGCCATTTCGCCGTAGCTTTGCGCGTCGCCCTGGCGCACGAACAGCTCCGGCGCGATCGCCAGATAACCGGCCCTGGCGAAGCGACGCGCGGTGTCGGCGATGTATTCGTGCACGCCGAAGATCTCCGACAGCACCAGCACCACCGGCAAGCCGGTCTGGCCGGCCGGCTGCGCGCGGTAAGCCGGCATCTTGAAGCCGGCAACGTCGATCGTCACCTCGCCCGCGGTCAGCCCATCGGTCGAGGTCTTGATCGCCGTCTGCGCCATGATCGGCAGCGCGGCGGCGGCATAGCCCGCGCCCAGACCCAGCTTGAGCGCCGTCCGGCGCGACGGCGCCTGCGGCGTGGCCGCCATGTCCAGCAGCGCCTGGGTGTCGAGAACGTGGTCGGTCTTCAGCATCGGTGGCTCCATGGGTGTTGGGCGGATCGGTATTGGCAGAGATAGAACCAGCCCCAGCGTCTCGGCCGAGACACATTAGCGCCGTCGAGACTCCAGAACCCTCGCACTATAATTGCAGGTTCACGATTTCGCCGGCTTAGCTCAGTTGGTAGAGCAACGCACTCGTAACGCGTAGGTCGCCAGTTCGATTCCGGCAGCCGGCACCAGCGAAATCCTCCCGGACCCGCATCAATCTTGGGTCCGGGAGGCTCCCCAAAGGCCCCTTGTGGTAAAAATTGTGGTAATCGGATAACAACCGATTGCCCGTTTACCGCTTGTTCATCGCCTCTGGCCCCTCCGAGTGACCATCAAGTACGTCGAAGAACGCGCCAGCCCGTGCATCTTTCAGCGTACGGTCGTCAAGTGGGGCATCTAGCGCATCAGGCGCGAGTCGGTGACGATGCCGCCCTCGACGGTGTCGTATACCTTGCCAGCGTCCCCGATAGGAACCAGAAGGGTCACGTCTAAGTTACGAGGGGCGTGAATGACCTGTGGATAACCTCACTGCCTTGCTGGTAGTCGCCAGACGCACAAACGCTACCTGACAGGGAGCGAGTGGCGTTTGCATGTGCACGACCGTCGGCGAAGGCCGAGCCTTGGCGCCCACTTGTTGTCTTTGGACTCGAACTCCGCCTTCTTGCCAACTAGTTCCGCAGTTTGCAAAAAGTGTGCATTGAGATCGCCAAATGTAATTGACATCGCTTTTGTTGACGATTTACCATGATGCGGTAGGTCATCTCTAAATCTATTGATTGCTTGAATGGGTCCAATGGCAAACATTCGAAAGTCCTGGCTGACCGATGATGGCGTGCTCTCGCCATTGCGATCGATAGTGCGCCTTAGCTTCGGTGCACTGATGCTGGCGGTCGGGCTATCGGCACAAGCGGCCCCAGGCGACAACGCAATAACCGGCGTCAAGATTACTGTGGGCAGCCAATCGCAGAATGCTGTCTTCGCTGCTGGTAGCAATCACGTCACGCTGACCTTCGACATCAGCGGTGACCCTGCGGTGCAGTCGTTGAAAGCCGGTGAGAGCGTGAACCTGCCCGTTACGACGGTGGTTGACCCCCCGCTGCTTGCGGATTCCTGTGGATGTGTGGCCAATGAGCTGGCCCAACAAGTTACTTATTCTGTGCCACCGCCTCCGACAGTGCCGGACCCGACTCCCGTACCCACGATGAGCGAAGTTGGGCTTGGTGCTCTGGTCGCGTTGATGCTGCTGGTGGCGCTGCGTACGGGCGTAGGCAAACGTGGAGCAAAGGTGCTGGTGATGCTGGGCTTGGGATTTGCGCTTGTTCAGCCGTCACAGGAGTTGCGTGCGGCGGGCGGCAATGCGTTGGGAGCGATGGACGTGGAACTGACAGGCACGACGGTGACAGTGACTGTGACACGCAATGGAGAGTGTGTGGTGAACCAGCCACCGACGCTGCCGAAATTGGATCCTTTCGCTATGTCCAGCACCAAAACTTCGGTAATCCTGCCTGCTGCTTCGGACCCCAATGTCGGTGAAACGCTGACTTACTCGGTCAAAGGTACCCCCGATGACTGGAAGTTTGATGCCCTAACACGCACCTTGTCGTGGCCCGCAACCTATCGCTGTCTATCTTACCCTGTACCTCCATATAACCACCCCAGTTGGGTCTTCGGAAAGCGATACCAGTACATGGTGACGGATACGTGCAATGCGCCAGTAACAGGGGAGATCACCTGTGCCGCTGATCAATGGAACCAGAGCTAGTGTGATTATTCTGTAGGCGGGCGCCATGCCTCGTGCGCTGACCCTTCAGTTCGATGCGGCAGATAGATCCTTCATCGTTGCCCATCGGCAAAGCCTCGCGAATCACATCCCACGGCACACCCCTGGCGTACATCGGGTGGATGGTCGGCGCGTAGGGGGGCGGCGGCATCTGTCTGAACTTCGGCCCAGTGACTCAGCAGCGTGACGAATTTGTTCATCTGGTCCATGCGCCGCCAGATGGCGTCCGAATGATCCCGCACGCCAGGCAGGCCGTTGCCACGCATGAACACCTTGCCGGTGACTGTGCGGGATTCTCTTTCTTATGCCGGCTGTGCCAGCGTCTTGGGCGTCGGCAACTGCAGCGACACGGCTGCTGCCACCAGCAGCAGCACGCCGGCAGATCCAGAGGCGACCCAGTGGGTGCCAGAGCGCTCGTAGCCCCAGCCGCCCAGCCAGGCGCTGATCATGCCGCCGATCTGGTGGCCGACGTAGGCCAGGCCGTAGAGCACACCGACCAGCCGCACGCCGTACAGATCGGCCAGGATGGCCGACGACAGCGCGATGCTGCCGGCCCACACCATGCCGCCGATGCTGGCCGCCAGGTACAGCTCCCAATGCGCACCGACGATGACCAGCGCGAAAAAGCCCAGCCCGCGCACGCCGTAGATCACCGCCAGGATATTGCGCCGTGGCAGGCGATCAGACCAGCGGCCCAGCACCAGCGTGCCAAAGATGGCGACAAAGCCGATCAGGCCGATGCCCATCGAACTGCTGTGCGCGTCGAAACCATGGTCCATCAGCATCGGCACGCCATGGGTGCCCAGCAGGTTCATGCTGAAACCGCAGGCAAACAGGCCCGCAAAGATCATCCAGAACGGTCGCGTGTGCAGCGCTTCGCGCAAAGTCAGCCGGGGTGGCAGCGCGGCGGCCATCACTGGCGCCGCGCCATCCGCAGCGAGCGAATCGGTGCCGACCGGCGCCTCGTCGCGCATGATGGACAGCGCCACCGGAATCGACAGCAGCGTCAGCAAGGCGGCAAAGCCGACCAGCGTGGCGCGCCAACCCACGGCCTCGATGGCGGCCATCAGCACCGGCGTCATGATGGCCAGACCGGCCATGGAACCGGTGGACAAAAAGAACAGCGCCATGCCGCGCTGGCGCGTGAACCAGTGGCTGATGATGGGCGTGAAAGCCACCGGGCTGGCAAACGCCAGCCCCACCGACAGCAGCACGCCGAACGACAGCAAAAGCCGGTGGCGCCCGTGGCCATGACGGACCACGCCGTCGCCGCATCGACGATGACCACCGCCGCCAGCAACACCGCGCGCGTGCCGTGGCGTGCGATCAGCCAGCCGGCCAGAGGCATCGCCAGGCCATAGCAGATCATGCCGACGGCGACGATGGTCGCCAGCAGGCTGCGGCTGAAACCCAGGTCGTGCGCAATCGGCAAAAAGAACGGACCGATGGACAAACGCATGCCCGACGAGAGCAAGGTCAGCAGCGCCGACGCGGCCACGATGTTCCAGCCGAAATACCAGCGTCCGGCGCTCACCTCAACTCCTCGCGGGCGATGGCCAGCGCCCGGTGCGTCCGCCGTTGTGCCCGAGCGCGGCGCCGGATGGCCGGCACCGGTTCGGCCGGCGGATCTACTTCTTCAGGCACTCGGACATGAACGCCTTGCGGTCGTCGCCCTTCTTGCCGGCAGCCTCGACGTTGCAGGTCTTCATCTTCTGCTGTTGCGCCACACGGCCGTCCGACAGGCAGGATTTCATGAAGTCCTTGCGCTCCTGGCCGGCCTTGCCGGTGGCCGCCTTGTTGCAGGCGCCCATGCGCTCCTGCTGGGGCGTGAGGGCATGAGCGGCGCTGAACGACAGCGCCAGGCTGACGAGAACAATGATCTTGCGCATGTGAAGCATCCCAGGGCACCCCACGGCGGGGCACGAGATTAGATCACGACGGCACGCGTTTTCGCCAGGCACGGCGCGAGGCAGGGGCCGGCTGCTGCACCGCGTGGGATCGGGCAGAATCCGCCCACGCCGTTGTGACACCCGAAGGCTTTCGTATGCGCCGCCTGCTCTTTACCGCCATTGCCCTGCTGCTGCCCGCTGCGGCGCTGGCCGCGCTCAAACCGGGCGACGCGGCGCCGCTGTTCACCACGCCGGCCGCGCTGGCCGGTCAGGTGTTCGAGTTTGACCTGGCGCAGGCGCTGGCTAAGGGCCCGGTGGTGTTGTACTTCTACCCCAAGGCCTTCACGCGCGGCTGCACCATCGAGGCCAACGCCTTCGCCGAAGCCAGTCCGAAATTCGCCGCACTCGGCGCCCGCGTGATCGGCCTGTCGCACGACGACATCGAGACATTGAAGCGCTTTTCCACCGAAGCCTGCCGCGACCAGTTCGCGGTTGGCTCCGACCCGAAAGCGCGCACCATCAAGGCCTACAGCGCCCGTTCGGTACTGCCAGGCATGGCCAAGCGCATCTCCTACGTGATCGGGCAGGACGGCAAGATCGCCTTCACGCACGAGGGCAGCGATCCGCTCAAGCACGTCGAGGCAACCCTGAAGGCGGTCGAGCGCTTGCGTCGCTGAAGTCGCCGGGCCGCGCCGCCCGCTACAGCGCGCGCCAGGTGTCGATGCAATGTGCCGCCAGCGCGGTCACCCAGCCGGGCTCATGCGGCACGAAGGCCAGGCCATGGCGCGGGCTGACCAGAAAGCCGGCGCGCTCGAAGCATTGTGCATCCCGCGCGCGCACAAAGTCGGCCAGGCCGGCGAGCGGTACGTCGATGACCGCGCCGCCTTCCATCAGATACAGCACCGGCGTGCGCTGCGTCACCTCCTCCAGCCGGCCGCCGTCCTGAAAGCGGTAGATCACAGCGCCGTAATCCAGCTCGTTCAGTGCCACCGGGTTGCGCTGTGCGCGCAGCGGCGGCCCGCGCTGGGCGCGAAGCGCCTCGGCGGTGGTCGTGAACAGGGTATCGTCGACCTGCAGGTAGGGCCGCAGCCTCACGCCGCGCCTTGTGGCAGGGGCGCCGCGGACTCGGCCAGCAAGCGGCCCAGCAGCACGCCGAGCTGCAGGTCGTCCACGTGGCCGAAGTGCTGCACGCGCAGCCGCCCCTGGCGGTCCAGCACCAGCG
Source organism: Burkholderiales bacterium (assembly GCA_016702555.1). GTDB lineage: Bacteria > Pseudomonadota > Gammaproteobacteria > Burkholderiales > Burkholderiaceae_C > Ottowia. The sequence goes on from JADJDV010000004.1 coordinate 111,631, forward strand.
TGGTCGGCGTGCCCTGCAGACCCAGGCGCTGCATGGTGCGCGGAATCCCGGAGATGTTGTCCGCCGGTGCATCCACGCCGACGGGAAAGTGCAAACCGTACTCGTGGATGAAGGCCTGCAGCGCGTGCGGCTGCATGGCGTCGTGGTGCTCGAACACCGTGTGCAGACCGATCACCGCCACGCCGTGCCGGCCATACAGCCGATGCACCTGGCGCGCCTGCGGGATGGCGTTGATCACGCAGCCGGGACACAGCATCTGGAAGGCGTGCACCAGCACCACCTGACCGCGCAGATCGGCCAAGCGGATCGGCCGCTCGGTGTTGAACCACTGGGCGACGTCCCATTCGGGCATCGCGCTGGCGATCGAGGCATCCATGGTCTGCTCCCGCATCGGGTACGCGGCCTCAGCCGGTTCGCGTCGCCGCGCGATACCGATGACCCAACCAGGCCAGACCCACGAACAGCAGCAGCCAGACCACCGTGCGCAGGCTCATCGCGCCCACGCTCTGGCTGGCCACGGCGGCGCCGCTCTGGTACAGGTAGACGATGGCGGCCAGCACCACCGCGTTCAGCACGAAGATGATGCCCGCCAGCAGCCGCCCTGCCGCCAGCCGGCGCCAGGCCAGCACGCCCGCCACGATGTAGATGAAACCCATCGCCACGTTGTAGACCAGCAGCGGCGTGAACACCACGTAGCCCGGATCGACGCCGCTCAGCACGCGCGTGCCGGCAAACAGCGTCAGGACGCCAAAGGCGATGGCGATCAGCGCCAGCGCGCGCTGGATGAAGCGATTGAGCTGTGCAGATTCCATGTCGACTCCCAGGACAGCCACGAGTTGTGCCGATGTCGCCAATAGGCTGGACCGCGACCAACGCACCCGAGCGGGCGAGTCATCGTGATCTGCCCCGGATTTTCCATGATGGGCCAAGCGCCGGACATCGTTATCTGCACCGCCCGCGGGGTTACTGCAAACCGTCCACAGTGGTCCCTGAGCTCCGGCACCCGGCGCGGGGCCTGTTTTCAGTGACCCGCAGCTCGTCGGGCCCCATCCGTTTCCGCCGTGAACCGGCATCGCATGAAGGAGATCACACCCCATGAACACCACCGTTTCCCATCGTCTCTGGGCGGGCCGCCGCCCGCTGGCCGCGTCGGTGCTGGGCGCCACGCTGGCACTGGGTGCCGCAGGCGTGAGCGCGCAAGCCCAGGCGCCCGCACCCGCCGGCCTGACCAGTCTGATCACCGCCACGCCTGAGGAAGGCTTCGCGCTGGCCGTGAAACTGTCGCAAAAAGGCGTGGGCGCGGTGCAGAAGGACGTCGAAGTGCGCAAGTCCTTGCGCCCCGACTACTCCAAGGACGCCGACAGCCTGATCGCCGTTTCACACGTGATCGCCACGCACTTTCAGACGGTCGCCGCGGCCAACAACCACTGGCGCAAGTAGGGCACTACCGAATCACTTCAGGGCCTTGTAGCGCACCCGCTTCGGCTTGGCGCCCTCCTCGCCCAGGCGCTTGATCTTGTCGGCCTCGTATTCCTGGTAGTTGCCGTCGAAGAAACGCCATTGCGAATCGCCCTCGGCCGCCAGGATGTGGGTGCAGATGCGGTCGAGGAACCAGCGGTCATGGCTGATGACCATCACGCTGCCGGCAAACTCCAGCAGCGCGTCTTCCAGCGCGCGCAGGGTTTCGACGTCGAGGTCGTTCGACGGCTCGTCCAGCAGCAGCACGTTGCCGCCCTGCATCAGGGTCTTGGCCAGGTGCAGGCGACCGCGCTCACCGCCTGAGAGCATGCCGACCTTCTTCTGCTGGTCCTGGCCGTTGAAGTTGAAGCGGCCGGCGTAGGCGCGGCTGGGCATCTGGAACTTGCCGACGGTGATGATGTCGAGGCCGCCCGAGATGTCTTCCCACACCGTCTTGTCGTTGGCCAGCGCATCGCGGCTTTGATCAACGAAAGCCATCTGCACGGTCTGGCCGACCTTGATCTCGCCGCTGTCGGGCTGCTCGATGCCGGCGATGAGCTTGAACAGCGTGGATTTGCCCGCGCCGTTGGGGCCGATGATGCCGACGATGGCGCCTGCGGGCACCTTGAAGCTCAGGTCGTCGATCAGCAGGCGGTCGCCAAAGCTCTTTGACACACCCTTGAACTCGAACACCTCATGCCCCAGGCGCTCGGCCACGGGGATGAAGATTTCCTGCGTCTCGTTGCGCTTCTGGTATTCGTAGTCGCTCAGTTCCTCGAAGCGGGCCAGGCGCGCCTTGGATTTGGCCTGGCGGCCCTTGGGGTTCTGGCGCGCCCACTCCAGCTCTTTCTTCATGGCCTTGGCGCGGGCGTCTTCGGTCTTCTGCTCTTGCTTCAGGCGCGCTTCTTTCTGCTCCAGCCAGCTGGAGTAGTTGCCCTTGTACGGAATGCCATGGCCGCGGTCGAGTTCCAGAATCCACTCGGCGGCGTTGTCGAGGAAGTAGCGGTCGTGCGTGATGGCGACCACGGTGCCGGTAAAGCGCTTCAGAAAGACTTCCAGCCACTCGACGGATTCGGCGTCCAGGTGGTTGGTGGGCTCGTCCAGCAGCAGCATGTCGGGCTTTGACAGCAGCAGCTTGCACAGCGCCACGCGGCGCTTTTCGCCGCCTGAGAGCTTGCCGATGACGGCGTCCCACGGCGGCAGGCGCAGCGCATCGGCGGCGATTTCCAGCTGGTGCTCGCTGTCGGTGCCGGCGGCGGCGATGATGGCTTCGAGCTTGCCCTGCTCTTCGCTCAAGGCGTCGAAGTCGGCGTCAGGTTCGGCGTAGGCGGCGTAGATTTCCTCCAGCCGGGTGCGGGCGTCGTTGACTTCCTTCATCGCCTCTTCCACCGCCTCGCGCACCGTGTGCTCCGGGTTGAGTTGCGGCTCTTGCGGCAGGTAGCCGATGTCCAGGCCCGCCATGGGGATGGCCTCGCCCTCGATGTCCTTGTCGATGCCGGCCATGATCTTCAGCAGCGTGGACTTGCCCGAGCCGTTCAGGCCCAGCACGCCGATCTTGGCGCCAGGAAAGAAGCTGAGTGAAATGTCCTTCAGGATGTGCCGTTTGGGCGGCACGATCTTGCCGACGCGGTTCATGGAAAAAACGTACTGTGCCATTTGATTGCTCTTGAATGAATAGCGGTTCGCGCACCCCAGCATCGGGCGGGAGGCCGGAAACGCTTGAAACGGAGGATGTCGACGGCGCCTGCTGTCGCGGCGGGGGCCGCGGGCCGTTCAAGCGAGATTATCGGCCCAGCAGACCAGCGCGGCCGCCGCCAGCCTCTTGGTGGTCGGCCGACGGCTCGGCGTCTTCGCGCGGACTCGGGTTCCAGCGTGCCGCCGGAATCCGTAGGTGATGCCGACATCTGCAGCAGCGACTGCAGCGCCGGCCAGTCCGCCCATCCAGTGGAGCGCAGCACCATCTATGCGATAATGAGCGCGCTTGCGGACCACCAGTTTCCCGCAAGCCAGCTCTTCCGCTGGGGCGCTGCCGGCCACATCACAAGCCCGCGCCCATTTCAAGAAGAACCCACTGTTGCCTTCAACTGGCCGGCTCCCGCCGGTACAGGCCAGCAGTCCATTGCGCCGACCAGAGACCGGTGCATCCATTCGATGAACTTTGATGATCTGAACCTGGCCCCCGCCATCCTGCGCGCGGTGCAAGAACAGGGCTACACGGCCCCCACCCCCGTCCAGGCGCAAGCCATTCCGCTGGTGCTGGGCGGCCACGACCTGCTGGCCGGCGCACAGACCGGCACCGGCAAGACGGCCGGCTTCACCCTGCCCATGCTGCAGCTGCTGAGCCAGCGGCCGGCGCGCCAGCCCGGCGCCATCCGCGCCCTGGTGTTGACCCCCACGCGCGAGCTGGCGGCGCAGGTCGAGGAATCGGTGCGCACCTACGGCAAATACGTCGACCTCAGCTCCACCGTGATCTTCGGTGGCGTCGGCATGAACCCGCAGGTCGAGCGCATCGCCCGCGGCGTCGACATCCTGGTGGCCACGCCGGGCCGCCTGCTCGACCTGGAGCAGCAGGGCCACATGGACCTGTCGCACGTCGAGATGCTGGTGCTGGACGAGGCCGACCGCATGCTCGACATGGGCTTCATCCACGACGTCAAGAAGGTGCTGGCGCTGCTGCCGCGCGACAAGCAGAGCCTGCTGTTCTCGGCCACCTTCAGCGACGAGATCCGCGATCTCGCGGGAAGCCTGCTGAAGCAGCCCAAGAGCATCCAGGTGACGCCGCCCAACACCACCGTGGAGCGCATCAGCCAGCTGATCTATCCGGTCGGCCGCAACCGCAAGAAAGAGGTGCTGGCGCATCTGATCGGCGACGGCGACTGGAGCCAGGTGCTGGTGTTCACACGCACCAAGTTCGGCGCCAACAAGGTGGCCGACTTCCTCGGCGCGCGCGGCATCAAGGCCATGGCGCTGCACGGCAACAAGAGCCAGACCGCGCGCACCCAGGCGCTGGCCGACTTCAAGAGCGGCGAGTTGCGCGCCCTGGTGGCCACCGACATCGCTGCGCGCGGCATCGACATCGACGAGTTGCCGCACGTCGTCAACTACGACATCCCCAACGTGCCCGAGGACTACGTGCACCGCATCGGCCGCACCGGCCGCGCCGGTGCCAGCGGCGAGGCCGTCAGCCTGGTGTGTCTGGACGAGGAAGGCTTCATGCACGAGATCGAGCGCTTCACCAAGCAGCAGATCCCGGTGCGCATCCTCGATGGCTTCGGCCCCGAGGAAGGCGAGCGTGCCGAGCCCATCGCCATGGGCCGCCAGACCCTGTGGGGTGGCCTGGGCCGCCCGCCCAGCCGCGAGGTGATGGCCGCCGCCGCCAAGGCTGCGCGCCAGGAGATGATGCAGCGCATCCGCGAGAACAAGGCCGGCCAGGGCCCGCGCGGTGGCCGTGGCCCGCAACCGGCGCGTGCGCCGCAGGCGCCGCGCGGCCCCCGTGCCGACGGCCAGCCGCAGGTTGATGGCGCGGTCGAACTGAACGCCGATGGTCTACCAGTGGAAGGCGCACCGCAGGGCGATCGCCCCAGCCGCAACCGCCGCCGCCGCGGCAAGGGCGCTGGCGCATCGCAAGGCCCGCGCGCCGGCGGCCAGCCGCAGCACCGGCCGCAGCCACAACCCACGCGCGAGTTCGGTTTCGACGACGAGGACGACCGCGACATCGATCACCTGCCGCGCCACATCGATCCGCTGCAGACCAACCTGCACGGTCGCCGCAACGCGCCGCGCGGCCCCAGCCACGGCGCCGTCGGCCAGCCCGACCCGATGCGCACCAGCATCGACGTGATGGGCAAGGGCAGCGGCAACCGCAATCGGGGCCGCTCGGGCGGCGGTGGCGGCTATGGCGGCAACCGCAGCAGCGGCGGCGGCAACCGGCGTGGCGGCTTCAGCCGCTGACAAGACCGTCCTGCTGGCCGGTGCTTCCGGCCTGGTCGGCCGGGAGTTGCTGGCGGCCTTGCTGGCCGACCCTTCGGTCACGGCCGTGCACAGCCTGGGGCGCCGCGCGCTGACCGCGCAACACCCAAAACTCGCATCGCACGTGGTGGACTTCAGCGCCTTGCCGGCGCTGCCCGCCATCGACGAGGCCTACATCGCCCTGGGCACCACCATCAAGGTGGCAGGCAGCCAGGCGGCTTTCCGTGCCGTTGACCTGGACGCTGTGGTCAACGTGGCCCGCGCCGCCCACGCAGCGGGCGCCGCGCGACTGGGCGTGGTCAGCGCCATGGGCGCCGACGCCGGCTCGCGCGTGTTCTACAACCGCGTGAAGGGCGAGATGGAGCAGGCGGTGCGCCGTCAGCATCACCACCACGGTGTTCGCCCGCCCGTCGATGCTGGAAGGCGACCGCACGTCGCTGCAGCAGCCGGCACGCCCCGCCGAGCGCTGGGTGCAGCAGGCCATGCGCGTGCTGCGCCCCGTCACCCCTGCCAACTTGCGCGCCATCGCCGCGCGCGACGTGGCGCTGAGCCTGATCGACGCCGTGCGCAGCGCCGGTCCGGGTGTGCACACGCTGTTGTCGGGGGCGTTGCAGCGCGGCCGTTGAGTCACTGGCCGTGCCAGGGTTCGCGCAAGACCAGCAACGCCCGCCGCAGTCTTCTACGATCCGCACGACGCCGGCGCCAGCAAAGCCGCCGGCAGCTGACGCGCGTGTGTGGGCAAGCCGTCCACGTCGCGCACGCACAGCAACAGATCGCGTCGCGCCCAGGCATCGCTCAGACGCACACGACGCAGCTTGCTGGCTCCCGCGTGCCGGGCGGCGACCGCCCGCGGCAGCACACCGATGCCCACGCCCAGGCCGACCATGCGGCAGACGGCATCCAGGCTGTCCACGCGCACACGGCAGTGCAGCCGTTGTCCCAGGCGGCCCAGTTGGCGCGTCAGGAGCGCCTGCAAGGCACTGCCTTCGCGCAGCCCGACGAAGGGTTCAGCCACCACCTCGGTCAGGATGAGCGCGCCACGGCCGGCCATCGCCCAGTCGCGCGGCCCGATCAGCACCAGCGGATCGGCACAGAAATGGAAGGCTTGCAGTCCTTCGACATCCGCCGCATCCGACACCACGCCCAGGTCGGCCAGACCGGCGCGCAGGGCATCCACGATTTCATCACTCCATCACCACCGTGGTCTTCACGGCCACTGGTCTCGTCAAGGGCGTGGTGGGTCTGGGCCTGCCGACACGCTCCATGGCGCTGCTGGCCCTGGTGATGACGCCGGCACAGGCGGTCGCGCGGCTGGCGCTGGGCGCCTACATGGTGCTGCGGTCGATCTAAGGGCGTGCCTACGCTGCGTCGAACACTTCAGGCGCGCACGAACAGCGTCACCAAGGGTTCATCCCCGACCTGCCGGCTCCAGTGGCCGTGCACGGCCGCATCGAAGGTGGCGCCGTCGGGCAGCGTGTCGTTCGAGTAAAAGCACTGCCCCGGCCCGAACACGCGCGAGCCGCCGTCCTGCAGGCCGATCTCCATGCGCCCCTGCAGCACCACCAGCCACTGCGGTGTGGTGGTGCAGTGGAAGTCGCTGCGAAAGCCGACCGGGCTGTGGCGAAACTGGCAGCCTCCCGAAGCCATCAGTGCCGACAGCCGCGCCTGCGCGGAGCCACCATCCAGCGCGATGGGTCGATCATGAAAGCAGGCCCGGCCGTCGTTGCCGGTCATCAGTTCGGGATAGGTCAGGGTCGTCATGGCAGCGCAAGCATAAGCGCCCGCGAGCACGCATCACTCGTCGTGCGAGTGCCGACGGTTGCCGGCCAGCCGTTGGACCAGGACGGCATCGACACCCTCCAGGGTGACGACCTGCCCACCGCGCTTCTCGCTGAACGAGCGCGCCTCGGCCAGTTGCGCAAAGGCGGGGAAATTGCCGGCACGCATCGGCCCGAAGGCGCTGGACCCCTGGACGTAGAACGCCTGCCGCGCGTCAACCCAGTCGCGGCTGACCGCATCGGTGACGTAGATCGCCACCACGTCTTCCCGCTTGCGGCCCAGCGCGTAGTGTTCCACCCGGCCCAGGTACATGAACAGGCTCAGCGGCGAATCGAAGAACTGCGCGTCGCCATTGCTGAAGATCAGCTGCGCGGCCCAGTCACGCGAGCGCGCCGGGTACATCCCACACACCGGGCAGCGCGCATCGGCCGGCAACGCACGCGGCGCGGCCAGCGACAGGCCCGAAGCCGGGTCATAGGGCGTCGGCGGCGCCACCAAGCAATAGTCGTCGGCGGCGATCGACTCATGATCGCGTCCTCGCATGGTCAAGTACGCGGTGGCGGACAGTGCGGCCAGCGCAGCCAGCGCGAGCCCGGCCGTCAATGCGCGGCGCCGGCCGATCGGAGCCGGCGGCAAGAAGCCGGAAGCGCCCACCGACGCCGCCTCACATCCTGGTGTCGTGCAGCGCGCCGCCGCTCAGGTCGAGCATGTCGCGCTTGATGTCGCCGAGCTTCAGCACCTTGCCGCCTTGTTGCTGGGCAAACTGCTGCGCGTCGGCTTCCTGGGCGAAGCTGGCCGCCGTCGGCCCCATGGAGCCGTGCCGCTTGCTGCCGAACACATAGAACGCGGTGCGCGCATCGATCCACGCGCCCTTCGGCTCGTTCCAGTCGGCGCGCGCCATGTCCTGCACCCAGGCGCCCTGGATGGGACGCACCTGCTCGCCGGCGATCAGAGTGTTGAGCAGTTCCAGCGTGTCGCAGAAGAAGGCCGGCCTGTCCTGCCCGGCGTAGCGAATCTGCCCCTTGGGGCCAGGGTAGTCGGCCAGCAGCATGCCGTCGAGCTCGCAACTGGTGCTGCGATCGATTTCCAGCGGCACCGCCGCCATGTCCGCCTTCCGGTCACAGCCCGGCATGACGACCGCCAGCGCCAGCAGCCAGGCCAGCATCACGCCACGAGAAAAGTCGGACAACCTGGACATCATTTGAACCTCCAGCGAGCAATCAGCAGGGGAACGCAAATCCACAGCACCATGACCGCACCCATGCGCAGCGGGTTCCCGAGCGCGGGCGGGACCACCGACGCCAGGCCATAGAGCTTGTTCACGTCTTCGAGCGAGAACACGTTCAGGATGCGGAACACGTCGGCCGGATTCAGCAGCAGCAGGTAGGCAAACACATCGCCCGCCACGTGGCCACCGGTGCTGACCAGGATGCCGAGCACCAGCAGATCGAACACCAGCACGAAGAAGAACCAGGCGGCGATCGCCAGCCCCGACGCCCGTGCGCGATCGCGCGCCGCCACCGAGATCAGCAGCGCCAGGCTGAGAAACGCCCAGCCCAGCAGAATCGAACTGATGACGAAGCCGCCGTAGTGGAACAGCCCCGGCCAGTTCCACTGCCGATACAGGAGCACGGCAATCAGGGCAAAGCCGGCCAGCGCCGACAGCGTCAGCGCGGCGGCCAGGCCGAGGTATTTGCCCAGCAGCACTTCCAGCCTTGTGATTGGCAGCGACAGCAGCAGGTCGAGCGAACCGCGCTCGCGCTCACCGACGATGGCGTCGAAACCCAGGATCAGCGCGATCAGCGGGATCAGGTAGATCACCAGGCTGACCAGGCTGGCGATGGTGAATTCGAGCGAGCGGAAACCCACGCTGCCCTGCTGGGCGCCGCCAAAGTAGGCAATCACCACCGAGAACACGGTGAACACCACCGCCACCGCCAGCACCCAGCGATTGCGCAGGCGGTCACGGAACTCCTTGGACGCCAGCGCGAGGATCTGAGAAAACTCCACCATCATCACCCCTGCTCGCGGGCCAGGCCGAAGAACACATCCTCAAGCGAGGGTTCGTGGATGGCGAGGTCCTGCACCTCGTCTCCCAGCGCCGCCAGAGCCCGCAAGGCAGGCATCTTCTGCATCTGCGGGACGGACAGAACCAGCCGATCACCGTGGTCACCGACACTGGCGCGCACCCCGGCCACACGCTCGAATTGCCGGCCGATTCCAGTGGCGTCGGCCGAGCGCAGTTTGAGCAGCAACGTCAACGGCATGTCCGCCTGTTCGCGCAGCTGCGCCACGGTTCCCATGGCCTGAATGCGCCCGTTCGCCATGATGGCAAGGCGATCCACGCGCTCCTGCAGTTCGGCCAGGATGTGCGAGGTGATGATGATGGTCACGCCCTCGGCGCGCAGACTCCTGAGCGTGGCATAGAAGTCGCGGATGGCGGCAGGATCGAGTCCGCCGGTGGGCTCATCCAGAAACAGCACGCGCGGCGAGCCCAGCAGCGCCTGGGCGAAGCCGAGCCGTTGGCGCATGCCCTTGGAATAGGCGCGCACCGGCTTGTCGCCGACGCCGCCGAGGCCGACGCGCTCCAGCATCGGCGCGCACTCGGCGCGCGGCACGCGCTTGAGCCGGGCAAAGAATTGCAGGGTTTCCAGCCCGCTCAGGTTGTCATAGAGCACGACGTTTTCCGGCAGGTAACCCACCTGCCGGAGCGCCACGCGAAACCCCCGACCCTTGACCGGCACGCCGCCGACGCGGATCTCGCCGGCCGTCGCCTCGATCAGGCCCAGCATCAGGTTGAACAGGGTGCTCTTGCCGGCGCCGTTGTGGCCAATCAGGCCAAATATCTCGCCCGGGCGCACCTCCAGGTCGACGCCGTCCACCGCGCGCAAGGCGCCGAACACCTTCACCACCTGGCGCGCCGATATGACGGGAATCGTGTCGATCATGCCATCAAACCCCGGGAAAGTGCTTGCCAAGCCAGGCATTCCAGCCCCCGTGCGCGGCTTGCATGCGCGGATGGGGATCGATCACCGTCGGCACGCGCAGCACGGGAAACTGCTGCCCCACCATGCGCAAGGCCTGCACGGAGGGACTGGCCAGCAGCAGCTTCATGCTCGGGTAGCGCCAGCTCAGCCGATCCACCATGTCGTTGGCTTCGTATGGCACGTCGCCGATGCCATCGCCGTCGCGGTCCCAGCCGAGGTAGTTGCTCCAGTGATTGCCCTCCTTGACGCCCCAGCGCTCGTCGCGCGCGCCTACGTAACGCACCTGCTCGCGGTTGACGATGAAATCGTTGTGCTCCACGATGTTGCGCGTCGAGCCGGCCGACAGGTGCACGCCGACCACGTTGTCGACCACCAGATTGCCGCGCAGCGTCGTGTACTCGACGTCGTAGATGAAGAAGCCGCGCTGGTTGCCGGCCACGACGTTGCCCTCGATGACCGAATCCTGGATCGTGCGCAGCATGATGCCGTGGTCGGAATTGCCCCAGGCACGATTGTTGCGCACCGTCTGCTCGCGGACTTCCATCAGTGCCAGACCGCCCCGGTTGTAGTAGGTGTCGTTGTCCTCCCACAGGTTGTAGTAGGAGTTCATGTAGTGGGTGCCGTAGCGGCTGTGGTGCAGGCGGTTGCCACGGAACACGGCGTGGTGCGACACGTCGATGTACAGCGCGTCGCGCACGAAGCTAATGTCGTTGCCGATCACTTGCGCGCCCTTGGTGTTGTACAGCTGCACGCCATTGCCGCGCTGGGGCGACATGTAGTCGCGCTTGCCGGTGATGCGATTGCCCTCCACGCGCACATCGTCCGCCTTCTCAATCCATAGGCCGAACAGGTTGTAGGTCAGGTCGCATTGGCGCACGGTGGCGCGGTGCGCCCCCGGATAGATGTAGATGCCGGAATTCTGCGCGTTGAGGTCGTCACCCGAGTCGCGCACGATCAGGCCTTCGATCATCACGTCCGGCGCCGTCACCCGAATGGTGTCGCTGGTAAGACCGCCGGTGAGCGTGGGCCGATCAAGGCCGCGCAGGGTGAGCGGCTTGTCGATCTTCAGGTTGACGCGGTACGAGGCGCGTTCGATCTCGATAACATCGCCCGCGGCAGCGGCCTCAACCACCGCCTGCAGATCGTCACCCGGTTTGACGCGCAGCGTCACCGCCTGCACGGAAACGCCGATCATCAGGCAGCAGGCGGCAACCCAAGCGCATCTCATGCCGCGAGCATACCGAGCGCCTTCAACACCAGGAACAGGATGGCGCCAATCATCAGGTTCTTGAAGCCGACGTAACTGAGCATATCCATCCAGCTGGCGACACGGAAATTGCGCTGCCACCAGGGACCGTCCTTGACGTAGCGGTTGCCGCTCATGCGGATGACCACCTCGAACAGGCTCCAGCCGAACCACCAGGCGATGATCGTCGTCGGCGCGAGCCGCCCGGTGGCGGCCAGCATCCAGGCCAGCGTGGCGGCGATCGCCAGCGACACGCCGATCATCTGCAGCGAACGGTGGGAGGTCCAGCCTTCGCGGCTCCACGGCCACACGTGGTCCATGAACTCGAGCAGCACCCAGCGCAGGCCGCGCGCGCGCGGATGCGCCTGCGGCGGCGGATTCGGCGACGGGCTGCTGGCCATGCGCGGATCGGGCAAGGAGGTCGAGCGCGGATCGACCTGCGTCATGTAGCTCTCGGCCGGCGTGATCGGGATGTAGTAGCCGTGCTTGTCGATCGGCGTGATCATCAGGCCGTCGCGCGCGCGGCGCTTGCGTTCGCGGCCCAGCGGCGGGCAACCCTTCGGGTCGGTGTAGAGGATCATGCAATCTAGGCAGTGCAGGCATTCGCGGTGGTCGATGCGGCCGTCGTCGCCGATTGCCAGCGAGCCGCAGGTGCGCTGACAGGCCTTGCACACGTTGCAGTCCAGCTTGCGCTTCAGACCCCACCAGCGGAAGGTGCTGGGCATGGCCAGCGCCGCGCCCAGCGGGCACAGGTACTTGCAGAACGGCCGCTCAACGAACACCGCCAGGCCCAGCAGCGCCAGCACGTACACGGCGTACGGCCAGGGCCGGTTCTGGATGCCGACCAGGAAGGTGGTCTTGAAAGGCTCGACCTCGGCCAGCTTCTCGGCCAGGCCCATGTCAATCATCGACACTGCGAGCAGGCCGAAGAAGATCAGGTACTTGCCCCATTTCAATCGGTCGTGCCAGGCGCGCGGCATGTGCACCTGGAAGCGCGCCAAGCCGATCTTGCCGGCCACCTTGTAGATCAGCTCGGACAGCGAGCCGAACGGGCACATCCAGCCGCAGAACAGGCCGCGTCCGAACAGGAACACCGTGATGATGATGAACCACCAGAACAGGAAGATGAACGGGTCGGACAGGAACAGCGACCACTGCCACTTGAACAGGATCGAATGGAACCAGGTCAGCACCTGCGTGATCGACGGCTGCGCCAGCAGCACCCAACCCACCCAGCTGATGCTGACGGCCCAGGCGGTGTACTTGAAGATGTTGACCGGCCACTTGTTGCGGAACGACGACCGGCGTGTCAGCACCTCGCGGAAGCTGTAGGCGATGCCCACCATCAGCAGCAGCGCCGTGAAGGCGACCAGCTCCCAAGCGCGCGACTTCCAGATGCGCACCCAGGTGACCTCGGTCTTTTCGATCTTCGGCCGGCCGCCTTCCAGCAGCACATCGGGCAGCCAGTAGCCGCCATCGAACGCCGCGAAGCTGCGGTGCCCGGTCGCCGCGTCGACCCGGTTGCCGAGGAAAGTGAGCTTCCACGGATAGGCGGGCGAGAACGACTTGGAGCGCACGACGAAGATGCCCGATTCGGTGAAGCGCGGCGCGCCGGCGGCTTCCAGGCCGTACAGGTTGAAGTAGTCGGTATCGCGGAAGGTGAACGAGTCGTTGCCCTGCTTCACCTGGACACGGTCGTAGATGCCGCCTCGCACGAAGCCGGAACCCTTGAACGATTCGCTTCCGGCGGTGCGGATGACCATGATCGCACTGTCGTCCGGGCCCAGCCGCGCACGCAAGCTGTCGAAGCTGTTCTTGCCCATCAGGCTGTGGCCGATGCCGGGATGGTTCAGGTCGGCGAACCACAGCTCGATGAACGGCTCGGCGCCGCGCGCCAGGCCAACCTGCTCGGGCTTGACCACCAGACGCTGCACGGCGCCCATCTGTACCAGCTGATTCCAGTCGTAGCGCAGGTCAGCGCCGGCATAGCGCGCCGGCTCGCGCACCGTGGGCGCAATTACGCCGACCTGGCGCGCCACCGACGAACCCGCCAGTTGCATCACCTGGTTCTGCACCACCACGGTCACCGTGGCGCCGGAGACGGCGTCGACGCCGACGATGTTCTCGTCAGGCCGCGACGGCCCGACCTCGATCTTGTCCTTGACCGATCGGCCCAGGTACTGGCGGTTGAAATCGATCAGGGCCGATTCGGGAATGCCCAGCAGCAGGATCGGCTCGGAATGCTTGAGCACCTTCACGCCGACGTACTTGCCCTCGGTGTCCATGCCGATCAGCGTCACGACCGGCTTGCCTGAATACGCCGGCATGTCGGTCACGTCGGTGGACAGCACCACGTAGCCGAGCAGCCTGGGCTTGCCGCTGGCGTCAGGCGCGCCGTAGGCCTCAACGTAGGGCGGCTGCCCTTTTCGTGGTGAAAAGCTCTGCGCGCCTGGAAAGACATCCTGGCACGGCACCAGGGCGCACAGGTCCGGCGCCGTGGCCAGATCGGGCGGCAGCGCCGCCTCGTAGGCTTGCCCCGCGCCACCCGCCGCGAATGCATGCGCGAACAGAAACTGAACCAGGACGATCAGTACGACCGCGACTGCTTTCCAACTTCTCATCATGGCTCAGATCTCAATGCAAGGCCGGCCCGATGAATCGGGCCGGCCGCCACGGCCTGACAAGCTGCCGTGCTCACGCCTCCACGATCATGCGCGAGCGCATCTCGAGGTGCAGCGCATGGCAGAAGTGCGTGCAATAGGCCCAGAACACGCCCGGCTGATCGGCGATGAAGGTCACCGATTTGGTCTCTTGCGGGTTGACGATGAAATTGATGTTGTAGTGGGGGATCGCGAAGCCGTGGGTCAGGTCCTCGACCTTGTCGAGGTTGGTCAGGATCAGGGTGACCTCATCGCCCTTCTTCAGCGTGAACTCGCGCGGGCTGAACACCGGCGCCTGCGAGGTCAGCTTGACGGTGACCTTGTTGCCTTCACGGAACAGACCGGCATCCTTCGGATCCTTGACGGCGTTCGGAAAGTCGTCGAGTTCGTAGACCTGACGGGTCTTGATGACGTCGCGTCGCATGATGATGAAGTCGTGCGGCTCCGGGCGCACCGGGTGCTCGGCCACCATCACCATCTTCTCGCCCGAGATGTCGATGATCTGTTCGTTCTCGGGGTGCAGCGGACCCACCGGCAGGAAGCGGTCCTTGGAAAACTTGCAGCCCACCGCCAGCCATTTGCCATCGGCCGACTTGGTCTCGGAGTGGGTGGCGTTGATGTGGCCCGGCTGGTAGTGCACGTCGATGCGGTCGACCACGTACTTGGCATTCTTGTCGCCGGCGTGGAACTTGATTGCCGCGTCGACGTTCCACTTGACCACCTGGCTGTCGAGAAACAGCGTGGTGTAAGCGTTGCCGCGGCCGTCGAACGCGGTGTGCAGCGGCCCGAGTCCGACCTCGACCTCGGCCACGATGGATTTCTGCAGATCATCCAGATTGCCGTCGAACCAGTCCAGCACCTTCTTCAGCTCGATGGTGGTGGTGGTGGGCGAAAGCTTGCCGGAGCAGATGAAGTATTTGCCGTCGGGGCTGGCGTTGACGCCATGCGGATTCTTCGGCACCGTGACGTAGGCCACCAGAGCCGTTTTCGGGTCCTTGTTGGCTTCCTTGGTGCCATCGACCACCGGCACCTTGCTGCTGCCGATGGTGGTGGTCTTGCCGTCCTTCACCGCCTGCTCGATGCGCGCGATGTTGTAGAACAGGCAGGCATCGCGCTCGGCGGACATCATGTCCTCATAGTGCACGCCGCTCTCGGTGTTGTACTGGTTGGTGGCGGCCAGCTTGCCATCGAAGGAGGTTGCCAACAGGTCGCAGTTACCGTCGATCAGCACCTGCCAGCGCACCCCCATCGTCTCGGCGTCGACGCAGGTCATGAGCGAGCGGTATTTGGTCGGGTCGGCGGCGTCCTTGCCGTCGTTGGGCAGCGGAATCGAGAACTCGCCGCCGCAGAACACGCGCGTGGTGTGGTTGATCGCTGGATCGACCGGATCGCGCTTGTCGGGGAAGATGCCGTGAAAGCCCTGCACATTGGGCAGGTCGGTGATCTTGTCGCAGACGAAAGTGTCCAGGCGCACGCGGGCGATGCGGGCATTGATCTTGTCGTTGATCCACGCGTACTTGCCGTCGTAGTCGCCGTCGGTGTAGGAGGCATGGGTGTGGTGTGTGTCGCCGACGGTGTAGCGCAGCGAGCCGTCCGGCTTGGTTCCCATGATGGCCTTCGACTCGTTGGTGCGGCCCCAGCCGACCAGCGCGTCGGGCACGAAGCAGGGCACGCGGTGCAACTCACGGCCCGAAGGGAATCCAAGAATGCGCATGTCGCCCGTGTGGCCGCCGCTCCAGATGCCGTAGTAGGAATCCAGCTCGCCCGGCTTGGGATGAATCCCGGCACCCGCATTGGCGGCCGCCGAAGCCGTTGGCGCGGCCGGTGCGGCGGGAGTTGGTGCAGGCGCCGTCGCCGGCTTCTCGGTACAGGCACCGACGCCGACGGTCAGGCCGGCAAGCGCCGCCGTATTGATGAAACGGCGGCGACCGATGGGCGCAGATTCCAGGGATGCTTCATTATTCACATGGCTCATGGCAATTTCCTCATTGGAGAGTCAGACAAGAAAAGGCAAAGGCGGGCCCCGAACAGGTGGTAGAACATGTGCGAACGCCAGCACGCACGGTGCAGGGCGGAAGGCTTGCGTTGCAACGGGCGCCGGTGTTGGCACGACCGTGCGGCAAAGCGAGGGAGGGGTATGCGCCGGTAGGCACAAGGGGCAGTCGAGCGTTGACGCACCGTGAGCGCTTAGTGCCTTGGTCTCGAGACCGGTTTGAATCGCCAGGGTGACGGTGCGACCATTCACGCTGGAGCACACGATGTCAATGCGTTGCGGGCGCATCAAGGGCGAGATGCCGGCCGCCAGCAGCGTCAGCAAAAACCAGCCCAGCATCGCGAGGCGAATACCTTGGGCCGGCTGCGTGGTCATGATGTTGGACTATAGGCACTGCCCCAGCGTTGATGATTGAGATGAATCAACACTGCAATCAATGCGCTGTGCAATGCTGATCGCCTTGCTCGAAGTGATGTTTTTTCATGTCTCGCCCCATACTGAGTAGCGTCGACTTAGGAAGCACGGTCGGGCAACCGCTCCACGGAGCACGCATCATCTCGTTTGATTACTTTTCGGCTTCGCCGCAACCCCATGAAACACACACTTTCACTGGTGATCGCCAGTTGCGCTCTCGCCTTGGCCGCCTGCGGGCAGAAAGAATCCACCCCTGCTCCAACATCAGCGCCGGCACGCGCCCCTGCTGCCGCGCCCGCCGCACCGGCGCCGATGGCGGCCAACGACCTCGGCAAGAGTGTTTACGGCAGGACCTGCGCCATGTGCCACGCGGCAGGCGTGGCCGGCGCTCCTAAGCCCGGCGACAAGGCGGACTGGGCACCGCGCGTCGCACAAGGCAAGGACACGCTCTACAAGCACTCCCTTGAGGGCTACACCGGCGCCAAGGGTCAGATGCCAGCCCGCGGCGGCAATGCCTCGCTCCAGGACGGGGAGGTGAAGGCCGCAGTGGACTTCATGGCGGATCAATCCATTTGAGCTTCCAGCCGAGGCAACCTCAGATGAGTCCCGACCCTGTTCGCCGCCGCATTGCCCTGGCCGTCCCGCTGCTCGGCTTCGGTGCCTGGGCACACGGGGCCGGCGCCCCTGGGGCGAGGGTGCAGCGCGAGTCGCGCGCTCTGATGGGCACCCGGGTCGATCTGGTGGCGGACGTGGCCGATCAACCCCTGTGGCTGCAAGCCAGCGCCGCCGCCTGGGCCGAGATGGCGCGGCTCGAGCAACTGATGAGCCGCTACCAGCCGGACAGCGTGGTCAACCGACTCGATGCCGCAGCCGGCCGGCGGCCGGTCCGCGTACCCGACGAAGTCATGCGCGTGCTGCTGAGCGCCAAACGCGCCGCCAGCGCGAGCGACGGCGCCTTCGACGCGACCGTTGGCGCCATCAAGGCCTGGCGTTTCGATGCCGCTCAGACAAGCGCGCCCGATGCGCGCGAGATCGAGCGCGAGCGGCGCCTGGTCGGCGACGCCGACCTGATCGTCGACGAGCGCGCCGGCACCGCCATGCTGCGCCGCGCCGGCATGGCGCTGGACTTGGGTGGCATCGCCAAGCTGCCGATCCTGCAGGCTGGCATGAACATGCTCAAGCGCCATGGCGTTAAAAATGCGCTGATCAACGGCGGCGGCGACGTATTGATCTCGGGCCACATTCAGGGCCGTGCCTGGAAGGTGGGCCTGCGCGACCCCAGGGCGCCCGAGCGTCTGGTGGGCACGCTGGCCCTGTCCGGCCAGGCGGTGGTGGCTTCGTCTGGCGATTACGAGCGCTTCTTCATCGCCGGCGGACGCAAGCTGCACCATATCCTCGATCCGCACACCGGCTGGCCCACGCAGCGTAGCCACGGAGTCAGCCTGCTGGCGCGCGACGTCGATCAGGTGAACGGCATGGGCGCGGCGATGATGGTCATGGGGCTCGATCGCGCGCGCGCGCTGCTGGCTACGCGTTCCGGTGTCGAGACCCTGATCGCTACGCCAGAGCATATGCTCTGGAGATCGGACGGCATGTCGAGGCTGCTGGCCAGTTGATGCCGTCCGCTAGTGTAATGAGTTATAAGTTCGATGAACTATATTTCTGGCTTGAAGTCCATCGTGTACCGTATCTTGGTGACGGAGAGTGCGATGGGACGAAAGGCTGCAGGCGAGTTGGTGTTGACCCAGATGGAGCGAGACGAACTCGTGGCGCTGACACTGCGGCGCAAGACCGCACAGGCCCTGGCGCTGCGTGCGCGCATTGTTCTGGCCTGCGCAGACGGGCACGCGAACAAGGCGGTGGCTGCCAGGCAGCGGGTGACGCAGCAGACCGTGGGCAAGTGGCGTTCACGCTATATCGAGCATCGGCTCGATGGGCTGCTCGATGCCCCTCGCGCCGGAGCGCCGCGCACGATTGATGACGCGCGGGTCGATGCAGTGATCGCCAAGACGCTGGAGAGTATTCCCGAGGGCGCCACGCACTGGAGTACGCGCTCCATGGCCCGGCAAGCTGGGCTTTCGCAGACGGCCATCTCGCGCATCTGGCGCGCCTTCGGGCTGCAACCGCACCGGCAGGAGACGTTCAAACTCTCCAGCGATCCTTTGTTCGCCCGGAAAGTGCGTGACATCGTTGGGCTGTATCTCGATCCACCACTCAGGGCCATGGTGCTGTGCGTGGATGAGAAGAGCCAGATCCAGGCGCTGGATCGCACGCAGCCCCTCTTGCCACTGGCCCCTGGTATTCCTGAGCGACGCACGCACGATTACGAACGCCACGGCACGACCACGCTGTTTGCCGCCTTGGACATCGCCACTGGCGCGGTCATCGGCGATCTGCACCGACGCCACCGCAGCAGCGAGTTCCTGCAGTTCCTGCGCACCATAGAAGCCAACGTGCCGCAAGGTTTGGACATCCACCTGGTGATGGACAACTACGGCACGCACAAAACGCTGAGCATCAGAAACTGGCTTGTCCGGCACCCGCGCTTTCATGTGCATTTCACGCCAACCTCGGCATCTTGGCTCAACCAAGTCGAACGATGGTTCGCCACATTGACGCAGAAGTACCTCCGACGGGGCACTCACAGATCGACCCGCCAACTCGAACAGGCCATTCGGCACTACATCAAGATCAACAACGACAATCCCAAACCGTTCGTGTGGACCAAAACCGCCGATGACATCCTCACCAGCATCGAGAGATTTTGTCTGCGAACTTCTAACTCACGACACTAGCGCAGCGGACAGCCACTCTTGTACTGCCCGCGACAACGGCATGCGAGGTCATTGGAGCAACCCGGCGCGGCAGCGCCACCGGGTTGGTTTTCGCCATAATAGCTGTTGATCCCGGCGCCGTTCGCCGCTGATCCGACAGCAAACTGCCAGCCCTTGAGGGGCATCGTCCGATGAACACAGTTGCCATCCAGTTCGGCCTTCAAGAACGCGTCGTCATCGTCACCGGCGGCGCCCAAGGCATAGGTGAAGCCTGCGCGCGCCGCTTTGCGCGCGAACACGCTAAGGTCGTCATCGCTGACCTGAACGATACCCATGGCCAGGCGCTCGCGAGCGAACTCGGCGCACGCTACGTTCACTGCGACGTCGGCGACAAATCCCAGGTCGATGCGCTGGTGGCTCAGACCATCGCGGCACACGGCGGCATCGACGTGCTGGTCAACAACGCCGGCATCTTCCGCGCGGCGGATTTTCTCGACGTCACCGAGGAAGACTTCGACGCCGTGCTGCGCGTCAACCTCAAAGGCGCGTTCCTGGTGGCGCAGGCGGTGGCGCGCGAGATGGCGCGCGCCGGGCGCGGCAGCATCGTGAACATGAGCAGCGTCAACAGCGTGCTGGCGATTCCGACCATCGCCAGCTACAACGTCAGCAAGGGCGGCATCAACCAGCTGACGCGCGCGATGGCGCTGGCGCTGGCCGATCAGGGCGTGCGCGTCAACGCCGTCGGCCCCGGCACCATCGCCACCGAACTGGCGGCCAAGGCGGTGCTGACCAGCGAGGAAGCAAAAAACAAGATCATGATGCGCACCCCCATGAAGCGCCTGGGCGAACCCAGCGAGATCGCCGACGTGGTCGCCTTCTTGGCCAGCGACGCGGCCAGCTACATCACGGGCGAGATCATCATGGTCGACGGCGGGCGCATGGTGCTGAACTACACGGTGCCGGTGTAGGCTGGCGCCGCCGCGCCACAGGGGCGCGACTTATTGCGCGATTGGCGGTTTTTTTTCGGGCATCACCCTTGCCGGGGACGACCCATACCCGGGGCCGGTGTACAAAGCTTGGCCATGCTCATCGCGCACCTCACCGATCCGCACATCGGGCTCACCTCGCTCGGTCCGGCGGTCGACATCGACCCGGTCGATGGGCTGCGCCGCGCGCTGGCGCACGTGCGCCGGTTTGATCCCGCGCCCGAGGTGCTGCTGCTGAGCGGCGACCTGGTCGAAGCCGGCCGCGAGCAGGACTACCGGACACTGGCGCAGGTGCTGGCGCAGGAACTGCCGCCGCACGGCGCTGGCGGCCCACGCGTGCTGGCCGTGCCGGGCAACCACGACCGGCCGGTGCTGGCGCGGCGCATCCTGGCTGAGCTGATGCCGCAGGCCGCCGGCGCGCCGCCCGACCAGGTCTGCGTGCACGCCGAGCACGGCGGCCTGCATTTCATCGGGCTCGACACCGTGCAACCCGGCCAGGCGCATGGCGCGCTGGGCGGCGCGCAACTCGCCTGGCTGCAAGACACGCTGCTGCGCTGCGCCGGCCAGCCGGTATTGATCTTCATGCACCATCCGCCCCTGACCAGCGGCGTCAGCGCCATGGACGCATGCGGGCTGTTGCGTGGTCGCGCCGAACTGGCGGCCCTGATCGTCGCGCACGGCGGCGTGCAACTGATCGCCGCCGGCCACCTGCACCGCCCAATCCTGGGCGCGCTCGGCGGCGTACCGGTGGTGGTGGCGCCATCCACCTCGCACCAGCTTGAACTCGACCTGCGCCCCGGCGCGCCACTGGCCTGCCGGCTGGAGCCGCCGATGATCGGCCTGTACCGCTGGACACCCGAGGACGGCATGAGCTGTCATTTCAGCCATGTCACCGGCTTTGACGGACCATTCGCGATATAGCGATCCACGGGTAGCCCTGCCGCTGTGGTTGGTGTACACAGGACCATGAATCCACGCATCACCCAGCAGACACGCGCGAGGGCGCCCTCCGGACCACTCGACCTAACCACGCTGCGAGTGGTCATCGCAGTTGCGGAATCTGGGTCGATCAGCGCCGGCAGCGATCATGCCGGACTGGCGATCGGCGCCGTCAGCACACGCATTGCGGCATTGGAAGCGGAACTGGGCGTGCGGCTGTTTGAGCGCTCTTCACGCGGCGTTCGACTGACTGCAGCCGGCCATCTGCTGGTGCAGCGCGGTCGCGAGGTACTGGCCGATGCGGATCGGCTGACGCTGGACCTGCTGGATTACGGCCAGGGCCGTCAAGGCCACGTGCGAATGCTGAGCAATGCATCGGCCATCATCGAGTTTTTGCCGCAGCAGCTGGAAACATTCAAGCGATCGCACCCGCTGATACGGGTCGAGGTGGAAGAGCGCAGCAGTCCGGAGATTCCTTTGGCGCTGCTGGAAGGGCGTGCGGACCTGGGCATCGTGGACATTCCTCATCCGATCCAGGGTTTGACGTTTGCACCGCTGTTCCGCGACGAGCTCGTGCTCATCGTGGCCGGGCAACACCCGCTGGCGCAGGCGTCCGCGGTTCGCCTGCAGGAAATGCTCAACGAAGACTTCATCTGCCTGCCAGATGGCAACGCCATCTCGGGGCGACTGGTGGCGGCCGCCGCCATGCTCGGACAGTCTTTGGCGATCCACATGCAGATGCGCAGTTTCGATGCTGTGTGCCGCATGGTGGCAAATGGCGTCGGCGTCAGCATCTTGCCGCGCCAGGCCATCGGCCCACAGCTTGCCGTGCTGCCGCTCCGTGCCGTGAGTCTGGCCGAACCCTGGGCACAACGTATCCACCAGCTTGCCTGGCGCGAGGATTTGGCGCCGCTCAGTTCGACACGCGCCCTGCTGCGCGTGCTGCGGGAAACGCCGGCGATCTGAACCGCCAACCCCGCGGTTTCGCCATTCGCGAAATCGACGTTCGCCCGAGCCGTCTTGCCTCTTTGAAGCGGCGCCCTCTATGCTGGCGCACCTTGGTGGGACCGACGATGACGGCAACACCCCGAATTACTGGCGTGCGCGCAACGCCCCTCAACCTGCCGGTCACGATGGGCAGCGGCGAACATTCCAGCAACACATCGTTGTCGGTCTGTCTGGTGGACATTGACACCGATGTCGGCATCACCGGCACCGGCATGACCGCCATCACCGAGGAAGAAGTGGTCACCACCATCGTCAACGACGTGGCCGCGCACGCATTGCTGGGTAGCGACGCGCTGCGACACGAGCAACTATGGGAGCGTCTCTACTGGCTGCTGACACCACGCGGACAGTCGGGTTACGCCAGCCACGCCATCGCCGCCATCGACCTGGCGCTGTGGGACATCAAGGGCCAGGTGCTGGGCCAGCCGTGCTGGCGCCTGCTGGGCGGCGCGCGCGAGCAGGTGCCGGTCTATGCGACCTTCGGCTTCGCGTTCTTCGGGCGCGACGAACTGGCCGCCGCCGCCAGCGACTGGGTCGGCCGCGGCTTCCGGCGATTGAAGATGACGGTGGGCCACCATGCGCTGCAGCGGCGCGACGAGCCACGCCCCCTACACGACGTGATTGCCGAGGACGTGGCCCGCGTGACCGCCGTGCGCGAGGCCGTCGGCCCCGATGTGCAGATTTTCATCGACGCCAACTGCAGCCTGGACTACTTGAGCGCACTCAGCCTCGCGCGGCGACTGGAGCGGCACGACATCGCGTTCTTCGAGGAGCCGGTGTCGCACAACGACATCGGCAACCTGGTCAAACTGCGTGGCAAGGTCGGCATGCCGCTGGCAGGTGGACAAAACGAAGGGTTGGCCGGCCGCTTCCGTGATTTTCTCACTGCCCAGGCGCTCGACGTGGTGCAGCCCAACGTGTGCATCAGCGGCGGCTATACGCAGTGCCTGCGCATCGGCGGCATGGCGGCGGCCTTCAATACGCAACTGGCCAACGGCGGCGCCTGGCCGCACCACAACATGCACCTGCATGCGGGACTTGCCAACGGCACGTTGGTCGAATACCACTCGGTGGCCGTCGAGTGCTGCAAGCAGGTGTTTGACGACTTGCCCGAGCCAGTGGATGGTGTGCTGACGCTGCCTGGCGCACCGGGTCTGGGCTTCAGACCCAACCGCGAGCGCGTGGCCGAACTGGCGCAGCGCCCGCTGTCGCGCGGCGTCGGCAAGGCGTGAGCGCGCCCGCCCCATCGACAACACCCAGGAGACCCCACCACCATGAGCACACCACGATTCGGTCGCCGCCACCTATTGCTGGGCGCCGTCGCACTGGCGACGGCGACTGCGCCCGCGCTGGCCCAGGACTACCCCACGCACCCGGTCCGCCTGTTCGTCGGCTATTCGGCCGGCGGTGGCATGGACGCGGTGGCGCGTCTGCTCGCGCCTGCTCTGGGCGCGCAACTCGGCCAGCAGGTGGTGGTGGAAAACCGTCCCGGCGCCGCCGGCCTGTTGGCGGCCGATGCCGTGGCACGCGCGCCGGCCGACGGTTACGCCCTGCTGCTGGGTGAAAGTGGCCTGCTCATCGCCCAGCACCTGCAGGCGCGCACCGGCTTCGACCCGCTGAACGGCTTCGCACCCATCGCCGGCCTGTTCAACCTGCCGCTGATGATCGTGGCACGGCCCGATTTCGCCGCCAGTTCACCCAAGACGCTGATCGAACAACTCAAGGCCAAGCCCGGCCAGTACGCCTACGCCACGTCGGGCGTCGGCACGGTGCATCACCTCGGCATGGAAATGCTCAAGGGCCAAAGCGGCGCCTTCGTGTTGCACATCCCCTATCGCGGCGCCGCACAGATCGTGCCCGACATCATCGGCGGCCAGGTACCCCTGGGCGTGGTCAGCGCCGCCGCCGGCATTGCACAGATTCGCGGCGGCAAGCTAAAAGGCCTGGCCATGATGAGCGACGACAAGCTCGCGGGTGCCGAGACCGTGGCACCGCTGTCACAGGCGCTGCCGGGCTTCAACGTCGCACCGCGCCTGTACCTGGCGGCGCCCGCCGGCACACCGCCGGCCATCGTCGCCAAGCTGGAAGAAGCCGTGCGCAATGCCCTCGCCAAGCCCGAGGTGGTGCAGGGCGCGGCCGCGCAAGGCGCGGTACCGGCGCCCATGCGCGCCGACGCGCTCAAGGCCGATCTGGCGCGCGAGTCGGCCGACTGGGCCAGGCTGATCAAGACGCAAAAAATCAGTGCGCAGTAGGGCACGGCCATGCACCATGCCCGCTCCCACGACGAACTGCCCCGCCTGGGCCTGATCGTGCCGCCCGCGCACGGCCGCGTACCGGACGACGGGCCACGCCTGTACGCCGGACGCGCCCACTTTCTGGCACGTGGGCTCGGCATCGACACCATCTCGGCCGCAGGCTTCGCGCCCGTCGTCACCGCCATCCGCGACCACGCGCTGGTGCTGCGCGACGACGGCGCGCGTGCGATCTCGCTCATGGGCACCTCGCTCAGCTTCCATCGCGGTCTGGCATTCACCGAAGACCTGTGCGCCCAGCTGTCCGAGGCGACTGGCCTGCCGTGCACCACCATGAGCCACGCCATCGTGCGTGCGCTGCGCGCACTGGGCGTGCGGCGCGTGGCGGTGGCCACGGCTTACACGGAAGTGCTGAACGGTGATCTGCTGCGCTTTCTAGGCGAAGCCGGCTTCGAGGTCACCGCCATCGAAGGGCTGGGCATGACCGGCGTGCTCGCGGTTGGCGAAGTCGGCCCCGAGCTGTTGACGCCGCTCGCACAGCGCGTCGTCGATCAGGCGGCGGGGGCCGAGGGACTGCTGATCTCCTGCGGCGGGCTGCGCACGCTTGATCTGTTGGCGCCGCTGCAGACGCAACTCGCGCTGCCCGTGGTCGCCAGTTCGCCAGCGGGTTTCTGGGATCTGATCACCTGCGCCGGCCTGGAGGCCGCGGCGCCCGGCTTCGGTCGCCTATTTGAATTGCCCGCGTCCCGATCCACGCGGATCAACCCGTGGCACCTGGCGTAGACTTTTCGCGTCGCCATCCCGACGCGAAATACCCATGTCCCTCGCCCACCTGCTCGTTCGCCAGGCGCGCCAACGCCCGCACTCCCCGGCCATCCTGAGCGGCGACGCGCTGCACGCGACGCACGGCGAATGGGCCGCGCGCAGCGCGGGTCTGACCGCCCGCCTGAGCGCCACCGGCCTGCAACCGGGCGATCGCGTACTGGTCTTCGCGCGCAACCACCCGCGCTACCTGGAAGTGCTGTGGGGCCTGTGGTGGGCCGGGCTGGTTGCCGTGCCGGTCAACGCCAAGCTGCACCCACGCGAGGTCGAATGGATCGTGGCCAACTGCGGTGCGCGCTGGGCCTTCGTGACGACGGACGTCGCTTCCGAGCCGCTGGCAGGCATCGAGCGGCAAGTCGACCTGGAATCCGATGACGCCACCAACCTGCTCACCCCGGCACCCGACCCGTTTGCCGTGCCGGTGGTCGAGCGCGACCCGGGCGACACGGCCTGGCTGTTCTACACCAGCGGCACCACCGGCCGCCCCAAGGGCGTGATGCTGACGCACCGCAACCTGATGACCATGGGCATGGGCTACCACGTCGATGTCGATCCGGTGGCGCCCGGCGACGTGATTGCCTACGCCGCGCCCATCTCGCACGGCGCGGGCATCTACGCCATCCCGCACCTGATGGCCGGCGCGCGCCACGTGGTGCCGGCGTCAGGCGGCGTCGATCCGGCGGAGCTGTTCGCGCTCGGGCGCCGCATCGGGCCGCTGTCGCTGTTTGCGGCGCCCACCATCGTCGGCCGGCTGGTCGATCAGGCCGAGGCAGAGGGGTTGTCGCCCGCCGACTGCGCGCGCAGCTTCAAGACCATCGTGTACGGCGGCGCGCCGATGTACGTGGCCGACATCCAGCGCGCGCTGGCCATCATGGGTCCGCGCTTCGTACAGATCTACGGCCAGGGCGAGACGCCCATGGTCGGCACTGTGTTGAGCCGCGCCGATTTGGCCGATACCGCGCACCCGTGTTACCTGGACCGCATCGCCAGCGTGGGCGTCGCGCAAACGCCGGTGCGCGTGCGCGTGACGGACGCCGACGGAAAGGGTCTGCCGCTGGGCGAAGTTGGCGAAATCGTGGTCAAAGGCGACAGCGTGATGGCCGGCTACTGGGACAACCCCGAAGCCACGGCAGCGGCGGTGAAGGACGGCTGGCTCTTCACTGGCGACATGGGCGCGCTGGATGCGGACGGCTACCTGGCGCTGAAGGACCGCAGCAAGGACCTGATCATCAGCGGCGGCAGCAACATCTACCCGCGCGAAGTCGAAGAAGCCCTGCTCACCGCCCCCGGCGTGGCCGAAGTCGCCGTGGTGGGCGAAGCCGATGTCGAATGGGGCGAGAACGTGGTCGCCTTCGTCGTGCCGCAGGCCGGCGCCGACGTGACCGAGGCCACGCTCGACACGCACTGCCTGGCCCACATCGCCCGCTTCAAGCGACCCAAGCGCTATGTGTTTGTGAGCGACCTGCCGAAGAACAACTACGGCAAGGTGTTGAAGACCGAGTTGCGAGTGCGACTGCGCGACGCCTGAGCGTCTTGCAGAATCGCGCTTTTCAAGAACGACGCAGGAGGCCCATGAGCATCAAGCACCTCGACCAATGGCTCGCCGACGAAAAGGCGATCTTCGAACGCCTCGAAACGGGCCCCGGCCCGGGCGTGGCGCGGCTGGATCAGGTGGTCGGACTGACGGGGCTGGAGCTCATGCAGGCCATCCTGAACGGCGAGTTGCCGTATGCCGCGATTGCCAAGACGCTGGACTTCGTGCTGGTACACGTCAGCAAAGGGCACGCCACGTTCCAGGGCACGCCGGGTCCGCAGTTGCTGAACCCGCTCGGCACGGTGCATGGCGGCTGGTTTGCCACGCTGCTGGATTCGGCGCTGGGCTGCGCCGTACACACCATGATGCCGGCCGGCCGCAGCTACACCACGGCCGAGCTGGGCGTGAACCTGGTGAAAGCCATCACACCCAAGGTGCCGCGCGTGCGCGCCGAGGGCACGGTGATCCACTGCGGGCGCCAGCTGGCCACGGCCGAGGCGCGGCTGGTGGGGCCGGACGGCACGTTGTACGCGCACGCCACCACCACCTGCCTGGTGTTCGATCTGCCAACCGCGTAAGACAAGCCCGCGTAAAAAAACCAGGGACCGCGGTAGGCGGTGCCCTGGTTAGCTGTTCGGCAGCGCGCCCATGCGGGGCGCGGCACACTGATGCGATTACTTGGGTTCGTACTTCTTCAGCAGCGCCTTGGCTTCCTCGATCAGCTTCTTGCCGTCGCCGCCCTTGGCCGCCACGTCCTTGAGCCAGATCTCGTCGACGTTGGCGGTGGCCTTCTCCCAGCGCGCCAGCTCTTCCTTGGAGATCACGGCAATGGTGTTGCCGCGGTCGCGCGCCAGCTTGGAATAGGGCTCGACGATGTTGTCGAAGCCTTCCTCGCCCGCCCAGGCCGAGGCCGCCAGGCCGGAGTTGTCGTCGATCACCTTCTTCAGCTTGGGCGGCAGGCTGTCGTACTTGCCCTGGTTCATGCCGAAGATGAAGATGGTGTTGGCGAAGCGCGGCGAGCCCATGGGCGCGTCCAGGTGGTACTTCACGATCTCGTGCAGCTTGGTGGCGGGGATGGCCTCCCAGGGCACCAGCACGCCGTCGACCACGCCCTTGGACAGCGCGTCCGGCACCTGCGGCAGCGGCATCTGCACCGGCGTGCCGCCCATGGCGGCCATCATGCGCGCACTGATGCGGGTGGCGGTGCGGATCTTCTTGCCCTTCAGGTCCTCCAGCTTGTGGATCGGCATGTTCGAGTGCATCACGTAGCCTTCGGTGGTGTGCATGAACAGCGGCTTGATGCCCTTGAACTCGTCCAGCGCGTTCTTCTGCGTGTACTCCCACAGCGCCTGCGAGCCCTGCTTGGCGTTGACGGCCATGAAGGGCAACTCGAACACCTCGGTCTTGGTGTAGCGGCCGGCCGAATAGGTCGGCACCGACCACACGATGTCGGCCACGCCGTCGCGCACCTGGTCCAGCAGTTGCGGCGGCGTGCCGCCCAGCTGCATGGCCGGGTAGATCTGGCACTTGAGTTCACCGCCCGATTCCTTCTCGATCTTGGCGCACCAGGGCGCGATGATCTTCTGCTGCGAGCTCGAGCCCGAGGGCAGGAAGTGGTGCACCTTCAGCACCGTCTGCGCCGACACGGCACCGGCGGCGAAGGCCAGCGCACCGGCGATGGCGAGTTTGGTCAGGGTCGATCTCATGGGGCTACATCTCCTTGGAAAAAAGGCGGGGGTCAGGACAGCAGGCGCACCAGCCAGAGCGTGATGCCGGGGAACAGTATCAGCAGCGCCAGACGCATGAAGTCCCAGCTCAGGAACAGCAGCACGCCCTTGTAGGTTTCGATCATGGGCACGTCCTTGGCCAGGCCGTTCATGATGTAGACATTCAGGCCCACCGGCGGGAAGATCATGCCGATGGCGCACACACTCAGGATCAGCACGCCGAACCACAGCGCCTTGTCGGACGGGCCCAGGCCAAAGAAGTCCAGCCCCATGATGACCGGGAACAGCACCGGCACCGTCAGCAGGATCATCGACATCTCGTCCATCACCGCGCCGAGGATGACGTAGAACAGCATGATCGCGCCCATCACCACCACCGGCGGGATGGCGGCGCCCGCGATCACCTCGGCCAACTGGTTGGGCAGTTGCGACAGCGCCAGCGAGGCGTTGATCATGTCGGCGCCGATGAAGATCATGAAGATCATGCCGCTGGTCACCGCCGTGGTGCGGATCGAGTCCATGGTCTTGCGCCAGGTCAATTGGCGCTTCAGCAGCGAGATGATGAAGGTCAGGGTCGAGCCGATCGCCGCGCCCTCCGTGGGCGTGAAGATGCCGCCATAGATGCCGCCGAACACGGCCACGAAGATCAGCGCGATCGGCCACACGCCGCCGGCCGCCTGCATGAGCTCAGCGCCGCTGGCGGCCTTCGCCGTCGGGCGCGTGGTCGGGCTTCAGGCGCACGTAGATGGCGATCGCCGCGATGTAGCCGGCCGCCGCCAGGAAGGCCGGCACGTAGGCGGCCAGAAAGGTCTTGGTGATGTTCTGCTCGGTCAGGATGGCGTAGACCATCAAGGTCACCGACGGCGGCAGCAGCACGCCCATGGTGCCGCCGGTGGCCAGCGCCGCCGTGGCGAGGCGCCCCGAATAGTTGATGCGCCGCATCTCGGGATAGGCCACCTGCGCGATCGTCGCCGTGGTGGCGACGGTGGAGCCGGAAATGGCGCCGAAGGCGGCGCAGGCCAGGATGCCGGCCATCGCCATACCGCCCTTGAAGCGGCCCAGCAAGGCGTTGGCGAAGTCGAACAGCGCCTTCGACAGCCCGCCGTTGACGGCAAACGCCCCCATCAGCATGAACAGCGGGATCACCGACAGGTCGTACACCGACACCCGCCCGTACACCGCGCCGCGCAGGTGCGCCAGCAGCGGGTCCCAGCCCGACAGGACGATGTAGCCAACCGCGCCCGGCACGAACATGGCGATGGCGATGGGTGTGCGGATCGCCATCAGCACCAGCATGAAGGCGAACAGCGAGATGCCGATCATCATGGTGCTCATGGCGCCGCCTCCGTTTCCGCGCCGGCGCGGTCCCAGTAGCGGAAGGCCTGGTACAGGCCCACCACGGTGCACAGGATGAAGCCCGGCACCATCAGCGCGTAGGGAATCCACAGCGGCAGGTTCATCAGCATCGATGCTTCCTGGTTCGCATAGCTCATCACGGCACCGGCATAGACGCGCCAGGCGATCAGGGCGGTGCAGCAGGCGTATAGGAAGGCACCCAGCGCGTCCATGCGGCGCTGCGTGCTCGGCGCGGCCCGGGTGGTGAAGAAGTCGACGATGATGTTGGCGCTGCGGAACTGCGTGTACGGCAGAAAGGTCGCCACGCAGACCGCCAAGCCGAGTTGCACCAGTTCGATGTCGCCCAGGATCGGGCTGCTGAAGAAAGTGCGGCCGACGACGCTGAACACCGTCATGCCGGCCATGGCAATCAGCACCACGCCGCCGATCACGGCGCAGATGTCGCACAGCACGTGCAACAGGCGGCCGACGCCGCCAGCATGCAAATGGTCGTCGGAACTCATGGGCGACTCGCTCCGGGCCACGACCTCGCCCTGCCGTCACGCGCGCCAGCCGTCATGGCGGCCGCCGCATGCGGCGACATCTGCATCAATCTCATGGGGTACCCGTCTCCTGAAAATGAAAATCCGACGCGATGCAATGACCGAGTCTAGCCACGGAATCCCGACAACCGGCTACGGACGATCCCTACATGTGCCGATCTTATCATTTAACTTATTAAATAACCAAGAGAGCGATCCCCTGCGTGTCGTTTCAAGGCGGTCGGGGGGCTGGTTCGCCGTCCCCGCGCGTCCAACGCAGCTCGGTCCGACGACGATGGTCACGCCGCGGCGGCACGGCACAATAGGCGCATGAGACTCCTGCACACCATGCTTCGCGTCGGCGACCTTCAGCGTTCGATCGACTTCTATACCCAGGTGCTGGGCATGCAATTGCTGCGCCGCTCCGAGAACCCGGAGTACAAATACTCGCTGGCCTTCCTCGGCTTCGACGGCGGCAACCCGGGCCAGGCCGAGATCGAGCTGACCTACAACTGGGGCACCGACAGCTACGACATGGGCACCGCCTACGGCCACATCGCCATCGGCGTACCCGACGCCTACGCCGCCTGCGAGAAAATCCGCGCCGCCGGCGGTAACGTGACGCGCGAAGCCGGCCCGGTGAAGGGCGGCAGCACGGTGATCGCCTTCGTCACGGATCCGGATGGCTACAAGATTGAGCTGATACAGCGTGCCGAGGGCGACCTGGGCCAGGGTTTGCGCTGACGGGCCAGGGCGGCCACGACTGTCATCAAGGCGTCGTCCGGTACTGATGTAATGGGTGGCTGCAGCCACCCCGACCAACGCCCGCAGCGCGCCCACGAACGATGACCTCCTCTTCCGCCCATGCCGAAATCGAGCTGAAGCTGCGGCTGCCCGGTGCCGACGCGCGCCGCGTCGCCGCGCAGTTGGCGTCCATTCCGCGCCTGGCGGGGCTGACGCCGATCGAGCAGCGGCTGCGCAACATCTATTACGACACGCCCGACCAGCGGCTGCGCCAGGCCGGCGCCGCACTGCGCCTGCGCAGCCAGCGCCAGGGCGGCGGCCGCGCGCGCTGGCTGCAGACCTTCAAGACCGCCGGCAAGGCCGCAGCGGGCCTGAGCCAGCGCGGCGAATGGGAAAGCGGCGTGCGCAGCGGCCAGCTCGATCCGGTGGTGCTGCGAGGCACGCCCTGGCCGACGCTGGATGCCGACGGCCAGCTGTTCGCCCAGCTCGCCCCCTGTTTCGAGACCGAGGCCTGGCGCACGCTGCGCCTGGTCAGCGGCGAGGACGGCAGCCACATCGAGGTGGTGCTGGACCTGGGGCAGGTGCGCGCCGGCGACGCGCACACCGACATCTGCGAGCTGGAGCTGGAGTTGCTGAAGGGCCGGCCCGATGCATTGTTCGAGCTCGCCGCGCACATCGCCACCGAACTGGCGGTGCTGCCCGCCCCCGTCAGCAAGGCCGAGCGCGGCTGGCGCCTGCTCGACGGCACGTTGCAGGCGCCCCGGCGCGCGCGCCGGCTGGAGCTGGCGCCCGACACCCCGGTGTTGCAGGCGGCGCAAGCCGTGCTGGCCGAGATGCTGGGGCAGTTCATGGAGAACCTGGGCGGCATCGTCGATTCCGACGGCGCCGAGCTGGTGCACCAGGCGCGCGTCGGCTGGCGCCGCTGGCGCAGCGCGCTGTGGTTGTTCAAGCCGCTGCTGGAGAACCACCCCCGGCCCGATGTCACCGGCCTGCGCCCGCTGCTGAAGGTGCGGGGCGCCGCGCGCGACCTCGACGTGGCGGCGCTGGAGAGCCTGCCGCAATGGGCCGAGGCCTACATCGGCGGCGATGCCGAGCGCGCGCGCCACTGGCAGACCATGGAAGCGGCGGTGGCGGCAGAACGCGACGTGCGCCGCGCCGCCCTGCTGTCGACCTTGCAGTCGCCCGCCACCGGCCAGGCGCTGCTGCAGATGGAGCGCTGGTTGCACGCGCTGCCGCAGGCGGCGTGGACGCCCGAACTGGCCGACCAGAGCATCGACGCCTGGGCCGCAGTGCGCACGCGGCGGCTGCACCGACGACTGGCCGACGAACTGAAGGCCATGGAAGACACCGATCTCAAGTCCAGCGAAGGCCTGGAGCACCAGCACAACGTGCGCCTGCTGGCCAAGCGCACGCGCTATGTGCTGGAGGCCTTGCGCACCGTGCTGCCGCGCGAGCGCACGCGCCGCTGGCAGGATCAGGCAACCGAGTTGCAGACCCGCATCGGCGCGGCGCGCGACCTGATGCTGCTGGCCACGCTGCTGGAGCCGCTCGGCGTCGAGCGTGAAATTCTGGGCTTTCTGCGAGGCGTCGCGGCCGGGCGCCTGGCCGACGGCTGAGGCTCGCCAGGCCGTCAGCGCAGCGCGACTTCGACCCGGCGCGCCTCGGCGTTGCTGGCCGCGGCCGTCGTGGCTTCAGGCTTGTGCAGTTCCAGCTTGTCCTCGCCAATGCCAAGCGACACCAGCGCATCGCGCACCGCGAAGGCGCGCTGCTTGGCCAGTTCCTCGTTCTGCGCCGGGTCGCCCGTGGTGTCGTGGAAGCCACTGATCACCGCCGTCTGGCCCGCCGCCACGCCCTTGACCACGTCCGCCAGCGCGTCGCGCGCGCCCGCCGCCAGTTCGGCGCTGCCGCTGGCGAAGTAGAACTTGACCACGCCGTTGTCGACCCGCACGCTGGCGCCATCGGCAGCCGCGTTCGCGGCGCCGCTGGCCGCATCACTCACCGCCAGACTGCCGGCTGGCGCCGCGCCGGTGACGCCCGTTGCGCTGGCGCTGGCGCCTCCCGCCGCCGGTACGCCCTTGCCGGTCCAATACAGCCCCACGCCGATCGCCAGGCTGATCGCCAGCAGCACCACACCGATCAACACCGTCCACATGACGCCTTGGCCGTCATCGTTCTGATTGCTCATACATGCTCCGGAAAAAGTGGGTCGATTGTATAAAGTCCACGCATGCACGCCGCCGCACCTTTCGCCTACGCCGCCTACGCGCACTTGCGCCCGCCCGGCCGAGACCCGTTGCAGATGCTGGCCAGCGCGCGCGCCGACTGGCGCCGCCGCGCCGGGCCGCAGGCCGATCTGTGGGTGTTCGGCTACGCCTCGCTGATCTGGCGGCCCGACTTCGATTACAGCGAGCGCCACCCCACCCGCGTGCACGGCTGGCATCGTGCGCTGGCAATGTGGAGCCGCGTCAACCGCGGCACGCCCGAGCAGCCGGGCCTGGTGTTCGCCCTGCTGCCCGGCGGCAGCTGCCGCGGCGTGATCTACCGCGTGCCGCGGCGCGAGGCCGACACCGTGTTCGACCTGCTGTGGGCGCGCGAGATGCCCAGCGGCGTCTACGACGCGCGCTGGCTGCCCTGCGCCACGCCGCACGGCCCGGTCGAGGCGCTGGCCTTCACGCTGTCGCGCCGCAGCCCCTCCTACACTGGCGCGCTGCCACCCGAGCAGTACCGCCACATCTTCCGCCACGCGCGCGGCCGCTACGGCAGCACGCTCGACTATGCGCGCCAGACCCACGACAGCCTGCGCACCCATGGCGTGCGCGACCGCCGCCTGGGCGCGCTGCTGTCGCTGGCAGACGACGCGCCGCCGTCGGACTAGAGCCCGTTTTCTGTTTCTATACTGCCGCCATGAGCCAGGATATCGCCCATCTGCGCAAGAGTTACGAGCGCGCCGAGTTGTCCGAACACGCCTCGCACGCCGACCCGATGCAGCAGTTCGCCCAGTGGTTCGAGCAAGCCCGCCAGAGCGAGGTGCCCGAGCCCAACGCCATGACCCTGGCCACCGTCGGCCACGACTTGCGGCCAAGCACGCGCGTGGTGCTCATCAAGGAGTTCGATGCGCGCGGCATCGTCTGGTACACCAACTACGACAGCCGCAAGGGCCGGCAGCTGGCCGGCAACCCCTATGCGGCGCTGCAGTTCCACTGGGTCGAGCTGGAGCGCGTGGTGCGCATCGAGGGCGTGGTCGAGAAGGTGAGCGACGCCGACAGCGATGCCTACTACGCCAGCCGCCCGCTCGACAGTCGCATCGGCGCCTGGGCCAGCCCGCAAAGCCAGGTGATTCCGGGGCGCGCCTGGCTGGTGGCCGAGGCGGCCAAGTACGGCGCCCGCTTTCTGCTCAACCCGCCGCGGCCGCCGCACTGGGGCGGCTACCGACTGAAGCCCGATCGCTGGGAGTTCTGGCAGGGGCGCAAGAGCCGCCTGCACGACCGGCTGTGCTATCGGCGGGAAGCCGAGGGCTGGGTGCGCGAGCGCCTGTCGCCCTGAGGCCAGGATTGAACCGCCGCCCGCCGCGCAGGCGCGCCATCACAGCAGCACGATGTCGTAGCGATCCGGCCCGATGCCGCCCTCGGCCTGCAGCGAGATCGGCTTGCCGATGAAGTCCGACAGCCCCGCCAGGTGCTGGCTCTCCTCGTCCAGCAGCATCTCGATCACGGCCGGCGCGGCGACGATGCGGAACTCCTTCGGGTTGAACTGGCGCGCCTCGCGCAGGATCTCGCGCAGGATGTCGTAGGCCACGGTGCGCGCGGTGCGCACGCGGCCAGCGCCCTGGCATTGATCGCAGGGTTCGCACAGCAGCTGCGCCAGCGATTCGCGCGTGCGCTTGCGCGTCATCTCCACCAGGCCGAGCGCCGAGAAGTTGCCCACCTGCGTCTTCACGCGGTCGCGCGCCAGCTGCTTGCGCAGCTCGGCCAGCACGGCCTGCTGGTGCTCGGGCTGCACCATGTCGATGAAGTCGATGACGATGATGCCGCCCAGGTTGCGCAGGCGCAGCTGGCGTGCAATAGCCTGCGCCGCTTCCAGGTTGGTCTTGAACACCGTGTCGTCGAAATTGCGCGCGCCGACGAAGCCGCCGGTGTTGACGTCGATGGTCGTCAACGCCTCAGTCTGGTCGATGATGAGGTAGCCGCCCGATTTCAGATCGACGCGCCGGCCCAGCGCCTTGCCGATCTCTTCATCCACCGAGTACAGATCGAAGATCGGCCGCTCGCCCTTGTAATGCTGCAGGTGCGCGGCGGCGGCCGGCATGAACTCGCGCCCGAAGGCCATCAGCGCCTGGAACTGCTCGCCCGAATCGATGCGGATCGACTGCGTGTGCTCGGCCGTCAGGTCGCGCAGCACGCGCTGCAGCAGGCTCAGGTCTTCGTGCAGCAGGCTGGTCGGCGGCTGCCGGGTGGCGCCCTCGCGGATGCGCGCCCAGGCCTTGCGCAGGTAGCCGATGTCCTCGGCCAGCTCGGCATCGCTGGCGTCCTCGGCGTTGGTGCGCAGAATGAAGCCGCCGGTCTTGCCACCAGCCACGTCCTCGTTCGCCAGCGCCAGCACACGGCCGCGCAAGGCTTCGCGCTGCTCGGCCGGAATCTTCTGCGACACGCCGATGTGTTCGTCCTGCGGCAGAAACACCAGCATGCGGCCGGCGATGCTGATCTGCGTCGACAGGCGCGCACCCTTGCTGCCGATCGGGTCCTTGATCACCTGCACCATCAGCGTCTGGCCCTCGAACACCTGCTTCTCGATCGGCTTGGACGGCGCGCCGTGGCGGTTGGCCGGCAGCGTCTCGCCTTCCAGCGGGCGCTGCCACAGATCGGCCACGTGCAGAAAGGCCGCGCGCTCGAGGCCGATGTCGATGAAGGCCGACTGCATGCCCGGCAGCACGCGCGCCACCTTGCCCAGATAGA
Source organism: Burkholderiales bacterium (assembly GCA_016702555.1). Lineage (GTDB taxonomy): Bacteria > Pseudomonadota > Gammaproteobacteria > Burkholderiales > Burkholderiaceae_C > Ottowia. The sequence continues at coordinate 147,752 of JADJDV010000004.1, forward strand.
CGTTGCCGACCAGGCCGCGCTCGAGCGCCCGCTCGACGTGCACCTCCTGCGCCGCGCCGCTCTCGACGATGGCCACGCGCGTTTCCTGCGGCGACCAGTTGATGAGGATGTCCTGCTGCATGTTGCTTGTACCTTGGTCAGCCGCGCTCGCGCGCCTGGCGCAGCAGGGCGGCGGTCTCGAACAGCGGCAGGCCCATGATGCCGCTGTAGCTGCCGCTGATGTGTTCGATGAAGGCCGCTGCCCGGCCCTGGATGGCGTAAGCACCGGCCTTGCCGCCCCATTCGCCGCTGGCGAGGTAGGCGCTAATGTCGTCGTCGCTCAAGGCGGCGAAGCGCACACGCGACGTGCTCAGCGCCTCGCCGCACCAGCCGCCGTGCTGCACGGCCACCGCTGTGATGACACGGTGCGTGCCGCCCGACAGTTGCCGCAGCATGCGCGCGGCATCTGCCGCATCGCGCGGCTTGGCCAGGATCTGCCGATCCAGTGTCACCGTGGTGTCCGCGCACAACAGCGGCGCGGGCGGCAGGCGTTGCTCGCGCCAGCGCTGCGCGGCGGCGTCCAGCTTCAGGCGGGTGACGCGGCGCACGTAGGCAGACGGCGCCTCGCCAGCGCGCTCGACCTCCAGCGCCTCGGCCGCCTCGACATCGGCCGGCAACAGCAACCGCGCCGGCACGCCGAGTTGTTCCAGCAACTGGCGACGGCGCGGGCTTTGGGAGGCGAGGTAGATGAAGTCGGCCATCACGCCATCTTAGGCGGCGTGGCGCCTACCCGTCGTTCACTCACGATGGTACGGATGCCCCGCGTTCACCGACCAGGCCCGGTACAGCTGCTCGACCAGCAGCACGCGCACCATGGCGTGCGGCAGCGTCAGCTCGCTCAGGCGGATGCGCTCGTGCGCGGCCTGGCGAAACGCGGGCTCCAGGCCGTCCGGGCCGCCGATGACCAAGGCCACATCGCCGCCCTGGCCTTGCCACTGCAGCAGCCGCTCGGCCAGCGCCACGGTGCTGAGCGCGCTGCCGCGCTCATCCAGCGCGATGACGCGCGTGCCCTTGGGGATGGCCGCCTCGATGCGCTGGCGCTCGGCGGCCATGACCTGCTCGGTGGTCTTGCCACCCGAGCGCGGCTCGGTCTTGATGGCCTTTAGCTCGACCTTCAGCTCAGGCGGAAAGCGCTTCGCGTAGTCGTCCCACGCCGTCTGCGCCCAGGCGGGCACCCGCTGGCCGACGGCGACGACGAGCAACCGCATCGCCGCCGATCAGCGGCCGCTGCGGGGCGCGGATTTCCTGGCTGCGGTCTTGCTTGGCGCCTTGGGGGCCGACTTCGCCACCGCCTTGGGCGCGCTGCGCGTTGACGGCTTGTTCACCACCACGGTCTGCAGCGTCGATGTGCTGCCGGCGCGCGAGCGCGGCGCCGCCGTGGCACTGCCACCGCGTGCGCCTGCGGTCTTGCGCGCAGGCGCCTTGGTGGCCACCTTCCTGGCCGGCGCCTTGGCCACGGCGGTCTTGGCTGCGGCTTTCTTGACCGAGGTCTTGGCTACTGCGGTCTTGACCACCGCCTTCTTCGCCACCGCTTTCTTGGCCGGGGCTTTAGCCGCAGGTGCTTTCCTGGCCGCAGACGGCGCGGCCTTGGCGGCGGCGGCGGCCGCTTTCTCCTTGTCCCTGGCGGCCCGTTTGGCGGCGGCCTTGGCTGCCGGCCCTCTCAGGCGCACTGGCTTTTCGCCCCAGATCTCCTCCAGGTTGTAGTACTGGCGGATCGGCGGCTGCATGATGTGCGCGACGGCGGTGCCGCAGTCGACGATGATCCACTCGCCGTTGTCCTCGCCCTCGGTGCGCGGCTTGGCGAAGCCGGCCTCGCGCACCTTGTCGCGCACGCTGGCCGCCAGCGCCTTGGTCTGCCGGTTCGAGTTGCCGCTGGCGACGATCACGCGCTCGAACAAGGGCGTCAGGTGCTCGGTGTTGAACACCAGGATGTCGTGGGCCTTGACGTCTTCCAGGCCATCGACGATGGCGCGCTGGAGTTTCTGGATATCTTTTTTGGCGGCGGCTTCGCTCATCTAGGGTCTTGGTAAAGGTGGTGTTGTGCAATATACCCGGCGACAGCCGCCGGGACCAGATGCGCGATCGATTGGCCCGCGGCCACGCGTCGGCGCACCTCGGTCGCGCTGTGCGGCATGGCGGACAGCTTCAGCACGCGCACGCGGCCGGGATCGAAGCGCAGGCCCGGCAAGGGATCGTCGGCGTCGAACGGATTTGCGGGTCCAGAGGCAGCGCCGCGCACGGCGATCGACAGCGTGGCCAGCCGGAGGATCTCGTCCGGCCGGCGCCAGCTGTGAAACACCCCCGCCTGGTCGGCGCCGATCTGCAGAAACAGCTCGGCGCCCGGGTGCTCGGCCCGCAGTTCGGTGAGCGTGTCGACCGTGTAGGTGGGGCCGTCGCGGTGCAGCTCGCGATCGTCCACCAGCACCTCCGGCACTTTGGCAAAGGCCAGCCGGCACATGGCCAGGCGGTGCACGCCGGGGCTCAAGGGCCGCGTCTTGTGCCAGGCGTCGCCGGTGGGGACGATGTGCAGGCGCTCGAGTTGCAACTCGTCGATGGCGGCGCGCGCCAACGCGATGTGCGCGTCGTGCGGCGGATCGAAGGCGCCGCCGAAGAGGCCGATGCGCGGCGGGCCGGCGCTCACACCCACTCTCGCGGCGGCAGGAAGCGCTCGGTCAAGACCGCTTCGGGCGATCCCGGCGCCGGCTGACGCTGGTACGCCCACGCCACCAGCGGCGGCATCGACAGCAGGATGGATTCGGTGCGCCCGCCCGACTGCAAGCCGAAGTGCGTGCCGCGGTCCCACACCAGGTTGAATTCGACGTAGCGGCCGCGTCGATAAAGCTGGTGTTCGCGCTCGCGCTCGCCCCAGGGCAAGCCCAGACGGCGCTGCACGATGGGCGCATAGGCGTCCAGGAAGGCGTCGCCCACGGAGCGGATCAGCGCGAAGCCGTTGGCGTTGCCGCCCTCGGCGAAGTCGTCGAAGAAGATGCCACCGATGCCGCGCGGCTCCTGGCGGTGCTTGTTGAAGAAGTACTCGTCGCACCACTGCTTGAAACGCGGGTACTTGTCGTCGCCAAAGGCGGTCAGCGCATCGCGGCAGACGCGGTGGAAGTGCGTGCAGTCCTCGTCGAAGCCGTAGTACGGCGTCAGGTCCATACCGCCGCCGAACCAGCACACCGGCGCCTGCCCCGCGTGGGCGGCGGCGATCATGCGCACGTTCATGTGCACGGTGGGTACGTAGGGGTTACGCGGGTGGAACACCAGCGACACGCCCATGGCCTCGAACGGCGCACCCGCCAGTTCCGGCCGATGCTGGGTGGCCGAGGGCGGCAGCTTCGGCCCGCGCACGTGCGAGAAGCCGACGCCCGCGCGCTCGAATACCGCACCGCCCTCCATGATCTTGGTGATGCCGTCGCCCTGCAGCGGCTCGCCCGGCACCTTGGTCCACGGATCGACCAGGAACTTCGCCTGCCCGTCGAGGGCCTCGACCGCGTCGGTGATCCGAGCCTGCAGTCCGACCAGGTAGTCGCGCACCACGCCAGTGTCCAGTGTTGCCATATCAGTTCAAATCAAAGGCCGCGAAGCAGGCCAAACGAGGGCTGCGGAGCCAGCCACACCAGAACGTCGTCGCCGGACCCACGCCGGCGAACAGCGTTGTCCCCCCTCAGGGAAAGCCTGCCCCGGACTTGATCCGGGGGCGCGCAGCGACTCAGGGAGGAGCTCATTTAATCGCGCGATGACCAATGTCGCGCCGATATTGCATGCCATCGAAGTGGATGCCACGCGCCGCGTCGTAGGCCCTGGCCTGCGCCTGCTTCACTGAATCAGCCAGCGCCGTGACGCAGAGCACGCGCCCGCCCGAGGTCTTGACCTGATCGCCGTCGGCCACGGTGCCGGCGTGGAACACCACCAGGTCGTCCTGCGGCTTGGGGCATCCGGTGATCAGGTCGCCCTTCTTCGGGTTCAATGGATAGCCGCCGGCGGCCATCACCACGCCGAGGGCGGCGCGACGGTCCCATTGCAGCTCGACCTCGTCCAGCCTGCCCGAGGTGGCGGCCAGCAGCACGTCGACCAGGTCGGTCTTCAGGCGCATCAGGATCGGCTGCGTCTCGGGGTCGCCCATGCGGGTGTTGAATTCCAGCGTCTTGGGCTGGCCGTCGGCGTCGATCATCAGGCCGGCGTACAGAAAACCGGTGAAGGGGATGCCGTCCTTGTCCATGCCGCGCACCGTGGGCAGGATGACGTCACGCATCACGCGCGCATGCACATCGGGCGTGACGATCGGCGCGGGCGAATACGCGCCCATGCCGCCAGTGTTGGGGCCCTCGTCGCCGTCCTTCAAACGCTTGTGGTCCTGGCTGCTGGCCAGCGCGACGACGTTCTTGCCATCGCACATCACGATGAAGCTGGCCTCCTCGCCGTGCAGGAATTCCTCGATGACGACGCGCGCGCCGCCTTCGTTGTGCGCCACGCCCAGCGTGTTGCCGCCCAGCATGTCGTCGATGGCGGCGTGCGCTTCTTCCTTGGTCGCCGCCACCACCACGCCCTTGCCGGCCGCCAGCCCATCGGCCTTGACGACGATGGGCGCACCCAGCTGGTCGACGTAGGCGTGTGCGGGCGCCGGGTCGCTGAACGTCTCGTGCGCCGCGGTGGGAATACCATGGCGCTGCATGAAATCCTTGCTGAAGGCCTTGGAGCTTTCCAGCTGCGCGGCCGCCCGGGTCGGCCCGAAGATGCGCAGGCCGTGGGCACGAAAGTCGTCCACCACGCCAGCGGCCAGGGGCTGCTCGGGGCCAACCACGGTGAGGGCGATCTTCTCGGCCAGCGCCCAGTCGCGCAGCGCCGCCAGATCACCGATGGGCACGTTCTTCAGGTGGGGCGAAAGTTGCGTACCACCGTTGCCGGGCGCCACGTACACCTGCTGCACCTTGGGCGAAGCGCTGAGCTTCCAGGCCAGCGCGTGTTCGCGGCCGCCGCCGCCGATCACCAGAATCTTCATGGGTTCACTGCCTGATGGCGTGGCGGCGCGCCACCCCGGCCACGATCACGCCAGCTCCACGTTGGCGTTGTGGTACACGTTCTGCACGTCGTCCAGGTCTTCCAGCACGTCGAGCAGCTTCTGCATCTTCTCGGCGTCGTCACCGGCCAGGTCGATGTTGTTGTCGGCGCGCATGGTGACTTCGGCCAGCTCGGGCACCAGGCCGGCGGCCTCCAGCGCGGCCTTGACGGCCTCGAACTCGCCCGGCTCGGTCAGCACCTCGATGGCGCCGTCGTCGTCGGTGATGACGTCGTCGGCGCCGGCTTCCAGCGCCACGTCCATCACCTGCTCCTCGTCGGTGCCGGGCGCAAAGAACAGCTGGCCGACGTGCCTGAACTGGAACGCCACCGAGCCTTCCGTGCCCAGGTTGCCGCCGTGCTTGCTGAAGGCGTGGCGCACCTCGGCCACGGTGCGCACGCGGTTGTCGGTCATGGTGTCGACAATGACGGCGGCGCCGCCCAGCCCATAGCCCTCGTAGCGGATTTCCTCGTAGCTCACGCCTTCCAGGTTGCCGGTGGCCTTGTCGATGTTGCGCTTGACGGTGTCGGCCGGCATGTTGGCCGCCTTGGCTTTCTCGATGGCCAGGCGAAGCCGCGGGTTGGCTGACGGGTCGCCGCCGCCGGTGCGGGCTGCCACCATGATCTCGCGCACCACCCGCGTCCAGATGCGCTGCCGCTTTTCGTCCTGCCGCCCCTTGCGGTGCTGGATATTGGCCCATTTGCTGTGACCAGCCATAACTCTCTGCCTCTAACTTGACCACGACTTACGCAAAAAAAATTCCCCCAGGCGCCTCAAGGACGCGGACAGGTGTGGTCAGAGTGAACTGCGTAAGTCCTGTCGACTACCGGGATAATCAGCCCATTCTACGTTTCGCACCCCGCACGCACCCCAGTATGGCCGATCCCATCCTCATCGCCCAGCGCGGCGACACGCAAGCCTTCATCCTGCCGGGCCTGGCCAACCGCCATGGCCTGGTGACCGGCGCCACCGGCACCGGCAAGACCGTCACTTTGCAGAAGCTGGCCGAATCCTTCAGCCGCCTTGGCGTGCCGGTGTTCATGGCCGACGTCAAGGGCGACCTGACGGGCATCAGCCAGACCGGCAGCATCGGCGGCAAGATGGCCCAGATCCTGAAGGAACGCGGCCTGCCCTCGCCCGAGCCGATCGCCTGCCCGGTCACCCTGTGGGACGTATTCGGCGAACAGGGCCACCCGGTCCGCGCAACGATTTCCGACATGGGCCCGCTGCTGCTGGCGCGCATGCTCGACCTGAACGAAACCCAGGCTGGCGTGCTGAATCTGGTCTTCAAGATTGCCGACGACAACGGCCTGCTGCTGCTCGATCTGAAGGACTTGCGCAGCATGCTCAGCTTCGTGGGCGAGAACGCCAAGCAGTTCACCACCCAGTACGGCAACGTCAGCAGCGCCAGCGTGGGCGCCATCCAGCGCGGCCTGCTGACACTGGAAAGTCAGGGCGGCGACCAATTCTTTGGCGAGCCGATGCTGAACCTGGACGACATGATGCAAACCGTGTCGGGCCAGGGCGTGATCAACATCCTCAGTGCCGACAAGCTGATGCAGTCGCCGCGCCTGTACGCCACCTTCCTGCTGTGGATGTTGAGCGATTTATACGAGCGCCTGCCCGAGATCGGCGACCCCGATCGCCCCAAGTTCGCCTTCTTCTTCGACGAGGCGCACCTGCTGTTCAACGACGCGCCCAAGGTGCTGCTGGAGCGCATCGAGCTGGTGGTGCGGCTGATCCGCTCGAAAGGCGTGGGCGTGTACTTCGTCACCCAAAACCCGATCGACGTGCCCGACACCGTGCTGGCGCAGTTGGGCAACCGCGTGCAGCACGCGCTGCGCGCCTTCACCCCGCGCGACCAGAAGGCCATCAAGGCCACTGCCGAGACCATGCGCGGCAACCCCAAGCTGAACATCGAGACCGCCATCACCGAGCTGGCCACGGGCGAGGCGCTGGTGAGCTTCCTCGACGAAAAGGGCCGCCCCAGCGTGACCGAGCGCGTGTACGTGATCCCGCCCGGCAGCCAGATCGGCCCGATCACCGACGCCCAGCGCGCCGAGCTGATCGAGGATTCGCTGGTCGCCGGCACCTACGAACAGACCGTGGACCGCGAATCAGCCTACGAAATGCTGGCCCAGCGCGGCGCGCAGGCCGTGTCGCCCGCCGCAGCCGGCGCGCCGGCGGGCGCCGGCAAGCCCGGTGCCCCAGCGGCCACGCCAGCCGCCGCCGACAACGGTGGCCTGGTGGGCGACCTGATGACCATGGGCAAGGAGGCCCTGTTCGGCCGCACCGGTCCGCGTGGCGGCCAATACGATGGCCTGGTGCAGAACGTGGTCAAGGGCGAGATGCGCCGCATGGGCCGCGAGCTGTTGCGCGGCGCCCTGGGCAGCCTGCTGGGCGGCAAGAAGCGTTGAACATGAGCCAGCCCCAAGTCCACCACGTCACCCACCCGCTGGTGCAGCACAAGCTGACGCTGATGCGCAACAAGGATGCCAGCAGCACCACCTTCCGCACCCTGCTGGGTGAGCTGGCGATGCTGATGGCCTACGAGATCACGCGCGACATGCCGACGCAGCTGGTCGAGATCGAGACGCCGCTGGAGACCATGCGCAGCCCCATGATCGATGGCAAGAAGCTGGTCTTCGCCTCGATCCTGCGTGCCGGCAACGGCATGCTCGATGGGCTGCTGCGCGTGGTGCCGAACGCGCGCGTCGGCCACGTCGGCCTGTACCGAGATCCGGAGACGCTGCAAGCCATCGAGTACTACTACAAGATGCCGGCCGACATGGCCGAGCGCGACGTGATCGCGGTCGATCCGATGCTGGCCACCGGCCACTCAGCCGTCGCCGCCATCGACAAGCTGAAAGCCGCGCACCCGCGCTCGATCAAGTTCCTGTGCCTGCTGGCCGCGCCGGAAGGCATTGCCACGCTGCACGGCACCCACCCCGACGTGCCCATCTACACCGCCGCCATCGACCGCGAGCTGAACGATCACGGCTATATCCTGCCCGGGCTGGGTGATGCGGGGGATCGCATTTTTGGGACGAAATGACTCCCCCCTGAGCCGCCTGCGGCGTCTTCCCCCCTGAGGGGGGACGCCGCTGGTGGTCGGGGAAACCCCGACCACGGCGGCCTGGCGCGGCCTGCTCCGCGGCCTTCTGATGCGCTTGCTGCGCAGCGCGTTTTGTCCGTCTCCCGCAAGCTGGAGAGGCGTGGTCAGCCCTTGGCCAGTTCCTTGAAGGTCTTGCGGAACTTGGCCACCTTGGGCGCCGCGACGGCCATGCAGTAGCCCTGGTGCGGGTTTCTCTCGAAGAAGTCCTGGTGGTCGTCCTCGGCGGCGAAGTAATGCGCCAGCGGCAGCACCTCGGTCACGATGGGCGCGCCGAACAGCTTGTCCTGGCTCATCTCGCGGATCAGGTCGTCGGCCACGTCCTTCTGCTCTGGCGTGGTGAAGTAGATACCGCTGCGGTACTGCGTGCCAACGTCGTGGCCCTGGCGGTTGAGCGTGGTGGGATCGTGCGTGGCGAAGAGGATTTCCAGCAGCTGCCGTGTACTGACCTGCGCCGGGTCGTAGCTCAGCTTGACCACCTCGGCGCAGCCGGTGCGGCCGGTGCAGACCTGCTCGTAGGTCGGTGCGGTTTCCTGCCCGTTGCTGTAGCCGCTCTCCACGTCCAGCACGCCGCGCACTTCCTTGAACACGCTTTCGGTGCACCAGAAGCAGCCGCCCGCCAGCACGATGGTTTCAGTCTTGTCGGTCATGGCTTGATCTCCTTGACGTCAATGCTAATCGCCCTCGGCCACCGCCCGCACCGCGTCCAGAAACAACCCCAGCGCCGGCAGGTCGCGTGCGGGGTTCCACAGGCAGCGCGTGTCGTAGCGCGGCAGCGTGTCGTGCGGGTTGTTCACCGGCACGAAGGCCGCGCCGTGCAGGCCGGCGCGCTGCAAGGCCTCAGGCACCAGTGCCACCGCCAGGCCCTGCGCCACCAGCGACACCACGCTCAGCCAGTGCTGCAATTCATGCAGCGGCTGGGGCACGAAACCCGCCGCCTGGCAGGCATTGACGATGCGCGCGTGGTAGTCGGGCGAGACGCTGCGCGACACCAGGGCGAACGGCTGCTCCGCCAAGGCCGGCAAGGGCAGCGTGCGCTTGCGCGCCAGCGCGTGCGCCGCCGGCACGCAGGCGACGAAGGGCTGGCTCGACACCAGCAACTGCGCCAGCCCCGCCGGCGCGTGCGACACATGGGCAAAGCCCGCGTCCAGCCGCGCATGCTGCAACTCGACGATCTGCTCGCTGGAACTCAGCTCGCGCAGGCTCAATTGAAGGCGTGGATGGTCGGCCTGGAAGCGCCGCAACATCTGCGGCAAGCCCCGGTACAGCATGGTGCCGGCGAAGCCCACCGAGAGGCGCCCCACCTGGCCGCTGGCGGCATCGCGCGCGGCGCGCAAGGCTTGCGCGGCCTGATCCAGTGCCGCCTGCGCGGCGGGAATCAGCGTCTGCCCCGCGGCCGTCAGCTGCACGCCGCGGCTGTTGCGCAAGAAGAGCGCCGCGCCGACTTCCGCCTCGAGCTGCTGGATCGCCACCGTCAGCGGCGGCTGGCTCAGGCCCAGGCGTTGCGCCGCCCGGCCGAAGTGCAATTCGTCGGCCAGGGCCAGGAAATAGCGCAGGTGTCGCAGCTCCATAAATAGCCATCATATATTGATGAATCGCAAATTGATATTGGACGACTATGCATTGCCGGCGGCACAATGCCGGCTTCAACGAACACCACGCACGGAGACACCTCATGGCCCAAGCCAAAGCCGCTTTCAACTGGGAAGACCCCTTTCTGCTCGATCACCAGCTCAGTGAGGACGAACGCCAGGTGCAGGAGGCCGCCCGCGCCTACTGCCAGGAGAAGCTGGCGCCGCGTGTGCAGCTGGCCTTCCGCAACGAGACCACCGACCCGGCCATCTTCCGCGAGATGGGCGAGCTGGGCCTGCTGGGCGCCACCATCCCCGAACAGTACGGCGGCGCCGGCCTCAACTACGTCTGCTACGGCCTGGTGGCGCGCGAGGTTGAGCGCGTCGATTCAGGCTACCGCAGCATGATGAGCGTGCAAAGCTCGCTGGTCATGGTGCCCATCAACGAATTCGGCACCGAGGCGCAAAAGCAGAAATACCTGCCCAAACTGGCCAGTGGCGAATGGATCGGCTGCTTCGGCCTGACCGAGCCCAACCACGGCTCCGACCCCGGCAGCATGATCACGCGCGCCAGGAAAGTGGATGGCGGCTATTCGTTGTCAGGCACCAAGATGTGGATCACCAACAGCCCCATCGCCGACGTGTTCGTGGTCTGGGCCAAGGACGACGGCGGCCAGATCCGCGGCTTTGTGCTGGAAAAAGGCTGGAAAGGTCTGTCCGCCCCCGCCGTGCACGGCAAGGTGGGCCTGCGCGCCAGCATCACCGGCGAGATCGTGATGGACGAGGTGTTCGTGCCTGAAGAGAACGCTTTCCCCGACGTGCGCGGCCTGAAAGGCCCCTTCACCTGCCTGAACAGCGCACGCTACGGCATCGCCTGGGGCGCCCTGGGCGCGGCCGAAGACTGCTACCTGCGCGCGCGCCAGTACGTGATGGACCGCAACCAGTTCGGCCGTCCGCTGGCCGCCAACCAATTGGTGCAGAAAAAGCTGGCCGACATGCTGACCGACATCAGCCTGGGCCTGCAAGGCTGCCTGCGCCTGGGCCGCATGAAGGACGAAGGCATTGCGCCGGTGGAACTCACCTCCATCCTCAAGCGCAACAGTTGCGGCAAGGCGCTCGACATCGCCCGCCTGGCGCGCGACATGATGGGCGGTAACGGCATCAGCGACGAATTCGGCGTGGCGCGCCACCTGGTGAACCTGGAAGTGGTCAACACCTACGAGGGCACGCACGATGTGCATGCGCTGATTCTTGGGCGAGCGATCACGGGGATTGCGGCCTTTGCGAACTGAGGAGTGAGTGGCGCCGTGAAGTTTTACAAAGAACCGTACAACTACGGCATGGATGCCATGACCTACGACACCGCCCGCGCCAAGCTCGCAGACACCATGAACCGTATCGGTAACCATTACAAGCCCATCATCATGACCGGCAATGGCGAGCAAGCCATGGTGATGATGTCGCTTGAGGATTACAAGGCGCGCTCGAAGAAACCGCCCACCTGTTGCGCAGCCCCAGGAACGCGCAACGCCTGCTGGCCAGCATCGCGTCGCTGCAGCAAGGCGAAGGCACGGAGCGCGACCTGCTTGAATGAAGATCGTCTTCTCCGAACAGACGTGGGACGACGACCTGTACTGGCAGAAGCTTGATCGCAAATTGCTGGCGCGCATCCATGCGCTGATCTGGGGAATGACCCGCTCGCCGTTCGAGGGCGCCGGCACGCCAGTTGCTTGCCCTCTTTGGCGAAGGTCTGCTTCAGATTGATGCCGGCGTCCTTGGCTGCCTGCACCAGCTTGATGCGTGCGGTCTCCAGCAACCGGCTGTCGGTGAGGTGGGCGATGGCCTTCTCCTGCACCGTGGTGTAGACGATCACGCGCGTGAACTCTTGCGCCTTGATGAGTGTCCTAGGTGTGTCATCAAATCATCCAGATGTGGACTCCACAGGTGTTCACCCTCATGCCTTTGCGCTTCGCTACGCTCGTTGTCACCAACTCACGGGTGAGCTTGCACCCGGAAGTGTGCGCCGTACTGGGCGCACCACAAAAAAACCCCGCCTAGGCGGGGTTGGAGTAATCGACCGGCGGTGCCGCTCAGCCCATGTGCAGACCGCCGTTGCAGGAGAAGTCGGCGCCGGTGGTGAAACCGGAATCATCGCCCGCCAGCCAAGTCACGATGGAGCCGATCTCGTCCGGCGTACCCAGGCGCTTGACCGGGATGGTGGCAACGATCTTCTCAAGCACCTCGGGCTTGATGGCGCGCACCATGTCGGTGCCAATGTAGCCGGGGCTGACGGTGTTGACGGTGACACCCTTGTTCGCCATTTCCTGCGCCAGCGCCATGGTGAAGCCGTGCATGCCGGCCTTGGCGGCGGAATAGTTGGTCTGGCCGGCCTGGCCTTTTTCGCCGTTGACCGAGCTGATCTGGATCACGCGACCCCAGCCTTTTTCGACCATGTCCGGAATGACCTGCTTGGTCACGTTGAACATGCTGTTCAGGTTGGTGTCGATCACCGCGTCCCAATCCTCGCGCGTCATCTTCAGGAACATGCGGTCGCGCGTGATGCCGGCGTTGTTGACCAGCACGTCGATGGAGCCGTGCTCAGCCTTGGCCTTGGCGAAGGCGTCAGTGGTGGACTGCCAGTCGCTGACGTTGCCGACGCTGGCGTGGAACTCATAGCCCAGCGCCTTCTGCTCGTCCAGCCACTTCTGGAAGTCGCGCGTGGGGCCGCAGCCGGCAATCACCTTGAAGCCGGCCTTGTGCAGGCGCTGGCAAATCGCGGTACCAATGCCGCCCATGCCGCCGGTGACGTACGCTACTTTTTGGCTCATGTGATGTCTCCTTTTTGGAACTATGAAATTGATAGCTGTCAACGCTTATTTGGCGGAGACAGCTGGTTAATCTACTGCAAAACCTGCTGATTCTGGCGTGCCGGCGTGCAAGGGTTTGCGCGCATGCCGGCCCACCTGGGCAACCAGGTGATCAAGCGCGCTCCACCGCCAACGCCACCCCCATGCCGCCGCCGATGCACAGGCCGGCCAGCCCCTTCCTGGCACCGCTGCGCTGCATCTCGTGCAGCAGCGTCACCAGGATGCGGCAGCCGCTGGCACCGATCGGGTGGCCGATGGCAATCGCGCCGCCGTTGACGTTGACCTTGGCCGGATCGGCCCCCAGCAGTTTGTTGACCGCGCAGGCCTGTGCGGCGAAAGCCTCGTTGAGCTCGAACAGATCGACGTCGCCCACGTTCCAGCCGGCGCGCTTCAAGGCCTTTTGCGTGGCCGGCACCGGCCCCAGGCCCATGGTGGCTGGATCGAGGCCGGCGGTGGCGTAGCTGGCAATGCGCGCCAGCGGCGTCAGACCCAGTGCGGCGGCCTTCTTGGCCGACATGACGACCACGGCGGCGGCGCCGTCGTTGATGCCCGAGGCATTGCCCGCCGTCACGCTGCCGGCCTTGTCGAAGGCGGGGCGCAAGCCGGCCAGCGCGTCGGCGCTGGTCTTGGTGTTGATGTATTCGTCGCTGGCGAACACCACCGGATCGCCCTTGCGCTGCGGGATGGAGACCTGGACGATCTCGGCCTTGAAGCGGCCCGCTTCCTGCGCGGCGGTGGCCTTCTGCTGGCTGCCCAGCGCCAGCGCGTCCTGCTGCTCGCGCGTCGATGCCTTCCTGCTTGGCCACGTTCTCGGCCGTGATGCCCATGTGGTACTGGTTGTACACGTCCCACAGGCCATCGACGATCATCGAGTCGATCATTTTCCAGTCGCCCATGCGCTGGCCATCGCGGCTGCCCAGCAGCACGTGCGGGCTGGCGCTCATGTTTTCCTGGCCGCCGGCCACCACGATCTCGCTGTCGCCGGTGGCGACGGCCTGCGCGGCCAGCATCACGGCCTTCAGGCCGGAGCCGCAGACGGCGTTGATGGTCAGTGCCGGCGTTTCCTTGGCGATGCCGGCCTTCATCAGCGCCTGACGCGCCGGGTTTTGGCCCGCGCCCGCCGCCAGCACCTGGCCCATGATGACCTCGCCGACCTGATCCAGGCCGAGCCTGGCGCGCTCCAGCGCCGCCTTGATGGCGATGCTGCCCAGTTCGGTGGCCGGCACCTTGGCCAGCGAACCGCCGAACTTGCCGACCCCGGTGCGGGCCGCAGAAACGATGACGATGTCTTCCATGGGTTTGTCTCCTTCGGATGGTGGGTTGTTCTGGCTTGGCAGGGCCGGCCGCGGCCCGGCGCCGCCGTCATGGATTGATCAGGCCTTCACCTTGACGTAGCGGCCCGGCGCCGGCTCGATGGCCTTGTACTTGGCGCCCTTGCCGTAGTTGGCCGGTGCGGCGACTTGCTTGCCAGCGTGGCTCTGCAGCCAGGCGGCCCAGTCTTCCCACCAGCTGCCGGGCGTTTCGGTGGCGCCAGCAATCCACTCGTCGGCGGTCTTGGGGAACTTGCCGTCGTCGCGCACCCAGTGGCTGCGCTTGCCGGCCGCGGGCGGGTTGATGACGCCGGCGATGTGGCCCGAGGCGCCCATCATGAAGCGCTTCTTGCCCGGCAGCACCTGCGTGCTGGCGTAGGCGCCGCCGATCGGCACGATGTGGTCCTCGCGCGAGCCGTACAGGTAGAACGGCATGTCGAGCAGGCGCAGGTCGATCTTCTCGCCGCACACCGTGGCCTTGCCGGGCTTGACGAGCTTGTTCTCGAGGTAGGTGTTGCGCAGGTACCAGGCGTAGAACGGGCCCGGCAGATTGGTCGAGTCGCTGTTCCAGTACAGCAGGTCGAACGGCGGCGGTGTCTCGCCCTTCAGGTAGTTGCCGACGACGTAGTTCCACACCAGATCGTTGGGACGCAGAAAGCTGAAGGTGCTGGCCAGGTCCTGCCCTTTCAGCATGCCGCCCGAGCCCATCTGCATCTCGCGGTAGCGCACCATGGCCTCGTCGATGAAGACATCAAGAATGCCGGTGTCGGTGAAGTCGATCAGGGTGGTCAGCAGCGTCACGGCCGACACCGGTTTTTCACCGCGCGCGGCCAGCACCGCCAGCGCGGTGGTCAGAATGGTGCCGCCGACGCAGAAGCCGAGCGCGTTGATCTGCTTGGCGCCCGTGATGTCCTGCACGCGGCGGATGGCCTCGATGGCGGCGTGCTCGATGTAGTCGTCCCAGGTCTTCTTCTCCATCGACGCGTCGGGGTTGCGCCAGCTGACCACGAAGGTGCGGTGGCCCTGGCTGACGGCGTAGCGGATGAAGGAGTTGGCCGGCTGCAGATCGAGGATGTAGAACTTGTTGATGCACGGCGGCACCAGCAGGAAGGGCTTTTCGTGCACCTTGGGCGTCAGCGGCTTGTATTCGATGAGCTGGAAGAACTCGTTCTCGAACACCACCGCACCCTCGGTGGTGGCAACGTTCTTGCCGACCTCGAACAGGCTCTCGTCGGTCATCGACATGTGGCCCTGCTTGGCGTCCTGCAGCATGTTGGCCAGGCCCTTGGCCAGGCTGGCGCCATGCGTCTCGATGGCTTTCTGCTGCGCGTCGGCGTTGAAGGCCAGGAAGTTGCTGGGCGCCGCGGCCGCCATCCACTGCTCGACGGCAAAGCGCACGCGGTTCTTGGTCTTGGCATCGCCCTCGGCGGCCTCGGCCATGGCCATCAGGGTGCGCGCGTTCAGCAGATAGACCGCGGCGGCGAACGAAGCCATCGGATTCTGCGCCCAGGCCTCACCCTTGAAGCGCCGGTCCTTCAGCGGCGGGTTCGACTGCAGCGTCTGGTTCCACAGCGCGGCGGCGTCCTTGACATAGTCCTGCTGCAACTGCAGCAACGCCTCGGGCGAAAAACGCAGTTGCGGCACGTCGATCGGCGGCAGTTGCGCGCCGACGCCGCCGATGTCCATGTTCTGGAACTGCTGGAACGCCTTCATCCAGGTATCGGAAAAGCCCTTTTCCAGCGGAAAGGCCATGGCGCTGGGCATGGCTTGCGCCAGTTCCTGCCACAAGGTGGAAGTCTGCTCCGGTGTCACGTGGTCTCCTTGATTTGTTCGGTTCAGGCCGCTCGCCGACGGCGCCAAGTCACAGTATGCGTCACCGACGTAACGCCGTCCTGACACACGCCCCAGGCAAATATAGCGCGAGTTCGGCGCCGGCTGACGCTCAAGCCAGCCAGATGCAGGCCGCCATGCGCCCACTGCCGCCGTGCGCCAGGTGGTCGCGGCGGTGCGAGTGGTAGCGGTGCGGCTGCTGCACGGTGCACCAGCCGGCGCCGCCGTCGTTGCCGTAGGCCCGCGCGATACCGTGGGCACCGAGGCGGCGGCGCGCCAGTCCGGCCAGATCGGCCAGGTACTTGCCCTGGCCATGCCGGCGGAAGCAGGCGGCGGCACCGGCATCGTGCGCGACAAAGGCGGCACGCACTTCCGGCCCGACCTCGAAAGCCTCGGGGCCGATGCACGGGCCAAGCCAGACCAGCCAGTCGGGGGGCCGATCGGTCGCCGGCACCAGTTCGCGCAGCTTGGCCAGCGTCTGCTCCAGCACGCCGCCGGCCAGCCCGCGCCAGCCGGCGTGCGCCGCCGCCACTACACTGCCGGCGGCGTCGGTGAACAGCACCGGCAGGCAGTCGGCCACCAGCACCGTGCAGGCCACGCCGGGTTGCGTCGTCACCGCGGCATCGGCGGTGGCGCCATCGGGCGTGTCGGGCTGCAGGGAGAGTACCTGAGTGCCGTGGACCTGATCCAGAAACACTGGACGCGCGCCAAGATGCTGCTGCAGGCGCGCACGATTGGCGGCGACGGCCGCCGGCGCATCGCCGACGTGCGCGCCCAGATTGAAGAATTCGTAGGGCGCCGCGGAGGCGCCGTCGGCCGGACTCTCGCCGCGCGTGCTGCACCAGGCGTGCACGTGGGCCGGCGCCGGCCAGTCCGGCCGCCAGCCGGGCACCGACACAGGTTCGGGCACGGCCATCAGGCCTCGACGTCGGGGCAGGCCGACGGCTGCGCGCGCTGAAAGGCCGGCAGCGCCATGCAGGCATCGAACACTGCCATGGTGCGCGGCAGGCCGTTCAGATCGCAGTCGAAGCGCTGCGCGTTGAAGATCTGCGGCACCAGGCAGCAGTCGGCCAGCGTCGGGCTGTCGCCGTGGCTGAAAGTGCCCGGCTGTGCCGCCAGATGCGCTTCGTAGGCTTCCAGGCCCAGCCGCACCCAGTGCTTGTACCAGCCGTTCTTGGCCTCGTCGCCGACCTTCAGATCATTGACCAGGTACTTCAGCACGCGCAGGTTGTTGAGCGGGTGAATCTCGCAGGCGACGATTTGCGCCAGCGCGCGCACGCGGGCGCGACCGGCGGGGTCGGCGGGCAGCAGCGGCGGCTGCGGATGGGTTTCATCCAGGTACTCGATGATCGCCATCGATTGCGTCAGCCGGCGGCCATCGTCCAACTCCAGCAGCGGCACCAGGCCCTCCGCGCTGAGCGCGCCGAATTCGGGTTTTTTCTGCTCGCCCCTGGCCAGCTGCACCGGCAGATACTCATAGGCCAGACCCTTCCACTGCAGCGCGATGCGCACGCGGAACGACGCCGAAGAGCGGAAGTAGTTGTAGAGTTTCATGGCCCCGAGAATACACGCCGAAGGAGCGCCAAGCATGATTCTGGAAATCGCCGACATCCGCATTCAACCCGGCCAGCAAGCCGCGTTCGAGGCCGCCATCCGGCAAGGCCTGGCGACCGTGCTCTCACGCGCGAGGGGTTTTCGCGGCGCCAGCCTGCACCACGGCATCGAGTCGCCCGAGCGCTACGTGCTGCAGGTGCAGTGGGACACGCTGGAGGACCACACCGAAGGGTTCCGCGGCTCGCCGCTGTTCACCGAATGGCGCGGCCTGATCGGCGGCTTCTTCGCCGGCGCGCCACTGGTCGAGCACTTCACACTTCCGCCGCTGGCCACGGCATGAAAAACGGGGCTGCTCGGAGCCCCGTTTTTCCCGTCAAGCCGTCAGCATCAGCGCTGTGCCACCGCGCGCTCAGCCAGGAAGATCTCGACCCGCCGGTTGGCCGCGCGGCCACTGTCGGTGGCGTTGCTGGCAATCGGCTCGCGCGAACCGCGACCCTCGGTGCGGATCAGGCGCGTGTCGGCGCCGCGCACCGCCAGGTAGTCGCGCACGCTGTTGGCGCGCGCCACCGACAGCGGGTTGTTGATGGCGTCGGTGCCGGTCGAATCGGTGTGGCCGATGATGTAGATCTCGGTATTCGGCTGCTGATTCAGGCCTTGCGCGAACTGGTCCAGGATCGGCCGCATATTGGCCTTGATGTCGGAGCGCCCGGTGTCGAACGAAACGTCGCTCGGAATGTTCAGCTTCAGCCGGTTGTCCTGCGTCTGCGTGACTTCCACGCCGGTGCCGGCGGTGGCCTGCTGCATCTGCGTCTTCTTGTTCTCCATGTACTTGGACCAGGCATAGCCGCCCGCAGCGCCCACGGCCGCGCCAATGGCGGCGCCCTTGCCGTCGCCGATCAGGCCGCCGGCCACGGCGCCCACGCCGGCGCCGATGCCGGTGTTGCGCTGGGTTTCGGTCATGTTGGCGCAGCCGGTCATCACCATGGCGGCGGTGGCGCCGGCCAGAATCAGGCCACGGCCGGGAAATTGAATGCCTTGTTTCATGAGCTTTGTCCTTTCTCTCGAAATCAATGATGGGTCGGCGACCGAGTGCCGCAGCGCTCCGGATTTAACGCCGACGTCCGCCCCATCAGTGTAGGACGCCATCGCGTCCGCTCGTCAGGCCGCCTGGCTGCGCGCGTGATTCGTGACCAATTTGGCAAGCAGCGCGAGCAGTTGGTGCCGCTCCTCGGGCGCCAGCGGCTCCAGGATGCGCTGCTGCACCATCTCGACCCCGGGCTTGAGCGCCAGCACCGCCTGTTCGCCTTCAGCCGTCAGCCACAACAGCTTGCGCCGGCGGTCCTGCGTGTCGGCATCGCGCCGCAGCCAGCCCTTGTGCTCCAGCCGCCCGATCACCGAGCCGATGGTGGCGGCATCGAACACCACGCGCCCGGCCAACGTGATCTGGTCGATGCCGGGCTCGTCCATCAGCACGTTGAGGATGGCGAACTGCACCGGCGTCACGCCATGCGCCGCCGCTTCGTCGGAAAACACCGCCGACGCAATCTGGTGCGCGCGCCGGATCAGATGGCCCGGCGCCTGCTCGAACTCGAAGCGTGCTGCCATGGCGAGCAAGTGTAGCCATCGCGCCGCGGCCGGCTGGCACTACACTGCCAAGGCATGCAGCCCAGAACCGTCAAGCATTGCCGCCAGTGCGGCACCCTGGTCGAGCAGCGCGTGCCCGACGATGGCGACACCCACGAGCGCGCCGTGTGCCCGGCCTGCGGCACCATTCACTACCTCAATCCGCTGCTGGTGGTGGGCACGGTGCCGTACCTGGGCGACAAGGTGCTGCTGTGCCAGCGCGCCATCGAGCCGCGCTGGGGCAAGTGGACGCTGCCGGCCGGCTTCATGGAGATGGGCGAGACCCTGGTCGAAGGCGCGGCGCGCGAAACCGACGAAGAGGCCGGCGCCGAGATCGAGATGGGCGACTTCTTCAGCGTCATGAGCATCGGGCGCATTGGCCAGGTGCACGTGTTCTATCTGGCCCGACTGCTGAGTGAGCGCTTCAACCCCGGCACCGAAACGCTGCAGGCACGGCTGTTCAGCGAAGCCGAGGTGCCGTGGGACGAACTGGCCTTCACCACCGTGCGCGAAACCCTCAAGTGCTTCTTTGACGACCAGCGGCGCGGCGCCTTTGCCATACACGACATGGACATCCAGCGCTGAGAGGGTGTGAACCGATGAACCCGCGCCCGGCGCTGACGCTGCTGCAAGCCGGCGACGCGTTTCCGCCGTTGGCGTACGCTTGGCCGGCGCACTCGCCCGCGCCCGGCCTGCTGGCCGCTGGCGGCGCACTCGACGTACAAACCCTGGTGGCGGCGTATTCAGCCACTGTGTTTCCTTGGTTCAGCGAGGGCGAGCCCATCCTGTGGTGGAGCCCCGACCCACGCATGGTGCTGCCGGTGGCGCAGTTCCGCCTGCACCGCTCGCTGCGCAAGCGGGTGGCGAGCTTTCGCGACACCAGTACCTGCGAGATTCGCATCGACACCGCGTTCGAGCGGGTCATGGCGGCCTGCGCGCAAACCCGACGCGCCGGCCAATCGGGCACCTGGATCGGGCCCGAGATGCAGCTCGCCTACCAGGCGCTGCACCAGGCCGGTCACGCGCACAGCGTGGAAACCTGGATCGGCGGCCGTCTGGTGGCGGGGCTGTATTGCGTTTCGATCGGCCGGGCGGTGTTCGGCGAATCGATGTTCACCCAGGTCAGCGATGGCTCCAAGATCGCACTCGCGGCGCTGGTGGCCTGGTGCCGCCGGCACGGCCTGCCACTGATCGACTGTCAGCAGAACACCGCCCATCTGGCCTTCATGGGCGCGCGGCCGATGGCGCGCGAGGCCTTCGCCACCCAGGTCGCGCAGCTGGCGCAGCAGCCCGCCGCGCCCTGGCGGTTCGACCCCGTATACTGGGACGAAGTCTTGCCTGCCCCTCGAGCCGACCGGTGACGCACCTCAAGGATCTCCCTCCCCAGACCCTGCAGTTCTATGCCACGGCGCCCTACCCTTGCAGCTACCTGCCCGGGCAGCGCGCGCGTTCGCAGGTGGCGACGCCAAGCCACCTGATCGATGCCGAGGCCTATTCCAATCTGGTGCAAAACGGCTTTCGCCGCAGCGGCATGTTCACCTACCGCCCCTACTGCGACGGCTGCCAAGCCTGCGTGCCGGTGCGCGTGCGTACGCAGTGGTTTCGGCCCGACCGCAGTCAGCGCCGTGCGCGCACGCGCCACGCCAGTCTGCAGGCGCGCGTGCTGCGGCTGCGCTACCTGCCCGAGCATTACCAGCTCTATCTGCGCTACCAGAACGGGCGCCACACCGGCGGCGGCATGGACCAGGACAGCGTCGATCAGTACACGCAATTCCTGCTGCAAAGCCACGTCGATTCGCGTCTGATCGAGTTCCGCGATCCACCCACCGACGGCCAGCCAGGCACGCTGCGCATCGTCTCCATCATCGATCTGCTGAAGGACGGGTTGTCGGCGGTCTACACCTTCTACGACCCCGACCAGCGCGCCAGCTACGGCACCTACAGCGTGCTCTGGCAGATCGAGCAGGCGGCGGCCCTGGGCCTGCCCTACCTGTACCTGGGCTACTGGATCGAGGGCAGCGGCAAGATGGCCTACAAGGCGCGCTTTCGGCCCTTCGAACGCCTGATCGATGGCCGGTGGCGCGCCGCCGATCCGTCTGCGCCCAGCGCCGACTGAAGCGCACGCATCCCCCCGTACCCGCCATGCGCAAATCGCTGCCCGACGCCCACCAGACCCCGACCATCCAGGTGATTGAGCGCATGTTCTCGCTGATCGACGTGCTGGCCTCGCGCGAAGAGCCGATGTCGCTGAAAGAGATCAGCCAGCAGACCGGACTGCATCCCTCGACCACGCACCGCATCCTCAACGATCTGGCGGTCGGCCGCTTCATCGACCGGCCCGAGGCCGGCAGCTACCGCCTGGGCATGCGCCTGCTCGAGTTGGGCAACCTGGTCAAGGGCCGGCTGAACGTGCGCGACGCCGCGCTGGAGCCGATGCGCGAACTGCACAAACTGATCCAGCAGCCGGTCAACCTGAGCGTGCGCCAGGGCGACGAAATCGTCTACATCGAACGCGCCTACAGCGAGCGCTCCGGCATGCAGGTGGTGCGCGCCATCGGCGGCCGTGCGCCGCTGCACCTGACCTCTACCGGCAAGCTGTTCCTGGCCTCCGACGACCTGCAGCGCGTGCGCGCCTACGCCACCCGCACCGGCCTGGCCGGCCAGACCCGCAACAGCCTCACCCAGCTGCCGCTGCTCGAACGCGAACTGGCGCGCGTGCGCCAATCCGGCACCGCGCACGACAACGAAGAGCTGGAACTCGGCGTGCGCTGCATGGCCGCCGGCATCCACGACGACCAGGGCAAGCTGGTGGCCGGTCTGTCCATCTCCGCTCCCGCCGACCGGCTCGACGACAACTGGCTACCGCGGCTGCAACAAACCGCCAACCAGATTTCGGCGGCGCTCGGGCATATCTGAGGTCTGACGGATCTGAGGCCGGACGGGCCGCCAATGCAACTGGCGTGCAAACAAGCCTGAGCACACCGGCTCTACACACTTTATAGACACCATCAACGAAAAACGGCACCTGAAAGTGCCGTAAGTCATTGATGTATATGGTGGGTGATGCAGGGTTTGAACCTGCGACCCCTGCCGTGTGAAGGCAGTGCTCTACCGCTGAGCTAATCACCCGACTCGCCTGTGTGGCGAAGCGTGGAATTATATATCAAGGCCCAGCGTCGGCCATGCGCCAGAAGGTCTTGCCACCGCTCGATCGATCCAGTTGCGTCAGCACCTCGGCATGCGCAGACAGTTCCTGTTCGCTGGCCAGCAGCACGGGCAGATCGAAGACGCTCAGATCGACCTGCTCGATGACGACACCGGGCGTATTCACCTCGCCCAGGTCAATCAGCAGCGCCTCTTGTCCGCGCGTGAGGTTGATGTAGACATCGGCCAGCAGTTCGGCATCAAGCAGCGCGCCGTGCAGCGTGCGGCCTGAGTTGTCCACGCCGAGTCGGTCGCACAGCGCGTCCAGGCTGTTGCGCTTGCCCGGGAACAACTGCTTGGCCATGGCCAGGGTGTCGGTCACCTGGCCGACGAAGCTGGCGAAGGCCGGCTTGCCCAGACGCTCCAGCTCCTTGTTGAGAAAGCCGATGTCGAATGCGGCGTTGTGGATGATGATCTCGGCGCCCTCCAGGTAGCGCAGGATGTCATCGGCCACTTCGGCGAACTTGGGCTTGTCGCGCAGGAATTCGTTGCTGATGCCGTGCACCTTGAGCGCGTCCTCGTGGCTGTCGCGCTCGGGGTTGAGATAGAAGTGCAGGTTGTTGCCGGTCAGCTTGCGGCCGAGCAACTCGACGCAACCAATCTCGATGATGCGGTCGCCGCCTTCGGCGGACAGGCCGGTGGTCTCGGTGTCAAGGACGATCTGGCGCGACATCAGCGCACCCGTCCGATGACGATGAACACGGGTGGCACCGGCATCAGACGCGGAACGATTCGCCGCAGCCGCAGCGGTCGCGCTCATTCGGGTTGTTGAAGCGAAAACCCTCGTTCAAGCCATCGCGCACATAGTCGAGTTCGGTGCCATCGATGAAGGCCAGGTATTTCGGGTCGATCATCAGCTTGACGCCGCGCTCCTCGAACAAGAGATCGCCCGGCGTGACGTCATCGACGTAATCAAGCTTGTACGCCAGGCCCGAGCAGCCGGTGGTGGAAACGCCCAAGCGCACGCCCACGCCCTTGCCACGCTTGGTGAGGTATTTGTTGACATGCCGCGCCGCGGCTTCGGTCAGTGTGATGGACATGATGGTTTCCTCAATCGTTGCGCAAGGCGATGGTCAGGATCACCACCGATGACACGACCGCCAACAGGTGATGCGGCTCGCCGCGCAGCAGGTACAACATTTCGCCCTCTTTCAGGCGTGCCTTGGGCCGGGGATGCTCGCTGTCGACCGGATGCGAGCCGACATCCACGCAGCCGCGGACGCACTGCAAGGTGATCTCGCCATTGACCCGGTGATCCACCATCCGGCGCCCCTCGGGCATCAACAGCTGGATCACCTCCAGATCCTGCGATTTGAACAACGCGCGCGACTCGAACTCTGCCGGCAACGGTCCCTCGGGCACCAAGGCTTCCGTTTGTCCAGGTAAGAGGTGTTCAAGAGCCATGTCGCAGTGCCTCCAAGAATCAGTCAGTGAATGGTTTTGTCCCGCCCATTCTCGCCGCAATCGCGGCACCGGATCACCTCATGGGCATATGGGTCGCCGTGCAGGGGATTCAAGACGCCACTGGTGCGGCAGCAGCAGGATCGATGTCGCTTTTTCGCCTCCGCTCGCGCAACTGCGTCACGCGATCGCGGATGGTGCTCGCCGCGCGGTCGACCTCGTCCTCGGTGCTGAAACGGCCAAGCGTGATGCGCACGCTGGCGTGCGCCTGTTCATCACTGCGGCCAATCGCACGCAGCACATGGCTAGGCTCCAGGCTGGCCGAGTTGCAGGCCGAGCCACTGCTCACGGCCAGGCTCTCGAGCCCCATGATCAGCGCCTCGCCCTCGAAACCATCGAAACCCAGGTTGATGTTGTGCGGCACGCGCTGCGTGGGATGCCCGTTAAGGAACAGTCCAGGCAACGCCTTCAGTCCGCTCAGCAACCGCTCGCGCAAGGCGCGCAGCCGGACATCATCCTGCGCCAGCTCCGCACCGGCCAGACGAAAGGCCTCGCCCATGCCGACGATCTGGTGCGTGGGCAGGGTGCCCGGGCGCAGCCCGCGCTCCTGACCGCCGCCATGCAGTTGTGCCTGCACACGCACGCGCGGCTGACGGCGCAGATACAGGGCACCGATGCCCTTGGGCCCGTAGGTCTTGTGCGCGGTGAGACTCATCAGGTCGACCGGCATTGCGCTCAGATCGATCGGCAGCTTGCCCGTGGACTGCGCGGCATCGACGTGGAAAACCACGCTGCGCTCGCGGCACACGGCGCCGATGGCGACGATGTCCTGGACCACGCCGATCTCATTGTTCACGTGCATCACGCTGGCCACGATGGTGTCGGGCCGCAGCGCCGCCTTGAACTGATCCAGGTCCAGCAGGCCATCTTCCCGCACGTCCAAGTACGTGACTTCGAAGCCTTGCCGCTCCAGTTCGTGCAAGGTGTCCAGCACGGCCTTGTGCTCGGTCTTGAGGGTGACGAGATGCCGCCCCTTGTCCTGCTGCGCTTGCGCTGCGCCCTTCAGCGCCAGGTTGTTCGACTCGGTCGCGCCGCTGGTCCACACGATCTCACGCGGATCGGCACCGATCAGGTCAGCGACCTGCTCGCGTGCGGCTTCGATGGCCTGCTCAGCCGCCCAGCCCCAAGCATGATGGCTGGAGGCGTTACCGAAGCGCGCGTCGAGCCAGGGCAGCATGGCATCCAGCACACGCGGATCAACCGGCGTGGTGGCGCCATAGTCCAGGTAGATCGGCAAGCGGGTTGCTGGGCTCATGACGGCGTCATGCACAGGCCGGCCCGGGCACGGCAGCGACTCGTCTCGACCGACTCACTTCGACGTCATGCCACCGAGTGCGAACACCGAGTTGGGTGCGTTGACGCGAATCGGCTTGACCACCGGCGCACTGGAGATCGCGCGCTTGGCGGCTGGCTTGTCACCGATCTCGATGCCGCGCGCATGCTGGTCGTCCACCAGCTTCTGCAAAGTGACCGACTCGAGAAACTCAAGCATGCGCGTATTCAGCGTGGCCCACAGATCGTGCGTCATGCAGCGGCCACCATCGGCGCGACAGTTCTCGCGGCCGCCGCAATGCGTCGCATCCAGCGGTTCATCGACCGAGAGGATGATGTCGGCCACCGTGATGTCGCCCGCTTTCCGACCCAGTGAATAGCCACCGCCCGGACCACGCGTCGACTCCACCAACTCATGCCGACGCAGCTTGCCAAACAATTGCTCCAGATACGACAGCGAGATCTGCTGGCGCTGGCTGATCGCCGCCAGCGTGACCGGTCCGTTGCCCTGGCGCAGTGCCAGATCAATCATCGCGGTCACTGCGAATCGTCCCTTGGTGGTGAGGCGCATGGTCAACTCCTTGATATCAGGTTGAAAAACCCGGCATTGACGCCGTCGACCGGGCACATCCCTCGTCCATCACAATCGCGCGCCCGAGGTTCACGCCGGTTCTGGCGCCTCGAATAACCCCACGACTCAATCCCGAGTATTTCAATCAAGTATAGCGGATTTTCGTTCTGTGCTTGTCGTTTGCACAGACTGTGCATCAGGAGAGGCCGGAAGCGAATCGAGTCGCAGTGAGTAAGCATTACGCTGGGTCACTGCGACATGGAAGAACCGCTTGAGCATGGAGACCACCCTCAAAGTCAATTGAAGTTCCGCACCGGGAATTTCTTTGTGCACTGCTTGGAAAAAATGGGCTGCAAGTCGCCTTCAGCAAGCACAAAGAAAAAGCCCGCTATGTTTAATGCAGCGGGCTTTCCTTGTGTATCCTGGAGGCGCGTGGCGGAGTCGAACCGCCCTAGACGGATTTGCAATCCGTTGCATAACCGCTTTGCTAACGCGCCGGGGAATGCTGTTTAACTTACAAAAAAAGGAAGCCGGGCTTCCTTTTTTGCTGCGGCTGGCTTGGTGACCAACTGCGAATTTGGAGCGGGAAACGAGGCTCGAACTCGCGACCTCAACCTTGGCAAGGTTGCGCTCTACCAACTGAGCTATTCCCGCGTTGCAAGCCTTGCATTATAGCCCGAAATTTCGGGCTATCGGCGCTGCTTGAAAATTTTTCACGCGACCCACGCCAGGCTGTCGCTTCAGTGTTTCACCGCCGCACCGCGTGTCGACTTTTTGGCCACCGCGGGCGCCGCCTCGGGCGCCACCGCCACGTCGTCGTCGGTCAGGGGTACCGGCTGACGCTCCAGCGCCACCTCCAGCACGTTGTCGATCCACTTGACGGGCACGATCTTCAGGCCCTCTTTCACGTTGGCGGGAATCTCCTGCAGATCCTTCACGTTCTCTTCCGGAATGATCACGGTCTTGATCCCGCCGCGCAGGGCGGCCAGCAGTTTTTCCTTCAGGCCACCGATGGCCGTGACCTCGCCGCGCAGTGTGATCTCGCCCGTCATCGCCACGTCGCCGCGCACCGGGATGCCGGTCAGCGCCGAGACGATGGCGGTGGTCATGGCGGCGCCGGCGCTGGGGCCGTCCTTGGGCGTGGCGCCGTCGGGCACGTGGATGTGGATGTCGCGCTTCTCGAACACCTCGTCCTTGATGCCCAATCCGCGCGCGCGCGAACGCACCACGGTGCGCGCGGCTTCGACCGATTCCTTCATCACCTCGCCCAGTTGGCCGGTGCGCTGCACCACGCCCTTGCCGGGCATGGTGGCGGCCTCGATGGTGAGCAGATCACCGCCCACCTCGGTCCACGCCAGTCCCACCACCTGGCCGACCTGGTTCTGCTGCTCGGCGCGACCGAAGGTGAACTTGCGCACACCCAGAAAGTCATTCAGGTTCTCGGCCGTGACCACAACCTGCGGCGTCATCTGCTTGAGCTGCAGCGCCTTCACCACCTTGCGGCAGATCTTGGACAGCTCGCGCTCAAGCGAGCGCACACCGGCTTCGCGCGTGTAGTAGCGCACGATGTCGCGCACCGCGCTTTCGTCGACGCGCAACTCCTCGTCCTTGATACCGTTGTTCTTCAGCTGCTTCGGCAGCAGGTACTTGAGCGCGATGTTGGTCTTTTCATCCTCGGTGTAACCCGAGAGGCGAATCACTTCCATGCGGTCCAGCAGCGCCGGCGGGATGTTCATCGAGTTCGACGTCGCCACGAACATCACGTCGCTCAGGTCGAAATCGACCTCGACGTAGTGGTCGCTGAAGGTGTGGTTCTGCTCCGGATCCAGCACCTCCAGCAGCGCACTGGATGGGTCGCCGCGGAAGTCCATGCCCAGCTTGTCGATCTCATCCAGCAGGAACAGCGGGTTGCGCGTGCCCACCTTGTTCAGGCTTTGCAGTACTTTGCCCGGCATGGCGCCGATGTAGGTGCGGCGGTGGCCGCGAATCTCGGCCTCGTCGCGCATGCCGCCCAGCGCCATGCGCACATACTTGCGGCCCGTGGCCTTGGCGACCGACTGGCCGAGCGAGGTCTTGCCCACGCCGGGTGGGCCGACCAGGCACAGGATCGGTGCCTTGACCTTGTCGACGCGCTGCTGCACCGCCAGGTATTCGAGGATGCGGTCCTTGACCTTTTCCAGCCCGTAGTGGTCTTCGTTCAGCACTTCTTCGGCGTAGGCCAGGTCGTGCTTGATCTTGGTCTTCTTGGCCCAGGGCAGACCGACCAGCACGTCGATGTAGTTGCGCACCACGGTGGCCTCGGCCGACATGGGCGACATCAGCTTGAGCTTCTTCAACTCGCCATCGGCTTTCTTGCGCGCCTCTTTGGGCATGCGGGCGAGCCGGATCTTCTTCTCGATTTCCTCGATGTCGGCGCCCTCTTCACCCTCGCCCAACTCCTTCTGGATCGCCTTGACCTGCTCGTTCAGGTAGAAGTCGCGCTGGTTCTTTTCCATCTGGCGCTTGACGCGGCCGCGAATCTTCTTGTCGACGTTCAGGATGTCGACCTCGCGCTCGAGTTGCTCGAACAGATTCTCCAGCCGCTCCTTCACGCTGGCCAGATCGAGCACCGCCTGCTTGTTTTCCAGCTTCAGCGGCAGATGTGCGGCGATGGTGTCGGCCAGCCGCCCGGGCTCGTCGATGCTGGCGATCGAGGTCAGGATCTCGGGCGGGATCTTCTTGTTCAGCTTGAC
This sequence comes from Burkholderiales bacterium, assembly GCA_016702555.1. Classification (GTDB taxonomy): domain Bacteria; phylum Pseudomonadota; class Gammaproteobacteria; order Burkholderiales; family Burkholderiaceae_C; genus Ottowia. Next base: position 175,954 of record JADJDV010000004.1, read on the forward strand.
GTACTGGTCGAACTGCTGCATCACGGCGCGGCGCAGGGCCTCGACCTCGGCGTTGTCCTTGTCGGCGCCCTCGGCCTCCAGCGGCGTCACGGTGGCGGTGAAGTGCGTCTCGCCGTCCTCGATGTGGGTCACCGTGGCGCGCTGCTGGCCTTCGACCAGCACCTTCACGGTGCCGTCGGGCAGCTTCAGCATTTGCAGAATGGTGGACACGCAGCCCACCTCGAACATGTCGCCCACGGCGGGTTCGTCCTTGGCCGCCGTCTTCTGCGCCACCAGCATGATGCGGCGATCGGTGGCCATGGCGGTTTCCAGCGCCTTGATGCTCTTGGGCCGGCCCACGAACAGCGGGATGACCATGTGGGGAAACACCACCACGTCGCGCAGCGGCAGCAGCGGCAGGTCGATGGGGGTGGTGGGCAAGGGAGTCGTTCCGGACATGAAGAATCCTTCAGATGATCAGCCGAATATGGCCGCTCAGATCACATTTTCAACCCAATGACGGGGTTGGCGCGCGCCGCCAGCACAAATCACCTGAACCAGGGCGATAGTGAGGCCAGCGCAGACTTTTTGCCGCGACGGCGATCCGGCACCCGTTTCAGCGGCGTGCCGGAGGGCACCAGCCGGTCGCCCGGCTCAAGCCTTTTTCGCCGCTTCGCGGTACACCAGCAGCGGTGGCTGGCTTTCCTCGATGGTGTTCTCGTCCACCACCACCTTGGCCACGCCAGCGGTGTGCGGCAGCTCGAACATGGTGTCGATCAGCGCACCTTCCAGGATCGAGCGCAGGCCGCGCGCGCCGGTCTTGCGCGCCAGCGCCTTGCGGGCGATGGCCTTGAGCGCCGATGGGCGGAACTCCAGCTCGACGCCTTCCATCTGCAGCAGGCGGCCGAACTGCTTGACCAGCGCGTTCTTCGGCTCGGTGAGGATTTGCACCAGCGCGTCCTCGGTCAACTCGGCCAGCGTGGCGACCACGGGCATGCGGCCGACCAGCTCGGGAATGATGCCGTACTTGATCAGGTCCTCGGGCTCGACGTCCTGGAACGCCTCGCTGATCGAGCGCTGCTGCTTGCTGCGCACGGTGGCGCCAAAGCCGATGCCGCTGGCCTCGGTGCGCGCCTCGATCACCTTCTCCAGCCCCGCGAAGGCACCGCCGCAGATGAACAGGATGTTGGTGGTGTCGATCTGCAGGAAGTCCTGGTTCGGGTGCTTGCGCCCGCCCTGCGGCGGGATGCTGGCCAGGGTGCCCTCGATCATCTTCAGCAGCGCCTGCTGCACGCCCTCGCCCGACACGTCGCGCGTGATGCTGGGGTTGTCGGCCTTGCGGCTGATCTTGTCGATCTCGTCGATGTAGATGATGCCGCGCTGCGCGCGCTCAACGTCGTAGCCGCAGCTTTGCAGCAGCTTGCTGATGATGTTCTCGACGTCTTCGCCGACGTAGCCGGCCTCGGTCAGCGTGGTGGCGTCGGCCATGACGAAGGGCACGTCGAGCTGGCGCGCCAGCGTCTGCGCCAGCAGCGTCTTGCCCGAGCCGGTGGGGCCGATCAGCAGGATGTTGCTCTTGGCCAGCTCGACGTCGCCGTTCTTGGCTTCTTCCTTGTGCTTCAGGCGCTTGTAGTGGTTATAGACGGCCACCGACAGCGTGCGCTTGGCGCGCTCCTGCCCGATCACGTAGTTGTCAAGGTTGGCCTTGATGTCGGCCGGCGTGGGCAGATCGCCCCGGGCCTCACCGGCCGCGCCTTCGGCCGGCACTTCCTCGCGGATGATGTCGTTGCACAGCTCGATGCACTCGTCGCAGATGAACACCGACGGACCGGCGATCAGCTTCTTGACCTCGTGCTGACTCTTTCCGCAGAACGAGCAGTAAAGCGCCTTTTCGCTGGAAGAGCCTTTCTTATCGGCCATGAGATGACAGTTTCATGATGGATCGGCCATGATAACCAAATGAGGCAGGACAGGCGCTTGGGCCCGCCGCCCGCGTCAGGGCCGGTTCGCGATCACCTGATCGACGATGCGGTAGTCCTTGGCCTCTTCGGCCGTCATGTAGTAGTCGCGCTCGGTGTCGTTCTGGATCTTTTCCAGCGGCTGGCCGGTGCGCTCGGCCAGGATGCGGTTCATCTGCGCCTTGGTGCGCAGGATGTCGCGCGCCTGGATCTCGATGTCGGTGGCCTGGCCGCGCGCGCCGCCCAGCACCTGGTGGATCATGACCTTGCTGTTGGGCAGGCTGTAGCGCTTGCCCTTGGCGCCGGCCGCCAGCAGGAAGGCGCCCATGCTGGCCGCGAAGCCCAGGCACATGGTGGACACGTCGGGCTTGATGAACTGCATGGTGTCGAAGATCGACATGCCCGCCGTCACGCTGCCGCCGGGGCTGTTGATGTAGAGCGAGACGTCCTTGTCGGGGTTCTCGCTCTCCAGGAACAGCAGCTGCGCCACCACCAGGTTGGCGGTCTGGTCGTTGACCTCGCCCACCAGGAAGATCACGCGCTCTTTCAGCAGGCGCGAGTAAATATCGTAGGAGCGCTCGCCGCGGCCGGACTGTTCGACCACCATCGGGATCAGGCCAAGCGCGCGCTGGGTTTCGTAATTGCTCATGAAAGATTAGCTCCGTGTTCTTGATGCCCAGGCAAATGGGGCCGGAACCACTCGATTCCAAGCCCCATTGTCACCGCGCCACCGGTGCGCGTGGCGCCGGCTGGCGAATCACCGGGTTCAGCCCGGCTGCTGCCCCATCAGGTCATCGAAGCCCAGCGTCTTCTCGCTCACCTTGGCCTGGCCCAGCACGTGCTCGGTGACGTTGTTCTCGATCACCATGGCCTCGACGTCGGCCAGGCGGCGGTTGTCGGCGTAGTAGTAGCGCACCACCTCGTCCGGCTTTTCGTAGCTGGCGGCCAGCTCCTCGACCTGCGCCTTGATCTGCTCCGGCTTGGCCTGCAGCTCGTGCGCCTTCACCAGCTCAGCCACCACCAGCCCCAGGCGCACACGCTGCTCGGCCTGCGGGCGGAAGCTGTCCTCCGGAATCGGCAGCTTCTCCACGTCCTTGATGCCGCGCGCCTTCAGGTCGGCGCGCGCGCTCTGCACCATGCGGTCAAGCTCAGCCTGCACGCTGGATTTGGGGATGTCCAGTTCGGCCTTGGCCACCAGCGCGTCCATCACGGCCTGCTTGTTACGCTGGTTGAGGCGGAACTTCACCTCGCGCTCCAGGTTCTTGCGGATGTCGGCGCGCAGGCCGTCGATCGTGCCGTCCTCGACGCCGAGCGACTTGGCCAGCTGCTCGTTCACCTCGGGCAGGTGCGTCGCCTCGATCTTCTTCACCGTCACCATGAAGTCGGCCGTCTTGCCGGCCACGTCCTTGCCGTGGTAATCCTCGGGGAAGCCGAGCGGGAAAGTCTTGTTCTCACCCAGCTTCATGCCGCGCACGGCGTCCTCGAACTCCTTCAGCATCTGGCCTTCGCCGACGACGAAGGGGAAGTCCTCGGCCTTGCCGCCCTCGAAGGGCTCGCCGTCGATGGTGCCGGCGAAGTCGATGGTCACTCGATCACCGTCCTCGGCGGCGGCGTCCTTGGCGCGTTGCGCGAAGCTGCGGCGCTGCTTGCGCAGGATGTCGATGGTGCGGTCGATGGCCTCGTCGCTGACGTCGGCCGACACCTTCTCGATCTCGGCCGTGGCCAGATCGCCGATCTTGACTTCGGGGAACACCTCGAACACCGCGTCGAAGGCGACCTGGCCCTCGGGTGCGCCTTCGGCCTCGGTGATGGTCGGCTGGCCGGCCACGCGCAGGTTGGCTTCGTTGGCGGCGTTGAAGAAGGCCTCGCCCACCTTGTCGTTCATCACGTCGTACTGCACCGAATAGCCGTACTGGCGCGCCACCACGCTCATCGGCACCTTGCCGGGGCGAAAGCCGTCCATCTTGACGGTGCGGGCGAGCTTCTTCAGGCGCGCGTTGACCTCGTTCTGGATGGTCTCGACAGGCAGCGTCAGCGTCATCTTGCGCTCGAGCTTCTCAAGGATTTCGACATTCACGGCCATGGCAGTTTTCTCGTCTTGCAGTTGATGTGTGGTGCGCGGGGGGGGACTCGAACCCCCACACCCTTGCGGGCGTCAGGACCTAAACCTGGTGCGTCTACCAATTTCGCCACCCGCGCGGCATTGAAGCAAATGGGTCGGGCGGCGCGCGCGGCGTGCCGCCCGTTTGAAAATTGGCGAACCGCGCATTTTACCTTGCTGCCGCAGGCAGGTTACGCCACCTCGGGCGCAGGCGGTTTCACCCGGAACCAGGCCGCGTACATGGCCGGCAGCGCCAGCAGCGTGAGCGCCGTGGCCACGATCAGCCCGCCCATGATGGCGACCGCCATCGGCCCCCAGAACACGCTGCGCGACAGCGGGATCATGGCCAGCACCGCGGCGGCGGCGGTCAGCACGATGGGGCGCAGGCGGCGCACCGCGGCTTCGACGATGGCGTCCCATGCGGGCACACCGCGCGCGCGGTCGGATTCGATCTGGTCGATCAGGATGACGGAGTTGCGCTGGATCATGCCCATCAGCGCGATCACGCCCAGCAGCGCGACAAAGCCGAACGGCCGGTTCAGCAGCAGCAGCGCCGCCGCCACGCCGGCGATGCCCAGCGGCCCGGTCAGAAACACCAGCATGGCGCGGCTGAAACTGTGCAGTTGCAGCATCAGCAGCGTGAAGACGATGAACAGCATGATCGGCACACCGGCGGCGATCGAGGCCGAGCCCTTGCTGCTTTCTTCCACCGCGCCGGCCACCTGGATCTGGTACTGCGGCTGGCCGGCCTGCGCCCACTTGGCCTCCAGCGCGCGCAGCCCCGGCAGCAGCTCGTTCGTCACCGTGGCGCCTTGTAGCCCTTCCACCACGTCGGCGTTGACGGTGATGGCGTAGTCGCGGTTCTCGCGCCACATCACGCCGGGCTCCCACGTGAACACGGGCTTGGCGATCTGCGTCAGCGGGATCGACTTGCCACTGGCCGTGGGCACATAGGCGTTGGTGATGTCGGTGATGGCGTCGCGCTCATCCAGCGGCTGGCGCAGCACGATGTCGATCAGCTTGTCGCCCTCGCGGTACTGGCCGACCGTGCTGCCGCTCAGCATCACGCGGCCCGCCTGGGCGATCGACTGGCTGCTGACGCCCAAAGCACGCGCCTTGTCCTGGTCCACCTCCAGCCGGATGGCCTTGACGGATTCGTTCCAGTTGTCGTTGACGCCGCGTGTGTTGGGGCTGTCGCGCATCACGGCCTTCACCTCGTCGGCGTGGGCGCGCAGTTGCGCCGGGTCGGGCCCGATCACGCGGAACTGCACCGGGTAAGGCACCGGCGGCCCGTTGGGCAGCAGCTTGACGCGGGCGCGCACTTCGGGGAACTCGGCCGCCAGCAGCGCCGGCAGCGCCAGCCGCATCTGGTTGCGCGTGGCCAGGTCCTGCGGCACCACGATCAGCTGCGACACGTTGGTCTGCGGAAACACCTGGTCCAGCGGCAGGTAAAAGCGCGGCACGCCGGCGCCGATCCACTGCGTGACGCTGGTCACGCCGGGTTCGGCGCGCAGCCGTGCTTCGACGCGCTTGGCGACTTCTTCAGTGGCGGCAAACGACGTGCCTTCGGGCGACCACAGATCGACCAGGATCTCGGGTCGACTCGAATCAGGGAAGAACTGCTGCTGCACCTTGCCCATGCCCAGCACGCCCAGCGCAAACAGCGCCACCGTGGCGCCGATGGTCAGCCAGCGATGCACCACGCACCAGCGCACCAGGCGGCGGAAGGTGTTGTAGAACGGTGTGTCGAACACCTCGTGCGGCTCATGGCGCGGCGCCTCACCGCTGTTCAGCCCCTGCGCGCGCGCCGCGGCCACGTGTGGCGGCACGCGCAGCAGCCAGGCGCCCAGCAGCGGCACGAACACCACCGACGCCACCCAGCTCACCACCAGCGCAATCACCGTCACGGCAAAGATGGCAAAGGTGTATTCGCCCGTCATCGACTTGGCGATGCCGATGGGCAGGAAACCCGCCGCCGTGATCAGCGTGCCCGTCAGCATGGGGATGGCGGTGATCTCGTAGGCGAAGGTGGCGGCGCGGAACTTGTCGTGCCCCTCCTCCATCTTGCGCACCATCATCTCGATGGCGATGATGGCGTCGTCCACCAGCAGGCCCAGCGCGATGATGAGCGAGCCCAGCGAGATCTTGTGCAGCCCGATGCCCCAGTACTGCATGGCCAGGAAGGTGACGGCCAGCACCAGCGGGATGGTGATGCCCACCACCAGGCCGGGGCGCATGTCCAGCGTCCAACGCCGCCACAGCGGGTGTTGCCCCGGCCGCTTGTGCAGGCCGAGCGACAGAAAGCTGACCGCCAGCACGATCACCACCGCCTCGATCAGCACCTTGACGAATTCGTTGACCGAGGTGGCGACCGACTTGGGCTGGTCCTGCACCTGCACCATGTGCACACCCAGTGGCAGCGTCCGCTCGATGCTGGCGCTGGCTTCTTTCAGCGCCTTGCCCAGCGCAATGATGTCGCCGCCCTTGGCCATCGACACGCCCAGCGCAATCACCTCCTGCCCGTCGTGGCGCACCTTGACCTGGGGCGGGTCCACATAGCCGCGCTGAATGTCGGCAATGTCACCCAGGCGCAGTTGCGCGCCCGACGCACCACGGATCGGCATCGCGCGCAACTGCTCGACGTCGTTGAACTGTCCGCCCACGCGCACCTGCACCACGTCCAGCGGCGTCTGCACCGCGCCGGCCGATTCGACGGCGTTCTGCGCGCCCAGCTGGCCCAGCACCTGGTTCATGTCCAGGCCCAGCTGCGCCAGGCGCTTTTGCGAGACCTCGATGTAGATCTTCTCGTCCTGCACGCCGAACAGCTCGACCTTGGCCACGTCCTTCACGCGCAGCAGGCGCTGGCGCGCATCGTCGGCAAAGCTCTTGAGTTCGGCGTAGCTGAAGCCGTCGGACGACAGCGCGTAGATCACTCCATACACGTCGCCAAAGTCGTCGTTGAAGAACGGCCCCTGCACGCCCTGCGGCAGGGTGAAGCGCATGTCGCCCACCTTCTTGCGTACCGTGTACCAGACCTGCTGCACATCCCTGGGCGGCGAGTTGTCCTTCAGCTGAAAGATGATCTGCGATTCGCCCGGCTTGCTGTAGCTGCGGATCTTGTCGGCGTAGGGCACCTCCTGCAGCGTGCGCTCGAGCTTGTCGGTGACCTGCTCGGCCACCTGCTGCGCCGTGGCGCCGGGCCAGTAGGTGCGCACCACCATCACGCGAAAGGTGAAGGGCGGATCTTCGTCCTGCCCCAGCTGAAAGTAGGCCGCCACGCCCAGCAGCATCAGCACCACCATCAGGTAGCGCACCAGCGCGGCGTGCTGAAGCGCCCAGCGCGACAGGTTGAAGCCCGGCTTGGGCTCGCTCGGCGCGGCGGCGCCGGCGGTGGGCGATGCGTGTTCGCTCATGCGGGCCTTCAGCGCGATGCGGCAACGGCGGGCGCACCCGGCTCGCTTGCTGCGTTATGTATAGCTGCTGGCGCAGGTTGGGCGGGGGCTGACCCCGTCTTTGGCTGATAGACCGTGACCTTCTGCCCCGGCGACAGCACATGCGCGCCGGTGGCCACCACGCGCATGCCGGGCGTCAGGCCGGCGGCGATCACCGCCTCGTTGCCGTCGGCGCCGGCCACCTGCACGGCTTGCGCGCGCACCGTGCCACTGGCCGCGTCGTACACCCACACCGCGCTGCCCTGGCCCTGCTGCCACAGCGCGCTGGTGGGCAGCTTGATCACCGGCTGGCCCTGTGCGCCGCTGTGCTGCGGCGTGACCGTCACGGTCGCGCCCAGCGGCGGCGCATTGCCCGCCAGGGCCACCTTGACGGCGTAGGTGCGCGTCACCGGGTCGGCGCTGGCCGCCACCTCGCGCACGCTGCCGCTCCATTGCGCATCGCTGGCCCAGGCGCGCACCAGCATGGGCTGTCCCACGCGCACCGCCGCCACGCGGTCTTCGGGCACCGCAAACACCACGTCGCGCGGGCCGTCCTGCGCGATGCGCACCACGGGCGTGCCAGCGGCCACCACTTGGCCGGCTTCGGCGTCCACGCCGGTGACCACGCCGCTCACGTCGGCCAACAGCTGTGTGTAGCCGGCCTGATTGCCCTGCGACGAGAGTTGCGCGCGCGCTTGGTCCAACGTGGCTTGCGCAGCCCTGGTGGCCGCATTCACTTGCGCGCGCGCCGCATCGGCCGCCAGCTGGTAGTCGCGCGCATCCAGTTGCGCCAGCAACTGCCCGGCCTGCACGCGCTGTCCCGGCTCCACCGCGCGGCGCACGATCTTGCCCGCGACGCGAAAGCCCAGGCGCGATTCGACCCGCGCGCGCACTTCGCCCGCGTATTCATGGCCCGACTGGTAAGCGCTTTCGCCCACGGTGACGAGCTTGACCGCGCGCACCGGCTCTTCGGGTGGGGGCGCCTTTTCGCAGGCCGCGAGCAGCAGGGCCGCCGTTGCCCACAAAACAGACGCGCGCATGAACGGCCGGCGCACCGCTCCTCCTGGCATCCACCGCCGATCGCTCTTCGTGCCCACGTGCGCCCCAAATAAGTTAATGACTGACCGGTTAGTAATCTATGGAAAACCAGATTCGCTGTCAAGCTGCGAATGCGGCGGTTGACGCTCACACAGGCACAATCCGCGCGCTGCCATGCCTGCCGCCACGCCTGCCCCCATCGGCCACTACGAGAATTTCCCCGTGGCGTCGTGGCTGTGCCCGCCGCACCTGCGCCCACCGATCGCGGCGATCTACCACTTCGCCCGCACGGCGGACGACATCGCCGACGAAGGCGCAGCGCCACCCGATGAGCGCCTGGCCGACTTGGCCGCCTATTGTGCCGACCTGCACGCCATCGCCGCCGGCCAGCCGCCCTCGGTGCGCTGGCCGCAGGTGTTCGGCCCACTCGCGGCGCAGATGCAAGCCTTCGCCCTGCCGCCGCAGCCGCTGGACGACCTGCTGTCGGCCTTCGCGCAAGACGTGCGCAAGACCGCCGCCGGCGAGACCTACGCCGACATGGCCGAGTTGCTCGACTATTGCCGCCGCTCGGCCAACCCGGTCGGACGACTGCTGCTGCACCTGTACGGCGTGCACGACGCACAGGCATTGCACGAAAGCGACGCCATCTGCAGCGCGCTGCAACTGATCAACTTCTGGCAGGACCTGTCAGTGGACATGCCACGCGGCCGCTACTACCTGCCGCTGGCCGAGTGCGCCGCGCACGGCATCGTCATCGATGATCCGGCGCGGCAGTTTCCGACCCTGGCCGCCGATCCGGCCAGCCGGCGCCTGATTGCCACGCTGGCCGACCACGCGCGCCGCACCATGCAAAGCGGCGCACCGCTGGTGCACCGCGTGCCCGGCCGCGCCGGTTGGGAGCTGCGGGCCGTGGTGCAGGGCGGCCTGCGCATCCTCGACAAGGTCGCCACGCAGGGCCACCACACACTGGAGCGGCGCCCCACCATCGGCAAGGCCGATGCGCCGCGCCTGCTGTGGCGCATGCTGTGGATGTGACACCAGGGCGCGCCCGCGTTGAGCCAGAATCGTCCGCCCATCCTCACTGCCCGATCGCCCCGCATGAGTCCCGCCGCTTTCCAACCCTTGCACGCCGCCCTGCAAGCGCAGGTGCGCGGCGGCTTTCTGCCCGGCGTTTCCACCGCGCTGCTGCGCGGCCGCGAGGTGGTGGACCGCTTCGTCTGCGGCCAGGCCGACATCGAGACGAACACGCCGCTGCGTGAAGACCATTTGTTTCGCGTGTTCTCCAACACCAAGCTGGTCACCTCATGCGCGGTGCTGCTGCTGGTTGAGCAGGGTCGGCTCGGGCTGGACGACCCCATCGAGCGCTATCTGCCCGAACTGGGGCAGCGCCAGGTGCTGCGTCCCGGCGCTACGCGCATCGACGAGGTGGAGCCGGCCCGCCGGCCGATCACGGTGCGCCACCTGATGACCCACACCGCGGGTCTGTCGTACGGCTTGTTCAACCCCGGCACACTGCTGAACGACGCCTACCGGCAGGCCAGCGTGCACCGGCCCACGCTGTCCAACGCGCAACTGGTGACCGAACTGGCACAACTGCCGCTGGCCTTTCATCCTGGCGAGCAGTGGGAATACTCGCTGGCCACCGATGTGCTGGGGCGCTTGATCGAGGTGGTCTCGGGCGACAGCCTGGGCCATTTCTTCTCGCGCTACATGTTCGAGCCGCTGGACATGGCAGACACCGCGTTCCGGCTCAGCGACGAGCAGTTCGGCCGCCTGGCCGGCCTGTACGTCGGGATGGATCGCACCGACCCCACCGTCCCCGGCCTGAAGCGCCTGCACGACGTGCCCTACCCCGGCGCCTATCGCACGCCCGACATGCGCGAAGGCGGAGGCGGCGGACTGATCTCTTCGCTCGGCGACATGGTGCGCCTGATCCAGGCGCTGATGCCCGGCGGCCCCGGCTTGCTCAAGCCGCACACCCTGGCCGACATGGGCCGCAACCAGCTGCCGCCCGGCGTCTGCGTCCGCTTTCCGGACGTGCCGCTCAACCCCGGGCGCGTGTTCGGCCTGGGCTCGGCGGTGCTGGCCCGGCCCGGCCCGCTCGATCCCCCAGTCGCCGAGGGCGAGGTCAACTGGGGCGGCATGGCCGGCACCGTGTGGTGGATCAACCCGCGGCTGAATATTGCCGGCGTGCTGATGACGCAGCGCTATTGGGGTTCGGGGGATCCCTACGCCCTTGAATTCAAGCGGCTCGCCTATCAGGGCCTCGGGCATTGACGCCGCACGGCCGCGTGGCACTCAGGTGGCGCCACGATCCGATGGGACAATCCGCCGCGTGACCTCGCCGCAAGACTACGCCCAGCAGAAGGCCGCCGCCTCCGGCAGCAGTTTCTATTACGCCTTCCTGTTCCTTCCGCCCGACCGGCGCGCGGCCATCACCGCCTTCTACGCCTTCTGCCGCGAGGTCGACGACGTGGTCGACGAGGTCAGCGACCCGGGTGTTGCCGCCACCAAGCTGGCCTGGTGGCAGTCCGAGGTCGGCCACGCCTTCAGCGGCGCGCCGACGCACCCCGCGATGCAGGCGCTGATGCCCTGGACGGACCAGTTCGGCATCGAACCGCGCCACCTGCTGGCCGTCATCGAAGGCTGCGAGATGGATCTGACGCAGACGCGCTACCTCGATTTCCCTGGGCTGGAAAAATACTGCCACCTGGTCGCCGGCGTGGTCGGCGAGGCCTCGGCGCGCATCTTCGGCCAGAGCGTGCCGCAGACCACCGAGTACGCCCATCGGCTCGGACTGGCATTCCAGCTCACCAACATCATCCGCGATGTCGGCGACGACGCGCGGCGCGATCGCATCTACCTGCCGATGAGCGAGTTGCAACAGTTCGGCGTGAAGGCGCACGAGTTGATCGAGCGCAAGTATTCCGATCGCTTCACGGCGCTGATGAAGTTCCAGGCCGAGCGCGCGCACCGCCTCTACGACGAAGCCCTGGCGCTGTTGCCGGCCGCAGACCAGCGCAGCCAGAAGCCCGGCCTGATGATGGCCAGCATCTACCGCACGCTGCTGCGCGAGATCGAGGCCGACGGCTTCCAGGTGCTGCACCAGCGCATTGCGCTGACGCCCCTGCGCAAGCTGTGGCTGGCGTGGAAGATGCAGGCGCTGGGGCGGTTTTGAGGCTTTTCTTGAACGCAAAGGGCACGAAGAGCGCGCAAAAGTCGCGAAAAACGCTGATCATGAAAATTGATCTTTCGCGTCTTTTGCACAGTCTTTGCGAATTTTGCGTTCAAAAGAAAGCCGTTCCATGAAAATCGCCATCATCGGCGCCGGCTGGGCCGGCATGGCGGCGGCGGTGCGAGCGGTGGAGTTGGGCCACGACGTCACCGTCTTCGAAGCCGCCCGCACCCTGGGCGGCCGCGCGCGCGGCGTGCCGCTGACGCTGCCCGACGGACGCGAGGTGATGGTCGACAACGGCCAGCACATCCTGATCGGCGCCTACACCGAATGCCTGCGCCTGATGCGCACAGTCGGCGTCGATCCCGAGTCGGCCTTGCTGCGCCTGCCGCTCACGCTGCGCCATGTGGACAGCAGCGGCCTGCGCCTGCCCGATCTGCCGGCGCCGCTGGACGCCGCGCTTGGCATCCTGGGCGCGCGCGGCTGGCGCTGGCGTGAGCGCTTGGCGCTGCTGCGCGAAGCCGGGCGCTGGCGCCGCGCCGGTTTCAGCTGCGACGAGCAACTCAGCGTGGCCACCCTGTGTGCACGCCTGCCACCGCGCCTGATGGCCGAATTCATCGAGCCGCTGTGCGTCTCCGCGCTCAACACCCCGGTGGCCGAGGCCAGCGCGCGCGTGTTTCTGCGCGTCCTGCACGACGGCGTGTTCGCGGTCAGCGGCGGCTCCAACCTGCTGCTGCCGCGCATCGACCTGGGCGCGCTGTTCCCGCAAGCCGCCGCGCGTTGGGTGACGGCACGTGGCGCTACCATGCGACCGGGCCAGCGCATCGACGCCATGCACTGGCAGGCGCCGCACTGGCACATCGGCGAACAGGCGTTCGACCGGGTGATCCTCGCCACCTCCGCGCCCGTGGCCGCGCAACTGCTGACCCGGTCCGCCGAGCACGCAGCAGGCACCGCAGCCGACGCACTGCTCGGCTGGTGCCAGCTGGCCGCGCGGCTGCGGCACCAAGCCATCGCCACCGTCTACGCGCAGGTCGACGCACCGTTCCGGCCGCTGGCCGCGCCCATGCTGGCCCTGCGCCCCCACCGCAACGAGCCGGCGCAATTCGTGTTCGAGCGCGACGCCATCACGCAGTCCAGTCAGCCCACCCGTCTGCTCGCCTTCGTCGTCAGCACCAGCCGTGGCGAACGCGTGCCACTGGAGGCGGCCGTGGCACTGCAGGCGCAGCGCCAGCTCGGCCTGGCGGTGACGCCGCGGCTCAGCGTGATCGAAAAGCGCGCGACTTTTGCGTGCACACCCGGCCTGCAGCGCCCCGCCCGCGCCATCGCGCCCGGCCTGTCGGCCTGCGGTGACTACATCGACGGCCCCTACCCCGCCACGCTCGAAGGCGCGGTGCGCAGCGGCACCGCCGCCGCCGAGGCGCTCCAGTAGAATCGGCCCTCTGCGCGGGTGTAGTTCAATGGTAGAACGGCAGCTTCCCAAGCTTCATACGAGGGTTCGATTCCCTTCACCCGCTCCAGCCGCCCGGCCCCACCTCATACCAGGCTGGCGCCCATCCCCCCACAACGCACCGGAACAGTTCGCATGCCCGTATTCAGCATGACCGGCTATGCCAACGGCCAGCAGCCGGTGCCGCAGGGCACGGTGGCCGGTGGCGCACGCCCCCAGGCGCAGGCGCGGCTGGCGCTTGAACTGCGCTCGGTCAACGGCCGCTTTCTCGATCTCGGCTTCCGCCTGCCCGATGAGTTGCGCCAGCACGAACCCGCGCTGCGCGAGTTGCTTGGCAAGCGGCTCAAGCGCGGCAAGGTTGAGTTGCGCGCCCATCTCGAACATCAGGAAGCCGCCGCGCTGGTCGAGCCGCCCGCCGCGCTGCTGCGCCGCCTGGCCGGCTTGCAGGATCAGGTGCGCATGTGGCTGCCCGACGCCGTGCCGCTGTCGGTCGCCGAGGCGCTGCGCCTGTCCTCGGGCGGCGCCAGCCCGCTTACGGCCGGCGTCGCCGAGGCATTGCTGCCGCTGGCGCGCCAGGTGCTTGACGACTTCATCGCCGCACGCGAACGCGAAGGCGCGCGGCTGGTGAAGCTGCTGAAAGCGCGCATCACCGATCTGCGTGAACTGGCCCGCCAGGCCGAGCCGCTGGTGCCGCTGGCCGTGGAGGCACAGAAGCAACGCTTTCTGGCGCGTTTCAACGAAGCCCTGGCGGGCGCCGACGCCAGCACCGCCGCCAGCGGACAGGAGCGCGCGCTGGCCGAAGCCACGGCGTTTGCCATCCGCATCGACGTCGCCGAGGAGCTGGGGCGCCTGCACACCCACCTGGACGAGATCGACGCCGTGCTGGACAAGGGCGGCGAAGTCGGCAAACGGCTCGACTTCCTGATCCAGGAACTGCACCGCGAAGCCAATACCCTGGGTTCGAAGTCTTCCACGCTGGAGTTGACCCGCATCTCCGTCGACATGCGGGTGCTGATCGAGCAGATGCGCGAACAGGTGCAGAACATCGAGTGATGTGGAGCAGCGCGCCGCCCCATTCAGGCAAAAAGGCGCGCTCGCCTTTCATGCGCACGGCTAAAGATGCATAATAGATGCATCTATGAATACCGCCTATTCGCGCCGGCACGCATACGGTTTATGCCGTAGATCGTGGCGCAGGGCGATATTCGCAGGCAAGTCGACCAACCACCGCGTTGTGCAAGTACGTGCGGACTGCCGTGCGCGTCCAGCTGTACACGAGGCGGGCGGCTTTGATAACCTTCGCCGGCTGAGGCCGTGAAACCGTGCAACCCAACGGAGATGGTGCATGTCTGTGCTTGAATCAACTGTAACACCGACCGCGACGCCGGACGAGACGCTGGAGCGCTCGCTGCAACGCCCCTATGAGCATGGCTTCGTCACCGACATCGAATCGGTGTCGCTGCCGCCGGGGCTGGACGAGGGCACGATTCGCGCGATCTCGCACATCAAGAAGGAACCCGAGTTCCTGCTGAAGTGGCGCCTGGCCGCGCTGGAGCGCTGGTTCCAGATGCCGATGCCGGACTGGGCGCATCTGCGCATCGGGCCGATCGACTTCCAGGCGCTGTCTTATTACTCGGCGCCAAAGTCGCACAAGGACGGTCCCAAGAGCCTGGACGAGGTCGATCCCAAGCTGCTGGAGACCTACGAGAAGCTCGGCGTGCCGCTGCACGAGCGCGCGCGCCTGGCCGGCGTGGCGGTGGACGCGGTGTTCGACTCGGTCTCGGTCGGCACCACCTTCCGCAAGCAGCTGCACGACGTCGGCGTGATCTTCTGCTCGTTCTCGCACGCGGTGCAGGAGCACCCCGAGCTGATCGAGAAGTACCTGGGCACCGTGGTGCCGCAGGGCGACAACTTCTACGCCGCGCTCAACTCGGCGGTGTTCTCCGACGGCTCCTTCGTCTACATCCCCGAGGGCGTGCGCTGCCCGATGGAGCTGTCATCGTACTTCCGCATCAACGCGCAGAACACCGGCCAGTTCGAGCGCACGCTGATCATCGCCGAGCCCGGCAGCCATGTGAGCTACCTGGAAGGCTGCACCGCGCCGCAGCGCGACGAGAACCAGTTGCACGCCGCCGTGGTCGAGCTGATCGCGCACGACGACGCGCACATCAAGTACTCGACGGTGCAGAACTGGTACCCCGGCGACGAGAACGGCGTCGGCGGCATCTACAACTTCGTCACCAAGCGCGGCGTCGCCGCCGGCAAGCGCTCGCGCATCTCCTGGACTCAGGTCGAGACCGGCTCGGCCATCACCTGGAAGTACCCCAGCGTGGTGCTGCGCGGCGACGACTCGGCCGGTGAGTTCTTCTCGGTCGCGGTGACGCACCACCACCAGCAGGCCGACACCGGCACCAAGATGATTCACCTGGGCAAGAACACGTCCAGCCGCATCGTCTCCAAGGGCATCAGCGCCGGCAAGTCGCAGAACAGCTACCGCGGCCAGGTGCGCATCGCGCCCACCGCGGCCGGCGCGCGCAACCACACGCAGTGCGACTCGCTGCTGATCGGCGGCGAGTGCGGCGCCCACACCTTCCCCTACGTCGACGCGGCGCGCTCGGACGCCGTGGTCGAGCACGAGGCCACCACCACCCGCATCTCGGAAGAACGCCTGTTCTACTGCCAGCAACGCGGCATCGACGCCGAGGAAGCCACCGCGCTGATCGTCGGCGGCTTCTGCCAGGCGGTGCTGGAAGAGCTGCCGATGGAATTCGCGCTGGAGGCGAAATCGCTGCTGGCGGTGTCGCTGGAGGGCGCGGTCGGCTGACCACCGCACACAGCAAGAGCAAGAGAGAAAACCCACATGAGCAAAACCCCCACTCCCCTGCTGTCGGTGCGCGACCTGCGCGTCGACGTCGCCGGCCACCACGTGTTGAAGTCGCTGTCGCTCGACGTCGCGCACGGCCAGGTGGTCGTGCTGATGGGCGCCAACGGCAGCGGCAAGAGCACGCTCGGCATGGCGCTGGCCGGCCACCCGCGCTACGAGATCGTTGGCGGCAGCGCCACCCTGGACGGCAAGGACTTGTTCGCCATGGCGCCGGAGGAACGCGCGCGCGCCGGCCTGTTCCTGTCGTACCAGTCGCCGCCCGACGTGCCGGGCGTGAAGACCAACCTGTTCATCCGCACCGCGCTCAACGCAGTGCGCCACGCGCGCGGCGAAAAGCCGCTGGACGCGTTCGACTTCCTGTCGCGCGCGCGCGGCGCCTCGGCCCCGCTCGGCCTGCCCGAGGCGATGCTCGGCCGTCCGGTCAACGACGGCTTCTCCGGCGGCGAGCGCAAGCGCAACGAGCTGCTGCAACTGGCGCTGCTGGAGCCGCGCCTGGCCTTCCTCGATGAAATCGACTCCGGCATGGACGTCGATGGCCTGCGTGCCGTGCTCGAGCTGATCCGGCAGCAGCGCCAGGCCGGCTGCGGCTTCATCGTCATCAGCCACCAGCTGAGCCTGATCGAGGCGCTGGAGCCGGACCAGGTGGCCTGGCTGCAGGACGGCTGCGTCGGCGAGCTGGGCGGCGTCGAGCTGGCGCGCCGCCTGGCCGAACAGGGCTATGCCAAGCAGGCCGAAGCCAGGGTGGCGGCATGAACCACGCCCAGGCCGACATGTTGGCCGCGCGCGAGCACCTGGCGCGCAGCGGCTGGATCACGCGCAAGACCGAGGCCTTCCGCCACCTGCTGCCGCCGCCGGCCGAGTTGTGGCTGGGCGACGCCGCCGCCGCGCAGCCCGAGGCGCCGCCGCTGGAGCTGGCCGGCTGGACGCTGCAGCCCACCGGCCACACCTTGCACACCCACACCAGCGCCGAATGGCTGGACGCCGCCGACGCCGCGCAGCGCCACGCGCTGTTCGCCGGCCTGCCGCTGCCCGACGCCGCGGCCGGCGACGACGCCGCGCCCTTCGCCTGGGCGCATCGCGCGCTGTGCCGGCAAGGCCTGCGCCTGCGCGTCGAGCCGACCACGGGCGCGCCCGCCCCGACCGAAAGCACCTGGCTGACGCTGCAATACCAGCCGCGCGCGCCGATCGAGGCACCGCTGGCGGTGATCGAGATCGGCGCCGGCGTGAACGCCGTGCTGGTCGAGACGCACGGCCACGCCACCCCGGGCACGCGCGACTGGCAACTGGTGCAGAACCTGCAACTGCACGTGCGCCTGGGTGCGGGCGCTTCGCTCACGCACCTGCGCGTGGTCGAGCCGCACGACGACGACCAGCTGGCGCACCACGTGCACGTCAAGCTGGCGCGCGGCGCGCAATACCGCCAGGCGCTGATCGGCGAAGGCAGCCGCTACCACCTGCAGCGCCTGCTGTTCGACCTGGAGGCCGAGGACGCCAGCGCCAGCGTCGGCACGGTGCTGACGGCCTCCGGCATGGCGCTGGACTTCCAGAGCTACGTACGCCACCTGGCGCCACGGACCACCAGCGCCGTGCAGGCGCTGGCGCTGGCGCGCGACCGCGCGCAGGTGGTGCTCAACACCCACGCCCACATCGCCGCCGGTTGCGACGACGCCAACGTGCACCAGCTTTTGACAGGCATCCCGGTGCATGGCGAGCCGCGCCTGACACTGCGCCCGCACATGGAGATCCTGCACGATCAGGTGCAGGCCACGCACGGCGCCACCTGGGGCGCGCTGCCCGAAGACGCGCTGTTCTACGCCCAGCAGCGCGGCATCGCCAATCAGGTCGCGCGCGGCCTGATCGTGCGCGGCATGGCCAGCGACCTGCTGACCCGGGCCATCGACGACGACGCGCTGAGCGAGCAACTCAACGCCGCCGGCCGCCTGACGCGCGCCATCGCACGCCTGCTGGAAGAAGAAGACACCGCGGCACCCGCCGCCAGCGGGGCCGACCATGGGTGAGCGCCCCAACTGGACCAGCGGCAAGCTGGCCGACCTGCGCACCCTGTTTCCGGTGCTGCAGCAGCAGATCAACGGCCACCCGCTGGCCTACCTGGACAACGGCGCCACCACCCAGATGCCGACGCCGGTGCTGGACGCGATGCGCGATTTCGAGCAACACGACCGCGCCAACATCCACCGCGGCGTGCATACGCTGTCGCAGCGTGCCACCGACGATTTTGAAGCGGCTCGCGCCACACTCAAGCGCTTCGTCGGGGCCAGCGGGCCGCAGCACGAGATGGTCTTCACCTCCGGCACCACCGAGGCGCTTAACCTGGTGGCTGGCAGCTTGGCCGTACCCTTCGAGCAGCCCGCCTGGCTGCAAGCCGGCGATGAAATCATCTCGACCACGCTGGAACACCACGCCAACCTGATTCCCTGGCAGCAGGCCGCACGCCGTGCCGGTGCCGTGTTGCGTGTGCTGCGCCCCGACGCCGACGGCCGCCTGCAGTTGGCCGATCTGCAAGTGCTGCTGAACGAGCGCACGCGCGTCGTTGCGTTGACCGCCTGCGCCAACGCCACCGGTGAGCGCCCACCCTACGAGGAGATGCTGAAACTGGCGCGCGCCGCCGGCGCGCTGACGGTGCTCGATGCCGCGCAGGCGGTGTCGCACGAGGCGCTGGACATGGCGGTGCTGGACGCCGACTTCATGGCCTTCTCCGGTCACAAGATGTATGGCCCTATGGGCATTGGCGCACTGGTCGGGCGGCGCGACGCACTGGCGCGGCTCACGCCGCTGCGCTTTGGCGGCGACATGGTCGAGCATGTGGGCGAACTGGACGCCAAGTTCGCCGAGTTGCCGATGCGCCTGGAAGGCGGCACGCCCAACGTGGGCGGCGCCGTCGGCCTGGCGGCCGCGGCCGACTTCATCACGGCGCACGGCCTGGGCGCGATCGACGCCCACGTGCGCACGCTGCGCCAGCGCGCGGTGCAGGCACTGACCCAGGTGCCCGGCCTGCGCGTGCTGGCGCCGCACGCGCACCAGTCGGCCATCGTCTCCTTCGTCGCCGACGGCGTGCACCCGCACGACATCGGCACCCTGCTGGACGCGCGCGGCATTGCGGTGCGCACCGGCCACCACTGCGCGCAACCGCTGATCGACCATTTCGGCGTCGGCGCCACCACGCGCGCCTCGTTCGCGCTCTACAACACGCCGGAGGAAGTCGACCGCCTGGTGGCCGGCGTGGCCTACGCGCTGGAGGCGCTGCGTTGAGCCAAGCGGCGACGCCCGACTGGGACCCGCGCTCGGCGCCGGTGCTGGCGGATCAGCGCGCCGCCTACGACGAATTGCGCGAGCGTTGCCCGGTGGCCTGGAGCGAGAGCCTGCACTGGTCGGTGCTGCGCCACGCCGACGTGCTGCGCGTGCTGCACGATCACGACAGCTTCGGCAACGCCGTGTCGCAGTACCCGGCCGTGCCCAACGGCTACGACCCACCGCAGCACAGCGCCTACCGGCGCGCGCTGGATCCCTTCTTCACGCCCGAGCGCATGCGGCGCTTCGAGCCGGTCTGCCGCGAGGTGGTGGTCAGCACCGTGCAGCAGGCCCTGTCGCTGCGCGAGCTGGAGGTCAACCACGAGTTCGCCCTGCCCTTTGCGGTGCGCGTGCAATGCGCCTTCCTCGGCTGGCCGCCCTTGATCCAGGACGAACTGCTCGACTGGCTGCGCCGCAGCCACGCCGCCACGCGCTCCGGCAACCGCGTGCTGACCTCGACCATCGCGGCCGAGTTCGAGGCCTTTGTTGAACGCATGCGCGCGGCGCGCCGCGACGCGCCGCCCGACCAGGACATCAGCACCGAACTGATGCACACCACCGTGGACGGTCGTCCGCTCGACCTGCGCGAGTTGGCCAGCGTGCTGCGCAACTGGACCGTGGGCGAGGTCGGCACCCTTTCGGCCTCGGTCGGCATCCTGCTGCACTGGCTGGCCGCGCACCCCGACTGGCAGCGGCGCCTGCGCGAGCGGCCCGAACTGCTGCCGCCGGCCATCGACGAAATCCTGCGCATCGACGGCCCGCTGGTGGCCAACCGCCGCATCACGCGCGCGCCGGTCGAGCTGGGCGGACGCCAACTCGACGCGGGCGAGCGCCTCTCGATCAACTGGGTCGCCGCCAACCGCGACGCGCGTGCCTTCGATGCGCCGGACGCCTTCCGCATCGACCGCGATCCCGCGCTCAACCTGCTGTACGGCGCCGGCATCCACGTCTGCCCCGGCGCGCCACTGGCGCGGCTGGAGCTGCGCCTCCTGATGGAAGCATTGCTGGCGCGCAGCACCCACATCGAACTGCCCGCCGGCGAAACGCCAGTGCGCGCCATCTACCCCGACGCCGGCTACGCCAGCCTGAGGATCCGATTGCAATGAGCAACGAACCGATCGAAGACCTTTATCAGGACCTGGTGCTCGAGCACAAGCGCTCGCCGCGCCATTACGGTCACATCGAGGGCGCCACCCAGCGGGCGCAAGGCACCAACCCGTCGTGCGGCGACTCGGTCGAGGTCGAGGTGCGGGTGCAGGACGGCGTGCTGGAGGACATCGGCTTCACCGGCCACGGCTGCGCCATCTGCATCGCTTCGTCGTCGATGATGAGCGAGGCCTTGCACGGGCGCGAACTGGCGCTCGCGCGCGACCTGCACGCCCGCTTTCGCGGCGTGCTGACCGGCGAGATCGAGCCGGGCGAGGCGCACCTGGGCAAGCTGGAAAGCCTGGCCGGCGTGCGCCGCTATCCCAGCCGCATCAAGTGCGCGCTGCTGGGCTGGCACGCATTGATGCATGC
Source organism: Burkholderiales bacterium (assembly GCA_016702555.1). Lineage (GTDB taxonomy): Bacteria > Pseudomonadota > Gammaproteobacteria > Burkholderiales > Burkholderiaceae_C > Ottowia. The sequence continues at coordinate 196,797 of JADJDV010000004.1, forward strand.
GCTCGCCGAAACCGGTGCCGAGGCACCGGATGCGCACCCCACCGGGAGCACCGAGAAATGAACCACATGTACATGCGCGAGAACGTCGTGCTGGAGCGCGACGTCGACGTCGAACGCGTGCCCGACGGCATGCCGCTCACCCTGCCGGCCGGCACCATTGCCGTGGTGACGCAGGCGCTCGGCAGCGCCTTCACGCTGGCCGCCGAGGGCCACCTGGTCCGCATGAAGGGCGAAGACGCCGACGCCATCGGCCGCGCGCCGCCGGTGTCGGTGGCGATGGACATCGAGGACCCGTCCGAGCTGACGCGCGAAGACTTCGAGCAGCTGGTGTGGAAGGCGCTGGCAACCTGCTACGACCCGGAGATCCCGGTCGACATCGTGCAGCTCGGCCTGATCTACGAGTGCGAGGTGCGCGAGGGCGAGAACGGCCAGTTCGACGTGCACGTCTTGATGACCCTCACCGCGCCGGGCTGCGGCATGGGCGAGGTGATCTCCAACGAAGCGCGCGAGAAGATCCTGGCGCTGCCGCGCGCCGGCTACGTGCAGGTCGACCTGACCTTCGATCCGCCCTGGGGCCGCGATCGCATGAGCGAGAGCGCGCTGCTGACGCTGGGGCTCTGACCCGCCCGGCGGCCTCGGGCGCGGCCAAACCTTGACGCCGCCCAGACTGACCGTTAGGATTACTAACCAGTCAGTCATTAAATGAGCGTGCAGGCCTCTCCCTCGACCCCGGCGCCACGCCGCGTGCGCCGCAAGCAGGCACGCCCTGGCGAGTTGCTCGAGGCGGCGCTGGCGCTGTTCGTCGAGAAAGGCTACGCGGCCACGCGGGTGGAGCAGGTGGCGGCGCGCGCCGGCGTCTCCAAGGGCACGCTGTTTCTGTACTTCCCCAGCAAGGAAGAACTGTTCAAGGCGGTGGTGCACGAGAACGCCGGCCGTCACATCACCGACGCCTTCCGCGAAGTGGCCGAATACACCGGCAGCAGCGCCGACCTGCTGGGCGAATTCATCCGCCGCTGGTGGACGCAGTACGGCGGCACCCCGGCCGCCGGCCTGACCAAGCTGATCATGAGCGAGGCGGCCAATTTTCCCGATCTGGCGCAGTATTATCAGGACGAGGTGGTGCGGCCCAGCCATGAGCTGGTGCGCGGCATCGTGCGGCGCGGCATCCAGCGCGGGGAATTCCGCCAGGTCGATCTGGTGCAGATCGCGCATCTGGTCGTGGCGCCGCTGGTGCAGATCGTCACCTGGCGCTTCTCGCTGGCGCCCTGCTGCCCAGCCACGCCGATGCCCGATCCGCTGGCGCTGCTCGATCTGCACGCCGACATGGTCGTGCGCGGTCTGCGGCCCGAGGAGTCGACTCGATGAGCGCGGCCGCACGGCGCTGGCTTCCGCGCCTGCTGGTGCTGCTGGCCGTGCTGGCGCTGGTGCTGCTCGGCTGGCGCGGCTGGCAGGCGCGCCAGGCCACACGCGCGGCGCAGCAGGTGCCGGCCGGCGATCCGGTGATCGAACTGGCCGCCATCGACCTGGCCACTGCACAGACCCAGCTGCTGCGCAGCGGCCTGCCCATCACCGGCGTGCTGAAGGCCGAGCGCTCGGCCATCGTCAAGGCGCGCGTGCCGGGCGAGCTGCGGGACTTGACGGTGCGCGAGGGCGACACGGTGCAGGCCGGGCAAGTCATCGCCCGCGTCGAATCCACCGAATACGCCGACCGCGTGCGCCAGGCCCAGCAGCAGGCCGACGCGGCCCGCGCGCAGGTCGACATCGCGCAGCGCCAGTACGACAACAACGCCGCGCTGGTGCGGCAGGGCTTCATCTCGCCGACGGCGCTGGACAACTCGCTGGCCAGCCTGAACGCCGCGCGCGCCAGCCACCGCGCCGCCCAGGCCGGCACCGAGGTGCTGCGCAAGTCGCTCGCCGACACCGTGCTGCGCGCGCCGATCAACGGCCAGATTGCGCAGCGCCTGGCGCAGCCCGGCGAGCGCGTCGCGCCCGAGGCGCGCATCGTCGAGATCGTCGACCTGAGCCGGCTGGAGCTGGAAGCCGCACTCAGCCCCGCCGATTCGGTGGCCGTGCGCGTGGGCCAGAGCGCCAGCCTGAGCATCGAAGGCGTGGCCGAGCCGGTGCCCGCCACGGTGGCGCGCATCAACCCCAGCGCCCAGGCCGGCAGCCGCAGCGTGCTGGTGTATCTGCGCGTGGCCGCGCAGCCCGGCCTGCGCCAGGGCCTGTTCGCGCAGGGGCAGCTCGCCACCGGCCAGCAGCAGGCGCTGGCGGTGCCGCTGAACGCCGTGCGCATCGACAAGCCCCTGCCCTACGTGCAGCGGGTGGCCGATGGGCGCATCGCGCACCAATCGGTGCAGCTGGGCGCGCGCGGCGAGATCGCCGGCGAAACCTGGGTCGCCGCACAAGGCGTGCCCGAAGGCGCACAGGTGCTGCGCGGCACCGCCGGCGCGCTGCGTGAAGGCACCCAGGTCAAGCTGCTGACCCCCACGCCAGCGGCCAGCGCGGCGGCAGGTGGGCGGCCATGAGGGGCTGGCAGGCGGCTTCACGGGCTTTACCAGCCGCTGTGCCCTCACCCCATCCGTCTCCCAGAGGGAGAGGGAGGAAAACCAGGATCCGAGCGAATTTCACCGCCCCTCTGGCCGTGCCGAGAAGCGCAGGGCGTGGGGCGGGCCGGGCAGCGCAGCATGCCCGGCCTCGTGCTCTGACTCGCTGCGGTTGTCCGAACGGAGCGCCGCAAGCGCGCAGTGAGTTCCGCAGCGCCGCCCCACGACAGAGCATCGCAGGCTGCCCGCAGCGAAGCGAAGGGACACGGCCAGTGGGGTCGCCTTTTCTTTGGTTACTTTCTTTTGGCGAGACAAAAGAAAGTGACTGCGCCGCCGGGCGCACATCCCGGCCGACAGCGCATCTGCTGGGCATGAAGCCAAACCGCTGACCCCACCATGTGGTTCACCAAGGTCAGCCTGAACAACCCCGTCTTCGCCACCATGGTGATGCTGGCCTTCGTCGTGCTCGGCCTGTTCTCGCTGCAGCGCCTGCAGGTCGATCAATTCCCCAACGTTGACTTTCCGGTGGTCGTCATCAGCGCCGAATACCCCGGCGCCTCGCCCGCCATCGTCGAGAGCGAAGTCACCAAGAAGATCGAGGAAGCCGTCAACTCGATCGCCGGCATCAACGCCCTCACCTCGCGCAGCTACGAGGGCATGGCGCTGGTGATCATCGAGTTCCAGTTGCACATCGAGGGCCGCAAGGCGGCGGACGATGTGCGCGAGAAGATCGGCCAGGTGCGCCCGCTGCTGCGCGACGAGGTGAAAGAGCCGCGCGTGCTGCGCTTCGACCCCGCCAGCCGCGCCATCTGGTCGCTCGCGGTGCTGCCCGACCCGCAGCCGGGCCAGGCGCCGCTGTCGTCGATCGAGCTGACCAACTGGGCCGACCAGGTGCTGAAAAAACGCCTGGAGAACGTGCGCGGCGTTGGCGCCGTCAGCCTGGTCGGCGGCGCCAAGCGCGAGATCCAGTTGCACCTGCAGCCGGCCGCGCTGGAGGCGCTGGGCGTGGCGCCCGAGCAGGTGATGGCCGCCGTGCGCGGCGAAAACCAGGACCAGCCGCTCGGCCCGGTGCGCGGCCGCGCGCAGGAGCTGACGGTGCAGCTCGAAGGCCGAATGGCGCGGCCCGAGGACTTCGGCCGCATCATCGTGACACGGCGCGGCGGCACGCCGATCTACCTGGAGCAGCTCGCCACCGTGCACGACGGCGCGCAGGAGCAGGAATCGCTGGCGCACTACAACGGCCAGCGCACGCTGCTGGCCTCGGTGCAGAAGGCGCAGGATGAGAACACCATCCAGGTCGTCGATGGCCTGAACGCCGCGGTGCAGGCGATGCAGGGCGAGCTGCCGTCCGGTATCCGCCTGGAGCCGGTGACCGACTTCTCGCGCCCGATCCGCGTGGCCGTGACCAACGTGAGGCAGACGCTGATCGAAGGTGCCGTGCTGACGGTGCTGATCGTGTTCCTGTTTCTCAACAGCTGGCGCTCCACCGTCATCACCGGGCTGACGCTGCCGATCTCCATCATCGGCACCTTCTTCTTCATGCAGCTGTTCGGCTTCACCATCAACATGATCACGCTGATGGCGCTCAGTCTGTGCGTGGGCCTGCTGATCGACGACGCCATCGTGGTGCGCGAGAACATCGTGCGCCACGCGCAGATGGGCAAGCGCAGCTTCGCCGCTGCCATGGACGGCACGCAGGAGATCGGCCTGGCGGTGCTGGCCACCACGCTGTCGATCGTGGCGGTGTTCCTGCCGATCGGCTTCATGCAGGGCATCATCGGCAAGTTCTTCCACGAGTTCGGCATCACCATCGTGGCGGCGGTGCTGATCTCGATGTTCGTCGCCTTCACGCTCGATCCGATGCTGTCGTCGGTCTGGCACGACCCCAGCATCCGCCCGCACGGACACCCGTCCGGCCCGCCGGTCACCCTGTACGACCGGACCATCGGCCGCGTCACCGCCGCGTTCGAGCGCGCCACCGACCGGCTGGCCGAGGGCTACCAGCGCCTGTTGCGCTGGTCGCTGGCGCACAAGCTGCTGACGCTGCTGATCGCCGGCGCCATCTTTGGCGTCAGCGTGGCCATGGTGCGCCTGCTCGGCACCGAGTTCGTGCCCCAGGCCGATTTCTCCGAGACCAACGTCGCCTTCTATACGCCCCAGGGTTCCTCGCTGGAGGCCACCGAAGCCAAGGCGCGGCAGGTGTCGGACATCCTGCAAAGCTATCCCGAGGTGCAGTACACCGTCAGCACCATCAACAGCGGCATCGCCACCGGCAAGACCAACGCCAGCCTGTACATCCGGCTGGTCGACCGCCACCACCGCCAGCGCAGCGCCGACCAGCTGGCGGCCGACTTCCGCGAGCGCCTGCGCGCGGTGCCCGGCATCACCGTGACGCAGGCCGGCCTGCTGGAGCCGGTGGGCGGACAGAAGCAGATCGAGTTCTCGCTGCAAGGACCCGACCAGGCCGAACTGGAACGGCTGGCGCGCCCGCTGATGGCGCAACTGCGCGCCATTCCGGGCCTGGTCGATCTGGACTCCAGCAGCAAGCCCGACAAGCCGACGATCGAGGTGGTGGTCAAACGCGAGGCCGCCTCCGAGCTGGGCCTGTCGAGCGCGCAGATCGCCACGCCGCTGCGCACGCTGATCGCCGGCACCATCGCCGGCAACTGGCGCGCGCCCGACGACCAGACCTACGACGTCATCGTGCGCCTGGCCCCCGAGGCACGCACCACGCTGCACAGCCTGGAGCGGCTGCCGCTGGCCGCCGGCCTGAACCCCGACGGCACGCCGCGCATCGTGCGGCTGAACCAGGTGGCCGAGTTGCAGGAAGCCACCGGCACCAACCAGATCAACCGCCGCGCCATGCTGCGCGAGATCATGATCACCGCCAACGTGCATGGGCGCACCACGGGCGAGGTGTCGGGCGACATCCGCACCGCGCTCGACCGGATCGCCTTTCCACCCGGCTACGGTTTCACCTTTGGCGGCGCCACCAAGAACATGCAGGAGTCGTTTGCCTACGCGCTGCAGGCGCTGGCGATGGCGATCATCTTCATCTACATGATCCTGGCCAGCCAGTTCCGCAGCTTTCTGCAGCCGCTGGCGCTGATGACCTCGCTGCCGCTGACGCTGATCGGCGTGGTGCTGGCGCTGATGCTGTTCGGCTCCAGCATGTCGATGTTCTCCATCATCGGCGTCGTCATGCTGATGGGTCTGGTGACCAAGAACGCCATCCTGCTGGTCGACTTCACGATCCGCGCGCGCGCCGGCGAGGTCGGCGAATCCGATGCCGCGGACGCCGTGCACCCGCCACTGCCACGCGATCAGGCACTGCTGATGGCGGCGCGCGTGCGCCTGCGGCCGATCCTGATGACGACGCTGGCGATGATCTTCGGCATGGTGCCGCTGGCCTTTGCCGTCAGCGAGGGCGCCGAGCAGCGCGCGCCGATGGGCCAGGCGGTGATCGGCGGCGTCATCACCTCCTCGCTGCTGACACTGGTGGTGGTGCCGGTGGTCTACTGCTATCTGGACGATCTGGCGGAATGGCTCAAGCGCAAGTTCCGCAAATCCCCGCCCGCCGGGACGCCCGAGGGCGCCCGATAAAATTCATGGTTTGCCCGCCTACCCGCATGGAGCCTTTGAGATGAACGTCGAACAAGCCCGCTTCAACATGATCGAGCAGCAGATCCGCCCCTGGGATGTGCTCGACGCGCACGTGCTGGACCTGCTCGCGGTGGTCCGGCGCGAGGATTTCGTGCCACCGGCCCATCGCGCGCTCGCCTTCGCCGACCTGGAAATCCCGCTGAAGCCCGGCGAGGCCGCCATCGCCGCTGGGCAGGTGATGCTGGCGCCGCGCGTGGAAGCGCGCATGCTGCAGGACCTGCAGGTCGCCAAGCATGAGAAGGTGCTGGAGATCGGCACCGGCTCCGGCTTCATGGCCGCGCTGCTGGGCCACCGCGCCCAGCGCGTGCTGTCGCTGGAGATCGACGACGAACTGGCGCGCGCCGCCCAGGCCAAACTGCAGCGCGCCGGCGTGCTGAACGTCGAAGTGCGCGTGGCCGATGGCGCTCAGGCCGATCTGTCGGCCGACGGCCCCTTCGACGCCATCGTGCTGTCGGGTTCGGTGGCCGCCGTACCCGACACGCTGCTGGAACGGCTGAAGCCCGGGGGTCGGCTGATGGCCATCGTCGGTGACGAACCGGTGATGCGCGCCACCCTGGTGCGCCGCAGCGAGGCTGGCCTGATGGAAACCCAGCCCTGGGACACCGTGGCGCCGCGCCTGCTCAACTTCCCCGAACCGGCGCGCTTCCGCTTCTGAGGTCGGCCGCACCACCACTGCACGCCCATGATCGAGCAGGTCACCCCCGCCGCGCTGGCGGCCTGGTTGCAGGCCGCGCGCGGCGAGCACGAGCCGCTGCTGCTGGACGTGCGCGAGCCGGTCGAGTGGCGCGTCGCCAGCGTGCACGCCGACGGCGCCGAGCTGCTGCAGCTGCCGATGCGCAGCCTGCCGCCGCGCCTGCGTGAGCTCGACCCGGCGCGCCCGGTGGCCGTGCTGTGCCACCATGGCGGGCGCAGCCAGCAGGTGGCGATGTTCCTGGCGCAGCATGGCTTCGCGCGCGTGGCCAACGTGGCCGGCGGCATCGATGCCTGGTCGTTGCAGGTCGATCCCTCCGTGCCACGCTACTGAGCCCGATATTTTCTGAAGAAGACCCACCCATGCCCTTGCCACCGCGCCGCCCCCTTGCTCTCCTGGCCGCCGCGCTGGCGCTGGCCGTGGCGCCCGCGCAAGCGCAATCGCTGCTGCAGCTGTACGACGCCGCGCACGGCTACGACGCCGCCACCCAGTCGGCCTTGGCCAACGCCCAGGCCAGCCAGGCGCGCGCCGACCAGGCTCGCGCCGGCCTGCTGCCGCAGATCGGCCTGCAGGCCGGCGCCCAGCACAACTGGGCCGATGTGAACGTGGCCGGCCACTCGTCCAGCCGTTCGTTCAACGTGCTGAACGGCTCCATCGTCGGCTCACAGCCCCTGTACCGTCCGGCCAACCGCATCGGCTGGGATCAGGGCCGCAAGCAGGCCGAACTGGCGCTGGTGCAGCTGGGCAGCACCGAGCAGGATCTGATCGTGCGCCTGTCGCAGGCCTACTTCGACGTGCTGGCGGCCGAGGATTCGTTGCGCTTCGTGCGCGCGCTCAAGGCCGCGGTGGCCGAGCAGCTCGAGTTCGCGCGCCGCAACTTCGAGGTCGGCAACGCCACCATCACCGACAGCCGCGAGGCGCAGGCGCGCTTCGACCTGGCGACGGCGCAGGAAATCGCCGCCGAGAACGATCTGCGCGTGAAGAAGCTGGCGCTCGACCAGCTGGTCGGCCAGGCCGGCATGCAGCCGCATCCGCTGGCCGAGCCGATCGTGCTGCCCGCGCCGCAACCGGGCGATGTGCAGGCCTGGGTCAGCCAGGCCACGGAGCAGCACCCGGCGGTGGTGCAGGGCCGCATGGCGCTGGACATCGCCCGCATGGAAACCGAGAAAGCCAAGGCCGGCCATCTGCCCACGGTCGACCTGCAGGCCAGCATCGGTCAGTCGCGCTACCCCGACGGCAACCCCTCGGCCAGCGCCGCGCCCAGCGCGCGTTACCGCAGCACCAACGCCGGCGTCGGCGTGGTGCTGAACTGGCCGCTGTTTGCCGGCTATGCGATCGAGAACCGCGTGCGCGAAACGCTGGCGCTGCAGGACAAGGCGCGCGCCGACCTCGACAACGTTGAACGCAGCGTGGCGCAGGCCACGCGCGCGGCCTTCTTCGGCGTGCAATCGGGCCTGGGCCAGGTCCGGGCGCTGGAAGCGGCCGAAGCCTCCAGCCTGACCGCGCTGCAGGCCAACCAGCTCGGCTACCAGGTCGGCGTGCGCATCAACATCGACGTGCTGAACGCACAAAGCCAGCTGTTCCAGACCCGGCGTGACCTGGCGCGCGCGCGCTACGACGTGCTGGTTGGCCTGCTGCGCCTGAAGCAGGCCAGCGGCACGCTGCAGCCGGCCGATCTGCAGCCGATCAACCAGTTGCTGCTGAGCGAGGCCCCCACGCGCGCCGTGGAGGTCAGTCCGCTGCCGCCGCAGTCCTCGACACCCGCGGCCAGCGGATCGGCACCCCTCGGGTCTGGCACGCCGCCCATGCGCCCGAGCCGGCCGGATCGGCGCTGAGCCGACAGCGCTGGCCGCCCCTCTGCGACTCAGGAGCGCCCGCGTTCCACCGTGGGTGTTTGGGCGCGCTTGTCGGGCGTTTGTTCCAGCGCCGCCTCCAGCCACAGCGCAGCGACGAAGCGCTTGTTGAACAGCAGCCACAGCATGATCGGCGCCACCGGCGTCAGCATCAGAAAGCCGAACTGGTAGCCGTAGGCGATGCCCTCCAGCGACCACTGGTTCCAGCCCAGGTACGCCAGCCCGGACGGGCCGGAGCTGATCGCCACGTCGCGCAGCCACTGAAAGCAGATGCCCCAGGCCTGCACCGGGATCAGGATCACGCTGCCAATCAGGCCCTTGAACCACCAGCGCTCGGTACGCGCCGCCAGCAGCATGGCCCACAGCAGCACCAGGCCGTAGCCGTAGACCGGGTAACTGACCTCGGGCGCCAGTTCGCCCAGCACGTCGCCAGTGGGGCCCGCCATGCGCACCTGCACCAGCGTGTGCAGCACGGCGTTGACACCCTCCTGCTCGAAGCCCTCGACCCAGCGGAACAAGCCCTTCATCACCGTGCCGGCCAGCCAGATCGGCGGCGTCGCCAGCCACTTGGCGGCCCAGTACCACAGCGGCAGCAGCAGCGCCAGCCAGACGATCGCCAGCAGCAGAAAGCGGCCGATCAGCGTGGCGCGCATGCTGGGCTCCCGGTGTTCATGCGGCCGCCGCGGTCACGTCGGGCCGCGGATCGCGCTTGGCCACGTAGCGCATCCACAGCAGCCAGACGATGAGCACGTCGAGCATGATCAGCGCCTGCCACATGTACAGATGCGCGAACTCGAACACCTGGAAGTTCCATTGCCCCAGAAAGAACAGGCTGACGATGCGCAGCAGGTTGACCGCCTGCACGGCGATGAAGCCCAGGCCGATGCCCCACAGCTTCATCTTCCAGCTGGACGGAAACGCCAGCATCGCCGCCACCAGCACGATGGTCGCCTCGACGCCGTTGCAGCCGGCCTCGATCGAGACGCCGAAACCCGTCTTGGCGCTTTGCAGCACGCGGCCGTAGGAGATCACGCTGGGGTCGATCAGGTGCACGATGGCCGCGCTGGCCTTGGCCAGCCATCCGGTCCATGGGTGGACCACGGCCTGCTGCACCGGATTCAGCATCTCGATGCCGAACAGCACCACCTGCACCACCAGAAAAATTCCGAAGAAACGAAACACCGCGCGCCTTTTGCCCCGGGTCGCGCCCACAGCGCGAAACCTGGATACAACTTTAGCAGACCCCTTGCCCGTGCGGTCGCGCGATCCTGTGGCCCCATCGGCTTCACGCCTTCGGCAGCAACTCCACCAACGCCTTGGCGCTGCGCGCGGCGGCGCCGCGGTGGGCGGCCGAGAACGCCAGCGCAGCCTGCCTGCCGGTGGCGTGCCCGGCGCGGTCGTCCAGCCAGCGGCGCGCCGCAACCAGGCCCTCGGCCATATCCGGCACGCGCTGCGCCGCGCCCGCCGCCAGCGCCAGTTCGGCTGCCTCGGCGAAGTTGAAGGTGTGCGGCCCCATGATCACCGGGCAGCCGCAGGCGGCGGCCTCGATCAGGTTCTGCCCGCCCAGCGGCGCGAAGCTGCCGCCCAGCAGCGCCACGTCGGCCAGGCGGTAGTAAAGCGTCATCTCGCCCAGGCTGTCGCCGATCCACACCTCGGCCTGAAGCGCCTCGGGCGTGGGCTGTGCCTGCCACTGGCTTCGGCGCGCCACGCGCAGGCCGTCGGCACGGGCCAGTTCGGCGACTTCGTCAAAGCGCTGCGGGTGGCGCGGGACAATCAGCCACAGCGGCGACGCCGACCCCTGCGCCGTCGCCCGACGCCGCACATCGATCTGCGCCAGCAACTCGGTCTCCTCGCCCTCGCGCGAGCTCGCCAGCATCACCACCGGCCGTCCGCCCATCGCCGCACGCCAGCGCGCCGCCTGCGCCTGCTGCGCGGCATCGGGGCTGGCGTCGAACTTCAGATTGCCCAGCACGGTCACGTTCGGTGCACCGATGGCGCGCAGGCGCTCCGCGTCGGCCTCGGTCTGCGCCCACGCCGCGCTGAGCGCGCGATAGGCCGGGCGCAGCAACCAGCCGGCGCGCTGGGCGCTGCGCAGCGATTTTGCAGACAAGCGCGCGTTGGCCAGCGCCAGCGGCACGCCGTGCGCGCGCGCCTCATGGATCAGGTTGGGCCAGATCTCGGTTTCCATCAGCACGCCAACGTCGGGCCGGAACTGCGCCAGAAAGCGCCGCACCGCGCCCGGCGTGTCCCAGGGCTGCCAGACCTGCACATCGCCCGCCTGCAGCAACCTGGCGCCCTCGGCCCGCCCGGTGGCCGTGCCATGCGTCAGCAACAGGCGCATGCCAGGCAGACGCTGGCGCAGCGCGGCCAGCAGGATGGCGGCGGCGCGCGTCTCGCCCAGCGAGACGGCGTGAATCCACACCAGCGGTCCCGACCCGTCGGGCCGCGCCACGCCATAGTGGCCGAAGCGCTCCTCCACCGCCTGCAGATAGCCCGGCTCGGCCGCGCCACGCCGGCGCAGCTTACGCCGCAGCAGCGGCTGGGCGAGCCAGGTGGCCAAGTTGTAGACGGAGCGCACGGGGAGGTTGAGCGTTGAGCGTTGAGCGTTGAGCGGATTCTGCACAGGTGCGCGCTGGCAGTTCACGCCGAACGCTCGACGCCGAACGCTGAGCTTCTGCGTTCAGTGCGCGGACGGGCCCAGCGAGGCGTCCGGCTTCACGCGCCGCAGCAGCGCCAGCATCTCGGCCTCGATGCGCCGCAGTGCTTCTGGCGTATGGCCTTCGAAGCGCAACACCAACACCGGCGTCGTGTTGCTGGCCCGGATCAGGCCGAAGCCGTCGGGCCAGTCGACGCGCAGGCCGTCAATGGTGCTGACTTGCGCGGGCGCGTTGAAGACGTCGGCGGCCAGGCCTTGCAACTCGGCCGCCAGCCGGTGCGGCTCGCCTTCGGCGCAGGCCACGTTCAACTCGGGCGTACTGTGGCTGGTGGGCAGGGCATTCAGCACCGCGCTGGCGTCGGGCGAACGGCTCAGGAGCTCGAGCATGCGGCAGCCTGCGTAGGTGCCATCGTCGAAGCCGAACCAGCGCTCCTTGAAGAAGATGTGCCCACTCATCTCGCCGCCCAGCGGCGCATCGACTTCCTTCATGCGCGCCTTGACCAGTGAGTGCCCGGTCTTGAACATCATCGGCACACCGCCGGCTTCCGCGATGGCCGGCGCCAGGCGCTGCGAGCATTTCACGTCGTAGACGATGGTGCCGCCGGGCACGCGTGAGAGCACGTCCTGGGCGAACAGCATCATCTGCCGATCCGGGAAGATGTTCTGCCCGTCCTTGGTGACGATGCCCAGCCGGTCGCCATCGCCATCGAAGGCCAGGCCCAGTTCGGCGTCGGTCTCGCGCAGCGCGCGGATCACGTCGCGCAGGTTATCGGGCTTGGATGGATCGGGGTGGTGGTTGGGGAAGTTGCCATCGACTTCGCTGAACAGCTCGATCACCTCGCAACCTATGGCGCGAAAGATGCCTGGCGCCGATGCGCCTGCCACGCCGTTGCCGCAATCGACCACGATCTTCATCGGCCGCGCCAAGCGAATGTCGCCCACGATGCGCCCGCGGTAGGCCGGCAGGACGTCGTGCCGGCGCACGCCGCCGCCCTCGCGCCGCTGCCAGTTCTCCGCCTCGATCATGCGGCGCAGCGACTGGATGTCCTCGCCATGAATGGCGCGCCCGGCCAGCACCATCTTGAAGCCGTTGTCGTCGCGCGGGTTGTGGCTGCCCGTCACCTGGATGCCGCTGCCGCACAGCGTGTGCGCGGCGAAGTACAGCATCGGCGTGGTCGCCAGGCCGATGTCGATCACCTCGACGCCAGCGGCCACCAGCCCGCGCATCAGCGCCGCCACCAGCCCCGGGCCGGACAGGCGGCCGTCGCGGCCGACCGCCACGGTGCGCTCACCCAGCGCCAGTGCCCGCGTGCCAAAGGCCAGGCCGAGCGCCTCGGCCACCTGTTCGTTGAGCGTCACCGGCGTGGTGCCGCGGATGTCGTAGGCCTTGAAGATGTTAGGTGTCACTTGCATGGCGCTGAATTGTAGGCAGGCCGGTCCGCCGCGCGACAGCGTGCACCGGGTCGGCTCGGCGATACTTCGCGCCATGCCCAGCGCCCGGCCAGTCGCCACTCCCGCTGCTCCGCATTGGCTGCCGGGCCTGGAATTCACGCTGCTGGCGGCGATCTGGGGCGCGTCCTTCATGTTCATGCAGCAGGCGGTGCGCGATTTCGGCCCGCTGCCGACCGCCTTCGTACGCGTCAGCGTGGCGGCGCTGTTCCTGCTGCCGCTGATGCTGGCGCGCGGCCAGTGGCCGGCGCTGCGCCGCCACGCCGGGCCGGTGCTGCTGTGCGGCGTCATCAATTCCGGCCTGCCGTTCGCGCTGTTCAGCTTCGCGCTGCTGCACCTGCCGACCGGGCTGACCTCGATCCTCAACGCCACCGTACCGCTGTTCGGCGCTTTGGTGGCCTGGGCCTGGCTCGGTCACCGGCCCGGCGCCTCGCGCTCACTGGGCCTGGTCATCGGCTTCATCGGCGTGGCCTTGCTGGCCTGGGACAAGATCGCCTTCCGCGCCGGCGCCTCGGCCGGCATGGCGGCGCTGGCCGTGTTCGCCTGCCTGTGCGCCACGCTCAGCTACGCCGCCGCGGCCAGCTTCACGCACCGCTACCTGAGCGGGCTGCCGGCGCTGATGACCGCCACCGGCAGCCAGATCGGCGCCGCACTCGGTCTGGCGCTGCCGGCGCTGCTGCTGTGGCCCGCCAGCGCCCCCAGCCTCGGCGCCTGGACGGCGGTGATCGCGCTCGGCGTGCTGTGCACCGGCATCGCCTACATCATGTACTTCCGCCTGATCGAGCAGCTCGGACCGGCGCGCTCGCTCACCGTCACCTTTGCCGTGCCGGTGTTCGCCATCGTCTACGGCGCCACCCTGCTGGGCGAGACCATCACGCCCTGGATGCTGATGTGCGGCGCCATCGTTCTGTGCGGCACCGTGCTGGCCACCGGCCTGCTCAAGCTGCGCTGACGTCCGCTCCAGTCGCGGCGCCGGGCGCACTCAGCATGCGCTCGACGTAGCGCGCGATCAGGTCGATCTCCAGATTCACCCGCGCGCCCGCCGCCAGCGCGTGCAGCGCGGTGTTCTGCACCGTGTGCGGAATCAGGTTGATGCTGATCTCGCAGCCCGCCGGCAGATCGGCCACGCGGTTCACCGTCAGGCTGACGCCGTTCACGGTGATCGAACCCTTGTACGCCAAGTACTTCGCCAGCTCGCGCGGCGCCAGGATGCGCAGCTCCCAACTCTCGCCCGTGGGTGCGAAATGAACCACCTCGCCGATGCCATCGACATGCCCCGACACGATGTGACCGCCCAGCCGGTCGTTGGCCCGCAAGGCCTTCTCCAGGTTCACCGGCCCGATGCGGTCAAGCCCGCTGGTGCGCGCCAGCGATTCGGCCGAGATGTCGATGGCAAACCGCCCCGCTTGCGCGTCGATCATCGTCGCCGTCATGCAGGCGCCGTTCAGCGCGATGCTGTCGCCCAGGCCCACATCGTCCAGATAGCCGGCCGGTGCTTCGATGACAAGCTGCTTGCCATGCGCGCTGCTCGCGCCCAGATCGCGCACCTCGGCGATGCGGCCGACGGCGGTGATGATGCCTGTGAACATGAGAAAACCCGCGAATCACGGAACTGAGGGCGGTGCTTGCGTGCCTAGTGCCCGCCAATGTGCCCCTCTCACCCACCGGGACATGCTCAGCACCACCAGCGTACCCTTGGCTTGGCTGCCCGATCAGCATTGTACAGGCGCCCCCGGAGTCAAGCCCGCACGGCTTCAGCACACCTAAAGACTCGCCAAGCGTGAAATATTTCACGCTTGTGCAGGTCTCCGATGCGCCTTCACAACATGTCCGGTCAAGCGAATTGACGTCTACAGCCAGTACGTTTTCTAATGTGTGATCTGGTCAAGTTGAGGGTGCGGTACACCGAGCGCGTAGCGATGGCGTGCACGCGGCACCGATGGCCACTCGAATGCAGAGGGAAGCACAGATCAATGAACGAAAGCAAGAAGCAACGTATGCCGAATCCATCGCCTGCGGCAACGGCCCTTGGTTTGCACGTGCCATCGCCCGCGGCGCTGGTGAGTCTGGGCCTGCTGGCCAGCGCCGTCGCGATGCCGGCACAGGCTCAGACTCAATACAACACCACGCTTTCTTGGCATTCTCGTATCGGCCAAACGTTCACCGGATCCGTCATTGATGGGGTGTCATGCCCCGCCCCCAGGGTCACGACAGTGCTCAAATGGCCTTCGCGGCAAATCCAGTGGGGCACTACAGCCCCGCGAGCCTACGGTGTGGGACCTCCGTGGCCTGCTCCTGACGAGACCGTGACTGACGGGCTGGTCACTTTCACACCGTTCCCCATCGGTACGTATGGAAAGGTGTTTGACCCTGGCTTTGCGGGCTGGGCAGGTGATTTCGTAGCGTTGACTGAGTGCGGTAATGGCGACAACGTGCAGGCGACCGTCTCGGTCTTCGTCCACCCCATTGCCAATGACGACACCGCCACGACCCCATACGAAACGCCCGTATCGGTGTCGCTGCTCGATAACGACCTTACCTGCCAAAACTCCTACGCGGTCGTGCTGACGACCGCGCCGTTGCACGGTACGGCCCGCATTGACGCAGCAACCGGGCAACTGCTCTACACGCCGAACCAGGGATTCAGCGGCCAGGACACGCTGCGTTATCGGCATGTTCCTGCGGCTCCCGACGCGTGGCCGCATTGTGTCGGCGGCTCGCTCGAAAATGCGTTGGTGACGATCACAGTGGAAGGCCTGCCGCCACCACCACCACCGCCGGCGCCTGAGCCGCAGATCACGGCGGTACCGACGCTGGAGCCCGTGGCCTTGGGCGGGCTGGGCGCGCTGGTCGGCCTGTTCGGGCTGGCCGCGCGCGGTCGCCAGCGCAGGAAGGACCAGCGCCCGGAGTGAATTCGGCTATCGCGCAACCACGGTCGCCAGCATGACGAGCGGCGCGGGCGTCCGGGTCTATTCGTACTTTGACACGACCGGCTACGGACTGGCCGGCCTGTCCTATGTGCGCGGCTTGGTCAATGCAGGCGTGCCAGTGCACTGGGTGCCACTGGTGCCGAACGGCCGGCATTGGGCACCGCTGGGTACCACGCAGGCACAGCCGTTGATGCTGGAGCATGCGCGCGGCGACCTGGCGCTCGCCGATCTGCAGGCGCTTGTGGCGGCCACGTCGCGGCCGGTCGATGCGACCACGGCGCTGGTGCACACGATTCCGGAGCAGTGGCCGGAGTATTTTCAGCACGGCATGCGCAACGTCGGCTACACCACCTGGGAGGCCAGCGCCATTCCGCCGCACTGGAAGCCGTTGCTGGACTTGGCCGATGCCGTGTGCGTGCCGTCGGAGTTCAATCGCATCGCTTTCGCCAGCGAACCGATTCGGCCACGCGTCCATGTGGTGCCGCACATCCGGCGCCACGCGTGGAACGAGTTTGAGCCGACCGAACTGCAAGGCCTGCGTGCGGGTCTGGGCATCGGGGCGGGCGACTTCGTCTTCTACTCCATCAGCCGCTGGGAAACTCGTAAGAACCACGAGTTGCTGCTGCGCGGCTATCTGCAGGCGTTTCAGGACGGTGAGCCGGTGGCGTTGATACTGAAGACCTCGCCGCATGGCAACGGTGCGCCGCCTTGGTATGCGCCACAACCCAGCACACAGATCGCTGAGTCAGTGATCGCCGAGACGGCCAAGCAACTGCGCTCGAGTCCGGCGAAGGTGTGCTTGCTTCCCTACGACATGGCGGGGCGCGGTGTCGACATGCTGCACGCCCTGGGCGACTGCTACGTGTCGGTGTCGCGAGGTGAGGGTTGGGCGATGGGTGCCTTTGACGCCGCTACGCGCGCCACGCCGGTGCTGATGCCACGCTGGGGTGGGCCACTCGACTACCTCGGGACAGACTGGCCAGGCGCAATCGACGGCCACCCGGTAGCTGCGCCGGTCTGGCCCCCACACGAACCTTCCTACTGGCCTTCGCAACGCTGGTTCGAGCCTGATCTGGATGCCACGGTGCGCGCACTGCGCCAGGCGTGGGAAGACCCGACACCCGGTAGGCAGGCGGCAGTGCATCACGCCGACGAGATCGCCCAACGTTTTTCCGAGCCGGTTGTCACGGCACAACTGCTGGCGGCCATTCATGGCTAAGGTGCCGCGCCACTTTCACTTCGTGTTCGGCCTGCGCGAGCAGGACGAACCCTTCCATCTGATGCACTACCTGTGCCTGGAATCATGCCGCCGCACGCAGGCGCCGGAGCGCATCTTCTTTCATTGCCGGCACCTGCCTTATGGACCGTTGTGGGACCGCATTGCCCCGCATCTGGACATCCGCCGCGTCGGTGAACGTCCACGGGGCTTCGACCCTTCGCTCTACCAGCAGTCAGCGGAGGGTCGGTTCATCGCCGATCGCGGTTACGTGTACGCGCACGAGGCCGACTTCATCCGGCTCGAAGCGCTGATCCAGCACGGCGGCATCTATGCCGACATGGACACCTTGTTCGTGCAGCGCTACGACGACGCATTGCTGACGCATGACTGCGTGCTGGGCGAAGAAGCGGCCATGCCCGACACCACGACCGGCGTGCTGCGCCCATCGCTGTGCAACGCGGTGATCATTGCGCAGGCCAACGCCCCATTTTTGCTGCAATGGCAGGCGCTGGCGCGCCAGGAGTTCGACGGCACCTGGAGTCGCCATTCGTGCCAAGCGGCCAGCCAGCTGTGGATGAGCAATCCGGGGTTGGTGCAGGTGGCGCCGCTGTGGCGTTTCTACGGCCTCGGCAGCTCGATCGCCGGACTGAAGAGTCTGTTCGAGGTCGACGCGCCCTTGCCGCCCGGCGCCCTCAGCCTACATCTGTGGGCGCACCTGTGGTGGAGCGCCGATCGCACCGATTTCAGCGCCTTCCATCAGGGCCTGCTCAACGAAGACTATGTGCGCGCTGGCGCCACCACCTATGCGCGCCTGGCGCGTCCCTGGCTGGAGCCCGATGCCTGAGCCGCACGTTGCTTGTCTAAGTCAGGGTCAAGGTCATCGAGCCGTTGCGATGGCGCAGGGCGACCGGGCCGAATCCGGGCTCGTATTCGGCCAGGCGTTCACGCAGCGTACGCATGCGCGCCAGCAGGCGTGCACCCGACAGCGCCTTGGCGCGCGCAATGTCGTGATGATGCTGCTCGGTCCAAACATTGCCGCCGTGAAACACGTACACGTAGCACCAGCCATGATCTCGCAGCCGCGTGACGCGGTGGCCCGCGTGCAGGATCGACAGACACAGGCTGGTGTCCTCGCCGCGCGCCAGTGCCGGATACACCGGCATCAACGCGCGCCGGCCCAGCAGCGAGCCCTGAACGAAGTCGAGCGGGTACGGCTCGCGACTCCAGTCGTCCCAACTCATCTCGGCCGCAGCGGCAAACCAGTGCAGTTGATCGGCCAGGAAGCAGAAGTCGGCGTTGTCGGCTTGCAGCGCCCGAAGTTGCAGTTCGAGCCGCATCGGGTGGTAGCGGTCATCGTCGTCCCACTGGCAGACCAGGTCGCCAGTCGCCAGTTCGGTCGCGCCGTTGCGCAGCGCCCCGAGGGTCTGCTGCCCCGGTACCCGAAGCACGCGCACCGCAGGGTCGGCTGGCGCCTGTGCCACCAGGGCACGCACCGCAGCGTCAAAGCTGTCGTCACCATCGTGCAGCACCAGCAGATCGCGCTCGGTATGGGTCTGGCGCATGAAGTCGTGGATCGCCAGGCGCAGCAGCGGCAGGCGGCCGGGCCGGGTTATGGTGATGCAGGTGATGTGCATGGCCGTGGGGCGGTAGATGCCCCGGTTGGATTGGACAATCGCCCATCATGAGCGCCACCATCATCATCACATACCGGGCCAACGAGAGCGGTGAACGGCACGCCAACCTGCTCGCGGTGCTGCGCTGGCTGGCCGAGATGCCGCAGCTTGCGCTGATTGTCGTTGAACAGGACAGCGTGCCGCGCCTGACCCAGGCGCTGCCGCACCCTTCGTGCCAAATCGTGTTTGCGTACAACCCGGGGCCTTTCAACAAATCCTGGGGTTTGAACCTCGGTGCAAGGCTGGCAAGAACGCCGGTGCTGGTGTTCACCGATGCCGATCTGCTGGTGCCAGGCGATTCGTTGCTGGATAGCGTCGCCCATTGCACCGGACACCACCACATGGCAAAGCCCTACCGGCGCCTGCTGGACCTGTCGCCCGAGGCCACGGCGCAGGTGCAAAAAGCGGGTGTGGAATCACTGACCGGCGCGCTAGACATGACCGCGTCCACGCGCGAGGCGAAAGGTGAGTTCGCGCCACTCTGCGGTGGCAGCTTCGCGATACGAACCGACAGTTTCTACGCGCTGGGCGGCTGGGACGAGCGCTTTGTCGGCTGGGGCGGTGAAGACGATGCGATGAGCCACAAGGTGCAGCGGGCGCGCCTGCCAGTGCTCGAACTGGACGAGGTGGCGGCGCTGCACCTCTGGCACCCGCGCGCGGTCGATAGCGCGGCCGGTCATGGACATTACGAAAGCAACCGGGCGCTGCTGGCGCGTTATCTTCATTACAGCGAGGCCGAGCGCCTTCGCTTGGCCGAGGTGCAGGTGCAAGTGATGGGCCGGCGCGATAAATATCAGCCCAGCCGCGACGGAATCCGCGCATGACGACGCGCCCCAAACCCACGCCCGCGCCAAAGCCCAGGCAGACTACCGAAGCGACGCCGGCGCCGCTGCTGATGATCGGCACGCCAGCCTACGGCGGCATGGTGCATATGGACTTCACCCGCGGCCTGCTGGACCTCCGATCCGCAGGCATTGCTTTTTCCCTGGCAACAATCGGCAACGAAAGCCTGATCACGCGTGGGCGCAACACCTTGTTGTCGATGTTTCACCATCGGCCGGAGTACACGCATCTGCTCTTTCTGGATGCCGATGTCAGCCTGCCCGCCGACAGCCTGCGCGCCATGCTCGCGCACCAGCGCGACGTGATCGCGGCCCCGGTGGCATTGAAGGGACGCAACGCAGCGGGTGGCCGCATCTTCAATCTCGGCCGCGTGGTCGGCGAATCAGGCGAATTGCTGCTGGTCGAGCGCGTTGGTACGGCGGTGCTGATGCTGTCGCGCAAGGCAGTATCAGCGCTGGTGCGGCAAGCGGTCGACGAGGGGCGCGTGTACGAGCGCGCCTCCACCCTGCGCGGCGATGCAAGCTCGTCGATCCACTACGACGTGTTCCAGGTCGGCGTGCATGAGGGCGAATACTTGTCCGAGGATTTCTGGGCCTGCCTTAACCTGCGCCGCCTCGGCTTCGACATCTGCGTGGTGCCCGAGGTGGTGACGCAGCATCACGGTGTCATGGCTGTTTGAGTCGGCGGTGGAGCATTCCACCGATCCTAGGCACCTTTCTGTGCGCCATTGTGTGCCCTGATTGTGGGGGTATTTGTGGAACAGGTAACCATCTATAGGACACGGGAAAGAAAAAAGGACTTAGCCTTGTGAGCTAAGCCCTTGATCTATAACGAAAATTTGGCGCGGCTGGCAGGATTCGAACCCACGACCCCTTGGTTCGTAGCCAAGTACTCTATCCAACTGAGCTACAGCCGCGCGGAGCCCGAAATTATATCAAGAAAAACTTGGTAGGCCGTGCAGGACTTGAACCTGCGACCAAGGGATTATGAGTCCCCTGCTCTGACCAACTGAGCTAACGGCCCGCCAACAGCAATTCTAGGCGCTGCCCTGCTTGCTCTGACTGAGCGCGTTGCTGACCAGGCGCGAGGTGATGTCGACGATCTGGATCATGCGGTCGTAGGGCATGCGCGTGGGGCCGATCACACCCAGGGTGCCGACCACCTGGCCGTCGACTTCGTAGGGCGCGCTGACCACCGACAGGTCTTCGACCGGCACGGTCTGGCTCTCGCCGCCGATGAAGATGCGCACGCCCTCGGCCTGGCTGGAGACGTCGAGCAGGCGCAGCAGTTGCGCCTTCTGCTCGAACAGGTCGAAGGCGCGGCGCAGCTGGTTCATGTCGCCGGAAAAATCGCTCACCGACAGCAGGTTGCGCTCGCCGGAGATGATGACTTCGTCCTGCGCCTCGGTCAGTGCCTCGGATCCGGCCTGCACGGCGGCCTGCATCAGGCCGGCGACTTCGCCGCGCAGGCGGTCGACCTCCTGGTGCAGGCGCGCACGCACCTGCTCGATCGCCATGCCGGCGTAATGCGTGTTGAGGTAGTTGGAGGCTTCCGTCAACTCGGCGGGGGAATGGTCGGTTTCGGTGAACAGCACGCGGTTCTGCACGTCGCCGTCGGGCGCCACGATGATCAGCAGCAGGCGCCGCTCGGACAGGCGCAGGAATTCGATGTGATGAAACACCGAGCTGCGCTTGGGCGCCATCACCACGCCGACGAACTGCGACAGGTTGGACAGCAGGTGCGCGGCGCTGGCGATCACCTTCTGCGGCTGATCGGGCGCCAATGACGGCGCGGGCAAATCCTGGCGCTGCGCCGTCAGCATGGTGTCGACGAACAGCCGGTAACCCCGCGCCGTCGGCACCCGGCCGGCCGAGGTGTGCGGGCTGACGATCAGACCCAACTCCTCCAGGTCGGACATCACGTTGCGGATGGTGGCGGGCGACAATTCCAGCCCCGAGGCGCGAGACAGCGTGCGCGAGCCGATGGGTTGACCGTCGGCAATGTAGCGCTCGATCAGGGTCTTGAGCAGCAGGCGTGCACGGTCATCAAGCATTGAAATCATTATGATGTAATTTGCCGATGGCTCTTCAGTTCCACCGTGTCGCCGTGGTCGGCAAGTACCAGGATCCGGCCTCGGGTCCGATGGCTGATTCGACGCGCGAAATCATTGCCGACATCGCCGAGTTCCTGGGCGCGCAGGGCTGCGAGGTGGTGCTGGCCGAACGCACCGCCGAGGCGACCGGACTGGAGCAGTTCGCCGCGCTCGACGTGCCCGCCATCGGCAGCGACTGCGATCTGGCGGTGGTGGTGGGCGGCGACGGCACCATGCTGGGCATCGGGCGCCAACTGGCGCGCTACGGCACGCCGCTGATCGGCATCAACAAGGGCCGGCTGGGCTTCATCACCGACATTCCGCTGGACGACTACCGCGAGCCGCTGGCGCGCATGCTGGCCGGCGGCTACGAGGAAGACCACCGCAGCCTGATGCACGGCAAGGTGTTCCGCGCCGGCGAGTGCGTGTTCGAGGCCTACGCCATGAACGACGTGGTGGTCAACCGCGGCGCCGCCGCCAGCATGGTCGAACTGCGCGTCGAGGTGGACGGGCACTTCGTCGCCAACCACCGCGCCGACGGCATCATCGTGGCCACGCCCACCGGCTCCACCGCCTACGCGCTGTCGGCCGGCGGGCCGCTGCTGCACCCGCTGGTGCCGGCCTGGGCACTGGTGCCGATCGCGCCGCACACGCTGTCGAACCGGCCGATCGTGTTGGCCGACCCGGTCGAGATCGCGATCGAGATCGTCTCCGGCAAGGACGCCAGCGCCAGCTTCGACATGCAGTCGCTGACCTCGCTGCAGCACGGCGACCGCATCATCGTGCGGCGATCGGACTTCCGCGTGCGCTTTCTGCACCCCACCGGCTGGAGCTATTTCGACACCTTGCGCGAGAAACTGCACTGGAACGAGGGAGGTGTCTGAAATCATGGCGCTGCGCCACCTGACCTTGCGCGACTTCGTCATCGTGCCGGCGCTGGAGCTGGACCTGGGCGAAGGATTCAGCGCGCTCACCGGCGAAACCGGCGCCGGCAAGTCGATCCTGATCGATGCGGTGCAACTGGTGCTGGGCGCGCGCGGCGAAGCGCTGTGGGTGCGCGAGGGCCAGCCGCGCTGCGAGATCGGCGCCGAGTTCGACACGCCTGCGCCCGCGCTGCCCTGGCTTGAGGCCAACGGCTTCGCCGGCGACGCCGGCACGCTGCTGCTGCGCCGCAGCATCGACGCCGCCGGCCGCAGCCGCGCCTGGATCAACGGCGCACCCGCCACGCTGGCGCAGTTGCGCGAGCTGGCCGACTGGCTGGTCGACATCCACGGCCAGCACGCCTGGCAAAGCCTGACGCGGCCGGCGGCGGTGCGCGCCCTGTTCGACGCCTACGCCGGTGCCGACGACGCACCACTGACTCAGGCCTGGCAGCGCTGGCAGCAGACCGAGGCGGCGCTGCAGCAGGCACAGGCGGCGCAGGAACGGCTGGCGCAGGAGCGCGAACGCCTGCTGTGGCAGATCGGCGAGTTGGACAAGCTGGCACCGGCTGAGGGTGAATGGGATGATCTGAACCAGAGTCACACGCGCCTGTCGCATGCGCAGGCGCTGATCGACGCCGCCCAGGCCGCCGCCGCCGCGCTGGAGGCCGAGGACGAGGCGGCCGGCGCGTTGCCCGCGCTGGCGCAGGCGCAGCACGCGCTGCAGACCGAATGCGCCATCGAGCCCGAGTTCGCCGCCCTGATCGAGGTGCTGGAAGCCAGCGCCGCGCAGGCACGCGACGCCGTCCACAGCCTGCACGCCTACCTGCGCCGCGCCGATCCTGATCCCGAGCAGCTCGCCACGCTGGATGCGCGCATGGGTCAATGGGTCGGCCTGGCGCGCCGTTACCGCCGCCCGCCGGAGGAGTTGCCAGCGCTGCTGGCCGGCTGGCGTGAGGAGTTGGCGCGGCTTGAATCCGCCGCCGACCTGGAACGCCTGCAAGGCGAGGTCCGCCAACATCGGGCCAGCTATATCGAGGCCGCGCAACAGGTCTCTGCCTTGCGTGCCAGCGCCGCGCCGCGCCTGGGCAGCGCCGTCAGCGCGGCGATGCAGGAGCTCGGCATGGCCGGCGGCCGCTTCGAGGTGGCGCTGCCGCGCCTGGCCGAGCCGGCTGCGCACGGGCTGGAAGGCGTGGTCTTTCTGGTCGCCGCGCACACCGGTGCCACGCCGCGGCCGATCGACAAGGTGGCCTCTGGCGGCGAGCTGTCGCGCCTGGCGCTGGCGATCGCCGTCACCACCAGCCAGCTTGGCGATGCCAGCACGCTGGTGTTCGACGAGGTCGATGCCGGCGTCGGCGGCGCGGTGGCCGCCACCGTCGGCAAGCTGCTGCGCCAGCTTGGGCGCGATCGGCAGGTGCTGTGCGTGACCCACCTGCCGCAGGTCGCCGCCTGCGCCAACCACCACCTGCGTGTCAGCAAGCAGGCCGATGCGGACGGCGCCACCACCAGCAGCGTCGACGTCATCGAGGGCGAGGCACGCACGCGCGAGATCGCCCGCATGCTGGGTGGCGAACGCATTTCCGAAACCACGCTGGCGCACGCGCTTGAGATGCTGCAGGCGCCCGCCAGCAAAGCCGCACCCGCCCGGTCAGGCGGCGGCCAGGCCAGGGCATGATGACCGAACTGGTGGTCGTCACCGGCATGTCCGGCTCCGGCAAGTCGATCGCGCTGCACGCGCTCGAGGACGCCGGATACTTCTGCGTCGACAACCTGCCGCCCGAGCTGCTCGAGCCCTTCATCGTGCTGGAAGACCGGCGCAGCGAGCGCAAGCTGGCGATCGCCATCGACGCGCGCAGCGGTGAATCGCTGCCGCAATTGCCGCTGCTGCTGCACGGCCTGCAGGACAAGGGCCTGACGCTGCGGCTGCTGTTCCTCGACGCCAGCGACCACACGCTGGTGCGGCGCTTCTCGGAAACGCGGCGTCGGCATCCGCTGTCGCAGCACGACGAGCGCGACAGCCAGCACGCGCTGATGCAGGCGATCGCGCGCGAGCGCGAATGGCTGGCCGATCTGCGCGAGCGCTCGCACGTGATCGACACCAGCTATCTGCGCCCGTCGCAACTGCTGGCCACGGTCAAAGCGCTGATCGCGCTGCCGGCGACGCAGCTGACGCTGGTGTTCGAGTCCTTCGCCTTCAAGCGCGGCGTGACGCTGGACGCCGACTACATGTTCGACGTGCGCATGCTGCCCAACCCGCATTACGAGCCGCAGTTGCGCCCGCTGACCGGGCGCGACCAGCCGGTGATCGAATTCCTCGACGCCCAGCCCGAGGTGCAGCGGATGCGCGAGCAGATTGCCGGGTTCCTGCGCAGCTGGCTGCCGGCGCTGGCGCGCGACCACCGCAACTACGTCACGGTGGCGATCGGCTGCACCGGCGGGCAGCACCGCTCGGTCTATCTGGTCGAGAAGCTGGCGGCGCAGTTCGGCGCCGAGTGGCAGACACTGCGACGCCACCGCGAGCTGGACGCCGCCCATCAGGGCTGAGCCGCCGCCTCCAGCACGCGCCGCACCGGTGCCGGCAGTCCCAGCGCCGGCCAGGCATCCGGCGCATGCCAGGCGCCTGCGCGCGCCGCACCGAACGAGTTCGCCACGCGCACCTCGACGACGTGGATCGCCAACTCACGATGCGTCAGCACGTGTGTGAAAGGCGCGCGTTCGATGGCTTGCGCGCGCGCCGCCTCGGGCACGTCCTGCAGCAGCGCGTCGCCGCTGGCGTACTGCGGCAGGCAGTGCAGGCGCGCCCAGATGCCGCTGGCGGGCCGCTGCTGCAGCCAGACGCGGCCACACCCGTCGGTGGCGTGCAGCAGCCACAGCGTCACCTGGCTGCGCGGGGCGCGCTGGCGTTTGGCCGGGTAGCGCTCGGGCGCGCCGCTGCGCGCGGCCACGCAGCCGTCTTGCAGCGGACAGGCGGCGCAGTCCGGACGGCTGCGCGTGCACACGGTGGCGCCCAGGTCCATCAGGCCCTGCGTATAGCGCGGCATGGCGCGGCGCGCATCGACCTGTTGCAGCAGCCGTTCGGCCAGCTGCCACAGCGCGCGTTCGCCCGCGGCCTGACCGACGTCGTCATCGATGCCGAACACGCGCGTCAGCACACGCTTGACGTTGCCGTCGAGGATGGCGGCGCGCTCGCCAAAGCAGAACGCGGCGATCGCCGCCGCCGTCGAGCGGCCGATGCCGGGCAGCGCCTGCAGCTGCTGCGCGCTGCGCGGGAACTGGCCGCCGTGCTCGGCCACCAGCTGCTGGGCGCAACGGTGCAGATTGCGCGCCCGCGTGTAGTAGCCCAGGCCGCTCCACAGCCCCAGCACCTGCTCCAACTGCGCTTGCGCCAGGCTGGCCAGATCGGGAAAGCGCGCCAGAAAGCGCGGGTAGTAGTCCAGCACCGTGCTCACCTGGGTCTGCTGCAGCATGATCTCGGACAACCAGACCCGATACGGATCGCGCGTGGACTGCCAGGGCAGGTCGTGGCGGCCGTGGCGCCGCTGCCAGTCGATCACGCGCGGCGCGAAGCGCGCCGCGGCGGCCTCGCTCAGCCGCGCTGGCATTGCGGGCAGAAGAAGGTCGAGCGCTGGCCCTGGCGGATCAGGCGCACCGGCGTGGCGCAGCGCGGACATGGCAAGCCGGCGCGGCCGTACACCGCCGCCTCCAGTTGAAAGTGGCCGGTCTCACCCGTGGCGCTGGAAAAGTCGCGCAGCGTGCTGCCGCCGCGCTCGACCGCGCGGCCCAGCACGTCGCGGATGGCAGCGTGCAGCAGATCGGTACGCCGACGCGCCAGCCGGTGCGCGCGCGTGGTCGGCCGGATGCCGGCGCGGAACAGCGCCTCCGAAGCGTAGATGTTGCCCACCCCCACCACCACATCGCCCGCCAGCAGCACCTGCTTGATGGGCGCGCGGCGCAGCTTCAGCCCGGTGTGGAAGGCGGCCGGATCGAAGCCCTCATCCAGCGGCTCGGTGCCCAGCGTCGACAGCAGCTTGCGCGCCGGATCGACATCGGCCGCGGCCGACCACACCACGGCGCCGAAACGGCGCGGATCATGCAGGCGCAGCACGCCCTGGCTGGTGACGAGATCGAAATGGTCGTGCGGCCCCGGTGGCGGCATGTCAGAGTGAAACGCCAGACTGCCCGACATGCCCAGGTGCAGCAGCAGCACGCCCTCATCGAGCTGCAGCAGCAGGTACTTGCCGCGCCGCCGCACCTCGACGACGCGGCGCTCCTGCAACTGCTCGGCGGCCAGGCCAAGCGGCCAGCGCAGCGGACGGCCGAGCCGCGCCGACAGGATGCGCGCGCCGGCGATGCGGTCGGCGAAGCTGCGCCGGGTGACCTCGACTTCAGGCAGCTCGGGCATGGCGGGAGCGGTTCATGGGCTTGGATTATTATGGTTTGATGAAGTCCTATTCTCGTGCGCTGACGGCGCTGGCCACGGCGTTCGCCGCGTTCATGGCGACAGCGCAGACACCGGCCGCGCCGCCGGTGGCGGCCGTGGTCGCGCCGGCCTCAGCCACCCCGGCCCCCGCCTCCTCGCGCATGACGGCACGGCTGATGTACGAGCTGCTGCTGGGCGAATTCACCTTGCAGCAGGGCGACGCGCAAGGCGCCACCGCCTACCTGCTGAACGCGGCGCGCCGCAGCGGCGACGAGGCGCTGTACAAGCGCGCGGTGGAGATGGCCATCCAGTCGCGTGCCGGCCCCGCCGCGGTGGAGGCCTCGCGCGCCTGGCGCCAGGCCTATCCCGATTCGCTGGAAGCCAACCGCTACGAGCTGCAGATACTGATCGGCCTCGGGCGCGTGGCCGACACCGAGGCGCCGCTGCGCGCACTGCTGATGGCGCTGCCGGCGGCGGAGAAGGTTGCCTTCATCAACGCCATCCCGGCGCTGCTCCAGCGTGTGCCCGACAAGCCGGTGGCGGCGCGCACGGTCGAGCGCGCGCTGTCCGAGTTCACCACCCACACCCAGTTGGCGCCCGCCGCCTGGACCAGCATCGGCCGCATGCGCCTGCAGGCCGGTGACGCGGCCGGCGCGCTGGCGGCAGCGACCCTGGGCCAGGACGCCGACGCCAGCTCGGAATGGCCGGCGCTGCTGGCGCTGCAGCTGATGACCACCGCCGACGAGCCGCTGGCCGAAGCGCTGATCCAGCGCCATCTGAATCGGCCGCAGGCCTCGCCCGATGTGCGCATCAGCTACGCGCGCGCGCTGGTCGAAGCGGGTCGCCACGCCGACGCCCATGCCCAACTCGACACGCTGATGCGGCTGCAACCAGATTACGCCGACGGCTGGCTGGTCAAGGGCGCGCTGCTGGCCGACCAGCGGCGCGACGCCGAGGCCGAGCGCACCCTGCTGCGCTATCTGGAACTGACGCCGGCCGAGCAAGCCGGCGCCAGCCGCGACATCGGGCGCGGCCAGGCCCTGCTGATGCTGGCGCGCATCGCCGAGCGGCGGCAGGATGACGCCAGCGCCGAGCGGTTGCTGGCTCAGGTCATGGCGCCCGAACAGGCACTGACCGTGCAGACGCGCCGGGCCGAGATGCTGGCGCGCCAGGGCCGCCTCGACGAGGCACGGCGCGCCATCCGCGCGGCGCCTGAGCAGCGACCGGACGACGCGCGACTGAAGCTGCTGGCCGAAGCCCAGTTGCTGCGCGACCACCAGCAGGCCGAGCCGGCCTACCAGATGCTGGCGGCCGAGCTGCCACGCACGCCGGACGATCAGGCGCTGCTCTACGACACCGCCATGGCGGCCGAGCGCGCCGGGCGACTGGACGAGATGGAACGCTTGCTGCGCCGCGTCATCGAGCTCAATCCCGAGGCGCAGCACGCCTACAACGCGCTCGGCTACGCCTGGGCCGATCGCGGCGTACGGCTGGACGAAGCGCGCACGCTGATCGAAAAGGCGGTGCAACTGGCGCCCGAGGACAGCTACATCCAGGACAGCCTGGGCTGGCTCGAATATCGCCAGGGACGCCCGCGTGAGGCGCGCACGCTTCTTGAAGCGGCCTTTCAGAAACGGCCCGACGCCGAAATCGCGGCCCACCTGGGCGAGGTGCTGTGGGTGCTGGGCGAGCACGACGCCGCGCGCGCCGTCTGGCGCGAGGGGCTGCGCCTGGACGCCGGCAATGAGAGCCTGATCAAGACGCTCAAGCGCCTGCAGGTGACGCCTTGACGCCGCAGCTGGCACCACGCGCACCGATCACGCGGCGCCCGCTGGCGCTGGCCGCCCTGCTGCTGGCGCCCGCACTGGCGCTGCTGCAGGCCTGCGCCGTGGCGCCCGCGCCAGCCGACGCCGCCGCACAGCCCAACCAATGGAGCGGGCGGCTGGGCCTGCTGGTGGCGTCGGAGCCGCCGCAGTCCTTTCACGCCGGCTTCCAGCTCAGCGGCAACGCGCAGGCGGGCGAACTCAGCCTGAACTCGCCGCTCGGCAGCACGCTGGCCGTGATGCAGTGGCAGCCGGGCCAGACCGTGCTGCGCCAGGGCGAGCAGACGCGCCGCTACGACTCGCTGGAAGCGCTGGCGCAGGAAGTCACCGGCGCGGCGATTCCGGTGCGCGCGCTGTTCGGCTGGCTGAACGGCACGCCGCAGGCGGTGGAAGGCTGGGAAGCGGATCTCAGCCGCCTACCGGACGGCCGCCTGGTGGCGCGCCGGCTGATGCCGCCGCCGACGGCCGAGCTGCGTGTCGTGCTCGAGCGCTGAGCACCGCCTTGCGAGACGCCCCGATGCGCGCCCTGTACGACGTACCGGCCCCGGCCAAGCTCAACCTCTTTCTGCATGTCACCGGGCGCCGGCCCGACGGTTACCACCTGCTGCAATCGGCCATGGTGCTGATCGACTGGTGCGACACCCTGCATTTCGAGTTGCGCGCCGACGGCCGGATCACGCGCGAGGATCTCGGCGCCGAACTGCCGGCCGACGACCTGATCGTGCGCGCCGCGCAGCGGCTGCGGGCCACCACCGGTTCTGCCCTCGGCGCGCACATGGGCGTACTCAAGCGGATACCGGCGCAGGCCGGCCTGGGCGGCGGCTCGTCGGATGCGGCCAGCACGCTGCTGGCGCTGAACCGCTTGTGGCGCCTGGGTTTGACACGCGCGCAACTGGCCGCCATCGGTCTGGAACTGGGCGCCGACGTGCCCTTCTTCCTGCACGGTGGCGGCGCCGGCTGGATCGAGGGCGTGGGCGAGCAGATTCGCCCGTTCACGCTGCCGCCCGCGCGCTTCGTTGTGGCGAAACCGCCGCAGGGACTGGGCACGCACGACATTTTCAGCGCCCCCGAGCTCGAGCGCGACTGCGCTCCTGCTATAATTTCAGGCTTTGCTGCAGACCCGTACGGCTTTGGCCGCAATGCGCTGCAGCCGGTCGCCGAGCGGCTTTGCCCGCAGGTTGCCCAAGGTGTCCGCCTGCTTGCAGGTCTGGGCCTGAAAGGCAGAATGACCGGCTCCGGCAGCGCGGTGTTCGCGCAGGTGCCCGACCCGGCGGTGGCGCAAGCCGTCGCGCAGCAGGCACCGCCGGACTGGCAGGTGCGAACATGCAGTGCTCTGGCCATCCATCCGCTCAGCGGCTGGGCGCCGGAAGAGGATTGAAGGTGACCGGCCAGGCAGTCGTGGCCGGCCACCTGTGTAGGGGAGTAGCCAAGTCGGTTAAGGCACCGGATTTTGATTCCGGCATGCGAGGGTTCGAATCCTTCCTCCCCTGCCAAATGACTGTGCCGGAATGCGCGCCGACCAGCGCGCATTCCGGTTTCTGCCGCACCGTACAGTGACCCGCCGGAAAGCGCATGCAGCCGTCCCATTCTTCTGACTTTCTGGTGTTCACCGGCAATGCCAACCCGGCATTGGCGGCGGAAATCGCAAGCCATCTCCACATCAGCCTGGGCGCCGCCGACGTTGGCCGTTTTTCCGATGGCGAGGTCACGGTCGAGATCAAGCAGAATGTGCGCGCCCGCGACGTGTTCGTGGTGCAGTCCACCTGCGCGCCGACCAACGAGAACCTGATGGAACTGCTGATCATGGTCGACGCGCTCAAGCGCTCGTCGGCCGAACGCATCAGCGCCGTCATCCCCTACTTCGGCTACGCCCGGCAGGACCGCCGCCCGCGCTCCACCCGCGTGCCGATCAGCGCCAAGGTGGTGGCCAACATGCTGCAGGCGGTGGGCGTGTCCAGCGTGATCATGATGGACCTGCGACAACATCTACGCCTCGCCAGTGCTGCTTGGCGATTTGCGCCAGAAGGACTACGACGATCTGGTGGTGGTCAGCCCCGACGTCGGCGGCGTGGTGCGCGCGCGCGCACTGGCCAAGCAGCTGGGTACCGACCTGGCCATCATCGACAAGCGCCGGCCCACGGCCAACGTGAGCGAGGTGATGCACGTCATTGGCGACATCGAAGGCCGCAATTGCGTCGTCATGGACGACATGATCGACACCGCCGGCACCCTGGTAAAGGCGGCCGAGGTGCTGAAGGAGCGCGGCGCCAAGAAGGTGTACGCCTACTGCACCCATCCGATCTTCTCGGGGCCCGCCATCGAGCGCATCGCCAAGGGCGCGGCGCTCGACGAGGTGGTGGTGACCAACACCATTCCGCTGTCCGACGCGGCGGCGCAGTGCCCCAAGATTCGCCAGCTGTCGGTGGCGCCGCTGATCGCCCAGACGATCAGCCGCATCGCGCGCGGCGAATCGGTCATGAGTCTGTTCCAGGAGCAGGAAAACCTGTTCTGACGAACGCACGGGCAGACGGGCAATCCGGCCCGCCTGCTTTTTTGAAACCGGGTCGCACTGGTCGCGGTCGGCCCATGAGGCTGTCTTCAAAGTGATTTCGGCAAGTGATCGCCCCAGACTGGGATGGAATGCAAGGCGCGAAACGCGGTCAATGGTGGTGCCATTGACAAGTTTCGCAACGCAGCAAGCCGCCCAGTGCTGGGGATGAGCACGGCGAAAGCATTTTGAAGACAGCCTCACCACAGGAGTATTCATATGAAATTCGTCGCTTTTGAGCGCAGCAAGCAGGGAACGGGTGCGAGCCGCCGTCTGCGCAATGCCGGCAAGGTGCCCGGCATTGTCTACGGCGGTGAGGGCGAGCCCCAGCTGATCGAACTGGACCACAACGCGCTGTGGCAGGCCGTCAAGAAGGAGGCCTTCCACTCGTCCGTACTCGACATGCAACTCGCCGGCAGGACCGCCCGAGTGCTGCTGCGCGACCTGCAGATCCACCCCTTCAGGCAGCAAATCCTGCACGTCGACTTCCAGCGCGTGTCGGCCAAGCAGCGGATCACCGTGAAGGTGCCGCTGCACTACAGCGGCGAGGAAGAGTCCAACGCCGTCAAGACCGACAAGTGTCTGGTCAACCACATCCTGACCGAACTGGAAGTGAACTGCTTGCCGGCCGACCTGCCGGAAAGCATCAGCGTCGATCTGTCCAAGCTGGAAAAGGGCGCCACGCTGACGCTCAAGGACATCGAGCTGCCCAAGGACGTCGAACCCATGCTGCGCGGCCACGCGGCGGAAGACGTGGTGCTGGTCTCGGTCGTGAACCCGGTGGTAGAACCGGAATCCGATGCAGAAGCCGGCGAAGCCGGAGCAGCGGACGCTGAAGACGAGAAGAAGTGATCTCCTTCTGAGCGCGATCCTCACCGCAACGAACGGCCCGCTTTCCAGCGGGTCGTTTCGTTTCTGGCCCCGCACGGATAATCCTCACCCATGATCAAGCTCTTCGTCGGCCTGGGCAATCCTGGCCCCGAATACGAGGCCACGCGCCACAACGCCGGTTTCTGGTGGAT
The DNA here is from genome assembly GCA_016702555.1 of Burkholderiales bacterium. Lineage (GTDB taxonomy): Bacteria > Pseudomonadota > Gammaproteobacteria > Burkholderiales > Burkholderiaceae_C > Ottowia. Next base: position 229,142 of record JADJDV010000004.1, read on the forward strand.
CGACCAGATTGCGCGCCAGCTCGGCATCCGGCTGGTGCATGAGCGCGGCTACCACGGCCGGATGGCGCGCGCCAGCGTGGGCGGCCAAAGCGTCTGGCTGCTCGAGCCGCAGACCTTCATGAATCTGTCGGGCCGATCGGTGGCGGCGCTGGCGCGTTTCTACAAGATCGCGCCCGAGCAAATCCTGGTGGCGCACGACGAACTGGACCTGGCGCCCGGTCAGGCCAAGCTGAAAAAAGGCGGCGGCCACGCCGGTCACAACGGGCTGCGCGACATCCACGCGCAACTGGGCAGCAGCGACTACTGGCGCCTGCGCATCGGCATCGGGCACCCGGGCGACAAGTCGGAAGTGGTCGGCTGGGTGCTGCGCAAGCCACCGGCCGATGAGTTGACGCTGATCGAAAGTGCCGTCGGCCGGTCGGCGCAGGCTTTCGAGCAACTGGTGGCGGGCGAGATGGAGCGCGCCACCGCCCACATTCACACCGACAAGCCGCCACGCCCCAAGCCGCAGAAACCGGCGCCGCCAATCGCCCCCTCAGCGGTCAAGGACGATATCAAACCCGGCTGAGGCCGCGCCCGCCGCCTCACACCTTGGCCGCCTGCAGCCGGCGGTATTTCTGCCACAGCGTTTCCTGGTCCTCGACATGCTTCGGATCGATGGGAATGCATTCCACCGGGCAGACCTGCACGCATTGCGGCTCGTTGAAATGGCCGACACATTCGGTGCATTTGTCGGGGTCGATCTGGTAGATCTCCGGCCCCATCGAGATCGCATCGTTGGGGCATTCGGGTTCGCAGACATCGCAGTTGATGCACTCGTCGGTGATCAGCAACGCCATGACAACAACTCCATCGGGCAAGCACAGGGAAGCCCTGATTATCGGACCCTGGGGTCAAGCCCACCGCCGACGCCGCAAAGCCGCCCTCGCTTGTGTTGATAATGCCGCGCAGCAAGGCCGCGCCCGCGCATGAGCTATTTCCTCTTCAAACGCATCCTCACGCTGATCGCCACACTGGCGGCCACCAGCGTGATCGTGTTCGCCGTGCTGGAAATCCTGCCCGGCAACGCGGCGCAGGTGCTGATGGGGCCCGACGCCGACCCCGCCGCCGTGGCCGCCAAGGCGACCGAGCTGGGCCTGGATCAGCCCGCTCTGGGCCGCTACCTTGGCTGGATCGGCGGGCTGCTGCGCGGCGACATGGGCCTGTCCTACACCTACGGCTCGCCGGTGTCCGAGCTGATCGCCGAGCGCCTGCAACTGACGATTCCACTGGCCGTGCTGGCCATGCTGCTGACCACCGTGATCGCCCTGGCCGTGGGCGTGTACGCCGCCTCGCGCCACAACCGCGTCGGCGACGTCGGCCTGATGACGCTGGCGCAGATCGGCATCGCCATCCCCAACTTCTGGTTCGCCATCCTGCTGATCCTGCTGTTCTCGGTGAAGCTGCAATGGCTTTCGGCCGGCGGTTTCGACGGCTGGTATTTCGACGACGGTGTGTGGCTGGGTCTGTGGGACGGCCTGCAGGCGCTGATCCTGCCGGCCGTGGCGCTGGCCGTGGTGCAGTCCGCCATCCTGGCGCGCTTCACGCGCTCGGCGGTGCTGGAAGTGCTGCGCGAGGACTTCGTGCGCACCGCGCGCGCCAAGGGCCTGAGCCACCGCGCCACGCTGTGGGGCCACGTGCTGCGCAACGCCATGATCCCCGTCATCACCGTGATGGGCTTGCAGTTCGCCGAGCTGCTGGCCGGCACCATCGTGGTCGAGAACGTGTTCTACCTGCCCGGCCTGGGCCGTCTGATCTTCCAGAGCATTGCCAACCGCGACGTGATCGTGGTGCGCAATTGCGTGATGCTGCTCGCGGCGATGGTGGTCATCGTCAATTTCGTCGTCGATGTGCTGTATGCAGTGATCGATCCGCGGGTGAAGGCGAGTGAGATATGAACACCCGAAATACCGGACGCAGAGGACGCAAAAGCTTCGCAGAGGACGCGAAAAATACCTCATATCACTGCAATATGCAGCGCGTTGAGCCACGATGCTGCTATAGCACCGCCCCGCGTGGCGCAAACGACAATGGCTTGAATTCTTTTGCGTCCTTTGCGGAATCCTTGCGTCCTCTGCGTCCGGCTGTTGGGTTTTGCCTCGCATGAACACAGCCGCCCCCGGCTTCTGGCAGCGTGCGCGCCGGCACCCGGGCTTTGCCATCGGCGGCGTGCTGACCGTGCTGCTGTTGCTGGCCGCCGCGCTGTCGTATCTGTGGACGCCGTATTCCGTCTACGACGTGGACATGGACGCCAAGTTGCTGCCGCCCAGCGCGCGGCACTGGCTGGGCACCGACGCCTTCGGGCGCGATGTCGTGTCCTGGCTGCTGGTGGGCGCGCGCGCGTCGATCCTGGTCGGCGTCATCGCGGTCGGTATCGGCCTGGTGATCGGCACGGCACTCGGCCTGCTGGCGTCGGCGCGGCGCGGCTGGATCGAGGAAGCCATCATGCGCGTGTCGGACTTCGGCTTCGCCTTTCCCGCCATCCTGTCGGCCATCATGCTCACCGCCGTGTACGGCCCGGGCATCGTCAACGCCATCGTCGCCATCGGTATCTACAACATCCCGACCTTCGCGCGCATCACGCGCGCCGCCGCCAACAGCGTGTGGGGCCGCGACTACGTGCTGGCCGCGCGCGCCAGCGGCAAGGGTCCCTGGGCCATCACCTGGCAGCACATCCTGCCGAACATCCTGGCGGTGCTGATCGTGCAGGCCACCATCCGCTTCGCCGTCGCCATCCTGGCCGAGGCGGCACTGTCCTACCTGGGTCTGGGCACGCAACCGCCGCAGCCGAGCTGGGGCCGCATGCTGGCCGAGGCGCAAACGCTGATGTTCCAGGCGCCGCTGCTGGCCGTGTGGCCGGGCGTGGCGATCGCGCTGTCGGTGCTGGGGCTCAACCTGCTGGGCGATGGCCTGCGCGACGTGCTCGACCCGCGGCTGCAACGGCGCGGATGAGCGGCGTACCGGGTTCATGGGCGCGCTTGCAATTCATCGCCGTTTCGGTAATATCTCTCTTATTACCCCATGAGGCCGCACCATGACGACCACCGTGAAACTCCCTCCTGAGCTGGAGCAATCGCTGCGCCAGCGCTGCGCGGCCGAGGGCCGCAGCATCAGCGACGTGATGCGCGATGCGCTGGTGGCCTACCTGGCCAGCGCGCCAGCCAGTGCGGCATCGGCCTGGTCGCTGGGCGCCGATCTGTTCGGCCGCCACGCTGGCCCGGCCGACCTGGCCACGGCGCGCCGCCAGCACCTGGGCGATGCCTGGGGCGACAAGCACGCCCGCCACAACGCTGCTTGACGCCAACGCCCATGGCCACCACCGCCCCCGCCCCGCAGGCTGCTGAAGCACCGGCGCAGTACGGCGTGGTGCCGCAGGGTCAGGTGCTGGTCGACAGCGGCCCGCTGCTGGCCCTGTTCAACGCCGCCGACCACTGGCACGCGCGTGTCGTGGCCTGGCTGCAGGCGCATCCGGCGCTGGCACTGGTCAGCACCTGGCCGGTGTTGACCGAGGTCTGCGCCCTGCTGGCGCGGCGCGTGCACCAGCAGGCGGCGCTGGACTTTCTGCTGTGGGTCGAGCGCGGCGCCGTGCGCGTGGATACGCCGACCGACGCCAGCCTGTCGCAGATGCGCCGCATCGCCCAGCGCTTTGCCAGCCTGCCGCTCGACCTGGCCGATGCGTCGATCGCCGAAGCCGCCGAACGCCTGGGGCTGCGCCGCATCGTCAGCCTCGACACCGACTGGGGCGTCTACCGCGACGCACGCAGCCGGCCGCTCGCCAACCTGCTGCGCGGCCAGTGACCATGCCCCTGCTGGAAGCCCGCCAACTGCGCGTCGACCTGCACACCCATCGTGGCACAGCGGCGGCGGTGCGCGAGATGAGCTTCACGCTGGATCGCGGCGACACCCTAGGGCTGATCGGCGAATCCGGCTGCGGCAAATCGATCACGGCACTGGCCCTGATGGGCCTGGCGCCCGACAACGCCACCGTCAGCGGCAGCCTGACGCTGGACGGCCACGAACTGATCGGCCTGCGCGACCGCGACTGGCGCCGCATCCGCGGTGCGCGCATCGCCATGATCTTCCAGGAGCCGATGACGGCGCTCAATCCCGTGCACCGCGTCGGCGCACAGATCGCCGAGCCGCTGATGCTGCACCAGCACCTGTCGGCCGGCGCGGCGCGCGCGCAGGCGATCAGCTTGCTCGAGCGCGTCGGCATTCCCGACCCGGCGCGGCGCGTGGACAGCTTTCCGCACCAGTTCTCGGGCGGCCAGCGCCAGCGCATCATGATCGCCATGGCACTGGCCTGCGAGCCCGACGTGCTGATCGCCGACGAGCCGACCACCGCCCTCGACGTCACGGTGCAAAAGCAGATCCTGGCGCTGATCGGCGAGCTGGTGCGCGAGCGCGGCATGGCGCTGATCCTGATCTCGCACGACCTCGGCCTGATCGCGCAGAACGTGCGGCGCATGCTGGTGATGTACGGCGGCAGCGTGGTGGAAAGCGGGCCGGCGGACCAGGTGTTCGCACGCCCCGCGCACCCCTACACGCGCGGGCTGCTGGCCGCGCGCCCCAGCCTGGAGCACCGCCTGGTCGCGCACCGCAGCGAACGTTTGCCCACCATCCCGGGCAGCGTGCCGGGCCTGTTCAGCCTGCCGCCGGGCTGCCCGTTCGCCGGCCGCTGCGCCTTCACCGCACCGGTCTGCCACACGCAGCCCGTGCCGCAGGTCATCGTGTCGGACACGCACGCCTTCAGCTGCCATCGCGCCGACGTGGTGCTGCATGCCGCCGGCCTGATCGCCGAAGGTATCGCATGAACGCACCGCCCGTGCTGCTCGAGGTGCGCGATGTCACGCGCCGCTACACGCTGCCGCGCGAATCGCTGTTCAAGCCACCGGCCGAGGTGCCGGCGCTGCGCGGCGTATCGCTGCAGGTGACCGCCGGGCGCAGCATGGGCATCGTCGGTGAATCGGGCTCTGGCAAGAGCACGCTGGCGCGCCTGGTGATGGCGCTGGAGGCGCCCACCAGCGGCGAAATCCTGTTCATGGGCCGCCACCTGCACGCGCTGCCCGCGCATGAGTTGCGCACGGCGCGGCGCGACTTCCAGATGGTGTTCCAGGACCCCTACGGCTCGCTCGATCCGCGCCGCCCGATCTGGCGCACCGTGGCCGAGCCCGCCGCCGCGCTGGAAGGCGCCAGCCGGGCCGAGCAGCGCGAGCGCGCCGCCGCCACGCTGGCGTCGGTGGGCCTGTCGGCCGACGCGCTGGACAAATTCCCGCACGAGTTCTCCGGCGGCCAGCGCCAGCGCATCGCCATTGCGCGCGCGCTCATCACCCGGCCCAAGCTCATCGTCGCCGACGAGGCGGTCAGCGCGCTCGACGTCTCGGTGCAGGCGCAGGTGCTCAACCTGATGGCCGATCTGCGCGATGAGCACGGCGTCACCTTTCTCTTCATCAGCCACGACCTGGCCGTGGTCGGCCATCTGTGTGCCGACGTGGCCGTGATGCAGGGCGGCCTGATCGTCGAGCAAGGCCCGGTGCGGCAGGTGCTGCGCGAGCCGACGCACGAGTACACGCGCACGCTGCTGGCCTCGGTGCCCGAGCTGGTCGCCCCGCCAGCCACCTGAAGCGTTACGGACCCTGCGCTACCATGCGCAGCGTCAGACCCGTCTGCCGAAGGAGAGCTTCCCCGATGAAACGCCGCGATTTCGCCCTGACCCTGCCCGCTCTGGCGACGCTGTCGCAGATGCCGGCCTTTGCCCAGTCGCGCCGCGACACCATCGTGCTGGGCATGACGCTGGAGCCGCCCGGCCTGGACCCGACCGCGGGCGCGGCGTCGGCCATTGCCGAGATCGTTCACTACAACGTCTTCGAGACGCTGACCAAGATCAACGCCGACGGCAGCGTCGGCCCCTTGCTGGCCGAGCGCTGGGAAATCTCGCCCGATCTGCGCACCGTGACCTTCTTCCTGCGCCAGGGCGTCAAATTCAGCAACAGCGAGCCCTTCAACGCGCAGACGGTGAAGTACGCGTTCGAGCGCGCCGCCGCCGAGAAGAGCACCAACAAGGACAAGCGCACCTTTGCCGCAATGGAAAGCGTGCGCGTGATCGACGACCACACGGTGGTCGTCATCAACCGGGAGCCGGACCCCGACTTCCTGTTCTACATGGGCCAGGCCACCGCCATCGTGGTGGAGCCCAAGAGCGCTGCCGACAACAACGCCAGGCCGGTCGGCACCGGCCCCTACGTGCTCGACAACTGGGCCAAGGGCTCGTCGCTGACGCTGAAGGCATCGCCAAGCTACCGCAATCCCGGCGCCGTCAGGATCAAGCGCGCCACCTTTCGCTTCATCAGCGATCCGGCGGCGCAGGTGGCGGCCGTGCTGTCGGGCGATGTCGACGCCTTCCCGCGCGTCACGCCACGCGGCGCGGCGCAGTTCAAGGCCAACAGCCGGCTGCAGACCATCGTCAGCGGCTCGCGCGCCAAGACCGTGCTGGCGATCAACAACGCGCGCAAACCGCTCAGCGACGTGCGCGTGCGGCGCGCCATCAGCATGGCGATCGACCGCAAAGCGGTCATCGCCGGTGCCGGCGACGGCTTCGGCGTGCCGATCGGCAGCCACTACGTGCCGGGCGCCGCGGGCTTCATCGACACCACCGGCGTCAACCCGTACGACCCGGAAAAGGCCAGGGCCTTGCTGAAGGAAGCCGGCGTCACCACCCCGCTGGAGCTGAGTCTGGTGTTGCCGCCACCGCCCTACGCACGCCAGGGCGGCGAGGTGATCGTGTCGCAGCTCGCCAAGGTCGGCATCACCGCCAAGGTGCAGAACGTGGAATGGGCACAGTGGCTGGCCAACACCTACGGCGGGCCGAAGAACTACGACCTGACCATCATCAGCCACGTCGAACCGTTCGATCTCGACAACTTCAGCAAGCCGGACTACTACTGGGGCTACAACAACCCCAAGTTCAAGGAGCTGTTCGGCCGGATTAAAACCACCGCCAACGCCACCGAGCGCAACCGGTTGCTGGGCGAAGCCCAGATGCTGCTGGCGCAGGACGCCGCCCTGGCCTGGCTGTACCAGCCGCAGTGGGTCACCGTGGCCAACCGGCGCGTACACGGCCTGTGGAAGGACATGCCGATCTTCGTCAACGATTTGTCGGCATTGAGCTGGGGTTGACCGAAACGTCGTGAATCGACCCGCTGCCTGCGCCGTTACCATGCGCAGGCAGCTTTTTTTGGGGAACCGCGACGATGACCACCGCCCTGCACGACTTGAGCGCCCACCAACTGCTGGCCGGCTACCAGGCGCGCCAGTTCTCGCCGGTCGAGGTGGTGCAGGCGGTGCTGGCGCAGATCGAGCGCTGGGAACCGCACATCGCCGCCACCTGGCTGCTGCGACCTGAAAGCGCCCTGGTGCAGGCGCGCGCCTCGGAAGCGCGCTGGCTGAAAGGCGAGCCTTGCGGCGCGCTCGACGGCGTGCCGATCACCATCAAGGACAACATCGCCACCGAGGGCGACCCGACACCGCTGGGCACCCAGGCGGTGCCGCTCACGCCGGCGCCGGCCGATGCCCCGCCCGCGGCGCGCGTGCGCGAGGCCGGCGCCGTCATCGTCAGCAAGACCACCATGCCCGACTACGGCATGCTGTCCTCGGGCCTGTCGACCTTCCACCCGCTCTCGCGCAATCCCTGGGACCTGACGCGCACGCCGGGCGGTAGCAGCGCCGGGGCCGGCGCGGCGGCCGCGGCCGGCTATGGCCCGCTGCACCTGGGCACCGACATCGGCGGCTCGATCCGGCTGCCGGCCGCCTGGTGTGGCATCGTCGGCCTCAAGCCCAGCCTGGGCCGTGTGCCGATCGACCCGCCCTACATGGGCCGCGCCGCCGGCCCCATGACGCGCAGCGTGGCCGACGCCGCTCTGCTGATGCAGGTGCTCAGCACACCCGACGTGCGCGACAGCATGAGCCTGCCGCCGCAGGCGATCGACTGGTCCGCCGCCTGGCGGCAGGACAAGCCGCTCAAGGGCCTGCGCATCGGTCTGCTGCTGCGGCCCGGCTGCGGCCTTCCGGTCGAGGACGAGGTCCGCGAGGCCGTCATCGATGCCGCACACCGCTTCGAGGCCGAGGGCGCCATCGTCACGCCGATGCACGCCTTCCTCACGCCCGAGATGCTGACCGGCCTGGACCATTTCTGGCGCATGCGCTCGCTGGTCGATCTGGACTCGCTCCCGCACGCCGCGCGCGCCGCCGTGCTGCCCTGCGTCCGCACCTGGGCCGAGAGCGTGCACCGCATGAGCGGCGCCGACCTGTTTCGTGCCTACGCGCAGACGCACGCCATCCGCGTCGCGACCACGCGGGCAATGCAGCCGTTCGACTACGTGCTGTCACCGACCGCGCCCAACCTGCCGGCACCGGCCGAGTGGCCCTCGCCCACCAACGACCCGCTGCGCGGACTGGAGCACATCGCCTTCACCGCGCCCTTCAACATGGGCGAGCAGCCCGCCGTGTCGGTCAATTGCGGCTACAGCAGCACCGGGCTGCCGATCGGCCTGCAGATCGCCGGCCAGCGCTTCGACGACCTGGGCGTGCTGCAGATGGCGCGCGCGTTCGAGCAGATCAGGGCGCCGCAGCGCGATTGGCCGGCGGCGCCGGTTTCAGGGCGAACCGTAGAATGAAGCGGTGACTTTCCCGCAAAACCCCGATCTGCACTGCCACTCGACCACCTCCGACGGTACGCTCACGCCCGAGGAGCTGGCGGCGCGCGCCAAGGCCAACGGCGTCGATCTTTGGGCGCTGACCGACCACGACGAAGTCAGTGCCCAGCAGCGCGCGCTGGCGGCGGCGGCGGCGCAGGGCATGCGCTACCTGACCGGCGTCGAGGTCTCGGTGACCTTTGCCGACGCCACGGTGCACATCGTCGGCCTGGGCTTCGACCACACCGATGCGCGCCTGGCCGAAGGCCTGGCCGACACGCGCGACGGGCGCGGGCCGCGCGCCATCGAGATGGGCGAGCAACTGGCCAAGGTCGGCATCCCCGGTGCGTATGAAGGCGCGCTGAAATACGTCGGCAACCCGCGCCTGATCTCGCGCACGCATTTCGCCCGCTTTCTGGTGGAGTCGGGCGTCTGCCGCGACACCGCCGAGGTGTTCCGCAAGTATCTGACCGAGGGCAAGCCCGGCTTCGTGCCGCATCGCTGGGCGCGACTGGGCGACGCGGTGAAATGGATCACCCAGGCCGGCGGTGTGGCGGTGATCGCGCATCCGGCGCGCTACCACTTCTCGCCCACCGTCGAGTACGCGCTGTTCAGCGAGTTCAGGCAGCACGGCGGCCAGGGCGTCGAGGTGGTGACCGGCAGCCACAGCGCGCAGGAGGCGCGGCGCTACGCCGACATGGCGCGCGAGTTCGACCTGGCGGCATCGCGCGGCAGCGATTTCCACAGCCCCGACGAGAGCCACATCGACCTCGGCAAGCTGGCGCCGCTGCCCGCCGACCTGACGCCGGTGTGGTCGCTGCTGACGGCGCGCATGCACTGACGCGAGTCGGTCGGGCAGAGTCCGAACCGCCCCATCACTTCAAACGCCAACCAATCTCAGCGCGCCGCCGGCGCCAGCTGGGCTCTGGGGCTGGTCGAGCGCAGGTCGCGCACCCGCACCGCCTTGCCCTCGGAGCGCGGGATCGCGCCCGGCGCCAGCACATCGACGTGGGCCGAGATGCCGACGATCGACTTGATGTGGTGGATCGCGTCGGCCGCCAGCAAGGGATACTGTTCGAGCGGCACCCCGGGCAGGGCCTCGATCTCCAGGCGCACGGTGTCCATGACGCCATCCTTCATGAGCACCATCTGGTAGTGCGGCGCCACGCCGGGGCGACCGACCAGCACCGCTTCGAGTTGCGAGGGGTAGACGTTGACGCCACGGATGATGAGCATGTCGTCGTTGCGCCCGGTCACGCGCAGGATGCGCACGTGCGTGCGGCCGCAGTCGCAGGTCTCACGCATCAGGCGGGTGATGTCGCGTGTGCGGTAGCGCAGCATCGGCAGCGCCTGCTTGGTCAGGGTGGTGATCACCAGCTCGCCCGGTTCGCCGTCGGCGACGCGCCTGCTGGTCTCGGGGTCGATGGTCTCGAAGATGAAATGGTCTTCCCAGCCATGCAAGCCCTGACGGTGCTCACACTCGCAGGCCACGCCGGGGCCCATGATCTCGGACAGTCCGTAGATGTCGACCGCGCGCAGGCCCAGCCGCGCCTCGATCTCGCTGCGCATCGCGTCGCTCCAGGGTTCGGCGCCGAACAGGCCGACCGCCAAGCCGCTCTGACGCAAATCCACGCCCATGTGCTCGGCGACCTCGGCAATCGCGAGCGCATACGATGGCGTCGAGCACAGCACGCGCGGGCGGAAATCCACCATCAGCGACACTTGGCGCTCGGTGCCGCCACCGGAGACCGGCAGCACCGTGGCGCCCAGCCGCGTGGCGCCATCGTGCGCACCCAGGCCACCGGTGAACAGGCCATAGCCGTAGGCGTTGTGCACCATGTCGCCCGGCCGCCCGCCCGCGCCGTAGAGCGAGCGCGCCACCAGATCGGCCCAGTTGGAGAGATCCTGCGCGGTGTAGCCGACCACCGTGGGCTTGCCCGTGGTGCCCGAGGAGGCGTGCACGCGCGCCAACTGCTCGCGTGGCCGCGCAAACAGGCCGAAGGGATAGTGGTCGCGCAGATCGGTCTTGACGGTGAAGGGCAGTGCCTGCAGCGCATCGAGCGAATCGATGTCGTCGGCGCTGCCCAGGCCGGCGGCCTGCAGGCGCGGCTTGTGCCAGGGCACGTTCTCCCACAGGTTGCGCACGGAGTCGCGCAAGCGCTGCAATTGCAGTCGCTCAAGTTGTTCGCGCGGCATCGTCTCCAGGTCGGCGTGCAGGTAGGTGGACTGCGCCTGGGTTGGGGTGCGGGTGATGGTCTCGACCATGACGGTCTCCTCAAAGCTGTCTTATTCCGTGGCGCTGTGGCTGGCCGAGCTCGGCCGCACGCCGCGCACCGGCAGATGCGGCAGGGCAAAGCCCTGGTTGAAGGCGGCGCGCGTCACCAGCAGGAACTTGAACACCGCACCGCCGAGCGCCGCCCCCAGGCCGGCCAGCGCCTGCGCCGCCGCCGCCACGCCGGGTGGCAACAGCAAGGCCAGCAGCAGCAGCGCCAGCGCCACCACGCTGCCGGCGTACAAGGGGCGCAGCGCGCGGTCGCAGGCCGCCAGCGTGCGCGTCGGTGTGCGGCCGGCGGCCAGTGCGGCACGCCAGCGCTGCGCCGCCAGCAGGCGCAGCAGCAGCAGGCCGCCCAGCGTCAGCGCCGCGCCGATGTCCAGGCCCTGCCAGAACGCCGCCAGCAGCACGAACAGGCCAAGGCCTTCAGCCAGCCCGGTGACGACGATCAGCGGAATCAGGCGCGGCTCGCGCCAGGCCGCGATGCCCTTGGACGCCTGCAGGATGCGCGCCTGGCAGTACAGGAAGGCCGCCGCCAGCACGGCCGCCAGTCCCGCCGCCAGCGGCCAGAAGAACAGCGCTGCGGCGCCGGTCAGCATCAGCCAGGGCGCGACCCAGGCCTCGCGCGACATCCAGGACTGGCCCGGGTTGATGAACACGTTGAGCGCGCGCCAGGGCCGGCCGATCTCGGCCCACACGTGCAGCAGCCCGACGCCCACCAGCGCCAGGCCGAGCAGCAGGCAGGCCTGCTGCAGCGTGCGCGGACCGCCCGCCAGCGCGCTGGCGATCAGCAGGCCGCAGCCGGCGCCGCCGCCGATGAAGTTCATGGCGGCGCGAAAGTCCCAGTGCTGCTGCACCCAGGGATTGGGTCCGTAGCTCATGGCGTGGTCTCCGTGTCGGTCTGGCGATGCGCCGCCAGTGGCTCGGGAACCGGGTCAACGCTGTCCCAGACGTAGCGCATGTTGGGTCCGGTACCCAGTTCCTCGTGCATGCGGAAATGCTGGCTGCGCGCCAGCAGTTGCGACACGTTGCTGTTCTCGTCCTCGATGTCGCCGAACACCAGCGCCTGCGCGATGCAGGCATTGACGCAGGCCGGCGTGGCCTCGGGGTCGATGCCCGGCGTCAGCCCGCGCTCCAGGCCGTCGTCGATGCGATCGACGCAGAAGGTGCACTTGGTGGCCACGGCCAGGCGGTCCTCATCGTGGCGCAGCGCCTCGTGCTCGCTCGCCTTGCCGTAGGCGAAGGTGGCGCGCTCGGTCTTGTAGCGCGCTTGGTAGGGGCAGGATACGGCGCAGTAGGCACAGCCGATGCACAGGTCGTAGTCGATGGTGACGATGCCGTCGGGGCGCTTCTTGGTCGCCGTGGTCGGGCACACCGGCAGGCAGGGTGGATCGTCACAGTGCTGGCAGCCCACCGGCACGAAGGCGCGCTGCACCTCGGGGTATTCACCGAACTCCATGTCGAGCACGCGGCGCCACTGCACGCCCGGGGGCGTGGCGTTGGCGTGCTTGCAGGCGGCGGTGCAGGTCTGGCAGCCGACGCAGCGGCGCAGATCGACGGCCATGGTCCATTTGGTCATGCGTTCACCTTTTTCCGCCGCTGCTGCGGCGCGGGCGCCGGCCCGGCGGCCTTGTGCAGCGCCACGCGCACGATGTCGGCGCTGGAGCCGGTGGCATCGGTCAGTTCCATCGACATGCTGGCCAGGGTGTTCAGGCTGGGCAGGCCGAAGTCCTTGGCCAGTGGCGTTTCCCAGTGGTCGAACTGGCCGATCGCCAGCAGCGTGTCGGGCCGGATGCCCTGGCGCAGCACCAGGCGCCCGCGCGTGATCCGCCCCGGCGTGGTGATCTCGACCTCGTCGCCCTCGGCCAGGCCCAGCTCGGCGGCGCGCCGCGTGTTCATGATCAGGCCGCGGTGGCCGGCGATGTTCTCGGCCACCTCGCGGATCATCTGCACGCCGGCGTTGCCGCCCCAGGCGTACTGCATCGAGCGCGCGGTCAGCAGCCAGAACGGGTAGTCCTGCACCTGGCCGCCGCTGCGCACCAGGTGCGCCTCCCACAGACCGGGGAAATCCTTCCACTTGGGCAGCGCCTGGTACTCGTCCAGCTGCGTGTCCCACCAGTTCATGCCGCGCTCGTGCAGGCGGCGCCCCAGCTCGACGCCAACGCGCGCCAGCCGCTCCTGGTAGGGCATCTCGAAGCGCAGGCCCTGGTGCTCCAGCACCGGGAACAGGTACCAGTCCAGGCGCGGGAACGGGCGCGTCATCAGCCCGTGCTCGCGCCACCAGTCGAGCCCGCGCACCTCGGTGCCGCCGCTCAGCTCGGCGCTGGCGGCCTTGCAGACCGCGTCCCAGATGGTGTCGCAGTCGTGCGCCACGCCCTCGGCCAGCGCGTAGTCGCCGTGCTCGGTGCGCAGCCGCGCGCCGGCGGCGCCGCGGTTGATGGCGGCGTTGTACTTCTCGAGCAGGCCGGTGCGGCGTGCCAGCTCGGTGGCGATGTCGGTGAAGTCGCGCGCCTCGCCGCGCACCGCCACCGCCGGCTGCCGCAGCGCGTAACCCTGGTGGTCCCAGAACTGCTCGACGTACTTGGTGCCGCCGATGCGGATCAGCTGCAGGCTCTCCAGATCGGTCGCATCGGGCAGCAGCACGTCGGCGAAGTGGTTGCTCTCGTCACGCGTGTAGGCAAACGCCACCACGAACGGAAAGCGCGCCATCTTCCGGCCCAGCGCCTCAGTGTCCCAGAACGAGATCGAGGGGTTGGTGCGGTAGAAGAACCAGACGTCGGGCGGCGTCACCGTCGGCAGGCCTTCCGGCGTCTCGTCGAGGAACATCCAGGAGAAATGCGTCGGCCCCAGCGCCTGGCTCCAGGCGCCGTCGCCGGCCAGCGGCACCATGGTCTTGTAGGCGTTGCGGATGTTCGGGCGCGGCAGCCAGCCTTCCTTGCTGGTGGCGTTGAGCGGGTAGCTCATGAAGCCGTCCGGGCCGGGCTTGACGCTCATCAGCCGCTCGGCCAGCGGCTTGGCCAGCCGCACCGTGGTGCCGATGGTGCCGCCTGGCACTTCCAGCGCGCCCACCAGGGTCGCCAGCAGCGTGCGCGCCCAGCAGCATTCATAGCCGCCCCAGCCGTTGTTGACGGTCTTGCCCAGGGTCACCGCCACCGGCCGGTACGGCAGCGTGACGCCGTCGATCTCGGTGGTCTGGCCGATGCAGGCGTGCTCCAGGTATTCGAGCGCGATGCGGCGCATGGTGGCGGCCGGCACATCGCACACCTCGGCCGCCCATTCGGGCGAATACGGCCGCATGTGCGCCATCAGCCGGTCGTGCGCGGTGTGGCCGGTGAGCAGGCCTTGCTGCGTGACTTCGTCGTCGGCGCCGATCTCGATCGCCTCCACCTGCACGCCCTGCGGCAGCATCAGCGTCTCGACCAGGCCGGGCGCGTCGTGCTCGCGCGCGCACTGCTGCACGGCGTCCCACACCAGCGGCTTCTTCGACTGCGGATCGCGCAGGTAGCCGCCGCCCGGCCCGACCAGGTAGCTGGACGCGGTGCGGCGCTGCAGGAAGTCGACGTCGAGCCGCGCCAAAGGCACCTCGTGCAGCAGCACGTGGATCAGCGCGAACAGGAAGGCGGCGTCGGTCTTGGGCTTGATCGGCACCCACTCGGCCGAGCAGGCGCCGGTGACCGACAGGTGCGGCTCGACCTGCACGCGCTTCATGCCGCGCACGCGCGCGTTGGCGTGGCGCCAGACGCCGGCGACGCCGCCCGAGGCCTCGATGTTGCTGCCGCAGGAGATCAGGTAGTTGGTGCTCGGCGTGTCCGGCGCGACGATGAAGGCGCGGTGCCAGAACTCGCCGTACAAATGCTCGGAGTGGTAGCACTTGACACCCTGCCCCGAGCCGAAGCCCATGTCGATCGGCCCCCAGGCCGACAGAAAGGCCGGGAAAGTGCCCATGTAGGACTGCGGCGTGCCGCCGCCACCGAAGCTGGCCGCCACGCGCGGGTAGCCGGATTCGTCGAGCAGGTTGTCGGCGCGGATCGCGTTCAGCTTGTCGGCGATCAGGGTGAAGGCTTCCTCCCAGCCGATCGGCACGAAGCCGGGGTCTTCCTTGCGCCCCTTCTTCGGGTTGGTGCGCTTCATCGGCGTCAGCACCCGGTTCGGGTTGTAGGTCTTCTGGATCAGGCCGAAGGCCTTGACGCAGACCTTGCCGCCGCCGGGATGCACGTCGGCGGCGCAGAAATTGGGCTCCACCTCCGTGGCCACGCCGTCCTGCACCTTCACGGTGAGCAGGTCGGGCCCGGCCACGCACTGGTAGCAGTAGGTGGGCACGCGGCGCGGCGCGGCGGCGGGCGTTTTCACTTCAGGCCCGCTTTCGCGGCCTTGGCGGCCAGACGGGTCTCGGTGGTCGCCACGTCGACCACGAAGCGGCTGTGGCGGCCGCGGCAGATCGGCTCCACCTCGTCCTTGCCGCTGATCTCGAAGCTGACCGCGCGGCCCTTGAGCTCGGCAATGGTCACGGTCAGCTCCACGGTCTGGCCCATCAGCGTGGCCGCCATGTGGTCCAACTCGACACGGGTGCCGACCGAGTCCTCGCCCGCGTCCAGGTGCTGCAGCAACAGGTTGCGACAGCTGACTTCGATGTCGCGCACCAGCGAGGGCGTGGCGTACACGCGCGCCTTCTCGCCCATGAAGTCAATGGTGCGCTCGCGGTCGATGGCGATGCGCTCGGTGGCGCTGACGCCGGCTTGCAGACTGGATTTCATGTGAAAAGCTCCTCTGGTTTCAACTCATTCGCGGACCGTGGTGCGCGGGCCCGGCGCGTACGCGATCGGCTTCAGCGCCGGCGCGCCCATCAAGTGCCCGAGCAGGCGCAGCCGCTGGTGCTGTCGTCGCCGCAGTTCTCGACGGCGCCGGCCGCCGCACCGGCACGGGTGCGGCCGATGCGCACCAGAAATTCTTCTGGCCCACGCTGCAGGTAGTCCCACGTGAACTGGCCTGCGCGCAGCTGGTCGAACTGGAAGTACAGCGGCATCGGATCGTGGTCGTTCAGGATCTCGAACGCGCCGCCCACGGCCAGCGCGTCGAAGCGCGCGAAGATGGTGGCGTGGCGCTGCTCGCGCGGCACGGTGGGGACGACGATGCGGTCGATGGTGGTGGCGTTCATGGCTGGTCTCCTGCGGTTTCGGCAAGCTTCGGCAAAAAGTGCGGTGTCGGCGGGTCAGCCCGCCGGCGGTGGTCGGGGCTGGGGCGACGCCGCGCCTCGGGCGACGGGCACGCCGACCGGCTTGCGGCCACGCAGCGCCGCCGCAACGGTGTTGGCAATAAAGATGAGCAGCGCCAGCAGATTGCCCATGCCGCCCAGGCGCCGCCACTCGTGCAAGCCGAACGCATCGCCGCCCAGGCGCAGCGCGAGCGAGGCGTGCAGCACGATCAGCGAAACATAGAACAGCGGGTGGTAGGGGATGCGGATTTGCAGCACCGCCGGCAGGATGATGGGCGCGTGGCCGAACACCATGGCGAACACGAAGCCCAGCAGCAGCGCGTGCAACGCGGCGTCGTAGCCGGCGTTGCCGGGCTGCAACGAGCCGCTCCAGGCCAGCACCGCGCCGCTCACCGCCAGCCAGACGTAACCGCTCAGCAGGCACACGGCGATGAAGCGCGTCAGCGCCTTGCCGCGCACGGTGCGCCGCGCCACGTCCTCGCTCGCCAGCCAGGCCGCCAGCGCCAGCAGCGCCAGGCCCATCAGCCGGATCGCCCAGCTCGGGCCGAGCGAGGCGACGGCAAAAGCCAGCAGCAGCAACGCCACGATCAGGCCGAAGGTGCGCACCGCCGCTTTCGAGGGCGCCCGCATGCGCGACAGCTCCAGCCGCTCGCCGGCAATCGTCAGCACCAGAAAGCCCATCCACCAGGGCAGCGCCGCCGGCACCGCTGCGGTGGCGGACCAGACCAGGTTGCCGAGCAGCCAGGCGGCCGCGCCCAACGCCAGCGTCACGGTGTACAGCGCCAGCTGGCGCCGCACCACGTCGAGCGAGGCCGCGGTCAGCACCGCCGCCGCCAGCACCATCAGCCCCATGCTGACGGGCAGCCAGCCGGCCAGCATGGCCACATTGCCCAGCGCCGCCGCCAGCGGGCCCAGATAGGCCCAGGCGCGGCCCAGCGCCACCGCGCGCTCAAGCGCGATCACCGTGCCGAAGAAGCCGCACAGCATCAGTGGGCCGTGCACCGCCGCCAGGCCGGCAGACCAGTCCGGCAGCAGCCAGCCCAGGCGCGCCAGCCCGGCCAGCGCGCCGCTCAGCAAGGCAACAAAAGCAAGAATCAGCAGCGGTGCACGGGCGAGCGGACCCGGGTTCAGCGCGGGTTCCATCCGAAGAACTCCTTGGCGATGCCGCTCATCATCGACGCATCCCAGGGCGGCTCCCAGACCAGCCGCACCTCGACCTCGGCGTCGGGCGGGCACAGGCGCTGCACCACGGCGGTGGCCTGGCTGACCAGCATGTCGGCCACCGGGCAGGCCGGCGAGGTCATGGTCATGTCGACCGTGACGCGCCCGGGCTCGACCTCGACGGCGTAGATCAGGCCCAGCTCGACGATGTCCATGCCGGCTTCCGGATCTTCCACCTCGCGCAGCGCATCGCGCACGGTGGCGTCGTCGGGCATTCGT
The DNA here is from genome assembly GCA_016702555.1 of Burkholderiales bacterium. Lineage (GTDB taxonomy): Bacteria > Pseudomonadota > Gammaproteobacteria > Burkholderiales > Burkholderiaceae_C > Ottowia. The sequence continues at coordinate 246,795 of JADJDV010000004.1, forward strand.
TGCATGGTGTTCATCGCGGAGGTGTCGCCGGTGGCCGTGCGGGTGTCAGACGTCGCGCACGAAGGTGATGCGCTGACTCGGCGCGAAGCCGCAGTGCAGCAGCAGGCCGAGCAGGTCGATGTTGTCCGGCCCGACCACGGTCTCGACGCGTTCGATGCGCAGCGCGCTCAGGTTGGCGAACAGCTGACCCAGCAGCGCGCGCGCCACGCCGCGCCCGGCGTAGGCCGGATCGACGCCGATGGTGTCGATCACCGCGGTCGGCTCGGTGCGGCCGAAGTCGCCCAGGTCGGCCTTGGCCATCAGGTGACCGACGATGGCGTCGTCGATGCGCGCCGTCAGCGACACGCGGATGGCGCTGTCGTGCATGGCCTCGCCCAGGCGCGCGGCGATGTAGTCGCGCCGGTCGCGCCCGGTGAGCGCGGTGTCCACGCGCACGATCTCGTTCAGGTCGTCGGTGTGCATCGGCCGCACGTCGGCGCGGCCACGCGCGGCCATCTCGGCGTCGTTGGCCTCGTCCAGGCTGTAGTCGCGGCCGTCGGTTGGCGCCATGGTCATGGCGTCGTCGCGCTCGGGCTGGTTGGCGGCCACGGCGGCATCGACCACCCAGGCCGGCCCGAGCCGGAAGCCGCGCGCGCGCATCCAGCGCACCATGCGTTCGTCGCTCCACAGCGCGGTGCTGCGGATGTCCTGCATGCCGTGGCGCTCGGCGTAACTGTGCAGCGCCTCCATCAACTGGCGGCCGATGCCGTGGCCGCGCGCGTCCGGGCGCACGCCAATCACCTCCAGCCGCAGGCCGGGGCGATCGCGCCCGAACTCGCCGCTCATCACGCGCGCCAGCGCATAGCCGGCCAGGCCCTTGGCGTCCAGGGCGGCGAACTGCGCATGCAGTTGCGGCTCCTTGACGGCGGCATCCAGGCGGCGCTGGAAGTAGTCGCGGCGCGAGCGGCCTTGCATGCCGGCGTCGATGTCGACGACGGCCGGCAGGTCTTCGGCGCGCAGCGCGCGAATCTCGACGGCGCGCTCAATCTGGGCGGTGGCGGTCATGGGGGTGTCTCCTTGGGTTCTGTTCGGATTCAGCAGGCGTATTCCATGGCGAGGCGACCATCGGTCTCCTCGTCGAGCAAGTCCTCCAGCAGCGGCAGCATGGCCATCTCTTCCTTCTGGATGTGGGCCACCTGGCGCTCGACCATCTCGAGCGCGGTGCGGCGCAGCGCGTCCCAGCCGTCGGCGTCGAGCGTGCCGTCGAGCGCGGCGGCGGTGAGCGGCAGCAACTCTTCGGCGACGTCGCGGATGGCGTCGTGCTCCTCGGCCAGCAGGCCGGCGATGTCGCCCTCGCCGGATTCGTCCATGCGCGTGAAGAGCTCGGCTTCCTCGAAATCGAAGTGGCGGCCGACGTCGTGCTCGACCTGCCGGCGCAACTGCTTGACGAGGTCGCGCAGCAGGTCGTCGTCGGCCTTGCGGCTGCCGAGCGCCGACTCGACCTTGCCCAGCAGGTCGAGCTGTCCACGGTGCTCTTCGTTCAACAAACGGGCAATTTGGCGGTCGCTGGTCATGGACTAGAGTATTCCGGTACTTAAATACTATTACCTTGATCCAGCGCAAGCTTCAGCCGCTCGGCGGCGCGACCGGCTGCATGCGGCGCCAGGCGTGGCGATAGAAGAGGATGAAAGCCACGGCGCCGCTGGCGCCGGCCAGCGCCGCCAGCGCCATCAGCCAGGCCTGCCCGCTCCAGCTGGCCAGCAGCAGCAGTGCGCAGGCGATCGGGTGCGCCCAGGCGTGCCAGCGCTGCGGCCCGGCGGCGGTGAGCGCCGAGGGCACCGGCCGGCCACGCTTGCCGGTGGGCGCGTGCATCGAGGCCAGGAAGGGCAGGATGCGCGACAGCACGCCGGTCAGCACGCTCAACAGGCCCAGCAGCAACAGCAGCACCGCCGTGGTCGGCGGCAGCCAGGCCAGCGGCAGCGCCGGCAGCGCGCCGCCCAGCGCCTGCAGCAGCGCGCAGGCCAGGCTGGCGGCGATCAGCGCCCAGCCCAGGCGCACCAGCACGAAGGAGCTGCCCAGGTCCTTGCGCATGCCGCTTTGCAGGCAGTGCCGCATCTGCATCACGTGGATGACGAAGCCAATCAGCGCCAGCGCGCAGGCCAGCACCCACCAGCCCGGCCAGGCGCCCTCGCCCACCGCCAGCGGCAGCAACACCAGCGCCAGCGCGCCCAGCGCGGCGGCGATCAGCGCCCGCCGCGTCGGCGGCGGCGGCGACAGCGCGAACATCGGCACCAGAATGGCCGAGAAGCCCATGATCAGCATCACCATGAAGCCGTAGCCGGCCCAGGCCACGTGCAGCGGCAACGCGCGTGCGCGGTCCAGCAGCGGCGGCCAGCCGCTGTAGCCGCCCACCATGGCCAGTGCCGCCAGCAGCAGCGCCAGCAGCGCCGCCAGCGCCAGCCAGCCATGCACCAGCACCACCGGCATGCCACGCGCGCCCATCAGGTTGCGCGCCAGCAGCGCCGCATACAGCAGCAGCGCCAGCGTGACGCCGACCGCGCCCGCCGCCATCCAGCGCGTCTGCGGCCAGCCCATGCCGGCCAGCAGCAGCAGCAGCGAGGGCAGGTACAGCCACCACAGCAGCACGATCCAGCGCGTGCTGCCGATGCTCTGGCGCGTCGCCACCGGCAGCAGCTGCAGGCTGGCGCCGATGGCGGTCATGGTCAGCGTGCCCAACGTCAGGCTGTGCAGCGCCGCCAGCGGCGCGCCCAGCCCGCCGGCAAAGCCGGTGGCGGCGCCGGGATCGAGCAGCAGCAGCAACCAGAACAGCAGATGGAAGCCCATCGCCGCGCCGAAGAAGCGAAACGGCATCGAGGCCGGCAGCAAACGGCTCTTGGCGGTGCCGAGGAAGCTGCTGGCGCGCGCCGCCTGGCGCGTGGCCTCGCGCACCGGATCGGCGGCGATGCGCTGCAGGGCCGCCTCGTGCGCGGCGCGGCGCCGCTCCAACGCGGCCGGATCGCTGATCAGTTCGGCCGCCGTGCGCGGCGCACTGCCGCCGCCACCGGGCGCGCCGCCGCCCACGCTGTCATCCAGCGCGGCGCAATAGCAGGCGGATTTCACCGGCCTCTCCCTGCAGGCGCTCGGCCACCCAGCCGCGCTCGGTCAGTTCGGGGTAGAGCATCACCGGATCGCGATCGAGCTGCGCCACCACCTGTGCATTGGGCTCATCGCGCCGGTCGTACAGCACGCGCACGATGGTCACCAGGGGTTGCGGCGGCTCCAAGCCGCGCACGTCGATGTGCCAGCGGCCGTCATCACCGAGGACGGCGCGGCGCGGGGGTGGGGGTCGATCCATGCGGGTCACGGCACTGGCTTCTCACGCGAACAGAGGAAAGCCGCGTGGCTTGATCAGCGCAGCTTGCCCCAACTTCCGGCCATCCGCCAGAAATATCCCGTCCGACCGCATGGTGTCTCCTGCCGCCCAGTCATTCCATCTTCAGTGGGCCCGGCGCGGCTTCAACCCGCGTCATCCCCGCCTTGAGTCGGCGCAGCCGCGGGATGCCCGGCAAGGCGGGAATGACGACGCGAGGGCTGCCTTGAAGTGGAATTGGAATCTGAAACCGCGAATGCGCCCCAACTGCCCAGCAGGTCTGGCGGGGTCGTTCACGGCCGCCCAGCGCGCACTGTCGCCCTTCGCGGCGCGCGCGGCGATGATCCAGTTCAATTCCATGGCCCGCAAAACGCCGGCATTGGCGCCCCAACCATCCCGTGGTGCCATCGGGGTCATTCATCGGCGAATGGGCCCAGTCGCGGCCGAGCCCCAGGGACACCTCACGCCAGCAGGCACCCCGGCACCAGCAACTCCAGGCCGATGCGGGCCTCCAGCTCGCGCAGCGCGGTCTCCGCGGCGGACTCGGTCGCGTGGTAGCGCAGCGCGCTGGTGCGCACGCCCAGCCAGGCCTGGTCCTGCTGGCCCGCCAGCCGCATCTGCCAGGCCCGCATGTCGATCTCGCCCAGCGCGAGCGGATTTGACGGCAGCCGGCACACCGGCCCGCGCAACAGAAGATTCATGCCACCCTCCCCGATCAGCTGGATCGACACACGGCCCTCGCGCGTCAGGTTGGCATCGGTGGCGCCGCCGCCATCGACACCGAAGCGCAGGACATCCTTGCCCACCGCCACGGCCCACGAGTAAGTGGATCGCGCGTAGCCGTCGGCATCCACGCTCAGCACCAGCACCGGGCAGCAGCGCTGCAGCGCGTTGAGTGCGGGCGGCGGCAGCGCCATGGGTTCGTGCGGCTGGCTCATAGCTGCACCCACAGCGGCAGACGCGCGCCATCGGCCACGTCCAGCGCATCGCGCAGGCGGACCGGCGCGATCAATTCCAGCTGGTCGCTTGGGTAGGCGTCGACCTGGGGCAGCAGCACCGCCGCCGCCAGGCCTGGCGCGCCGACGCGGGCCCGAAAACACTTGGCGGCGCAGAAACCCGCGGGCGGATCGATCGGCAAGCCTGGGCGCTCGTCCATGGCGCGGCGCAGTGCCGTCCAGCGCGGGCCTTGCAGGTGCAGGTTGAAGGTGCCCGGGTGGACCGGCCAGTCGACATGCCGGCGCAACTGCGCCAGCACCCAGATCAGCTGGGTGAAGACACGACCCTGCCCCAGGCCGCTGCAGACCACGCCCTCGACCTCCAGCTCAGGCTCAAGATCGACGTCGACGTCGACGCCGCGCGCCGCATCCGGTGCGCTAGCGGCGCGCATGGGCCAGCTCGCGCTCTTCATTGCCGGTCCAGCGCTTGAACAGGGTGACATCCACATCGAACTGGTCCAGCGCCTTGTTGACCGACTGGTTGATGATGTCGTCCAGCGTCTGTGGCCGGTGGTAGAAGGCCGGCATCGGCGGCAGGATCACCGCCCCGGTCTCGGTGACCTGGGTCATCAGGCGCAGGTGGCCTAGGTGCAGCGGCGTCTCGCGCACCATCAGCACCAGCTTGCGGCGCTCCTTCAGCGTCACGTCGGCGGCGCGGATCAGCAGGTTGGCGTTGAAGGAGTTCGCCAGTGCCGACAGCGTCTTGATCGAGCAGGGTGCGATCACCATGCCGTCGTGGCGGAACGAGCCGCTGGAGATGCAGGCGCCGATGTCGCTGAGCTCGTGCACATGCGTGGCCAGCTTCTTCACGTCCTGGATCGTGCGATCCGTTTCGTAGACGATGGTGCGCTTGGCGGCGTCGGACATCACGAGGTGTGTCTCCACGCCCGCCTGCTGCAGCACCTCCAGCAGGCGCACGCCATAGATCGAGCCACTGGCGCCCGACATGCCGACGACAATTTTCACGGCCTGGCTCCTCATCTCAAACAAATCCGGGTGGACGAAACAGCGCTTGCGCCTTGGCCAGCGCGGCGGCGTCCAGCCGCATCCGCGCATCCTGCCCGGTGGCCGCGCGCAGCGCAATGAAGGCCGCCTTCGAACCCTGGCCGGCGCCGCTGGCGGAAGGATCGATGACGTAGGCGTCGGTGCCTTCCATCACGACGGTGTCGCGTGCCGGCTGCCAGCGGGTGGCGATCGCCCAGGCGACATCGTTCGGATCGCGGATGTCGATGTCGTCGTTCACGATGGTGATGGTCTTCAGCCGCCGGTCCAGCGCCAGCGCCAGCTGGGCCAGGCGCCGCGCCTCGGAGCGCGAACAGTCGCGCGCCACCGAGACGATCATCGAGAACGCCGCCGTGCCGCGCGCCAGCTCAAGATCGATCACCCCCGCCACCTGGGCACGCAGCTGCGCCAGCAGGTCGGCGCCGGCGGCCAGCCACAGCAGCATGTCGACGTCGGCCGAGCCGGGACACAGGCCGGGATAGATGGGCTGCTCGCGGTGCGTGATGGCGCTGACCTCGATCACCGGGCTGGTGTCGCTGAAATAGGTCCCGCTGTTCTCGCCGAACGGCCCCTCGGCCTCGCGCACGCCGGACAGCACCCGGCCTTCGATGACGATCTCGGCGCGCGCCGGCACTTCCAGCGGCACCGTGCGCGCCGGCGCCAGATCGACCGGCCGGCCGCGCAGCGCGCCGGCCAAGCCCAGCTTGTCGGCACCCTGCGCGCCACCCCTGACCACGGCGCCCACCAGGGTGGCCGGATCCAGCCCCAGCGCGATCACCACCGGCAGCGGCTCGCCACGCGCCTCGGCCGCCGCATGCAGGCGCGACATCGGCGGGTTGGCAAACATCACCGTGAGGCGCCGCCCGCCCTTGACCATCATGCGGTGCACGCCCATGCCGCGCTCGCCACTGACCGGGTCGCGGCACATAACGACGCCGATGCTGATGTAGGGGCCACCGTCCTCGGCATGGTGCGTCAGGATGGGCAGCGCCCCCAGCAGGCCGTCACCGCCCTCGCGCACCACCTGCTGCACCGGCACCTCATCGGCCCGCACCGGGTCGATTGACTGACCGCGCCGCGCGGCGCAGTGGTCGGCCAGCTGCTCGACCGGCACGCCCAGCGCCAGCGCCAGACGGCGGCGCGTCGCGATCAGGTTGCCCGCCACGCGCCAGCCCGGATGACCGGCGATGTTCTCGAACAGCAGGGCCGGCGCCTCGGTCGGCGCCTGCCGCAGCGCGGCGGCAATCTCGTGGCGCGGCGCAAACGGCTCGGCCACGCGCCGCAGATCGCCCGTCAGCCCATCGTCCAGCAGTTCGCGCAGATCACGCCAGGCCATGCCGAATTCTCCCCCTCTATGGCAGGTCAGCGGTACTTGGCCGGCAGCCGCTCGATGTCCTCGAGCACCTGGATGCCGAAGCGCTGCGGCGCCAGCTGGCCACGCCCGAAGCGCACCTGCAGCCGGTCGGGGGCGTCCTGCTCGCGCTCGAACACGCGCGCCTTGACCCGCTTGTAGGTGTATTTGTGCAGGCCCGGCTCAAGCGTGCGGATCGTCAATTCCAGGTCGCGGTCCGGCGCCAGCTCGGCGAGCTCCATGACGAAAACTTCCCATTGCTTCATCGTGCTTCTCCTCGAATTTCAGCGGCCGACGGCCGGATAACCGTACTGGGTCCAGTTGGACAGCACCTTGTCCTGGATCGCCTGCGGGTAGACGTTCTTGAACGACACCACGCTCGGCACGTCGTTGAGCTTGTCCCAGTCGACCGGCCACAGGCAGTCGAACAGCACCTGCGAGCCGATCGAGTACCTGCGGTCGTGCGGCGTCGCGTGCGGGTACAGCGCGGTGCCGGTCGTGTTCTTGAACACGTGGATGCCGCGCTCCGGATTGCAGCGCGTGCAGAACGCGTGATAGACCTCGTCCCAGTTGAAGATGTCGGTCTTGTCGTCCACCACCATCACCATGTGGAACCAGGGCCCGAGCTTGGAGCCGAAGGCCAGCTGCGCGATCTGCATCGCGATGCCGGCGTAGGTCGGCTTGACGCCGACGATCATCATGTGGTGCGTCGAGCGCGGGTGCATGTAGACGCCGGTGACCGGGATGCCCTGGCTCTTCAGCAGCTTCTCCAGCTCCAGGCCGAGCGAGAACGAGCGCAGCAACTGCCCCTCGTCCTGCGGCACGCCCATGTTCGAGATCGTCATCGTCGCGTTGTTGCGGTAGGTGATGCAGTTGACGCGGAAGGTGACGCGGAAGTCGCGCGGGCTGGTGCGGTAGCCGGTGTACTCGCCGAACGGCCCCTCCTCGACCTTGTAGTCGGGCAGGATCTCGCCCTCGATGATGATCTCGGCGTCGGCCGGCACCTCGAGGTCGTTGGTCTCGCACTTGACCAGGCGCACCGGCTCGCCGGCCAGCATGCCGGTCAGCTCGGGCTCGGGGATCGGCGACGGCGCGCAGGCCGCCATCGCGGCCAGCGGCGACAGGCCGATGGCGGTCGCGAAGGGGCAGGTCTCGCCGCGCGGCAGGTAGTAGTCGTTCAGCGCCTTGCCGAGGTCCGAGAACGGGAACACCGCGCCCGACATGGTGCGCGAATCCCACATCATCTGCCGGTACATGCCCCAGTTGACGTCGCCGCGCACCGGGTGCTTGGTGATCACCGCGTGCCAGGTGCCGACGTAGCGGCCGCCGTCGCCGTCGTGCACCAGCGGCACCGGCAGCCTGCACAAATCGACGTCGGCGCCCTTGAGGATGTTCTCCTTGCAGGGCGCGTCCTTGCGGTCGATCAGCACGGGCGCGACCGGCTCGCCGTTGGTGCGCTTCAGGTACTCGGCGCCGATCTCGGGCAGCGTCGAATCCGGGTTCATGCCGAGCGAGATCGCCATGCGTCGGTAGGTCGACAGCGGCGCGCCGAAATAGCTGAAACCGGGGTAGTCCTTGATCGACTCCATGAACGGCGCGGCGGCGCCCAGCTCGCAGGCGCGGCGCACGATGGCGCCGGCCTCGTTGTCCCAGTCGACCTGCTGCTGGATGCGCACGGCGTCGCCCGAGGCGATGCAGGCGTCGATGAATTCGCGGTTGCTGCGTGGGATGGCCATGAGGGGATGTGCTCCTATATCCAGTGGGGTGGGTCGGTTTGATGCTCAGGAAATCTTGGCCAGGATGGCGTCCCACTTGCCCTGGGCCTTGAGGATCATTTCGGCCGCTTCGCGCACGGCGCCGTGGCCGCCCTTGGACGGCGTGACCCAGGCGGCGGCGGCGCGCACCTCGGCCACGGCGTCGGCCACGGCGATCGGCAGGCCGACGCGCTTCATCAGCGACAGATCGACCAGGTCGTCGCCGGCGTAGGCCACCTCGGCGTCACCGATGCCGATTTCCGCCAGCATCTGCTCGTAGGGCTCGGTCTTCTTCTTGATGCCCTCGTGGAAGCGCTTGATCTTCAGCTCCTCGGCGCGGTGGCGCACCGAGCCCGACTTCTTCGAGGTGATGATGGCGACCTCGATGCCGCTCATCTGCAGGGCGACGACGCCCAGGCCGTCCTTGATGTTGAAGTTGCGCTGCTCGACGCCGTGGTCGTCGATGATGATGCGCCCGTCGGTCATGACCCCGTCGATGTCGAGAATGACGAGCTTGACGTTCTTGGCTTGTTCCATGGTGGCTGCTCCGTGGCGGGTTCAGTGCGGGTAGCCCACCTTGGGGCCCTTGAGCGCGGCACCGACGGCGTGGCTCTGGCTGCCGTAGCGCACCACCGGCTTGGCGCCGTCGCGCACCGTCCAGCCGGTGACCAGGCCGAGGAACAGGTCGTGATCGCCGCAGGCCGCCACCTTCAGCACGCGGCACTCGTAGCTGGCGGCACTGCCCACCACGCGCGGCGACGCGATCGATTCGGACGGTTCGAGCGTCAGCTTGAGTTGCTGCATCTTGTCGGCCACCGTGCCCTTGATCGAGCCCGCTTTGAGCGTGGCTTCGTTCTGGCTTTCGTCGCCGGTGTTGAAAGTGAAGTTGCGGCCTTCGTTCAGCAGCTTGTGCGCGGTCGAGCCCGGCTTCAGATAGACGGCGATGATGACGGGGTCATACGACACCCACATCGCGGTGGCGGCGACGATGTCGATAGCCTCGCCGGCCTGCATGCACAGCAGGCCTTGCGGACACGGCAGGCTGGACAGCAGCCGCGACAACTCGGTGGCTCGGGTATTTTTCTTCATGCGGGTCTCCTGGTTTCTTGGGTGATGTCAGTCCAGGCCGTACTCGGCCCAGCGCGACTTGATCAGCGCCAGCGTGGCCTCGTCCAGGCGCGCCTCGACGGGTTTCTGCTTCCACTCGTAAGGAATGCAGGCGTCCATCAGGATGCGCGAGGTGGTCAGCTTGTCGCTGCTTGGGTCCAGCGCCGGATCGAGCGGCGTCGAGCGGCCGCGCTTGATCAGCTCGGTGCCGCGCATCGGGTCGTAGCGGCACGACAGCGCCCACATCACGCGCTGCAGGTCATCGGCCTGGATGTCCTCATCCACCGTGATCACGCCCTTGATGCCGTAGCTGCCGGTGTTGCTGCCGATCACGGCGTCGGCGACCTGGCGCGAATGGCCGGGGTAGGCCTGCTTGACCGACACCACGGCCCAGAAGCGGCCGGCCGATTCCGGCAGCACGCAGACCGATTGCACGCCGGGGATGCGCATCTGCTCCAGTTCGGTCCACAGCGTCGCGGTGCGCGTGAAGGCCAGCAGCATGTGCACGTCGGTCACCGGCCGGCCCTGGCCGGTCGCCCACAGGATCGGCTGGTTGCGGTGCAGGATCTGCTTGACCTCGAGCGCGGGCTTGAGAATGGGGTGGTGCAGCTCGTCGGTGTAGTAGCCGGTGTACTCGGCGAACGGGCCTTCCTGGCGGAAGTGGTTCGGATCGATCTCGCCTTCGAGCACGATCTCGGCGCCCGCCGGCACCGGCAGGCCGGTGAGCGGCGCCATCAGGTACTCGGCCGGCTGGCCGCGCACGGTGCCGGTGATGTCGAAGTCGTTGGCGCCCTTGTGCATCAGCGTGCCGGCCATGAAGATCAGCGGATCGCAGCCGATCACCGCCGCCGCCGGCATCTTCTTGCCCAGCTTGGCGTACTTCTTCATGATCCGCTCGCCGCGCTTGCCCGGCAGGATCTGCACGCCGCAGGTCTTCTGGTCGAGCATCTGCATGCGGTAGGTGCCGAGGTTGGTCTCGCCGGTCTCCGGGTCGCGCAGCACGACGAAGACCATGGTGCCGATGTAGCGGCCGCCGTCGAGCGGGAAGAACTTGGGCACCGGGAAGCGCTCCAGGTTGACGTCGTCGCCCGTCAGCACGTTCTCCAGCACCGGGCCGTCCTTGACCTCGCGCGCCTTGATCAGGCCCTCGGCGCTGATGCTCTTCTTCATCCAGGCCTGCGCCGACTCGCACATGCTCAGCTGGTGCGGCAGGCCGAGCATGATCGCCAGCCGCTTGGTGGTGGCGAAGGCGCCGGTGAACACCGGCGTGTCGTAGCCCTTGATGTTCTCGAACAGCAAGGCCGGGCCCTTGCGCTCCTCGACCAGTTTGGAGATGTGCGAGATTTCCAGGTTCCAGTCGACTGGCGCGCTGACGACCTTGAGTTCGTCCGCCTGCCGGCACGCTTCGATATAGGTTCTGAGATCCATCAGTGGGCTCCTCGGGAGGTGTGGTTGGGGTGGTGCAAGGCCTCGCCGGCATCGACCGATTCAACGACGGTGAAGCCGGCGCTTTCCAGCGCGGTGATGACATCGGCGACGCGGTCGGCGTGAAAGCGCACGACCACGCGGCGATCGGGCGGGTAGCCGTCGGCGTCGGGCTCGGAGCTGCCGATCGGATAGATGGCTCTCATGTGCCCGTTCACGGACTCGACCGCCTCGACGATGCGCGCGAACAGGCCCGGCACCAGCGGCTGCTCGGCCAGCGTCACGCCGCTGCGGCGCTCCCAGGCGCCGAGGAAGTGGGCCGCCAGCGCGAACACCTCGTTGGCCGAGATCATCCCGACCACCGCATCGCCGTCCATCACCGGAAACTGCCCGACCTGCAGCGACTGCCCGGTCGCCAGCACCGATTCCATGGTGTCGGTGGCGCGCACCGTGGCCGGGTTGCGCACCATCAGGTCGCTCACCTTCAGGCGGTTGTGGAAGTACTCGAACTCATCGGGACTTTGCGTGCGGGCCACGAAGTGCGCCGCGCGCAGGCAGTTGGCGCGCGTGATCAGGCCGCGCAGCTTGCCGTCGTCGACCACCGGCAGGCCATGCAGGTTGTGGTCGGTCAGCAGCTGATTGGCGTGCGAGACCAGCATGTCGCTGCCGATCATGATCGGCGCGGGCTGCATCCAGTTGCAAACAAGCATGGTGCGCCTCCTAGCTGATCCTGCGGCCGCTGAGCAGGCCGGCGAGGATGAAATCCGTCGCCGAGCGCGCCTCGCCGGCGGCGCTGGTGACGGGCTTTTCGCTCCACACGGTCTCGGGCCGCGCCTGCAGGATGAAGATGTTGCCGCCGGCGGGCAGGTCCTTGTCGAGCGCCCACTCGATGTCCATGGGCCGGCCGTAGTGCTTCTCGATCCGCTTGCCCATCCAGGCCAATTCGCTGATCTCATCGTCCAGCACCGACTGCACCGTCTGGCGCTCGAACGGCACCTCCATCGCGACGCAGCGCTGCGCCTTCAGGTCGACCGTGTAGCAGACCTCCTTCTGCGAGATGGTGCGCTCCATGATGTCCAGCGTCACCTTGTTGACGACGAAATGGTCCGGCGTGACCTCGCCCGACACCACCGACTCGCCGAAGCCGAAGTTGGAATCGACCACGATCACCGAGCGGTCGCCGTTGCCCGGGTGCAGCGTGAACATCACGCCGGCGGTGTAGGCGTTGGCCATCTTCTGCACGCCCACGCTGATGGCCACCTGTTCATGCTCGAAGCCCATGCGGATGCGGTAGGCGATGGCGCGCGCCGTGTACAGGCTGGAGATGCAGCGGCGCACGTGCTCGAGCACGCTGTCGGCGCCGCGCACCCACAGGTAGGTGTCCTGCTGGCCGGCGAAGCTGGCGCCCGGCAGGTCCTCGGCGGTGGCGCTGGAGCGCACCGCGACCGGCGCCGCCGGCACGCAGCAGCGCACCGACAGCTTGCGGTAGGCCTCGCCGATCGCGTCCTGCAGCTCGATCGCCATCGGCCGCGATTCGATCAGGCTGCGAATGGTGGCCGAGGCCTGCTCGAGCCGTTCGATGTCCTGCGGATCCAGCCCGCGCGTCAGGCGCCCGACCTCGTCCAGGATGCCGGCCTCGCGCAGAAAGCGGGTGCATCCGGTGGTGGTGATCGCAAAGCCGGGCGGCACCCGCACGCCCATGTGAATCAGCTCACCCAGCGAGGAGCACTTGCCGCCGACGCGCTCGACGTCGTGCTGGTCGCAATCCTCGAACCACACCAGCGGGGCATCGGCCGCGGGCTTGGGACGGCTCTGCAGCGTGTCCGCGTTGGCGACCCTGGCATGAATTTCCATGATGCACCTCAGCGCTGGATGCTGACGGCGCCGGTCGAGCCGTCGACGCGCAGCAGCATGCCGGAGCGGATCACCTTGGTCGCGTGCCCGGTGCCGACGACTGCCGGCATGCCGTATTCGCGGCACACGATCGCGGCGTGGCTCATCACGCCGCCGACGTCGGTGACGCAGGCGCCGATCTTGGCGAAGGCCGGTGCCCACGAGGGCGAGGTGGTCGGCGCGACCAGAATCTCGCCCTCCTGCAGCTGGCCCACCTCGGCCACGGTGCGACACACGCGCGCCTTGCCCTCGACGATGCCGGGACTGCCAGCAAAACCCTTGAGCTCCTTAATCTGCTCCGGGTCCTTGATCTCCTCCACCGCCGCCCAGTCGGCCAGCGACTTGTTGGTCACGCCCCAGAGCACGATGGTGAAGGGCTCCTGGATCAATTCCGGCGCGGTGCCGATGGCCGGCGGCGGCGCCCATTGTTGGAACTTGGCCATCACGCCCTTGCGCCATTCGATCTCCTTCGGCCAGGTGACGCGCCCGCGCGGCGGCACGCCCGTGGCCCAAGCGGTGACCACGTCCCACAGCGCCTGCTTGATCTCGTCGCGCTTGAGCAGCCAGACGTCCTCGATGTCCTCGATGATCTCGTGTGTCTTCAGGATCGCGGCGACCTCGCGCATCTTGTTCCAGAACACCGAGTGGAACCAGTGCTCGACGTAGAACAGGTGGTTCTCGACGTAGGGAAACACTGTCTTGGCGCAAGCCAGCAGCTCGTCGAACTGCGCGCGGTCGGCCTCACTCTGGATCAGCGAACGGTACTCCTCGGTGACGCGGTCGCGCTCGGCGCGCACTTTCTCGGTCGGCCGTTCGATCGAGACGCCGGCGCGCAGCTTGTCGATGTAGGTCTGGATGCCGTTCAGCGGCACGTCCATCTGGTCGTTCCACGACCGGTCGTGGTGGAACCAGCCGGTGCCGGTGGACACGTTGAACCAGGGCTCGCGCGCCAGCGTGAGCGAGCTCAGCCACTCCACGCCCTTCGGCTGAGCCTTCAGCGCGGCCTCGACCTCGGTCCACCGGGCGCTCGACTTGACGGCCTCGTCGACGCCCAGCTCGACCGCCTTGCGCGCCAGCTTCTTCAGCTCCTCGTCGGGCTGGTACATGATGACGTCGATGCCCGAGATCATCTGCGTCACGCGCTGCGCCGGGATGCTGGGAAACAGCTTCTGCACGAAGTCGAGGAAGAACACGTAGGCCGCGTAGCCCAGGTTCAGGAACTCGAAGTGGTACTGCCAGCAGCGGATGCCGAGGTTGATCAGGTCGTCGTAGGCCTTGAGCAGCTTGAAGCCGCTGGACTCGCCCTCGCCCCCCAGCACGACGCGCAGATCCTCCATCTCGGGCAGGGCCGGCAACTGCAGCGCCTCCAGCTCGCGGATGGTGGCCTCCATCTTGGCCTTCCACTTGTCCTCGAGCGCGTCCCAGTTCTTGTAGTAGTGGCCGGCGCGCTCCATGAAGTGCGGCACGCGCTGGCCGATCTCTTCGCCGTTCTTGATGCCGACCGGAGAGATGTAGACGTAGCCGTTGATGATGCGGTGGTCGACTCCGCGCACCGGCGGCACCATGAAGATGCGGTTGTTGTACTGGCTGAGCGCCAGGTACCAGGCCTCGTCCCAGATGGTGTCGAAGGGGTACAGCGGCTCGGGGTAGTGCAGGCCGTCGTAAAACCAGAAGGTGTCTTTCTCGTAGGCGTTGCGCTCGGCGTCGTCGGTGACGAACTGGTACTGGTAGGGATACATGCGCTCCCAGCCCTCGGTACCGGGGATCACCTGCGCGCGCACGTCGTGGGGGGCCGGAAATTTCATGGGTCTTGTCTCGCTTGAAGCCTGGTTTTGGTTGAGGCACGGGTCACCGTGCGACACCAGAGCTCTCGCATGAAGCGTGCCAACTTGGCTCACGCGCATCGATCGGCCGCTCGAGCCGCCCGCTGCTGGGAGGAATGCGGCGGCGTGCCCGGCATCGGGCCGACATGGCCTGGCGCGGCGCGCATCCCGGCCCTTGCCCAATTGGCCAAAAAGCCGGCATGCACCAAGCCGGTTTGACCAATTGATCAGATCGGTCTCGAGTCGCCACGCATGGGCGGCGGTCAACGGACGGCGCGGCCGCGCCCAAGCCAACCATTGCTCTAGGTCAAGCTCAATGACGGCCGCTTGAACCAGTATGCGAATTTCCCCCTCACGTGGCCAATCACGAGATGAGCAAGCCGCACTGCGCCCTGCCGGCGCAGCAAGACGATCTGCGCGCGCAGCTGCGTTTTTCTCCCGACACGGGCGAAATCTGGCTGCACGAGCATCGGATGCTGCTGGTGCACGCCGAGGCTCAGGCGAGCCTGCGGCGGGAATTGATCGACACCTTGGGCATGGAGCGCGCCAAGGGCCTGCTGCTGCGCATGGGTTATGCCTCGGGCCTGCGCGACGCCGAACTGGCGCGCCCCTACAGCGAGCAGGCGCAAAACGATGTCGAGGCTTTCCTGGTCGGTCCGCGATTGCACGCGCTCGAGGGCATCGTGCGCGTCACGCCGCTGAAGCTGGAAGTGGATCGCGGCGCGCGCCACTTCCATGGCGAGTTCCTGTGGGAAAACTCCTGGGAGGGCCGCTGGCACCGGCACCAGTTCGGCACCCACCACGAGCCTGTGTGCTGGACGCAGATCGGCTATGCCTGCGGCTACACCTCGGCCTTCATGGGCCGTCCGATCCTCTACCGCGAGGTCGAGTGCGTCGGCCAGGGCGACAACCGCTGCCGCATCGTCGGCCAGCCCATCGAGGCCTGGGCCGACGCCGCCGAATGGACGCGACTGCTGGCACCGGTGTCGATCGCCGAACAACTGATCGAGCTGCAGTCCGAGGTGACGCAACTGCGCTCGACGCTGGAGCAGCGCAGCAATCTGCCGGCCCAGATGGTCGGCAGCTCGCGCAGTTTCCAGCAAGCCTGCAAGCTGCTGCAGGCGGCGGCGCGCGGCGACATCGGCGTGCTGCTGCTGGGCGAAACCGGCGTCGGCAAGGAGTTGTTCGCGCGCGCCCTGCACGACATGAGCGTGCGCCGCGAGGCGCCCTTTGTCGCCGTCAACTGCGGCGCCATCCCGCACGAGCTGATCGAGTCCGAACTGTTCGGCGTCGAGAAAGGCGCCTACACCGGCGCGCAGGCCTCGCGCGCCGGCCGCTTCGAGCGCGCCGATGGCGGCACGCTGTTTCTCGACGAAATCGCCGAGCTGCCGCTGGCGGCGCAGGCCAAGCTGCTGCGCGTGCTGCAGGAGCGCGAGGTCGAGCGTCTGGGCAGCGAACACGCACGCAAGGTGGACGTGCGCATCGTCGCCGCCACCCACGCGGAACTGGCCCAGCGCGTCAAGGACGGCGGCTTCCGCAGCGACCTGTACTACCGGCTCAACGCCTACCAGGTGCCGATTCCGCCGCTGCGCGAGCGCCAGGAAGACATCTCGGCGCTGGCCAAGAACTTCCTGACCAAGTACGCGGCGATCCAGGGCAAGAAGCTGCGCGGCTTCACCGACAAGGCCAAGCGGGCGCTGCTGAGCCATGGCTGGCCGGGCAACATCCGCGAGCTGCAGAACATCGTCGAGCGCGGCGTCATTCTGGCGCCGCCGGGCGCCTGGGTCGAGGTCGAGCACCTGTTCATGCCGTCGACCGGCCCGCATCCGCCCGAGTACTGCCCGACGCGCGATGGCGCCCTGGGGCCGGGCGCGGGCGACCCCGAGCAGCTGCTGTGCGAGGCCGTGCTGGGCGGCGGCATCACGCTGGAGCAGGCCGAGGCGATGCTGATCGAACGCGCGGTCGATCGCGCGCGCGGCAATCTGTCGGCGGCGGCGCGGCTGCTCGGCATCACGCGACCGCAGCTCGCCTATCGGCTCAAGCGCCTGCACGAGGCCGACGCCACCCCGGCAGCGGCCCACCCATGACGACCGCCAGCGCGCAGGCCCGGATCGACGCCTGGCTGGCCGGGCACCACGTGATGACGCTGGCCACGCAGGGTCCGCAAGGCCCCTGGGCGGCGGCGGTGTTCTACGCGCTGGACGCCGACGGCTCGCTGCTGTTCCTGTCCGCACCCAGAAGCCGGCACGGCATCGACCTGGCGGCCGACGCGCGCTGCGCCGCCACCGTGCAGGACCAGCCCGACGACTGGATGCAGATTCGCGGCCTGCAGATGTCGGGCCGCGTCGAGCCGGTGCCCACCAGCGCCGTCGCCGCCGCGCGCGCGCGCTATGCGCAGCGCTTTCCCTTCATGCGCGCCGGCGCCGGCCTGCCGCTGACGCTGGCGCAGGCGCTGAACAAGGTGGGCTGGTTCCGCTTCGTGCCCGAGCGGCTGCGCCTGGTCGACAACAGCCTGGGCTTTGGCCACCGCGACGAAATCGAGCGTCGCCGTTGACCGGCGACGCCGCAGCGTCGACGATCAATCGCGCTCCTGGTGCAGCTCCATCAGCCTGCGCCGCAGCACCTTGCCGGTGGCGGTGCGCGGCAGTGTGTCGATGGCGTGCAGCCAGCGCGGCCGCCGGTGCGCCGACATCGCCTCGGCCCCGGCCGCCAGCGCGGCCCGCGCCGCCGCCTCGTCTTGCGCGACGAAGAACAGCGCCACCGCATCGACGCCGTCATCGTCCGGCACGCAGACGGCCACGGCATCGGCCACGCCGGGCACCGCGCGCGTCAGCTCCTGTTCCAGATCGACCAGGTTGACCCAGCGGCCGCGGATCTTCACCAGCGAGTCCTCGCGCCCGGCGAAGCGCCAGCGCCCCGTCGTCTCATCACGCACCCACAGATCGGCGGGGCAGAAGGCGCCGTCACGGAACGCCTCGGCCTGCGCTTGCGGCCGGTCGAGGTAGCCGATCGACAGCGTGCTGCTGCGCACCAGCAGGCGCGTCGGCGTGCCGTCCGCGACTTCGTTGAGCGGCCGCATGTCGATGCCGGGCGACGGCGCGAAGCCCTGGCCGTCGGGGTCCCGCATCACCAGCACCAGCGTTTCCGAGGCGCCGTAGCCATCGGTCACCGGCAGCCCGGTCTGCTCGCGCCAGCGCTGGCGCACGCTGGCCGGCAGCGCCTCGCCGGCCGACACGCACAGGCGCACGCCGGCGGCGGCGATGCGCGGCGCCAGCCCTTCGTGCAGGATCGCCCGGTACATCGAGGGCACCGTGAACAGCACGGTCGGACGCGTCGTCTCGACGGTGGCGACCACGCTGGCTGCGGTCGGCCACTCGGGCTCGACAATCACCGCGGCGCCCATGCGCAGACCCGCCATCAGGCTGTTGGTCTGCGAGTAGGAGAAGAACAGCTTGGAGCTGGCGAACAGGCGATCGTCGGGGCACAGGCCCAGGCCCTCTCGCGAGACACGGTCGATCTGGCCCACCGCGCGCTGCGCGTGGATCACCGCCTTGGGCTTGCCCGAGGTACCGGAGGAATGCACCCAGAACGCCGGCGCCTCCGGGTCCATCGGCACCGCGGCCATGGGCTCGACGCCGGCCACCTCGCGCCGCCACAGCGGCGCCTGCAGCACGCGCGCCAACCAGGGCGGCGGCGTCTGGTCGTCCTCGTCGGCGAGGATGCAGCTGAAGCCGGCCTCGTCCAGCATGTACTGCCATTCGGCCGCCGCCACGTGCGGGTTGACGCCGACCGCCACGGCGCCGGTCCAGATCGTGCTGAGAAAGGCGACCACCCATTCCAGGCCGTCGCACAGCTTGATCGCCACGCGGTCGCCGGGGCCGACGCCGTGCTTGCGCCACACGGTGGCGGCGCGCGCCACGCGATCGCGCAGCTCGCCGTAGCTCATGGTGCGCGCGCCGCAGCAGAGGGCGGCGCGCTCGGCGGCATGGCCTTGCAGCAGCAGCGCCGCCGCGTTGATCAACTCGGTCGATGGCGCCGTCACGGCCGGCGGACCGATGTCGAACAGGCCCGGCTTGCCGGCGCGCCAGCGCTCGTACTCGGTGCTCAGCAGGTCGGCGTGCTCGCGCTCTTCCGCCGCCAGCTCGCGGTACAGCCCGTGCTCGGCGCTGCCGGGCGGGTGCTGCTCGGCGCGCGAGCTGAAGAAGGCGGCGGCGCGGTTCTCGAAGGCGATGGCGATGCGAAACAGGTTGGCCGGGTCCTCGGGCCGGTGCGGCACGGCGCCGAACACCGCCGCCTGCTCGACGCGAAAGGCGGGCGAGGGATCGGGCACGTCGATGTGGTAGCGGCGCGAGAGCGTCTCCATGTGCTCGCCCTCCATCACCGCGAAGCGGCCGAACAGCGCGCGCAGTTCAGGGTCCTGGCTGTCGGCGGCGGCGCGCTGGTAGAAGGCGCGCCCGCCCAGCTCGATCTCGAAGGCCAGGCGGATGCCCTCCAGGGCCACGGCCTCGGTGGCGCGCGCCTCGTCCACCAGCGCCAGCTTGCCGGCGCAGTGCGGACACTGACCGTAGGGGAAGGCAAAGCCCTCGCTGACCTTGGCGCACTGCGTGCAGCGCCATTGCAGCGGCGCACCGGCACAGCAGATGTAGACGCCGTCGCTCTCGTCTTCGAGCGGGCGCTGGCATTTGGGACACGCGAGCATGGATGCTTCTCCTTCAGGCAGCGGTGGACACGACAGCGGCGCTGTCGGCCTCGGCCGCATCGAGATCGGCCTGAGTCAGTGGCCAGCGGCGCGGCTGCATGCGCAGCCAGGCGCCAATGGCCTTGGCGGCGCGGCGGCCCGCGCTCATCGCCAGGATCACGGTGGCGCCGCCGGTGACGATGTCGCCACCCGCGAACACGCCCGGCAGGTTGGTCGCCTGCGTGTCCTCGTCGGCGACGATGTAGCCCCATTTGTTCAGCGCCAGGCCTTCGGTGGCCTGGGCGACGATCGGGTTGGCCTTGGTGCCGAGCGCATAAATCACGGTGTCGCAATCCCACTCGACGAACTCGCCCTGCGGCAGCGGCTGCCGCCGGCCGCGCGCGTCGGGCTCGCCCAGCGCCATCTTCTCGACGCGGATGGCGCGCACGTCGCCCTCGTCGTCGATCAGGATCTCGACCGGCGAGTGCAGGAAGCTGAACTCGATGCCCTCCTCCTTCGCGTGCCGCAACTCCTCCACCCGCGCCGGCGCCTCGGCCTCGCTGCGCCGGTAGACGCAGCGCACCTGCCCCGCGCCCAGGCGCTTGGCCACGCGCAGGCAGTCCATCGCCGTGTTGCCGGCGCCGATCACGACGACCTTGTCGCCCAGGCCGATCGGCGTGTCGCGGTAGGGGAACTGGTCGCCGCCCATCAGGTTCACGCGCGTCAGGAACTCGTTGGCCGAGTACACCTGGCCCGCGAACTCGCCCGGGATGCCGAGGAAGGACGGCGCCCCGGCGCCGGCCGCCACGAACACGGCGTCGAAGCCCATCTTGCCGGTCAGCTGCGCCACCGTGAAGGTCTTGCCGATGACCTTGTTGGTCAGGAAGCGCACGCCCAGGTCCTGCAGGCGCTTGACCTCGCGGTCGATGATGTCGCGCGGCAGCCGGAACGAGGGAATGCCGTAGCGCAGCACGCCGCCGACCACGTGCAGCGCCTCGTACACCGTGACCTCGCAGCCCTGCTTGACCAGGTCGGCCGCCGCCGCCAGGCCGCCCGGGCCGGAGCCGACCACCGCCACCTGGCCGAGCACGTGCTCGAACTTCGGCGGCTCGACGAACACCGGCGGCGCGTTGTCGCCGACGAAGCGCTCCAGCCGCCCGATCGCCACCGGCTCCATCTTGGCCTTGATCAGCACGCACTGCGCCTCGCACTGGCTCTCCTGCGGGCACACGCGCCCGCACACCGAGGGGAAGATGCTCGATTCGTGGATGGCGCTGACCGCGCCCTCCAGGTCGCGCACCAGCAGGTGGCGGATGAAGCGCGGGATGTCGATCGACACCGGGCAGCCGTCGATGCAGGTCGGGTTGATGCACTGGATGCAGCGCTCGGCCTCGCGCAGCGCGGCCGCGTAGCTGTAGCCCAGGTTGACCTCGGCAAAGCTGCCGGCGCGCTCGCTCGGATCGCGCTCGGGCATCTTGACCTGGGTGCGCTCCAGCGCCGAGTATTTCTTGTAGGTGCGCTTGCCCTGCGCGAACAGCTGCTCCTCGACGTTGCAGACGTGGGCGACGTCGTCGATCGCCTGCTGCTCCTGCTTCTTGAAACGCTTCTGGCGCGCGTGCAGTTCCTTGAAGTCGACCTTGTGGCCGTCGAAATCGGGGCCGTCGACGCAGGCAAACTTGACCTCGCCGTCCACCGTGACGCGACACGAGCCGCACATGCCGGTGCCATCGACCATGATGGTGTTGAGCGACACCATGGTCTTGACGCCAAACGGGCGGCTGGTGTCGGTGCAGGCGTGCATCATCGGCATCGGGCCAATGGCGATGATCAGGTCGGGCTTCGGCCCCTCGCGCTCCAGCAGTTCCTTCAGCGCCTCGGTGACGAAGCCGTGCCGGCCGGCGCTGCCGTCGTCGGTGCAGACGATCAGCTCGTCGGCGTACTCGGCCATGCGGTCCTGCCAGAACACGCGCTCGGCGCTGCGAAAACCGATGATGGCGGTGGTGCGGTTGCCGGCTTCCTTGAAGGCGCGCAGCTGCGGATACACCGGCGCCACGCCCAGGCCACCGGCCACCAGCACCACATGGCCAACCTTCTCGATGTGCTGCGGCAGGCCGAGCGGACCGACGAAGTCCTCGAACTCGTCGCCCTCCTTGAAGGCGTCGCGCATCTCGCGCGTGGTCTTGCCCAGCGCCTGCACCACCACGGTGACGGTGCCGCGCTCGCGGTCGTAGTCGGCCACGGTGAGCGGGATGCGCTCGCCGTCGTCGTACAGGCGCAGCATGACGAAATGGCCCGGCTCGGCGGCCTGCGCCACGTCGGGCGCCAGCACGTCCCACTGGAAGGCGCTGTCGGAGAAAACTTCGTGCTTGACGATTCGGTACATCGACGGCGTCCTTGGGGATTCGGGTTCGGATTCAGGCGGCGGCCGGGACACCGGCCCACAGCGTGGCGGCGAGGTGCTGCGTCAGCCGGACCAGCACGCGGCGCCGGTACTTCACTGCGGCCACCGTGGTCTGCAGCACGTTGGATTGCTTGCGCACCGCCTCACCCAGCGCGGCGGCCAGTTCCGCCGACCAGGGCTGGCCGACGAAGTCGTCCACCGACACCTGCAGCGGCGCCGAGTTGGTGCCGGTGATCGCCACACGCAGGCCGGTCAGCCGCTCGCCCTCGCGCCGCAGGGCCACGGCGACGCCGGCGAGCGGGAAATCGACCGCGTCGCGCACGCGCGCCTTGGCGTAGTCGGCGCGCCAGCCGGCGGCCGGCGGCAGATGGACGGCGACCAGCAGTTCACCGGCGGCCAGTGTCAGGCGCCGGGCACCGTCCTCGACGAACAGATCGGCCAGCGGGATGCACCGCCCGCCGCCATCGGGGCCGGCGATCTCGGCCTCGGCGCCCAGCACCATCAGTGCCGGCGCGACGTCGCCGTGGTAGGTGGCGTAGCAGCGGTCGTTCTTGACCACCACGTGGCAGGTGTCGCCGCGGTACTTCAGGCAGTAGCCGTTGCCCGAGCGCCACCAGTCGCTCTGGTTGTAGAACACGCAGCGCGTGTCCTGGCACAGGTTGCCGCCCAGCGTCGCCGACAGGCGATGCGTCGGCCCGGCGACCAGGCCGGCCGCGGTGGCCAGCGCCGGCCAGCCGGCGCGGATGCGCGCGTCGGCGGCGATCGCGGCCAGTGTCATGCCGGCGCCGATGCGCAAGGCACCGTCCGCGTCTATGGCGCAGGCGCCGAAATCGGGAATGCCGCCCAGGTCGACCAGCAGGCCCGGCTCGCCCAGGCCGCGCCGCAGATTGGGCAGCAGGTCGGTGCCGCCGCCGAGCGCGCAGGCGCCGTCCTGCGCCAGCAGCCGCGCCGCCTCGTCGAGGCTGGCCGGGCGCTGCAAGCTGATGGAAGCCAGCGCGTTCATGCCGCAGCCCCTTTCACGGCCGCCGCTGCCGCGCGCGCCGCCGCGGCATCGCGCGCGTCGATCAGTTCGAGCACGCGGTCGGGGCTGAGCGGGAACTGCACCGCGCGCACGCCCACCGCCTCGTGCACCGCGTCGGCGACCGCCGGCAGAAAGCCGGCCAGCATGCCCTCGGACGCCTCCTTGGCGCCGAACGGCCCGTTCGGGTCGATGCTCTCCACGATGATGACCTCGATGTCGGGGCTTTCGGCCATGGTCGGCACGCGGTAGTCCAGCAGGTTGCCGTGCAGCATGCGGCCCTCGTCCCAGCTGGTTTCTTCCGACAGCGCCTGGCCCATGCCCATCCAGACGCCGCCCTGGGCCTGGCCTTCCACCGCCAGCGGATTGAGCGCCTTGCCGACGTCGACCGCCAGCCACACCTTGTGCGCCGTGACCTTGCCGGTGACCTCGTCGACCGAGGCCTCGACCACCTGCGCCGAATAGCAGAAACCCATGGTGGCGCCGATGGCGCTGCCGCGGATCTTCTTGTCGCCCTGGAACTCGATCGGGCAGGTGAAGCTGCCCTTCACCGAGATGGTGCCGCTGCCCACCATGGCCGCCGCCACCGCCTCGTGGTAGCTCAGGCCCGCGCCGTCGCCGCCGCGCACCGAGAAGGTTTCGTCGATCACCTCGATGTCGGCCTCGAACACCTTCAGGCGCGCCGCCACCGCCTTGACCAGGATCGCCTTCAGTTGGTCGGCGGCGTCGATGCCGGCGTTGCCGACCATGAAGGTCACGCGCGAGGAGTAGCTGCCGTTGTCCTTGGGCGTCAGCGCGCTGTCGGCGCTGATCACGCGGATGCGGTTCATGCGCACGCCCAGCGTCTCGGCCACCACCTGCGCCACCATGGTGTTGGAACCCTGGCCAATGTCGGCGGCGCCGGTGAAGATGGTCAGGCCGCCGTCGAAGTCGAGCTTGAGGTTGACGACGGCGTGCGGCTCGCCGGTCCAGTGCTTGGGCGTCGAGGTGCCCGAGACGAAGTGCGCGCAGCCCATGCCAAGCCCGCGCCCGGGCGGCATCTTGCCGCGCCGCTCATCCCAGCCCGACGCGGCCTTGACCTTCTCCAGGCATTCGGGCAGGCCGTAGCTCAGCACCTTTTGCGCGTACATGGTCGTGTACGGGATCTGCGGCAGCAGGTTGCGCTCGCGCACCGCGAAGGCGTCGAGGCCCAGCTCCTCGGCCATCTCGGTCAGCAGCGCCTCGAAGGCGGCGCGCGTGTCCACCGTGCCGTGGCCGCGCTGCGCGCCGCAGGGCGGCGTGTTGGTGTAGACGCGCCAGGCGTCGTGCTTGATGGCCGGGATGTCGTACAGGCCGTGCATCAGCGCGCCGGTGTAGAGGATGGTGATGATCCCGTAGCCGGCGTAGGCGCCGCCGGCCTGCGTGGCCTCCAGCGCCAGCGCGGTGATGCGACCATCTTTTTTCAGGCCCAGCTTCATCTTGACCAGCGTCCAGGGCCGGCCGCGGTGCGCGATGAAGGTCTCCTCGCGCGTCTGCGTCAGGCGCACGGTGCCGCCGGCACGGCGCGCCAGCAGCGCCGCGATGATCTCGAAGTGCAGCGCCTCGGTGCGGGCGCCGAAGCCGCCGCCCAGAAAGGGCTTGACCACGCGGATGCGCGCCGAATCCATCTGCAGGCAGCTGGCCACCTTCAGGTGCACGTAGTAGGGCACCTGGGTCGTGGTGTGCAGCGTCAGCGCGTCGCGCTGCAGGTCGTACTCGGCCAGCGTGGCGTTGAGCTCCATGTGCGCGTGGTTGACCTCGGCAAAGGTGTAGGTCTTCTCGCGGATCAGGTCGGCTTCGGCGAAAGCCGGCCTCGACCTCGCCGAACTCGGCGTGCACCTCGCGCAGGATGTTGTTCGGCTTCTCGTCGTGGATCGCCACCGCGCCCGGCTTCATCGCCTGCCGGGCCGTCATGTAGGCCGGCAGCTCCTCGTACTCGACGCGGATCAGGCGCAGCGCGGCCTCGGCCGTGGCCTCGTCGACGGCCGCCACGGCGGCGACCGGATCGCCGCGGTAGCGCACCTTCTCGCGCGCCAGCGGAAACTCGTTCTCGGCGATCGGCAGCACGCCGTAGGGCACCGGCGTGTCGTCGCCGGTGCAGACCGCGTGCACGCCCTTGAGCGCCCAGGCCTCGCGCGTGTCGATCGAGACGATGCGCGCGTGCGCCACCGGGCTGCGCAGGATGCGCCCGACCAGCGCGTCGGGCGCCGCGATGTCGGCGGTGTAGCGCGCCTTGCCGGTGACCTTCTCGACGCCGTCGATGAGCGGCGTGCGCACGCCCACCGTGCCCTGATTGGCGCCGCGCAGGCGGATGTGCTCGGGTGCGTTCATCGCATCGCCTCGTACAGCGGATCGGCCGCCGCCTGCACCGACTCGATGATCTTCACGTAGCCGGTGCAGCGGCACAGGTTGCCGGCCAGCGCCTGCTTGATCTGCTCGGCCGAGGGCTGCGACTGCTGCCGCAGCAGGCCTTCGGCGGCCATGATCATACCGGGCGTGCAGAAGCCGCACTGGGTGCCGAGCTTCTCGTGAAAGGCCTGCTGCAGGCGCGACAGGCGCCCTTGTGTGGCCAGGCTTTCCACGGTCTCGACCTGCTGCCCCGCCACCTGGTGCGCCAGCGTCGAGCAGGCCAGGCGCGGCCGGTCGTCGACCAGCACGGTGCAGGCGCCGCACTCGCCGCCGTCGCAGCCGCGCTTGGTGCCGGTCAGGCCAAGATCGTCGCGCAGCACCTCGATCAGCAGCGCGCCGTCGGCGGCCAGCAGCTCGCGCTGGCGGCCGTTCACGGTCAGGGTCAGCAGGCGTTTGGGCATGGGAAAAAACTCGGCATTGAAAGGATCGTGTCAGAAAGACGTAATGTGGTATTGCAATACCGATTTCGGTTTGATCCAGCGCAAAGGCGGCCGTATCGGCACGCAATATTCCAGTCCAATCAGACCGGTGTTTCGTTCAGCGCGCGCAGGCGAAAGCGCTGGATCTTGCCGGTGGCGGTCTTCGGCAGCTCGTCGACGAACTCGATCTGGCGCGGGTACTTGTAGGGCGCCAGGTGCTGCTTGGCGAAGGCCTGCAGCGCCTCGGTCGTCACCGCGGTGCCGGGCTTGCGCACCACGTAGGCCTTGGTCTTGGTCAGGCCCTGGGCGTCGGTGACGCCGATCACCGCCGCCTCCAGCACCTCGGGGTGCTGGATCAGCGTGGCCTCGACCTCGAAGGGCGAGACGTAGATGCCGCTCACCTTCAGCATGTCGTCGGTGCGGCCGGCGCACAGATAGCTGCCGTCGGCCTGGCGGATGTACTTGTCGCCGCTCTTGGTCCAGTCGCCCTGGAAGGTCTCGCGCGTCTTCACGCGGTTGCCCCAGTACATCAGCGCGCTCGACGGCCCCTGCACGTACAGGTCGCCCGGCTCGCCGTCCGGCACCGGCTGGCCGTCATCGCCCCGCAGCTCGATGCGGTAGCCCGGCACCGGCCAGCCGGTGCAGCCGTACTGGATGCGATCGGGCGTGTTCGACACGTAGCAGTGCAGCATCTCGGTGGAGCCCAGCCCGTCGACGATGTCGACGCCGACCTGGTGCTTGAAACGCTGTCCGATCTCGGCCGGCAGCGCCTCGCCGGCCGACGAAGCCATGCGCAGCGCCAGTTCGTCCGGGCGCGGCAGATCGGCGTCGGCCAGCATGCCGGCGTAGCCGGTGGGCGCGCCGAAGAACACCGTCGGGCGCGGACCGTGCTGGCCGCGCCAGCGCGCGAAGGTGGCGCGCGGCGTCGGGCGCTCGGGCATCAGCAGCGTGGTGGCGCCGACGCTGAGCGGAAAACTCAGCGCGTTGCCGAGCCCGTAGGCGAAGAACAGCTTGGCGGCCGAGAAGCAGACGTCGTCCTCGCGCAGGCCGAGCACGCCGCGCCCGTACAGCTCCGCCGTCCAGTAGGGGTTGGCGTGCGAGTGCACCGTGCCCTTGGGGCGGCCGGTGGAGCCGCTGGAATAGAGCCAGAAGGCCGGGTCGTCGGCGTGCGTGGTGGCTGGCCGGTCCAGCGACGCGTGCGCCGCCAGCAGCGATTCCAGCTCCACCTCCGACGGGTGCAGCGGCCCCTCGGGGCGCGCCACGATCACCTTGCGCACCTCGTGGTCGGCCTTGATCAGCGCCGCGTTCAGCACCGGCAGCAGCGCGCCCGAGACCAGCGCCATCTGCGCGCGCGAATGCTCCAGCATGTAGGCGTAGTCGTCCGCCGTCAGCAAGGTGTTGACGGCCACCGGCACGGCACCGGCGTAGAGGCTGCCGAGAAAGGCCACCGGCCAGTCGTTGCAGTCCTGCATCAGCAGCAGCACGCGCTCCTCCGGGCGCACGCCCAGACTCTTCAATGCGGCGGCGAGCCGGCGCACGCGCTCATCGAGCTGGCCGTAGCTCAGGGTGCCGCGGTCGTCGACGTAGGCCGGCTTGTCACCGCGGCCGGTATTGCGCTGCAGCAGGTGCTGCGCGAAATTGAAGACATCGACCGGCGGCGCGACGTCGAGGGGGGCGCTGTCATCCATGCGCTCGACTCCGGTGAGCTTGGTCGCCAGCCGCGCAGGCGGGCGAAACGGGCCCGGACGCCGCGGCGGGGTGGCGCCCGGAAGAATGGTGCGGCGCGAGTGCCGCCGTCGCTCAGAAGAGGTGAACGAATCCGGCGGGTTCGTTCACGCCGGCTCAGCCGTGCAGGCTTTCGTACTTGGCCAGGAGTTCTTCCTGGCTTTCGACGAAATCCGGGTTTGGCACGATGCAGTCGGCCGGGCAGACCAGCATGCATTGCGGTTCGTCCTCGGCGCCGACGCATTCGGTGCAGCGCAGCGGATCGATCACGTAGATCAGTTCACCGACCGAGATCGCCTCGTTCGGGCACACCGGCCGGCAGGCGTCGCAGGCGGTGCAGTTGTCGTCAATCATCAAGGCCATGATGGGTTTCCTTCGGACTGGGTGTGATGGCGTTTTTTCTTCAGGCCGCGACCGCAGCCGACTCGAGTTCCTGCAGCTTCTGGTGGCGGTAGGCGCCCCACAGCGCGGCACCGATGGCGCCGGCCAGGATGGAATCCGGGTGCGAGCGCACCGTCACCGCGACCTTCTCGTTGGCCATCTCTTCCTGGATCGCCGCCAGCAGGCCGGTGTCCAGCGCCAGGCCGCCGGTCATCAGCGCGACGCCGCCCTTGACACCGGTCACCTTGAGCAGCTTGACGATGCGCGAGGCCATCGACAGGTGGATGCCCTTGAGGATGTCGGGCGTCGAGATGGCGCGGCTGACCATGTTGATGACGTCGGTCTCGGCCAGCACGGCGCAGATCGAGCTGACCTTTTCCGGGTCCTTCGAGCTCTGCGAGATCGATCCGATTTCCTCGATGGCAACGCCCAGATAGCGCGCGATGTTCTCCAGGAACTGGCCCGAGCCCGAGGCGCACTGGCTGGTCATCTTGTACTGCAGCACCTTGCCGCGCTCGTCGACCGAGATCGCCCGGCCGTTCAGCGCACCGATGTCGACCACCGCGCGCGCCTCCGGGTCCAGGAACAGGCCGCCGCGCGCGTGCGTGGTCATCGAGTAGAAGTGCCCGGTCGAGAACTTGACGTTCTCGCCCTCGCCGGTGGTGGCGATGTAGTCGATGTCCTCGGGCTTGAGGCCGGCGTCTTCCAGGACGCCTTCGTAGCCCTCGCGGGCCAGCGTCATCGGATCGCGCCGGCGGATGCGCTCGACGCGCTTGGCCAGCCAGTGCGGCGTGCCGTCCGCGTCGATGCGGAACAGCGCCGTCTTGACCGCGCCGGAGCCGATGTCGATGCCGATGGTGTGGATGCTCTTGCTCATGATGGTGTGCTCCTTGGGCGCTTTCAGGCGCGGTGCTCGGCTTCCTTGCCGTCTTCGACCACGGCGCGGTAGGCGAAGGTGGCGGCGCCCAGGGCACCGGTGTAGATCGAGTCCGGGTCGATGTTGATGGTCAGCTTGCCGTAGTTCTCCTCGATCAGCTCTTCCAGCGCCTTGACCGCGGCCACGTTGTTGGCCACGCCGCCGGTGAAGGTGAACTCGTCGCGGATGCCGCCCGAGCGCGCCAGGATCGACATGGCGCGCAGGATGATGGAGCGGTGCAGGCCGGCCATGATGTCCTCGCGCTTGTCGCCCAGCGCCAGGCGGTCGCGCAGCTCGGCGCCGGCGAACACGGTGCAGGTCGAGTTGATGCGGACCTGCTTGGTCGACTTCATGGCCATCGGCCCCAACTCGTGCAGGCCCATGTTCATCTCGTCGGCGATGTAGCCGAGATAGCGCCCGCAGCCGGCGGCGCAGCGGTCGTTCATCTGGAAGCTCTCGACGATGCCCGCCGGATCGACCTGGATCGCCTTGGTGTCCTGGCCGCCGATGTCGAGCACGGTGGCCGTCTTCGGGTACATCACGTGCGCGCCCAGGCCATGGCACAGGATCTCGCTGCGGATGTGCTCCTTGCTGAACGGCAGCCGCGCGCGGCCGTAGCCGGTGCCCACGGTGTAGGTTTCCTCCATCGTGGTGTCGAGGATGGCCTTGACCGGCTGCTCGATCTTGGCGCGGTGCGCCTCGGTCTCGGGCATGGCCTTGAAGCTGCGCTCCAGCGCGCTCAGCAGGTGGCGGCGCACCGAGTCCGAATAGACACGGTTCTCGACCTCGATGATCGAGCGGTCGAACAGGTTCAGCAGGTAGTCGTAGCGCGTGCCCATCTCCTTGGCCACGGTCTCGCCAAGCGCCAGATACTGGCTGCCGGCGATGTCGCGGAAGAAGTCGCTCTTGCGCTGGGCGCCGGGCAGGAACAGGCTGGGCGCCTCGCCCGTGATGCGCTTGAAGGTTTCCTCCAGCGCCTCCTTGACCGCGCCCGAATCGGCGCCGAAGTTGGCCGTGTCCAGGCTGCGGTGGCAGGTCTCCTCCAGGTCGACCAGCTGCTCCAGGTACTGCTCGGCGCGGAAGTCGCGTTCGAGCTGGCCGAGGAAGCTGTCGAGCGCGCCGTTCAGCGCGCCGCTCTCGCCCAGCGCCTGGCGGAACAGGTGGAAGCGCCCGTTGACCATGGCCTCGGTCTTGGCCACCGTGGCGGCGGTGTCGTAGTTCGAGCGCGAGTTGGTGATGCCGCGGCCGATGATTTGCTCGTTCTCGTCGATGACCACCGCCTTGGTGGTGGTCGAGCCCAGGTCGATGCCGATGAAAGTGCGCATGATGTGTGTCTCCAGGTCGCGGGGGTTCAGGCCATCGCTTCGGGCAGATGCAGGCTGGCGGCCGAGCGCTTCTGCTTGACCATCTGGAAATAGCTCTCCAGGCGGTTCTTGACGTTGGCGGCCGAGAAGTAGCGCGGGTCGACCAGGTCGGTCTCGATGAAGGCGGCCGGCTTGCCGGTGCGCTTCTCTACCTCGCGCAGGATCAGCAGCTGGCCTGCCGAGAAGCTGTTGCAGCTCTTGATCGAGTTGATCAGCAGGCCATCGGCCTGGTACTCCTCGATGTACTTGCAGATCATGTCGACGCGCGAGGGCAGGTTCAGGTTGGTGTAGCAGCCCAGGCAGTACTCGGCCAGCGACTCCAGCGGGTTGTCGGGGTCGTGGCGGAAGCCGAAGTCGTACAGGCCGCCGACCTTGGAATAGGTCGAGCTGACGACCACCGCGCCCTCGTCGTAGAACATCTTCCAGAAGTCGCGGAAGCTGGTCCAGTTGGGCGGGCCCTCGACCACGATGCGGTACTTCTCCTCGCCCATCTCGCCGTCCGGCGTGACCGGGCCCTTGCCGTCGCGGATACGCTGCTCGATCTCGGCGCGCAGCGTGCGGTAGTAGTCGGTCGCCTCGGTGGTGCCGCGGAAGGCGGTGAAGATCGGGCCGATGTAGTAGACGGCGCCGAAGTAGCCGTCGATCGGGCTGGGCCGGTGCTTGGCCGACTCCAGCACCGCCACCAGATCGTCCTCGGCCTTGGCCGATTCCCTCATGTACTGGCGCAGGCGGTCGATGTCGAACTTGACGCCCGAGACGCGCTCCAGCGTCGGGATCACGTTCTCCTTCAGCTGGCGCACCACGTAGTCGCGCATGTTGGGCGCGATCTTGCCCTCGCCCTGGTAGGGCACGTGCAGCATCGTCGTCTCGCAGCCGTACTTGTGGCGGATCAGCTCGAACCACTTCATGAAGGTGAAGCAGCCGGTGTAGCTGAGCAGCAGCACGTCGGGCGTGGGCAGCGGGTCGCCGGTGGGGCCGATCTCGCCGCCCTGCATCATGCCCAGGTCGGACTTGACGTAGGTGCAGACGTCCTCGGAGTGGCCGTCGCGCTCGGCGTCCATGATGAACTTGCCGCTCTTCTTGCGCATGCCGTTCTGCAGCGCGTTGGTCTCGGGCAGGCTGCGCGCGAAGTCGAAGCACATCAGCAGCTCGTTCAGGTTGCCCGGCACGAAGGTGGCCGAGACCTTGCGGCCCTGCTGGCGCGCGGTGGCCAGTTCCATGTAGTTCTTGTTGATCAGCTCCTTCTGCATCCACATCGCGTCCTCTTTCTGGACCTCGGGCGGACGCTTGGCGGCGGGCTTGGCAACGGCGGGCTTGGCGGTGGGGGTATTCATGTCGGTTCTCTCCTGGTGCGCGCTTCAGGCCGCGGCGCTCCACAACTTGATCGAGTCGGCGAAGGTGCCGGCCTGCTCGCGGATCGGGGCCATCTGGCCGGTGTTCTCGGCGTACTTGAACGCCGTGTAGGGCACGCCGTGCTTGGCCAGCACGTCCTGCAGCATCGGGCGCTCGAGCAGCGCCGGGTCGCAGAACGACGGCGCGGCGAACACCACGCCCTCGGCACCGCGGCTCTTGACCTGGTGCAGCAGGTACTGGCCCTTGTCCTCGCGCCGGGCGTCGTACTTGGCGGCGGTGGTGGCCGAGCGGTGCAGGAAGGCCTTGGACAGCTCCTGCAACGGGTTGCCGTCGGTCGGCACGTCGTCCAGCAGCCAGCGCGACACCAGCATCCAGTCGTCGTCGACCACGTAGCAGCCGGCCATCTCGACCGACTTGATCAGCGACAGCGGCGGCTGCTCGCAGAAGCTGCCGTTGATGACCACGCGGGCGTTGTCGCGCCTGGGGCGCTCGACCTTGACCACGGCCGCCATGTAGTCGCGCAGCAGCTGGGTGTGCTCTTCCACCGGCAGCACCATGCCGGCGCGCTGCAGCAGATAGACCTCGGAGGTCGGCACCTGCCAGGGCTGGGCCGCGCGCATGGCGTACAGCTCGCGGATCACCTGGCGGTTCTCGTTGTAGACGGCGATCGACGCGTTGAGCGCCTCGTCGGTGATCTCCTTGCCGGCCAGCTTGGCCAGGTCCTCGCGCAGCACCTGCATCTCCTCGATCCAGAACTTGCCGCCGATCTCGTCGTCGTAGTTCTGCGGCACGTCGATGTAGCGCACGTACTTGTCCTTGAACAGCATCTGCCACATGCCCGACAGGTTGCGGATGACGTCGCAGATCGAGGGGAACAGCATGCCGTCCAGGCTGTCGAGGCGACCCGTGAGGCCCAGCTCGATGGTCGAGCGCGGGATGCGGCAGATGTAGCTCTGGTAGTAGGCGTCGCCCTGGATCACCTCGAGCTGGTCGCCGCCGCCGAGGATGCCCACCGGCAGCATGCCGGCAGCGTGGATCATCTCGCGCGGGACGTAGACCGGCATGTAGCCGATGGCCTGGCGGCCCGGCACAGCGGCTTTCCATTCCTTGACGGCGTTGAAATGCAAGTCCTCGAACAGCGCTTCGCAGCGTTCGACGATCTGCAGCACTTCAGGCTTGACGGGGGTGGCGGCTTGGTTCATCAGCGATGCTCCCAGGTGGGTGAACGGCGCGCGAGAAAGGCAGCCAGCCCCTCATTGGCGTCGCGGGTGGACATGAGTTGGTCGAGATAAAGCCGCTCGACCTCGGCAAGACGTTCGCGCAACTCGCGGATGCGCGGCGCCCGCGCGGCGGCCACCGCGCAGGCCAGCGCGGCGGCGCTCTTGGGCGCCAGGTGCTCATCGAAATAGGCCAGCGCGGCGGCTTCCGGGTCGTCCGCCAGCGTGTGCACCAGGCCGACCGCGTGCGCGGCGGTGCCATCCAGGCTGCGGCCGGACCACAGCAGGTCCTCGGCCACCGCCTGGTTGACGCGCCAGGGCAGCAGGCAGGAGGCGGCCGGCGCGAACACGCCGAGCTTCATCTCGGGCTGGCCCAGCTGCGCATCGGGCGCGGCAAAGATCGGCCCGCCGGCCAGCACCACTTCGAGCCCGCCGCCCAGGCACTGGCCGCGCACGGCGACCAGGATCGGCTTCGGAAACTCGACCATCGCCAGCACCAGCGCGTGCAGGCTGGCCAGCATCTGCGCGCAGCGCTCGGCCAGGTGCTCCTCGACGCTGGCGCCAAAGCTGAAGTGCGGCCCTTCGGCATCCAGCAGCACGCCGCGCAGCGCAGCAACGCCGCGGTGCTGATCGAGCGCCGCGTGCAGCGCGCCGATCATCTCGGCGTCGACGATGTTGGCCTTGGGCCGGGCGAGACGCAGGCGCAGCAGCGCGCCATCGCGATCGAGCCAGACCTTGAGGGGGGATTCGCT
This sequence comes from Burkholderiales bacterium, assembly GCA_016702555.1. Classification (GTDB taxonomy): domain Bacteria; phylum Pseudomonadota; class Gammaproteobacteria; order Burkholderiales; family Burkholderiaceae_C; genus Ottowia. Next base: position 280,145 of record JADJDV010000004.1, read on the forward strand.
CACAGCGTGGGCTCCGTGGTTCAGGCCTTGGCCTTCTTCGGCTGGATCTCGTCGTGCAGCGTGCCGTGCCAGCTCTGGCCGGCGGCCAGCTTCTGGCGCAGCAGCACGAAGTCGACCTCGCGGTCGTCCTTGGGACCGTCGTTGAAGGCGGTGAAGCCGGCGCGGGCCTCGGTCATCATGTTCAGCGACAGCCAGGCGCGCGAGTTCTCCTTGTTGCGGTTCCAGGCATCGAGCTTGGGCTTGCGCAGCTCCTCCAGCGACTTGGTGGTGCAGTCGGGGAAGGTGAGCAGGATCTTGGCGCACAGCTCCTCGACCTTCTCGTCGAGCGCCGTCAGGTCCACGCTGCCGCGCGCCATCAGCGCCTTGCCTTCTTTCAGCGCGTCGCCGGTCTTGGGCTCGCCGTAGGCGTTGCGGCCAAACTCGTCGACCATCTTCTGCGTCTCGACCAGCGGGTTGGCAACGTACTTTCCGTCGACCTTCAGCGCCGGGACGATTTCGGTCAGGATGCCCATCTGATAGGCCTTGTGGGCGCTGAAGGGCTCGCACAGGATGCAGGCGGCCATGGCGCGCTCGGCGCCGACGATGACCGGCAGGAAGTCGGTGGCGCCGCCGATCGGGGCCGAACCGTGCTTGGGGCCGGCCTGGCCGTAGCGTGCCAGGTCGGACGAGACCGAGAAGTCGCAGGCCATGCCGATCTCCTGGCCGCCGCCGATGCGCATGCCGTTGACGCGGCAGATCACCGGCTTGTCGCAGCCGATGATGGCCGACACCATGTCGTTGAACAGGCGCATGTACTGGCGGTATTCCTGCGGATGGCCAGCGTAGTACTCGGCGTATTCCTTGGTGTTGCCGCCGGTGCAGAAGGCCTTGTCGCCGGCGCCGGTGAACACCACGCAGTTGACCGAGCGGTCGTTGCTGGCGGCGCGGAAGGCCAGGATCACGCCCTTGACCATGTCGGTGGTGTAGGAGTTGTACTGGCTCTCGTTGTCGAGCGTGATCCAGGCGTTGTACAGGCCTTCCGCCACCGTGCCGTCGGGGCGCTTGGCGGGTTTGAGCTCGTAGCGCACGCCGGGCTTGCTGAAATCGTCGACAAGATCGTGGCTGACGAACTCGCGCTGGGGTTGGGTGACGGTCATCGCGGGGCTTCCTGAAGTCAAGGGAACAAAGGGTGAAAGGGAATCAGGCCGTGGCCGGCACCATGACGGCGCGCTTGCGGATCTCGCGCGCGTGCACCGCATGGAAGACGTGGTTGATGTCGTCGAGCGGATGGCACTCGACGAAGGGCTGCACCTTCACCTTGCCCTCCAGCACCAGCTCAAGCGCGGCCGGGTAGGCTTCGGGCGGGCAGCCCCAGTTGCCGATGGCGCGGGCGTCGAAGGCCATCAGGTTGGACAGGCGCACCTCGACCTTGTCCATGGTGAAACCGACCACCGACAGCGTGGCGCCATGCACCAGCAGGCCGAAGGCGGTGAGCTGCCCGGGCGCGGTGCCCGAGCATTCGAAGATGAACCACTCGGTGGCGCGCAGGCCTTCCTGCTTGGCGAAGGCCGCGATGGCGGCCTTGAGCGCCTTCTGGTCGTGCGTGCGGCTGTTCAGCGTCAGCGCCGCGCCGTACTCGGCCACGGCGGCCAGCTTGGCGTCGTCGACGTCGATGGCGACCACCTTGGCGCCCATGGCGTGGGCCACCTGCACGCAGTAGCCGCCGACACCGCCGGCACCGATCACGATGGCCAGGCTGCCGGGCGTGACGCCGGCGCGCGTCACCGCCTGGTAGGGCGTGGTCAGCGCGTCGGCCACCACCGACACCTCGGCCAGCTTCAGGCCAGCCTGGGCCAGGCGCGCCTCGTCGACGCGGCACAGGCCGCGCGCCGGCACCACGATGTGGCTGGCAAAGCCGCCCTGGATGTCGTTGCCGGGCATCTTCTGGCTGCGGCAGATGGTGCCCAGGCCGCGCTGGCACAGATCGCACTCGCCGCAGGGCAGCACCGCCGGCACGATCACGGCGGCGCCCATCCAGTCCTCGGCGCCGGCGCCGGCAGCCACCACGTGGCCGCTGATCTCGTGGCCCAGTGTCAGCGGCAGCGCGTGGTTGGTGCGCACGCCGTCGTAGTAATAGCCGAGGTCGGTGTGGCAGACGCCGCAGCCGGCGATGCGCACCACGACCTCGCCGGCGCCGGGTTCGGCGGCGAAATCGACGCGCTCCAGCGGCGCCTGCAGTGCCGTCATTTGCCAGCGATGGGCCGGGATGCTCATGGGTTCGTCTCCGTCCTTTTTTGCCATCTGTAGGGTACGAAAACCGGTTGCTGTGGTAAATTAGTACCGCAATGCCGATTTAAGGCGATTGTCAGGGCTTTGCTTGGATCGACTTTGATCTGGATCAGAACCAAAGCAATCGCGTCGCGATCAACTGACCCCTGTGACGATCGACCGTCATGCCGACCAAGGAGACCCGCTTGTCCAGCCCAGCCACCCTAGAAGCCCCGCCGCGCGGCGCCACCGCCGCGCGGTCCGATTCCACCCAACCTTCAAGAACCAGCACCCTGTCCGTGGCGCTGGCCGGCAGCGGCGGCGCCGGCGTCATGACCGCCGGCAACCTGCTGCTGGACGCCGCCGCCAAGGCCGGCACCTACGGCCTGATGGTGCGCACCAGCGGCCCGCAGATCCGCGGCGGCGAGGCCGGCGCCCTGGTGCGCCTGGGCAGCCAGCCGGTGCAGGCGCTGGACGACCAGTTCGACCTGCTGCTGGCGATCGACTGGATGGGCGTCGGCCGCTTCGCCGACGAGATCGTGCTGGGGCCCCACAGCGCCATGATCGGCGACCCCGACCAGGGCGAGGCGCCGGCGGTGTTCACCGCCACCGGCGCGCGCTACCTGCCGCTGCCGCTGAAGAAGATACTGAAAGGCATTCCCGGCGCCTGGGCCAACACGCTGTCGCTTGGCGTCGCCGGCACCCTATGCGGGTTGCCGCGCGAAGCGCTGGAGGCGGCGCTGCGCGAATCCTGGAAGAAGCCCGCCACGCTGGAGGCCAACCTGCAGGCACTGGCCGCCGGCGCCGACGCCGCCGCCGAGCTGCAGCAGGCCTGGGGCCGACCGGCGCCGGTGTGGCCGCCGCGCGACGCCACCCAGCGGCGCTGGCTGCTGTCGGGCAACGAAGGCGCCGGCATGGGCGCCTTGCGCGGCGGCATCCGCTTCGTCGCCGCCTACCCGATCACGCCCGCCACCGAGGTGCTGGAATGGCTGTCGCCGGCCCTGCCCAAGGTCGGCGGCACGCTGCTGCAGGCCGAGGACGAACTGGCCTCGGTCAACATGATCGTCGGCGCCTCGTTCGGCGGCGTGCCCTCGCTCACCGCCACCGCGGGCCCCGGACTGGCGCTGATGACCGAGGGCATCGGCCTGGCGGTGGCGGCCGAGGTGCCGATCGTCATCGTCGACGTGATGCGCGGCGGGCCGTCGACCGGCATTCCGGCCAAGAGCGAGCAGAGCGATCTGTCGATGGCCGTGGGCGGCCTGCACGGCGACGCACCGCGCCTGGTGCTGGCGCCGAACTCGATCTCGGACTGCCTCGGCACCACCCAGTGGGCGGTGCACCTGGCCGAGGCGCTGCAGGCGCCGGCGCTGGTGCTGTCGGACCAGTTCCTGGGCCAGTCGCGCTGCATCATCGATCGCCCCGAGCCGCTGCCCTACGTGGCCGAGCGCCTGACCGCGCCCGCCGACACGCCCGACTACCTGCGCTACCGCGACACCGAGTCGGGCATCAGCCCGATGGCGATCCCCGGCCGCCGCGGCACCACCTACACCGCCGACGGCCTGGAGCACAACGAAAAAGGCATCCCCAGCAGCCAGGCCAGCGTGCACGCCACCCAGATGGACAAGCGCGCGCGCAAGCTGGAGCGCTTCGACTACGGGCCGATGTGGGCCGACATCGAAGGCGATGCCGACCTCGCCGTGATCACCTTCGGCTCGGCCACCGGCCCGGTGCGCGAGGCGATCGCGCGCGGCGCCGAGCAGGGCCTGGCGATCCGGCTGGTGTCGCTGCGCCTGCTGGCGCCGGCGCGCGTCGAGGCCATGAGCGCCGCGCTCGAAGGCGCCCGGCGCATCCTGGTGATCGAGCAGAACCATGGCGCCCAGCTGTATCGCTACCTGCGCGGGCATTTCGAGCTGCCGGTGCGCCCCGACAAGTACCACCGCCCCGGCCCGCTGCCGCTGCGCCCCGATGAAATCCTGAACGTGCTGCTTTCCTGGAGGAATGCCCAATGACTGAAGCTCTTGCCAGCGCCCCGACCGCCGAGGCGCCCGCGCTCACGGCCGCGGCCTACAAGTCCGACTACAAGCCGATCTGGTGCCCCGGCTGCGGCGACTACACCGTGCTCAACGCCGTACTGAAGGCCATGGCCGCGGTCGGCCGGCCACCGCACGAGGTGGCGGTGGTCTCGGGCATCGGCTGCTCCTCGCGCATCCCGGCCTACACCTCGTGCTACGGCTTCCACGGCGTGCACGGGCGCTCGCTGGCGGCCGCCACCGGCCTCAAGGTGGCGCGCCCCGACCTGCAGGTGCTGGTGGCCAGCGGCGACGGCGACGGCTACTCGATCGGCGGCAACCACTTTCTGCACGCCTGCCGGCGCAACGTCGACATGACCTACATGGTGATGGACAACCACGTCTACGGCATGACCAAGGGCCAGCCCTCGCCCACCACCGAGCCGGACTGGGATTCCAAGCTCTCGCCCGGCGGCACCGGCCTGCGCGTGTTCCACCCCCTGGTGGTGGCGCTGGCTTCGGGCGCCAACTTCGTCGCCCGCGCCTTCGCCGGCGACCAGAACGGCACCGCCGACATCCTGGCGCGGGCAATGCAGCACCCGGGCTTTTCCTTCGTCGAGATCCTCAGCCCCTGCGTCACCTTCCGGCCCGAGCAGCGCGGCTGGAAGGACGTGGTGCGCCCGGCGCCGGTGGGCCCGACCTCCAACCCCGAGCAAGCCGCGCGCCGCCTGATGACCGACGACGGCATCAACATCGGCGTGCTCTACGTCGGCAACCGCCCGGCCTTCGCCCTGCCCCCGCGCCGGGCCAGCCAGACCCCCCAGGACCTCGAAGCGGAGTTCGCACTATGAGCCAGACCACCACCCTGACCCAGCCGGCGGTCCCCGCCACCATCGAGGACTTCATGGCCCAGGCCATCGCCATGGAGTTCGAGGCGGTCGAGCGCTACCAGGAACTGGCCGACGCCATGGAAACGCACAACAACGCCGAGGTGGCCGCGCTGTTCCGCAAGATGTCGGTCATCGAAAACAAGCACGCCGAGCAGATGCTGGCCGAGATGGGCTGGAGCGAGATCCCGCCCGGCACCAGCGCGCAGCGCTGGGAAGGCTTCGAGTCGGCCGAAGTGGTGGCGATGGACGACATCCACTACCTGATGACGCCCTGGCACGCGCTGCAGCTGGCGCTGAAGGCCGAACAGCGCGCGGTGCGCTTCTTCGAGGCGCTGACCGAGGCGGCGCAGTCGGAGCCGGTGCGCAAGGCGGCGCTGGAGCTGCTGGAGGAAGAGCGCGAGCACGTCGAGCTGATCCTCGGCTGGCTTAAAAAAGTGCCGCAACCCGACAGCGACTGGTACGAAGACCCGGACCCGCCGCGCTACGACACATGAACCGCCCCGCCCCCACCACCCCATGCCACTGAAGGAATCACCATGATGCGCACCTTGTTGCCCGCAGGCTGGGCACCGCCGATCGGCTACGCCAATGGCATCGAAGCCGATGGCAGCGGCCGCATCGTGTTCGTCTCGGGCCAGGTCGGCTGGAACGCGCAGCAGCAGTTCGAGTCGGAAGACATCGCCCCGCAGTTCGAGCAGGCCTTGGGCAACGTGCTGGCGGTGCTGGCCGAGGCCGGTGGGCGGGCCGAGCACATCTGCCGCCTGACGGCCTACTGCTGCGACAAGCCGGGCTACCTGGCGGCGCGCGCCGAGTTGGGCCCGATCTGGCGTCGCCTGATGGGGCGCCACTACCCGGCCATGAGCATGATCTTCGTGTCCGACCTGCTCGACCATCCGGGCAAGATCGAACTGGAAGCCACCGCCGTTGTGCCGCGCCCCTAGAATGCGGCCCGGCGCGCACCGCAAGTACACGAAACCCGCCGCTCATTCGTTGACATGTCGCAAAAGGTGCGCTGTCTTTAATTCTGGATTTTTAATCGGTACTAAAATACCGAATTAAGTCTTCGCTCAAGTCTTCGCTCGAATGCCTGCATGAGTTCACGCCCCGCCACCGTCGCCCCGCCGACCCGTGCCGCCAAGCCCGCACCGCGCCGCCGCGGCCCACCGACCACGCCGCAAACCCATCCCGTCGAAGTGCGCGCCGCCCGGCGCACCGACCTGAAGGCCATCGCCGCCATCGACCACGCCATCAGCGGCGAGGAGCGCCACGCCTACTGGCTGCAGGTGTTTCGCCGCTACGGCAGCGGCGAGCACCGCGATTCGCGCTTTCTGGTCGCCGTCGCCGAGGGCACGGTGATCGGCCTGATCGTCGGCGAGGTGCGCGACTGGGAGTTCGGCTCGCCGCCCTGCGGCTGGATCTTCGGCATCGAGGTCGATCCGGCGGTGCGCCAGCGCGGCGTCGGCGAGTTGCTGCTGAACGCCATCGCGGCGCAGTTCCGGCGCGCCGGCGCGCGCACCATCCGCACCGTGCTGCAGCGCGAGAACACGCTCATCCTGTCCTTCTTCCGGGGCCAGGGGATGATGGCCGGGCCGCTGCTGTCGCTCGAGATGGACATCGACAATTGACCCCCAAAGGCACGCCATGAAGCTGCAGAAGAACACCTTGCTCGCGCTGTCCAGCGTGCTGGAAATCGCGGGCCAGCCGCAGCGCCATCTGGCGGCCGGCGAGATCGCCGACAAGTACCAGGTGTCGTCGCACCACCTGGCCAAGGTGCTGGCCGAACTGGTGCGCGCCGGCCTGGTCGAGTCGGTGCGCGGGGCCGGCGGCGGCTACCGCTTCATCGCCAACGCCTCGCGCGTGACGCTGCTGGACGTGATCGAACTGTTTGAGGACATCGCACCGACGCGCCGCCACCCGCCACCGCCCGACGCCAACCCGGTCGAGCAGGCGCTGCACGCGGTGCTGAGCGAAACCGACGACAACAGCGTCGCCACCTTCAGCTCGATCACCCTGGCCACCATGCTGCGCATGATCGCGCGCCAGCAGGGTTCGGCCCAGGTGCTCAAGCTGCCCGATCGCCGCCCCGCCCCGGTGCTGGCACTGGCCGATCTGCAGCGGCTGCGCGGCACCGGCACACACGCGGACTGATTCGATTGCGGCCGCGAACGGGCCGCCGATCGCCCGTCACTCCCGCGTCGGCAGGAATCCAGAGACGACCATGGATCGACGGCCGCCTGCTGAGCCCTCAGCGCCGCTCCAACGCCGACACGTCGGGCAGATCGAAACGCGGCCGCCCCGGCTCGGGCGCCGTCAGCGGCGCCACCGGCTGGAAGGTCTTCAGGCACCGCTCGGTCAAGCGGTGATACACGGCCGTTGCCGCGCGCTTGCCGGCCAGCTGTGCCTCGCTCAACTCACGCACCACACGCGCCGGCGAGCCGACGCTGAGCGTGCGCGGCGGCAACTCGGTCCGCTCGGGCACGAACGAGCAGGCGCCGACGATGGCCTGCTCGCCCACCACCACCGCGTCCATCAGCACCGCCTGGATGCCCACCAGCGCGTCGCGCCGCACCGTGCAGCAATGCAGCACCGCGGCGTGGCCGATGTGGCCGTTTTCCTCCACCAGCATGTCGCGGTCGGGAAAGCTGTGCAGCACGCAAGCGTCCTGCACGTTGGCGCCGCGCTCCAGCACGATGCGGCCCAGATCGCCGCGCAGGCTGGCCGCCGGGCCAACGTAGCATTGCGGCCCGACGATCACGTCGCCGATCAGGATCGCATCGGGGTGCACGAAGGCGGTCGGATCGATCACCGGCACCAGACCGTCGAGTGCGTAGCAGGGCATCGGATTTTCCGGGTTCGTGGCGCGCGGTTGGCCGACTACAGCCCCACGGTCAGCAGCGCCGCCTCGGACATGCGCGAGCGGTCCCAGGGCGGATCGAACACGATCTGCACGTCCACCTCGCCGACATGCGGCAGCGCCATCAGCTTGTCGCGCGCATCGTTGGCGATCACGTCGCCCATGCCGCAACCGGGCGCCGTCAGCGTCATGTCGATCTCGATGCGTTGCATTCCGGCGCTGCCGGACAGCGGCGTCACGTCGCAGCGGTAGACCAGCCCCAGCTCGACGATGTCGACCGGAATCTCCGGGTCGTAACAGGTGCGCAACACCTCCCAGGCCAGCCTGGGCACATCCTCGGGCGCGGTGTCGTCGGGAATGTCCACGCCCTCGGGTTCCGGCAGCCCCACCGCCGACGCGTCCTTGCCCGCCAGCCGCATCAGCTGCCCGTGTACCAGCAAGGAGTAGTTCGACCCCAGCGCCTGCGCCACCTGCGCCGAGGTGCCCGGCTGCAAATCCACCGGCGTGCCGTCCGGAATGCGCTCGACACGCACCAGGCGCTCCACCACGACCGGCTGGTAAAGGTAACTGCTGCCGGCGGTCATGGCTGTGCCTTGCAGTGCCACGCACCGGTCCTGTGGTGCCAATGCCCATGAATTGCGATAGTCATTTGATGCTCGCTTGATCGCGCCGCTCAGCCCGCGAAACGCAGGTCAGTCGCCCGCATCCAGCCCGAAAGGCACATTCGGAATATATTCGGTACGACGATACCAAATTAAGCCTGGAAGCGCAATATTTGTTTCAACTGAATGGCCGCACGTGTGGCCGTGTTCATGATTGTTCCAGCCGACCGAAAATTGACCCTCTGAGAGGCGAAGTGCCGAAGTAAATTTGACCGGGGTGTTCAACTGACCTGCTGAAGATTGAAGCAGCGGGGTTGCCAGGAGTGATCACCATGGACATGATGGGCAAAATCAGGCGGCTGCACTTTCGTGACCGTCTGTCGTTCACTGAGATTGCGCGGCGCACGGGCCTGTCGCGCAACACGGTCAAGACCTGGGTCAAGGCACCTGCTACAACGCAGCCGAGATACCGCAGGAGCGCTCGGGCGGGCAAGCTCACCGCCTGGCATGACACGCTGATCCAGGCGCTGCGCGTTGACGCCAGGCGTCCCAGGCATGAGAGGCGCAGCGGCCGGGCGCTGCACGCGCAGATCAAGGCAGCGGGCTATCGCGGAAGCTACTCGCGCGTCACCGACTTCATCCGCGCCTGAGGCCAGGGCGGGGGAGAGACAGGCGCGCCACGCGCCGTCGTGCCGCTGGCGTTCGAGTTGGGCGAAGCCTTCCCGTTCGACTGGAGCGAATAAGGCCTGTTGATCAGCCAGGCCAGCAGCAGGCCCACCAGCCCCAGCGCAGCCTGCACCCAGGCCTGCGTCAGGGAGAAGGCTTGAAGCGGCAAGGCGGTGATCTATGCGGGCCTGGAATCACACATCGATCGCCGTGGCCGACCCCGCCTGCTTGCGCAGCTCGAACTTCTGGATCTTGCCGGTGCTGGTCTTGGGTAACTCACCAAACACGATGTAGCGCGGCACTTTGAAGCTGGCCAGGTGCTGCTTGCAATGGGCGACGACGTCTTCCTTGCTCACCTCGGCACCGGGTTTCAGCTCCAGGAACGCGCAGGGCGTCTCGCCCCATTTCTCGTCGGGCCGCGCCACCACGGCGGCGGCCAGCACGGCGGGGTGGCGATACAGCACGTCCTCGACCTCGATGGACGAGATGTTCTCGCCGCCCGAGATGATGATGTCCTTGCTGCGGTCCTTGATCTTGATGTAGCCGTCGGGGTACTGCACCGCCAGGTCGCCGCTGTGAAACCAGCCGCCGGCAAAGGCCTCGTCGGTCGCCTTGGGGTTCTTCAGGTAGCCCTTCATGGCGATGTTGCCGCGGAACATGATCTCGCCCATGGTCTCGCCGTCCCACGGCACGGGCTGCATCGTGTTGGGGTCGAGCACGCGCGCGTCGCGCTGCAGGTGGTAGCGCACGCCCTGGCGCGCGTTCAGGCGCGCGCGCTCACCGATGTCCAGCTCGTTCCACGCGTCATGCTTGGCGCACACGGTGGCGGGGCCGTACACCTCGGTCAGGCCGTAGACGTGAGTCAAATCGAAGCCCATCTGCTCCATGCCCTCGATCATCGAAGCCGGTGGCGCGGCGCCGGCCACCATGCATTTCACGCCCGCCGGCACGCCGGCCTTCATCTCATCCGGCGCGTTGACCAGCAGGCCGTGCACGATGGGGGCGCCGCAGTAGTGCGTGACCCCGTGCTGGCGGATGGCGTCGAAGATCGCCTTGGCCTCGACCCGGCGCAGGCACACGTTGACCGCCGCGCGCGCTGCGACGGTCCACGGAAAGCACCAGCCGTTGCAGTGGAACATGGGCAGCGTCCACAGGTACACCGCGTGCTTGGGCAAGTCCCATTCCAGAATGTTGCTGATGGCGTTGGTGGCCGCGCCGCGGTGGTGATAGACCACGCCCTTGGGATTGCCGGTGGTGCCGGAGGTGTAGTTGAGCGCGATGGCATCCCACTCGTCGGCGGGGTACTTCCAGTCGAAATCGGGATCGCCTTGGGCCACGAAGGCGTCGTAGCTGATGCTGCCGATCTTCTGGCCTTCGCCGTACAGCGCGTCCTCGACGTCGATCACCAGCAGCGGTGCTTTCGACTCGCGCAGCGTCAGCGCCTTCTTGACGATGCCGGCGAACTCGGGGTCGACGATGATGGCCTTGGATTCGCCGTGGTCCAGCATGAAGGCCACGGCCTCGGGGTCGAGCCGCGTGTTCAGCGTGTTCAGCACGGCGCCGGCCATCGGGATGCCGAAGTGCGCCTCCACCATCGGCGGCGTGTTGGGCAGCATGGCGGCCACGGTGTCGTTCTTGCCGATGCCGTGCTGCGTGAGGGCGCTGGCGAGTTGACGGCAGCGCGCATAGGTTTCGCCCCAACTCTGGCGCAGATCGCCATGCACGATGGCCAGCTTGTCGGGATACACCTCGGCCGTGCGCTGGATGAAGGCCAGCGGCGTGAAGGGCGCGAAGTTGGCTTCGGTGCGCGGCAGGTCGGTGTCGAAGATGCTGGCCATGGTGTGTGTCTCCGGATGCTTTGGCAAATCATACCCAGCGCTTGCGACGTGTTGCTGACGCAGCGGTCAGGGGTTTGACGCTTGTGCTGGCCGGGCGCACATTCCGGCCAGCAGCCCATCCAACCCAAAAAACCCCATCAGTCAAAATACCCCCGTGGCCATCCCCCAGCATTTCATCCAGGAGCTTCTGGCCCGCGCCGACGCGGTCGAAATCGTCGGCCGCTACGTGCAGCTGAAGAAGACGGGAGCCAACTTCTCGGGCCTGTGCCCGTTTCACGGCGAGAAAACGCCATCCTTCACCGTCAGCCCTTCCAAGCAGTTCTACCACTGCTTCGGCTGCGGCAAGAACGGCAACGCGATCGGCTTTCTGATGGACCACACCGGCGCCGGCTTTGTCGAGGTGGTGCACGACCTGGCGCAGCAATACGGCCTGCAGGTGCCCGAGGACGAGCGCAGCCCGCAGGAGCGGGCCCGCGCCGCGCAGGAGACCGAAAAACGCCACACGCTCACCGACGTGCTGGCAAAAGCCGGCGAGGCCTACAAGAAGCACCTGAAAGACGCGCCGCGCGCCATCGACTACTTGAAGAAGCGCGGCCTGTCGGGCCAGGTGGCGCGCGACTTCGGCCTGGGTTATGCGCCGGAGGGTTGGCGCACGCTGGCCAGCGTGTTTCCCGACTACACCGATCCGTTGCTGGAAGAAAGCGGCCTGGTCATCGTCGGCGAAAGCGACGAAGACAAGCGCTACGACCGCTTCCGCGATCGCATCATGTTCCCGATCCGCAGCGTCAAGGGCGAGGTGATCGGCTTTGGCGGCCGCGTGCTGGGCGATGAAAAGCCCAAGTACCTGAACTCGCCTGAAACGCCGGTGTTTCACAAGGGGCGCGAGCTGTACGGCCTGTTCGAGGCCCGTGCCGCACTGCGCGAGCACGGTTACGCGCTGGTGACCGAGGGCTACATGGACGTGGTGGCGCTGGCGCAGTTGGGCTTTGGCAACGCCGTCGCCACGCTGGGCACGGCCTGCACGCCCGAGCACGTGCACAAGCTGTTCCGCTTCACCGAGCAGGTGGTGTTCAGCTTCGACGGCGACGCCGCCGGCCGCCGCGCCGCGCACAAGGCGCTGGAAGCCGCCCTGCCCTTGGCCACCGACACGCGCAGCGTCAAGTTCCTGTTCCTGCCGGCGGAGCACGACCCCGACAGCTTCATCCGCGCCGAGGGTGCCGACGCCTTCGCCCAGGCCGTGAAGGCGGCGCTGCCGCTGTCGCGCTTTCTGCTCGACGTGGCCGCCAAGGACTGCGACATGGACAGCGCCGAGGGTCGTTCGCGCTTTGCCGCCAATGCCCGCCCCCTGTGGCAGCTGCTGCCCCCCGGCGCACTGGCACAGCAATTGCTGGGCGAGATCGCAGCGCGGGTGCAGATCGGACCGCACGAGCTGGAACAGCTGTGGGGCCTGCGGCGCCATGCGCCAGCGGCGCGCCGTTCGGCCCGCAGTGAGCGTGGCGGCCCCGGCGCGGACTGCCGCGCGCCAGCGCCACGCCGCACGGCGCCGCCACGCGGCGGCACGCGCACGCTGCCGACCAGCCGCGCCAGCCGTGCGCTGCAAATCTTGCTGACCGAGTCCAGCGCCTGGGACCGGCTCAGCCAGCCCGACCACGCGCTGCTGTGCGACCTGCCGGCGCCGCACGGCCCGCTGTTCACCTGGCTGGCGGGCCAGGCCATGGACCACGGCCCGCAGCCCTGGAGCGCCCTGCGCGAGGCCTTGCGCGCACACGAACTGGAGGCCATCGCGGTCGGTCTGGTCGATGGCCTGCCGCCCGATATCGAGAGTGACGCCGGCGAGCTGGACCGCATCCTGCAGCACGAGCACGACGCGCGCTACGCCGCCGAGCGCGAACGGCTGGTGACGGCGGCAGCCGCCGGCGACCGCGCCGCCTACGACCGGCTGAAGGCGATGCCGGCGCTGCGCCCACGTTGAGGCCGGGCCTTGAAATCCGCCGCATCGGCTATAATTGATTGTTTCTCATAGGCAAGTGCGACAGCAGCACCTCCGGTCCGGCCAACGCGCCAGCGTGAAGCGCGTTTTTCCACAGCGGAAATGGCCATACACCGCAAGGACTGCACTCCAAATGTTCGCCCACCCAGCTTGCCGTTGACGGTTCGCCGGATCCGATTGCGCGCTGACCGGCGCCGTTGTTCAACTGTTTTTGTTTTTGCTCTCCAGCGTTCGCCGCGGTCGATCCGATGCCGCCGCCGCGCCGATTCTGCCAACCTTGAGGTCAATGCATGTCCGCCACCCAGAGTCCCGCCAAGCCCGCCGCCAAGAAAGCGCCAGCCGCCAAAAAGACCGCCGCCAAGGCCAAGCCTGAAGAGCTTGAGCCGAAAGCCGCCGCCGCCAAGCCGGCCGTGAAGGCCGCCGCCAAGAAAGCCGGCCGCCCGGCCAAGGGCGCCAGCGCGACCGAAAAAAGCACGCCGCCGAAGAATGGCCGCGCCGGCAAGACCGCTGGCAAGACGCTGGACGACGACGCCGATCTGTCCGACATCGAGGCCGACCTGGAAGGTGAGCCGGAGCCCGAGGTGCAGGCCGAGACGGTCGAGAAGGCCAAGCCGCTGCGCATGAAGATCAGCAAGGCCAAGGAGCGGGCCTTGATGAAAGAGTTCGGCCTGGACGACAGCGTGCTGTCCGAAGAGGAGATGAACACCCGCCGCGCCAACCTGAAGGCGCTGCTCAAGCTGGGCAAGACGCGCGGCTACCTGACCCACGGCGAGATCAACGACCACCTGCCCGACAAGCTGGTCGACGCCGAGACGCTGGAAGCGGTGGTCTCGATGCTGAACGACCTGGGCGTGGCGGTGTACGAGCAGACGCCCGACGCCGAAACCCTGCTGCTGACCAACCAGGGCACCAGCACGGCGACCGAGGAAGAGGCCGAGGAAGAGGCCGAGGCCGCGCTGTCCACCGTCGATTCCGAATTCGGCCGCACCACCGACCCGGTGCGCATGTACATGCGCGAGATGGGCACGGTGGAACTGCTGACGCGCGAGGGCGAGATCGAGATCGCCAAGCGCATCGAGGGCGGCCTGATGGCGATGATGGAGGCGATCAGCGCCAGCCCCACCACCATCGCCGAGATCCTGCAGATGGCGGGCGAGATCCGCGATGGCAAGGTGATCATCAACACCGTGGTCGATGGCTTTGCCGACGCCGACGAGAACGACGACTACGTGGCCGAGGAAGACTACGACGAGTACGACGACGAGGACGACGACGACGGCAAGGGCGGCTCCAAGGCCATGACGCGGCTGCTGGAAAAGCTCAAGAACGATTCGCTGCAGCGCTTCGACGAGATCGCCGCGCTGTTCGACAAGGTGCACAAGGCCTACGACAAGGAAGGCTGGGGTTCGCCCAACTACGTCAAGTCGCAGCACCTGCTGTCCGAGCGGCTGATGACGATCCGCTTCACCGCCAAGACCATCGAGCGCCTGTGCGACATGCTGCGCGGCCAGGTCGACGACGTGCGCAAGTACGAGCGCGAACTGCGCCGCATCATCGTGGATCGCTGCGGCTATCCGCAAGAGCAGTTCATCGCCGAGTTCTCGGGCCGCGACAAGGCCGGCAACAAGGTCGCCTCGAACGTGCTCAACCTGAAATGGGTGGAGAAGCAGGCCGCCGCCGGCAAGCCATGGAGTGCCATCATGGAGCGCAACATCCCGCCGATCCAGGACTTGCAGCAGAAGCTGCTTGACCTGCAGGCGCAGGTGGTGGTGCCGCTGGATGAGCTGAAAGACATCAACAAGCGCATGAACGAGGGCGAGGCCGCCTCGCGCGACGCCAAGAAGGAAATGATCGAGGCCAACCTGCGCCTGGTCATCTCGATTGCCAAGAAGTACACCAACCGCGGCCTGCAGTTCCTCGACCTGATTCAGGAAGGCAACATCGGCCTGATGAAGGCGGTGGACAAGTTCGAATACCGGCGCGGCTACAAGTTCTCGACCTACGCCACCTGGTGGATCCGCCAGGCCATCACGCGCTCCATCGCCGACCAGGCGCGCACCATCCGCATCCCGGTGCACATGATCGAGACCATCAACAAGATGAACCGCATCTCGCGCCAGCACCTGCAGGAGTTCGGCTTCGAGCCCGACGCCGGCATCCTGGCCGAACGCATGGAGATGCCCGAGGACAAGATCCGCAAGATCATGAAGATCGCCAAGGAGCCGATCTCGATGGAAACCCCCATCGGTGACGACGACGACAGCCACCTGGGCGATTTCATCGAGGACCAGAACAACACCGCGCCGGTCGACGCCGCCATGCAGGCCGGCCTGCGCGATGTGGTGAAGGACATCCTCGACAGCCTGACCCCGCGCGAGGCCAAGGTGCTGCGCATGCGCTTCGGCATCGAGATGAGCACCGACCACACGCTGGAAGAAGTCGGCAAGCAGTTCGACGTCACGCGCGAGCGCATCCGCCAGATCGAGGCCAAGGCGCTGCGGAAATTGAAGCACCCGAGCCGCTCGGACAAGCTGCGCAGCTTCATCGATTCGCTGTAATCGCTTTTTAGAGCCCAACAGCCGGACGCAGAGGACGCAAAGGATTCGCAGAGGACGCAAGAAAGAAGACCAATGAATGGTTTTCTTTTGCGTCCTCTGCGGGTTTTTGCGTCCTCCGCGTCCGGTCAAGTCCTGCCTGAATGAACCCCGACGCCCAACAATTGTGGAAGGCCCCGCGCTGGGCGCTGGCCGTGCTGCTGGCGGTGCTGGGCATGCTCGGGCCGTTCTCGATCGACACCTATATCCCGGCGTTCTCGGCCATCGCCAAGTCGCTGCACGCCACGCCGGTGGAGATGCAGCAGACGCTGTCGGCCTATCTGTTCGGCTACGCCTTCATGAATCTGTTCCACGGTGCGCTGTCGGACAGCTTCGGGCGCCGGCCGGTGATTCTGTGGGGCCTGACGGTGTTCACGCTGGCCTCGATCGGCTGCGCGCTGTCACAGACCGTGGGGCAGCTGATCCTCTTTCGCGCGCTGCAAGGCCTGTCCACCGGGGCCGGCATCGTGGTGTCGCGCGCCGTCATCCGCGACATGTTCCCGCCCGACGACGCGCAGCGTGTGATGAGCCAGGTGACCATCTACTTCGGCGTCGCGCCAGCGGTGGCGCCCATCATTGGCGGCGTGATCGCCGAATACCTAGACTGGCACTCGGTGTTCTGGTTCCTGGTCGGCGTCGGCGTGGTGCTGTGGATCGCCAACTGGCGCCTGCTGCCCGAAACCCTGCACGCCAGCCAGCGCCAGCCGTTCCGGGTGCGCAACCTGATGCGCGGCTACTGGCAGTTGCTGACCGACATGCGCTTTCTGCTGCTGGCGCTGGCCTCGGGCGTGCCCTTCAACGGTCTGTTCCTCTACGTGCTGTCGGCGCCGGCCTACCTGGGCGACGTGCTGCAGCTGCGGCCGACGCAGTTCTTCTGGTTCTTCGTGCTGTCCATCGGCGGCATCATGGCCGGCTCCTGGCTGTCCGGGCGCAAGGCCGGCCACGTGACGCCCAAAAACCAGATCATGCAGGGCTTTCGCATCATGCTGGGCGTGTCGGCCATCAACATCGTCGCCAACGCGCTGTTCGAGCCCAGCGCCTGGTGGTCGCTGTGGCCGATCATGGTGTTCGCCTTCGGCTGGGCGCTGATGGTGCCGGTGGTGACGCTGCTGGTGCTGGATCTGTACCCCGAGCGGCGCGGCATGGCTTCGTCACTGCAGGCGGTGGTCGGCTCGACCGCCAACGGCCTCGTCGCCGGCGTGGCGGCGCCCCTGGTCATGCACTCGGCGCTCGGCCTGGCGCTGATGTCGGCCGCCTTCATGGTGGTCGGCCTGCTGGCCTGGCTGTGGCTGCACGGGCGCTGGCCGCGGATGGGTGGTTGACCCGCTGAGGTTTCAGCGCAACAAGTGGCTGGCCGACCGCCCAGCGGCGAAAATCCACGTGCGCCGGGACGACCCGGCGCCGCAGTCCATCGTGGGGACGGCCCCGCACCTCAAGCGTCGGAGCCACCACCATGTCCTGGACCTTGCTCTTCATCGCCGGCCTGTTCGAAGTCGGCTGGGCCATCGGCCTGAAATACACCCACGGCTTCACGCGCCTGTGGCCCAGCTTGGGCACGGCCTTGTCGATGCTGGTCAGCGTGGTCTTGCTCGGCCTGGCGATGCGCGACCTGCCCGTGGGCACCGCCTACGCGGTGTGGACGGGCATTGGCGCGGTCGGCACCGTGATCCTCGGCATCGTGCTGTTCGGCGACCCGGCCAACGCGGCGCGCCTGGTCTGCGTGGGCTTGATCGTGGCCGGCATTCTGGGATTGAAGCTGGTCAGCGAATAGGCGGTCCACCAGCGCCGCGCGCCGCGCTTCACTCGATCGCAGCCGGCATCTTGGGTTCGGTCGTGATGGCGATGCCCTTGAGCTGCCCGGCCCTCGGCTGGCGCGGCGGCGCGGGGTAGCGTTCGGCGTTGAAGCGGTGCAGCAGTTCGGCCTCACGCACCCGCGCCAGCACCACGTTGGCCTGCTTGACGTGGCCGAAGCCGCGCATCGTCAGCGGCACGGCGGCGATGTCGGCTGCGAGCTTGATGCGCTCGGCGCTCAGTTGCGGCAGCAGCTCGCGCATGCGGGCCTCGTACTGCGTGATGAGTTCGCGCTCCATGCGCCGTTCCTCGGTGCGGCCAAAGACATCGAACATGCCCCCGCGCAGCGCCTTGCCCTTGGCCAGCCAGCGCATGGCCGGCAGCATCCAGCCGCCCAGCTCGATCTTGCGCGGTGGCTGGCCGCCCCTGGAACGCGTGAGCACCGGCGGCGCCATGTAGAAGCTCAGGCGCAGGTCGCCGTCGAACTGCTGCTCCAGCGACTGCCGGAACGCCGGGTCGGTATACAGCCGCGCCACTTCGTACTCGTCCTTGTAGCTCATCAGCTTGAGCAGCGATTGCGCCACGGCGCGGGCGAAACGCTCGCTGCCCGCGCTGACGGCCTGTTCGCGCGCATGGGCCTCGCGCACCAGCGCGGCGTAGCGCGCGGCCCAGGCGGCGTTCTGGTATTGCGTGAGCTGGCTCATGCCGTGCGCGACGAGTTCGTCCAGCGACTCGGCGTGCGCGGCTGCGGGCTTCAGCGCGTCGCCCAGCAGCGCCGCACAGGCGCCCGGGTCGGCGGCGGCCAGTCGGCCGAGCGAAAACGCCGCCTGGTTGGCCGGCACCGCGACGCCGTTGAGCTCTATGGCGCGCTGCATCGCCGCCAGGCTGATCGGCACCAGCCCGCGCTGCCAGGCATAGCCCATGGCCAGCACGTTGGCGGTGACCGTGTCGCCCAGGAAGTCCTCGGCCAGGCGCTGCGCGTCAAAGGTCTCGACGCGATCCTCACCCGCGGCAAAGCGCAGCTTGGCCAGCAGGCCCGTCGTCTTCAGGCTGGCGTCGGGGTTCTTCAGCGATTCGGCCACGGGCGTCTCGTGCACGTTGGCCAGGATGCGCGTGCGGCCGTGGCGCACCGTGCCCAGTGCCTCGGGCTGGGCGGCGACCACGGTGTCGCAGGCCAGCACGGCGTCGGCCTGCTGGGTGTCGATGCGCACCTGGTTCAATCGCGCTGGCACATCGGCCAGGCGCACGAAGCTCATCACTGCGCCCCCTTTTTGCGCAAAGCCCATGAAGTCGAGCACGCTCGCCGACTTGCCTTCCAGATGCGCGGCCATGGCGATGACGGCACCCACCGTCACCACGCCGGTGCCGCCGACGCCGGTGACCAGCAAGTCATACGGCCCGGTCCAGGCATGCGGCGCGGGCAGCGGCAAAGCGGCCACCAAGCGCGTGAATGCGCCATGCCCTTCACCCGCCAGCGCACCCGATTTCTTGCGCAACTGGCCGCCGCTGACGCCAACGAAACTGGGACAAAAGCCCTTGGCGCAGGAATAGTCCTTGTTGCACGCGGTCTGGTCGATCTTGCGCTTGCGCCCCAGTGATGTTTCGTGCGGCAGCACGGCCACGCAGTTGCTTTGCACGCCGCAGTCGCCGCAGCCCTCGCACACGGCTTCGTTGATGAACAGGCGCTTGTCCGGGTCCACCAGCTGGCCCTTCTTGCGGCGACGGCGCAATTCGGCGGCGCAGGTCTGCTCGTAGATGAGCACGGTAACGCCCTCGACTTCGCGCAGCTCGCGCTGCACGCGGTCCAGTTCGGCGCGGTCGTGGAATTCGGTGCCGGCGGGAAAGCGATTCTTGATGCCGTCGTACTTCCCGATGTCGTCGGACAGCACCACCACCTTCTTCACGCCCTCGCTCTCGACCTGCCGCGCGATGGCGTCGACGCTGATCACGCCATCGACCGGCTGGCCGCCCGTCATGGCCACGGCGTCGTTGAACAGAATCTTGTAGGTGATGCGCGCCTTGGCCGCCACCGCCTGGCGGATGGCCAGATACCCCGAGTGGTAGTAGGTACCGTCGCCCAGGTTCTGAAACACGTGCGGCGTCTTGGTGAACAGGGCGTGCGAGACCCAATCCACGCCTTCGCCGCCCATCTGGATCAGGCCCGCCGTTTCGCGGTCCATCCAGTTGGCCATGAAGTGGCAGCCGATGCCGGCGCGCGCCGTGGAACCTTCGGGCACCACGGTGGAGGTGTTGTGCGGGCAGCCTGCGCAGAAGTAGGGCAGGCGTTTGACGCTGTCGGACGCGTTGCTGAGCAACTCGGGCAAGGTGAAATCGCGCACGTGGGCACGCCGGTCGGCAAACTGCGCGGGGAAGTGGCGAATCAGCCAGTCGGCCGTCAGCTCGATCAGGCGCGAAGGACGCAGCTCGCCCAGGCTGCTGACCAGCGGCTGGTTCGCCGCGTCGTGCTTGCCCAGGATCAGCGGCCGCAACGGCGCGTTGTAGAACAGCTCGCGCAGTTGCGTCTCGACCACCGGGCCTTTTTCCTCGACGACCAGGATCTCCTTCAAACCTTGCGCAAAGGCCTGCATGCGCGTGGTTTCGATGGGAAATGACAGGCCCACCTTGTACAGGCGCACGCCCGCCGCGGCCAGCATGTCGTCGCTGATGTCCAGCCGGCGCAGCACCTCCATCAGGTCGTAGTGCGCCTTGCCGCAGGTGACGATGCCGACCGTGGCGTGCAGCGATTGGATGACGTGGCGGTCGATCCAATTGATGGAAGAAAACGCCGCCACCGCTTGCAGCTTGTGCGCCAGCCGCTCTTCAATTTGCAACGATGGCAGGTCGGGCCAGCGGTAGTGCAGGCCCTGCGCGGGCGGCAGATGGCCGGTGGCGGCGGTCACGGCGTCGTTGCTTTTCCAGGCCGCCACGCGGGCGTTGATGGCGTCGAGATCGACCGTGGCACCGCTTTCCACGATTTCCGACAGCGCCGTGAAACCCACCCAGTTGCCAGAAAATCGCGACAGTTGCCAGCCGTAAAGACCAAATTCAAGGTATTCGGCCACATTGGCCGGCGCCACGATGGGCAGGTGGAAGGCTTGCAGCAACTGGTCGCTCTGGTGCGGCATCGACGACGACACGCAGCCATGGTCGTCGCCCGCCACCACCAGCACGCCGCCGTGCGGCGAGGCGCCAAAGGCGTTGCCGTGCTTGATCGCGTCACCCGCGCGGTCCACGCCGGGACCCTTGCCGTACCACATGCCGAACACGGCGTCGCAGGTTTTCTCGGGGTCGCTTTCCACCCGCTGCGTGCCCAGCACCTGGGTGGCGCCCAGCTCCTCGTTGATGGCGGGCACGAAGCGCAGGCCGGCCGCTTCCCAGCGCTGGCCGGCCTTCCAGATCTGCTGATCGACCATGCCCAGCGGCGAACCGCGGTAGCCCGACACGAAGCCCTGCGTGTCCAGGCCAGCCGCCGCGTCGCGCTGGCGCTGCATCAGCGGCAGGCGGACCAGCGCCTGCGTGCCGGTCATGAAGACCTGGCCGCGGGTGGCCCAGAGGTTGTCGCTCAGTTGGTAGTCGGGGCGCTGGATTGGTGTGGCGGGCATGGCGTGTCTCCTCGCACGGCGGGCGCGGGTGCGCGCGTGCTGGGCGAAAGCTTACGCCGCATGGCGCGAACATGGGTTCTTTTTTCCCGCTGATCGCGCACGATTCAAGGATACCATTCTCGATATTCGGTATGAATGAGAACATTTCTCTCGACACCCACAGCCTGGCCATCCTGCGCGAGCTGCAGCGCGACGCGCGCCAGACCGTGCAGCAGATCGCCGAGCGCGTCGGCCTGTCCAGCACGCCGTGCTGGAAGCGCATCAAGGACATGGAGGCCGCTGGCGTCATCACCGGCTACAGCGCGCTGGTCGATCGCGCACGCGTGGGCCTGAACCTGCTGGTGGTGGCCGAGGTCAACCTGAGCCAGCACAGCGAGGACCTGGTCCGCGATTTCGAGCGCGCCGTGCAGGCCACGCCGGCCATCGTGCGCTGCCTCTCGACCACCGGCCAGGCCGACTACATCCTCAGCATCCTGGTGCCGGGCATCGCGGAGTACGAGCGCTTTCTGCACAGCCAGTTGTTCAAGCTGCCGGGCGTGACGCACGTGCGCTCGTCCATCGTGCTGAAGGAAGTCAAGGCCGAGGTGCGACTGCCGGTGGTGGCGGCCGATGCCCTGCCGGCGCCGGCCAGCAGGCAAAAGACGGGCGCGGGATCGCGCCGCACACGCGCCGCCGCACCCGCGGGCCGGGCTTGAGCCACGGCGCCCCGCACGCCGGGTTCGGCCTGCCCGTACGGCCCGTACAACCCGTACACTGGGAAACCATGGCCCAGCACTTCAGCGTCCACCCCGATAACCCGCAGCCGCGCCTGCTCAAGCAGGCGGCGGCGCTGCTGCAATCCGGCGGCGTGCTGGCGGTGCCGACCGACTCCAGCTACGCGCTGGTCTGCCGGCTCGACGACAAGGCCGCCGCCGACCAGTTGCGCGCGATTCGCCAGCTCGACGACAAGCAGCTGCTGTCGCTGATCTGCCGCGACCTGAGCGAGCTGGCCAGCTACGCGCGCGTGGACAACACGCAGTTCCGCCTGCTCAAGCTGGGCACGCCCGGGCCCTACACCTTCATCCTGGAGGCCAGCAAGGAGGTGCCGCGCCGCCTCAGCCATCCGCAGCGCAAGACCATCGGCCTGCGCGTGCCCGAGCACGCGGCGCTGTCGGTGCTGCTGGAGCTGCACGGCGCGCCGCTGCTGGCCACCACCCTGATCCTGCCCGGCGAGACCGAGCCGCTGAACGACCCGGAAGCCATCCGCGACCAGCTGGAGCGCCAGGTCGCTGGCGTGATCGATGCCGGTGCCTGCCCGCAGACGCCCACCACCGTGATCGACCTGAGCCAGGGCGCACCCGAGATACTGCGGCTGGGACGCGGCGATCCGGCGCGGCTCGGCCTGTAGGCTGAGAAGGTGTGAACGAACCCGCCATGCCCGCTCTGGCCGCCAAAGCGACGCCACTCATCGCAAGCAAATGCTCGCCGTAGCCCCGGCTACGTCTGCGCTTTGCGCCTCGATTGGCGCCGTTTTGACGACCCGCTCGAACACGCCGGATTCGTTCACACCTTCTGAGAGCGCGCGCCGAGGCAATGCGACAATCCGCCCCGTGGATTTCTCCAACCTCATCCAGACCCTGGCGGTCTACGCCCTCCCCGTCATCTTCGCCATCACCGTCCATGAAGCCGCACACGGCTACGTGGCGCGCCATTTCGGCGACCCGACGGCGGCCATGCTCGGGCGCGTGACGCTCAACCCGCTCAAGCACGTCGACCCCATCGGCACGCTGCTGATGCCGATCGCGCTGCTGCTGCTGACCAAGGGCGCCTTCGTGTTCGGCTACGCCAAGCCGGTGCCGGTCAATTTCGGCCAACTGCGCCACCCCAAGCGCGACATGATCTGGGTCGCCGCCGCCGGGCCGGCCTCCAACCTGATCCAGGCATGGGCCTGGGGCGTGCTGCTGGTGCTGCTGACTGGCCTGGGCGTCGATGAGACTTTCTTCATCGCCGTGGCGCGCGCCGGCGTGCTGGTCAACGTGCTGCTGGCGGTGTTCAACCTGTTTCCGCTGCCGCCGCTGGACGGCGGCCGGGTGCTGGTCGGCCTGCTGCCGATGCGCGCGGCCATCACGGTGTCGCGCATCGAGCCCTTCGGCATCTTCATCGTGCTGGGCCTGGTGCTGGTCGGCGTGCTGATGACCTGGTGGGTCACGCCGCTGACCCACGTCACGCTGGCCCTGCTCGATGTGCTGCTGACGCCGCTGAAGCTGCTGTTCTCCTAGAGAAGGTGTGAACGAACCCGTCATGCCCGCTCTGGCCGCCAAAACGACGCCACTCATCGTTGCAAATGCTCGCCGTAGCCCGAGCTACGCCTGCGCTTTGCGCCTCGATTGGCGCCATTTTGACGACCCGCTCGGACACGGCGAATTCATTCACACCTTCTGATCTCCCGTTTGTTCTCATGACTGCTCCCCTGCGCGTTCTCACCGGCATCACCACCACCGGCACCCCGCACCTGGGCAACTATGTCGGCTCGATCCGCGCCTCGGTGCGCGCCAGCCGCCAGCCGGGTGTGGAGAGCTTCTACTTCCTGGCCGACTACCACGCGCTGATCAAATGCACCGACCCGGCGCGCATCCAGCGCTCGACGCTGGAGATCGCCGCCAGCTGGCTGGCCGCCGGGCTGGACCCGGAGCAGGTCACCTTCTACCGCCAGAGCGACATCCCTGAAATCCCCGAGCTGACCTGGCTGCTGACCTGCGTCACCGGCAAGGGCCTGCTGAACCGCGCGCACGCCTACAAGGCCATGCTCGACAAGAACGCCGCCACTGGCGCCGACCCCGACAGCGACGTCACCGCCGGCCTGTTCATGTACCCGGTGCTGATGGGCGCCGACATCCTGATGTTCAAGGCGCATCAGGTGCCGGTGGGGCGCGACCAGGTCCAGCACATCGAGATGGCGCGCGACATGGCGGCCAGCTTCAACCATCTGTACGGCGCCGGGCAAGAGCTGCTGGTGCTGCCCGAGGCGCTGATCGACGACAACGTGGCCCTGCTGCCCGGCCTGGATGGCCGCAAGATGAGCAAGAGCTACGACAACACCATCGCCCTGTTCGGCCCGCGCGAGCTGATGCGCAAGCAGATCATGGGCATCGTCACCGACTCGCGCGGGCCCGGCGAGCCGAAGGACACCGAGGGCTCGGCGCTGTACCAGATCTACCGCGCCTTTGCCGACGACGGCGAGGCCGCCGCCTTCGCGCAGGCATTTGCCGACGGCATCGCCTGGGGCGAAGCCAAGGAGCGGCTGTTCGAGCGCATCGAGCGCGAGATCGGCCCCATGCGCGCGCGCTACCAGCACCTGATCGCCCACCCCGACGAAGTCGAACGCCTGCTGCTGCGCGGCGCCGAGAAGGCGCGCGCGCTGGCGACACCGCTGATGCGCGAGCTGCGCCAGGCGGTCGGCCTGCGCGCGCTGACCACGCAAGCCGCGCAGGCCGCGGGCGACGCGGTGGCGAAAGTGGCGCTGCCCGTGTTCAAGCAGTACCGCGAGGCGGACGGGCGCTTCTATTTCAAGCTGACCGACGCCAGTGGCGCGCTGCTGCTGCAAAGCCTGGGCTTCAAGTCGCCGCGCGACGCCGGCGGCGCCGTCAAGCGCCTGCAGACCGAAGGCGCCGCCGCGCTGGACGCGCTGCGCGAGTTGCTGGCGCCAACCGACGCCGCCACGCTGCCGGCCTTGCGCGAGGCATTGCAACAACTGGTTGACGCCAGCGCGGCATAGTGCCGCCTGCACGGGATCAGTCGTCACGCGCCGCGAGACCCGGAAAACCCTCCCGCACATCCCCGCACTGAGCGCGCTGGCGCAGCGCGTGCTCCATCACCACCAGCGCCAGCAGCGCCTCGATGATCGGCGCCGCGCGAATGCCCACGCAGGGGTCGTGCCGACCCTTGGTGATCAGCTTGATCGGCTCCCCCGCGGTGTTCAGGGTCGCGCGCGGCACCAGGATCGAACTGGTCGGCTTGACGGCGATCGCCACCTCCAGGTCGTTGCCGTTGCTGATGCCGCCCAGCACGCCGCCGTCGTGGTTGCTGGCAAACACCACCCCGCCGACACCGCCGGGCAGCAGTGAATCGCCGTGCAGGCTGCCGCGATGCGCGACGCTGGCAAAGCCGTCGCCGATTTCCACCCCCTTGACGCCGTTGAGCCCCATCATGGCGTGGGCGATGTCGGCGTCCAGCCGATCATAGATCGGCTCGCCCAGGCCCACCGGCATCTGCTGCGCAGTCACCCGGAGGCGCGCGCCGCAGGAATCGCCGCTCTTGCGCAGCGCGCTCATGTAGTCCTCGATCGCCGACACATCGGCCACCGGCGCGAAGAAGGGGTTGTTGGGCACATGTTCCCAACTCTCGAAGCCGATCGCCAGCCCGCCGATGTGCGTCATGCAGCCGCGGAAGGTGGTGCCGTACTGCTCGCGCAGCCATTTCTTCGCCACCGCACCGGCGGCCACCGTGGGCGCCGTCAGCCGCGCCGACGAGCGCCCGCCGCCGCGCGGATCGCGCAGCCCGTACTTGCGCCAGTAGGTGTAGTCGGCGTGGCCGGGGCGAAAGCTCTGCGCGATGTCGCCGTAGTCCTTGCTGCGCTGATCCTGGTTGCGGATCAGCAGGCAGATCGGCGTGCCGGTGGTCTGGCCCTGGTAAACGCCCGAGAGGATCTCGACCCGATCCGGCTCATTGCGCTGGGTGACGAACTTGCTGGTGCCGGGGCGCCGCCGGTCCAGGTCGGGTTGGATGTCGGCCTCCGACAGCGCCATGCCGGGCGGGCAGCCGTCGATGACGCAGCCGATCGCCGGGCCATGGGATTCACCAAAGTTCGTGACGGCAAACAGCGTGCCGAGGGTATTGCCGCTCATGGGGAACGATTATCGGACGAGCGTCGCTTGGTTTGACGCGGGGCCTTGCTCAGTTCCGGTTTTCACGCTGAGCGTTCAACGCCGAGCGCCAAACCGCTGCTTCTCGCGGCTGAGCCCGGTCAGGGAAAATTCGGCTCGTTGTGCTTCGGGTCTTCGTCCGGCCAGTCGCGGATGTAGGCCTTGAGCATGCGATTCTCGAAATCCTGGCTGTCGACCACGGCCTTGGCGACGTCGTAGAAGCTGATCACGCCGACCAGGCGGCGGTTCTCGATCACCGGCATGTAGCGCGCGTGGCGGTTCAGCATCATGCGCCGCACCTCGTCCATCTCGGTGGCGGCGGTGCAGATCAGCGGGCCGGGGTCCATCGAGCGGTACACCGACACGCCCTCGAACTTGCCGCCGTTCTTCACCGCGGCCTCGATCACCTCGCGGAAGGTGAGGATGCCGACCACGCGCTCATGCGCGACCACCACCAGCGAGCCGACGTCTTTCTCGGCCATCAGGCTGGCAGCGTCGGCCAGGCTGTCTTCTGGCGTGATGGTGTAAAGCGCCTTGCCTTTCAGACGCAAAATGTCGCTGACGATCATGCTAAGGACTCCACGCTCGCCCGCGGGCGATGTCGGGGGGCAATATAGCCCACAATAATCCCCGTTTCATTTTTCGGCCGCAGCGCCCGACACCCCAGGAGAGCCCATGCCCGGCTACGCCGACCCCGGATTCGACACGCTCGCGGTGCACGCGGGCGCCCAGCCCGACCCCAGCACCGGCGCGCGCGCGGTGCCGATCCACCTGTCCACCTCCTTCGTGTTCGAGTCCAGCGAGCACGCGGTGTCCTTGTTCAACCTGGAGCGCTCGGGCTACGTCTACAGCCGCATCAGCAACCCGACCAACGCGGTGCTGGAGCAGCGCGTGGCGGCGCTGGAAGGCGGCATCGGTGCCATCGCCACCGCCAGCGGCCAGGCCGCGCTGCACTTAGGGATAGCCACGCTGATGGGCGCGGGCGGCCACCTCGTCGCCAGCACCGCCCTGTACGGCGGCAGCCAGAACCTGCTGCACTACACGCTGCCGCGCTTCGGCATCGAGACCACCTTCGTGCAGCCCGGCGACCTGGACGCCTGGCGCGCCGCCATCCGCCCCAACACGCGCCTGCTGTTCGGCGAGAGCGTGGGCAACCCGGGGCTGGAGGTGCTCGACATTCCCGCCATCGCCCAGATCGCACACGACGCCGGCCTGCCGTTGCTGGTCGATTCCACCTTCACCACGCCCTATCTGCTGAAGCCCTTCGACCACGGCGCCGACCTCGTCTACCACTCGGCCACCAAGTTCCTGTCCGGCCACGGCACCGTCATTGGCGGCGTGCTGGTGGACAGCGGCGCTTTCGACTGGGACAAGTCGGGCAAGTTCGAGCTGCTGACCCAGCCCTACGACGGCTTCCACGGCATGGTGTTCAGCGAGGAAAGCACCGTCGGCGCCTTTCTGCTGCGCGCACGCCGCGAAGGGCTGCGCGACTTTGGCGCCTGCATGAGCCCGCACACCGCCTGGCTCATCCTGCAGGGCATCGAGACCCTGCCGCTGCGCATGGAGCGGCACATCGCCAACACCGAGAAGATCGTGCGCTTCCTGGCCGAGCACCCCTTCGTCGAGCGCGTCGGCCACCCGCTGCTCGAATCCCACCCCAGCCACGCGCTGGCCAGCAAACTGCTGCGCCACGGCGGCAAGGGCGCCGGCAGCGTGTTCAGCTTCGACCTCAAGGGTTCGCGCGAGCAGGGCAAGAAGTTCATCGAGGCGCTGAAGCTGTTCAGCCACCTGGCCAACGTCGGCGACGTGCGCAGCCTGGTGATCCATCCCGCCAGCACCACGCACTTCCGCATGAGCGACGAGGCGCTGCTAGGAGCCGGCATCGGGCCGGGCACGATCCGCTTGTCGATCGGGCTGGAGGATCCGGACGATCTCATCGACGACCTGAAGCGCGCGCTGAAGGCCGCTGAAAAGGCAGGGGCTTGACCATGCTGATCCAAGTCAACGGCGCGCCCGTCTACGCCTACACCGGCGGCAAGCCCATCGACCCCGCCAAGCCCACCGTGGTGTTCATCCACGGCGTGCTGAACGACCACAGCGTGTGGATTCTGCAAAGCCGCTGGTTCGCGCACCACGGCTGGAACGTGCTGGCCATCGACCTGCCCGGCCAGGGCAGGAGCGGCGGCCAGCCGCCCGAGAGCGTCGAGCAGGCCGCCGACACGGTGCTGGCGCTGCTCGACACCCTGGGCGTGGAGCAGGCGGCGCTGGTGGGCCACAGCTTCGGCTCGCTGATCGCGCTGGAAGCCGCCGCGCGCGCACCTGCCCGTGTGAGCCACCTGGGACTGATCGGCACGGCCTTCCCGATGAAGGTGTCGCCTGCGCTGCTGGAAGGCTCGGTCAAGGCGCCCGAACAGACGATCACCATGGTCAACGTGTTCTCGCACAGCACGCTGTGCCCGCCGCCCTCGGCGCTGGGGCCCGGCACCTGGCTGTACGGCGCCTCGCGCGCACTGATGCGGCGCATGCTGGCCAGCAACGCCGACACCAACGTGTTCCACGCCGGCTTCAAGGCCTGCGACAGCTATGCGAACGGCGAGCAGGCCATGGCCGCCGTGCATTGCCCGACCCTGTTTCTGGTCGGCCGGCACGACCAGATGACCCCACCCAGGGCCGCCAAGGCGCTGGCCGCGCACGCGCGGCTGGCCAAGATCGTCGAAGTCAACGCAGGCCATTCACTGATGACCGAGGCGCCGGACGAGGTGCTGTTCGCGCTGCGCGATTTTCTGGCGGAGTGATTGCGGGCCGGCTCAAGTCGGCCGGGCAATCGCATCAAAAAATCGCTGTCCTGACTCCCTCTCCACCCGCAGGGGGGAGAGGGTCGGGGTGAGGGGAATCGCCACCACAGGGGGCGAACAGGGCGTCGCACCACCCTCACCCCAGCCCTCTCCCGCCAGCAGGAGAGGGGAAAGACGGTGCCAGCCCGTAGGCTGGGTTAGCCGAAGGCGTAACCCAGCAAAAGCGCTTGCAGAACGCTGGGTTACGCTTCGCTCACCCAGCCTACGCCCTACGCCCTACGCCCTCGGCGGCAGGATGTCGGCCACCGTCATGCCGGCCAGCAGGTCGTTCTCCCACCAGCCGGACAGCGTCTTGTCGGGCTTGAGCAGCAGGCGCTCGACCAGCGGGCGCAGCGCTTGGCTGGCGGGGTCGAACAGCAACACGTGGCGCGGCTCCTCATTCTCGGTCTCGGTGCCCAGCTGACCGACCCAGTCCAGTTCGCGCAGCGCGCCGATCACGGGCGAGAGCTGCAGCGTGTCCACCTTCAGCCAGTGGGCCAGTTGCGGCAGCGTCAACCCGCGCGTGGACGTGTCGCGCACGCGCGCCAGCGACTGCAGCACCTCGGTCGCCAGCTGGAACTCCCAGCCCGGCCCGCCGCCGCGCCGTGCCACGCCGGAGAGCAGGCTGGGCAGGTAGGCGGCGATGACGGCGCCGAACAGCACGATCAGCCAGGACAGGTAAATCCACAGCAGCAGGATCGGCAGCGCGGCAAAGGCGCCGTAGATCAGCGAATAGGTCGGGATGCGCGACAGGTACAGCCCCAAGCCCCACTTGGCCAGCGCCATGCACACCGCGACGAACACGGCGCCGGCCAGCGCGTGCTTCCAGTGCACCGGCGTGTTGGGCACGAAGCGGTACAGCAAGGTCAGGCCGAAGGTCATCAGCAGGAACTGCACCGCGTCCAGCGTCAAGTTGACCCCATCACCGATGTCCGGCAGCCAGCCGCGCGATGCCGTCAGCACGTAGGAGCTGATGGCCAGGCTGGCGCCCAGCACCAGCGGGCCCAGCGTCAGCGCCGCCCAGTAGATCAGGACGCGCTGACCCAGCGGCCGCTTGACGCTGACGCGCCAGATCTCGTTCAGCGTCTGGTCGATCGTCAGCACCAGCGAGAGCGCGGTGACGAACAGCACCACCAGTCCCACCGTGCCCAGCTCGTTGGCCTTGGAGGCGAACTGCGTCAGGTAGTCGAGCACGTTGCGCGCGATGCTGGCGGGGATCAGGCTGCCGGCCAGCCACTGCTCCAGCGCGTCCTTCAACTGGCCGAAGATCGGGAATGCCGAGAAGATCGCCAGCACCACGGCGAAGAACGGCACCAGCGCCAGCGTGGTGGTGAAGGTGAGCGAACTGGCCGTCAGGCCCAGCCGGTCCTGCTGGAAGCGCTCCCACAGCGTGGCCGCCGTGGGCAATACCGGGAAGTCGGTCACGTCGGTGACGAAGGTGCGCGCACGCGCCTTGAGCACGCCCACCTTTGCCGTCAAAGCGCCCGCTTTCATGGCCGTTATGATGCCACCGCCCATGCCCGATAGCCCAGTCGCCACTCCGTCACACGTCGCGCGCGCTACGCCTTCGCGCGCCGTGCGGGCCACCCGCGTCGTCGCCGTCGCCAGCCTGCTGGGGCTGATCGCGCTCGGCCTCGCCTGGGAGCTGTGGCTGGCGCCGCTGCGGCCGGGCGGCTCCTGGCTGGCGCTGAAAGTGCTGCCGCTGCTGCTGCCGCTGGGCGGCCTGCTGCGCCTGCGCATGTACACCTACCGCTGGACCGCGCTGCTGGTGTGGCTGTACTTCGTCGAGGGCGTGGTGCGCGCCAGCGGCGACGCACCGCCCGGCAACCAGCTGGCCTGGGCGCAGATCGCGCTGTGCCTGCTGCTGTTCAACGCCTGCGCGCTGCATGTGCGGCTGCGCCAGCGGCAGGCACGTGCCGGGACCACCGCCGCGCCGAGCGGCGCATGAACCCGACCACGATGACTTCACACGCCCCCGTGCTCGATGCCCTGCGCCAGGCCATCGGCGCCGTTCATGTGCTGACCGAAGGCGACCTGACCAGCTACGAGCAGGACTGGCGCCGGCGCGCGCACGGGCGGGCGCTGGCGGTGTTGCGCCCTGGCAGCACGGACGAGGTGGCCGCCGTGGTGCGCGCCTGCGCCGCGCACGGCGTGACCATCGTGC
This sequence comes from Burkholderiales bacterium, assembly GCA_016702555.1. Taxonomy (GTDB): domain Bacteria; phylum Pseudomonadota; class Gammaproteobacteria; order Burkholderiales; family Burkholderiaceae_C; genus Ottowia. Next base: position 311,127 of record JADJDV010000004.1, read on the forward strand.
CGCAGGGCGGCAATACCGGGTTGGCCGTCGGCTCGGTGCCCGACGACAGCGGCACCCAAGTGCTGCTGAGTCTGCGCCGCCTCGACCAGGTGCGCGGCATCGACGCCGCCAACCTCACGCTCACCGCCGGCGCCGGCTGCATCCTGCAGAACCTGCAGAGCGCGGCCGCCGACGCGGGTTTTCTGTTTCCGCTGAGCCTGGCCGCCGAAGGCAGCTGCACGCTGGGCGGCAACCTGGCCACCAACGCCGGCGGCACCCAGGTGCTGCGCTACGGCAACGCGCGCGAGCTGTGCCTGGGGCTGGAGGTGGTGACGGCGCAAGGCGAGGTCTGGGATGGCCTGAGCGGCCTGCGCAAGGACAACACCGGCTACGACCTGCGCGACCTGTTCATCGGCAGCGAGGGTACGCTGGCTGTCATCACCGCGGCGACCATGAAGCTGTACCCGCTGCCCGCGGCCAAGCTGACCGCCTGGGCCGCCGTGCCGTCGATGCAGGCCGCCGTCGATCTGCTGGGTCTTGCGCACCGGCACCTGGGTGCGGGGCTGACTGGTTTTGAGGTGATGAACCAGTTTTCGCTGAGTCTGGTCGCCAAACACTATCCGCAGCAGCGGGTGCCACTGTGGCAGGAGACGCCATGGTGCGTGCTGCTGGAGAACTCCGACCACGAGAGCGAAGACCACGCCCGCGCCTTGTTCGAGCGCCTGCTGGAGGCCGCGCTTGAATCCGGCTGCGTCACCGATGCCGTGGTGGCCGAGAGCCTGGCCCAGGCCAAGGCGCTGTGGCATGTGCGCGAAAGCATTCCGCTGGCGCAGGCCGAAGAGGGCCTGAACATCAAGCACGACATCAGCTTGCCCATTTCGCGCATTCCCGCCTTCGTCGCCGAGACCGATGCGCTGCTGGCGCGCCAGATCAGAGGCGTGCGCCTGGTCGATTTCGGCCATCTGGGCGACGGCAACCTGCACTACAACGTGCAGGCGCCGGAAGGGCAGGACGCCGCAGCCTTTTTGCGCGAGGAGGAGGAGCGCATCAACACCCTGGTGTTCGATGCGGTCGCCCGGCACGGCGGCTCGATCAGCGCCGAACACGGCATCGGCAGCCTGAAGGCGGCCAAGCTGCCGCATTACAAGTCGCCGGTGGCGCTGGCAATGATGCACGCCATCAAGCAGGCGCTGGACCCGCAGGGCCTGATGAACCCGGGCCGGGTGCTGGCGCCGCCGCCTTAAGCCGGCGCGGCGGGCGCGCTCTTTTCAGCGCTCGTCGGTGCGGGCGCCGTCGCCGGCACCCGTGCCGCCAAGAGATCCGGCAGCACACCAAAACCCGAGCCCGGCCAGGCCAGGTCGGCCAGGGTGACACGGTCGAGCTCGGCGAAATACGCGTCCAACGCCTTGTTCAGCGTGTGCTGCAACTGGCAGGCCGGCACCATCTTGCAGCGATTGTGGGCGGGGTCGAAGCACTCGACCAGGCGCAGGTCGGTCTCGGCCATGCGCACGATGTCGCCCAGCCGCAACTGGGTGGGATCGACCCCCAGCCGCACGCCGCCGCCACGCCCGCGCGTGGTCTCCAGCAAGCCCTTGCGGCCCAGGTCCTGGACGATCTTCATCAAGTGGTTCTTCGAGATGCCGTAACGCTCGGCCAATTCGCCAATGGTCGTCAGCCCCGGATGCGCCGCGCAGTGCATCAGCACGCGGCAGGCGTAGTCGGTGTACTCAGACAGGCGCATCGTCAATCCCAAAAGATGCATTCATTGTATTGATTTTCGTCGCCTTTGTGGATATGATGCATATCAAATACTTCTTTGATTTGACTTCCCTTTCATGAGCACCTCTCCGCTGCCGACACCAACCGGCGCGCGTAACGCCGCATCCGCCGTCCCTGACCACGCCGATGCGGATTGGGGCTGGCCGCTGCTGCGGCTGGGCTTTCGGCCGTTCTATCTGGGCGCGGCCGGATTCGCGCTGCTGTCGGTGCCCTTCTGGTTGCTGATGTGGTCGGGCATGCTGAGCCAGCAGCCGGTGCTGCCACCCTTGCTGTGGCACGCGCACGAGATCCTGTACGGCTTCGCGATCGCGGTGATCGTCGGCTTCCTGCTCACCGCCGGCAAGGCCTGGACCGGCCTGCCCACGCCGCGCGGATCGTCCCTGGGGGCGCTCACGCTGCTCTGGCTGGCGGCGCGCATCGCGGCACTGGGCGCGCCCTACGTGGTCTATGCCGTACTCGACCTGGCGCTGCTGCCGATCGCCGCCTTCATCCTGCTGCGCGTGCTGTGGCGCGCCAAGAGCCGGCGCAACCTGCCGCTGGGCGGCATCCTGATGCTGCTGGCGCTGGTCAATCTGGCCTTCCACCTGAGCGCGCTCGGGCTGATCGACTGGCCGGCGCTGTACGCGCTGTACGCCGCGCTGGCACTGATCGTGATGATCGAATGCGTGATCGGCGGGCGCGTGATTCCGCTGTTCACCGCCAACGTCACGCCCGGCCTGAAGATCAAGCCGTGGCCGCAGTTCGAGCGCGTGGTGCTCGGCGTCACCGCGGCCGCGCTGCTGGCCTGGGTGGCGCAACTGCAGGGCGCCTGGGTCGTGGCGTTGCTGGCGCTGGCGGCGGTGCTGCAGGCCTGGCGCCTGCTGCGCTGGGCGCCCTGGGTCACGCTGACGCGGCCAATTCTGTGGATCCTGCACGCGGCCTACGCCTGGATTCCGATCGGGCTGGCGCTGCTGGCGCTGGCGCAGGCCGGCGTGCTGGCGCCCACGCTGGGCATTCATGCGCTGGGCGTCGGCGCCACCGGCGGTCTGATCATCGGCATGATCACGCGCACCGCGCTCGGCCACACTGGTCGGCCGCTCAAGGTCGGTGGTCTGGAGGCCGCCGCCTACGCACTCATGATGCTGGCCGCGCTGCTGCGCGTGCTGGCGCCGCTGGTGGCGCCCAGCGCACTGCCCAGCGCGCTCACGCTCGCCGCCAGCGCCTGGAGCCTGGCCTTCCTGCTGTACCTGTTCCAATACGGCCCCTGGCTGCTGCGCACGCGCGCCGACGGCAAGGACGGCTGAGGGACAGCGCACCGATGCACTGCTTTTTTGCCGCAGTCCAAAGCGCTCGGCTGACTTTTTTCCATCACTCTCGCGCCATTTGAAAGGACACCCCACATGATGCCTACCGCCGCCGCCTCCCGAATCGATGTCCGCAGCCTCGCGCCCGAACAACGCCACGCCACCATCTTCCGGGGCTTCGACGACCTCGGTCACGATCAGTGGATTGAACTGGTGAACGACCACGACCCGAAGCCGCTGCAGCGCCTGTTCGAATCCCGCAACGCGGGGCAATTCGAATGGACCTACCTGGAGCGCGGCCCCGAGCGCTGGCGCGTCCAGCTGCGTCGCCTCATCCCGGTGGCGGCCGAACTCAACGACTCCTGCTGCTCGGGCGGCGCCTGCGGCGGCTGACACCCCAGCCAACGCGCCCCCACGGGCGCTGAATCCGCCGCCCGACCACCGAGCCGGGTCAGTTGACCGCGTGCGTTTGCACGGCGGCGCGGCGTGCTGCGCCCATCGTTTTCCCACGGAACACCGTCCATGAATACCGTTGCCATCCTGTTGTCGGCCTTCGTGCTGTCCTTTGTTGCCCTGATCGTCTTCATCTGGTCACAGCGCAAGGGTTTGTTCGACCGCAGCAGCAAGGGCGCGGAGGTGATCTTCGCGCCGGGCGAGATCGGTCACATCGAGGAGCCGGCCGGCGACCGCGCGGCGCAGGCGCGCCTGCAAGTGGCCATGGATGCGGCGGGCCACCAGGCGGCGGGTCCGGCCGACACGGCCGAGCTCAGCGCGCGCGCCGAGGCCGACGCCTCCACCGCGCCGCTGGTGTTCTTCATGTTCTGCTGCGCCATCGTGTGGCTGGTGCTGGCCTCGGCCGCGGGGCTGACGGCCTCGCTCAAGCTGCACTGGCCGGACTGGCTGACCCACCAGGCCTGGCTCACCTTTGGCCGCATCCGCACCGTGCACCTGAACGCCGTGGCCTACGGCTGGGCGCCGATGGCGGGCTTAGGGATCGCCATGTTCATCATCCCGCGCCTGCTGAAGACGCCGCTGATGGGCGCGCGCTTTGCCTTCGTCGGCGCGGCGCTGTGGAACGCGGCGCTGATCGCCGGCCTGGGCAGCGTCTCGGCCGGCATCAGCGACGGGCTGGAATGGCTGGAAATTCCGTGGCAGATCGGCCTGCTGTTTGCGCTGGGCGGCGGCCTGATGGGGCTGCCGCTGATCTTCACGCTGGCGCGGCGGCGCGTGGCGCACCTCTACGTCTCGGTCTGGTACATGGCCTGCGCGCTGTTCTGGCTGCCGGTGCTGTACGTGGTGGCCAAGATCCCCGGCCTGCACAGCGGCGTGCAGCAGGCGGCGATGAACTGGTGGTTCGGCCACAATGTGCTGGGCCTTTTCTACACGCCGTTGGCGCTGGCCTCGATCTACTACTTCCTGCCCAAGATCATCGGGCGGCCGATCCAGTCCTACAACCTGTCGTTGCTGGGCTTCTGGGCGCTGGCCTTCTTCTATGGCCAGGTCGGCGGCCACCACCTGGTGGGCGGGCCAGTGCCGGAGTGGATGGTCACGCTGTCCATCGTGCAGAGCATGATGATGATCATCCCGGTGGCCGCGTTCACGGTGAACCAGTACCAGACCCTGCAAGGCCATTTGTCGGCGCTGCGCTGGTCGCCCACGCTGCGCTTCATCGGCATCGGCGGGCTGATGTACACCGCCAGCTCGGTGCAGGGTTCGCTTGAGGCGCTGCGCAGCATGAACGCGGTGACGCACTTCACCCACTACACGGTGGCGCACGCGCACCTGGGCATGTACGGCTTCATCACGCTGGTGTTCTTCGGCGCCATGTATTTCGTGATGCCGCGCATCACGGCGCGCGAGTGGCCCTACCCGTCCTGGATCCTGATCCACTTCTGGCTGGTCACCGGCGGCTTCGCGTTCTACTTCGTCACGCTGACGATGGGCGGCTGGCTGCAAGGGCTGGCGATGCTGGATGAGGCGCGCAGCTTCATGGATTCGGTGACGCTGACCCTGCCCTACCTGAAGGCCCGCAGCATCGGCGGCGCGCTGATGGTGACCGGGCACCTGGTGTTCGCGCTGCACTTCGTGGCGCTGGCGCTGGGCTGGGGACCCAACCGCAACCAGCCGGCGCTGTTCAAGACCCTGTTCCGGGTGGAGGTCGCCTGATGCATAACGAAGTCAAACTCATTGGTGGCGCCATGGTGATGCTGGCGCTGTCGGCCAGCGCGCTGGTGGTGCTGCCGCTGCTGCAGGTGCGCCACGTCGAGCCGCTGCCCGGCCTCAAGCCCTACACCAGCGCCGAGCTACGCGGGCGCGAGGTCTACATCGCCAACGGCTGCATCTACTGCCACACGCAGCAGCCGCGCGCCAAGTCCTTCGCGCCCGACTTCAGCCGCGGCTGGGGCCGCGCCACCGTGGCCGGCGACTACGCCTACGACCAACCGCACCTGCTGGGCACCATGCGGACCGGCCCCGATTTGATGAACATCGGCGTGCGCCAGCCGAGCGAACAGTGGCAACTGGGCCACCTGTACCAGCCACGCGCCTACGTGCCGGACAGCATCATGCCCAGCTACCCCTATCTGTTCGAACTGAAGGCCAAGGCCGACCAGGGTGAGATCGAGGTCAAGCTGCCGCCCGGCGCGGCGCCGGCCGGCCAGGTGGTGGTGGCGCGCCCCGACGCGATCGACCTGGTGCGCTACCTGCAGGCACTGGACCGCAGCTACCCCGCCGTGCCCGCACACGAGACGAAGGAGGCCAAGCCATGAGCACGCTGCCCGACCCAAACCTGCAGGAAGCACGCGAAAACCCCGAGCCGCAGGAAAGCCACAACCCGATGCCCTGGGTGGTGATCCTGCTCACCGCCGCGCTGTTCGTGTTCGGCATCGTCTACATCCTGCGCTCCGACCTCACGACGCCCCCCGTCTGGGGCGACGGCCGCGACCTGGCCGAGTTGCAGGGCGCGTCATCCAGCGCCGGCGCGGCCGGCAGCGTCGATGGCGCCGCCGTCTACAGCGCGCGCTGCGCCGCCTGCCACCAGGCCAACGGCGCCGGCCTGCCGGGCGTGTTCCCACCGCTGGCCGACTCGGAGTGGGTCAGCGGCAAGGACAACACCTTGATCGCCGCCGTGCTGCACGGCATCGACGGCCCGCTCACGGTGAAGGGCCAGAGCTACAACGGCGTCATGCCGGCCTTCGCGGCGCAGTTGAACGACGCCGAGGTGGCCGCGCTGCTGACGCACATCCGCAGCCAGTGGGGCAACAGCGCCGCGCCGATCGGCGCCGAGGCCGTGGCCGCGGTGCGCAGCGCCACCGAGGGACAAAGCGGCCCCTACCACGGCGACGCGGAGTTGAACGCCATCCCGTGAGCCCCGACCGCGACGCCCCGACCCGTTCGCCCGACGGCGCACGCTGGGCGCCGCTGGCCAGCGCGCTGCTGTGCGGTCTGATGCTGATCGGCCTGGTGGCCGGGCTGCAGCGCTGGACCGATGGCTTCGAGCGCTGGACCTTCGAATCGCGCCGCCAGTGGCAGGTGGCGCAAGGCCAGCTGCGGGCGCCCGCCGTCGCACTGATCGGCAGCGATGGCGCGCCGCTGCCCGCCTGGGCCGCCGAGCCGGCCGCGCGCGCCTACCTGGTCGACTTCATTTACACGCGCTGCCCCAGCGTGTGCCTGGCGCTGGGCACCCACTACCAGCAGATGCAGCGCGAGCTGCAACAAGGCCCCGACACGGCGGCCGGCGTGCGCCTGCTGTCGGTATCGATCGACCGCGCACACGACCAGCCACCCGAGCTGGCGCGCTACGCCGCGCTGCACAAGGCCGATCCCCACTGGTGGCGGCTGGCGGCACCGGCCAGCGATACCGACGCGACGGCGCTGCTGCGCGCGCTGGGCGTGGTGGTGGTGCCCGACGGCCTGGGTGGCTTCAACCACAACGGCGCCATTCACCTGATCGATGGCCAGGGCCGGCTGCGTGCCTTGTTCGATTTCGAGCAATGGCCGCATGCGCTGGACGCCGCGCGCGCGCTGGCGGCGGAGGACGCGTCATGACAACGCTGGCACTGCGCACCAAAGTGGCCAAGCCCGCCGATCGCTCACGCGCGGTGCGCTGGGCGACTGTCGTGCTGGCCGCCCTGTCCCTGATCCTGCTGTGGCCCGGCGCGCGCCACCTGATTGAGGCGCGCATGAGCTGGCACATGCTGGCCGAGTTTCCGCTGCTGGTCGCCGCCGGCTGGGCGGCGCAGCGCCTGACGCAGGGCTGGGCGCCGCTGCGGCGCATCGGCCGCCACGCGCGCGGGCTCGACTGGCACGGCTGGAGCACGGCCACCTACACCGCCCTGGTGTCGATCGTCTGGATGATTCCGTCGGCGCTCGACATGGCGCTGATCGACGGCCGCGTGGCGATCGCCAAATGCGCCAGCCTGTGGCTGGCCGGCTGGCTGCTGGCGCAAGGCGTGCGGCGCATGCCGGCCGAGGTGCTGCTGTTCCTGATCGGCAACCTGAGCTGGATGATGGCCACCGCCGGCCTGCTCTACATCGAGACGCCGGCGCAGTTGTGCGTCAACTACGGCCAGGCCGATCAGGTGCACACCGGCGTCGGCCTAGTGGCGTGGGCGCTGGTGATCGGCGCCATCGCCATCCGGCAGTTGCTGCGCCTGAGCGCGGACGACAAGCCCGCGAGCCGTTGAATCAGCAAGCGCGGGTCAGGTCGCGCGCCTAGCCTGACCCGGTGTGTCAGCGATCCGCGTGGCCGCGCGCCGTGTAAGGCTTGGCGGGGCGGGCCGCTCGTGGTCCCGTGGCGGCGCGCCGTGCCGGTGCCGCCGCCCACGACGGACCGCTGGGTTTGCGGCCGCCACCGCCCGCCGCGCCACGGCCCTCGAAGCCATGTCGGGCACCCATCACCTTCGGACCTCGCGCGTCACCCCTCGCCTCACCACGCGAACCCGCGCGCGGATTCGCACGCGGCTTGCCACGGCCGTCACCGGCCCAGACCTGGGCACCACGCCCGCCCTTGCGCGGGGGCCGGTCTTCGGTGATGGGCGGGAAGAAGCGGGTCGGCTCCAGCCCGTCGATGGTGAGCGGGCGGAACGGCTGCTGCGTGTAGGCCTCGATGTCGGCCAGGCGGCGGCGGTCGCGGATCTCGGCCAGCGTCACCGCCAGGCCATCGCGGCCGGCGCGGCCGGTGCGGCCAATGCGGTGCGTGTAGTCCTCGGCCTTCATCGGCAGACCGAAGTTGATCACGTGGGTGATGCTGGGCACGTCGATGCCGCGCGCGGCCACATCGGTGGCCACCAGGATCTGCACCCGGCCGTCGCGCAGTGCGCCCAGGCGGCGGTTGCGCACGGACTGGCTCAGGGCGCCGTGCAGCGAGACGGCGGCAAAGCCGGCCTGCTGCAACTCTTCGGCCAGCGATTCGCATTCGATCTGCGTGCAGGCGAACACCAGCGCCTGGCCAATGCTGGGGTCGCGCAGCCAGTAGTCGAGCAGGCGGCGCTTGTGATCGGGGCTGTCGGCCCAGTACAGCTCCTGCCGGATGTTGGCGTGCTGCTGCTGCGGCGTGTCGACCTGCACCTTCTGCACCTTGCTGCCACCCTCGTGCATCACGCGCAGCGCCAGCTGCTGGATGCGCGGCGCGAAGGTGGCGCTGAACATCATGGTCTGCTGGCGCTGGGCGGTGAGCTGGTGCACCTCGGCCAGCGCGTCGGCGAACCCCAGGTCGAGCATGCGGTCGGCCTCGTCCATGACCAGGAAGCGCACCTGGTCCAGCTTGATCTGCCCGCTGCCGGCCAGGTCGAGCAGGCGGCCCGGCGTGGCGACCACCAGGTTGGCGTTCTGCAGCTTGGCGATCTGCAACTGGTAGGGCATGCCGCCCACGATGGTGGCGATGCGCAGGCCGCGGCAGTGCTTGACCAGGTCGATGGCATCGGCCGCCACCTGCTGCGCCAGTTCGCGCGTGGGGCACACCACCAGCGCCCCCGGAATGGCGGGCTTGAAGTGGCGCGATTCCAGCGGGTTCTTGCGGCGCGGCTTCTTCGGCGCCGGCTCGCCCTGGGCCAGGGCCTCGGCCACCTTGGCGTCCCACGCGGCCTTGTCGCGCGCGGCCGCCTCGTGCTGCATGCCCAGCAGCGTGTGCAGCACCGGCAGCAGGAAGGCCGCGGTCTTGCCACTGCCGGTCTGGCTGCTGACCATCAGGTCGTTGAAGCCTGCGGCGTGGGGCTGCAGCGCCAGCGGAATCGCGCGCTGCTGCACCGCCGTGGGCTCGCTGAAGCCCAGGTCGGCCACGGCCGCCAGCAACTCCGGCGCCAGGCCGAGGGCGGCAAAGGGGTTGGGGATTGCCGCGGTTTCAACGGCGGCCGGCGCCTGCGGCTCCAGCACCAAGGCGTTGTGTTCCTCGAAAGAGGCCATGTGTCACTCTCACTTTCTCGCACGCCCTGGCGACGGCCAATGCTCGGCCGCACGCCTTGCGCGTGTCATCTGGTGGGGGCACCGAAGCGCCCAAGGTTCATGAATCGACACCCACCATCCGACAGCGCGACACCGAAAACCCGTGAAGAGGCATCGGCGCCGGAACACAACGACTTGGCCCCGCGAGGCGAAAGTGGCTGGAATTGAAGGCCGCCCCAAAGGACTGAAAGCGGCGGCCGCATGCGAGAGGGAAGATGTTTTGCGTCTTCGACGTGGTCCAAACCGAATCCGGCCTGATTCACGCGAACCGGCAATTATCCCATTGATCGGGCCATCGTGCAAAGCCATCGGTGGCCCCAATCCGAAACATGCCCTTCGCCACCTGGGATGGTATGGTGCACTCACGTCGGCCAGACACCGACGCCGGCATGGCGCGTCGGGCCCTGCAGCGAGGCGCCAGGCCGAGCAGAACAACAGGCTGCGGGCCAAGGAGACACCGGATGAAGAAATCGATGCCTGCCGTGGCGGCGCTCGCCGCCGCGCTGCTCGCCGCTTGCGGTGGCGGCTCCGGCAGCGCGCCGGACGATCCCGCACAGCGGGTGGCGCTGAGCGTGCTGTCGAGTCCGGCGCAATGGGTCTCGGGCGGCGACGCACGCATTCACGTGCGCGCCGCGCCCGGCCAGCGCGACAAGCTCGAACTGCGGCTCAACGGCCGCCTCGTGGACGTGCCGCTGAAGGAGGTCGACGACGGCCTTGAGGGCGTGATCGACGGCTTGCAGGTCGGCCCCAACCAGCTCGAGGTCCGGCATCGCAACGCCAACGTGCGCGACACCATCACGCTGACCAACTGGCCGATCACCGGGCCGATGTTCACCGGGCCGCAGCAGACGCCGTTCGTGTGCACGACGATCCAGGGCGCAGTGGGCAAGCAGCCGAAAGTCGACAGCGCCACGCAGCCAGGCTACCAGGTCAGCGACGCCAGCGGCAACGTGATCGGCTACAGCCGCGACTGCTCGATCGACACCTTCGTCAGCTACTTCTACCAGCGCAGCGGTGGCGGCGCATTGGTGCCGCTGCCCGCCGGCGAGCGCCCGGCCGACATGGGCACGACCACGCTGGCCGACGGCCGCACCGTCGATTTCGTGGTGCGCCGCGAGATCGGCTCGATCAACCGCTTCCTCTACAGCATCGCCATGCTCGCGCCTCTGCCCGGCCACGACAGTACGGCGCAGGACGACACCAGCCTGTGGAACCGCAAGCTGCTGTACTGGTTCCAGGGCGGCGTGGCGATCGGCCACAGCCAGGGCACGGTGCACGGCGGCTCGATGAACCCCGACATCCTGGGCCAGGGCTGGGCCATCGTGCACTCAAGCGGTAACAACACCGGCACCCACTACAACCTCAATCTGAGCGGCGAGACCGCCATGATGGCCAAGGAGCGCTTCATCGAGCGCCATGGCGCACCGCTGTACACGGTGGGCCTGGGTGGCTCGGGCGGCGCCATCCAGCAATACCACATCGCACGCAACTACCCCGGCGTGCTCGACGGTCTGCTGCCGGTGCAGAGCTACCCCGACATGGTCACGCAGACCATCCACGTCGGCGACTGCGAACTGCTTGAGTACTACATGGACGCCACCGACCGCAGCAACACCAAATGGCAGGTGACCAAGAACCGTACGCTGCTGGTCGGCATGAATGCCGAGGAGGGCTTTGCCAAGGTCGACGATGCACTCGCACCATTGAAGACGGCACTCGGCTACGCCACGGCCAAGGGCAGCAGCGAATGCGTACCGGCCTGGCGCGGCCTGACGGCGCTGGCGATGAACCCGCACTACGGCCAGGCCGCCAACCAGCAGCTCTACCAGCCACAGAGCGACATCGCGACGATCCGCTGGACCCACTACGACGACCTGCGCAACGTCTATGGCACCGACGCCAGCGGCGCCGCACGCGTGACCTGGGACAACGTCGGCGTGCAGTACGGCCTGAAGTCGCTGAAGGACGGCAAGATCACGCCGGCCGAATTCCTGCACCTGAACTGGCATATCGGGGGCTGGAAGCACCCGAGCGACATGGCCCAGGAAACCTTCCCGTTCTTCGGCACCGGCACCGACGAAATCCAGAAGGTGATGGCCAGCCCGAGCTACTTCGATCCCTGGAGCCACAAGAACGCGACCGCGCCCGGCAGCGCCGACGCGCCGGCGCCACGCACCGTCGGCGACCCGCTGGCGATGCGCGCCGCCTACACCAGTGGCCATGTCTTTGACGGCCAGATCGACGTGCCGGCGATCGATCACCGTCAATACATGGAGCGTGAGCTCGACATGCACAACTCGCACCAGAGCTTCGCGGTGCGCGAACGCGTGCTGCGCAAGATGGGGCACAGCGACAATCTGGTGGTCTGGTTCACCGACACGCAGCCGGGCATGCCCAAGGCGAGCCAGTCGATGGAGGCGCTGGCCGTGATGGACCAGTGGCTGGCCAACCTGCGCGCGAATCCCAAGGCCGGCATCGTTGGCAACAAGCCCGCCGCCGCCGTGGACGCCTGCTACGACGTGCAAGGGCAGCGCCTGCACGCCGGCAGCGGCGTCTGGAGCGGCATTCTCGACCGCGAGGCGCCGGGCGCCTGCACGCAGGCCTTCCCACTCTACGGCACCTCGCGCACCGTCGCCGGCGCGCCGATCCACGGCGCCATGTACCGCTGTGCGCTCAAGCCAGTCGAGCGTGCGGTGGCCGATGGCAGCTATGCACCATGGGTGCCCAACACTGAAGAGATCGCCAAGCTGAAAGCGATCTTCTCCTCGGGTGTGTGCGACTACGGCCAGCCGGACCAGGCGCGTCCGTAGCCTCGGCCGCGGCGCCGACCCGCACGGGGCCTCGTGGGTCCCGTGCGGGATCGCATTCAAACCGAGGACTCAGCGGCCCGATCACCCAGCCCATCCGCCAGCACCCGCGCGTGCGCCACCAGGCGCGTCAGCAGCTGGCCGAACTGCGCCCGCTCGTCCGCCGTCAGGCAGCCGACGATGGCGTCGTTGCGCTGCCGGATCACCGCCATCAGGCGCCGCCACAGCAACTCGCCCGCGGGCGTGAAGCTGAGCACCACGCCGCGCGCGTCGACGGCGCTGGGCTGCTTGCGCACCAGGCCCTTGTCGACCAGTGCCTGCGCGGCGCGGCTGGCCTGGCCCTTGTCGACGTTGGCCATGCGCGCCAGGTCCTTGACCGACAGCGGCGCGAACGCGCCCACCGCCGCCAGGCAGCGGCCCTCGCCCAGCGGCAGGCCGGTCTCGGCCAGATAGGCCGCCTGCGTCACCTTGTCGGTCAGCTTGGCCAGCGTGTGCAGCCGGTGCGTGACGGTGTCGCCCAGTGCACCCTGGCGGCGCCGTGGCGCGGGGGCGTCGCGCGCCGGTGAACGGGATCGGGATGTCGCCATGAACGCCTCCATATAGTTGCGCACGCAACTAATTTGCGGAATAATAACGCATCTTCGCCCACCCCGGAACGCCCGCATGCATCAGCCCACCGCCGAACCCCGCCCATCGATCTATTACGACTACCGGGTACACGCACCCTGGCTGCCGTCACAGCACGGCGCGCAGCCGCGCCAGCGGGTGGTGATCGCCGGCTCGGGCCCGGCCGGCATGGTGGCGGCGCTGGAGCTGGCGCGCCACGGCGTGCCCAGCGTGGTGGTCACGTCCGAGCTGCAGGTGTCGCAGGGCAGCCGCGCCATCGTGTTCACGCGCCGCTCGATGGAGATCCTGCAGCAGGTCGGCACGGCGCAGCGCATGACCGCAAACGGCCTGCCCTGGCGCTTCGGCAACTCGATCTACCAAGGCCAGACCGTGTTCCGCATGGAGGCGCCGCACGACGCCGACGACCGCTTCTTCTCGATGCTGAACATCCAGCAGCAGTACATGGAGGAATACCTGATCGACGCCTGCGCCGCCAGCCCGCTGATCGACTTCCGCTGGGGCAACAAGGTGGTCGGCGTCGAGCAGCAGGCCGACCACGCCCGCGTCACCCTCGACACGCCCGAGGGCGAGTACCTGCTGGACACCGACTGGCTGATCGCCGCCGACGGCGGGCGTTCCGACATTCGCACCCTGCTGGGCCTGAAGATGGAAGGTGCCTCGTACGAAGGCCTGTTCGTCATCGCCGACATCAAGATCGACCTGCCCTTCCCCACCGAGCGCCTGGCCTTCTTCGACCCGGTGTGGAACCCCGGCAACACGATCCTGATGCACCGCGAGCCGCACGGCATCTGGCGCGTGGACTACCAGTTGCCACCCGGCGAATCGCCCGAGGAGGCGCTGAAGCCGGAGTCGCTGAAAGCACGCATCGACGCGCAGCTCGAGATGATCGGCCACGGCGGCACACCGTGGGAGATGGACTGGTCCTCCGTCTATTCGGCCCGCACGCTGACGCTGCCCGACTACGTGGTCGGCCGCGTGCTGTTCACCGGCGACGCGGCGCACCTGCTGCCGATCTTCGGCGTGCGCGGCGCCAACACCGGCTTTCAGGACGCGCAGTCGCTGGCCTGGCACCTGGCCTTCGTCGTCAAGGGCCTGGCGGGCGAACGGCTGCTGGCCAACCACAGCGCCGAGCGCGTCGGCGCGGCGCGCGAGATCATCGACGAGGCGGGCAAGAGCACCCGCTTCATGGCGCCGCCGACCCACGGCTTCCGCGTGCTGCGCGACGCCGTGCTATCGCTGTCGCGCACGCAGGACTTCGTGCGCCCGCTCTACCACTGGCGCACCTCGCGCCCGCACGAGTACACGCACTCGGCGCTCAACAGCCCGGGCGACGACAACGCGCTGTTCACCGCCGGGCCAGCGCACGGCGCGCCGCCACAGAACATCCGCCTGGGTGCCAACGACTTCCTGCTCGACCACCTGGGCGGCGGCTTCGACCTGCTGTATTTCACCGACGCCGACGCCATCCCCGAGCCGCTGCAGCAGGTGATCGCCAGCGTGCGCCAGCGCGGCGTGCCGGTGCGCGTCACCGCCGTCGGCGCCGCCGAGGCGGTGCAAGGGGCCGATCTGACGCTGCCCGACGCCAACGGCCATTTCCGCCAGCGCTACGGCATCGGCGCCAGTGGCGGCGCCTACTTGCTGCGCCCCGACCAGCACGTGTGCGCGCGCTGGCTCACGCTCGACGCCACGCGCCTGCGCGCCGCCTTCCAGCAGGCGCTGCCGCAATAAGACCCGAGGAGACCCGCACCATGACCGCATCCACCCTCAGCATTCCCGGCCTGGAAACCGTGTACGACCTGCTGGCCCAGGCCATCGACCAGGCCGGGCCGGACAAGACCGAGCTGTTCCTGGTCAAGCTCGCCCTGCTCAACGCCAACGCGCTCGGCCGGCCCGAGCTGATGCAGCAGCACATTCAGGCCGCGCTGCACGACCTTTGAGGCCTGGGCTATGCTTGTCTGAAGAACAGCACAACACCGAGGAAGCCATGCCCACCTTGAACGAAACACACGATCCCAAGCTGACCAGCTGGGTGGCCAGCGCCAACGACGGCCGCACCGACTTTCCGATCCAGAACCTGCCGTTCGCCGTGTTCCGCCGCCAGGGCAGCCAGGAAGCCTGGCGCGGCGGCGTCGCCATCGGCGATCAGATCGTGGACATGGCCGCGGCTGCGCAGGCCGGCGTGTTCCAGGGCGATGCGGCCGCGCCCGCGCAGGCGGCGGCCGAATCAACGCTGAACCAGCTGATGGGCCTGGGCGCGGCCGCCGCATCGGCCCTGCGTCGCGCGCTGTCGCAGGCCCTGCGCACCGGCTCGGCGCAGCAAGGCGCGCTGCAAGCCTGCCTGGTGCCGCAGGCCGAGGCCGAATACACGCTGCCCGCGCGCATCGGCGACTACACCGACTTCTACACCTCGGTGCACCACGCCACCAACATCGGCCGCCTGTTCCGCCCCGATAACCCGCTGCTGCCCAACTACAAATGGGTGCCGATCGGCTACCACGGACGCGCGTCTTCGATCGGTATCTCGGGCCAGGCCTTCAAGCGGCCCAAGGGCCAGGTCAAGCCACCCGAGGCCGACACGCCGGTGGTCAAGCCGAGCGCGCGCATGGACATCGAACTGGAACTGGGCGTGTTCGTCGGCCGCGCCAACGCGCTGGGCGAGCCGATCGGCATCGAGCAGGCCGAGTCGCACATCTTCGGCCTGGTGCTGTTCAACGACTGGTCGGCGCGCGACATTCAGCCCTGGGAATACCAGCCGCTCGGCCCCTTCCTGTCGAAGAACTTCGCCTCCACCATCTCGCCCTGGATCGTGACGATGGAAGCGCTGGCGCCCTTCCGCACACCCTTCGCCCACCCCGAGGACGACCCGCAGCCGCTGCCCTATCTCAGCAGCACCGGCAACAGCACCGCCGGCGGGCTCGACATCGAACTGGAGGCGCTGATCGAGACCGCGCAGATGCGCGCCGCCCACGCCGGCCCAGCCCGCATCACGCACACCAACTACCGCCACGCCTACTGGACGGCGGCGCAGATGGTCACGCACCACACGGTGAACGGCTGCAACCTGCAGCCGGGCGACCTGCTCGGCACCGGCACGCTGAGCGGCCCCACGCTGGACCAGGCCTGCGCGCTGATCGAGCTGACCACCGGCGGCAAGAACCCGATTCAGTTGCCCAATGGCGAGCAGCGCACCTGGCTGGAAGATGGCGACACCGTCATCCTGCGCGGCTGGTGCCAGCGTGAAGGCGCGGCACGCATCGGCTTCGGCGAGTGCACGGGCACGGTGCTGCCGGCACAGGGCGGCTGATGCGCCGCTTGGCTTATCGGCTGAGCGGACCAGCGCGCCAGGCCAGCGCCGCGGCGTAGGTCTCGCCGGCCGCGCCCGGCAACGTCACGGCCGCCGTGCGCAACCCGGCCAACCGCGCCTGCCAGGCCGGTGACCACTCCAGCAGCGGCTGGCCAAGGCATTTGAGCCGGGCCTCGTGGCGCGCCCAGGCGTGGAAGAAGGCCACCGCCGAGTGTTCTGGCGCGGCCGGCCGATCCAGCGCGGCGGCTTCCTGCGACGGCAGAAACAGCGTCGCCGCGCGCAGCAACTCGCGCTGATCAATCGCGTGGTCAATCAGGACCAGATCGACACCGACCGCACCCCCGACACACAGCGCCAGCAAGGACAGACCCTGGTCGTGGCTGATCGACAGGCCGATCTGCTCGTGGCCCTGCGCACGCGGCGGCCGGCCGCGCACGTCGCTCAGGAGGATGGTTTCACTGGCGCAACCCAACTCGCGCGCCAGCAGGGCGCGCAGCGCGGCGCGGGCGTGCTGGCGGGCCAGCGTGCGCGTGGCTTCAGGCGAACTTCCGGCGGGGGCATCGGCGGCCCACAAGGCATAAACCTGCGGCGCACCCGGCGCGTCGTCGCCTTCGAAGCGGCAGCGGATGGGCGTCACCGGCATGCCACCTTCGCCTCTTCATCCAGCGAGCGCATCAGCGCCATGGCGCCGCCGGCAGGCCGTGCCAGCGCGTGTGGGCGGGGATGTTCTCGCCCTTCATCACCAGCGTCAGCGGCCCCAGTTGCGCGCCGTCGGCCACGCTGGCGCCGTACAGCACGGTGCAGCGCGCGCCCAGCGTCACGCGGCTGCCGATGCGCACGTGGTCGACCTTCATCACGCGGTCCTCGAACAAATGCGTTTGGGGGCAGCACAGCGCGTTCAGCTCGCTGTGCGCGCCAATCGTCACGCAGTCGAATTCGGTCAGGTCGGTGGTGTCCAGGTACACGCCGCGGCCAATGTCGGCGCCCAGCAGCTTGAAGGCGTCGGACAGCCACGGCGTGCCGCGCAAATAGCGCAGGAACCACGGCACGGTGATGCCTTCGTACATGTTGGTGGCCGCCTCCGACAGCCACACGAAGGGCGTCCACATGGGCACGGCGCGCCGCTGGTAGCGCCCCACGGTGAGCCACTTGAACAGCGCAATGAAGACGAAGGTGGCGATGCCGAACATCACGCCGCCCACGCACAAGTCGAGCGCCACGGCGCCCCAACGGTCCTCCTCGGCCAGCGGCATCGCGTCCAGCACGATGGCGTAGCCGGCGGCAATCACCAGCGCGTGCGGCGCGGCGATGCGGAAGGCCTCGACCAGCCCACGGCCCAGCTTGCGCCAGGGGGATGGGGTAAAGGTCAGGTGCTCGGGAAAGCCGCTGACCACCTCGCGCGCCGGCAGGTGGATGGGCGGCGAGCCGAGCCAGGTGTCGCCATCCTTCATCGTGGCGTTGCGCGGCACGGCGCTCATCACGCCGATCAGCACGTTCTCGGGGATGGTGGTGCCGTCGGGCACGTAGGCGCCGTTGCCGACAAAGCTGCGGCGCGACACCACGGTGGGCTGCACCGTCACCCAGCCGCCGTCGATGTGCTCGTCGCCCAGCATCACGGCGTCGGCGATGAAGCACTCGTCGCCCAGCGTCAGCATGTCGGGCACCACGCCGAGGGCGGTGGACAGCTCGGTCTCCTTGCCCACCTTGGCGCCCAGCAGGCGGTACCACGCGGCGCTGTAGATGGTGGCGTAGATGCCGTGCAGCACCGCCAGGCTGGCTTCCTGTATCAGGTTGACCAGCCACTTGGCCAGATAGCGGTTGCTGTGGATCGGCCAGCTGCCGGCCTTCATCTTGGGCAGAAAGGCCCAGCGGATCAGCGCCGAGATCAGCGCCGTGGCCAGGATGAACACCAGGCTGGCCGGCAGCGCCAGCAGGAAGAACTTGACCAGCCGCAGACCGAACGCCTGCCAGGCGGTGACGCTGCCGTCGTCCACCAGCGGGCGCACCGAGATTTCGGGGATGTCCAGCCAGTCGATGAACAGGAAGGTGGGGAACACCGGCATGAAGAACAGCACGGCGATGGCGATGGCGCCCAGCAGAAAGAACAGCTGCTCGCCCGCCAGCCGCAGGCGGCTCACGGCCGGGCGCGCCGGCAGCGTGGCGGGATCGAAGTCGCCGCGCTCGCGCGCGGGTGAGCCGTGCCACACCTTGCGCGGCGGAATCACCTGGCCCTGCGACAGCGCCGATTGCCCTTCGAGGTGGCCGTATTCGCCAATCGCCGTGCCGCCCTCGATCACCACGTAGGAGCCCACGCAAGCCTGCGCGCCGATGTCGATGGCGCCCAGATGCAGCCGGCCACCTTCGACGCGGGCGTTCTCCAGGTTGACGGCGTTGCCGATGCTGGCGCCTTCGCCGATGCGCACCAGGTGGGGCACGCGCAGCGTCATCGAGCCCAGGTTCACGTCTGACCCCACTTTTGCCCCAAGTGCGCGCAGCCAGGCGGCGTACAGCGGCGAGCCGGCGATCAGGTAAATCGGCACGGCCTCGGTCATGCGGTCGGCCAGCCACCAGCGGTAATAGGTCAGGCCCCACAGCGGGTAGCTGCCGGGCTTGAGCTTGCCGGCCAGCAGCGAGCGCCCGGCCCAGGCCACCACAAAGCCCAGCGCCGTGGTCGCCAGATAGGCCAGCACCGACATGAAGATGGCGTAGGCCACCGAATCGCTGGGGTCGCCCGTGTTGAAGTGGTAGGCAAAGAAGGGCGCCAGCCACTGCGCCATGGTCAGCAGCACCAGGAAGGGAATCGCCAGCCCCTGCGCGATGCCGCAGCGCCAGCGGCGCCAGGGGCTGTGCAGCAGGAAGGGGCGCTCGGCCGCAGCCTCGTCGCCCATCATCCCGGCTTGCAGCGCCTCGGCGATCAGGCCGATCTTGCGCTTGCTGTAGATGTCGGCCACCGTGGCCTGGGCAAAGCGCGGGTCCTGCCGCAGCGTGCTGGTGATGCGGGCAGCAAACAGCGAATGGCCGCCCAGGTCGCTGAAGAAGTCCAGCTCGCGCCGGATCGGCTGGCCGGGGAACAGCTTCTCCAGCGCGGCAAACAGCACTTCTTCGGCCGGCGTTTCGGGCGTGTCGCTGCCTTCGGCCGGCGCTGCCGCCGACAGCGGCTGAGCTTTCAGCACCTTGCGGTCGATCTTGCCGCTTTGCAGCCGCGGCATGGCGGCCAGCGCCTCGAAGCGCGCCGGCACCATGTAGGGCGGCAGCTTTGCGGCCAGACCGGCGCGCAGGGTTTTGACTTCAGGCGGCGTGGCGCCGCTGGGCACGTAAAAGGCGACGAGCTGGTCGATGTCGCCCTCCTTGCGCAGCAACACGGCGGTGGTGCCCACGCCGGGCTGGTCGGCCAGCACGGCCTCGATCTCGCCCAGCTCGACGCGAAAACCGCGAATCTTCACCTGATCGTCGGCACGGCCCAGGCACTGCATCTGCGTGCCGTTTTCAACCCGCGCCAGATCGCCGGTGCGGTACAGGCGCGCCTCTTGCGCATTGCGTGCCCAGGGGTTGGGCAGGAATTTTTCGGCCGTCAGATCGGGCCGGCCCAGGTAGCCGGCCGAGACGCCAGGGCCGGTGATGCACAGCTCGCCCGTGTCGCCAAACGGCAATAGTTTGAGCGGCGGCACCACACCGCCCACGATGCTGTCGGGGTCAATCACCTCGATGACCAGCAGGCCATAGTTGGGCAGCGCCTCGCCAATCGTCACCGGCTCACCGGCCTTCAGCTCGGCCAGCGAGGCCGACACCGTGGCCTCGGTCGGGCCGTAGGTGTTGAACATCTGGCGCTGCGGTGTGGCCCATTTGTCCACCAGCGCCTGCGGGCACATCTCGCCCCCCAGGTTGATGATGCGCAGGCCCGGCACGTCCTGCGCGAACAGCGCCAGCAGCGTGGGCACGGCGTGCAGCACGGTGACGTCGTTTTCGATCAGCGCGCGCGGCAGCGCCTCGGGGTCGCCCGCGATCTCCTTCGGCGCGATCCACAGCGTGGCGCCGACGAGGTAGCTGATCCAGATCTCCTCGAAGCTCATGTCGAAGGCGACGGAAAAGCCCTGATAGACCTTGTCGTCCTCGCGCACCCCTAAGCGCGCGTTCTCGCTGCGCAGGAAATGGCTGATGCTGCCCTGCGTGATGGCGATGCCCTTGGGTTTGCCGGTGGAGCCGCTGGTGTATATGACGTAGGCGGTGTGCTCCGGCAAGGCGCCTTCGCGGCGCCGCAGCGCCGTGCCTTCGGGCAGCGGCGCCAGCAGCTCGCCTGTCGTGAAAGTTTGAGACGAAATGCCGTCCTGCGCTTGCACAGTCTGCGCAGACAGCTCTGAAATCAAGAGCGCCTTGGCCGACGCATCGTCCAGGCAAACGGCGATGCGGTCGGTCGGCACATCGGCGTCAAACGGCAGCCAGGCGGCGCCGGTCTTGGCGATGCCGAGTTGCAGCGTCAGCAGCTCGATGCCGCGCGGGTGCCACAGGCCCACCATGTCGGCGGGCCGCACGCCGGCTTCGATCAGCCGGTGCGCCACGCGATCGGCGGCGTCGTTCAGTTCGGCATAGCTGACGCGGCGTTCGCCAAAGATCAGCGCGCTTTTGTCCGGCAGCCGCGCGGCCGTGGCCTCGAAGAGGTCGGCCAGGATTTCGTGGCGCAGCAGTTCGGGGGCGTCGGGGCCGTGCAGGATCGGGATGTCGGGCATGTTGTTCTTGGCGGCGGCGCCGTGCGCGCGCCGGCCGGCGGAAGTGCCAGACTTGAACGCGGCGCACCACCGGACTGATGACAGCAGCCGCGAGCATACGCCGCAGAAACGAGAAGCGGACCCCGAGAGGCCCGCTTCCTGGCCGGCAAGTCCGGCGGGGATCAATCCATGCTCAGGAAGCGCAGGCCTTGCCGTGGTCGGCGTGAAAGCCCTTGGCCTGAGCATCGGCCTCCTTCATGTACTCACCCTTCTTGGTGCGGCCATACCACTTGTCGGTGGCGCAGTGGTAGGTCTTGCTGCTGGCGTTTGCCCACACCATGCCGGGACCGCCGCCGGGCGCCGGCGTCGCGGCCGGGCTGAAGCCTGCGGGCTTGCCGGCCTGGGCAGGCGCGGCCGGTGCAACCGGTGCGGCAGCCACCGCAGGCGCCGTGCGCGCGACCGGTGCCGCTGGCGCCACCGGCGCTGCTGGCGCGACCGGCGCCACCGGGGCGGCCGCAGCGTACCAATCCTGCACCCCCTTGTGGCCATGGCAGGCACCCTGCTTCTGCGCCGCCGAGGTGTAGGAGCCGTCCTTGCACAGGCCAGTGGTGCCGGCCGGCGCGCCTGCCGGTGTGGCGGCAAAAGCGGCGCCACCAAGCAGCAGGCCCACGGCGGTCAGGCAGACGAAACGGGTTTTCATGCGGATCCTCTCCAGGAGAGTTGAGTGAGGGCGCCAATCTGCGCGTGCTGACTTAGAACAGGCTTAACCCGGATATTTCACGCCTACCCCCGACGCTCCCCTCAATGGGTTCGCAACGGCGTGGATAGAGTGAGCAAGGCCCCGATGGTGGCCGCAGGCAGGGCTGGAGTCGTGCGCAGGCGCCATGCGCTCGCACCCCCCCACCCCGACTTGGGTTGCGGGCCATTCTTGTGTCATCACGCCGGCCAGGCGCTGCTTGCCGATCACGGAGAGCGCAACTGGCCCATGGCGTGCGCGAAGATCGGCGCACTGGGCCAGTGCGAGGCCAGGTACAGGCGGATGCGCCGCGTGTTGCGCGTGACCACCGCAGCCACCTTCAGCAGCTTGATGCGCAAGGTATCGGCCTGCGCCGTTGCCAACTCGGTGCCTTGCAAAGCCAGCGCCCGCAGCCGCTCAATCAGCACGTAGCCCAGCGCAGCCAGCAACATGCGCAACTGGTTGGAGCGCAGTACATGGCAGCTCGTGCGCGTGGCAAACAGCCCGATCTGCGCCTCCCTGATCCGGTTCTCCGCCTCACCGCGCTGGCAGTACACATCGTCATACAGCACCTGCGGTTCACCCTCCAGGTTGGTCACGATGAAGCGCGGGTTGCCGCCTTGCGCACCCCATTCGAGGCGTGTGATCACGCGCCGCTCGTGCGCCCAGCTCTTGGCGGCATAGCTGAACTCGTCCACCAGGCGCTGTTTGACCCCGGTGCGCTCGTAATCGTCCTTCATCCAGAGTTCGGCCAGTTTCACCTGGGCCTGAAGCCGAGCATTGCGCGCAAGCCCGATGATGTAGTGCACTCCAGCGCGCTCGCACCAGTTGATGATGCGCTGTCGGCAGAACCCCGAATCTGCCCGGAACACGATGCGCACCTGGGGCCATTGTTGGCGCAACCGGCGCACCAACAGCTTCAGAATGGCCGCTGCGTGGCGCGCCCCATCGATGTTGCTGGGCCGCAGGTAGGCGCACAGCAGTTGCTGGCCGCAGAACACGTACAGAGGAAGATAGCAGTAGCTGTCGTAGTAGCCGTGGAAGAAGCGAGCCTCCTGCTGACCGTGCAAGGGGTTGTCGGTGGCATCGAAATCGAGCATCAGTTCTGCGGGAGCGCTCTCGAAGCTGGCGATGAATTGATCGAGCAGCACCTCATGCAGCCGCCAGGCGGTGGCCCGGTCGGCCCACTTCTCCAGTCGGCATAGGGTGGGCGCGCTGGCCACTTCACGATCGACGCCGACTGCCGTTTGCAAGGCCACGTCCAGGCGCAGCGCGCCATGGTCGTTGAGGTCTTCCCAGCCCAGCGCCAGCCCGTACACGCGCTGGCGCAGCATGTCGCGCACGCCGTGCTTGATCAACAGCGGGCTGCGCGGGTCGGCGATGCAGCGCGCTGCCGCATCCATCAATCCCAGCTTGCGGTCCACCTGGGCGAGCAGCATCACGCCGCCATCGCTGGTCATGCTGCCGCCGTCGAACCGGCCCTCGATCACGCGCCGGCCCAACTGCCCGAAGTCGATTACGCCAACATCAAGCTCCTTTTGCGCTGTACAGTTTGGCTTCGGCATTGCCCGCCCTTTCATCAAGATTCGACACCTCGATGTTCGGGCAATTCAAGGGCAATGCCGTCCTCGTTTCTACGGGCTATGGTGAAATATCCGGGTTAATCCGGCGGCCCACTCCGGGCTCGCCGTGCCGCCCGCACCGCCACCGGCTCAGCCTCCGCCGCCCTTGGCCTGGGAAGCCCGCGCGCGCCGGCCGCGCATCCACCCCGCGTAGCCGACCGCCACGGCCAGCAGCAGCACCACCAGGACACCCTCGTAATGCCGCAGCTCGCCCAGCAGCGCCTGCGCCGCTTCACCGAAGACCCAGCCGATGCCGGTCAGCAGCGCCGCCCAGACCACGGCGCCAAGCGCGTTGAACAGCGCAAAGCGCTGCCAGCGCATGCCGCTGGCGCCGATCAGCACCGGGCCGGCGATGCGAAAGCCGTAGACGAAGCGCACCGCCACCACCACCCAGGCGCCATGACGCGCCAGCCAGCGGTCGACCTGCTCGCGCCGCGCCGCCATGCGCGGCCAGCGCGCCAGCAGCTGCGGCGCATGGCGGCGCCCCAGCAGGAAGCAACCCAGGTCACCGACAAAACCCGCCGCCGCGGCCACGGCCACCACCGCCGGCCAGGCCAGGTAGCCGCGGTGCGCGGCAAAGCCGGCCAGCAGCAGCACGGTTTCGCCTTCCAGCAGGCAGCCCAAAGCCACGGCCCAGTAGCCATAGGTGGCGATCAACTCAGGCAGATTCATGCCAAGGCCGCCGCCATCGACGTGCCGCCTGCCGCGCCGCCAGCCGCCGATAAAACCAGCGCTTGACGATTTCCACGAGCACCAGATAGATCACCATCAAGCCCGCCAGCAGGCCGAAGAACTCGGCCGGCAGCGGTGCAAAGCCCAGCACCGTCGCCAGCGGCGTGAAGGGCAACACCATCGCCACGCCGACGATGCCCAGCGAGGTCAGCAGCAGCGCTGGGTGCGGCCGGCTTTTCAGCGGGTTGCCGCGCGTGCGGATGATGAAGATCACCAGCACCTGCGTGGCCAGCGACTCGACGAACCAGCCGGTGTGGAACAGCGTTTCGTGCGCGTTGAGCAGCTGCAGCAGCAGCCAGAAGGTGACAAAGTCGAACAGCGAGCTGATCGGCCCGATGGTCATCATGAAGTTGCGGATGAAGCCCATGTCCCAGCGGCGCGGGTGGGCCAGGTCTTCCTCGTCCACGTGGTCCAGCGGCAGCGGCAGCTCCGACAGGTCGTACAGAAAGTTGTTCAGCAGAATCTGCAGCGGCAGCATCGGCAGGAAGGGCAAGAAGAGCGTGGCCGCGGCCATGCTGAACATGTTGCCGAAGTTGGAGCTGGTGGCCATCATGATGTACTTCATCACGTTGCCAAAGGTCCTGCGCCCCTCGCGGATGCCGTGGTAGAGCACGTTCAGGTCGTTCTCCAGCAGGATCATGGCGGCGGCCTGCTTGGCCACATCCACGGCGCTGTCCACCGAGATGCCGACATCGGCGGTGTGCAGCGAAGGCGCGTCGTTGATGCCGTCGCCCATGTAGCCGACCACGTGGCCACGCGCCTTCAGCGCCAGCAGCACGCGGTTCTTCTGCTGCGGGTTGGCGCGGCAGAACAGGTTGACCTCATCGACGCGGGCGCGCAGCGCGTCGTCGTTCATGGCGGCGATCTCGGGGCCGGTGAGCACGCCGGTGACGGGGATGCCCAGCTCGACGCACACATGGCGCGTCACCAGTTCGTTGTCGCCGGTGACGATCTTCACCGCCACGCCGCTCGCCGTCAGCGCATCCAGCGCCGCCTTGGCGCTGGCCTTGGGCGGGTCGAGAAAGGCGGCAAAGCCGGCGAACACCAGCTCCGACTCATCGCCCACCACGGCATCGACCAGCGTGTCGGGCTCGTTCTTGTAGGCCACGGCCAGCACGCGAAAGCCATCGTTGCCCAATTGGTCGAACTGCGCCTGGATGTGCGCCTGCACCGCGTTATCCAGTGTTTTCGGGCTCTGGCGCCCGTCTGGCAAGCGCGGGCAGCTGTCGTCTTCATAGTGCGTGCAGACGCGCAGCACGTCTTCGGGTGCGCCCTTCACCACCAGCAGGCGCTCGGCATCACGCGCCACCAGCACCGACACGCGCCGCCGCTCGAAGTCGAACGGCACCTCGTCGATCTTGGTCCAACCGCTCACGTCGATGTGCTCATGCGCCAGGATGGCGTCGTCCATCGGGCTCTTCAGGCCGCTTTCAAAAAAGCTGTTCAGGTAGGCCAGCGTCAGCACGCGCGGGCTGTCCTGGCCCTGGGCATCGACGTGCTTTTCCAGCCGGATGCGGGCCTCGGTCAGCGTGCCGGTCTTGTCGGTGCACAGCACATCCATGGCGCCCATGTCCTGGATCGCCGTCAGGCGCTTGACGATCACCTTGGCCTGGGCCATGCGCAGCGCCCCGCGCGCCAGCGTGACCGACACCACCATCGGCAGCAACTCGGGCGTCAGGCCCACGGCCAGCGCCACGGCGAACAGAAACGACTCCAGCAGCGGCCGATGAAAGGCCACGTTGACCAGCAGCGTGAACAGCACCAGCAGCATCGTCAGGCGCACGATCAGCAGGCCGAACTGGCGCGTGCCGATCTCGAACGCCGTCGGCGGCGGCGGCTTCTCCAGGCTGGTGGCAATCTGGCCGATGGCGGTGCGCTTGGCGGTGCGCATCACCAGCGCGCGCGCCGAGCCGCTGACGACCGAGCTGCCCATGAAGATGGCGCTGTCGACGTCGGTGTTCCAGTCGGCGTCGGCCACCGGCGCACCGGCGTGGCGCTCGACCGGGTAGGGCTCGCCGGTCAGTAGCGCCTGGTTGACGAAGAAGTCCTTGGCGGCCAGCACCTGCGCATCGGCCGGGATCAGATCGCCCGCCGACAGCAGCACCACGTCGCCCGGCACCAGTTCGGCCGCGGGGCGCTCCTGCGGCTGGCCGTCGCGCAGCACCTGCACCTTCAGCGCCACTTGCGACGCCAGCTTCTCGGCCGCCTGGCCGGCGCGGTGCTCCTGCACGAAGTCCAGGATGACGGAGAGCAGCACCATCGCCACGATCACGCTGGCGCTCGTCGCATCGCCCGTGGCGGCCGAGATGGCGCTGGCCACCAGCAGCACCAGCACCAGCGGGTTGCGAAAGCGCGAGAGGAATTGCAGCACCACGCTTTGCCGGTGCGGGCGCAGCTGGTTGGGGCCGAACTGCGCCAGGCGTGCAGCGGCATCCAAGCTGGTCAGGCCGGCGCCTGCGGTGGACGGCTCGGCATGGTCTGAAGTCATGGACGGGTCCAGAAGGAAAACAGCCGTAGGCCGGCCATCAGGAACGTGCCGGACGATGGGCCCCGATTCTTAGCCGAAACTGAAGCGCCACGGCAATCGCCGCCCCAACCCTCACAATTCGGGCATGCGCATTCTGCTGGCGGAAGACGACGTGATGATCGGCGAGGTCGTGCTCGACACGCTGCGCGCCGAAGGCTATGCGGTCGACTGGGTGAAGGACGGCGCCATGGCCGAGACCGCGCTGGCCACCGCCGACTACGACCTGCTGCTGCTCGACCTTGGCCTGCCGCGCAAGCAAGGGCTGGAGGTGTTGCGCGGCCTGCGCGCGCGCAAGCAGCGCCTGCCGGTGCTGATCGCCACCGCGCGCGATGCCGTGGCCGAGCGCATCGCCGGCCTCGACGCCGGCGCCGACGACTACCTGGTCAAGCCCTACGACCTGGACGAGTTGCTGGCGCGCGTGCGCGCCCTGCTGCGCCGCGCCGCCGGGCGCGCCGAGCCGGTCTACGAATGGGGCCAGGTGCGCATCACGCCCGCCACGCGCGAAGTCACGCTGGCGGGCCAGCCGGTGCCGCTGTCGGCGCGCGAATGGGCGGTGCTGGAGCCGCTGCTGGCGCGGCCCGGCCGCGTGCTGTCGCGTGCCCAGCTGGAGGAAAAACTCTACGCCTGGCGCGACGACGTCAACAGCAACGCGGTCGAGGTCTACATC
Organism: Burkholderiales bacterium; assembly: GCA_016702555.1. Lineage (GTDB taxonomy): Bacteria > Pseudomonadota > Gammaproteobacteria > Burkholderiales > Burkholderiaceae_C > Ottowia. The sequence continues at coordinate 338,334 of JADJDV010000004.1, forward strand.
CACGGTGTGCGCAAGAAGCTCGGCGCCGGGCTGATCCAGAACCAGCGCGGGCTTGGTTACCTGGTGCCGGTGCAGGAGCCGGGTGATGTCTGCTGACGCCGACGCGTCCGGGCGGCCGCCGCCCGCGCCTTCGCTGCGCGCGCGGCTGACGAGATTGATTCTGCTGGCGGTGCTGGCGGTGGCGGCTGTGCAGTCGGTGATCGTCTACCGCACCGCGCGCGCCGAGACCGAGGCGGTGTTCGACGCCCAGATGGAACGCATCGCGCTCTCGCTCACCGGCGGCATCGCGGCGGCGGTGCTGGGGCACGACCCGCTGGCCGACGACGCGCGGGCGCGCGACTTCATCATCCAGATCTGGCGCGCCGACGGCAGCATGCTGTACCGCTCGCCCTCGTCCGACCTGCTGCCGCCGCAGGCGGTGCTGGGCTTCAGCGAGTTGCGCGCCAGCGGCGCCCACTACCGCGTGTACGCGCTGCAGACGCCGCTGCAGGTGATCCAGGTGGCGCAGGCCACCGCCTCGCGACGCGAGATGGCCAGGCAGCTCGCCTGGCGCGCCATGCTGCCGGTGCTGCTGCTGGCGCCGGCGCTGATGCTGATCGTCTGGTGGGTGATCGGGCGCGCCATGGCGCCGGTCGAGCGCGTGCGTCAGCAGGTGGCGCAGCGCCGCCCCGACGATCTGAGCCTGCTGCCCGATGGCGGACTGCCGGCCGAGCTGCAGCCACTGGTGGCCGAGATGAACGGCCTGCTGGCGCGCCTGACCGCGGCCTGGACCGCCTCGCAGCATTTCACCGCCGACGCCGCGCACGAGCTGCGCTCGCCACTGGCGGCGCTGCGCCTGCAGGTGCAGTCGCTGCAGCGCGCGCCCGACGCACCGGCGCGCCAGCTCGCCACGCAACGCCTGCTGGCGGGCATCGACCGCGCCACGCGCCTGATCGAGCAGCTGCTGGTGCTGGCGCGGCTGGAGCGCGACGACGCCGGCGCGCTCGCGCCCACCGGCCTGAACCTGGCCCGGCTGGCGCGCGCGGCGATCGAGGAACAGCAGCCGCAGGCGCAGGCATCGGGCATCGAGCTGATGGCCGCGCTCCCGGCCGACACGCCGGACGACCTGCACATCTCGGGCCACGCCGATGCCATGGCGATCCTGCTGCGCAACCTGATCGACAACGCTGTGCGCGCCAGCCCCGCCGGCGGCCGGGTGCGCGTGCGGGTCGAGCGGGCGACGGATCACGGCGACCGCGCCCGCGCACCCGTGTGGCTGCAGGTGGAAGACTCCGGCCCCGGCATCCCGCCCGAGGAGCGGCAGCGCGTGCTCGACCGCTTTTACCGCGCCCGCGGCGCGCCCGGCCATGGCAGCGGCCTGGGCCTGGCCATCGTGCACGCCATCGCGCAGCGGCACGGCGCGCGCCTGTCGCTCGACACCTCGCCCGAACTCGGCGGCCTGCGCGTGAACCTGGAATTTCCGCCGGTTTAAGTGACCTCTAAGTGTTCGCTGCCACATTCCTTGGCATTCGTCCCGTGGAGGACGCAAGGACTGAAGGAGCACAGATGAACACCATCGAACTGAAATCGAAGAAGCTGGTCGCGGCCCTGCTGGCGGCCGGCATCCTGGGTGGCGTGGGCGCCACCGCCATCCACCACGCCGGCACACACGCGCTCGCCCAGACACCCGTGGTGAGCGCGACCGTCGCCACGGCGCCGGGTGCGGCGACGCAGGCCGTGCCGACACTGCCGAGCTTTGCCGAGATCACCGCGCGCAACGGCGCCGCCGTGGTCAACATCAGCACCAGCGGCATGCGGCAGGCGTCCGACGAGGGCGATGACGCCGCCGCGGCACCGGGGCTGGACGGCCCCTACGGCGAGTTCCTGCGCCGTTTCGGCCTGCCGCCCGGCATGTTCCAGCCCGCGCCCGGGCAAGAACAGGGCCCGCAGCCGGTGCGCGGCCAGGGCTCGGGCTTCATCGTCAGCCCGGACGGCCTGATCCTGACCAACGCGCACGTGGTGCGCGGCGCCAAGACCGTGACCGTGAAGCTGACCGACCGGCGCGAGTTCGCCGCCAAGGTGCTGGGCGCCGATGCCAAGACCGACATCGCGGTGCTGAAGATTGACGCGCACAAGCTGCCCACGGTGGCTCTGGGCAGCAGCAAGAACCTGCAGGTGGGCGAATGGGTGCTGGCCATCGGCTCGCCCTTCGGCT
>JADJDV010000005.1 GCA_016702555.1 Burkholderiales bacterium
CGCAGTCGCCGGGATGGATGTTTGTGAATCCGTCCACTTGGCAAAACAAAACCGGCTTGCCTTGCGCGTAGCGCTTTAGCAGTTCGCTCTTAATGTCGGGCGCAGCCGGGGCTGCATAAAGTTGTTCCAGCGTGTCGGCGGCTTCGCGCAGGCGCTTTGCGGTGTCTTGCAGCTTGCTCATTTAGATCACCCCCATCTGCCGGGCGAAACCGACCAGCGCAGCGAAGTCAACGCAATGGCGGGACATGCCCCACTGCGCAACGACATAACCGCCATCGGCCAGACGATGTACTGCAGCGCCCTTCATGGCGAAGCGGGCGATTAGCGTCGTTTCGCGTTTCGCGCCTACAATGTCTGAGCTTGTGTTTTCGTTTGCGCTCAGCCCGGTTGCCGCCGGGCTTTGTGCTTTTTTGGTGGTGCCGATCACTTTGCACCGCCCTTCTGCGAGTCACGCCACGCGACAAGCTCGCCAGTGTCGAACACTGTGCAGCGGCTCGACAAACGACGCGCTTTAGGGAAGTCGGCGCGCTCTTTTGCCCAGCGCCACAGGGTTGACACGCCTACGCCGAGGATTTCGGCAGCGTGTTTTGGGCGTGCTGCCCGAGGGATGGTTTGCGACATTGTTCGCTTTCAAGTTGCCCCGCGTTGTCTTGTGACTGCGGTATGAAAGCAATGTCGGCGGGGTGGTGCCCTCCAGTGGTACGGAAAATCAGCCGGGGTAGTCGTCTAGCCAATTGTTTGTGGCTTTTCGCCAGCGCATCTCTGGCGCAACGGCCTGCAGCCTCTCGAATGTGCCGGGCAATACATCCAGCAATTTGATTGCCCTCTGGTGCAGGTGCGGGAATTTTTCCGCGTCATGCCTGCACCTCTCTGCGGTCTGGTAACGCTGGCGAAGGGTGTCAGCGCCGCTCACGCCGTTGATAACGTCGATCAGCTCGCCGCCCTCATCCACGAACTTGATAAGCCCGTCGGCGCGCTTCAAAAACAGACGCTCGCAAGCCTGCCGGACGCTCGGGGCGCCCCTAACGTGTATCTCTTCTTGCACAGCACGCCAGATAGCGAACATGAACTCTTCCCGGTTCCTGGTGGTGGGTCTGCCTCTCCCGCGCTGTGCTGCATCTTGGTTTTTCATGGGCGTGAATAGGTTATGTAGCTTCAATCGGTTTGTGTCAGCCGTTGCGTGAAAAGTGTCAGGCCGATTTCGCGCTCTGCAGGGGCACGACGACGCCGGGCGCTGCAGGCTTTGCGCAGTAGTTCGCCCAGTCGGCCATCAGCACACGACGACGCTCTAGCAGGCTCCCGCGCTGATAGGCGGCTTCGGCTTTGTCTTTCAGTTGGTGGCTCATGGCGTGCTCTATGACCTCGCGGGGATGCGCAGTAGCCTCGCCAGCCCAATCTCTGAAACTCGATCTAAAACCGTGAACCGTCAGGTCGCTGCGGCCCATGCGCTTTAGCAGTGCGAGACAGGCCATGTTTGACAACGGGGTGTTTTTCTTGCCGCCGGGGAACAGGAACTCGCCCTCTTTTGACTCTGCTTTCGCACGCTGCAGGACGGCCAGCGCCGCATCAGACAATGGGATGGTGTGCTCTTTTGCGGCTTTCATGCGGCTGGCTGGGATAGTCCAACGCTTCTCGCCTATGTCGATCTCTGCCCAACGCGCCTCGATGGCTTCGGATGTGCGGCAGTTGGTCAGGATGATGAACTCGGTCGCCAGGGCGGCAGTGCCGGGCATGGTGCGAAGCGCCTGCATGAACGCGCCGATTTCACGCCAGGGCAGCGCCGGATGGTGTTCGACCTTCTTTGTCTTTTGTGGTGCGCTCAGCAGGTTCTCAAGGTGCCCCCGCCACGCCGCCGGGTTGTCGCCCGTCCGATAGCCTTGCGTTTTGCACCAATCGAGGATTTTCTCGACACGACCACGAACACGCGATGCAGTCTCAGTTTTTGTAGTCCATATCGGCTCCAGCACGCGCAGAACCAGCGGTGTCGTGATGTCTGCGACTGGCAACGAACCAAAAACGGGGCTGGCGTAGGTGGTGAGGGTGTTAGTCCACTGCTCAGCGTGTTTTTCGTTCTTCCAGCCTGCCCGGTGGCTGGCGATGTAGCTGGTCGCTGCAGTGTCAAACGTAATGACAGACGCCTCAGCCAGTTTGCGCTGCACTTCGCTGGCGTGTTTTGCTGCCAATGGATCCACACCGTCTAGCAGCATCTTGCGCTGTGCCAGTGCTTTCTCGCGTGCCTCAGCAAGTGAAACCGTGTGCAGCGGCCCCAGGCCCATCTCGCGCTCTTTGCCGCCGTACCTATAACGAAAAATCCAGCTTTTGCCGCCAGTCGCTTTGACGCAAAGATGCAGGCCAGCACCATCGGCGTGATAGCCCGGCTTGCTCAGCTTTTGTACCTGCAAAGCAGTCAGTCGGTTGACGTTTCCCATAGCGGCCTCTTTCTCGAATCAAACGAACGGGCTGCAGGCTGGGTGATAACGTCCCCCGCATTGTCCCCCGCAGCATGGTGCGATTGTGCGGGGTTTTACGGGATTACGCAAGACAACGACAGTTATCTAAGTATTTGATTTATATGGGTGTTTTCGGACGTTTCGGGACAACATGAGATTACGGGTTAGAGGGACGCCCTCTCCGCCAGATATGGCTCTAAGTTGTTGATTTTCAAAGACTTTTAGCAAAATCATCAAACCGTTATACGGCTGGTTATACGGTTGCTTTCAGCCAGTTTTGGCTCAGAAAGTGGCACTCTCACCAGTCTGAAGAAGTTCTAGCGCCCCTGGCCCTAGAACTTTTTTTCATTGGTGGCTTCCCTTTTTGCATCAATGCCCACCAAACTGCTGCCTATGGCCGGCGTACCAAGCGGCTTCCCCGCAAGCGCCACCATGCCGCACATCAGTAGCCAATGCTCGGCCGCCTTGAGTGCCGTCTCCAGCGCCCAGCGCTTTACGTCGGCCACCGGCATATCCCCAGGCACCCATACCGTCTCTTCCCAGTGCCATGTCGCCAGCCAAGTGGCTTGGTGAGCACTATCTGCGCTTACATATCGCAGCTGCGGCGCCTGGTGCCCAGCCGCCTCGAACCGTTCGGCAATGGTCGCTTGGTGCGCTGCCGACAGCCGCCCCTCCCCCTGAATCTCCAGCCACAACCCCAAGCCTTGCGCCCAGCTCCTTTGGCGCAGTCGCAGCGCTGTGACCACGGGCGCGTTGGCTTGCAGTTCCCTCGCCTGCGGCTCCAGCACCACGCCAGCGTCGCCGTAACGCAATGCTGCAGCCGGTGATAACTCGACGCGCCATTCGTCGCAGCTGGCTACAGTGCTTGTTTCTTGGGCCACATGCACCTGCAACGCCTCGGCCACACACTGCCACCACAGCACCCGCAGGCCTGGCGCATCGTCAATGCCCATCGCCGCACGCTCCCAATGGGCTACCTGCCGGGCCAGCACCCGTTGCGGCACACCCATCGCCTCTGTCGCATCCCGAAACGCCAGCATGGCAGGCCCTTCGCTGACCGAATGCCCCAGCGCCCTGCGGGCAAACCGCAACACCCAGGCGTGGTCCGTGCGCCCTGACTTGGCTTGCCACAACAGCACCACCGCCACCGCGCCCAGCGTATCAAGCGATTCGCGCAAGGCTTCTTCAAACCCGGCCGTGCCCATCCATGCATGCCACTGCCCCAGCTCGGTAATGTCATACGCCGCCATGAACCACACCAGTACGCGCAGCGCACTCACATGCTCCTGGGCCTTCACACCCCATAGTAAGCGCGCCACTTCGGCATCGCCTTCGTCGCTTTGCGGGTACTGCTCCAGCAAAGCTTGCAGATTCCGCCAGGACGCCAAGCCCAGGCGGTGGCGGGCGTGCTTGCAGAAATACCGCACTGCAGCCATGCGCTGCGGCTGTGCAGGCGGGGTGTGCAGCGCCGTATCAATAACCTCCAGCACCAGCTGCGCTGCACCATCACCGGCTTCGTGGGGGGATGACAGCTCAGGCAGGGGCGGCAACGCCAGCAGCGCGGTGAGCAACCGCTCAAGCGGCGGGGGTGTCAAGGAATCGTCGGGCATAACAAAGCACCTCCAAACAAGCAAAACAGTGCACAAACGAATCTCCCGCCCAACCGCCCATGCGGCGGCTGCACCTGGCACCAAGCCCGGCGACTGGAAAGCGGAAGTTCAGGAAGAAGAAAAGGAAAAGGAAAAATGAAAACGAGCGAAGCTGAACGACAAAGCTGCCGAACGGCCTACTCGCCCTCTTGCGCCTGCACCACAGGCGACAGCACCAACACCGCGTCGATGTTCACGCGCTCACTGAGCGTGGCCACCACACGCCGTGGCTGCTTGCTCGCCCAGCCGGTCAGCATGGCGTTCCAGGGCACCAGCGGTATCGGTGCCATGGCTGGGTCCAGCACCAGCAAGTCAGCGGGTTCCTCCGCCTCGAAGCGCAAGCCCACCGCCAGCACCCAGTGCATGTAGCGCTCCGTAGAAAAGCACACCAAGCACAGCTTTCCGTCTGCCAGGGCATCCAAGGTGCGTTCAGCGTGAGCGTCCAGTCAATCCATCTTGACGCGTACCCACTGCCGTGATCGTCACGCCGAGGTTTTGGCTCCCACGTCGGCGATGCACTCTGCGAGGTTGAGCGCAGCCATCAGCAGGTACTTCTCGGGGTCCGTTCGTGCACGCAGCAGGTCGTGCTTGCCGAGGTATCCATAGACGAATGCCAGTGACCTGCTCCCCTCTAGCCGTACCAATCTGAAGTAGCAGGAGTCCGCCAACCAGGAGAATGGCGGACATGAGGAAGAGCAAGTTCACGGAGGAACAGATCATCGGGTTCCTCAAGCAGGCGGAGGCCGGCATGGCCGTGGCGGAGATCTGCCGCAAGGGCGGTTTTTCAGACGCGACGTTCTACAAGTGGCGCGCCAAGTTCGGCGGCATGGAGGTGTCGGACGCGAGGCGGCTGCGCGAGCTGGAGGCGGAAAACGCCAAGCTCAAGAGCCTGCTGGCCGAGGCGCATCTGGACATGCATGCGCTCAAGAGCGTTCTCGGGGTAAAGCGCCAGCCCCCACAGGTCAAGCGGGAAGCCATCGGCCAGTTGATCAATCAGCATCAGATGTCCGAGCGGCGAGCCTGCAGGCTTGTGGGGCTGAGTCGAGACAGCTATCGCAACGCACCGGAGGCCAGCGCGCAGACCGAGGCGCTGAAGTCGAAGATCGTTGAGATCGCCTACGCGCGCCGGCGCTTCGGATATCGACGCGTGCACGACCTGTTGCGCCTGGAGTTCCCCGGCGTCAATCACAAGCGGGTGTACCGGCTGTACAGCGACGCCAACCTGGCTGTGCGCAAGCGCAAGAAGGCTCGCAGGCCGCCAGCCGAGCGCATGGGGCTGAACATTGCCACCAGGGTCAACGAGGTGTGGAGCATGGATTTCGTCAGCGACAGTTTGGCCAACGGCAGGCGCCTGAAGTGCCTGACCGTGGCCGACGACTTCAGCCATGAGGCCGTGGACATCGCGGTGGACTACGGCATCAGCGGTCAGTACGTGACGCGGCTGCTTGACCAAGCGGCCCTGTTCCGCGGCTATCCGTCGGCCGTTCGGACAGACAACGGTCCGGAATTCACCAGCAGGGCATTCATTGCCTGGGCACAGGGCCATGGCATCAGACACATCCTGATCGAACCAGGGCGGCCGATGCAGAACGGCTACATCGAGAGTTTCAACGGGCGGTTTCGTGACGAGTGCCTGAACGAGCACTGGTTCGAGACATTGCACCAGGCGCGCAACATCATTGCCGCCTGGCGTCGCGATTACAACGAGGTCAGGCCCCACGGCAGCATCGGACGGATGCCACCCGCGCGCTTTGCCGAGGAGCATCGCCGGCATGCCGGCGATGCTCCTCGGCATCCCACCACCACAAGCAACGAGATCCAGTAATCTTCAAACCCAGGACTCCTACCAAATCATTGGCATGGCGGATGGGGGCAGGTCACCAGCAAGTAGCGCTCGGGATGCTCGTCGCAGAACTGCTGAACCATCTGTTTGGCCAGATCGCCCGGCAACCCCTCGTTGAAGCGCGCCCGAGCCGTCAGCCGCTGCATGCATCTGTCCTGCACATCCTCCGAGACGATCGGCCACATGGCCGCTGCGCTTCATCGCCTGGAACGTCACCAGCAGGATGTGCAGCGGCACCTCCAGTTCTTCGAGGTCAACCCCATGCGCGGCAGCACCAGGATCGAGGCCAGCAGATTGGGCCGCTGCGCGGCGATCTCGTCGGCCAGGCGTACCTTTTGAGCGTGATCCATGCCATTGATGTCGATGGCCGCCTGCACCATCACCGCCTGCGTGATCACGCCCATCGTCAGCCTGGCCGCCAGCGATGCGGCAGCAACTCTTCAAGTCGATGATTCGGGTGCGCGTGGATGCGCGCGAGCACGTCACGCAGGTAGGCCAAGGATCCAGGCCATTGAGCTTGGCCGACTGCACCAGACTCATCACCACCGCCGCGCGCTGCCCGGCCAACTCGCTGCCCACGAACAGCCAGTTCTTGGCGCCGAGCTTCCACGGCTTGATCTGCCGCTCGATCAGGTTGTTGTCGATGGCGACTGCGCCGTCATCCAGGTGCAGCGTCAGCGCCTTCCACGCGTTGACGCTGTAGTCAATCGCCTCGGCGATCTTGCTGCCATCCAGCACCTGCGCGCGCTGCAGCTTGAGCCAGACCTCGAATTCGTCCCACAGCGGCCGGCTCAGTTGCTGCCGGGCCTGCTTGCGGACGCCTTCCTCCATGCCGGCGAAGGCCGCCTCAGCCTGGTAGAGCCGCGCCCAGCGCTGCAGCGCCTCGGCGGCCACGCCACTGGCCCTGCTGCCCCGCGGCTGAGCTCCTCGAAGCGCCTTCTGGCATGCGCGGCGCACGCCGCCGACCTGCGCTGCGGGTAGAGCCTGGCATCCAGCACAGCGTTGTAGCCGGCGTACTGGTCGGTGATCAAGGTGCCATTCCAGGCCGGCTCGGGGTATGGCGGCCCCTTGCCGCCAGGAAGGCGACCGGGTACTGCGATCCCCGACCCGGGCAGAACTCGTAGACCACGCCAGGATGCGGATCGTGGTGGCTGCGCGCCCAGGCCCAGATGTAGGCCTTCTTGGTCTTGCCCGAGCCGGGCTCCAGTAGCGGCACCGGTGTCTCATCGGCGTGCAGCACGCGGCAGCCCAGGATGAAACGCCGTTGCGCCTCGTACAGCGGCTGCAGGCGGCGCCGCCAGCGCCAGCCCAGGTAGCCAATGTGGAGCGCGGCGTATGCGCGCCCGAGCGGGCATTGATGGGCTCTTGCCGGTAGTACGGCAGGTGGTCCACGAAGCGGCTGATCAGCGTATGCGCCACCAGTCCGCTGGCGGGGATGCCGCCAGCGACCACATCCGGCTCGGCCGGCTCCTGGCGGATTTGCTGGCAGCAGCAGCACGCCCATTTGCCGTAGATGTGGCGGTGCACGAAGAACCTGGCCGGGATGATGTCCAGCCGCTCGCTGACGTCCTCACCGATGCGCTGCATGGGCCGGCCGCACTCTGGGCTTGGGCAGGTGGTGTCCGCAGGTTCGTGGCGATGCTCCACGCGCTCCAGGTGCTCCGGAAGTGCCTGGCGGCGTGGACGACGTGGTGGTGCCTTCGGGACTTTGGGCGCCTGGGGAAGGTCGCGTTGCAACGCAGCCAGTTGCGCCTGCAGGCTGGCCTCGTCTTCTGCCAGCGCCTCCTGGAACAGGGCGCGCTGCTGGGCCGTCATGGCTTCGGTCCTGGCGCCGAACTTCCAGCGCTTCAGGCGCGCGAGTTCGAAGTTGACCTTCTCCAGCTTGGCGCGCGCCCAGGCGATCTCGCGCCTGGGCCTGCACCTGCTGCTGCAGCCGCGTGATCAAGGCGGCCGCCTGCGCTGGCAGGTGCACCATGTCGATGCAGTCCGTTGCGGTGTCGCCGAGCATGCCCGGCATGCTGCACGAGTCAGGGGGTGCTGTGCATCGGCAGATACGATGTCAACGCGCTGGCCACGGCGGCCCATGCCCGCTTTAGCAGCGGCTGATGACGCTGAGTTCGCCCAGGCGCTGCCAGGGTAGGCCCAGCGCCAGAGCGCCGAACTGCTGGGCCGTGAGTTGCAGCGCTGGCATCGCGGAGCCAACTGAATCGCGCTCGATCCAGACGAAGCGCCCGGCGTGCAAGCGGCGCGTGGCGCACCACACGCCGAAGCCGTCGTGCACCAGCAGCTTAATGCGCGTGGCCCGCGCGTTGGCAAAGAGATAGCCGTGGTGGGCTTGCGCCTGGCCGATGGTGTTGATGACGACATTGAGTAGGCGGTCGGCACCGGCGCGCATGTCTTGCGGCTGGGTGCACAGCCATAGAGTGTCGATGCGGATCACCAGAGTAGTCCTCAGACGACAGCCATCGTGCCGGCCAGCGCGCGCAGCAGGGCCGCGTACTGCGGCGCCGCACTTGCTGCGCACTGCAACTTCAGCCGCAATCCGCCGCGTTCGAGTTCGATGCGGATGTCGGGCGGCGATGGCGGAAGGTTGGCGAGGCGGTGTTCGGACTTGGTCAACTCGACCGGTACGAACTGCAGGGGCGCCACGCGCTGCGTAGGCGCTGGCACCTCTGCAGCCATGCGCTTGAGGTTCTGTCCGGCCAGCCATTTGCGCACGACGTTGGGGTTCAGGCCGTGGCCAGTGGCCACGGCAGCTACCGAGGCATCAGGCTGCCGGCACTCATCAAGGACTTGCGCCTTGAACTCGGAGGTGTGAACGCGGCGTTTGGAGCGATTGGGATTCATGGGTGTCCACCAAAATTAGGTGGACACCATCCTCAGGAGCTCAACAACGCGGCGCAAGATGGGACGGCTGGACGCTCACGGTGCACGACGGCATCGGCATCTAGCTGGCCGCTCGCCGCCTGCACCAGGGCAAGTTCATCTGGCCGGCTCCGGGCAAGAGCAGTGGAAGTTGGAGTCTGCGCAGCTCGAAGCTCTGGTGCTGGGTCTGCCGTGGCAGTGCATGGGAAACGCCGGCATCATCACCACGGTCTGAAGTCTGTGCGCCCTCCCGCCAAGCGCGCAATCCGTGGATCTGCGCATGACAGCGCAGTGCCTTCCTTGGCACACTTGCTGCCATCGTGGTGCAGCAACAATCCCTGAACAATCTCAGCGCAGAGCAACTGCGCGAGATGGTCGCCAGCCTCATGGGCCACGTGACGGCCAAGGATACGCAAATCGCCCGCCACCAAACGGAGCTCAAGCACAGCCAGGCGCTCAACGCCAAGCTCACCCATGAGAACGCGCTGCTCAAGCGCATGAAGTTCGCCGCCCAGTCCGAGCGCTTCAACGTATGCGTCCGGTAAACCCATGTTGACCGTCGCTGGCTGTCCTGGCTGACGATCAGATGTCAGCGGGCTGCCAGCGGTGCGGCAACAGCTCTTCGATGCGGCTGGCCTCGTGCGTGGGTCGCCGCGTGAGCACAGCCCTGAGATAGGCATACGGGTCGTGCGCAGTAAGCGCGCGGCAAACCCATATTGACCGGCGCTGGCGGCCATGGCTGATGATCAGATGTCGATGGGTTGCCAGCGATGCGGCAGCAGTTCTTCAATCCGGCTGGCCTTGTGCGTGGGCAGCCGGGTCAGCACATCTTTGAGACAGGCATACGGGTCGTGCCCGTTCATGCGCGCTGACTGGATCAGGCTCATCACGGCGGCCGCCCGCTGGCCCGCGCGCAAGCTGCCGGCGAACAACCAGTTCGAGCGCCCCAGGGCCACAGGCCTGATCTGGTTTTCGATCCAATTGTTGTCCGGCGGCAGCTGCGGGTCATCAACGAAGCGCGTGAGCGCAGCCCATCGCTTGAGGCTGTAGTCCAGCGCCTTGGCCGTCGCCGAGTTGCCCGCCACCTGCTGGCGTTGCAGCACCATCCACTGGTGCAACGCGTCCAGAATGGGCCGACTGTGCTGCTGGCGCACCTGCAGCCGCTCTGGTGCCGCCAGGGGCTGAACTTGCCGTTCGATCTCATAGACCCGGGCGAACTGCGCCAGGGCCAATTCGGCGATCTGGCTCTTGCCCGCCGCGTGCAGGTCGAAGAACTTGCGCCGGGCGTGTGCCAGGCAACCGGCTTCGGTCACGCCCTGGCTGAAGCTGGCCTTGTAGCCGGCATAGTCGTCACAGATCAGGCTGCCGCGCCAGTCCCCCAGAAAGGCGCGGGCGTGTTCTCCGGCGCGGGACTCGCAGAAGTCATAGACCACGGCCCGCGTGGCGTCAAACGCTCCGGGGGCATAGGCCCACAGGTAGGCCCGGTGCGTTTTACCGTTGCCCGGCTTGAGCATAGCCACCGGGGTCTCATCACTGTGCAACACCCGGTGGCCGAGCACCTCGGCCTTCAGGGCATCGACCAGCGGTTGCAGCCGCGCACCGCAGGCGCCCAGTGCTCGCGCAAGCGCCTCGGTGCACATGGCGTGCAATTCGTTGAAGCTGCGCCGGTCGTTGTTGTCGCAACTCCGTCTGCGCGAATAAACCTATGTCTAGCCCTACGACAACTCTGAACCACCCACCGCCCATGGGTCGCATCCCGGCTATGAAAGATCTCTTGGAAATCAACAGCTAAATCTGCGTGAAGGCAGTATTTTGCGATAACCCTTCGTTATTGCTTTGTCATAAATTGCAATTACCTGGTTATTTGCTATCGACCTATAGTTCAGTGAACTTTCAAAGGAGTGATAACCATGCAACTGAGACATCACATTCTGGCGACCCTCTCCGTGGTGCTGTCGGCCTTTGCCGTCACTCCCGTTGCCGCTCAAGCCAATGCTGGCTACCCCAGCAAGCCGGTCACATTGGTTGTTCCCTACGCCCCCGGCGGCGGTGCCGACGCGATTGCGCGGGTCGTCGGACAGGAGCTGACACAGGCAATCGGTCAGCCGGTCATCATTCAGAACAAGCCAGGAGGCGCCACCAATATTGCCAGTGCGCTGGTGGCCAAAGCGGCGCCTGATGGCTACACACTGATGCTGGTTACGATCGCATTCGCTGCGAATCAAGGGTTGTTTTCCAAGCCAGGCTACGACACAAAAGATTTCGCGCCCATTGCCCAGCTGGCGACCATTCCCGGTGTTTTGACCGTCAAAGATGCGGAAGCCACACGAACCTTCGGCGATCTTGTGAAGCTGGTTCGTGGCAGTCCGGGCAAGATTGCCTTCGGCACCACGGGTGTTGGTGCAGGTCCAAGCCTTGCTTGCGAGTTGATGCGAAGCAAGGGTGACCTTCCGTTTCTGAATGTGCCCTATCAGGGCAGCGCAAAACTCATGACGGATTTGCTGGGGGCCCAGGTGCCGGTTGCCTGCGATACCGTTGCCGTGCAACTGCCCTTCATCAAGCAAGGCAAGGTGACCGCGCTGGCGGTGCTTGGTCCCTCACGCACTTCCTTGTTGCCCGGCGTGCCAAGTATCACCGAGCTCGGATTCAAGGACTCTGCCGCAGATGGATGGGCCGGTATCGTCGCTCCATCTGCGACGCCCGATGCGGTCGTTGCGCGACTGAACCGCGAGTTGAACAAGATCATTCAACGTCCGGATATCCACAAAAAGCTCGGAGAGCTCGGTTTCGACCCAGTGACGAAAACGCCGCAAGAGTTCCGCGCATGGATTGCTAGCGAGGTTGATCGCTGGAAGCAGTTGGCCAAGCTCGCCGGACTGAAGCCCGAATGATTCACCTTTGAACTGAAGACAACATGAACCACATCGAATACTCCGTCGCTCATTCCGTGGCCACTATCCGTTTCAATCGGCCCGAGAAGAAGAATGCGATAACGCTCGAGATGTACGTCGATTTCACGAAGGCCTTGGCAAAGGCGAATGCTGACGCCGATGTTCGTGCAGTACTAATTACCGGCGCGGGCAATGCCTTCACCTCTGGGAACGACATTGCTAATTTCCGTGAACGCACGGGTCGCGAAGATGGCGGTGCAGCAGAGCAATTCATGCTGTCCATCGTCAACTCCGACAAACCGCTGGTCGCTGCAGTCAATGGGGTTGCGATCGGAGTTGGGGCCACGATGCTGTTGCACTGTGACCTCGTGTACGCATCGGACAACGCAACGATCAAGATGCCCTTTGTCAGCCTCGGTATCTGTTCAGAATTTTCATCCAGCCTGACCTTGCCTGCCGTCATGGGCATGCAGCGTGCAACTGAAATGCTGCTGCTCGGAGACGCCATTGACGCACGAAAGGCCATGGAATTTGGCTTTGTGAACGCCGTGTATGAGCTCGAGCAGCTGCACGAGATCGCATTTGCGGCTGCTCAACGTATTGCGCAACAGCCGTCTGAATCGGTTCGGACAACGCGCGAGTTCTTGCGAGCGGCGCTGCGCCCGAATTATGCCCAGCGCTTGGTCGAAGAGCGACGGATGATCACTGAACTGCTCGGCTCGCCAGACGCCCGACGCGCGTTTGATGGGTTTTTTGCCCGCCGCGGCAACGCCCCGGGAGCTGCCGTATGAGCCCCGAACAGACGCACATTGGCAACGAGATCTTGCCGCTCCAGGGTGTGCGCGTGATCGAGTTCGGCCAGTTCATCGCAGCGCCAGCTGCTGCGCAGGTGCTGGCGGATCTGGGTGCCGATGTCATCAAAATCGAGCCGCCCGGTGGTGACGCTGCAAGACGTGCCGGCTGGACAGGTGACGATTGTGGCCCCATGTTCTCGGCCTACAACCGGCGCAAGCGCTCGGTAGTCCTTGATCTTCGGCAGCCCGAGGGCCTTAGAGCAGCGCAGACACTGATCGTCTCGGCGGACGTTGTACTTCAAAATTCGCGCCCCGGCGCAATGGAGCGTTTCGGGTTGGGTGCTGCCGCCTTGCGAGAAATGAAGCCACAGTTGGTGGTTGGTTCCGTCAGTGGCTTCGGCTCTACCGGCGATGGCAGCACACGACCTGGATTCGATATCGCGGCGCAGGCAGAGAGCGGAATGATGAGCCTCAATGGCGAGGCCGATGGTGACCCGTTACGGGTTGGTTTCGCTGTCGTCGACATAATGGCCGCGCACGCATTGACATCGGGGATCATGGCGGCCCTGCTGCGCCGGTTCATCAGCGGTGTCGGAGGCACAGTGGATGTCTCGCTGATTGACGTGGCCATCGAGGCGATGGCTTATCCTTGGGCCGAATACGCGTTGACTGGCAAGGTGCCTGTTCGCACGGGCAACGGGCAACCCACACTCGCACCCGCAGCCGATGTTGTGAAGACTGCCGACGGGCAGATCGTCGTCTCCGCGTATATGGACGAGCATTTTGTACGCTTGTGTGATGCGATCCAGCGCCCCGATTTGCCCACTGATCCGCGTTTTTCCACCAGCGCGGAACGCGTGGCCAATCGACCGGCGCTTATCGAGGCCTTGTCTACCGCGCTGAATGCCATGACGACGGCTGCAGCCTGTGAATGCCTGACCAAGGCTGGGGTGGTCGTCGGTGCCATTTTTGGCTTTGATCAGGTCCCTGCACGACTCGATGCCAGCGCCGGTCGGCTTTTCGACTCGGTGCAAAGGCCTGGTGGAGGTGCCCTTCGTTTGCCCGGCGTTCCATGGCTGATTGACGGCAGCCGGATTGGCGGTGGTGCACTGCCGGCATTGGGCCAGCACACAGCGGAGGTTCTGCAGGAGGTTGGCTGCGCAGGGATTCTGTCTCCCTTGCCGTCCCATCATTCGGTTGGGCCAGCGCCCAATTGACCAGGCACTCCCATGGCTCTTCCCTCGCTAGAAAATCGACTGCGGTTCAAGCACTTGGCCTTGCTCCGACTTCTTCACTCTGAAGGATCCTTGCATAAGGCTGCTGCGCAGCTTCACATGAGCCAGCCGGCAGCCACCAAGCTACTGCGCGAGATGGAGAGCATGTTCGGCGGCGTTCTTTTTACGCGCAGTTCCATTGGGCTGACGCCGACGCCCTCTGGAGCGATGCTCCTGGAGCACGCCGAGGCGGTTCTTACCGAAGTGGCATTGGCACAGGTGGAAGTTGCTGCGGGTATCGCTGAAAACCCGATCGTGCGCATCGGCGCCAGCGCAATCGCCGTCCAGCTTGAACTGCTGCCCGTTCTTGAGCAATTCCATCGCGTGTATCCACAGGGGCAGGTTCGCATCTTGGAAGGCCGTACCGCACCCATGCTCGAACTGCTCAGGCGGGGGCAAATCGAATTGGCGATCGGCATGGTGTCTGCATTCGCATTCCGCGACGATATGTTGCGCGGTGTTTCGCACCAACTGCTCCGCCAAGAGGAGTGGGTCGTTATTGCTAGCCGAAACCACCCGCTGGTGCGTTCAAAAAAGATCAGTCTTTCCGACCTGGAGCAATGTAAATGGGTGCTGCAGCCGCAGGAGTCGCTCATCCGGATGGCGTTTGAGCAGGCCTTCCATTCGCATGGACACACGCCACCGCGACCCTTTGTCGAGGCCCTTCCGTTTACCACCAATTTATCCGTGGTGCGTTCTTCGGACGCCGTGACCATCGCACCGAGATCCGCCATTCTTTCCCCGGAAAACGCCGGCAGTCTGACTGTACTGAAGACAGCGTTGAAGGTTGATGTTCCCCCATTGGCAGTTTTCTATAAGTCCGGAACGCTCAAACGCTCGCCAGTGCGAACGTTGTTCGATCTTTTGACTCCAGAGCCACCGTCTGGGTCCGCATGAACGTTCCTTGATTAGCAATCAAAGATTAGTACGAAAAAATTCCATGAAAACCCGTGTCACAGAATTGCTTGGTATCCGTTACCCAATCATCCAGGGGGGGATGCAATGGATCGGCCGTGCCGAACTGGTTGCAGCCGTCTCCAATGCAGGAGGCTTGGGCGTGTTGACGGCGCTCACGCAGCCGACGCCAGAGGCTTTGGCCGATGAAATCGAGCGCTGCCGCCGCATGACGGATCGCCCGTTTGGCGTCAACTTGACCGTCTTGCCGACGACCACACCACCGCCCTATGACAAGTACCTCGATGTGGTAATCGACTGTGGCGTCAAGGTGTTGGAGACGGCGGGGAGCAATCCCAAGGAGTTCATCCAGAAAGCCAGGGCTGCAGGTGTCAAGGTCGTGCACAAATGCACTTCGGTGCGCCATGCGCTATCTGCCGAGCGCAATGGTGTCGATGCTATATCGATCGACGGGTTTGAGTGCGCAGGCCATCCTGGCGAAGACGATGTCGGAGGACTTGTGCTGTTTGCGGCTGCGGCCAGGCAGCTGAGCGTCCCTGTGATTGCCTCGGGCGGAATTGCCGATGGCCGCGGCATGGCAGCTGCTTTAGCGCTCGGCGCAGAGGGAGTCAACATGGGCACGCGGTTCTGTGCAACGCGCAAAGCGCCGATCCATCCGAATATCAAACAGGCGCTACTGGATGCCGGAGAGCGCGACACCAACCTCATCTTCCGCACAATGCGCAACACCGGGAGGGTGCTGAAGAACGCCATATCCGACGAGGTTGTCGCCACCGAGCGCAGGCCGGGTGGCTGCGAGTTCAAGGACATCCACCATCTCGTGGCCGGTGCGCGAGGCCGCGCCACGCTGGAGAGCGGTGATGTCGATGGCGGACTGGTGTGGGCCAGCCAGGTCGTCGGACTCATCGACGATGTGCCGTCCTGCGCCGAACTGATCGAGCGCATGGTGGCGGAATGCCGGGAGGTGTTTCGCGACGGGGCCCTTGCTTTCAGTTAACACGGTGGCCTGGTTGTACCCGTCTCGTTAAGCGGGTACGCACCCGAATTTCAATCGTCTTTTGCCGCCTGCGGCGGCTGGCTCCTGAGCGTTTGTGGCGAGCGGTTTGCTTCGCCGCAGTCGCAAAACAATGAATATTTTCATGGACAAGAATACATCCCCGCTCGCCTTGCTCAAAGACCCCGGTCTGCTGAAAACGGACGCCCTAATTGACGGCCAATGGGTGGCCGGCGCTTCGCGTTTCGACGTGATCGACCCTGCGACCGGAGACCTACTCGCAGCAGTGGCCAATCTCGATGCAGGCGACGCCAGCCTGGCGATTGCCGCCGCAGATCGTGCCCTTACCACCTGGCGCCAAAAGACCGCCAAAGAACGCAGCATCGTGCTGCGAAGGTGGTTTGACCTCCTGATGGCCAATGCGGAAGACCTGGCACGCCTGATGACCGCCGAGCAAGGAAAGCCATTGGCGGAGGCGCAAGGCGAGGTGGTCTACGCCGCGAGCTTTGTGGAGTGGTTTGCCGAAGAGGCCAAGCGCGTCAACGGTGAAACCCTGCCGCAATTCGACAACTCCCGCCGCCTGATGGTCTTGCGCCAGCCCATTGGCGTTTGCGCGGCGATCACGCCATGGAACTTTCCGCTGGCGATGATCACCCGCAAAGTGGCGCCGGCACTGGCGGCCGGATGCACCGTGGTCATCAAGCCGGCAGAGGCCACGCCGCTCACCGCACTCGCAGCAGCGGAACTGGCACTGCGCGCTGGCATCCCACCCGGCGTGCTCAATGTGCTGTCGGCCGACAGTGCCAATAGCATTGCGATCGGAAAGGTGCTGTGCGAGAGCCCGGTGGTGCGCCATTTGAGTTTCACCGGGTCGACCGAGGTCGGCCGCATTCTCATGCGCCAGTCCGCGCCCACCATCAAGAAGCTGTCATTGGAGCTGGGCGGTAATGCGCCCTTCCTGGTCTTTGACGACGCTGATATCGACTCCGCAGTCGACGGCGCCATCGCGAGCAAGTTCCGCAATGCCGGACAGACCTGCGTTTGCGCCAACCGGATCTATGTGCAGGACGGTGTCTACGACGCCTTCGTGGAGAAATTCGCGGAACGTGTGAAGACCTTGAAAGTCGGCAATGGCTTTGAAGAAGGCGTGGTGCAAGGGCCGTTGATCGACCTCGCCGCGCTCGGCAAGGTGGAGCGGCACCTTGCCGACGCCATCGCCAAAGGCGGCAAGGTGCTCGCCGGTGGCCGACGCCTGCAGGGTCAGTTCTTCGAGCCGACCGTGATCGGCGACGCCACGGTGGACATGCTGTGCACGCGAGAAGAGACATTCGGCCCCTTTGCGCCGGTGCTTCGTTTCAAGACCGAAAAAGAGGCCATCGAGGCGGCCAACAACTCCGAGTTTGGCTTGGCGGGCTATTTCTACACGCGCGACGTCGGTCGGATCTTCCGAGTGGCCGAAGCGCTGGAGTGCGGCATGGTTGGCATCAATTCCGGCGCCATCTCATACGAACATGTGCCGTTCGGTGGCGTGAAGCAGTCGGGCCTTGGCCGCGAAGGCTCGCACCACGGGATCGACGATTACGTCGAGATCAAGTACCTCTGCATGGGCGACATCCTCGTATGAAAACGGGCACCCGACCTGTCCCGCTGTCCCGGAACGACTTCAAGTCGTTTGTCGCCGTGACGACGCGCTGGATGGACAACGACGTCTACGGGCACATGAACAACGTCGTTTACTACAGCCTGTTCGACACTGCGGTGAACCAGTCGCTGATCGCGAAGGGAATGCTGGACATTCACCATGCGAACACCATCGGGCTTGTCGTCCACTCGGCATGCAATTACTTTTCGTCGGTGGCGTTTCCCGATGCCATTTCTGTCGGATTGTGCGTGGAGCACATCGGTACATCGAGCGTGCGCTACCGGCTCGGAGTCTTCCGGGGTGACGACGAGATGTGCGCGGCCCTCGGACAGTTTGTTCACGTTTATGTGGACCGAGAGAGTCGTCGCCCGGTGGAGCACGCACCGGAATTCCTCGCACTGCTGCGACGCTGGTCGGTGAGCGCACCGACATCGGACTCCGTTTGATTTCTCAACGAGGATTTGTGATGTCTTTTACGTTTTCGACCACTCCCACACTGCGCTGCGGCGCAGGAAGCATTGATGACCTGGAGACGATGGCGCCAGGCCTGCTGGGCAAGCGCGTTGCGCTGGTGACCGACCCGGGCATTGTGGCGGCCGGCCTGCTGGAGCGCGCGCTAGCCCCGCTCGCCAGAGCCGGCATCGAGGTGAGCGTGTTCGACGCGGTCGTGGCCGACCCGCCGCAGGAGGTGGTGCTGAGCGCCGTCAGTTCCGCGCGGGCCTTTGGAGCAAGCGGCGTGATTGGTTTCGGTGGAGGCTCGGCGATGGATGTCGCCAAGCTGGTGGCGCTGTTGATCAGTGGGGAGCACCCCATCGAGTCGGCATTTGGTGTGGGCAATGCGCGTGGACCGCGACTTCCGCTGGTGCTGATTCCGACGACGGCCGGCACGGGATCTGAGGTGACACCGATCTCCATCGTGACGACCGGCGAACATGAGAAGAAGGGCATTGTGTCGCCGCTGCTCATCCCGGATGCCGCCATCCTCGATGCCGCGTTGACCACCGGCTTGCCACCGCATGTCTCGGCAGCGACAGGTGTTGACGCCATGGTGCACGCGATTGAGGCATATACCTCGGTCAATGCCAACAACAACCCCATTTCGAAGAGCCTTGCGCGCGAAGCGCTGCGGCTGTTGGTGGCCAACATCGAGCGTGCGGTCGCGCACGGGTCCGATCTCGATGCGCGCCAGAACATGTTGATCGGTGCCTGCCTGGCCGGGCAGGCGTTTGCCAACTCTCCAGTGGGCGCTGTTCACGCGCTTGCTTACCCTCTCGGCACACGCTACAAGCTGCCGCACGGTCTGACCAACGCGCTGATGCTCGAGGCGGTGATGCGCTTCAACATGCCTGCGGCCAGCAGCGAATACGCGGAGTTGAGCGTTGCCGCTTTCCCGGCCCGGGTTGCCGATGTATGCGCGCACGATGCGAACCGCTTGATAGTCGATCTGAAAGACCTCATGCAAGGGCTTGGTCTTCCGAGCAGTTTGCGAGAGGTGGGCGTTCCCGCTGAAGACATCGAAAGTCTGGCCAGTGACGCAATGCAGCAGACAAGACTGCTGGTCAACAACCCGCGACCACTCGACCTTCAGGATATCGAAAACATCTACCGTGCCGCTTGGTAGGGCCGGCAGGCGTACCCGATCGAGAAGAATCGCAGCAAGAGGAAGAACATGACTACAAGTTACGACATCAACGGCGACGTAGCCGTGATTACCCTGGCTAATCCCCCGGTCAATGGCCTCGGTTTCTCGACGCGCGTCGGCATCACCGAAGGGCTTGCCAAAGCCATCGACGACCCGGCCGTCAAGTCGATCATCATCACGGGCGCAGGCAACGCCTTCTCCGGCGGCGCCGACATCAAGGAATTCGGCACGCCCAAGGCGCTGAAGGAGCCCAGTTTGATGAGCGTGATCCTCGCGCTCGAAGCCTCGCCAAAGCCCATCGTCGCAGCCATCCACTCGGTATGCATGGGCGGCGGTCTGGAACTGGCCCTCGGCTGCCACTACCGCGTAGTTGCGGCCGACACCAGCGTGGCGCTTCCCGAGGTCAAGCTGGGTATCCTGCCCGGCGCTGGCGGAACGCAGCGTCTGCCGCGCGTGCTCGGCGTGGAAGCTGCGCTAAACATGATCGTCAGCGGCGAGTTGGTGAAAAGCGAATTGCTTGCCAGCCTGCCTGACCAGAAGTTGTTTGATAGGCTGGCGGCTTCGCCCGAATCGGTGTTCGAAGAAGCTGTGGCCTTTGCCAAAAGCGTGGCCGACAAGCGGCCGCTGCCGCTGGTGCGCAACCTGCCTTGCAAGCATCCGCAAGGTGACGCCTACTTCCAGTTCACCAAGAATATGGTAGGTGGTATGTCGAAGAACTACCCGGCGCCGTTGAAGTGCATCGATGCCGTGCAAGCCGCGACGAAGCTGAGGTTCGACGACGGCCTGGCGGAAGAACGGCGCCTCTTCACCACACTGATGGAGACGCCCGAATCGCGTGCGCTGCGCCACTTGTTCCTGGCAGAACGCGCTGCATCCAAGATTCCCGACGTGCCGTCCGACACGCCCCAGCGTGGCATCAAGGCTGTTGGGGTGATTGGTGCTGGCACCATGGGCGGCGGCATCGCCATGAACTTCCTCAACGCCGGTATCCCCGTGAAGATGCTGGAGATGAAGCAGGAAGCGCTCGACCGCGGTGTCACTACCATCCAGAAGAACTACGAAGCCCAGGTCAAAAAGGGCAAGCTCAAGCAGGACCAATACGAACAGCGCATGGCGCTGCTGAGTACCACGCTGAGCTACGACGACCTGAAGGACGCCGACCTGATCATCGAAGCCGTTTTCGAGGAAATCGGCGTCAAGGAAAAGGTCTTCAAGGAACTCGATCGCGTCGCCAAGCAGGGCGCCATCCTGGCTTCGAACACTTCGACGCTCGATGTCGACAAGATCGCATCGTTCACCGAGCGTCCGCAGGACGTGGTTGGCATGCACTTCTTCAGCCCGGCCAACGTGATGAAGCTGCTCGAAGTGGTGCGCGGCAAGGCCACCGCCAAGGATGTGCTCGCCACTGTGATGGCGACGGCCAAGAGGATCAAGAAGACCGCCGTGGTCTCGGGTGTGTGCGACGGCTTCATCGGCAACCGCATGGTCGAGCAGTACTTGCGTCAGGCCGGCTTCCTCCTGGACGAGGGTGCGACACCGCAGCAAGTCGACAAGGCCATCGAGAAGTTCGGCTTTGCCATGGGTCCGTTCCGCATGAGCGACCTGGCCGGCAATGACATCGGCTGGGCGATCCGCAAGCGGCGCGCCACCGACTACCCTGACATGCGATACAGCAAGACTGCCGACAAGCTGTGCGAACTCGGTCGTTTTGGCCAGAAGACCGGCGCGGGCTGGTATGACTACCAGGTCGGCAAGCGCGACGCCATCCCAAGCACGGTGGTGCTGGACCTGATCGCGCAGCACCGCAAGGATGAGGGCATCACGCCGCGCAAGATATCCGACGAGGAGATCGTGCAGCGTCTGGTGTATGCGCTGGTTAACGAAGGTGCGCACATCCTGGAAGAGGGTATTGCCAGCAAGTCGGGCGACATCGACATGGTGTACCTCACGGGTTATGGCTTTCCGATCTGGCGCGGCGGCCCGATGCATTACGCGAGCCAGGTCGACCTCTACAACGTGGCGGAGTCGATGAAGCGCTTTGCGAAGAATCCGCACGACGATGCGGCGTTCTGGAAGCCCGCGCCGCTCATCGAAAAGCTGGCCGCCGAAGGCAAGCAGTTCAGCTGAGATGCGCAAGGCACTCTCAATTTCTCCCATCTCTTCAAGGATTCCACCATGACCCGTGCTGTCATCGTCTCCACCGCCCGCACGCCGCTCGCCAAGAGCTGGAAGGGTGCCTTCAACATGACGCACGGTGCCACGCTCGGCGGCCATGCGGTTCAGCACGCGGTCGCGCGTGCCGGCATTGATCCGGCGTCGGTTGACGATGTGATCATGGGCTGCTCTACACCCGAAGGCGCCACGGGCTCGAACATCGCGCGCCAGATCGCGCTGCGCGCTGGCCTGCCGGTCACCACATCGGGCATGACCATCAACCGCTTCTGCTCGTCGGGTCTGCAGACCATCGCCATCGCAGCCCAGCGCATCATCGCGGGTGAGGGCGAGGTCTACGTTGCCGGCGGTGTCGAAAGCATCTCCTGTGTGCAGAACGAAGCCAACAAGCACATGCTGGCCGACCCCTGGCTTGTGCAACACAAGCCCGAGATCTACTGGAACATGCTGCAGACCGCCGAGCAGGTCGCCAAGCGCTATAACATCGGCCGTGACGCCATGGACGAATACGGCGCTGCCAGCCAGCAGAAAGCCACGGCCGCGCTCGAAGCCGGCCGTTTCAAGGACGAGATCGCTCCCATTACCGTGCTGGCCGGCGTGGCCGATGCCGTGCTGGGCCTGCGTACCAAGGAAGTCATGATCGAGAACGATGAAGGCATCCGCGCCGGTACCACCAAGGAAGGCATCGGCGGCATCCGCCCGGCTATCCCCGGCGGCCTGATCTCGGCCGGCAATGCCAGCCAGTTCTCCGACGGTGGTGGCGCCTGCGTGGTGGTTGACGAGAAGTATGCCGAGCAGAGGGGTTTGAAGCCCATGGGTCGTTTCCTCGGCTTCGCGGTCGCCGGTTGCGAGCCTGACGAAATGGGTATCGGCCCGGTGTTCGCGATTCCCAAGGTGCTGAATCGTCTGGGCCTCAAGGTCAGTGACATTGACTTGTGGGAACTGAACGAAGCCTTCGCGGTCCAGGTGATCTATTGCCGCGACAAGCTGGGCATTCCAGGCGAGTTGCTCAATGTGAACGGCGGCGCGATCGCGGTGGGCCATCCCTATGGCGTGAGCGGACAGCGCCTCACGGGCCATGCGCTGATTGAAGGCAAACGCCGCGGCGCCAAGAAGGTGGTCGTGACGATGTGCATCGGTGGCGGTATGGGCGCGGCTGGCGTGTTTGAAGTCCTCTGACGCTAGTGCCGACATCGACTTGCTGCTTGAACGTCCTCAGATCCGGTGGCTGCTGCAATCGATCGGAAAACTTTTGACAACAGACCACTACCTGCCGAGCTACAGCCCGGAGTTGAACCCCGACGAGATGGCCAATGCGGACATCAAGCAGGCGGTGACGAAGCTGGCACGAAGCACGAAGCAACTCGTGAATGCTGCAGCCAGGCATCTGCGCAGCGTGCAGCGCCGGCCCGAGCGCATCCGCAAATACTTCGAGCACCACCCGGTTCGCTATGCAGCTTGATGCAAGTTCACAGGGGCCGGATCAATAACGGCCAGCTTCCTTTCCATATCAAGGTCAGCACCGAGATCGGGTTGCCGAGTCTCATCAAGGATGAGTGCGACGCTTTCCTCATAGGGTTGCAGCCGAATCTGAACGGTCAAGGGGCTGCCGAGTCAGCCGACCTGGAGCTGGGCGACGCTGCTTCAATGGAAACGGCGAACGCTTGAACTGAAGGCCGGACACACGGGAACAAACCCGGATCGGCACGCGACTACAGGCTGAAGGCCGCGCGCGACAAGGGAGGGGGCCAGCGCTAAGGCTTGCCGACGGCACGCAGCCGATCCCTGTCCAGTAACTCCACCATGCCTCGCCCGAGCGTGATCAGACCGTCGCGCTCGAGCTGCTTCAGTTCCTGGTTCGCGCTCTGGCGCGTGACGCCGAGCATGTCTGCGATCTCCTCCTGCGACACCGCAATCCGCATCTGCACACTGCCGTCCAGCGGCGGCGGAAAACCGATGGCGATGCGATCCAGCGCACGCGCGGTGCGTGCACGCAGCGGCAGTAGGCCGTCATCGGCCAGGGTGTCATAGATCAGGCGCGAGCGCTGGCACAGGCGCAGCACCATCGTGCGGTTCAGCAGCCGGTCCGTGTCGAGGCAGCGCAGAAAGACGGCGCGCGGTACACGCAGCAGCAGCGCGTCGCCGTGCGCCCAGGCATCGTGCACCGCGCCCTCGCCGTCGATGATCGGGATCAGGCCGAACCATTGCCCGGGTCCGGGGAAAGAAGTGACGTGCCGCCGGCCGTCGACGCCGACGCGGCTGACCTTGAGTGCGCCCTGCACAACGAGCAGCAGATCCGACATCGGCTGTCCAGCCCAGGAAACCGGCGTACCGGCGGCGACGGAATTGAGCCGGCCTTCGGCGAGAAGGGTCTCGATCGTGGCGGCTTCGATGTGGTCGTTTTGCAGCATCGAGCGCAGGCGCGTGCGCTGCTGAGCCTGCAAGGCTTGACGCCGTGCATTTTCCGTCGGATTGCCGACAGACAGAACGGTGTCAGGATTCTTAGACTTGGTCATGGTAATTGCTCAATCCTGCGTAGTGTAAGCAACGGACGCGATCACGACAGAAAAAAAGAAAGGAGACACCCCATGGAACCGTCATTCCACATTGCTGCCTCGGACTATCTGGACGCTTTGCGCCGAAACGGCGTCGACCATTTCGTCACCGTGCCTGACTACTGGCAGATGTCGGTACATAAGCGCGTCGAGCAGGGCGTACCGGGCCTGAAGGTGGTGCGCTGCTGCACCGAGGAGCAGGCGGTCAACGTGTCGGTCGGCCTGCGCGTCGGCGGCAAGCGTCCGGTCGTCGTGATTCAGAACCAGGGCTTCTACGCCTGCATCAACGCCGTGCGCGCTGCGGGGCTGGACGCCCGCATGCCCATTGTCTTCATCGTCGGCCAGTTCGGCCGCGAGTTCGCCAACTTTGGCGAGGAGCCGTCGAAATCGGGCCGCAACACCGTGCGCCTGCTGGAGCCGGTGATGGATGCGCTGGGCGTGCGCCACTGGCGACTGGAGACCGAAAACGACCTGCCGCGCATCGACGAAGCGATCGCCTATGCCGAGCGCGAGAGCTGCCCCGTGGCGCTGATTGTCGGCGCACCCACCGCTTGGCAATGACGAGGAGCACCGCATGAGCATCAACGTAACCACCGCCTGCCTGACCATTGCCAAGGCCCGCAACGACGCGGTGCTGGTCGGAACAATGACTGCCCACCACGTATATGACGACAACCAGGTGAAGCACCCTAGATTGGACTCGGTCCCACTGATGGGTGGTGCGCCTAGTCTCGCTTTGGGCATGGCGATCGCCTGCCCGCAACAGAAGGTGATCGTCGTTGACGGAGATGCCAGCCTCTTGATGCAACTGGGTGGCCTGGCCACCGTAGTGGACCAGGCACCAGCCAACTTCTACCATTTCGTGCTGCATAACGGCACGCAGTTCTCGTCCATTTGCAATCTGCCGATCCCAGCGCAAAAGTCCATCGACTTCGCGGGCGTTGCCAAGAGCGTGGGCTACCGGACGGTGCACCGTTTCGACGACCCCCAGGACTTCGCGGCAAAGATCGATGGCGTCCTCGCCAGTGAAGGCCCTGTGTTTGTTGAATTGATTATCGATCCCGGCAAGCCCGTGCACGGCGTGACGCTGATGTTCGAGATCCCTGACACCCAGTACAAGAAGATGGGCCGCCAGATGCGCGCACTCACGCAGTGGTACCGGGAGCGCGCCGACGCGGCGTGAGTGTCGCCGTGCGCGAACCACCCCCCCTGATCGTTTGTGCATGCCGTTCGACCCCCAGGTCGGGCGCGGCGGCCTTGTGCGCGCACACGGGCCCCACTTCCACAGCCATTCATCGCCACCACGGACCTACTGAGGAGCAGACACCATGACCCTTGTCACCGCCAACATCCCCGCGTCGAACGTGCTCGATGCTTTGCATCGCAACCGCGTCGACGTTTGCGTGTCGGTGCCCGACTGGGTGCAGCTCGCGCTGCATCACCAGTTGGCCGACCCTGCCAACGGCATCGAACAGATCTTCTGCTGCAACGAAGACCAGGCGCTGGCCGTTGCCACCGGGCTGCACCTGAGCGGCAAGCGCCCGGTGATCATGATCCAGAACCAGGGCCTGTATGGATGCATCAACACCGTGCGCGGCATCGGCCTCGATGCGCAGCTGCCGCTGGTGATGCTGATCGGCCAATTCGGCCGCGAGGAAGCCAACTTCAGCCAGCCGACCACTGCCTCGCAGCGCAACCCGGCACGCCTACTTGAGCCGGTGCTGCAGGCGCTGGGCGTGCGCTTCTGGAATCTGGAGAACGAGGCTGACCTTGCCAGCATCGACGCCGCCTTCGAACACGCGCACCGTCACGGCGCGCCCGTGGCGCTCAACGTCGGCGCGCCGCTGGCCTGGGCCTGAACCCGCATACCGTCAAGGAAACTCAAATGATGCATCCGATCCAAACCTGCAAGCTCATTGCCGAGCACCGCGGCGATGCCGTGCTGGTGTCCACCATGCTGGCGATGTTCGTGTTTGATCAGCTGGGCGTGTCGCCCGCCGGCCGTCTGAGCTCGGTACCGCTAATGGGCGGCGCGGCCGGCCTGGGCCTGGGACTCGCGCTTGGCCGGCCCGACAAGAAGGTGATCGTCGTCGACGGCGACGCCAGTGTGCTGATGCAGCTCGGCGGCCTGGTCAACGTCGGCGAGCGTGCGCCGAAGAACTTCATGCACTTCGTGCTGAACAACGGCACCCAGTTCACGAGCGTCGGCAACCTGCACCGTGTCGGCACGAACACCGCCGACCTGACCGCGCTGGCCAAGGCCGCAGGATATGCGCGTGCCGAGCGCTTCGCCGACCTCGATGCGCTGGCGCGCGAGCTGCCCGGTCTGCTGGCCGCCGACGGTCCGGTGTTCGTCGAGCTGGTAGTCGCCGCGCCGCCGCCGAGCTACGTGGCCGAGCGCAAGCAGCCGCAACAGCTTCCGGACCTGCAGTTCACGCGCATGGGCAGCGAAGCCCGCGCCTTGCAGCAATGGCTGAGGGAGACGACTCATGGATGAGCTGCACGTCGACTTCATCGTCGTCGGCGCCGGCTCATCGGGCGCGACGCTGGCGACCCGTCTCTCGCAACGCCAATCTGGCAGCGTGCTGCTGCTGGAGGCCGGTGCGCCGCGCCACAAGGACTTCTGGGTGCGCACACCTGTGGGCGTGGCCAAAATCCTGCAGGATCCGAACTACGTCTGGCGCACGAACACCACGCCGCAGGCGCACCTGGCCGGCCAGCAGATTTACCTGCCCATGGGCAAGCTGCCCGGCGGCTCCAGCTCGGTCAACGGCATGATCTACGTGCGCGGCGACCCGCTCGAGTACGACCACTGGCGCGAGCTCGGCAACTCCGGCTGGGGCTATGCCGAGCTGCTGCCGTACTTCAAGCGGCTGGAGAACACCGTGCTCGGCGACGATGCCTTGCGCGGCCGCGATGGGCCGATCTCGGTGCAGACGATCGCCGACAACACCGACCCGCTGACCGAGGCCTTCATCGCCGCCTGCACCGAGTCCGGAATCAAGCGAACCGCAGACTACAACGGCGCGCAGTACGAAGGCGTCAGCCACCTGCAGCTGTCGACGCGACACGGCCGCCGCTGCGGCACCGCGCACAGCTATCTCGAATCGGCCCTGAGCCATCCGAACCTGGAGCTGCGTACCGAGGCGCACACCACGCGCGTCCTGTTCGAGGGCCGGCGTGCGGTGGGCGTCGAGTTCACCCAGGGTGGGCAGGTGCGCCGCGCCTACGCCCGGCGCGAGGTGATCCTGTCGGCCGGGCCGATCCGCACGCCGCAATTGCTGGAGCTGTCGGGCGTTGGCCAGCCAGAGCTGCTGCAGCGCCTGGGCATTCCAGTCGTGCACGCGCTGCGCGGTGTGGGTGAGAACCTGCTCGACCACCTGCAGGCGCGCGTCACCTACGAGTGCACGCGGCCGATCACCTTCAACGACATGTTGGCCAGCAAGACAAAGACTCTGTTGCGCGGTATGCAGTACGTGCTTACGCGCAAGGGCTTCCTGGCCACGCCATCGGCGACCGCGCACGCCAACGTGCCCACCCGTTTCGAACCTGAGCGGCCCGGTGTGAAGATCCAGATCTCCTTGCTCAGTGGCAGTGACCGCTACGCCAGCAGCAAAGACTTCGGGCTCGATCCGTTCCCGGGCTTCGCGATCGGCTTTTTCCAGCTGCGGCCGCACTCGCGCGGCAGCCTGCACATCCACACCACCGACCCGAAGGTGGACCCGCTGCTGGACCCGAACTACCTGGCCGACGAGACAGACCGCGCCTACATGCTGGAGGCGCTGCGCATGTCGCGCGGCATCGCCAAGCAGCCGGCGCTGGTGCCACTGGTCAAGCGCGAGACCCGTCCAGGGATCGATGTGGACGACGACGCCGGCCTGCTGGATTACATCCGCAGGACGGGCCAGACCTCGTGGCACCCGATCGGCACCTGCAAGATGGGCACCGACCCCCTGGCCGTCGTCGGCCCCGACCTGAAAGTACACGGTCTCGAGGGTCTGCGCGTCGCAGATTCGTCGGTGATGCCGACGATGCCTTCGTCGAACACCAACGCGCCGTCCATCCTGATCGGGGAGAAAGCGGCCGACCTGGTGCTGGCGTCCAAACCGGCCGCCGCCAGCCAAGCGCAAGTTGCCACTGCCGCCTAAACGGCGGCAATCACCCGTTATCACGCCGAACCAATTACGACCAGGAGACCACCATGACTCGTTATTCCTTCTCTCTTCGTCGCCGCACGTTGCTCGGTGCCTGCGCGCTGTCGCTGGCCGCAAGTCTGCCCGGTGTCGCCGCTGCGCAATCCGACTGGCCGAACAAGCCTATCCGCATCGTGTTGCCTCTGACGGCCGGCGGCGTGGCCGATGCCAACATACGGGCGATCGCCGCCAAGATGCAGGCGAAGCTGGGCCAACCGGTCATTGTCGAGAACAAGCCCGGCGGCTCCGGTGCCGTTGCGTACAACGCTGCCCGCCAAGCGCCAGCCGACGGCCACACGCTGCTGGTCATCCACGTGGGCATGCTCAGCGCGCAGGCGCTGCTCAAGACCTTCGACCTCGGCGCGAATTTCCAGCCCATCGGCCTAACGGGTGAGGCACAGCTCGCGCTGGTGGCGTCCGGCAAGTCGCAAATCAGCTCGGTGGACGATCTGGTGAAGCGCGCGCGTGCCGAGCCCGGCAAGCTCAACTACGGCACCATCGGCATCGGTTCCGTCGAGCACCTGGTCACCGAGAACCTGAGCAGCCTGGCCAACATGCAGCTCACCCACGTGCCTTACAAGGGTGGCCCGGACATCGTGCAGGCGCTTAGCGCCGGCGTTACAGACATCGCGCTCCTGCTGCCTCAGATCGCCTTGCCCTTTGCCGAGAAGGGCATGCTTCGCGTGCTGGCCTCCCTCTCGTCTCAACGCCAGGCGGTGATGCCGAACGTGCCGACCATGGAAGAGTTGAAGCTGCCGGTTCGCAGCTTGACGCTGTGGTCCGGCATGATGGCCCCGAAGGGCACGCCGGCCCCAGTGCTTCAGCGGCTGCACACCGAGTTGGTCGCGGCGATGCAGGATCCGGACGTGCGCAAGCAGATGCAATCCGCCGGGTCCACGCCGACGTTCAGTGCGACGCCCGCGGAGTTCGGAACGCGCATGGACGCAGACCTGGAATGGATCCGGCAGACCATCGCGTCGCGCAAGATCAGCCTGAACTAGGCCCAGCAGGTGCCGCCGCAACCAAACATTCAGAGAGCGAGACCATGATCCAAACCGGACTGATGATGGAACAGCCCCTGCTGCTGTCGGAAGTGATCGAACACGCGGCGACGCAGTACGGCGACGTCGAGATCGTCTCGCGCGAAACGCACGGCCCGCTGTTCCGCTACACCTACGCCGACTGCGCGAAGCGCGCGCGCAAGCTGGCCCATGCACTCGATCAGCTGGGTCTGAGCGCTGGCAGCGCTGTCGGCTCGATCGCCTGGAACAACCACCGGCACCTGGAGGTCTACTACGCGGTCTCGGGCAGCGGCCTGGTGATGCACACCTGCAACCCGCGACTGCACCCGCAGCAGTTGGTCTACGTCATCAACCACGCCGAGGACGAGGTGGTGTTGTTCGACGCGACCTTTGCGCCGCTGGTCAAGGGCATCGCCGCACATTGCCCAAAGGTCAAGGCCTGGGTCTGCCTGGCCGATGCCACCAATACACCCGCGATCGAGGGCCTGGCCCATGTGCTGAACTACGAAGACCTGATCGCACCGCACAGCGAACACTACGAATGGCCCGCATTCGACGAGCGCAGCGCCGCGGCGCTGTGTTACACCTCAGGGACCACCGGCGACCCCAAGGGTGCGCTCTATTCGCACCGCGCGATCGTGCTCAACGCGCTGGTGCTCTGTACGCCGGCGGTGTTGGCGCTGTCTTCGCGTGACGCGGTCCTGCCGGTGGTGCCCATGTTCCATATCAACGCCTGGTGCATTCCCTATGGCGCGCCGATGGCTGGCGCCAAGCTGGTGCTGCCAGGACCGAGGCTCGACGGCGCCAGCCTGTACGAACTGATGGAGAGCGAGTGTGTCACCGTCAGCGCCGGCGTTCCAACCATCTGGCTGTCGCTGATCCAGCATTTGGAGGCCCACAAGCTGCGCTTCACGACGATGCGCCGCACCGCGGTTGGCGGCTCGGCGATGCCTCAGTCGCTGATC
This sequence comes from Burkholderiales bacterium, assembly GCA_016702555.1. Taxonomy (GTDB): domain Bacteria; phylum Pseudomonadota; class Gammaproteobacteria; order Burkholderiales; family Burkholderiaceae_C; genus Ottowia. The sequence goes on from JADJDV010000005.1 coordinate 29,867, forward strand.
GCCAAGTTCGCCGATGAATACGGCGTCGAGGTGCGGCATGGCTGGGGCATGACCGAGACCACCGCGGTGGCGACGATGACGTCGCTGGCCGGCAAGCACGATGCGCTGTCGCCGGCCGACCGGGACGCGATCGTCGCGCGGCAGGGCAAGGCGGTGTTCGGCACGCAGATCAAGATCGTCGACGAGAACGGCAGGACACTGCCGCGCGACGGCACGGCGCAGGGTGAGCTGATGGTGCGCGGCCACTGGATCCTGGCGCGCTACTTCAAGGGCGAGAGTTCGCCTCTGCAGGACGGCTGGTTCCCCACCGGCGACGTGGCGCGCATCGACGCCGACGGCGTGATGCAGATTCGCGACCGCTCCAAGGATGTTATCAAGACCGGCGGCGAGTGGATCAGCTCGATCGACCTTGAGAACGCCGCGGTCGCGCATCCCGCTGTGGCCATGGCGGCGGTGATCGGCGTCAAACACCCCAAGTGGGACGAACGGCCGCTGCTGTTCATCGTGCGCAAACCGGGGCAGGCGCTGGAGAAGAACGAGATTCTTGCCTTCCTCACCGAGCGCGTCGCCAAGTGGTGGGTGCCCGACGATGTGGTGTTCCTCGAATCCCTGCCGGTGGGCGGCACGGGCAAAGTGCAGAAGTCCGACCTGCGCAAGCAGTACGGCGGTGTGTTCTGCTGAAGCGACGGCACGCGCCGCCTGGATCGGATCGAACGGATCTCAACCACATGAAATCAACTGCCAATCAGGGCGCCACGCTGGTCGGCGTCGTTCACGCCTTCGACGTCGACGGCCTGGCACGGTGGATGCACGCCCAGCTGCCGGACTTCGCCGGCAGCGCCGCCGACTTAAGGATCGAGCAGTTCCAGGGCGGCCAGTCGAACCCGACCTACCGCATCTGCAGCGGAGAGCAGTGCTGGATCCTGCGCCGCAAGCCGCCTGGCAAGCTGTTGCCCTCGGCGCACGCGATTGAGCGCGAGTTCCGCATCATGCAGGCGCTGGCCGACACCGAGGTGCCCGTGCCGCGGATGCTCGGCCTGTGCGAGGACCCTGCGGTGATCGGAACCGCCTTCTACATGATGGAGTACCTCGCCGGGCGCATCCTGTGGGAGCCGACCCTGCCCGGCATGACGCCGAGCGAGCGCACTGCGCACTATGCCGAGATCAACCGCGTGATCGCGGCGCTGCACACGGTTGATGTCGACGCCATCGGCCTCTCCGGCATTGGCAAGCCGGGCCGCTACATCGAGCGCCAGATCGCGCGCTGGGGCCAGCAGTACCTTGCCGGCTGCCAGGAGGCCGGGGCACCCCGCATCTCCGCCATGGATCGTTTGCTGGACTGGATGCCGGCGCACCTGCCGGTCGGCGACGAGTCTGCCATCGCGCACGGCGACTTCCGTCTCGACAACCTGATCTGGCACCCGACCGAGCCGCGCGTGCTGGCGGTGCTGGACTGGGAGCTGGCCACGCTGGGGCATCCGCTGTCGGACTTCGCCTACCTGATGCTGGCCTGGCGCATGCCGCCCTCGGAGTTTCGTGGCATGGCGGGGGCGACGCTTGCCGAACTGGGCATCCCCGGCGAGGCCGACTTCATTGCCGACTACTGCCGCCGCACCGGGCGTGCCAGCATCCCGAACTTCGACTACTACATCGTCTTCAACCTTTTTCGCATCGCAGCGATCCTGCACGGCGTCTGGGCGCGCGCGTTGGGCGGCAACGCCTCGGACCAGAACGCGCTTCAGACCGGCCAACGTGCCGAACGCCTCGCGGCCGCCGCCTGGCTGGCAGCAAAGCAGATGGAATGACCGAACTGAACTGGAGTTCACCATGGATTTTGACTACTCACCCAAGGTGACGGAACTGCAGGCGCGTCTCACCGCCTTCATGGACGCCCACATCTACCCGAACGAAAGATCTTTTGGTAGAACTTGCGCTCCGAAAGGTGCATCTCACGGATGCGTTCCAGTTGTTCCGCAAAATGCCGCTTGCCGAGCATTGAGCCAATGGAATGGGCGCTCCTCCTTTACCGGAGCACAGTGAGCGCTCTGTCACAGCTGTGGCGCAGCCCTGATTCACAACTAGCTACCAAAAGGAGGCCCCCGGCTCTGCCGGGGAGGCAGTAGAAGTTTGACTTTTCAGGAGGTTGTCCACCGTAGAGACTTTCAATCGTGAGCCGCCAAGCAAACGAAAGGAAGAAACACGATGGACAAGTATGAAAGTTTGAGTCACACGGCCTGGGATTGCAAATATCACGTGGTCTTCATCCCCAAGTGTCGAAGGCGAACGCTGTACAAGCAGCTACGCGAACACCTGGGTGAGGTATTCAGAAAGTTGGCCGCGCAAAAGGAATGCAGGGTTGAAGAGGGGCATCTGATGCCCGATCACGTGCACATGATGATCTCGATACCGCCGAAGTACTCGGTGTCGCAGGTGGTGGGCTTTATCAAAGGCAAGAGCGCAATCCACCTTGCGCGGGTGTACGGAGAGCGAAAGCGCAACTTCGTGGGTCAGCACTTCTGGGCGCGAGGGTACTTCGTCTCGACGGTGGGACGCGACGAAGCGGTGATACGGGAGTACATCCGAAACCAGGAGAAGGAAGACGAGAGGTTGGACCAGCTCGGTCTATGGAGGTGAGTAGCCACCGATAGGTGGCGCCAAGAATGAGGGGCCGCGTTAGCGGGAGTGTCAGAAATTCTGTGTGTGAGGCGTTTTTCTGAATTGTCTGTTATCTGATTCTTTCGAATTTCAGGCCCCTGCCAGGCCGCCGGAGGCGCCCCCGGTTGAGCCATGAATTCATGGTTCAACCTCCTGTCATCTTGGGCTGTTGTGCGCGGGCTGGGTGAAACGATCCTCGTACAGTATCGCGAACTGGTTCATCGCCGCCTTCCAGTCGTGCGCCGCGCGGCCCCAATCGGCCGTGATGTTGCGCAGCGCCAGCCAGATCAGCTTGGTGGCCGCATCGTCGCTCGGGAAGTGCCCCGCGTCTTGATGATCTTGCGCAAGCGCGCGTTGATGCTCTCGATCGCGTTGGTGGTGTAGATCACCTTGCGCACCGCTGGCGGGAAGGCAAAGAAGGGAATCACCCGATCCCATGCCCGGCGCCAGGCTGCCACCACGGTGGGGAACCTGGCGCCCCACGGGCCTTGTGCGAAGGCCTGAAGTTCGGCCTCCGCCGCTTCGGCGCTTGCCGCCGTGTAGATCGGCCGGATGGCCGCGGCCAGCAGCTTTCGGTCTTTCCAGCTTGCGTAATCCAGCGAGTTGCGAATCAGGTGCACGATGCAGGTCTGCAGTGTGGTGGCCGGGTACACCGCAGCCAGTGCTTCAGGCATGCCCTTGAGGCCATCGGTGACGGCAATCAGGATGTCATTGACCCCCGGGTCTTCAGGTCGTTGAACACCCTCATCCAGAACTTCGCCCCTTCAGTGCCCTCGATCCACAGACCCAGGATGTCGCGCGTGCCATCGGGCAGCACGCCCAGGGCCAGGTAAATGGCCTTGTTGCGCACCACCGCATCCTCCTTGATCTTCACGCGCAGCGCGTCGAAGAAGATCACCGGATACATCGCCTCCAGCGGCCGGCTCTGCCAGGCGGTGACTTCGACCATGACGGCGTCGGTGACCGAGCTGATGAACTCCGGTGAGACTTCGGTGCCGTATTGCTCCAACACAAAGCCCTGGATCTCGCGCATGGTCATGCCGCGTGCGTACATGGCCACGATCTTGTCGTCGAAGCCCGTGAAACGTCGCTCGTGTTTGGGAATGAGTACTGGCTCGAAGGAGCCCGCTCGGTCTCGAGGCACCTCGATGCGCAGCGGGCCGTCCTCGGTCAGCACGGTCTTGCCGCTGCGCCCATTGCGGTGGTTGATCGACTCCTCGGGCTTGGCCGCTCCTGGCGGGTAGCCCAGGTGGTGGGACATCTCCGCGCCCAGCGCGCGTTCGATGAGGGCCTTCTTGAAGGCCATGGAGGCTGATTGCACGGCCTCGGCGCTCATGGGGCCAGTGACGAACTGATCAATCAGCTCAGCGGGGATTGCCGGCAACTGCGCCGGCAGCTTCTTCTTGCTTGGCATACATGCTCCTGTGGGTCATGGTATGCCTCGCACACAAAATTAATGATAGGCTCGCGTTAGCGACCCCTTACAGCCGCTTTGAGCAGCTCATATCCCGAATGCCCCCGGCTTTGCCGGGGGATGGTTACTTCGATAGGCCGTTGAATCTCTGCTACGCCGCACCCACTGAGAGTCCCCGGCATATCCACGCGCCATGGCGTGGTCACCAGCAGTTATTCGAAAACTTCGAGCAACTGAATGAGTAGCCACCTCCTGCCCCAACAGCCCCAACAGCCCCCTCGACTCTATAACGAACCTCAAGCAAAAGCCTCCCGCCCCTTGCACTTGAGCGAGCCTGCCAGGACGCTTGCCGCCAGCCTCCCATTGCGCCACCGATGACGTGGTGGTCTTCACAGACGCTGAAAGCACGTACTGAATGATCTGCAGCTAGGAGCGCTGCGCGACGAAGTCGTCAGCCTCAAACACCTCGTCATCCAAACACAGTGCATCGTATTCACGCAGGGACTTCAGATCCATGAAGCCCGCTTTGTGCAGGTCCGTGGCCGTGTCATGCAGCGCAGCCAGCAACGGGCTGGCTGCCTTTTTTGCTTGGGCAGGCAGTGCAGTTTCCATTGGAACTTAACCCACTCACGAGGGCATTGCAGCCTGTATTGGAGCGCCCAGTTCCGCAAAGTTGCTGATCTTCACCGCCCCATCTGGAAACCGTGCAATGACTTCCAACTCGCCCCCCATCGCTTGGATGTGGCTGCGTAGCGTTGAAAGATACATGTCTGTGCGCTTTTCCATCTTGGCGATGGAGGGCTGCTGCACATGAAGTACGTCCGCCAGCATCTTTTGCGATAGCCCACGAGCTTGGCGCAGCTCGTGCAGCGGCATTTCATTCAGCATGGTTTGCGCGAGTTCAGTGGCCTGGGCGCGCGCTTCAGGGCTCATTGCAGCCCGCAATTCAGAAAACTTCTTAGCCATCTATTTCTCCTTCACGGCGAAGCTGCTCCAGATGCTCGTCATACAACCGATCAGCAATCGGCACATGCACTTCGTACCAGCGGTCGTCACCTGTTTTGTCGCCGCCGATCAATAAAATTGCCATTCGGCGGGGATCAAAGGCATACAGCGTGCGAAACGGCCGCCCACCGTGCTGCGTGCGCAATTCGCGTATGTGCCCGTGGCGTGAACCGTGAATACCGCTGCTGTGGGGATGACCTAGCGATGGGCCGCGCTCTTCCAGCAACTCGACCGAAGCAGCCAAAGACACTTGCTCCTGCTCAGACAAGCCACCCCACCACGCTTCAAATTCATCGGTGTACTCAACGTCCCAAGACATAGTTAAATATAGCCTCCAGGGAATATTCCGTCAAGGGAATCGATTCTGGTTGGTTGATCCAACGGCCACTGCACGGTGTTCATAGTGAATGCTCGGCCCACGCCTGCATCATTGCGCGCCGCTTCTCCAGCATGTCCCCGCGCCGGTAGGCTGCCTCCACCTTGTTGCCCACGATGTGCGCCAGTGCCATTTCGGCCATCTCCTGGGGGTAGTCGGTCGCTTCTGCAGCCCAGTCGCGAAACGATGATCGAAAGCCGTGCACCGTGATGTCGCTGCGCTGCATGCGCCGCAGCACGGCGGTGAGCGTCATGTCAGAAAGTGGCTTGTGATCGCGCACGCTCGGAAACACGGTTTCGGTGTCCGCCAGCTTCACCGCTTTCAGTTGCTCAAGCAGCTCGACTGCTGCATTTGACAGTGGTACGCGGTGCTCCCGCCCGGCTTTCATGCGCTCGCCAGGGACGTCGAGGTGGCCTTTCCAGCGGGCCGGGTTGTCTCCCGTGCGGTATCGGTGCACGGTCGCCCAATCGAGGATGGCTTCCACGCGCCCCCGCAAGCGCGAGGCGGTTTCTGCCTTGGTGTGCCACACGGGGTCGAGCACCCGCATGATGTGTGCGGTTTCAATCAGGGCAACATCCATCTTGCCAAGGACAGGGCTTGCATAGGCTTGAAGGGTGCTGGTCCACTGCTCGGCGTGTTTGGCGCTCTTCCAACCTGAGCGGTGTGATTCGATGTATCGCTCGGCACAGGTGTCGAACGTGACCGTTTTGGCTTGCTCCGCCCGCACGACGGCAGCCGCTTGTTGCTTGACCTGCATGGGGTCGATGCCTTGGCGCACCTCGCGGCGCCACGTTGCGGCTTTATCACGCGCTTCGGCAAGCGAGACATCAGGGTATGGCCCGAGCCCCGTCCAGCGCTCACGGCCGTTGAACGCGTAGCGCAGAATCCATGACATCGAGCCCCCTTCGGTGACCTTGAGCCACAGGCCTGCGCCGTCGCCATGCAGGCCGGGCTCCTTGAGCTTGGTGGCTTGCAGCTGAGTGAGTTTGTTGGCTTTGACCATGGGCAGAGTTCGACGGAGACGAGACCCAAATTATGGTCTAGTTATTGAATAGAAATCAAACCTCTTGAAGTTGTTGAATGTGCCCGCAGATAATCCTCATGGAAATGATCGACATGAGGAAACTCACCCCTGAAGCGCGCCAGGAGCGGCGCCGGCAGGTCATCAAGCTGCGCCGCGCGGGCTGGACGTATGAAGCCATCGCCGCCGATCTGGGCCTGTCGCGCACCGGCGTGTTCGACATCTGCAAGCGCTATGACCAAGGCGGCGCCAAGGCGCTGGTGGACAAGCCCTGCGGGCGACCCGTGGGCGTGCTGCGTGCCCTGAGCGAAGAGCAAGAGCGCGACATCCGTCGTCTGGTCATCGACCACACGCCCGATCAGCTCAAGATGGACTTTGCGTTGTGGACACGCCAGGCGGTGCTGCTGCTGATTGAGCAGCGCTGCGGCGTGCGTCTGACTCCGCAAGGCGTGGGCCTGTACCTGCGCCGCTGGGGTTTCACGCCGCAAAAGCCCATCCAGCGTGCCTACGAACAACAACCTGCTGCCGTACAGCGCTGGCTCGATGAGCAGTACCCGGCCATCGAGCACAGAGCCAAGGCTGAAGGTGCAGAAATTCACTGGGCCGATGAGACGGGTCTGCGCTCGGACGATGTGCGCGGGCGCTCTTACGCCCCCATGGGCCAGACACCGGAGATTCGCGTCAACCAGCGCCGTGAGGGCCTATCCATCATCTCCAGCGTCACCAACCGGGGCAAGGTTCGCTTCAAGGTGTTTGAGGGGGCGATGAACGCGGCCATCCTGATCGACTTCATGAAGCGACTGGTGCAGGAAGCCAAGAAGGCAAACACCGGCAAAGTATTCCTTGTGCTGGACAACCTGAAGGTTCATCACGCCAAGCTGGTCAAGGCGTGGCTACAGGAGAACAAGGAGCACATCGAAGTGTTCTACCTGCCCAGCTACAGCCCGGAGCTGAACCCCGACGAGATGCTCAACGCGAACCTGAAGGCCGCCGTCACGAGCCAGGCGCCCAATCGGCGCAAGGGTCAACTCAAGCAAGCGGCCATCGGGCACCTGCGGCACCTGCAGAAATCGCCCGCCAAGGTCAAGCAGTTCTTCCAGAAGGAATCGGTCAAATATGCGGCTTGATTTATTTGTTCAAGTGGTTTGATTTCGGATCAATATACGGAAAAGTATACGGAAAAAACACGAAATTGGGAGATGTCATCAGAAACGCCGTGAAACAAGAAAAATGCATAAGTCATTGTATTTATTTGATTATTTCTGATTTCGTGCGATTTTTTGACGCAAAGTGAAACCCGGGTTCGACTGCCACCCTCTCCGCCAGATATAAACCTAAGGACGGTCTGAATAATTGACACGCGGATGTGCTTGGCTGTCCATTTTTTAGCTCTTGCTGGAAACTGAGACCTCGCCGGACGTTTTCGCCTTGCTCGGAGGTTTTTTGCTCTCCCGCAGGCCCTTTTGGCCCGCGCCGGGCGCACCTATGCCATCAACTTCTTGCGCGCCATCCACAGGTTGGCCAGGCCCAACAAGGTCACGATCTGCGCCGTGTTCTTCTTCAAACCCCGGTAGCGCACCTTCACATAGCCGAACTGGCACTTCACGACCCGAAACGGATGCTCGACCTTGGCGCGGATGCTGGCCTTGATGCGTTCGATCTGATCAAGCTTGCCTTCGATCGGATCGTCCTTGTCCAGCGCTTTGCGCTGGCCCGGCTTCATGGCCACATGCCAGGTGACACTTTCCTTGGCATCGGCTCGCTTGTCAGCACCCTGGAAGGCCGAGTCGCCAAAGGCATCGCTTTCTTCACCGTGCAGCAAGGCGTTGGCCTCAACGATGTCATGCACGTTGCCTGCCGTGCCACGCACGCTGTGCGTCAAGCCTGAGTCGGCGTCCACACCGATGTGCGTCTTCATCCCAAAGTACCAGTTGTTGCCCTTCTTGCTGGAGCGCATCTGGGCATCGCGCGCGTTGTCCTTGTTCTTGGTGGAGCTGGGCGCAGCAATCAAGGTGGCGTCCACGGCGGTGCCAGCCTTGAGCAGCAATCCCTTGGCGATGAGCAGCTCGTTGATGAGCTTGAACATCTGCTCGGCCAGCTTGTGCTGCTCCAGCAGGTGACGAAAGCGCAAGATGGTGCTCTCGTCGGGCAGGCGCGTATGCCAGTTGTCCAGGCCCGCAAACTCGCGGTACAGCGGCACGTCGTGCAAGGCTTCTTCCATGGCCGGATCGCTCAGGGTGAACCACTGCTGCATGAAGTGAATGCGCAGCATGGCTTCAACCGCAAAGGGCTGACGCCCGCGTCGGCCAGCCTCAGGGGCATATGGCGCGATCAAGGCCACCAGATCGGCCCAAGGCACCACGGCATTCATCTCATCGAGAAAGCGCCGCTTGCGCGTGCGCTTGACACTCAGGTTCAGGCCAAGGTCTGATTGCTTCATGGCGCTCAATTGTCCCAAAGACGCTACATCTTGCATAGCATGAGATCTGCAGATTTGTGCAGACCTTCCTTAGGTTTTTTTCTTTCATCATTCGCGCTCCCCGCGACACACCCACCCAAAACCAGCTGGGTAGGGCCTGCATTTGATTGCAGCGGGGACGGACGATGTAGGGTCACTGTCACACGCAGGCGCTTGCGGCCCGTGTGAGCATCGTTGAGTGATGCTTTCCGCAACCCTTGGCCATCAATTCGTGCTCGCTTCTGGCGGTTAGGACGCCTCGCGCTGCTCCAGCTCCGCACTCACGCCGCGAAACTGCTCCAGCGCGGCTTCCAGGTTCTCCACGATCTCCGCGGCCAGCACTTCGGGCTCGGGCAGGCTGTCGATGTCTTCCAGGCTGTCGTCTTTCAGCCAGAAGATGTCCAGGTTCAGCCTGTCGCGCGCAGCCAGGTCGGCGTAGGCAAAGCGACGAAAACGCTCCGTCTCCTGCCGTTCGTGGTAGCAGCGCACAAAGTCGTCAAAGTCGCCGTGCGCCAGGCGCTTGGTCTTCAGCGTCTTGTGCACGTTGGTGCGGTAGTCGTATACCCACAGCTCTTTGGTCTGCACCTCGCGCGACGCCGGGCGCTTGTCAAAGAACAGCACATTCGCTTTCACACCGGGGCTGTACCAGATGCCCGTGGGCAGGCGCAGCAGGGTGTGAAAGTTGAAACCCTCCAGCAGCCTCTTGCGAATGCCCTCGCCCGCGCGTCCGGCCTCGAACAGCACGTTGTCTGGCAGCACCACGCCGGCGCGCCCGTGCGTTTCCAGAATCGTCATGATGTGCTGCAAGAAGTTCAGCTGCTTGTTCGAGGTGGTGAACTTAAAGTCCTCCCGCTCGTAGCTCTCGCGCTCGGTGCTCACGGCGCCGTCGTCGCCCACCACGCGGTAGCTGCTTTTTTTGCCGAACGGCGGGTTGGTCATCACCACTTCGTAGCGCGCGGCGGGCGCGGCGGCCAGCGCGTCGCCGGGCACCACGGCGCTGTCAGCGTCGCCCACGCCGTGCAAATACAGGTTCATGGCACACAGGCGCACCACCTCGTCCACGATGTCCACGCCGTGCAGCCCGTCGGTGCGCAGTCGGCGCAGCTTGTCGCGGTCCTGGCTTTGCGTCTTCATGTGGTCGTAGGCCGCCAGCAAGAAGCCGCCGGTGCCGCAGGCCGGGTCGCACACTTTTTCGCTGATGCGCGGGTTGACGCATTTCACGATCGCCTCGATCACCGGGCGCGGCGTGAAGTACTGGCCGGCGCCGGATTTCACCTCCGACGCATTGCGCTCCAGCAGCCCTTCGTAAATCTCGCCCTTCACGTCCACGTTCATGCCAATCCACGGGCCTTCGCTGTCGATCAGGCTCACCACGCGCTTGAGCTTGGCCGGGTCCGACAGCTTGTTTTGCGACTTGCGGAAGATGGTGCCAATCAACCCTGGCTCGCGTGCCAGGTTTTCCAGCGTGTGGCGGTATTGGTTTTCCAGGTCGTCCCCGTCTTTGCTGGCGAGTTGCGCCCAATTCCACTGCGGCGCGATGCTGGACGGCAAGCCCAGGTCAGTCACACGCTCGTGGTCCATCTTCAAAAACAGCAGGTAGGTGATCTGCTCAATGTAGTCGCCGTAAGACACGCCCTGGTCGCGCAGCACATGCGCGTAGTTCCAGACCTTGGCGACCAGTTGTTCGTTGCTCATGGGGTGTCCTCTTGTTCCGGTATGGCCGCTGATGGGTCGATGCGTGCGGCGCTAAGGCGTCGGCAAGAAAAACCCATTTGACGCCGACCATTATTCGTATATACAATTAATTCATGTTCACCGTGGTGGAAACCCCTGCGTTCCAGGCTCTGATCGCCAAAATCTGGACTGAGGATGAACGCCTGGACTTCATCGGCTGGATTGCCGAGAACCCGCTGGCCGGTGACGTGATTCCCGGCGCTGACGGAGCGCGCAAGGTGCGCTGGGCAGCGCAAGGCCGTGGCAAGCGTGGCGGGGTGCGCGTGGTTTATTTCAACGTGCTGGAGGATGGCTGCATCGTGCTGATCGCGGCCTACGCCAAGAACGTCGTTGAAACCCTCCCGCCCAAGGCCATCAGAAAGGTAAAGCGAAATGAAGCATCTGAACGTTGAAAAAGTCGCCAAGGCCATCGAGGCCGATGCCGGGCACCCCATTCCCGGTTTGCGCGAAGGCTTGGCACAAGCCAAGCGCGGCGAGTTCGCCGCGGTCCACACGCCTGAAATGATCGCGCGCCGCAAGGCGGGGCGCCCCGTGGGCAGCGTGCAGGCCGTCACCAAGAAGCCGGTGCAGATTCGCCTGGACGCCGATGTGCTCGACGCCCTGCGCGCCACCGGCGACGGTTGGCAAACGCGCGTCAACGACACCCTGCGCTCCAACCTGATCATGGCCGGGAAGCTGTAGCGCGCCCCGCGCGGACACGCGCCAGCAAGTCCGCCGCCGGTTCGTCGCCGGGGTCTTGCGGCACCAGCTTGCCGGAGAAGGCGTCTTTCAGGATGGATTGGCGCAGGGCGGCGGAGCGGGTGAGTTCTAGTCCAATCGTTGCCTCCGTTGCGGCCGCAGCGTCAAATGCTATCTCAATCTGATTTGCAATTTCCCACATTTCATCAATGGATGGCAACGGCATAACAAAGCCTTTTACCTTTGCACCATTCAGGGCCGGCTGGTTTCCTCCTTGCCCCTCTTTTCTGCTTTGTTCATATCGACCCATCAGGTAGTAATAAACAAATTCAGATGGAATTTTTGTCTCGGATACCCGTATCGCTGCTGCGTTTTGATTGTTGCAAGCTGGAATATCAAGAATCGCCGCCTGTCCTCGCGTTTTCCCTTCCCCAATCATTGCAAGCAAAATAGTGCCTACAGGATGTATTTTTGTTGAACAACTTTCGTAACCCGATTGTGATATTTTTTCAGTAGTCTGCTTTATACGGCAGAAGGCCACCTCCCCACTGCTTACCCAAGGTATGGTCCCACCCCAATTGGTAGGGTCTCGCCTAGATGGCGTCGCACCGCCATAAACATCGAACAATTGCTCCAAACTCGCCCACACCCACTTATTGGGTAGCTCAGGTAGATCGCTGGTATCAGGCGCGACGGGTTCCTGGTACTTGCCTCGGCCTTGCCAGTTTTCGCGGCGGGCTTGCAGGATGCGCGCCAGCAGGTCACGGCCGTGTTCCAGGCGATGGGCGTTTTGCGCGCGCCAGTCGGCCGTGAGCGCGCCGGTGACCGCCGCCTTGAGCACCGACTGGCGGTAGCGGGCCAATAGCGTAGCTACTCTCCGCAGCGCGGCCTCGCCCGCATCCAGTTGCGAAAACAGCGTTTCGATTTTTTCGACGATGCGGCGTTGTTCTTCAAATGGCGCGAGGGGAACTTGTAACCCTCGAATCTGATTTAGTCGAACGCCTTTTACGGTAGTTCCCGTACCCATTGCCTCGATCTTGCCGGCAATCGAAAGCAGCCATTGTTCCAGATACGACTTATCGAGCGCTTCTGATGGAAACAATGCTTTCAGATCTTGATTGATGGCGGTCGACATCACTGGTCGCACGACTTTGCCAAGCCCCATGCGAGTGGCAATAATTACCGTGTCTGCGGGAACAATTTTGGAGCTACTGCTCTTTAGTGCCTGTTGAGTTATATTGAATCCAGTTTCCGATGGTCGTGACACCCTCATGTCTTTGACCGTCATCAACGGAATATCACCTTGAAAATATTCTGAGATTTCTTTGGAAGGCGTGCCGCCGCCAACAATGTCGTCGAGAACCTCGCTCAATTCGGTGCGAACCCAGCTTTCCGGCAGAGAACGCTCCATCACGCCACCAACACTTCCTGCATTTCATCCAGCATCTCATTCAACCCGGCGCCCAGCACCTGCCGCGCCCGCACCAACCCACCTTGATCCGCCAGCGCGGGCACGCTCATGAAGTCGGCCGGCGCAATTTCGGCATTGGCGGCGATGTGGGCGGCAATCAGGCGCAGCCAGTCTTCCTGCTCGCTCGTGTATTCGCGCCCGGCCTTTTTCTCGCGCCCCAGCCACAGGTTGAAGCGCTGCTGCACCACGGCGGCAAAGGGCTCCAGCTTGTCGGCCTGGCCCAGGGCGTAGCGCACCAAGCTGACGACTTCGGTCAACTGATCATCCACCGGGGCGCCGCGGACGTCGGCTTGGTTGAGCCGCTTGTAGGCCTGCCACACATCCGCCAGCGCCAGCGCGGGGGTGTTGCGCTTCATGGCCTGCACCAGGTCGCGGATGGCGTCGTAGGTCAGGCGCTGCTTGCCCAGCGGCTGGTTGTAGATGATTTGCAGGGCGATCAGCTCGTCGCGGTGCTGGTTGATGAAGGTCGTGAAGCTTTGAATTGTCTGTTCGGCCTTTTTCAAATCGAACCCCGTGTGCAGCACTTCGTCGGTGGTGACTTCGTCGATGACGATGTCGGCGCGGGCCTTGACGTCCCGCAAGGTCTGGCGCAGCGGCGCGCTGTTGAAGGGCTGGCAGGCGGCTTCGAGCAGCTGCGCAATGACGGCTTGCTCCTGCTGCGGCGTCGCGGCAGGGCCATGGCGCTGAAGGGTGGCGACCTGCTGCAGGTCGGGGTCGATGGCGTCGAGCAACTGGTTGGTGAGCTGGCGCAGGCTGGCGCCGCCACTGGCCTGGGCGACGCGGGCTCGCTCGTCGTCCGTCAGCCTGCGATCGAGTGCGGCCAGCCGGCCTGCGAGGGACGACACGGCGTCTTCGTCGCGCCGGCCCATGGCGATCTGCTCCAGCAGGGCGTCAAAGTCCAGGCCGGGCTTGCGCTCGAGCGGCTGGCTGGCATTTTTCTTGGTTTCGCTGACGCCGACGGCGTCGATCAGGACGAAGCGGGTTTTGGTCCTGGCGTCGGGTGTGACGGCGCGCAGGTCGGCGTCGGCAATAGTGCGCACGCCGCGGCCTTTCATTTGCTCGTAATAGCCCTCGGACTTGACGTCGCGCATGAAGATGAGCACTTCGACCGGCTTGATGTCGGTGCCGGTGGCGATCATGTCCACGGTGACGGCGACGCGCGGAAACGGATCGACACGGAAGGCCTTGATCAGCGCCTTGGGGTCTTCGCCGGACTGCCGATAGGTGATCTTCTTGGCGAAGTCATTGCCCTCGCCAAAGACTTCGCGCACGGCGTGGACGATTTCTTCGGCATGGGCGTCGTCCTTGGCAAAGATGAGCGTCTTGGGCAGCCACTGGCCGCTGCGGTCGGTGAACAGCTCGGTGAACACGCGCTGCCGGTAGGTTTGCAGCACAGTGCGGATCTGGTTGGGGTTGACGACGGAGCGGTCGAGTTCTTGCGCGGTGTATTCGAGGTCGGCGTCCAGCGTCTCGTAGCGCAGGCGGCGGGTGCGGCGGTCGCGCACGGGGATTTGAAAGCCGACATCACCCGTTTCAACCTTGCCGCCCTGCTCGGTGACGCGGGTGCGAATGCGGTAGACCTCGTAGCCGACGTTGACACCATCGGCCACGGAGCGTTCATACGGGTATTCGGCCACCAGGTTGCGGTTGAAAAAGCCCAGCGTGTGCTTGGACGGCGTGGCGGTGAGGCCGATCAGATAGGCGTCGAAATACTCCAGCACCTGCCGCCACAGGCCGTAGATGGAGCGGTGGCATTCGTCGGTGACGATGAAGTCGAAGGTTTCAATGGGAATCTGCGGGTTATAGGCCAGCGGCGGCAGTTCGGCGGCGCTGGCGTCCCACTTTTCAAATGCGGATTCTTCTTCGTCCGTCACGTCCAGCTCTTTGCCGCGCAGCAGCGAGTACAGGCGCTGGATGGTGGTGATGACGACCTTGGCATCGGGGTCGATGCGCGCGCCGTGCAGGTGCTGCACGATGTAGGTGTCGGTGAAGCGGTTGGCGGCGCCCTGGGGTTGGAAGTTCTGGTATTCCTTGAGCGTCTGATCGCCCAGGTTGTTGCGATCGACCAGAAAGAGGATGCGCTTGGCGCCGGCGTGCTTGATGAGCCGGTAAGAAAACGAACAGGCGGTGAAGGTCTTGCCGGCGCCGGTGGCCAACTGGATGAGGGCACGGGGATGGTCTTGCGCCAGCGACGCTTCAAGCCCCGTGATGGCCTCCACCTGGCAGTCGCGCAGGCCCGTCGCTTCAAGCGGCGGCATGGTGCGCAGCCGCGCGCGCAGAGTGCTCGGTTGGCGCAGCCAGTCGTGCAGGGTTTCGGGCCGGTGGAAAGCGAACAGGCGGCGCGAGCGAGGCTTGGGGTCGCGCTGGTCGATGAAGAAGGTCTCGTCGCCGGTGCTTTCGTAGCTGTAGATCAGCGGATCGGCCCAACGAGCCAGATGCTCGGGCAGGCTGAGCATGTACTTGGCCGATTGTTCGGCCACGCCGCTCAAGGTGATGCCGGCTCTCTTGGCCTCGATGACGCCGGCGGCCTTGCCATCGACGAGCAGCAGGTAGTCGCACGGGCCGGCAGGCAGCGGGAATTCGCGCACGGCCACGCCCAGGGCGGCGCTGCGGTCGAAGGCTGCGCGGTCCTGAACGACCCAGCCGGCGGCGGCCAGCAACTGGTCGATCTGCTGGCGGGCGCGTTGTTCAGGCAGTTCCACGGCTTCCCTCTTCGTTCTCTTGACCCATTGAATGTTTGTGCGGCGCTTGTTCGCGGATGGTAGCCTCGGCGGTCCAACATACCGTTGCGCGGCATGCCATTGACTTCCTTCCACGTTCACGAAACCACGATCCAGGCCACCCAGGCGGCGTTGCTGGCGGGCCAGGTCACTTGCGTTCAACTGGCCGAGCAATACTTGGCGCGCATCGCGGCCTACGATGTGGCCGGCCCGGGCCTGAACGCGATGCTGGCGATCAACCCGGCGCTGATGCAAGAGGCGGCGGCGCTTGACCATGCACGCCGGGCGGCGCCGCAGGACTTGCCGCCGCTGCATGGGGTTGCGGTGGCCGTCAAGGACAACCTCAACCTGCGCGGCCTGCCGACCACCGGCGGCGTGCGCGCGCTGGCCGATCTCAGGGCACGCCACGATGCCTTTGTCGTGGCCCGTCTGCGCGCCGCCGGCGCCATGATCATCGGCAAGACCAACCTGCACGAGTTCGCGCTGGCGGGACTCACCGTGAGCTCGCTCAAGGGCCAGACGCGCAACCCCTACGAGCTGGGCCGCACACCGGGCGGCAGCAGCGGCGGCTCCGGCGTGGCGGTGGCCGCCAGCCTGGCGCTGGTCGGCATCGGCACCGACACCGGGCAATCGATCCGCTCGCCCGCCTCGGCGCTCGCCCTGGTCGGCCTGCGGCCGACGCGCGGGCTGGTCAGCCGGGGCGGCGTGATGCCGGGCAGCGTGACGCAGGACACCGTGGGCCCACTGGCGCGCACGGCGGAAGATGCGGCGCGGCTGCTGGACGCGATTGCCGGCTTCGATGTCGACGACCCATCCAGCGCCGCCTGCGTTGGCCAGGTGCCGGCCAGCTACACAGCGCAGTTGAAAGGCGATGCGTTGGCCGGTGCGCGCATAGGCGTGCTGCGCCAGATGTTCGGCACCGAGGACCGCCACGCCGAGGTCAACCGCGTGGTGCTGGCCGCAGCCGACGCCATGGCCGGGCTGGGTGCGACGCTGCTGGACATCAACGTCCCCGAGCTGGACGCGCTGACCGCCGACCAGGTGACGGCCGACTACGAGATGCGCGCCGCCTTCGACCGCTACCTCGCGGGCATGGACACCACGGCCGCCACGCGCAGCCTCGAGGCCATCGTGGCCGGTGGCGACTTCCACCCCAGCGTGGCCGCCAATCTGCGCGCCGCGCTCGACGGCCAGGGCATGGCGGACCCGGCCTACGCACAGATCTTCGTGCGCCGCGACCAGTTGCGCACCGCGCTGCTGCTGGTCATGGCCCGGCACCAGCTCGACGCCATCCTCTACCCGCACCAGAAGATCCTGGTGGTGCCGGTGGACGCCGAGGCGCAGACCGAGCGCAACGGCGTGCTGTCCAACGCCACCGGCATGCCGGCGATCAGCTTTCCGGCCGGTTTTTCCGCGCCGAACGAGCAGGCGCCCGCCGGGGTGCCGATCGGCGTGGAGCTGCTCGGCCGCGACTGGAGCGAAGCGCGCCTGCTCGCTTATGCGCATGCCTTCGAGCTGGCCACCCGCACCCGCGTGCCACCGTTCAGCACGCCCCGGCTTTGAGGGCGGGTCACTCGGGTCGACGCTGTGCCGGCAACCCGCGCCATGCTGCAAAATCGGCCTGCCATGCGTCTGCACCCAACGCGCGTCTTTGAGGCGCGCAGCCACCATCAGAAATTCGCCGCCGGCCAGGGCCACGCACCCACGCTGCGTGCCAGGAGCGTTCGGCGAGGCGCCGGTCGGGACAAGACCGCAAATCCGGGCCGCCGCACAGACGGGCCATGGCCGGCATGACGCGCCGCCGCTGGCCCTGGATCGTGCTGGCGCTGCTGCTCGCGGCGGCAGCGCTGGCGGCGTACCGCATGCGCCCGGTCGAGGTGCAGGTGGTCGAGCTCAAGCGCGCCGCGCTGCAGCGCACGCTGCAGTTTTCGGCGCGGGTGGCCACCACCTCGCGCGTCAACGTGGGCAGCACCATCACCGGGCGCGTGGCCGCGGTGAACGTGCGCGAGGGCGACGCGGTGCGGCAGGGTCAGATGCTGCTGCAACTCGAAACCGATGAACTGCGCACCGCCCTGGCGCAGGCGCAGGCCAACGCGCGGCAGGCGCAGGCCCGCGTGGCGGGGCTGCGCGCCAGCGGGCGCATGGTGGCGCGGGCGCAATCCGAGCAGGCCGCGGCCACGCTGCGCGCCGCCGAACGCGAACTGGCGCGCACGCAGCAGCTGATTGCCCAGGGTTTCATCAGCCAGGCGCGGCTGGACGACGCGCGCCGCGCGGTCGAGGTGGCGCGCGCCCAGCAGGCCAGCGCCCAGGCGCAGGTGCAGGCCGTCGCCGAGAGCGGCGCCGATCTGGCGCAGGCGCAGGCGCAGCAGGCGCAGAGCCTGGCCGCCGTCGACGCCGGCCAGGCACGGCTGGCGCAGGCCACGGTGCGCGCCCCCACCGACGGCCGGGTGCTGCTGCGCAGCGTCGAGCCGGGGCAGATCGTGCAGCCGGGCGCCGCGTTGCTGAGCCTGGCGCTGGCCGGGCCGACGCAGCTGGTGGCGCAGGTCGACGAGCGCTTTCTGGATCAGTTGCAGGTCGGCCAACCGGCCAGCGTGGTGGCCGACGCGTTCGCCACGCAGCCGTTTGCGGCCCGGGTGCGGTCCATCGCGCCGGCGGTGGACGCGCAGCGCGGCGCGGTCGAGGTGAAGTTGGCGCCCGAGCAGGCGCCGCCGGCCTTTCTGCGCGAGGACATGACGCTGTCGGTCGAGGTCTTGACCGGCGAACGCGCCAGCGCCCTGGTGCTGCCGCTGAGCGCGCTGCAGAGCGATGGTGCCGTGCGGGTACTGGTCGATGGCCGCGTGCAGGCGCGGCCGGTGCGCCTGGGCCTGCGCACGCTGGACGCCGCCGAGGTGCTGGAAGGCCTGGCCAGGGTGAGCAGGTGCTGGTCGGCGCCGCCACGCCGGGCCAGCGCGTCCGCGCGCGGGTGCTGCCCTGGCAATCGGCGGTGAAGCACTGGCGCGGCACGCAGGACGATGCCGCCAGCTCGGTCATGAACACCATGGGGCGCTGAAGGCCGTGCCCGGCTGGCTCGGTTTCGAATGGCGGGTGGCGCTGCGTTTTCTGCGCGAGGGGCGCATGCAGACGCTGCTGATCATCGTCGGCGTGGCGGCGGGCGTGGCGGTGATCGCCTACATCACGGCGCTGGTCAACGGCCTGCAGGCCAATACCGTGAACAAGACGCTGGGCACGCAGGCGCACATCAGCCTGCGCGCGCCGGACGACGCGGTGACACCATCCTGGCCGCACGCGCCCGGCGTCGAGGTGATGAGCGAAAGCCAGGCGCGCGCGCAGCGCCTGCGCTCGGTCGCCAACTGGCAGGCGCTGCTGCCGCTGCTGGAGCAAGGGCCTGAGGTGCGCACGGTGTCGCCGATGGTGTCGGGCAGCGGGCTGGCGCTGCGCGGCGAGGCCTCGCAGTCGATCGCGCTGATGGGCGTCGATCTGGAGCGCTACGACCGCATGGCCGACCTGCGCGGCAAGCGGGTGAGTGGCGAGCTGCGGCTGGAGCCGGGCGAAGCCGTGCTGGGCACCGAGCTGGCGCGCGACCTGGGGCTGCGCGTGGGCGACCGCTTCTCGGTCAACACCGGCCGCGTCAGCGATTCGGTGCGCGTCACCGCGCTGGTCGACCTGGGCATCAAGGACCTGAACCGCCGCACCGTGATCGTGCCGCTGCGCAGCGCGCAAAGCCTGCTGAACCTGCCCGGCGGCGCCACCGTGATCGAGTTGCAGGTGCACGACGTGTGGACGGCCGAGCAGGTGGCGGCCGAGCTGCGGCGCATGCTGCCCTACAAGATCGAGAGCTGGCAGGAAACCAACGCGCAGCTGGTGTCGGCGCTGCGCGCGCAAAGCATCAGCACCGCGGTGATCCGCATCGTGGTGGCGATCGTGGTGGTGCTGGGCATCGCCAGCGTGCTGGTGGTGTCGGTGGTGCAGAAGCAGCGCGAGATCGGCATCCTGCGCGCCATGGGCGCCACGCGCGGGCAGATCCAGCGCGTGTTCCTGGTCGAGGGCGCGCTGGTCGGCGCGCTGGGTTCGGTGCTGGGCGTGCTGCTGTCGATGAGCCTGATCTGGCTGTTCAGCGTGCTGGCGCTGGGCTCGGACGGCATGCCGCTGTTCGCCATCCACCTGCCCTTCGACACGGCCGTGCGCACCGCGCTGCTGGCGGTGGTCTGCGGCGTATTGGCCGCGCTGGCGCCGGCGCGCCGCGCCGCGCGCATGGACCCGGCGCAGGCCATCCGCCTATGACTGCCAGCGGCCACCACGCCCACGCCGACCAGGCCCTGATCGAGCTGCGCCAGGCGCGCAAGCGCTACAACATCGGCCAGCCGAACGAGGCCGAGATCCTGCACGGCATCGACCTGCGGGTGGCGCATGGCGAATTCCTGGCGCTGATCGGGCCCTCGGGTTCCGGCAAGAGCACGCTGCTCAACGTGCTCGGCCTGCTGGAGCCGCTGAGCGACGGCGCTTACGCGCTGCAAGGCCAGGCGGTGCAAGGACTGGAGGATCAGGCGCTGACCCTGCTGCGCCGGCGCGCGCTGGGCTTCGTGTTCCAGTTCCACCACCTGCTGCCGGCCTTCACCGCGCTGGAGAACGTGACGCTGCCGGCGTTGATGACCGAAGGCCGCGTCAGCGCCGCCGCGCGCGAGCAGGCGCGCGCCCTGCTCGACGCCGTTGGCCTGGCCGGCGCCATGGACAAGTGACCGGCCGAGCTGTCCGGCGGCATGCAGCAGCGCGTGGCCATCGCCCGCGCGCTGGTGCACGACCCGCCGCTGGTGCTGGCCGACGAGCCCACCGGCAACCTCGACACCGCCGCGTCCGACGCCGCCTTCGCCCTGATGCGCCAGATTCACGAGCAGCGTGGCACCGCCTTCATCGTCGTCACGCACGACCCGCGCCTGGCGCAGCGCTGCGACCGCATCGTTGAACTGGTGGACGGGCGCATTGCGAGCGATCGGCCGAGCGGTGGGGTTTGAGAACAGAACTGAAAGCAAGCGCCACCCCAACGCCGCCCCGCCAGGCTCGGCCCGGCCGCGGGCCGGCCAACGGCGAGAATCCCGGCTTCCCATGCCTGCCACCTCCGCACCCCCGCATGACGCTTGAACGCCTGTCCGATGGCCTGATCCACTTGCCGCGCGCCAGCAAGCGTTTGCTGGCGCTTGGCCTGGACGCCGGGCTGTGCGCCATCACGGTGTGGCTCGCGTGGTGCCTGCGGCTGGAGCAATGGGTGCCGCTGCAGGCCATCCACGCCTGGACGGCGCTCGGCAGCTGTCTGCTGGGCCTGCCGGTGTTCTGGTATTTCGGGCTGTACGCCAGCATCTTCCGCCACTCGGGCTGGAACGCCATGCTGGCGCTGGGCAAGGCCATCGCCGTCTACGGCGCGCTGTTCGCGGGTGTGGTCACCCTGATCAGCATTCCCGGCATTCCGCGTTCGGTAGGCATCATTCAGCCCCTGCTGCTGTTCGTCGCCCTCGCCCTCAGCCGGTTCGCCGTGCGGCTGTGGCTGGGCGATCTGTACCGCGGACTGCTGCACAAGCTGAACGCCCCCGGCGTGCTGATCTACGGCGCGGGCGCGGCCGGCCAGCAACTCGCCGCCGGCTTGCTGAAGATGAACGACCAGCGGCTGGTCGGCTTCATCGACGACGACGCCTCGCTGCAAGGGCGCAGCCTGGACGGCATCCGCATCCACACCCCGGCGGCGCTGTCGAAGGTGATCGAGCAGCACCGGGTGCGCGACGTGCTGCTCGCCATTCCGTCGGCCAGGCTCAGCCGGCGCAAGGAAGTGCTGGAGCTGCTGCGCGCACATCCGGTGCATGTGCGCACCCTGCCCGGCCTGGCCGATCTGGTCAGCCGCGGCGTGCGGCCAAGCGACATCCAGGACCTGGACATCGAGGACCTGCTCGGCCGCGACCCGATCGCCCCCGACGACGCGCTGATGCAGCAGCACCTGCAGGGCAGGACCGTGCTGATCACCGGCGCCGGCGGCTCCATCGGCAGCGAGTTGTGCCGCCAGGTGCTGCGCTGGCAACCCCGCACGCTGCTGCTGCTGGAGTCGAGCGAATTCGCGCTCTACACCATCGACGCCGAACTGGGCGCGCTGGCCGGGCCATCCACACGGGTCGAGATCGTGCCGCTGCAGGGCTCGGTGCAGGACGCCGAGCGCATCGACGAAATTCTGGCCACCTGGCGACCGCACATCATCTACCACGCCGCCGCCTACAAGCACGTGCCGCTGGTCGAACACAACGCGCTGGAGGGCTTGCGCAACAACGTGTGGGGCACGCTGGTCTGCGCACGCGCCGCGGCCACGCACGGGGTCGGGCATTTCGTGCTGGTCAGCACCGACAAGGCGGTGCGCCCGACCAACGTCATGGGCGCCAGCAAGCGCCTGGCCGAGATGGTGGTGCAGGCGCTGGCCAGCCAGCGGCCGGCGCGCTGCTGCTACAGCATCGTGCGCTTTGGCAACGTACTCGACTCGTCGGGCTCGGTGGTGCCGCTGTTCCGCAGCCAGATCGCCCAGGGCGGGCCGATCACCCTCACCCACCGCGACATGACGCGCTTCTTCATGACCATCCCGGAGGCGGCCCAGCTGGTCATTCAGGCCGGCGCGATGGCGCAAGGCGGCGACGTGTTCGTGCTCGACATGGGCGAGCCCATCCGCATCCACGACCTGGCCTGCTGCATGGTCGAACTGACCGGCCAGCGCGTGCGCACGGGCGATGCCGCTACGGGCGACATCGAGATACGCGTCACCGGGCTGCGCCCTGGCGAAAAACTGCACGAGGAGCTGCTGATCGGCGAAAGCGCCGAACCCACCCGGCATCCGCGCATTCTGCAAGCCCACGAGAGCTTCGTGCCGTGGACCGAGTTGGCGCAGGCGCTTCAGCGCTTGGCGGATCAGCTGCGCGCACGCGATCACCAGGCCGTGCGGTCGAGCCTGATGGCGCTGGTCGAGGGCTACCAGCCGCAAGGGCCGGTGGTGGATTGGGTGCACCGGGCCGCCGAGCGCCCGTAGTCCCCACGCTCAGCGCGCCGGCATCGCCCACACCCAATCGCCATCGACCTCGTGCCCCGGCACGGCGACGAGCGGTGGCGTGCCGGCGGTGAGCGGCTGGCCGTCCAGCGCCCAGCGGTGGCGCAGCGCGAATTCGAAGCCTGGGGCGGACTGACGGCAGGCGATGTCGCCGCGCCGGAAGTCGGGCGCGACATCGCGGCACGGAATGGCGGGGCCGTGCGGCGAGGTGCCGGCGGGCAGGCCGACCTGGCCTTGCTGGCGCGGCAGGTAGAAGGCGCGCAGCACGCCGTCTTCAGTGCGCAGCAGCAGCAGCTTGAGCCGCGCCGCATCGGGCACGCCCAGGCCGGGCGGCAGGTAGCGCGCGTCGTCGGGCGGGTCGGCCCACATGAAGGTGCCGGGCAGCAGCTTGAGCACCCGCACGCTGGGCGGCCCCTGCGGCGTGGCGGGGCCGGCGGCGTAGCGCCAGCTGAGCACCACGGCGGCCAGCACCGCCACGGCCAGCAGGGCGCGCAGCGCGAACACCAGGATGGCGCGCTCGGACAGGCGGGGCACGGTCGTCAATCGAAGCGCAGACTGCGCACCCCCTCTGGTGTGCCGAGCAGACACAGCTGCGCCTTCTGATGCGCGAACACGCCGACGGTGACCACGCCGGGCCATTGGTTGACCTCGGATTCAAAGCCCAGCGGATCGTTAATGGCGAGGCCGCGCACGTCGAGGAGGTGCTGGCCGTTGTCGGTGACGAGCGGCTGCCCGTCCTTCAGGCGCAGCGTGGCCTGGCCGCCGAGGGCGGCAAACTGGCGCACGATGCGCTGCGCCGCCATCGGGATCACCTCCACCGGCAGCGGAAACGCGCCCAGGCGATCGACCAGCTTGGAGGCGTCGGCGATGCAGACGAAGCGGCGCGACTGCGCGGCGACGATCTTCTCGCGCGTGAGGGCGGCGCCGCCGCCCTTGATCATGTGGCCGGCGGGGTCGATCTCGTCGGCGCCGTCGATGTAGACCGCGATCTCGCCGACGTCGTTGCAATCGAACACCGGGATGCCGTGCGCTTGCAGGCGCGCGGTGGAGGCCTCGGACGAGGACACGGCGCCGGGGATCCGATCCTTCATCGTGGCCAGCGCATCGATGAAGTGATTCACCGTGGAGCCGGTGCCCACGCCCACGATCTGCCCCGGCACCACCTGCTCCAGCGCGGCCCGGCCGACCATGGCCTTCAGTTCGTCTTGCGTCATTTGCGACAATTTCCTTTTGTTGATCGACCCGTCATTCCTGTTTTTCTCTTCGTCACAACCGCACTGCTCTTTTCGTCATTCCCGCGCAGGCGGGAATCCATGTGTCCACACCAGACACCGTTACTGCACTTCCTGGCTTCCCGCCTGCGCGGGAATGACGGTAGGGAAGAACGCCGGGTAACACGGTACGACACGGGGAATGACCGCAGGCAACGCGGCGACGGCCAGCCATAACCATCCAAGAATTATCCAATGCCCCTGCTCCCCTACGCCCTGGCGCGCTCCTTTCTGTTCAAGCTCGATCCCGAAGCGGCGCACGACCTGACCATCGCCACGCTGGCGCGCGCGCATGGCACGCCGCTGCAATGGGCCTGGTGCAGCGGCCGCGTTCAGGATCCGGTGACGCTGGCGGGCCTGCGCTTTCCCAATCGCGTCGGTCTGGCGGCCGGGCTGGACAAGAATGCGCGCGCCATTGACGGCTTGGGTGCGATGGGCTTTGGCTTCGTCGAGGTCGGCACGGTGACGCCGCTGGCGCAGCCGGGCAATCCGCGGCCGCGCATGTTCCGCCTGCCCAAGGCCGAGGCGCTGATCAACCGCATGGGTTTCAACAACGACGGGCTGCAGGCCTTCGTGAGCAACGTGCAGGGCTCGCGCCTGCACCGCGAGCGCGCTGAAGCCGGTGCGGCGCCGCGCATGCTGCTGGGCCTGAACATCGGCAAGAACGCCGCCACGCCGATCGAGCGCGCCACCGACGACTACCTGACCGGGCTGGCCGGCGTGTACCCCTACGCCGACTACGTGGCCGTGAACATCTCCAGCCCGAACACCAAGAACCTGCGCGAGCTGCAAAACGACGCCGCGCTGGACGCGCTGCTGGCGGCGCTGACCGCGCGCCAGCGTGAGCTGCAGACCGAGCACGGCCGGCGCGTGCCGCTGTTTCTGAAGATCGCGCCCGACCTGGACGAAGTCCAGGTGCAGGCCATCGCCGACGCGCTGCGCCGCCACGGCATCGACGGCGTGATCGCCACCAACACCACGCTGGCGCGCGAGGCCGTGGCCGGCCTGCCGTACGCCGACGAGGCCGGCGGCCTGTCGGGCGCGCCGGTGCGCGAAGCCAGCAACCGCGTGATCCGCCAGTTGCGCGCGGCGCTGGGCATGGGTTTTCCGATCATCGGCGTGGGCGGCATCCTGAGCGGGCAAGACGCCATCGCCAAGATCGAGGCGGGGGCGGATGTGGTGCAGATCTACACCGGCCTGATCTACCGTGGGCCGGCGCTGGTGCGCGAGGTGGCGGAGGCGTTGCGGTCACGCGCGTAAGCGGCGTGCAGGGGCGCCGCACCTGCCGAATACGGAAACGCTCGAACCGTTCGCCCGTCATCCCGGCGCAAGCCGGGATCCAGTGAGGTCACCAGTCAAGCTGGCGGTGCGCACGCTACTCTGGATACCGGTTCGCGCCGGAATGCCGGCACTCCCCTCACCTCTTTTGCGGCGGCAAATCCGTGCAGCTGCCGTGCGCCGCCTCGGCCGCCATGCCGATGCTTTCGCCCAGCGTGGGGTGCGGGTGAATGGTCTTGCCGATGTCCACCGCGTCGGCGCCCATCTCGATGGCCAGGGCCACCTCGCCGATCATGTCGCCGGCGTGGGTGCCGACGATGCCGCCGCCGACGATGCGGTGCGTGGCCTCGTCGAACAGCAGCTTGGTGAAACCTTCGTCGCGCCCGTTGGCAATGGCGCGGCCCGAGGCCGACCAGGGGAACAAGCCCTTCTTCACCTTCACGCCCTGCGCCTTGGCCTGCTCTTCGGTCAGGCCAACCCAGGCAACCTCGGGGTCGGTGTAGGCCACGCTGGGGATCACGCGGGCGTTGAAGGCCGCCTTGGCCAACGCCTCGTCGCCCTTCAGCTCGCCGGCGATCACCTCGGCCGCCACGTGCGCCTCGTGCACCGCCTTGTGCGCCAGCATGGGCTGGCCGACGATGTCGCCGATGGCGAAGATGTGCGGCACGTTGGTGCGCATCTGGATGTCGACGTCGATGAAGCCGCGGTCCGTCACCATCACACCGGCCTTGTCGGCGCCGATCTTCTTGCCGTTGGGGCTGCGGCCGACGGCTTGCAGCACCAGATCGTAGGTCTGCGGTGCAGGGGCGCCCTCGCCTTCAAACGTCACCTCGATGCCCGCGTCGGTCGCCTTGGCGGCCACCGTCTTGGTCTTGAGCATGATGTTGTCGAAGCGCGGCGCGTTCAGCTTTTGCCACACCTTGACCAGATCGCGGTCGGCGCCCTGCATCAGGCCATCGAGCATTTCGACCACGTCGAGCCGCGTGCCCAGCGTGCTGTACACGGTGCCCATCTCCAGCCCGATGATGCCACCGCCGAGGACCAGCATTTTTTTGGGCACGCCCTTCAAGGCCAGCGCGCCGGTCGAATCGACCACGCGCGGATCGTCGGGCATGAAGGGCAGGCGCACGGCCTGCGAACCGGCGGCGATGATGGCGCGCTTGAACTGCACCACCTGTTTCTTGCCGGTTTTTTCCTGCCCCGTGCCGGAGGTCTCTTCGACTTCGACATGGTTGCTGCCGACAAAGCTGCCATAGCCGCGCACGGTCGTCACCTTGCGCATCTTGGCCATGGCGCCCAGGCCGCCGGTCAGCTTGCCGATGACCTTTTCCTTGTGGGCGCGCAGCTTGTCGATGTCGAGCTTGGGAGCGCCGCCGTAGTCGATGCCGAGCGCGGCCAGGTGGCTGACCTCGTCCATCACCGCCGCCACGTGCAGCAGCGCCTTGGAGGGGATGCAGCCGACGTTCAGGCACACGCCGCCGAGTTGCGCGTAGCGCTCGACCAGCACGACCTTTAGCCCTAGATCGGCGGCGCGGAACGCCGCAGAGTAGCCGCCGGGGCCGCCGCCGAGCACGAGCACGTCGCAGTCGAGGTCGCTATTTCCGGTGTAACTGGCGCCCGCAGGCGCCGGCTGTTCGCCCCCTCTCCCGCTCGCGGGAGAGGGTTGGGGTGAGGGCGCGGGGGCAGGTGGTGGCGCAGCGCTTGATGACGCCGCCCCACCCTCACCCCTGCCCTCTCCCGCCCCGGCGCGAGAGGGAGAAGAACCGGCCGCCGCCTCCAGCGTCAGCAGCACCGAGCCCTCATTCACCGTATCGCCCAGCTTGACGGCCAGCGCCTTGACCACGCCGGCGTGGGTGGACGGGATCTCCATCGACGCCTTGTCGGATTCGACGGTGACCAGACTTTGCTCCACCGCCACCGTGTCGCCGGGTTTCACCAGCAACTCGATCACGGCGACGTCCTTGAAGTCGCCGATGTCGGGCACCTTGACTTGTATTTCAGCCATGTCGTCAGCCCCCGATCTAGAGCAGCACACGGCGGAAGTCGCCGAGGATCTGGCCCAGGTAGGCGTTGAAGCGCGCGGCCGCCGCGCCGTCGACGACGCGGTGGTCCCAGGTGAGCGACAGCGGCAGCATCAGGCGCGGCTGAAACTGCTTGCCGTCCCACACCGGCTCGGTGGTGCTGCGGCACACGCCCAGGATGGCGACCTCGGGCGCGTTGATGATGGGCGTGAAGTAGCGCCCGCCAATGCCGCCCAGCGACGAGATGGTGAAAGTGGCGCCGCTCATCTCGGCCGGGCTCAACTTGCCGTCGCGCGCCTTCTTGGCCAATTCGCCCATTTCCTGGCTGATGGCCAGCACGCCTTTTTGGTCGGCGTCCTTGATGACCGGCACCATCAAGCCATTGGGCGTATCGGCGGCAAAGCCGATGTGCCAGAACTGCTTGTAGACCAGCGCATCGCCGTCCAGCGAACTGTTGAACTCAGGAAACTTCTTGAGCGCGGCCACGCAGGCCTTGATGAGGAACGCGAGCATGGTGACCTTGATGCCACTCTTCTCGTTTTCCTTGTTGAGCTGGACACGGAACGCCTCCAGATCGGTGATGTCGGCGTCGTCGTGGTTGGTGACGGCCGGGATCATCACGGCGTTGCGCATCAGGTTGGCGCCGCTGATCTTCTTGATGCGGCTCATCTCCTTGCGTTCGATCGGGCCGAACCTGGCGAAATCGACCTTGGGCCAGGGGATCAGGTTCAGCTCGCCACCGCCGGTGACGCCGCCACCCGCCGAGGCCGCGCCTTGCGCCTGGGTGCGCGTGGCACCGGCCATGACGGCCCGGGTGAAGGCCTGCACGTCTTCCTGCGTGATGCGGCCCCTGGGGCCGCTGCCCTTGACCTCGCCCAGCGGCACGCCCAGTTCGCGCGCGAATTTGCGCACAGACGGGCTGGCATGCGGCAGGCCCAGCGGCGGCTTGGTGGGATCGTGCGGCTGTTCGCTCCCTCTCCCGCTCGCGGGAGAAGGCTGGGGTGAGGGTGCTGGGACGGATGCGGGCGCTGCGCTTGAAGCCGCCGCCCCGCCCTCACCCCTGCCCTCTCCCGCCCCGGAGGGAGAGGGAGTGGCCGCGGTTGCCGCGCCCACGCCTTCCAGCACCGCCAGCAGATCGCCCTGGTTGATCGTGTCGCCCAGCTTAACCTTCAGTTCCTTCAGCACGCCGGCCTGGCTGGATGGAATCTCCATCGAAGCCTTGTCGCTTTCGACCGTGATCAGGGACTGCTCCATCTTGACGGCGTCGCCGGGCTTGACCAGCACCTCGATCACCGCCACGTCCTTGAAGTCGCCGATGTCGGGGACGCGCACCTCGAGCAGGCCGCCGGCCGCAGCGGCTGGCGCTGCAACTGCGACCGGCGCGGGGGCGCTTGCAGGGCTTGGCGCCGCGGCGGGCGCGGGTGGCGGTGCCGCGCTGGTGGCCGCCTCGCCGGCGGCTTCCAGCGTCAGCAGCAGCGAACCCTCGTTCACCGTGTCGCCGATGGCAACCTTGATCTCCTTCACCACACCGGCGTGGCTGGACGGAATCTCCATCGACGCCTTGTCGCTTTCGACCGTGATCAGGGACTGCTCCAGCTTGACGGTATCGCCGGGCTTGACCAGCACCTCGATCACCGCCACGTCCTTGAAGTCGCCGATGTCGGGGACTTTGACTTCAACCAATGCCATGTCGGGTCCCTCCTTCAGGCGTACAGCGGATTGATCTTGTCGGCATCGAGGCCGTACTTCTTGATCGCCTCGGCCGCCTTGGCGGCCGGCAGCACACCGTCGTCGGCCAGGGCCTTGAGCGCCGACACCGTGATGTAGTGGCGGTCGACCTCGAAGTGCTTGCGCAGCCGGCGGCGGAAGTCGCTGCGGCCAAAGCCGTCGGTGCCCAGCACCTTGTAGCTGCGCCCGGCCGGGATGAAGGCGCGGATCTGCTCGGCGTAGTTCTTCATGTAGTCGGTCGAAGCCACCACCGGTCCGATGCTCTGGCCCAGTTGCTGGGCGACGAAGGACAGGCGCGGCTGCTCGGTCGGATGCAGCAGGTTCCAGCGCTCGACGTCCTGGCCATCGCGCGCCAGTTCGTTGAAGCTGGTGCAGCTCCAGACGTCGGCCTGCACGCCCCAGTCGGCGGCCAGCAGCTTCTGCGCCTCGATCGATTCGCGCAGGATCGAGCCCGAGCCCAGCAGCTGCACGCGCTTGTCGCCTTCGGCGCCCTGTTGGCACAGGTACATGCCCTTGAGGATCTGCTCCTCGCTGCCGGCGGTGAGGCCCGGCATCGCGTAATTCTCGTTGAGCAGGGTGATGTAGTAGAAGACGTTTTCCTGCTTTTCGACCGTGCGCTTGAGACCTTGGTGCAGGATCACTGCCACCTCGTGCGCGAAGGTCGGGTCGTAGCTGACGCAGTTGGGGATGACGTTCGCCAGGATGTGGCTGTGGCCGTCCTCGTGCTGCAGGCCCTCGCCGTTGAGCGTGGTGCGCCCGGCGGTGCCGCCCAGGATGAAGCCACGCGCCAGCATGTCGCCGGCGGCCCAGGCGAAGTCGCCGAAGCGCTGGAACCCGAACATCGAGTAGTAGATGTAGAACGGGATCATGATGCGGTTGTTGGTCGAGTACGACGTCGCCGCGGCGATCCACGAGCACATCCCGCCGGCCTCGGTGATGCCCTCCTGCAGGATCTGGCCGTCGGCCGCTTCCTTGTAGTACATCACCTGGTCGCGGTCGACCGGTGTATAGAGCTGGCCCTTGGGGTTGTAGATACCGATCTGGCGGAACAGGCCCTCCATGCCGAAGGTGCGTGCCTCGTCGACCAGAATGGGCACCACGCGCGGGCCCAGGGCCTTGTCACGCAGCAGTTGCGTGAGAAAGCGCACATAGGCCTGGGTGGTGCTGATCTCGCGTCCCTCGGCGGTCGGATCGGTCACCGCCTTGAAGACTTCCAGCGCGGGGATGGTGAAGCTCTCGTCGGCCTTCTCGCGCCGGGTCGGCAGGTAGCCACCCAGCGCCTGGCGACGCTCGTGCAGGTACTTCATCTCCGGCGTGTCGTCGGCCGGCTTGTAGTACGGCAGCTTGTCGAGTTCGCTGTCGGGGATCGGGATGTTGAAGCGGTCGCGGATGTAGCGAATGTCCTCGTCGTCCAGCAGCTTGGTCTGGTGCACGGTGTTCTTGGCCTCGCCGGCCTTGCCCATGCCGTAGCCCTTCACCGTCTTGACCAGCAGCACGGTGGGCTGGCCCTGGTGCTCATTGGCGACGTGGAAGGCGGCGTAGACTTTTTCCGGGTCGTGGCCGCCGCGGCGCAACTCCCAGATCTCCTCGTCGGTCATGTGCGCGACCAGTTGCGCGGTCTCGGGGTAGCGGCCGAAGAAATGCTTGCGGATGTAGGCGCCATCCATGGCGCGGTAGGTCTGGTAGTCGCCGTCCAGCGTCTCCATCATCACCTGCTTGAGCTTGCCACTCTTGTCGCGGCGCAGCAACTCGTCCCAGCCCTTGCCCCACAGCAGCTTGATCACGTGCCAGCCGGCACCGCGGAAGTCGCCTTCCAGTTCCTGGATGATCTTGCCATTGCCGCGCACCGGGCCATCCAGGCGCTGCAGGTTGCAGTTGATGACGAAGATCAGGTTGTCCAGTTTCTCGCGCGACGCCAGCGTGATGGCGCCGCGGCTTTCGGGTTCGTCCATTTCACCGTCGCCCAGGAACACCCAGACCTTGCGCTTGGCGGTATCGGCGATGCCGCGTGCGTGCAGATACTTGAGGAAGCGCGCCTGGTAGATCGCCATCATCGGGCCCAGGCCCATGCTGACGGTGGAGAACTGCCAGAAACCCGGCATCAGATGCGGGTGCGGATAGCTCGACAAGCCCTTGCCATGCACCTCCTGACGGAAGTTCTCGAGCTGATCCTCGGTGATGCGTCCCTCGAGGTACGCCCGCGCGTAGATGCCGGGCGCGCTGTGACCCTGGAAAAAGATGCAGTCGCCGCCGTGGTTTTCGCTCTCGGCGTGCCAGAAGTGGTTGAAGCCGGCACCCCACATGCTGGCCAGCGAGGCAAACGAGCCGATGTGGCCGCCCAGGCTGCCGCCTTCGGGCGGTTCGATGCGGTTGGCGCGCACCACCATGGCCATGGCGTTCCAGCGCATGAAGGCGCGCAGGCGCTTCTCGATCGCGATGTTGCCGGGGCAGCGTGCCTCCTGCTCGGGCTCGAGAGTATTGACGTAGCCGGTGTTGGCCGAAAATGGCAGGTCGATGCTGGCTTGGCGCGCATGCTCGAGCAGGCTTTCCAGCAGGAAGTGCGCGCGCTCGGCACCCTCCTTCTCGATCACGGCGGACAGCGCGTCCGTCCATTCACGCGTTTCCTGGACGTCGTAATCGGCCTTCTGGCCGGGTGGCACGGGGGTGGCAGCGGACATCTGCTTGTCTCCTCTTGGTGTCGTGATGAAGCTGATTGTGAACGAATCGCCCGATCATCCTATAACTCGATTTATTTTTCAATATATGATTGTGAATTTTATATTATGATAAATAAAGCGTGTGGATTTGCAACATACTTGGTCGCCTCCATGCCGGCGCACACGAACTGCCGGCTGAGCATGCCGCGCCGGTTGCACCCGCCCGCCGCGTCGACGACGGCGCCTCGCCTACACTGAAATCCATGCATTCCGCGACCACGCCGACGGCGACCGACCGCGCGCACCGGACGCCACGCCCCTGGCGCCAGCGCCTGCGCGTGCTGTTCGGGCACGACCGCCTGGCCCACATCGCGCCGCTGGCGGCGGTGCTGCTGTTTCTGGCGGCGATCAGCGCGGCCTTCTGGTACCTGCGGCTGGAGGAATTGCGGCGCGAGCAGGAGGCCGTCAAGCGCGACGTCGAATACAGCCAGCAGCGCGTGCGCCTGCGCTTGCTGGAGCGGCAGGAGCAGACCATGCGTCTGGCGCGCGACATCGCCAACCGCGAGGTCAATCCGGCGCAGTTCCGCCTGCGCGCCGGCTCGATGGTGGCGCAGTACGCCGAACTGGTGGCGATCAGCTGGATCGATGAACACCGGCGCCTGGTCGCGCTGGAAAGCTCACCCAGCGTCAACGCGGCGCGCGACTGGGTCGAGAGCGGCGTGCTGAAACCGGGCGAGGTGCAGACCGGCTACGAGCTCGCGCGCGACATGCTGCAGCCGGTGTATTCGCAGCCGCTGGCCGTGAAGGGCGCCGACTCGGTGCTGCAGCTGCACGTGCCCATCACGCCGCGCGGCAAGTTCACTGGCGAACTGCTGGTGGAGTATTCGGTCGATTCGCTGATGCGCTACGGCGTGCCGGCCGAAATCCTGGCCAAGTACGCGATCGCCCTGCTTGATGCCAAGGGGGAGTTGCTGGCCGGTCACAGCATTCCCGATCGCAGCGGCCTGTCCGAACTGCTGCCCTGGACCGACCAGGTCAACGAAATCCAGACGCCGGTGTCGCCGGTCGGCAACGGCCTGGTGCTGCGCGCGCAGGCCTGGCGCACCTCACAGGACGTGGTCGGCGGCACCTGGTTCTGGCTGGTCGCGGCGTTGGCGGCGATGACCACCTGGATGCTGCTGGCCAACTGGCGCCAGAGCCAGCGCCGCCTGCAGGCGCAGCACGCCTTGCTGGCCGAGACCAGCTTCCGCCGCGCGATGGAGAACTCCATGCTCACCGGCATGCGCGCGCTGGATCTGCAAGGCCGCATCACCTACGTCAACCCGGCGTTCTGCCAGATGACCGGCTGGAGCGAGGACGAGCTGATCGGCCAGGCCGAGCCGTTTTCCTACTGGCCCGAGCAGGACCGCGACGTGCTGACCGCGCGCCTGTCCGAGGAATTGGGCGGTGCGGCCGATTCGTCGGGCTTTCAGATGCGCGTCAAGCGCAAGGACGGCTCGATGTTCGACGCGCGCCTGTACGTCTCGCCGCTGATCGACGCCACCGGCAAGCAGACCGGCTGGATGGCCTCGATGACCGACATCACCGAGCCGAATCGGGTGCGGCGCCAGCTGTCGGCCTCGTACGAGCGCTTCACCACGGTGCTGGAGGCACTGGACGCCTCGGTGTCGGTGGCACCGCTGGGCAGCGAGGAACTGCTGTTCGCCAACAAGCTGTACCGCCAGTGGTTTGGCGGTTCGACCGCCGGGCATCTGACGCTGGTGGTGCGCGGCGGCACGCCCGAAACCCAGGTCTCGGACGAAACCCTGGACGCGGTCGACGCCTTTGCCGGCCTGCCGCTCGACAGCCTGGCGACGGCGCCGCTGGCCGAACATGCCGAGGTCTACATCGAGCCGCTGGAGAAGTGGCTGGAGGTGCGCTCGCGCTACCTCAACTGGGTCGACGGTCGGCTGGCGCAGATGGTGATCGCCACCGACATCACGGCGCGCCGCATGGCGCAGGAGCAGGCCGCCGCCCAGGCCGAGCGCGCGCAGACCGCCAGCCGCCTGATCACCATGGGCGAGATGGCTTCCAGCGTGGCGCACGAGCTGAACCAGCCGCTCACCGCCATCAGCAACTACTGCAACGGCATGATCTCGCGCCTGCGCGGTGGCAGCATCAGCCCGCCCGACCTGCTGGCCGCGCTCGAGAAGACCGCGCGCCAGGCGCAGCGTGCCGGCCAGGTGATCCAGCACATCCGCAATTTCGTCAAGCGCAGCGAGCCGCGTCGCCAGTGGTCGGCGATCCCGCCCATGATCGAGCAGGTGGTCGAGCTGGCCGAGATCGAGCTGCGCCGCCGCCAGGTGCGGCTGACCCACTTCGTGGCCCCGCAGCTGCCGGCGCTGTACGCCGATCCGATTCTGATCGAGCAAGCCTTGATCAACCTGATCAAGAACGGCGCCGAATCGATCGATGCCGCGCACCGTGCGCCGGGCAACCGGCTGGTCGACCTGCGCGTGATGCAGCGCGACATCGACGGCCAGCCGACGGTGTACTTCGCCGTCACCGACACCGGTCGTGGCCTGCCGCGCGAAGTGCTGGAGCGGCTGTACGAGGCCTTCTTCTCGACCAAGCACGAAGGACTCGGCATCGGGCTCAATCTGTGCCGCTCGATCGTGGAGGCGCACCAGGGCCGGATCTCGGCAGAGAACCTCTACAATGCGGCCGACATCGTGGGCTGCCGCTTCAGTTTCTGGATTCCGGTGGGTCCGCAGGAGGACGTGACACGGTCCACCAACAGCATCAGGATAGTGGCATGAGCTTGATACCAAAGCGAGGCACGGTCTATGTCGTCGACGACGACGAGGCGGTCCGGGATTCGATTCAATGGCTGCTGGAAGGCCAGGATTTCCGCGTGCGCTGCTTCGAGTCCGCCGAGGTGTTCCTGGCCCGCTACGACGCGCGCGAGGTCGCCTGCCTGATCGTCGACATCCGCATGAATGGCATGAGCGGGCTGGACTTGCAGGACCGCCTGATCGAACGCCAGTCGCCGCTGCCGCTGGCCTTCATCACCGGCCATGGCGACGTGCCGCTGGCCGTGGACACCATGAAGAAAGGCGCAATGGATTTCATCCAGAAGCCATTCCGCGAGAACGATCTGGTGTCGCTGGTCGAGCGCATGCTGGGCGAGGCGCGCACCAGCTTCGCCGAGCACCAGCAGGCCGCCAACCGCGACGCGCTGCTGGCCAAGCTCACCGGCCGCGAGGCGCAGGTGCTCGAGCGCATCGTCGCCGGCCGTTTAAATAAGCAGATCGCCGACGACCTGGGCATCAGCATCAAGACGGTCGAGGCTCACCGCGCCAACATCATGGAAAAGCTCGGTGCCAACACGGTCGCCGACCTGCTCAAGATTGCCCTGGGCCAGAACGGCCACCAGCGCGGCTGAGCGCCGCGCCCGGCGCGTCGCCCACACGCGCGGCGCTCGTGTGGACTGGCCCGCCCTTTCCTTCCCACTCTTCATGAGTCCAGCATGACCGCCCAGTTGATCGACGGCAACGCCCTTGCCGCCCAAGTCCGCGCCGAGGTGTCGCATCGTGTGCAAGCCCTCAAGGCGCGCGACGTGCAGCCGCGGCTGGCGATCATCCTGATCGGCGAAGACCCGGGCAGCCAGGTCTACGTGCGCAACAAGGTCGCCGACAGCGAACAGACCGGCCTGGCCGCCACGCTGGAGCGCTACCCCGCCGACATGGCCGAGGCCGACCTGCTGGCGCGCATCGCCGCGCTGAACGCCGACGACAGCGTCCACGGCATCCTGGTGCAGCTACCGCTGCCCCGGCACATGGACAGCCACGCCGTCATCGAAGCCATTGCGCCGCATAAGGACGTGGACGGCTTTCACCTCGCCAGCGCCGGCGCGCTGATGGTCGGTCAGCCGGGTTTTCGGCCCTGCACGCCGTATGGCTGCATGAGGATGCTCGAGTCCATCGGTATGCAGGACTTGCGCGGCAAGCACGCGGTGGTGATCGGCCGCAGCAACATCGTCGGCAAGCCGATGGCCCTGATGCTGCTGGCCGCCAACGCCACCGTCACCATCTGCCACAGCGGCACGCCCGATCTGAAGGCGCAGACGCTGCAGGGCGACATCGTGGTCGCTGCCGTCGGCAAGCGCCGTGTGCTGACCGCCGACATGGTCAAGCCCGGCGCAATCGTCATCGATGTGGGCATGAACCGCGACGAGGCGGGCAAGCTGTGCGGCGATGTGGACTTCGCCAACGTGAAGGAAGTCGCCGGCTGGATCACGCCGGTGCCAGGCGGCGTCGGGCCCATGACGCGCGCCATGCTGCTGGTCAACACGATAGAGGCCGCGGAGCGAGTGAGCCGCTGAGGCAAAAACCCCAACAGCCGGACGCAGAGGGCGCAGAGATTTCGCAGAGGACGCAAAAGAACAGCCAAGAATTTTGGTTTCTTCTGCGTCCTCTGCGTATCTTTTGCGTCCTCTGCGTCCGGTTTCAGATTAACCCTTAGCACCCGCGCTCCCAACGCACGCAGCTATTGATTTGATTCTGGGCAACTTGACAATTCCCGCCCTGCCCTCACCTGACGCCCCATGGCTAATCCCCTTCTCGATTTCTCCGACCTCCCCCTGTTCGACCAGATTCGCCCCGAGCACGTGGCCCCGGCCATCGAGCACCTGCTGGCCGAATCCGAAACCGCGCTCGGCGCTGCCGTGGCGCCCGAGCTGCCGGCCGACTGGACCACGCTGTCGCGCACGCTCGACGTGGCGACCGAGCGCCTGGGCCGCGCCTGGGGCGCCGTCAGCCACCTGAACGCCGTGATGGACACGCCTGAGCTGCGCGCCGCCTACAACGCCGCCCTGCCCGTCATCACCGAGTTCTGGACCCGCCTGGGCGCCGACGAGCGCCTGTACGCCAAGTACAAGGCCATGGACCCGGCCAAGCTGACGCCCGAGCAGCGCCAGGCGCACAAGAACGCGCTGCGCGGCTTCGTGCTGGGCGGCGCCGAACTGCAGGGCGAAGCCAAGGCGCGCTACGCCGCCATCCAGGAGCGGCAAGCCGAGCTGCAGCAGAAGTTCAGCGAGAACGCGCTCGACGCCACCGACGCCTATGCCTACTACGCCAGCGAGGACGAAGTCGATGGCGTGCCGCCCGATGTGAAAGCCGCCGCCCGCGCCGCCGCCGAGGCCGATGGCCAGCCGGGCTACAAGCTCACCCTCAAACTGCCCAGCTATCTGCCGGTGATGCAGTTCGCGCACGACGCGGCGCTGCGCCAGCGCCTGTACCGCGCCTACGTCACCCGCGCGTCGGACCAGGCCGAGGGCGATGGCCTGAAGTTCGACAACGCGCCGCTGATCCGCGAGATCCTGGCGCTGCGGCGCGAAGAAGCGCAACTGCTGGGCTACGCCAACTTCGGCGAGGTATCGGTGGTGCCCAAGATGGCCGATTCGCCGAAGGAAGTGATCGACTTCCTGCGTCAGCTCGCCGCCAAGGCCAAGCCCTACGCCGAGCGCGACGTGGCCGATCTGCGCGCCTTCGCCAAGACCGATCTGAAGCTGGCCGACCCGCAGCCCTGGGACTGGACCTACGTCGGCGAGAAGCTGAAGGAAGCGCGCTACGCGTTCAGCGAGCAGGAGTTGAAGCAATACTTCCAGGCGCCCAAGGTGCTGCAAGGCCTGTTCAAGATCGTCGAGACCTTGTTCGAGGTCGCCATCCGCCGTGACCACGCGCCCGTGTGGCACCCCTCGGTCGAGTTCTACCGGATCGAGCGGAAATCGGAGGCAAACCGCGACCACGGTTTGCCGGGCCAACTCCTCGGCCAGTTCTACCTCGACCCCGGCGCGCGCACCGGCAAGCGCGGCGGTGCCTGGATGGACGACGTGCGCGCCCGCTGGCTGCGCCCCGACAACGGAACCCTGCAAACCCCGGTCGCGCAACTGGTGTGCAATTTCGCCGAGGGCGTCGATGGCAAGCCGCCGCTGCTGACGCACGACGACGTCATCACCCTGTTCCACGAATTCGGCCACGGCCTGCACCACATGCTGACGCAGGTGAACGAGCACGATGTCTCGGGCATCAGCGGGGTCGAGTGGGACGCGGTGGAGCTGCCCAGCCAGTTCATGGAAAACTTCTGCTGGGAATGGGACGTGCTCAAGCACATGACGGCCCACGTCGACACCGGCGCGCCGCTGCCGCGCGCGCTGTTCGACAAGATGATCGCGGCCAAGAACTTCCAGGCCGGCATGCAGACCGTGCGCCAGATCGAGTTCGCGCTGTTCGACATGCTGCTGCACACGCAGCACGATCCGGCGAACGAGTTCCAGCCGCTGCTGGATGCCGTGCGCGCCGAAGTCGCCGTGATCCAGCCGCCGCCCTTTGCCCGCACCGCGCAGACCTTCAGCCACATCTTCGCTGGCGGCTACGCGGCCGGTTACTACAGCTACAAGTGGGCCGAGGTGCTGAGCGCCGACGCCTACGCGGCCTTCGAGGAAAGCGCCACGCCCGAAGGCTTGCCCAGCGTGGAAACAGGGCGAAAATACCGCCGCGAGATTCTGGAAGCCGGCGGCAGCCGCCCGGCCATGGAATCGTTCAAGGCCTTCCGCGGACGCGAGCCCACCCTGGACGCGCTGCTGCGTCACCAGGGCATGGCCTGAACCGCCACCAATGACAAATGACCGCGCTCTGACGAGCGCATGACCTCGGCCTGCGGCCCTCGATGACGCGCCTGACGGCGCATGACAAAGAAGTCATGGCGCGTCAGCGCCAGTCATCTGTCATCTGTCATTTGTCATCGCACGGCCAGCAGCGCGTCGGCGTAGGCCTGCCAGGCGGCGCCCTGGTCCACCGCCTTGAACACGCCGCCCCGCGCCTGATCGGCCATCCACTGCTGCTTGTCGGCGATGGCGCGGGTCATGAAGGGCTCGAAGCCGGCCTCCTGCACGGTGCGCGCCGACTCGCGCATCTCATCGGCGCGGCGCTGGCCGTGCTGCACCACGCGGCTGAAGAAATAAGCGCCCTGCGCGCTCCAGTCGATGCCGGGAAAGGTTTCCTGCAAGGTCGGCAGCATGTGGTCTTCCACGCCATAGGCGCGCGCCGCCGCGTAGCTTTCGATCACCAGCACCTCCAGCCCCTTGATCATCACGCTGCGGCACATCTTGATGGCGCTGGTCACGCCGATGCGATCGCTCACAACGCGCGCGTCCATGCCCCAGCCGCTCAGGCGCTCGGCCAGCGCGGCCGCGTGCGCGCCGCCCAGCAGCATCGGCACGCGAATGCCATAAGGCGGCACCGAAGTCATCACGCCGGCTTCGACGTAATGCGCGCCGACACCCTCGACCAGCGCGGCGCACTGTCGTTTGGTGCCGGGTGAGGCGGAGTTCAGGTCCAGGAACAGCATGCCGGGCCGCAGATGCGGCGCCGCCGCTTGCGCCACCGCCAGCGTACTGGACGCGGTGACGGCGGAGATGATCAGATCGCTCGCCTCGCACAAGCCTTGCGGCGAGTCGTGGGCTTGCACACCGGCCTGTCCTGCGTGCGCGCGCTCGGCGATGCGCTTGTCTGCGCGGTCGAACTTCAGATCCCAGGCGCCGATCGCGGCCACGCCCGGCTGCGCCGCGAGACCTGTACCGAAAATCTTGCCCACCTCGCCGTAGCCGATCAGGCCGATGCGGATATCAGATGTCATTGGGCAGCCTCACTGCCGTTCGATCTTGGCCTTGGCGATCACATCGCTCCAGCGCCGGATGTCGCCGCTCAGCATCTCGGCCGCATCGCGCGCGCTGCCGGGGTGCGGGTCGAGATTGAGCGCCTCCAGTTTCTGCCGCACGCCGGCATCGGCCAGCGCGGCGTTCACCGCCTTGTTGAGCCGCTCGACGATGGCCGGCGGCGTCTTTGCCGGCACCGCCAGGCCGTTCCACGAGGCGGCGTTCAAGCCCTTCACCCCAGCCTCTTGCGCGGTCGGCACGTCGGGCAGGAGGCGCGAGCGCCTGGCGCCCGTCACCGCCAGCGGGCGCAGCGCCTGGCCCTGGATCTGCGCCAGCAGCGGGCTCAGGATATCGAGCCCGGCGTCCAGCTGGCCGCTGCGAATCGCCGTGATCACGTCGGGCGTGCCCTTGAACGGCACCACCTGGAAGTCCAGTCCGGCGGCCGACTTGAACAGCTCGGCCGCCAGATGCTGGGTGGTGCCGATGTTGGGCGTGCCCAGGTTCAGCTTGCCCGGATGGCTGCGCGCCTGGTTGACCAGATCGCCCAGGCTCTTGTAGTTACCGCCCTCGTTGGCGACGATGACCAGATCAAAGGTGGCCAGCGTCGCCACCGGAGTGAACGCCTTCAGCGTGTCGAACGGCAGCGACTTGAACAGGGCCTGGCTGACGGCGCTGCCGCTGGAGATCAGCAGCAGCGTGTGACCATCGGGCGCCGCCGAGGCGACGGTCTGCCCCGCCACCACGCCGCCGGCACCTGGCTTGTTCTCGATCACGACTGGCTGGCCCAGCGTCCTGGCCAGGTGTTCGCCGACGGCGCGCGAGGTGATGTCGGCGGCACCGCCGGGTGCGTTGGGCACCACGATCCTGATCGCCTTGGACGGAAATTTCTCGGCCGCCATGGCGCCGGTTGGCCAGAATACGGTGGCGGCGCTGGCGAGCAGAAGATGGCGTCGGTGCATGGTGGGTCTCCAAAGGTGGCGGATGCCGTGCGCGGCGCGCCAGCGGCTGGATTCCTATTTTGCCAAGTGCCGTTGTAGCGCGTCGCGTAGGGGTAAACACCGAAAAAAAAGTTCACCTATCGCTTGCGATTAGTTATTCATCATAATCATAATCAAGGCCAAGGAGACACCATGCCCAAGGCCCAGAAAGACCTCTCGCTCGAACTCGTCGGCAAGAAAAAAGAGATCGCCGTCGTGCGCCTGACGCGCGCCGCCAAGCGCAACGCGCTGTCGGACGCCCTGGTCGCCGCGCTGCGCGACACCTTCCAGAACCTGCCGGACAGCGTGCGCGCCGCCGTGCTGGATGGCGAGGGTGAGCACTTTTGTGCCGGGCTGGATCTGTCGGAGCTGAAGGAGCGCGACGCCGGCCATGGCCTGCACCATTCGCGCAGCTGGCACACCGCGCTGGACGCGGTGCAGTTCGGCCCGGTGCCCGTGATCGCGGCGCTGCACGGCGCGGTGGTCGGTGGCGGGCTGGAGCTGGCCAGCAGCGCCCACATCCGCGTGGCCGACGACAGCGCCTTCTACGGCCTGCCCGAGGGCACGCGCGGCATCTTCGTGGGCGGCGGCGGCTCGGTGCGCATCCCCAAGCTGATCGGCGTGGCGCGCATGACCGACATGATGCTCACCGGCCGCGTCTACAACGCCGAAGAAGGTGAACGCCTGGGCTTCGCGCAGTACCTGGTGCCCGCCGGCACGGCGTTCAGCAAGGCGATGGCCTTGGCCGAGCGCATCGCCACCAACGCGCCACTGACCAACTACGCGCTGATGCACGCCCTGCCCCGCATCGCCGAGCAGCCGGCCGACCACGGCTACATGACCGAGGCGCTGATCAGCGCCATCGCCCAGGCCGCGCCCGAGGCCAAGCAGCGCGTGCGCGACTTCCTGGAAGGCAAGGCCGGCACGAAAGTAAAGAAAACCCCCTGAGTCGCCTGCGGCGCCTTCCCCCTGCAAGGGGAGCAACGCTGGTGCTCGGGGGAACCCCGAACACGGCGTTCTTGAATGGCGTGCTCCGCGGCCTTTAGATCAAAACAGGCTCCAGCGCATACCAGAGAATCGCAAGCAGCCATCAAATAATGAGTTGAGTGAGACAAACATGAACGTCACTGCCCCCACGCAACCCCGCTACCGCCCGCTCACCTTCGGCGTCACGCGCGTGAACGTGCGCGGTGGCGACAGCGGCGTGCAATACCTGGCCGCGGACGTGCCGCTGCAAGGCTTTGGCGAGCGCATGTCCGACCGCCTGATCCACTGGGCAAGCACCACGCCCGACGAAACCTTCATTGCCCAGCGCGAGCGGCTGCCGGACGGACAGCTCGGCGACTGGCGCCGCGTCAGCTACGCGCAGGCGCTGGACGCCGCGCGCCGCATCGGTCAGGCCCTGCTGGACCGCGGCCTGTCGCCGGAGCGCCCGGTGGTGATCCTGTCCGACAACGGCATCGACCACGCGCTGCTGGCGCTGGGCTGCATCTACGTCGGCATTCCGTTCTCGCCGGCCTCGCCCGCGTACTCCACCATCAGCAAGGACTACGGCAAGCTGCGCCACGTCATCGATACGCTGACACCCGGCCTGGTCTGGGCCGAGGATGGCGACCGTTACGGCCCGGCGCTGGCCGCCACCGCGCCGGCCGACGCCGAAATCGTGGTGTCGCGCCACGCCGACCACGCGCAGCTCAAGGACCGTCCCGTCACGCTGCTGGCCGATCTGCTGGCCACCGAACCCACGCCCGCCGTCGATGCCGCGCAGGTCGCCACGGGCGCGGACACCATCGTCAAGTTCCTGTTCACCAGCGGCTCGACCAAGCTGCCCAAGGCCGTCATCAACACCCACCGCATGTGGTGCGCCAACCAGCAGCAGATGCGCCAGTCGATGCCCATCCTGACCGAAGAGCGCCCGGTGCTGATCGACTGGCTGCCCTGGAACCACACCTTCGGCGGCAACCACAACGTGGGCATGGTGCTCAACAACGGCGGCACGCTGTACATCGACGAAGGCAAGCCGACGCCCGCGCTGATCGGCGAGACGCTGCGCAACCTGCGCGAGATCGCGCCAACGATGTACTTCAACGTACCCACCGGCTTCGAGGCCATCGCCAACGCGATGAAAACCGACGACGCAC
This sequence comes from Burkholderiales bacterium, assembly GCA_016702555.1. GTDB lineage: Bacteria > Pseudomonadota > Gammaproteobacteria > Burkholderiales > Burkholderiaceae_C > Ottowia. The sequence goes on from JADJDV010000005.1 coordinate 72,234, forward strand.
TGCGCCGCAACTTTCTCTCGCGCGTCAAGATGTTCTTCTACGCCGGCGCCTCGCTGGCGCAGCCGGTGTGGGATGCGCTGTTCGAAAGCGCCGAGCGCGAGGTGGGTGAGCGCATCGTGATGACCTGCGGCTTCGGCATGACCGAATCCAGCCCCTACGGCCTGTTCGTCACCAGCCCCGACGTCAAGGCGGGCGACCTGGGCCTGCCGACGCCGGGCATGGAAGTGAAGCTGGCGCCCAGCAACGGCAAGCTGGAGATCCGCTACCGTGGCCCCAACATCACGCCCGGTTACTGGCGCGCGCCAGAGGCCACGGCTGAAGCCTTTGACGAGGAAGGCTTTTTCTGCACCGGCGATGCGGTGACCTGGTGCGACCCGGCCAATCCGCACGCCGGCCTGCGCTTCGACGGCCGCATCGCGGAAGACTTCAAGCTCGCCACCGGTACCTTTGTCAGCGTCGGCCCCCTGCGCGGCCGGGTCATCACGGGCGGCGCGCCCTATATCCAGGATGTGGTCGTAACGGGCCTCGACCGCAAGGAAGTCGGCGCGCTGGTGTTCCCTACGCAGGCGGTGCGCAGCCTCGTCGATCTGCCGGCCGATGCGCCGATGGCCGAGGTGCTGAAGCAGCGCCCCGTGTTGCAGAAATTCCAGAGCCTGGTGACCGATTTGTCGCTCACCGCCACCGGCAGCGCCAACCGCGTGACGCGGCTGATGCTGATGGCCGAGCCGCCCTCGATCGACCTGGGCGAAGTCACCGACAAGGGGTCGATCAACCAGCGCGCCGTGCTCAAGCACCGCGACGCGCTGGTGCAGGCGCTGTATGACGAGACGCCGGGGCACATCGTGATCAAGCCCGGTACGAACTTATGACCACCCCTGAGTCGCGCTGCGCGCGCCTTCCCCTCAAGGGGACGCTTGCAGCAGCCGGGGAAACCCCGGCTGCGCAAGCCCCGAACATCGCCGCGCTGCGCGCGGGCTCCTTATTGATTGGATAAACGACATGGCCACCAAAGGATTTTTCACCGCCCTCGACGACGTCTGGATGCTGGATGGCGTGCGCACGCCGATGGTTGATTACTGCGGCGCTTTCGGTCACATCAGCCCGACCGATCTGGGCATCAAGGTGGCGCGCGAGGCGCTCCAGCGCGCGGGCGTTGCGCCATCGGACATCGGCTCCGTCGTCACCGGCAACATGGCGCCGGGCGACTTCGACCAGTTCTTTCTGCCGCGCCACATCGGCCTGTATGCCGGCGTGCCGGTCGAGGTGCCGGCCATCATGGTGCAGCGCATCTGCGGCACGGGCTTCGAGCTGTTTCGCCAGGCCGGCGAGCACATCCAGGGCGGCGCCTGCGAAGCGGCCCTGGTGGTCGGCACCGAGAACATGACGCGCAACCCCATCGCAGCCTTCGACCACCGCACCGGCTTCAGGCTGGGCGCGCCGGTGGGCTTCAAGGACTACATGTGGGAAGCGCTGAAGGACCCGGCCCCCGGCATCAACATGATCCAGACAGCCGAGAACCTGGCCAGGAAGTACGGCATCACGCGCGAGCAGGTCGATGAATTTGCCGCCGCCTCGTTCGCCAAGGCGATCACGGCGCAGGCAAGCGGCTTTCTGGCGGGCGAGATCGTGCCCGTGGTCACCGAAACGTTCGAGATCGAAGGCTACCGACCGCGCAGCATCAAGCTGCAAGGCAAGCTGACGGAAGTCGCGCAAGACACGCACCCGCGCCCCTCGCCCGCTGGAGGTGCTGGCCAAGCTGCGCCCCGTGTTCGAAGGCGGCGTGCAGACCGGCGGCAACTCGTCGGCGCTGGTCGATGCCGCGGCGGCGGCCGTGGTGGCATCGGGCGCATACGCCAAGGCCAATGGCAAACAGCCGCTGGCACGCATCGTCGGCGCCGCCGCCGTCGGTGTACCGCCCGAGATCATGGGCATCGGGCCGGCGCCGGCCATCCGCCTGCTGCTGGAGCGCACGGGCCTGAAGCTTCAAGATATCGGTCGCTTTGAAATCAACGAGGCGCAAGGCGCGCAGACGCTGGCCGTGGGGCGCGAACTGGGGCTGGACTTGGCCAAGCTGAACGTCAACGGCGGCGCCATTGCGCTCGGCCACGCGCTGGCAGCCACCGGCGTGCGCCTGACGATCACGGTGGCGCGCGAGATGCAGCGCGCGCGCGTCAAGTACGGCATCAGCTCGGCCTGCGTGGGCGGTGGGCAAGGCATCGCGCTGCTGCTGGAGAACCCGGCGGTTTGAGCGCGGAGATAAATACCGGACGCGAAGGACGCAAAGGATTCGCGAAGGACGCGAAAGAATCCCTTCATGTTTTCGGCTGTTCCTTTCGCGGCCTTCGCGTCACTTTCGCGTCCTTCGCGTCCGGATGTTTTTGAATCAAATCAAGCTAAAACGACCGCCCATCCAGCGCAAACAGCTATCAATTCAATAGTTATCAGGAGATGAACCCATGAAGATCCAAGGACAAGCGGCCCTCGTCACCGGCGGCGGCTCGGGCCTGGGCGAGGCCACGGCGCGCGAGCTGGCGCGCCTGGGCGCCCAGGTGGCGGTGCTCGACCTGAACCTGGACAACGCCAGGAAGGTGGCGGCCGACATCAATGGGATCGCGTTCCAGTGCGACGTGAGCAACGGCGACAGCATGCAGGCCGCCATCGATCAGGCCGCCGTTGCCCACGGCCCCGCACGCATCCTGATGCAGATTGCCGGCATCGGCACCGCCAAGCGCGTGATTGGCAAGGACGGCAGCGCCGCAGCGCTGGAAGACTTCATCAAGGTCGTGGGCGTCAACCTGATCGGCACCTACAACGCCGCGCGCCTGTTTGCCGCCGCCTGCGCCAAGCTGGAGCCGATGGAAGACGGCGAGCGCGGCGCCATGGTGTTCACCGCCAGCGTGGCGGCCTTCGACGGCCAGGTCGGTCAGCAGGCCTACAGCGCCAGCAAGGGCGGCGTGGTCGGCATGACGCTGCCGATGGCGCGCGACCTGGCGCAGCACGGCATCCGCGTGTGCACCATCGCGCCGGGGCTGTTCAACACGCCGTTGATGCGCACGCTGCCTGAAGCCGTGCAGGCTTCGCTGGCGGCGTCCATCCCCTTCCCCTCGCGCCTGGGCAAGCCCGAAGAATTCGCGGAGCTGGCCTGCCACATCGTCACCAACGGCCACCTGAACGGCGAGGTGATCCGTCTCGACGGCGCGCTGCGCATGACGCCCCGTTGAATCGACGGTTCAGCGTTCAGCCTCTGGCGTTGAGCGTGAAAACCCCTAGGAACCCCGCGCCACACCAAACGCTCAACTCCCTTCCCAACGCTCGATCATGTCCAAAAGCACTGTTTATGTCGTCAACGTGATGTTCGGCGACTGCGATCCCGCCGGCATCGTGTTCTTTCCCAACTTCTGCAAGTGGATGGACGCCTCCTCGCTCGACTTCTTCATGCAGTGCGGCGTGCCGCCCTGGCGCGAACTGAAGAAAACCACCGGCATCGTGGGTACCCCGTTGCTGGAGATCCACACCAAGTTCTACAAGCCGGCCACCTATGGCGACACGCTGCAGGTGCACTCGCACATCGCCGAATGGCGCGACAAGGTGTTCATCCACAAGCACGTGGTGCGCCGTGGCGACGTGGTGTTGTGCGAGGGCACGGAACGGCGCGCCTTCGTGGTCCATCCCGATGACGATCCAGACCGCCTGAAGGCGATTCCGATCCCTGACTTCATCAAGCAGCGATGCACCTTAAGCAGCTGAGTCCATTACCCGCCGTTCCTTTCCCTCACCCACCAGGAGATTCATCCATGATCCGCTTCAAGCTCAAGGCCCTCGTCGCCCTCACCGCCCTGGCCGCCAGCGGCGCCGTGCTGGCCGACATCACCATCGGCGTCATCGCGCCGCTCACCGGCCCGGCCTCGGGCCTGGGCATCCCGGTCGGCAACCAGGTCAAGCTGTGGCCCAAGACGATTGCCGGCGAGAAGCTCAACGTGATCGTGATGGACGACGCCACCGACCCCACGGCCGGCGTGCAGCACGCCAAGAAGATGGTCACCGTGGACAAGGTCGACGTGGTGATGGGCTCGGTCGCCACGCCGGTGGCCGCCGCCATGGCGCAGGTGACCGAGGAGGCCGCCACGCCCCAGATTGCCTGGTCGCCCGTCGCCATGCCGGCCGGCAAGGACAAGTGGCTGTTCCGCCTGCCGCAGTCCAACGCCGTGATGGGTCACGCCATCATCGAGCACATGAAGAAGCAGGGCATCAAGACCGTCGGCTTCCTCGGCTACAGCGACGCCTACGGCGAAACCTGGCTGAACGACTTCAAACCGCAGGCCGAGGCCGCCGGCATCAGGCTCGTGCAGATTGAGCGCTTTGCGCGCGCCGACACCAGCGTGACCGGCCAGGCGCTCAAGCTGGTGTCGGCCAACCCCGACGCGATGCTGGTGGTGGCCTCGGGCTCGGGCGCGGCGATGCCGCACATGACCCTGGTCGACCGCGGCTACAAGGGCAAGATCTACCAGACCCACGCCGCCGCCACACGCGATCTGATGCGCGTGGGCGGCAAGGCGGTGGAAGGCGGCTTCGTGGTCAGCGGCCCGGCCGTGCTGGCCGAGCAGCTGCCCGACGCGCACCCGTCCAAGGCCGAGGCGATCAAGTTCGTGCAGCAGTACGAGAAAGCCTACGGCCCCGGCTCGCGCAACCAGTTTGCCGGCCACGCCTACGACTCGATCATCGTGATGGAAAAGGCGGTGCCGATCGCGCTGAAGAAAGCCAAGCCCGGCACGCCCGAGTTCCGCGCCGCGCTGCGCGACGCCTTCGAGCAGATCGGCAAGACCACGCTCGCTCACGGCGTGCTGAACTGGACCGCGCAGGACCACTGGGGCTACACGCCCGACACCGGCGTGATGATGAAGGTGGTCAGCGGCGACTGGAAGGTCGAGTAAGCCCCAATCCACTTCAGGCATTCACCCATATCGTCATTCCTGCCTTCGCGGGGATGACGGGGATTGAAGCTCCGAACTGGAACAGGCTGCGACGGGCGCATCGTCCCCGATGCGCCCGTCTGCGAGCCGCCGTGCCATGAACGCCTACCAACCCGTCACCACCGACCGCGCCTTCCTCCTCCACCAGGTGCTGAATGCCCCTGCGCAATGGCAGGCGCTGGCGCCTTTCGCCGAAATCGATGCCGAACTCGCCGATCAGGTGCTGGAGGAGTCGGGCAAGTTTGTCGCTGAGGTCATCGCGCCGCTCAACCGCGTCGGCGATGAGGTCGGCGCGCGCTGGGCCGATGGCGCCGTCACCATGGCGCCGGGTTTCCGCGATGCCTACCAACAGTTCTGGCGGGCGGGCTGGCCAGCGCTGGCGGCGGATCCTGAGCATGGCGGCCAGGGCCTGCCCGCCGTGCTGGAGGCGCAGCTGTACGAGATGCTCAGCGCCGCCAACCACGGCTGGACCATGGCGCCCGGCCTGCTGCATGGCGCCTACGAATGCCTCAAGCACCACGGCAGCGACGAACTGAGGGCGCAGTACCTGTCAAAAATCGCCACCGGCGAATGGCTGGCCACCATGTGCCTGACCGAGCCGCAGGCCGGCAGCGACCTGGGGCTGTGCGCCACCCGCGCCGCGCCGCAGGCCGACGGCACGCACGCGATCAGTGGCACCAAAATCTTCATCAGCGGGGGCGAGCACGACCTGAGCGACAACATCGTGCACCTGGTGCTGGCGCGCGAGCCAGGATCACCACCCGGGCCGAAGGGCTTGTCGCTGTATCTGGTGCCGAAGTTCTACGCCGACGGAACGCGCTCGGCCGTTGTCTGCGAGCGCATCGAGGAAAAGATGGGCCTGCATGGCTCGCCCACCTGCGTGATGCGCTTCGACGACGCGCGCGGCTGGATCGTCGGTGCGCCCGGCAAAGGCCTGGCCGCCATGTTCGTGATGATGAACGCCGCGCGCCTGCACGTGGCGCTGCAAGGCATCGGCCTGCTCGACGCGGCCTGGCAAAAGGCCGACGCCTATTCGAAAGAGCGGCGGCAGATGCGCGCGCCGGGCGCGAAAGACACGAGTTTCATCGCGGATCACCCCGCCATGCGCCGCCTCCTCGACACCCAGCGCGCCTGGGTCGATGGCGGCCGCGTGCTGGCCTACCAGACGGCGCTGGAACTCGACATCGCCAGACACCACCCGGATGCCGCGCGCCGTCAGCAGGCCGAGCGCTGGTGCGCCCTGACCACGCCGGTGCTGAAAGCCGCCTGGACGCACCAGGCCTTCCACGGCGGCAGCGACTGTCTGCAGGTCTTCGGCGGCCATGGCTACGTGCGCGAGTGGGGCATCGAGCAGCACGTGCGCGACGCCCGCGTGGCCATGATCTACGAAGGCACCAACGAAATCCAGGCCATCGACCTGCTGCTGCGCAAGGCGCTGGCCGACGGCGGCGCGGCCTTCAGCGCCCTGCTGGACGACGCGCACGCCGCGCTGGGCAGCAGCGATCTGGCCGCGCCCGTGGCGGCGCGCTTCGACCGCCTGCAGGCGCTGACACGCGAGCTCGTCGCCGCCTGCGCGCACGACAAGCAGTTGGCCTACTGGGTCGCCGACGACTACCTGCGCGCCGTCGCCATCGCCCTGCTCGGCTGGGCCGGTGCGCGCATTGAGGCGGTGGCCGGGGCCGCGCCCGATCCCGAGCGCTGGCTGGCGCCTGTGCGCGCGCTTGGCCATTGGGTGCTGCCAGAGTTCGACATGCGCTGCGCCATCGTCGGCCAGCGCCTGGCGTCCGCCACCGCCACCGCATGAACCACGCCGTGAATTCAGCCGCCGATGCGCGCACCCATCTGACACCCGCCGTGGTGGAGACGGTGGACACGACCTACCTGGAAACCCTGGTCGGCTACAACGCGCGCCGGGCGGCACTGACGGTGATCGGCCAGTTCGTGCCACGCATGGCCGAATACGGGCTGCGGCCGGTCGATTTCTCGATTCTGTCGGTGATCCGCCACAACCCGGGCGTCACCTCGCGCCAGTTGTGCGACGTGCTCAGCCTGCTGCCGCCCAACCTGGTCGGCAAGATCGCCGGCATGGAAAAGCGCGGCCTGCTGCTGCGCCGCCCGCACCCGCTGGACGGCCGGGCGCTCGGCCTGCACCTGAGCGAGGCCGGCCACCAGTTGATGGACCAGGCCGAAAACACCGCTTTCGAGTTGGAAAAAGACGCCACCGGCGCCCTGACGGCGACCGAGCGCAAGACCCTGATCCGCCTGTTGCAAAAGGTTTATCGCCCCTAGGGGTTTTCCCCGCGCGCCTCAAGGGAGGTCCGGAATCTGTAGCGCCGATCCCACGGCCACACGCGCTGGCGAGCTATGAAAGTGCTAGCGTGCTACAGATTTGGGATATAGTCAGCGCGACGCATCCTGATGCAGGACGAGGAGAAGCCTGACCATGAGTACAAAGGAAAACGCCGCCACCGGCCAGCTGCTGGCACTGCTGGAAGCCCGTTACGCCATCCGCGTGCTGTGGGCGCTGCGCGACGGTCATCCACAGACCTTCCGCCTGCTGCAGGACAGCGTCGGCGGCATCACGCCCAACACCCTCAACACCCGCCTGAAGGAGTTGCGCGCGGCCAGTCTGGTCACGCACGGCTCGGACGGCTACAGCCTCACGCCCAGCGGCACCGACCTGACCAAACGCCTGTCCGACCTGCAGGCCTTCGCCACCAAATGGGTGGCGGCCCAGGCGAAAAAGAAATAATCGCGTCTTTTCACCCTTTCAGACCCATGAGCACCACCCCCTCCAGCGAACTGCAGATCACCGACACCCGCACCGGCGACGGCGCCGAGGCGCGCGCGGGCCAGACCGTCACCGTCCACTACACCGGCTGGCTCTACCAGAACGGCCAGCAGGGCGCCAAGTTCGACTCCAGCCGCGACCGCAACGATCCGTTCCGCTTTCCGCTCGGCGCCGGCCATGTGATCAAGGGCTGGGACGAAGGCGTGGCCGGCATGAAGGTGGGCGGCCAGCGCACCCTGATCATCCCGCCCGACATGGGTTACGGCGCGCGCGGCGCCGGCGGCCTGATTCCGCCCCATGCCACGCTGAAGTTCGACGTTGAGCTGCTCGGCGTCTCGGGCTAAGCACGCCGGGCCTACCCGCCACTGACAAACCAGGCCGCCACCAGGGCGGCCTGTTGCGTTTTTTGAGCCGTTTTGAGTCGTTTTTCGGCGCAAAACGGGCTTGAAATACGCCCGGGCGCATCCACCTGTGATCGCGACCACCGTCCTCAAGAACGATTTTTCAGCCGACGAACATGTCCGACCCCTTCAACCCCTTCAAGACACCGGGCGCCACCAGCCCTTTCGATCCCCCTATGAGCCCAGAAGAGCAAGAGGCCGCGGCCGCCGCCACCGAGGCCGACGCCCTGGCCCAGCTCGACGGCGCGCAGGCCGAGCTTACCGCCCTCAAGGCCCAGGTGGCCGAGTTGACCGACCAGGCGCTGCGCGCCCAGGCCGAGGCCCAGAACGCGCGCCGCCGCGCCGAGGACGAAATCGTCAAGATTCGCAAGTTCGCCGTCGAATCCTTCGCCGAAAGCCTGCTGCCCGTCATCGACAGCCTGGAAGCCGGCCTGAAGGTCGAAAGCGCGACCGCCGAGCAGTTGCGCGAAGGCACCGAGGCCACCTTGCGCCAGTTGCTCAGTGCGCTGGAGCGCAACAAGGTGGTCGAGGTGAACCCCGCCGCCGGCGCCCGCTTCGACCCCACCAACCAGCAAGCCATCAGCATGGTGCCCGCCGACCAGGAGGCCAACACCGTCGTCAGCGTGCTGCAAAAGGGCTACACCATCGCCGATCGCGTGCTGCGCCCGGCGCTGGTGACGGTGACCGCGCCCAAATAAGGACTTGGCCGGCGCTTGAAAAGCCCGGCGATTACCCACAGCTTCTAGACATTCCATTCTTTCAAGCATTCCACGGAGAAAAACATGGCAAAGATCATCGGCATTGACTTAGGGACCACCAACAGTTGCGTGTCCATCATGGAAGGCAACTCGACCAAGGTGATCGAGAACGCCGAGGGCGCGCGCACCACGCCGTCCATCGTCGCCTACCAGGAAGACGGTGAGGTGCTGGTCGGCGCGCCGGCCAAGCGCCAGGCCGTCACCAACCCCAAGAACACCATCTACGCCGTCAAGCGCCTGATCGGCCGCAAGTTCGACGAGAAAGAGGTGCAAAAGGACATCGCCCTGATGCCCTACGAGATCGTGAAGGCCGACAACGGCGACGCCTGGGTGGAAGTGCGCGGCAAGAAGCTGTCGCCGCCGCAGATCAGCGCCGAAATCCTGCGCAAGATGAAGAAGACCGCCGAGGATTACCTGGGCGAGCCGGTCACCGAGGCCGTCATCACCGTCCCCGCCTACTTCAACGACAGCCAGCGCCAGGCCACCAAGGACGCCGGCCGCATCGCCGGGCTGGAAGTCAAGCGCATCATCAACGAGCCCACCGCCGCGGCCCTGGCCTTTGGCCTGGACAAGCAGGAAAAGGGCGACCGCAAGATCGTCGTCTATGACCTGGGCGGCGGCACCTTCGACGTGTCGATCATCGAGATCGCCGACGTCGATGGCGAAAAGCAGTTCGAGGTGCTGGCCACCAACGGCGACACCTTCCTGGGCGGTGAAGACTTCGACCAACGCATCATCGACTACGTCATCACCGAGTTCAAGAAAGAAGCCGGCGTTGACCTGAAGAACGACGTGCTGGCCCTGCAGCGCCTGAAAGAGGCCGCTGAAAAGGCCAAGATCGAGCTGTCGAGCACGGCCTCGACGGACATCAACCTGCCCTACATCACGGCCGATGCCAGCGGCCCCAAGCACCTGAACATCAAGCTGACCCGCGCCAAGCTGGAAAGCCTGGTCGAAGAGCTGATCGAGCGCACCATCGGCCCGTGCCGCACCGCCATCAAGGACGCCGGTGTCAGCGTGGGCGACATCCACGACGTGATCCTGGTCGGCGGCATGACGCGCATGCCCAAGGTGCAGGACAAGGTGAAGGAGTTCTTCGGCAAGGAGCCGCGCAAGGACGTCAACCCCGACGAGGCCGTGGCCGTCGGCGCCGCCATCCAGGGCCAGGTGCTCAGCGGCGACCGCAAGGACGTGCTGCTGCTCGACGTCACCCCGCTGTCTTTGGGCATCGAGACCCTGGGCGGCGTGATGACGAAGATGATCACCAAGAACACCACCATCCCGACCAAGTTCGCGCAGACCTTCTCCACCGCCGACGACAACCAGCCGGCCGTGACGATCAAGGTGTTCCAGGGCGAGCGCGAGCTGGCCAGCGGCAACAAGTTGCTGGGCGAGTTCAACCTGGAAGGCATTGCGCCCGCCCCGCGCGGCATGCCGCAGATCGAGGTGACCTTCAAGCTCGATGCCAACGGCATCCTGCACGTGTCGGCCAAGGACAAAGCGACCGGCAAGGAAAACAAGATCACCATCAAGGCCAACTCGGGCCTGTCCGAGGCCGAGATCCAGCAGATGGTGAAAGACGCCGAGCTGAACGCCGCCGACGACCACAAGCGGGTCGAGCTGGTGCAGGCGCGCAACCAGGGTGACGCCATGGTGCACAGCGTGCGCAAGTCGCTGACCGAGCACGGCGACAAGCTCGATGCCGGCGAGAAGGACCCGATCGAAGCCGCCATCAAGGCGCTGGAAGAAGCGCTGAAGGGCGACGACAAGGCCGACATCGAAGCCAAGACCGAGGCACTGATGAGCGCCAGCCAGAAGCTGGGCGAGAAGATGTACGCCGACGCCGGTGCCGCCGCCCAGGCCGCCGGCGCAGGCGCCGCAGCGGGCGGCGCCCAGGGACCGGGCGCCGCGGCCGACGACAACGTGGTCGACGCGGAAGTGAAAGAAGTCAAGAAAGACTAAGCCACGGCGTGCGCGAGTGAACCTCGCTCCCGCACCGCCTTTGCCGCCGCGCCGAAGATTCCCCGGAATCGACTGCGCGGCGTTTGTCTGAGCAGGTTCGAGAAACTTTCATGGCGACAAAACGCGATTACTACGAAGTCCTGGGCGTGCCCAAGAACGCCGGCGACGAAGAGATCAAGAAGGCTTATCGCAAGCTGGCGATGAAGTACCACCCTGACCGCAACCAGGGTGAAATGGCGGCGGGCGCGGAAGCCAAGTTCAAGGAGGCCAAGGAAGCCTACGAAATGCTCAGCGACCCGCAGAAGAAGGCCGCCTACGACCAGTACGGCCATGCGGGCGTGGACCCGAACATGCGCGGCGGCCCCGAAGGCTTCGGCGGTTTTGCCGAGGCCTTCGGCGACATCTTCGGCGACATCTTCGGCGCCGGCGGCGCGCGCGGTGGCGCACGCGGCGGCCGGCAGGTGTATCGCGGGGCGGATCTCAGCTACGCGATGGAGATCTCGCTGGAAGAGGCCGCCAACGGCAAGGACGCGCAGATCCGCATCCCCAGCTGGGACGAGTGCGGCACCTGCCACGGCTCCGGCGCCAAGGCCGGCACCAGCGCCACCACCTGCGGCACCTGCCACGGCCAGGGCGTGGTGCAGATGCGCCAGGGCTTCTTCAGCGTGCAGCAGACCTGCCCGCATTGCCGCGGCAGCGGCCGCATCATCAAGGACCCCTGCGGCACCTGCCACGGCCAGGGCAAGGTCAAGAACCAGAAGACGCTGGAAGTGAAGATTCCCGCCGGCATCGACGACGGCATGCGCATCCGCTCGGCCGGCAACGGCGAGCCGGGCACCAACGGCGGCCCGCCGGGCGACCTGTTCATCGAGATCCGCATCAAGAAGCACGACATCTTCGAGCGCGACGGCGACGACCTGCACTGCGTGGTGCCGATCAGCTTTGCCGCCGCCGCGCTGGGCGGCGAGATCGAGGTGCCGACGCTGAACGGCAAGGCCGCCATCGACATCCCCGACGGCACCCAGGCCGGCAAGCAGTTCCGGCTGCGCGGCAAGGGCATCAAGGGCGTGCGCTCGTCCTACCCGGGCGATCTGTACTGCCACATCAGCCTGGAGACGCCGGTCAAGCTGACCGAGCACCAGCGCAAGCTGCTGAAGGAATTCGACGAGTCGCTGAAAAAAGGCGGCGCCAAGCATTCGCCCAGCACCGAGAGCTGGACGGATCGGCTGAAGAGCTTCTTCGGCGCGTGATCAGGATTCGGGCCCAGCGCGGCAGCGCCGAAAAACCGAACCCGGTCAATCCCGAGCAAATTGTTCGGGATTAAGCGTGACGGGTTGACGAAGATCAGTCCAGGGGGATTTCCACCGGTCTAAGGTGCGCAGCTTGTACGGAATCCGCCCGCGCGATGCCCATGGCGTGGCGGCGGCGATTCCAGTTCTGCCCGCCGAAAGACCCGTCCCTTGACCGATCACGCCAAGCCGCGGCCCCGCGCCGACACCACCGCACCCGAACTGGTCTGCCCCGCCGGCAGCCTGCCGGCCCTGAAGGCCGCGGTTGACGAAGGCGCCGACTGCGTCTACCTGGGCCTGCGCGACGCCACCAACGCACGCAACTTCGCCGGCCTGAACTTCGACGAGGCCGCCATCCAGCAGCGGCATCGCCTACGCCCACGCGCGCGGCCGCAAGGTGCTGCTGGCGCTCAACACCTACCCGCAGGCCAGCAACCCGGCGCCCTGGCGCGCGGCGCTGGACCGCGCCGCGCTGTGGGGCGTGGACGCCGTGATCCTGGCCGACCCGGGCCTGATGCGCTACGCCTGCGAGCGCCACCCCGGCCTGCGCCTGCACCTGTCGGTGCAGGGCTCGGCCACCAACCACGACGCCATCAACCTCTATCACCAGCAGTTCGGCATCCAGCGCGCGGTGCTGCCGCGCGTGCTGTCGCTGGAGCAGGTGCCGCAGGTGTCGCGGCGCACGCCGGTGGAGATCGAGGTCTTCGGCTTCGGCAGCCTGTGCGTGATGGTGGAGGGGCGCTGCGCCCTGTCCTCCTACGCCACCGGCGAATCGCCCAACACGCACGGCGTCTGCTCGCCGGCCAAGGCGGTGCGCTGGCAGGAGACGCCGCGCGGCCTGGAATCGCGCCTGAACGGCGTGCTGATCGACCGCTACGCAACTGGCGAGAACGCCGGCTACCCGACGCTGTGCAAGGGCCGCTTCGACGTCGAGGACGACCACAACTACTACGCGCTGGAAGAACCCACCAGCCTGAACACGCTGGAGTTGCTGCCGCAACTGGTGAAGCTGGGCGTGCGCGCCTTCAAGATCGAGGGGCGCCAGCGCAGCCCCGCCTACGTGGCGCAGGTCACGCGCGTGTGGCGCCAGGCCATCGACCACTGCCTGGCGCAAGGCCATTTGTACGCCCCCAAGACCGCCTGGATGGCCAGCCTGGATCAGGTGGCCGAAGGCCAGCAGCACACGCTGGGTGCTTACCACCGGCCCTGGAAATGAAATAACAGAAGAGGTGCAAGATGAAGTTGGCGCTGGGTCCCCTGCAGTACTACTGGCCGCGCGATCGCGTGTTCGATTTTTATCAGGCGGTGGCCGAGACTGCCGTCGATGTCGTCTATGTGGGCGAGGCAGTGTGCTCACGCCGCCATGAGCTGCGCCTGGCCGACTGGATCGACGTCGCCCGCATGCTGCGAGACGCCGGCAAGCAGGCCGTGCTGTCGACCATGGTGCTGCTGGAATCCGGCTCGGATGTCGCCGCCATGCACAAGATCGCACACCACGAGGAGTTCCTGGTCGAGGCCAATGACATGGGCGCGGTGCACCAGCTGGCCGGCCAGCGGCCCTTCGTCGCCGGTCCGCAACTCAACCTGTTCAACGCCGACGCGCTGGCCTGGCTGGCCGGCCTGGGCGCCAGCCGCTGGGTGATGCCGCTGGAGATGCGGCAGGACGACCTGGCGGCGCTGCTGCAGTCGCGGCCGGCCGGGCTGGAGACCGAAGTGTTCGCCTACGGCCGCCTGCCGCTGGCCTTTTCGGCGCGCTGCTTCACCGCGCGCCACTACAACCTGCCCAAGGACGATTGCGGCTTTCGCTGCATCGAGCATCCCGACGGGCAGATGCTGAAAACGCGCGAGGGCGAGGCCTTCCTGGTGCTGAACGGCATCCAGACGCAGTCGGCCCGCGTGCACAACCTGATCGGCGACGTCCCTGCCCTGCGCGCGCTCGGCGTCGACCTGCTGCGCCTGTCGCCGCAGTCACGGTACATGAGCGAGGTCATCGCCGCCTTCGACACCGCGCGCAAGTCCCCCGCACCCGACCCCCAGGCGCTGGCGCGCATGCACCCGCTGATGCCCGAGGCCCCCTGCAACGGCTACTGGCACGGCCAGCCTGGCATGGAGCTGGTGGCGGTCTAGTGATGGAACGAACGACCCATGACCGGCGCTGGCGCGCCATTGACGGCCGCAGGCCGAGGTCATGCGCTCGTCGGAGCGCGGTCATTCGTCATCGCAAGTGGCGCAGCGCCCACTTCTTCACCGTCCTGGGTTTCGTCGCCTGAAAGGGCCTCACCATGTCACCTGCTTCCTACTCCACCCCCGCCAGCTTCACCCTGCCGCGCCCGGTGGGCGCCGTGCTGGCGCGCCTGCCGGCCTACCCCGGATCGCTGCTGCTGGTGGGCGCCATCAACCTGGCGCTGGCGCGGCACCTGCCGGAGGACGTCAGGGCGCTGCTGCAGGACAAGCGCCTGTCGATCCGCGTGCGCGACGCGCGCGTGGCCTTCGACTTCGTCTGGCGCGGCCAGCGCTTCGCACCCAGCGCGCCGCACGCCCAGCCCGATCTGGCCATCAGCGCCAACGCGCAGGATTTCGTGCTGCTGGCGCAGCGCCGCCAGGACCCGGACACCCTGTTCTTCAACCGCCGCCTGGTGATGGAAGGCGACACCGAGCTGGGTCTGGTGGTGAAGAACGCGCTCGACGCCATCGAGCTGCCAGTGCTCGATCCGCGCCACTGGGCGCCGCGCGCCGTGCTCGCGCGCTGGGCACCGGGCCTGGCCGATCGGCTGCCGCCCTTCCCGCCCTTCTTTTCGGGACGCCGCTCATGAACAAGGATTTGGCCCTGGTGTATTCCTGCTCGGGCTGCTCCAGCGCCGCGCAACTGGCCAACCATGTGGCGCTGCAGCTGGATCGGCGCGGCGTGGCTGAGATGTCCTGCATTGCCGGTGTCGGCGGCGACGTGCCCTCGCTGGTGCGGCTGGCGCAGTCGGGCCGACCGATCATCGCGCTCGATGGCTGCGCCCTCAACTGCGCCAAGAGCTGCCTGGCGCGCCACGGCGTGGCGCCCGAGCGGCACTATCAGTTGCAGCAGTACGGCGTGAAGAAGCTGACCCACGAGGACTTCGACCCAACCCAGGCGGCCGAGGTGCTGCAGCAGGTCGAGGCCGATTTGCGTGTCCAGCCGTTGCGCACTCAGCCGGATGAAGCCGTCTGCGGCTGAACTCCCGCTCGTCATCTGCAACAAAGCGCCAGGCTGCCGCTCAAGACACCATGCCGTGCGCTGATCTGCGGGAGTTCCTGGCGCAACTGGACGGCGCGGGCGAGCTGCGCCGCATCGCCGAGCCGGTGTCACCGCAGCTGGAAATGACGGCGCTCAGCGACCGCGTGCTGCGCGCCGGTGGTCCGGCGCTGCTGTTTGAAAATCCTGTCGGCCACCGCATGCCGGTGCTGACCAATCTGTTCGGCACCACCGGCCGGGTGGCGCGCGCACTCGGCGTGGCCGGCCTGCCCGAGCTGCGCGCCTTCGGCGAGGTGCTGGCCGAACTCAAGGAGCCGCAGGCGCCGCACGGCGTGAAGCAGCTGTGGGGCAAGCGCGATCTGCTGAAGACCTTGTGGCGCATGGCGCCCGCCAGCGTGCGCCAGCCGCCCTGCCAGCAAATCGTGTGGGAAGGCGCCGAGGTCGACCTGCACCGCCTGCCGATCCAGCACTGCTGGCCGGGCGACGTGGCGCCGCTCGTCACCTGGGGCCTGACCATCACGCGCGGGCCGCTGAAGCCGCGCCAGAACCTCGGCATCTACCGTCAGCAGCTGCTGTCGAAAAACGAGCTGATCGTGCGCTGGCTGGCGCACCGCGGCGGCGCGCTGGACTTTGCCGAGCACGGCCGCCAGCACCCCGGCCAGCCCTACCCGGTGGCGGTCGCCATCGGCGCCGATCCGGCCACCCTGCTGGGCGCCGTCACGCCGGTGCCCGACAGCCTGTCGGAATACCAGTTCGCCGGCCTGTTGCGCGGCGCGCGCACCGAAGTCGCGCCGGCCATCGGCGTGCCGCTGCAGGTGCCGGCGCGCGCCGAGATCGTGCTGGAAGGCCACATCCACCCCGACGCCAGCCACCCGAGCGGCTGGCGCCACGCGTTGGAAGGGCCGTATGGCGATCACACCGGCTACTACAACGAGCGCGCTGAATTCCCCGTGCTCACGGTGGAGCGCATCACGCTGCGCGACGGTGCGCTGTACCACAGCACCCACACCGGCAAACCGCCCGACGAGCCGGCCATGCTGGGGCTGGCACTGAACGAGCTGTTCGTACCGCTGCTGCAGCGCGCTTTTCCGGAGATCATCGACTTCTACCTACCGCCCGAGGCCTGCAGCTATCGCATGGCGGTGGTGCGCATCCGCAAGGCCTACGCCGGCCACGCGCGGCGCGTGATGATGGGCGTGTGGAGCCACCTGCGCCAGTTTCTCTACACCAAGTTCATCGTGGTGGTCGACGAGGACATCGACGTGCGCTCATGGCCCGAAGTGATCTGGGCCCTGAGCACGCGCATGGACCCGGTGCGCGACACCCTGCTGATCGAGCACACACCCATCGACTACCTGGACTTCGCCTCGCCAGTGGCCGGCCTAGGCGGCAAGATGGGCCTGGACGCCACCAACAAGTGGCCCGGCGAAACCCAGCGCGAATGGGGCCGGCCGATGGCAATGGACGCGGCGGTGGGCGCGCGCATGAACGCACTGGCCGACACGCTCGGCATTTGAGGGATTGAGCGTTGAGCGTTGAGCGTTGAGCGGGTTGACGGCGGGGCGCTGGCGAGTTCGGTATTCACGCTGAACGCTGAACGCTCAACGCCGAACCTCTTCTTAAGCCAGGTTTCAGACGGCGCGGTGAGACTCCAACCTCATGCCTGCCCTCCTCCTGGCTGCGGCCACCCCAAGGCCCCAGACCGCCCCCCGCTCGTGGCGGCCAGTCAGCGTCATCGTGCTGGCGGCGCTGTGGATCGCCAGCGTCGCCAACCTGGCCTTGTGGCAGGCCCTGGCCGCACTGCCCGAACTGACGGGCGCGCGCGGCCTCGTCTTCGGCCTCGCCTTCGGCGTGATGATCGGCGCCGCCCACGTGGCGCTGCTCAGCCTGCTGGCCTGGCGATGGACGCTCAAGCCGGTGCTGACCATGCTGCTGCTGGCGGCCGCGGGCGGCGCCTACTTCATGCTCAGCTACGGCGTGGTGATCGACCGCAGCATGATGGTCAACGTGCTGCTGACCGACGCGCGCGAGGCGCGGGAGCTGTTCAGCTGGCGCCTGCTGGGCACGCTGACGCTGCTGGGCGGGCTGCCAGTGCTGCTGCTGTGGCGCGTGCCGATCCGCTGGCCGCGCGCGGCGCGGCAGCTGCGCCACAACCTCGTGCTGCTGGTCGTCGGCCTGGCCGTGCTGCTGGGCGCGGGCGGCCTGTTCTTCCAGGATTTGTCGGCCACCATGCGCAACCACACCCAGCTGCGCTACCTGATCAACCCGCTGAACTCCTTCTACGCCCTGGCCAGCGTGGGCCGCCAGCCGGTGCAGCGCAACGGCGCCGTCGTGCTGCCGCTGGGCGAGGACGCACGCCTGCCCGCGCTGGCGCCCGGCGCCAGGCCGCCGCTGCTGATCATGGTGCTGGGCGAAACCGCCCGCACCGACCACCTGAGCCTGAACGGCTACGCGCGCGACACCACGCCGCGCCTGGCGCAGGCCGGCGTGGTGAGCCTGCGCAACGTGTGGTCGTGCGGCACCAACACGGCGGCGTCGGTGCCCTGCATGTTCTCCCCCCTCGGTCGCGAGGCCTTCGACAAGCGCCCCGCCAACACGGAAGGCCTGGCCGACGTGCTGCAGCGCGCAGGCCTGGCCGTGCTGTGGCTGGACAACCAGGCCGGTGGCTGCAAGGGCGTGTGCGACCGCGTACCCAAGGTCGACTACCGGCAGTTGCAGATCGGCGGCACCGACCTGTGTCAGGGAGACGAATGCTTCGACGAGGTGATGCTGCGCGGCCTGGACGAGCGCATCGCCCAGCTGCCGCCTGAGCGCCGCGCGCGCGGCGTGGTGGTGTTCATGCACCAGATGGGCAGCCACGGCCCGGCCTACTACAAGCGCACGCCGCCGCAGTTCAAGAAATTCCTGCCCGAATGCAGCACCAACGCCTTGCAGCAATGCGAACGCGAGCAGGTGGTCAACGCCTACGACAACACCATCCTCTACACCGACCATTTCCTGGCCAGCGCCATCGACTGGCTGAAATCGCGGCAGGCGCAATGGGCGCCGGCGATGCTGTACCTGTCCGACCACGGCGAATCGCTCGGCGAAAACAACCTGTACCTGCACGGCCTGCCCTACCGTTTCGCGCCCGACGCGCAGAAACACGTGCCCTGGATCAGCTGGCTGTCGCCGGCATTCGAGCAGCAAAGCCACATCCACATGGCCTGCCTGGCGAAGCTGCGCGACCAGAAGCTGTCGCACGACAACTACTTCCACTCCACGCTGGGCCTGCTGGGCGTGCAGACCCGCGTCTACGACGTGGCGCGCGACATCCACGCCGGCTGCCACGCCTAAAGCCGGGCCCACCCCAGCACGGCAGAGCTACAGGAAGCGATCCAGCAGCTTGCGGCTGTGCCTGTCCATGGCCTGCAGATCGCGGATCAGGTACTGCACGCCATGCGCGTCGTTGACGATCAGCAGGCCCGGCCCCAGGCGGCGGATGTCTTCCTCGCCCTTCAGCACGAAGCGGGTCGACCCCCGGTCCGTATCGACCTCCCAGGTGCTGGGGGTGGCGAAGCTGCTGACGGCCTTGACGCGCAGCAGGCACGGCATGAACTCGCGCTGCTGCAGCGCCTCGGCCAGCAGCGCGCGACGCGGCTCGTCCAGTGCGTCCAGGCGCGGCACCCAGGCCAGTTCGTGGCCATCGGCATCGACCAGGCTGACGCCCTCGTCGGGCGCCGCGATGGGAAAGGCGCGCACCGGCAGCACGCCGACATGCGCCTGGCCGGTGCCGTCGGTCAGCACCAGGCGGCCGAAGGCGTCGCGGTGCAGGCCGAAATCGGCCACGGCGCTCATGGGCGCAACGCCTTCGGCTCGGCGGCCGGCATGGTGGGTGACCCCAGTTCGGCCTCGTCGATCACCAGCATGCGCTCGCGTTCGGCCTTCTCCTGCCGCGCCTGCGCCTCGTACAGGCGCCAGTAGGCGCCGCGCCGGGCCATCAATTCATCGTGCGTGCCCTCTTCCACTTTCAGGCCCTTGTCCAGCACCACCAGGCGGTCGGCCTTGCGCAGGGTGGACAGGCGGTGCGCGATGGCAATCGTGGTGCGCCCGCGCACCAGATTGTCGAGCGCCTTCTGGATCTCGCGCTCGGTCTCGGTGTCGACCGAGGCCGTGGCTTCGTCCAGGATCAGGATGCGCGGGTCGATCAGCAGCGCGCGCGCAATGCTGATGCGCTGGCGCTCGCCGCCCGACAGGCCCTGGCCGCGCTCGCCGACCAGCGAGTCGTAGCCCTGCGGCAGGCGCAGGATGAACTCATGCGCATGCGCGGCGCGGGCGGCGGCGACGATTTCGTCGCGCTTGGCCTCCGGCTTGCCGTAGGCGATGTTCTCGGCGATGGTGCCGAAGAACAGGAACGGCTCTTGCAGCACCAGGCCGACGTGGCGCCGGTAGTCGGCCACGCGCAGCTGGCGCAGGTCCACGCCATCCACCAGGATCGCGCCCTCGGTGACATCGTAGAAGCGACAGATCAGGTTGACCAGCGTGCTCTTGCCCGAGCCGGAGTGGCCCACCAGGCCGATCATCTCGCCCGGCGCGATGCTGAGATTGAGGCCGCGAATGACCGAGCGGTTGCCGTAGCGCAGCGCCGCATTCCTGACCTCGATGCGGCCTTGCACGCGCGGCAACGGCACCGGATGCCTGGGCTCGGGCACGCTGGATTCGTGGTCCAGGATTTCGAAGATGCGCTTGGTGGCCGAGGCCGCCTTCTGCGTCACCGAGACGATGCGGCTCATCGAATCCAGCCGCGTGTAGAAGCGCCCGATGTAGGCCAGGAAGGCGGTCAGCACGCCCACCGTGATCTGCTGGCGGCTGACCAGCCAGATGCCGGCTGCCCACACCACCAGCAGGCCGATCTCGGTCAGCAGCGTGACGGTGGGCGAGAACAGCGACCACAGCTTGTTGAGCTTGTCGTTGACCGCCAGGTTGTGCCGGTTGGCCTCCTTGAAGCGACCGGCCTCGCGCTCTTCCTGCGCGAAGGCCTTGACCACGCGGATGCCGGGAATGGTGTCGGCCAGCACGTTGGTGACCTCGGACCAGACGCGGTCGATCTTCTCGAAGCCGGTGCGCAGGCGGTCGCGCACCACATGGATCAGCCAGCCGATGATGGGCAGCGGTACCAGCGTGACCAGCGCCAGCGTGGGGTTGATGGAAAACAGGATCGCCGCGGTCATGACGATCATCAGCACGTCGGTGGCGAAATCCAGCAGGTGCAGCGACAGGAAGACGTTGATGCGGTCGGTCTCCGAGCCGATGCGCGCCATCAGGTCGCCCGTGCGGCGGCCGCCGAAGTACTCGAGTGAAAGCTTGAGCAAGTGTTCGTAAGTGCGGGTGCGCAGGTCGGCGCCGATGCGCTCGGACACCAGGGCCAGGATGTAGGTCTTGGCCCAGCTCAAGGCCCAGGCCAGCAGCGCTGCGCCGGCCAGGCCCGACAGCAGCAGCGCCACGTAGCCAGTGTCGATGCGCTGGCCGTTCTGGAACGGGATCAGCACCTCGTCCATCAGCGGCATGGTCAGGTAGGGCGGAACCAGTTGGGCGGCGGTGGCGGCCAGCGTCAGCAGAAAACCGGCCAGCAGCTGCCACTGGTAGGGCCTGGCGAAGCGCCACAGGCGCAGCAGGGTCCAGGTGGAGGGCGGCTTGTCCGGCACCACCTCCTCGGTCTCGGTCGCATCGGCCGGTTCGCTGACGCCGGTGAGATCGTCGCCGGCGGCAGGCGCCGCGCCCACGTGCTCCGCCAGTGCCTGCTCGAACTGCGCCAGAAAGCGCAGCGCCGCCGGATTGCGCCCCAGGGTGAAGCGCCAGACCGCCAGTTGCCGCTGCCCGTCGCGCAGCGCCAACGTGCCGACGCCGGCGTGGTCGTGGTGCGTCAGCACCAGGCCGGGCGCCAGTTCCCAGGCCGTCCAGCCTGTTTCACCCGGACACCGGCCCAGCAGCCGCTGGTTTGTAATGAGCGCTTCGCCCTGGCCAAAGCGAAGTTGCTGATCCAGGTCAACTTGGAAGCCGCCCAGCACGTTTTCTCTGGGCCGCAGCAAGCCATCCATCGGCGCGGGCGACGCCACCACGGTATCGGCCGGCAGCAAAACAGGGGTGGCTTCAGAAGGCATGATGGTGCGGGTGCGGGCCGCCACAGGTGGCCGGCGCGGCGCCCCGAGAAGAATCAGACACCGAAAGCGAGAGCACTCCCATGAGGAGAATCGAATCCAAGGAACGCGGCCGGTCGAGCGGACGCGGATTGTATCCCTCGGCCCTGGCCGTGCACGCCGAAGTCGCGCCGCCCGCCGCCGCGGCCGCCGCCCGGCGCTTTCCGGACATCGTCATCCGGCGCATGTCGCACCTGCGCGGCCCCAACATCTGGACTTACCGCGCGGTGATCGAGGCCATCGTCGACATCGGCGAACTGGAAGACTTCCCGTCCAATACCCTGCCCGGCTTCTACGAGCGCCTGACCGCCTGGCTGCCCGGCCTGATCGAGCACCGCTGCAGCGTCGGCCGGCGTGGCGGCTTCCTGATGCGGCTGCGCGACGGCACCTGGCCCGGCCACATCCTGGAGCACGTGGCGCTGGAGCTGCAGACCCAGGCCGGCATGAAGACCGGCTTCGGCAAGGCGCGCATGACGCACGAGCACGGCGTCTACAAGGTGGTCATCCGCACCCGCAACGAGGCGATCGGCAAGCTGGCGATCGAATCGGCGCGCGACCTGGTCATGGCCGCCATCAACGACCTGCCCTACGACGTCGCCGCCATCGTCGCCCGCCTGACCGACATGGTGGACCGCCAGTGCCTGGGCCCCAGCACCGCCTGCATCGTCGACGCCGCCAGCGAGCGCGGCATCCCGCACATCCGCCTGAACGACGGCAACCTGGTGCAGCTCGGCCACGGCGCCGCCCAGCACCGCATCTGGACCGCCGAGACCGACCGCACCAGCGCCATCGCCGAAGGCATTTCGCGCGACAAGGACCTGACCAAGCAGTTGCTCGCCGCCGCGGGCGTGCCGGTGCCCGAGGGGCGCGCCGTCGCCAGCGCCGACGAAGCCTGGGAAGCCGCCGAGGACATCGGCCTGCCGGTGGTGGTCAAGCCGTCCGACGGCAACCACGCGCGCGGCGTCTCGCTGAACCTGATGACGCGCAAGGAAGTGGTCAGCGCCTTCGCCGCCGCCGAGGCGGAAGGCTCGGAAGTGCTGGTCGAGCGCTTCATCCCCGGCCAGGAGCACCGCCTGCTGGTGGTGGGCGACAAGGTGGTCGCGGCCACCCGCGGCGAGATCATCCGCGTCGGCGGCGACGGCAAGTCGAGCATCGCCCAGCTGATCGACGCCCAGGTCAACACCGATCCGCGCCGCGGCGAAGAGGAGCACTTGCCGCTGGAGACCCTGCGCCACGACGACGCCGTGCTGCTGCTGCTGCTGCAGCGCCAGGGCCTGACACCCGCCAGCGTGCTGGCGCGCGGCGAATCCGCCGTGGTGCAGCGCACCGGCAACATGGCCATCGACGTCACCGGCCAGGTGCACCCCGACGTCGCCGCCCAGATGGCGCTGGCAGCGCGCGTGGTAGGCCTGGACATCGCCGGCATCGACCTGGTGGCGGAAGACATCGGCAAACCGCTGGCGGCCCAGGGCGGCGCCATCGTCGAGGTCAACGCCGGCCCCGGCCTGCTGATGCACCTGAAGCCCGCGGTCGGCCGCGCCCAGCCGGTTGGCGACGCCATCGTGGAGCACCTGTTCCCGGCCGGCGCCTCCGGCCGCGTGCCGATCGTCGGCGTGGTCGGCAACGGCCGCAGCGCGCTGGCGCCGCGCCTGATCGCCTGGCTGCTGCAACTGCAGGGCAAGCAGACCGGCCTGGCCTGCCGCGACGGCATCTTCCTCGGCCAGCGCCGGCTGTCCAGCGCCAGCGCGCTCGACTACGCCGCTGGCGAGCGCATGCTGATCAACCGCAGCGTGCAGGCCGTGGTGCTGGAAACCTCGCCGCGCCACATCCTGAGCGAGGGCCTGCCCTACGACCGCTGCCAGGTCGGCGTGGTGATGGCCATGCCCGGCCCCGAGCGGCTGGAGGACCTCTACATCACCGAGGCCGAGCAGATGCCGAACGTCGTGCGTACCCAGGTCGACGTGGTGCTGGCGCAGGGCGCGGCGGTGCTCAACGCCGACGACCCCGGCGTGCTGGCGCTGGCCGACCACAGCGACGGCGAGGTGCTGCTGTACAGCCTCGACCCCGACAACGCCGCCATCGCCGAGCACCGCGCGCGCAAGGGGCGCGCCGTGCTGATGCGCGGCGACACGCTGGTGCTGCTCACCGGCGGCAAGCAGCAGCCGCTGATCCACCTGGCGGTGCCGGCCTTCTCGCTGCTGACGCACGAATTGCCCGATGACCTGCGCCCGCACGTGACGGCGGCGGTGGCCGCGGCCTGGGCGCTGGGCGTGCCGGCCGACCTGATCCGTGCCGGTTTGTTGCATTTCGACGAAGCGCCGCAGGCGATTGCTGTCCACTGATTGGCCCGCTCGGCCGTTAGCTATCCCGGGTTCCCCCTCACAGGACATTTATGGAAGTCACCCGCATTCGCGCGCTGCGCGGCCCCAACCTCTGGAGCCGCCACACCGCCATCGAGGCCGTCGTCACCTGCGCTGGCGCCGAGCGCGACCTGAACACCACCCCCGCCTTTGAAAAGCGCCTGCGCGAGCTGTTTCCCGGCGTCGGCGCGCTGCACGCGCACAAGCCGAGCACGCCGATCTCGATGGCGCACGCACTCGAGTTGACGGCGCTGGCGCTGCAGGCGCAGGCGGGCTGTCCGGTCACCTTCAGCCGCACTACGCCGACTGAAGTTCCAGGCACCTTCCAGGTCGCGGTGCAGTACACCGAGGAAGCCGTCGGCCGCCTGGCCTTCGAGCGCGCACAGCAGCTGTGCCGCGCCGCCGCCGCGGGCGAAAGCTTCGACGTCGCCGCCGCACTGGCCGAGTTGCACGAGCTGGACGAGGACGAGCGCCTCGGCCCTTCCACCGGCGCCATCGTCGACGCCGCCCTGCGCCGCGGCATTCCGATCAAGCGGCTGACGCGCGGCAGCCTGGTTCAGTTCGGCTGGGGCAGCCGGCAGCGCCGCATCCAGGCCGCCGAGGTGGATGGCACCAGCGCCATCGCCGAAGCCATCGCGCAGGACAAGGACCTGACCAAGAAATTGCTGCACGCCGCCGGCGTACCGGTGCCGCTGGGCCGCCCGGTCAGCGACCTGGACGATGCCTGGGCCGCCGCGCAGGACATCGGCCTGCCGGTGGTGGTCAAGCCGCAGGACGGCAACCAGGGCAAGGGCGTCACAGTGGGCATCACCGACCGCGCGCACTTCGACATCGGCTACGCCGAGGCGGCGCGCTACGGCGCCGTGATGGTCGAGCGCTACCTGCCGGGCGCCGATTTCCGCCTGCTGGTGGTGGGCAAGCAGCTGGTCGCCGCCGCGCGGCGCGATCCGCCGCTGGTGATCGGCGACGGCGAGCACACGGTGCGCGCGCTGGTCGCCGAGGTCAACCTCGACCCGCGCCGCGGCGAAGGCCACGGCACCTCGCTCACCAAGATCCGCATCGACGCGATCGCCGAGGCGCGCCTGGCCGCGCAAGGCCTGACGCCCGAATCGGTGCCGGCCAAGGGCCAGCGCGTGATCCTGCGCAACAACGCCAACCTGTCCACCGGCGGCACCGCCACCGACGTCACCGACAGCGTGCACCCCGAAGTGGCCGCGCGCGCCATCGAGGCCGCACAAACCGTGGGCCTGGACATCTGCGGCGTCGACGTGGTGTGCGAGACCGTGATCAAGCCGCTGGAAGAGCAGAACGGCGGCATCGTCGAGGTCAACGCCGCGCCCGGCCTGCGCATGCACGTCAGCCCCTCGTTCGGCAAGGGCCGCGACGTTGGCCAGGCCGTCATCGACCACATGTACCCCGATGGCGGCAACGGCCGCGTGCCGGTGATCGCCGTCACCGGCACCAACGGCAAGACCACCACCGTGCGCCTGACCGCGCACCTGCTGAAAAGCAGCGGCCTGCGCGTGGGCATGACCAACACCGACGGCGTCTACGTCAACGGCCGCCAGATCGACTCGGGCGACTGCTCGGGCCCGCGCAGCGCGCGCAACGTGCTGGCGCACCCCGACGTCGATGCGGCGGTGCTGGAGACGGCACGCGGCGGCCTGTTGCGCGAAGGGCTGGCCTTCGATCAGTGCGACGTCGCCATCGTCACCAACCTGGGCGGCGGCGACCACCTGGGCCTGAACTACATCACCACGCTGGAAGACCTGAAGGTGCTCAAGCGCGTGATCGTGCTGAACGTGGCGTCCACCGGCACCGCGGTGCTGAACGCCGCCGACCCGGCGGTGGTGGCGATGGCGCCGCACTGCCCCGGCCACGTGACCTTCTTCGCGCAGGATGGCCACCACCCCGTCATCGCCACCCACATGGCGCAAGGCAAGCGCGTGGTGTTCGTCGACCGCGGCGACATCGTCTGCGTCGAGGGCGGCTTCATGAAGCGCCTGCCGCTGGCGCGCGTGCCGCTGACGCGCAAAGGCGTGCTCGGCTTCCAGGTCGAGAACTGCATGGCCTCGGTGGCCGCCGCCTGGGCGGTGGCCACGCCCTGGGAAGCGATCCAGAAGGGCCTGGCCAGCTTCATCAGCGACCTGCACGGCGTGCCGGGCCGCTTCAACGTGTTCGACTACCGTGGCGCCACGGTGATCGCCGACTACGGCCACAACCCCGACGCCATCGCCGCGCTGGTGGCCGGCGTCGAGAACATGCCGGCACAGCGCCGCTCGGTGGTGATCAGCGGCGCCGGCGACCGGCGCGACGAGGACATCCGCGGCCAGACGCGCATCCTGGGCGCCGCCTTCGACACGGTGGTGCTGTACCAGGACGCCTGCCAGCGCGGGCGCGCCGACGGCGAGGTGCTGCGCCTGCTGCGCCAGGGTCTGCAGGGCGCGACGCGCGCCCGCCAGGTGGAGGAAATCCACGGCGAGTTCATCGCCATCGACCACGCCATGGATCAACTCCAGGCCGGCGACCTGTGCCTGATCCTGATCGACCAGGTCGAAGAAGCCCTGGCCCACATCCAGCGGCGCGTGGACGGCGCGCGCGCCGAGCTGCGAGCGGCGCCCAAGACACCGGCCAAGGCCGGCCAGCGCAAGGCCCGCCGCCGCACCGGCGACACCACCATCGCGCTGGGTATGCGGCTCTGATCATCCGCGGCCTGGACCGCAAGCCCTAGACAGGAAAGCCCGCCGATTGGCGGGCTTTCTCGTGGGCGGTGGCTCAGCGAAACCACCGGCAGCGCTGTGGCCAGCACACTCTTGTCGGACAAGCCGTGCATTTGTCGTGGCACGCGCCGCATGACGCTGTAGGAATAGCGCGCAAGCGCTGTCGACGGTCTTGCGGGACGTGGCCGGCTGGCTAGCATGAGGCTTTTCTGAAGACTTCTGCCCACCGGTCTGCTGATCCGCAGGCTGCGCCGGCGGTACGCGGAGATGAATCGCCCCCCTACCCCTTTGCCCACCACCCGCACGCCGCTGCGCTGGCTCCTCGGCGTGGTGTTGGGCCTGCTGGTCATCGGCGGCGCGGCGCTGGCCTGGCTGAGCTGGAACGACTGGAACCGCTCACGCGCCTGGGTATCGCAACAGGTCACGCAGGCCATCGGGCGCGATTTCGCCATCCGTGGGCCGCTCGAACTGGAGTGGCAGTGGCCGCGCCCGCAAGAGCCAGGCTGGCGCCGCTGGGTGCCGACCCCGATCGTGCACGCGCACGACGTGCTGATCGGCAACCCGCCCGACTTTGGCGCCAAGGGGCCGCACTTCGCCCACATCGGCCGCGCCTCGGCCGACATCGCGCTGCTGCCGCTGCTGGCGCGCCGCATTGACATCGTCAGCGTGGCGCTGACCGAGCCCGACGTGCGCCTGGAGCGCGACCAGGCCGAGCGCAACAACTGGACCTTCGATTTCCGCGGGCGAGGCGATGCGGCGGATCGGGCGCGCTGGGATGTCTCGCTTGGCCGCCTGTGGCTGAGCAAGGGCCAGCTGGCGTACGACGACGCGCCGCGCCAGCTCAGCGTTGCCGGCAGTGTCGACAGCCTGGCGCCGGACGCCACCGAGGACGGCCGCTACGGCGTCGGCTTCGATTTCTCCGGCTGGCAAGGCAAGGCGCAGATCAAGGGATCGGGCAAGGCTGGCCAGTTGCTGTCCTTGCGCGACGAGCAACTCGAGTTTCCGCTCAAGCTGAGCGCACAGGCCGGCCGCCTTGGCGCCGAGGCCGAGGGCATCATCGCCAACCCGCGCCGGTTGTCGGGCGTGGATTTCCAGGTCGCGCTCAAGGGCGGCAGCCTGGCGGATCTGTACGCGCTCACGGGCATCGTGCTGCCGGATACGCCGCCGTTCAATACCCAGGGCCAGCTCGTCGGCACGCTCAAGCCCGAGGGCGCCGTGTGGGATTACCGCGCATTCACCGGCACCGTCGGCAAGAGCGATCTGCGCGGCGACCTCAGCTACGCCTCGGCCAAGCCCAGGCCGCGCCTCAGCGGCAAGCTGCAGTCGAAGCTGTTGCGCCTGGCCGATCTGGGGCCGGTGATCGGCGCCAAGCCCAGCTCGCCCGACAAGCCGCCCCGCCCCGGCAAGGTGCTGCCCGACGACCCCTTCGAAACCAGCCGCTGGCACGCCATGGACCTCGACCTGCACTACACCGGCCAGCGCATCGAGCGCCCCGAAGCGGTGCCCATCGACAGCCTGCGCGTGCACGCCGTGATGGACAACGCCCGACTCACGCTGGCGCCGCTGGATTTCGGCGTCGCCCGGGGCCGCTTCAAGACACAGGTGCAGATGGATGGGCGCACCAAGCCCATGCAGGTCGCGCTGCGCGGCGACGTCGAGGGGCTGAAGCTGTCCGCGCTGTTTCCAAAGATCGAGCTGATGAAGAAAAGCCTGGGCCGCCTGGACGGCGGCGTGGCGCTGGACGGCCATGGTCAGTCGGTGGCGCAAATCCTGGGCAGCGCCAACGGCGAGGCCAGGTTGTACGTGCGCGACGGCGTCATGAGCAGCCTGCTGCTGGACATGGCCGGCCTGAACCTGGGCAGCGTGATCGTCACCAAGCTGTTCGGCCAGGACAAGGAAGTGCGCCTGCGCTGCGCCATCGCCGACGTGCCGGTGCGCCAGGGCATCACCCATATGCGCAACGTCAAGGTCAACACCGAGGAAGCGCTGATCGAAGTCACGGGCAGCGCCGACATGCGGCGCGAGATCTTCGACATCGACGTCGATCCCAAGGCCTACGAGCTGAAGCTGTTCTCGCTGCGCACGCCGCTGGAGGTGCGCGGGCCCTTCGCCAAGCCGCACGTGGGCATCAAGCCGGGGCCACTGATCGTGCGCGCGGCCGCGGCGGTGGCGGCGCTGGCGGCGGCGCCGGGCGCGCTGGTGCTGCTGCCCATCACCGTGCCGGGTGCAGACGACGACGAGAACTGCGCCCCCTTGCTGGCGCGGGCGGCGCAGGCGCCCAAGGCCGGCGCACCGGCGGGCGGTGCGCCCGCCGCAGACGCCGCGAACCCGGCGCGCGCTGCCGCTCCGCCGCAGCCAGCAGCTGGCGAGTTCTCGGCCGGACAGCCACGCCCTTGATCGTGCGCCGTCCCGCGCGCTGGCGGCACCGTGACGACGCTCCCCGCCTTGGCAGAAAATTCCTACCCACAGCCGCCTGGCCGATGCCGTTTGCTATGATTTGTGTAGTTCTCCAACCTCAGCACACAAGGCCGGCCATGAAAATTCTGCTCCCCGTCGACGGCACCGAGCTTTCCCTGCACGAAACGCGCTTCGCCTTGCACTTGGTGCGCCAGGGCCTCAACGCCAGCTTCGTGCTGGCCAACGTGCAGGAACCCGCCAGCTTCTACGAGATCGTGACGGCGCACGACCCGGCGCTGATCAAGGACGTCGCCATGGAAGCCGCCGAGGAATTGATGGCCCCGTCCGCGCGCCTGCTGCAGGAGGCCGGCGTGCCCTTCGAGACCGCCTTCATCTCCGACAACCCGGTTCAGGGCATGCTGGACCTGATCGAACTGCACCACTGCGAAATGGTGCTGATGGGCTCGCGCGCCCTCGGCCCGCTGCGCCGCCTGATCGAAGGCGCCTCGGTCTCGCGCCGCCTGGTCGAGGATTCGCCGGTGCCGGTGCTGCTGGTCAAGCCGCCGGCGGAGGATTGACGGGGTCGGCCATCCGGCCGCGTGTTGTCAATCCGCCTGTTACTCTGATCCTAAGGACGGTCTGAATAATTGACACGCGGATGTGCTTGGCTGTCCATTTTTTAGCTCTTGCTGGAAACTGAGACCTCGCCGGACGTTTTCGCCTTGCTCGGAGGTTTTTTTGCTCTCCCGCAGGCCCTTTTGGCCCGCGCCGGGCGCACCTATGCCATCAACTTCTTGCGCGCCATCCACAGGTTGGCCAGGCCCAACAAGGTCACGATCTGCGCCGTGTTCTTCTTCAAACCCCGGTAGCGCACCTTCACATAGCCGAACTGGCACTTCACGACCCGAAACGGATGCTCGACCTTGGCGCGGATGCTGGCCTTGATGCGTTCGATCTGATCAAGCTTGCCTTCGATCGGATCGTCCTTGTCCAGCGCTTTGCGCTGGCCCGGCTTCATGGCCACATGCCAGGTGACACTTTCCTTGGCATCGGCTCGCTTGTCAGCACCCTGGAAGGCCGAGTCGCCAAAGGCATTGCTTTCTTCACCGTGCAGCAAGGCGTTGGCCTCAACGATGTCATGCACGTTGCCTGCCGTGCCACGCACGCTGTGCGTCAAGCCTGAGTCGGCGTCCACACCGATGTGCGTCTTCATCCCAAAGTACCAGTTGTTGCCCTTCTTGCTGGAGCGCATCTGGGCATCGCGCGCGTTGTCCTTGTTCTTGGTGGAGCTGGGCGCAGCAATCAAGGTGGCGTCCACGGCGGTGCCAGCCTTGAGCAGCAATCCCTTGGCGATGAGCAGCTCGTTGATGAGCTTGAACATCTGCTCGGCCAGCTTGTGCTGCTCCAGCAGGTGACGAAAGCGCAAGATGGTGCTCTCGTCGGGCAGGCGCGTATGCCAGTTGTCCAGGCCCGCAAACTCGCGGTACAGCGGCACGTCGTGCAAGGCTTCTTCCATGGCCGGATCGCTCAGGGTGAACCACTGCTGCATGAAGTGAATGCGCAGCATGGCTTCAACCGCAAAGGGCTGACGCCCGCGTCGGCCAGCCTCAGGGGCATATGGCGCGATCAAGGCCACCAGATCGGCCCAAGGCACCACGGCATTCATCTCATCGAGAAAGCGCCGCTTGCGCGTGCGCTTGACACTCAGGTTCAGGCCAAGGTCTGCTTGCTTCATGGCGCTCAATTGTCCCAAAGACGCTACATCTTGCATAGCATGAGATCTGCAGATTTGTGCAGACCTTCCCTAATTTTCGCTGGCTTGGAGTTAACTCTGGCTTCAATTTCTCATTTGCGCTTCTTTTTTGGAGGGCATTTTTTCAATATCTCTCTGCGCAGTTGTTCCGCTGTACCCGGAGCTCTATATACCATTGCGACGACAACCAATGCCCAACTGAGCTCATCACCATCCGAAACGTCGCGCCTCAATCTATTCTCAACCGCTGTTTTTGGAACGCCGGCATCCCTCATACTAGCTATATGAAACGCCATTTCCGACATCTCAACACAGCTAACCTGTGCGTGCGCGTTCAGCCCACTAATACTGACGAAAGTGACGGCAATAGCAAGCCTAGCCGCGAACTTTCTTGCAAGCATAGTAGACCTGATCTTTAATTTGATCTGGCGTTTGGTTTTTACCAGACACATAAACCGCATCGAGAATAAATTTTTTCTCAGCTTTGGTGAACTCCTTATAGACATCCTTTCCTACAGAGGTACTATTTCTGCTCAACCCTCTGTCTCGCTCAATCGCAGTCATGGCAACATTCAACGTCAGCACCTCACAGCTAAGCGGCTTTTGCTGGGCATTTGCAAAGCTAGCCAGTTGAAAAGCGGTAAGCAAGATAATAAGAAATCTCATAAGTTTCTCTCGTTGAAAAAATTAGTCCACCCGATAATTCGGCGCCTCTTTCGTGATCTGCACATCGTGCACGTGCGACTCACGAATACCGGCGGCGGTGATCTCGACGAATTCGGCCTTCTCGCGCAACTCGTCGATGGTGGCGCAGCCGCAGTAGCCCATGGACGCGCGCAGGCCACCCGACTGCTGGAAGATGATGGCAACGACGCTGCCCTTGTAGGGCACGCGGCCCTCGATGCCTTCGGGCACCAGCTTGTCGGCATTGGGGTTGCCGGTTGAGCTTTCCTGGAAGTAGCGGTCGGCGCTGCCTTGCTGCATGGCACCGATGCTGCCCATGCCGCGGTAGCTTTTGTAGCTGCGGCCGCCAAACAGCACGATGTCGCCGGGTGCTTCCTCGGTGCCGGCGAACATGCCACCCATCATGACGCTGTGGGCGCCGGCCGCGATCGCCTTGGCGATGTCGCCCGAGGAACGCACGCCGCCATCGGCAATCAGCGGCACGCCGCTGCCGGCGAGCGCCGCGGCGACCTTGTCGATGGCGGTTATCTGCGGCACGCCGACGCCGGCCACGATGCGGGTGGTGCAGATGCTGCCGGGGCCGATGCCGACCTTGACGCCGTCGGCGCCGGCATCAACCAGCGCGCGCGCCGCCGCACCGGTGGCGATGTTGCCGCCGATCACCTGCACCGCCGGGTAGTTCTGCTTGACCCAGCGCACGCGCTCGATCACGCCGTGGCTGTGGCCGTGCGCGGTGTCGACGATCAGCGCGTCGACGCCGGCTTTGACCAGCAGCTCGACACGCTCCTCGGTGCCCTCACCCACACCCACCGCAGCCCCCACACGCAGCTTGCCGTGGGCGTCGCGCGCGGCGTTCGGGAAGGTGGTCTGCTTGGTGATGTCCTTGACGGTGAACAGACCGCGCAGGCGATCCTGCTCGTCGATGATCAGCAGGCGCTCGAGCTTGTGCTTGTTGAGCAGCGCCTTGGCAGCTTCGTGGCTGGTGCCCTCGGGCACGGTGACCAGGCGCTCGCGCGGCGTCATGATCTCGCGCACGCGCACGTCGTAGCGGGTCTCGAAGCGCAGGTCGCGCCCGGTGACGATGCCGACCACGCGGCCCTGGTCGATCACGGGAAAGCCGCTGATGTCGAGTTCGTCGCTGAGCTGCATCACCTGCAGCACCGTGTGCTCGGGCGTGATGACGACCGGGTCGCGCAGCACGCCGCTTTCATAGCGCTTGACCTTGGCCACCTGCGCCGCCTGCTCGTCGGCGGTGAGGTTCTTGTGCACGATGCCGATGCCGCCCTCCTGCGCCATGGCGATGGCCAGGCGCGCCTCGGTGACGGTGTCCATGGCGGCCGACACCAGGGGCAGGTTCAGGCGGATGCCGCGGGAAAACTGGGTGGAGAGATTGACGTCCTTGGGCAGGACCTGGGAGTACGCTGGGACGAGCAGAACGTCGTCGAAGGTCAGCGCTTTGCCGAGAAGGCGCATGAGAACAGGCTCCAAAAAGCGAATTGTACTCAGCGCGTTTTCGGCGATTCCGTCGGGGAGGCGATCGACGCTCCGACAGGTGCCCGCTACACTGCGGCGTCATGAACGCTGCGCGATGCATCCTGTTCGTCCTAGGTTTGGCGGCTGCCATGGCGGCGTCGGCGCAGTATCAGTGGATCGACCGGGACGGGCGGCGCGTGTTCAGCGACACGCCACCACCGGTGGATCTGCCCGAGAAGAATCTGCTGTCGCGTCCGCGCGCTGCCGCCTCGGCACCGCAGCGCGCGGCCGTGGCGCCGGCGAAGGCGGCCTCTGCCACTCCGGCTGCCGCGCCCCAGCCGCCACCCAAGACCGGTGACGCCGCCAAGCTGAAAGCCGAGCAGGAACAAGCCGCCGCCATCCGCGCCGACAACTGCCGACGCGCCACCGCCGCCAAGGCGGGCCTGGATTCGGGCATGCGCCTGGCGCGCGTGAACGAACAAGGCGAGCGCGAGTTCATCGACGACGCGCAGCGCGACGCCGAGCAGCAGCGCCTGCGGCAAATCATCGCCTCCGAGTGCCGCTAGCGCCGTTGCGGCCGCTGACGCGGCGGACGGATCAGTAACCCGGCTTGGCGCCCGGCCGCCGACGCGCGAACAGGCCCGCGGCGCGCGCGCCCTGCGCATCGAAGCGCTCGCGCCGCGCGTGCTTGGGGTCGACGCGCAAGGGCCGCCAGATCTCGATGCGATCGTCCTTGCGCACACCGTGGTCGGGCGGCACCGCCCGGCCCCAGATGCCCAGGCCGTCGCCGCTGGGGTCGATCTCGGGGCAGCGCGCGCGCAGGCCGCTGGCTTCGATGACCTCGCGCACCGTGCTGCCGGCCGGCACGTTCAGCGCCACCTCGTGTACCACGCGCGGTGCTGGCGCGTACGCCACGGTGACGCGGATCAGCTCGCTCACGCCGCGGCGGCGCCGTAGACCTGCTCGGCGCGCTTGACGAAGGCATCGACCAGGCTGCCGGCGATCTTGTCGAACACCGGGCCCACCAGCGAGGCGAGCAGCTTGTTGGCGAAGCCGTAGCTCATCTTCAACTCCACGCGGCAGGCGCGCTGCGCATCGCCGCCCACCGGCGTGAAGGTCCAGAGGCCTTCCAGCTTCGAGAACGGCCCGCTCACCAGGTGCAGCCGCACCTCGCGCCCCGGCACATGCTCGTTGCACGTGGTGAAGACCTGCTTGACGCCCTTGAACGCGATGCCGACCTCGGCCGTCATGCCCTCAGGCAGGTGTTGCAGCACTTTGCCGTGATCGCACCAGGGCAGGAATTCGGGGTAGCGCTCGACGTCGACCACCAGATCGAACATCTCCTGCGCCGAATACCAGATGAGGACGGACTTGTTTACGGATTTCATAGAATGCGCGGCTGCGCCGATTCTAGGGCCCGACCGTGCGGCCTTGGCGCAGCCGGCTTGCAAAGCGCGTGCCGGCGTCCATATCTTCCCCATGGCCACCAAGAAATCGAAGTCGTCCAACCCGGTCATCGCCGAGAACAAGAAGGCCGCGTTCAATTATTTCTTCGAGGAACGCTTCGAGGCCGGCATGGTGCTGGAAGGCTGGGAAGTCAAGGCCCTGCGCGCCGGCAAGGCGCAGCTGACCGACGGCTACGTGGTGATCCGCAACGGCGAGCTGTTCGTCATCGGCTGCCAGATCAATCCGCTCGGCACCGCCAGCACGCACGTGCGGCCCGACGCGGTGCGCACCAAGAAGCTGCTGCTGCGCGCCGAGGAAATCCGGCGCCTGATCGGCAAGGTGGAGCAAAAAGGCTATACCCTGGTGCCGCTCAAGCTGTACTGGAAAAGCGGCCGGGTGAAATGCGAGATCGCCCTGGCCAAGGGCAAGGCGACGCACGACAAGCGCGAGACCATCAAGGAGCGCGAGGGCAAGCGCGAAGTGGAGCGCGCCATGAAAGAGCGCCACCGCTGACGCGGCCACTTGTCCGACACGGCGGCGGCGCGTGCGGGGACTACACTCGTTGGCTTATCCACATTCACCAGAGGAGTTGTTCGCATGAACATCAAGGCACTGACCGCCGCACTCGCCACCGCCGCCCTGCTGGCCGCCTGCGGCACCACCGCCCCGACCACCAGCAAGCCCAGCACGCCGACCCAGGCCAGCGACGGCACCCTGATCGGCCCCAACGGCCGCACCCTCTACACCTTCGCTCGCGACGTTGCCGGCAGCGGAAAATCGGCCTGTGTCGACACCTGCGCCGCCAACTGGCCGCCCCTGGGCGTGACGCCGACCGCTGTGCCGCTGGGCGACTACACCATCATCACCCGCGCCGATGGCAGCAAGCAATGGGCCTTCAAGGGCCTGCCCCTGTACTACTACGTCAAGGACACCAAGGCGGGCGACAAGCTGGGTGATGGCGTGGCTGGCAACTGGAAGGTCGCCAGGCCGTAAGACGGCAGACCGCCCTGCCCTGACGCAAGAAAGCCGTGGCATGCCACGGCTTTTTCGTTTCTCTGCTGGCCGCCACCGAGCTCGGTCAGGGCGTCGGCCCGGTCAGGCTGGCCCGATGGGTGCCGCCGTGCGCCTGACCGACCGCCAACCCAGCAGCTCGTTGCCCAGCAAGGCGCCGATCACCAGGCTGCCACCGGCCAGCACTTCGGGGCGTGGCACTTCACCGGCGATGAGCCACACCAGGGCGATGCCGAAAATCACCTCCAGCAGGCCCAGCAGCGACACCTCGGCGGCCGGCAGCACGCGCGCGACCAGCACCGCCAGCACGCAGGGAATCGCCAGTTGCGCGAGGCCCAGGAAGGCCAGCCAGGACAGGTCGTGCGCACTGGCCTGAAACGGCCAGGCCAGTGGCAAGGTGACGGCGCTGGAGATCACCGCGCCCAGCAGCACCGCCGGCACCAGGTCGATCGGCTCGCCCTGCGCCTGGCTGCGCTGCGCCACCGTCCACTGGATCGCCGCGGCCACCGGCACGCCCAGCGCGACCAGCGAGCCCAGCCATTCGCGGCCGGCCACCTGATCGCCCAGCTGACCGGCGAACATCCAGGCCATGCCGGCGCCACCCACGACGATGGCCGCCCAGGTGCGCGCCGGCAAGCGGTGGCCGGTGACCACGCGCGACAGCAGCGCCGTCAGCAAGGGCGCCACCGCCATGGTGATCAGCACGCGCGCCACGCCGGTCATGGTCAGCGCCACCATGAAGGCAGTGAACATCACCGCCCAGCAGAAGCCCGCCAGCCAGAACGCGCGCCGCCGCCAGGGCAGGCGCGTGAACACGCCGGGGCCCTGCCACAGCGGCAGGATCACCAGCAGCGACAGCACGGTGAAGAAGCTGCGCCAGAAGTTCACCTCGAAGCCCTGGGCCACATGCAGCTGGCGCGTGACCACGCCGGCGCTGGACCACATCAGCGCCACCAGCACCATGGTCCAGGCGGCGCGGGTGTGCGACCACCCGGCTCGGGTGGCGCCCAGGGAGACGCTGCCCACTCAGGCCTCGCGGCTGGCCCGCTTGCGCTCGTGCTCCTTGAGAAAGCGCTTGCGCAGACGGATCGATTTCGGCGTGATCTCGACCAGCTCATCGTCCTCGATGAACTCCACCGCGTACTCCAGCGTCAGCAGGATCGGCGGCGTGACCTTGATCGCGTCCTCCTTGCCGCTGACGCGGAAGTTGGTCAGCTGCTTGGTGCGCGTGGCATTGACCACCAGGTCGTTGTCGCGGCTGTGGATGCCGACGATCATGCCCTCGTACACCGGATCGTTGGGACGCACGAACATGCGGCCGCGGTCGTCCAGCTTGCCCAGCGCGTAGGTGAAGATTTCGCCGTCGTCCATACTGATCAGCACGCCGTTCTTGCGCCCTTCGATCTCGCCCTTGTGCGGCTCGTAGCCGTCGAAGATGTTGCTGATCAGGCCGGTGCCGCGCGTCAGGTTCAGGAATTCGCTGGTGAAGCCGATCAGCCCGCGCGCCGGAATGCGGTATTCCAGCCGCACGCGGCCGCGGCCGTCCGGGTCCATGCTGAGCAGCTCGCCCTTGCGCTCGCCCAGCGCCTGCATCACGCCGCCCTGGTGGCCTTCCTCGATGTCGGCGGTGACCAGCTCGATCGGCTCGCAGCGCTCACCATCGATGTCGCGGAACACCACGCGCGGCTTGCCGACGGCCAGCTCGTAGCCTTCGCGGCGCATGTTCTCCAGCAGAATGGTCAGGTGCAACTCGCCCCGGCCGGAGACCTCGAACACGCCGTCCTCCGCGGTCTCGCGCACGCGCAGCGCCATGTTCGACTGCAACTCTTTTTGCAGGCGGTCCCAGATCTGCCGGCTGGTGACGAACTTGCCCTCGCGCCCGGCCAGCGGGCTGGTGTTGACGCTGAAGTTCATGCTCAGCGTCGGCTCATCCACGTGCAGCATGGGCAGCGGCCGCGGGTTGACGGGGTCGGTCAGCGTCACGCCGATGCCGATGTCGGTGACGCCGTTGACCAGCACGATCTCGCCCGGGCCCGCCTCGGTCACCTGCACGCGGTCCAGACCCTGGAAAGTCAGCACCTGGTTGACGCGGCTCTTGAAGGTCTTGCCGTCTGCCCCTTCCGTCACCAGCACCTCCATGCCCGGTCGGATGGTGCCGGCATTGACACGGCCGACACCGATGCGGCCGACGAAGGTGGAGAAGTCGATGGCCGAGATTTGCAGTTGCAGCGGCGCCTTCGGGTCGCCCTCGTGCGTCGGCACGTGCTTCAGAATGGTCTCGAACAGCGCCGACATGTCGGGGCCCCACTGCTCGCCCTGCGCGCCTTCTTCCAGCGAAGACCAGCCGTTGATGCCCGAGGCATACACGACCGGAAAGTCCAGCTGCTCGTCGTTGGCGCCCAGCTTGTCGAACAGATCGAAGGCAGAGTTGATGACGTAGTCGGGCCGCGCGCCGGGCTTGTCGACCTTGTTGACGACCACGATGGGCTTCAGGCCCAGCGCCAGCGCCTTCTTGGTGACGAAGCGCGTCTGCGGCATGGGGCCTTCCTGCGCGTCGATCAGCAGCACCACGCCGTCGACCATGGACAGCGCGCGCTCCACCTCGCCGCCAAAGTCGGCGTGGCCAGGTGTGTCGAGGATGTTGATGTGCGTGCCCTTCCAGCTCACAGCGCAGTTCTTGGCCAGGATGGTGATGCCGCGCTCACGCTCGATGGCGTTGTTGTCCATCACCGTGTCCACCACTTTTTCGTGGTCGGCGAAGGTGCCGGACTGGCGCAGCAGTTGGTCGACCATGGTGGTCTTGCCATGGTCGACGTGGGCAATGATGGCGATGTTGCGAATGGGCTTGCTCATGGGTCTTCAGGAAGCGCGTGCCGGCAGCGGCAGGGATTGCAGGATCTGCCCGATTTCGATCGGGCTCAAAAGGCGGCCGGGAAT
Organism: Burkholderiales bacterium; assembly: GCA_016702555.1. Taxonomy (GTDB): domain Bacteria; phylum Pseudomonadota; class Gammaproteobacteria; order Burkholderiales; family Burkholderiaceae_C; genus Ottowia. Next base: position 110,585 of record JADJDV010000005.1, read on the forward strand.
CAGCTCGCCGGCCTTGATGTGGGCGGTGCCCAGCAGGCTGTGCGGGCGCTGGCCGAACACGGCCACGCGCTCGGCATCTGCCCAGTCGCCACGGCGGCGCATGCCGCTCAGAAAGCGCCCGGCATCATCGCTGTCCAGCGTGACGGGCGTGTGATCGGGCAGCAGCGCCTCGGGCGGTTTCAACTGGGCCAGACGCCCGGCCTCGTCCATCGCTTCGAGCGCCTCCAGCGTGAGGCATTGGCCGGCCTGGAACGGGCCCGTGGCGGTGCGGCGCAGACGAATGAGGTGGCCGCCGCAGCCGAGCGCGGCGCCGATGTCCTCGCCCAAGGTGCGAATGTAAGTGCCCTTGCTGCAACGCACTCGGATATCGAGAGTGGGTCGATCGGCCGTGTCCGGTATCGATCTCAGGTGCAGCTCGTGGATCTCGACCTCGCGCCGTGCGCGCTCGACCTCGATGCCGGCGCGCGCGTATTCGTACAGCGCCTTGCCGTCTTTCTTCAGGGCGCTGTGCATCGGCGGCAGTTGCGAGATGCGGCCCAAAAAACGCTGGCGCACGGCCTCCAGCTGCTCGGGCGTGATGGGTGGCACCGGCCGCTCGGCCGCCACCTCACCCTCGGCATCGCCGGTGGTGGTGGTCACGCCCAGCAAGAGCGTGGCTTCGTAGCACTTGTCGGCCTCCAGGTGCAGGCCACTGAACTTGGTGGCGGCGCCAAAACACAGCGGCAGCACGCCGCTGGCCAGTGGATCGAGCGTGCCGGTGTGGCCGGCCTTTTCAGCCCGCAGCAGCCATTTGGCCTTTTGCAGCGCCTGGTTGCTGGACAGACCCAGCGGCTTGTCCAGCAGCAGCACCCCGTGCACGGGACGCCGCTGCACCCGTGCCCGAGGAGCGGCGGCGGTCATGGCGTGTCGTCGTCCTTGGAGCGCGAGGCCACGGCCTTGGCGATCAGCGCGTTCATGTCGGCCGCGCGCTCGGTGGTGCGGTCGAAGATGAAGTGCAACGTGGGCACGGTGTGGATGTGCAGGCGCTTGAACAGGCCGTTGCGCAGATGGCCGGCGGCATGATTGAGCGCCTCCTGCGTCTCGGTCGGATCGCCGGTGAGCAGGCTGAAGAACACCTTGGCGTGCGCGTAGTCCGGCGTGACCTCGACCGCATTGATCGTGACCATGCCGACGCGCGGATCCTTCAGCTCGCGCGCGATCAACTCCGCCAGATCGCGCTGGATCTGGTCGGCGACCTTGAAGCTGCGGTTGGGGGCGGTACTGCGTTTGGCCATGAAAGCTCAGAAATTCAGGACGCAGAGGACGCAGAAAAACAGCCAAAAGAAAGGTTTCTTTTGCGTCCTTTGCGAATTCTTTGCGTCCTCTGCGTCCGGCTGTTGGAGTTACAGCGTCCGCGCAATCTCCTTGATCTCGAAGATCTCCAACTGATCACCCTCGCGGATGTCGTTGTAGTTCTTCAGCTTGATACCGCACTCGAAGCCTTCCTTGACCTCGCGCACATCGTCCTTCATGCGCTTGACCGACTCGATCTCGCCCGTGTAGATGACCACGTTGTCGCGCAGCAGGCGGAAGTGCGCATCGCGCCGCACCACCCCGCTGGTGACGTAGGAGCCGGCCACGGTGCCGATCTTCGAGGCCACGAACACGGTGCGGATCTCGGCGGTGCCGATGACCTCTTCGCGCTGCTCGGGTGCCAGCATGCCGGACATGGCCGTCTTCAACTCATCGACGGCGTCGTAGATGATGCTGTAGTAGCGGATGTCCACATCATTGCCCTCGGCCAGCTTGCGCGCACCGACGTCGGCGCGCACGTTGAAGCCGATCACCACCGCGTTCGACGCGATCGCCAGGTTGATGTCGCTCTCGCTGATGCCGCCGACACCGGCGTAGACCAGTTGCACCTTGACCTCATCGGTGGACAGCTTGAGCAGCGACTGGCCCAGCGCCTCTTGCGAGCCCTGCACGTCGGCCTTGATGATGATGGGCAGTTGCTTGACCTCGCCCGCCGCCATGTCGGCAAACATGTTCTCCAGCTTGGCGGCCTGCTGTTTGGCCAGCTTGGTGTTGCGGAACTTGCCGGCACGGTAGGTGGCGATCTCGCGCGCACGGCGTTCGTCGGCCAGCACCATGAAGTCATCGCCGGCCTGCGGCACTTCGGTCAGGCCCTGGATCTCGACCGGAATCGAGGGGCCGGCCGATTTGCTCGGCTTGCCGTTCTCGTCCAGCATGGCACGCACGCGGCCGCTGGTCTGCCCGGCCAGCACCACGTCGCCCACCTTCAGCGTACCGGACTGCACCAGCACCGTGGCCACCGGGCCGCGGCCCTTGTCCAGGCTGGCTTCGATGACGATGCCCTTGGCGGCGGCCTCGACCGGCGCACGCAGCTCCAGCACCTCAGCCTGCAGCAGCACCTGCTCAAGCAGATCGTCGATGCCATCACCAGTCTTGCTCGACACCGACACAAAGGGCGAATCGCCGCCGAATTCCTCCGGCACCACTTCCTCGCCCGCCAGCTCGCCCTTGATGCGCTCGGGGTTGGCTTCGGGCTTGTCGGACTTGGTGATCGCCACCACCATGGGCACATTGGCCGCCTTGGCGTGCTTGACGGCCTCGCGCGTCTGCGGCATGACGCCGTCATCGGCCGCCACGACCAGCACGGCCACGTCGGTCGCCTGCGCGCCACGCGCGCGCATGGCAGTAAAGGCCTCGTGGCCCGGCGTGTCGAGGAAGGACACCACGCCGCGCTCGGTCTTGACGTGGTAGGCGCCGATGTGCTGGGTGATGCCACCGGCCTCGCCCGCCGCCACCTTGGCGCGGCGGATGTAATCCAGCAGCGAAGTCTTGCCGTGGTCGACGTGACCCATCACGGTGACCACCGGCGGGCGCGGCAGCGCCTCGGCGGCCTGCGCCTGCACCTCGTCCTCAGTGAAGGCCTCGGGATCGTCCAGCGCCGCCACCAGGGCAGTGTGGCCCATTTCCTCGACCACGATCATGGCCGTGTCCTGGTCCAACGGCTGGTTGATGGTGACCATCTGGCCCATCTTCATCAGCGTCTTGATGACCTCGGAAGCCTTGACCGCCATCTTGTGCGCCAGCTCGGCCACAGTGATGGTCTCGGGCACGTGCACTTCGATCACGCGTTGCTCGGCCGGCACCTGCGCCGCCATGCGATCATCGCCTCGATCGCGCTCGCCACGTCGCCCGCGCGGACCGCCGCGCCAGCCGCCCCGGCCACCGCTGGAATCGCCGCGCGTAGGGATGCCCTTCTTCTTGGCCGGATCGCCGGCCCAGCTGGACGACAGCTTGGCCGACTTGACTTCCTTGTTGGCGCCCGGCGCGGCCGTGCCGGTCTTGGCCGCCGGCGTGCCCGCCGGCTTGTGCAGCGTGCCCTTGACACCCGCCTTGGTCTCGTCGGCCTTCTTGTCTTCCGGCTTCCTGGCCACCAGCACCTTGCGCGGCGCATTCATCATGGCGCGAATCGCCTCGGCCTCGGCCAGCGCCTTGCGGCGGCTTTCTTCCTGCTCGCGCGCACGCGCGGCCTCATCCTCGGCGCTGGGCTCGGTGCTGACGGGCTCGGCTGTTGGTGCCGGCGGCTCGACGGCGGCAGCGGCCGGCGCGGGCTCAGCAGTCGCGGGCGCAGGCTCCGAAGCGGCTGATGCCGTGCGTTCAGCCTCCGGCGCAACTGCGCGCACGGGCTCGGCGGGCGCCGGAGGCGTGGGCGTCGGCACCGCCGGCTCGGCGGCGCGTTCCTGCTCCTCGCGCTGGCGACGACGCTCGACGGCATCTTCTTCCTGGCGCCGCATCAGCTCGGTCTGGCGCCGCGCCTCCTCCTCGCGCCGCGCCGCTTCGGCGGCGTCGATCACGGGGGCGGCCGGCGGCGCCGGCACGGGCGCGGCTGCGGTCGGCTCGGGCGGGGGTGCCGGCTCGTCGTCGCGCTTGATGAAGGTGCGCTTCTTGCGCACCTCGACCTGGATGGTGCGCGCCTTGCCGGTGGCGTCGGCCTGCTTGATCTCGCTGGTGGTCTTTTTGGTCAACGTGATCTTCTTGCGCGCGGCGCCGGTGCCGTGGCTGGCCTGCAGGTAGCTCAGCAACTGCTGCTTGTCGCTGTCGGTCAGCGCATCGGACGCCGACCTCTTGGGCACGCCGGCGGCCTGCAACTGCTCCAGCAGCGCGTCAGCGGGGCGTTTGAGTTCGTTCGCGAAATCGGCAACGGTGATATTCGTCATATGCGGTGTCTGTCTCCATGTCCTTACTCTTGATCGGCGAACCAGTGTTCGCGCGCTTTCAGGATCAGAGCCTTGGCGTCCTCCTCGGACTGCCCGGTGATGTCGATCAATTCGTCAACGGCCAGGTCGGCCAGGTCATCGCGGGTCTGCACGCCGGCATCGGCCAGCTTGGCAATCAGCACGGCATTCAGTCCTTCCAGGTCGCGCAGATCCTGCGACACCGACTCGACCTTCTCCTCGCGGGCGATCGCGATCGTCAGCAAGGCGTCCTTGGCGCGCGTGCGCAACTCGTTTACGGTGTCCTCGTCGAAGGACTCGATGTCGAGCATTTCCTGGATCGGCACATAGGCCACCTCTTCCAGGTTGGTGAAGCCTTCCTCGATCAGGATGTCGGCGATCTCCTGATCGACGTCGAGCTTGTCCATGAACAGCTGGCGCATGGTGCCGGTTTCCTCGGCTTCCTTCTGCGCCGACTCGTCGGCGTCCATGATGTTGATCTTCCAGCCCGTCAGGTCCGACGCCAGACGCACGTTCTGGCCGCCGCGGCCGATGGCAATCGCCAGGTTTTCCTCGTCCACCACCACGTCCATGGCGTGCTTTTCCTCGTCGACGACGATGGACGACACGTTGGCCGGCGCCAGCGCGCCGATCACGAACTGCGCCGGGTCTTCGGACCACAGCACGATGTCGACGCGTTCGCCGGCCAGTTCATTGGTGACGGCGTTGACGCGCGAGCCGCGCACGCCGACGCAGGTGCCGATGGGGTCGACCCGCTTGTCGTGGCTGACGACGGCGATCTTGGCGCGGCTGCCGGGGTCGCGCGCGCAGCTCTTGATTTCCAGCAGGCCCTGCTCGATCTCGGGCACCTCGTTGCGGAACAGCTCGATCATGAACTCGGGTGCCGCGCGCGACAGCAGGATGGGCGCGCCGCGCAGCGTCAGATCGACCTCCATGATCATGGCCCGCACGCGGTCGCCGTTGCGCAGGTTTTCCTTCGGGATCATCTCGCTGCGGCGCAGCCGGCCTTCGACGCGGCCGGACTCGACCAGGATGTCACCCTTGTCCATGCGCTTGACGGTGCCGGTGAAGATCTTCTCGCCCCGGCTCATGAAGTCGTTGAGCAGCATCTCGCGCTCGGCGTCGCGGATCTTCTGCAGGATCACCTGCTTGGCCGCCATGGCGCCGATGCGGCCGATGGGCACGGATTCGACGCCTTCCTCGATGTATTCATCGACCTCGATGTCGGCAATTTGCTCCTTGGCCTCGAACAGCAGGATCTCCTGGTCGGGCAGCTGCAGGCCGGCCTCGTCCGGCACCACGTGCCAGCGGCGGAAGGTCTCGTATTCGCCGGTGTCGCGGTCGATGGCCACACGCAGATCGACTTCGCCTTCGTACAGCTTCTTGGCAGCCTGCGCCAGCGCCGCCTCGACGGCGGCGAACACCACGTCGCGCTCGACGTTCTTCTCGCGCGAGATCGCTTCCACCAGCATCAACAGTTCGCGATTCATGATTTCAACAACTCCAATGCTTTCAATCCGCCTGCTCCGGCCGCCCGTCAGGGGCATGGCGACCCTTGAAATTCACCACCGGCGCCAAGCGCGCCGACTGCAACTCGTCCAGTTCGAAGGCCAGCACCTGCTCGGGCGCCGGCGGCCGCTTGGCGCTGACGCGCTGCCCGGGCTTGAGCTTCGGCTCGTCACGCCAGACGATGCGCCACCCCGTACCGTCGCCACGCTGCAGCGCGCCGCGAAACTTCTTGCGGTTGGCGGGCACCTGCCCGGCGCCGGCCGCGCCGATCGGCGCCTTCAGCACCAGATCCACCAGCTCACCCTCGAAACGCTCGAAATCCAATGCGTGACGCAGCGGGCGATCAATGCCGGGCGATGAGACCTCCAGCCGCTGGTAGTCCACGCCCTCGACTTCCAGCACGTACTGCAACTGGCGCGTGACGCGCTCGCAATCGTCCAGTGTCACGGGCCGCTCGGCCGCTTCGCCCGGCGCCCAGGGCCAATCGATGGTGACGCGCAACAGACCGCCGGCGGAACGCTCCAGTTCCACCAGCTCAAGCCCAAGTCCACGTACGGTGTCGTCGATCGTCTGCTGCAGCGCCACGTTATCCCAGGAAAACCCACCCACCCCACCCGCGAGCGTCTGTCCGATTCAGTGCCGTGGGCACCCACTCAAACACCTGGCCGCGGGCATAAAAAATGGGCGGGTGCAAGGCCGCCCATGTGGTCGTCAATCCAGTCAATTCTAGCATGAAAAGTACTGTCGATACAAGGACTCCAACCGTCCAAACGGCTGGCTGGCGCCGGCGAATCGGCTCGGGCAGCACGGGTCGGCGCCGTCATCGGGCACGACTATGCTTGGCGCCAGCATGCCCATGGACACCGCCGTTGCCAACCCGCCATCACCCCGCCAGGACAGCGCCTGGACCGTGTTCGCCATCTTTCTGCGCCTGGGCCTGACCTCCTTCGGCGGGCCGGTGGCGCACCTGGGCTATTTCCGCGACGAGTTCGTGGTGCGCAGGCGCTGGCTCAGCGAAGCCGCCTATGCGGAACTGGTGGCCTTGTGCCAGTTTTTGCCCGGGCCGGCCAGCAGCCAGGTCGGACTGGGCCTGGGCCTGCAGCGCGCCGGCTACCCGGGGGCCTTGGCGGCCTGGGCCGGCTTCACCCTGCCCTCGGCCACTGCGCTGATCCTGCTGGGGCTTGGCCTGACGCGCTGGGACATGGCGCACCCGCTGGCGCAAGGCGCGCTGCACGGCCTGAAGGTGGTGGCGGTGGCGGTGGTGGCGCAGGCGGTGTGGGGCATGGCGCGCCAGCTCTGCCCCGACACGCGGCGCCGACTGCTGGCACTGGCCACCGCCGCCATCGCCCTGGCGTGGCCGACGCCCTGGACGCCAATCGGTCTGATGCTGCTGGCCGCCGCGCTGGGACTGAGCGGCGCGCTCCACCTGCCGGTTGCGACGGGATCGGCGGCATCCGCCGCCGCGGCACCGCTGTCCGCCCGCGCCGGCGTGCTGTGGCTGAGCCTGTTCTTCGCACTGCTGCTGGGCCTGCCCCTGCTGGCCGCCGGCAGTTCAGGCGCATTGCAGGGCATCGCCGCCCTGGTCGATGCCTTCTACCGCGCTGGCGCGCTGGTGTTCGGCGGCGGTCATGTGGTGCTGCCATTGCTGCAGGCCGAGGTGGTACCGCCGGGCTGGGTGGCCGAAGACGTGTTCCTGGCCGGCTATGGCGCCGCGCAGGCGGTGCCGGGGCCGCTGTTCACCTTCGCCGCCTTTCTGGGCGCCGCGCGCGTCAACGCGCCCACCGGCTGGCTGGGTGGCCTGACCGCGCTGCTGGCGATCTTCACGCCCGCTTTTTTGCTGCTGGCCGGCGCACTGCCGTTCTGGCAGCGGCTGCGGCACGCGCCACGCGCGCGCCAGGCGCTGGCCAGCGTGAACGCCGCCGTGGTCGGTGTGCTGTTGGCGGCGCTGGTCGACCCGGTCGGCACGCACGGCCTGCGCGGTATGGCCGACGGGCTGCTGGCGCTGGCGGCCCTGCTGGCGCTGATGCGCTTTCGGGTCATCCCCTGGCTGGTGGTGCTGGCGTGCGCGCTGGCGGGGACGGCGATCGCCGCATGGTCGTGAGTGCCGGACCGGTGCCGCCAATGCGGCAGGTGTTCACGCCGCCGCCAGCAGCTTCTGCGTGTAGGGGTGCTGCGCCGCGCTCAAGACCTGGTGGGCAGGACCGGCCTCGACCACGGCGCCGTCCTTCAGCACGATGACCTCATGCGCCATGGCGCGCACCACATCGACGTCGTGCGTGATCAGCAGATAGCTCAGACCCCGCTCGCGCTGAAACTGCTGCAACAGCGCCAGCACCTGCTTCTGGATGGTCACGTCGAGCGCGCTGGTGGGCTCGTCCAGCACCAGCAGTTGGGGCCGCACGATGAGCGCGCGCGCCAAGGCGATGCGCTGGCGCTGGCCGCCAGAGAATTCGTGCGGGTAGCGCGCCAGCAGGTTCGGAAACTGCGCCTCGGGCAAACCCACCTCGGCCAGCGCGGCGCGCACGCGGGCGGCGCGCTCCGTCGGCGACACCTCGGGCATGTGGACCAACAGGCCCTCGCCCACGATCTCTTCCACCGTCAGGCGCGGCGACAAGGACGAGAACGGATCCTGGAACACCACCTGCACCACGCGGCGCAGCGGCTTGTCGGCCGCGGCCTTGAGCTGCCACGGCTGGCCCGACACCTGCACGATGCCGCCCACCTGCCGGCGCGGCAGCAGGCCCAGCGCGGCCTGCGCCAGCGTGGACTTGCCCGAGCCCGACTCGCCGATCACGCCCAGCGTGCGGCCAGGGGCGATGGCGAAATCGGCGCCGTGCAGCGCCACGAACTCGCCCTTCCTGAACCAGCCGCGGATGCCGGGCAGCGGCGTCGGGTACACCACGCGCAAGTCCTGCGCCGCCAATGCGGGCGTGGCGCCGGACGCCGGCGGACCCTCGTCCACATCGCGCTCGGGCTTGCTGGCCATCAGCTTTTGCGTGTAGGGATGCTGCGGTGCGTTGAAGATGGTCGCGGTGGCGCCCTGCTCGACCAGCTGGCCTTGCTGCATCACGGCCACGCGGTCGGCGAAACGGCGCACCAGGTTCAGGTCGTGCGTGATCAGCAGCACGGCCATGCCGTTGTCACGCTGGAGATCGCCCAGCAGATCGAGGATCTGGCCGCGCAGGCTGACGTCGAGCGCGGTGGTGGGCTCGTCGGCCAGCAGCAGCTTGGGCTCGCAGGCCAGCGCCATGGCGATCATGGCGCGTTGTCGCTGGCCGCCGCTGAGCTGATGGGGAAAGGCGCCAGCGCGGCGCGCGGGCTCGGCGATGCCGGTCTTGGCCAGCAGCTCAATGGCGGCCTGCGCCGATTGCGCGGCCGTCAGCGCCCGCTTCAGCCGCAGGACCTCGGCGATCTGCTCACCCACGGGCATCAGCGGGTTCAGCGCCGTCATCGGCTCCTGAAAAATCATGGCGATGTCGTCGCCGCGCAGGCCGCGCAGTTCGTGCTCCGGCAAGGCCAGCAGGTCGCGCGTTTGAACGCCATCATTGAACCGCGCCTGCCCCGTCACCCGCGCGCCGTGCAGCAGGCGCAGCAAGGCCAGCGCGGTGACCGTCTTGCCCGAGCCCGATTCGCCCACCAGCGCCAGTTTTTCGCCGGGTACGATGGCCAGCGACACGCCATCGACCACCGTCTTGGCGCCGAAGGCGACGCGCAGATCCTGCACTTCAAGCAGTGCGTTCGTCATGGGCACGTTCCGCCAAAGGCTTGGATTCCGAAGGCCGCGGAGCAGGCCACTCCAACGAACGTCATGGCCGGACCTGTGCCGGCCATCAGCGCCTTCCCCCTCCCGCAGGAGAGGGGGAAGGCGCGCAAGCGACACAGGGGGTGCTTCATGTGTCGGCCTTGCGTGGGTCCAGCGCATCGCGCAGCGCATCGCCCATGAAGGTGAGCAGCAGCAAGGTCAGCACCAGCACACCGAAGGTGGACAGCGAAATCCACCAGGCGTCGATGTTGTTCTTGCCCTGGCTGAGCAACTCGCCCAGCGATGGCGTGCCCGGCGGCACGCCCAGGCCGAGGAAGTCGAGCGAGGTCAGGGCCAGCACTGCGGCGCTCATGCGAAACGGCAGAAAGGTGACCACCGGCACCATGCTGTTGGGCAGGATGTGGCGCCAGATGATCTGCCGGTTCGGTACGCCGAGCGCCCGCGCGGCCTTCACGTAATCAAGCTGTCGGTTGCGCAGAAATTCGGCGCGCACGTAGTCCGACAGGCCCATCCAGCCAAACAGGCTGAGCAGGACCAGCAGCAGCCCCAGGCTGGGCGCCAGGATGGCGCTGAAGATGATGAGCAGGTACAGCTCGGGCATCGACCCCCACACTTCGATGAAGCGCTGGAAAGCCAGATCCAGCTTGCCGCCAAAGAAGCCCTGCACCGCGCCCGCCGCCACGCCCAGGATCACGCCCACAGTGGTCAGCGCCAGCGCGAACAGCACGCTGACGCGAAAGCCGTAGATCAGTTGCGCCAGCAGATCACGACCGCGATCGTCGGTGCCCAGCCAGTTGTCGACGCTGGGCGCGCTGGGGTTGGGTTGCCGGGCGAAGTAGTTGATGGTCTTGCTGCCGTACGGGTTCGGCGGGTAGATGGCCCAGTTGCCGTTCTTGGCGAAGCGGTCGCGGATGAAGGGATCGAGATAGTCGGTTTCGGTCTCGAAGTCGCCGCCGAATACCTTCTCCGGATAGTTTTTCACCAGCGGAAAGTAGACCTGGCCGTCGTAGTGCACGACGAGTGGCTTGTCGTTCGAGACGATCTCGGCGGCCAGGCTGAGCACCACCAGGGTGACGAACAGCACCAGACTCCAGAAACCGAGCCGATTGCGCTTGAAGCGCAGCCAGGCGCGACGGCTGGGTGACGCCGACAAAGGCGGTGGCGCGGCAGCCTCAGCCATGCGCCTCCATCAGCAGGTTACGGAAAGGTTGCTGACTCTTGAAGCCGTAGGCGCCGAAGTCGCGCCCGTCGGTGGTGAGGATGCGGCCGTGGCCCAGGTCTTCGGCCAGCAGCACCAGTGAAGCGTCGGCCAGATCCATGGGCAGGTTGGCATAACGCGCCATCAGCTGCGCCATGCGCTCGGTCTGCGCCAGCGGCCACTGCCACACGGCGATGGCGCCGTCGGCCACCTCGCGCAGCAGCGCCTGCGCGGCGTCGGTGCCGATCCAGCGTGTGAGCAGGTGGGTGGCCTCCGTCAGCACCGGCCAGGTGGTGATCCAGCCTTCATCCTGTGTGTCGAGTGCGCTCACGGCGCGGCTGTGCCAGGCGTCGCTGCGGTCAATCAGCGCATAGAAGAAGCCAGCGTCGGCAATGATCACGCAGCGCCCTTCTTGCTGGCGGCCTTGCTCGGCGCGGGCCAGGGCGGCGCGGGGTCGTGCGCCGCGCCACGTGCGGGCAGCGGCGCGTGCTTGTCGTCCCAGCTTTCGGCCAGGCGGTCCTTGTACGAGCCCGCGATGTCACTGCGGCCACTACTGCCCTGCCCGATGAAAGCACCCAGGTGCTTCAAGCCGCTGCGCCGGGCGCGTACCGCGTCGTAGTAGTGCTGCACGCTGGTGCGCAACACCTCACTCACGCCCATACCGGTCACCTCGGCAAGATAGGTGACCTGCTGTTCGGCTTCGGCGTCGAATCGGGCGTTCACTCGCATGACAATCTCCATGGCCGGTTTGTCATCCATTGTATGACAACAAGGGCAGTCAGGCTAGGGCCTGTTAACGCTATGTTTAGCCATGCGAACACGCTCAGAAAAGCGCCAATCTAGGCGCAGGACGACGCCCAGACCGGGTGTTTGGGCTAGGAGTGCAACGACGAGTGGCGGTTTCTTAAGCATGTTCCCTGCGGGTTGCGATCAAAAAGGCCATCGTCGGCGCTGCCATCCTTGCCACGGTGCCTACCTTGGCGGTGGCTGGCGCCTTGGCGAGTGGCCTTTTTGACTCGCAACGCATGGCGAAACATAGCGTGAACAGGCCCTAATCGAACTTCACACGCGGATCGACCCAGACGTAGGTCAAGTCGCTGATCAACTTGGTCAGCAAGCCGATCAGCGTGAACAGGTACAGCGTGCCCAGCACCACCGGATAGTCACGCCGGATCACGCTTTCGTAGCTGAGCAGACCCAGCCCGTCGAGCGAGAACAGCGTCTCGATCAGCAGCGCGCCGGTGAAGAAGGCGCCGATGAAAGCCGCCGGAAAGCCCGTGACGATCGGAATCAGCGCGTTGCGGAACACGTGCTTCCAGAGCACCTGGCGCTCGGACAAACCCTTGGCGCGCGCCGTCAGCACGTACTGCTTGCGGATTTCCTCCAGGAACGAGTTCTTGGTCAGCATCGCCGTCACCGCAAAGCTGCCCAGCACCATGGCCGTCACCGGCAGCGTGATGTGCCACAGGTAATCGACGATCTTGCTTCCGAAGCTCAACTCATCCCAGTTGGCCGACGTCAATCCGCGCAGCGGAAACCACTGCAACTGCCCGCCGAAAATCACCAGCAGCGCCACGCCCAGCACGAAGCCCGGAATGGCATAGCCGACCAGCACCAGCAACGTCGTCACCAGGTCAAACCGGCTGCCCGCCCGCACCGCCTTGGCCACGCCCAGCGGCACGCTGATCAGGTAGCTGATGAAGAAAGTCCACAGCCCCAGGCTGATGGACACCGGCATCTTCTCCTTGACCAGCGCCCACACGTCCTTGTTCTGAAAGAAGCTGCGCCCCAGATCAAAGCGTGCGAACTGCCCCAGCATCTGCACAAAGCGCTCGTGCGCCGGCTTGTCGAAGCCGTACAGCTTCCGGATCTCGTCCAGCCGCTTTTCATCGACGCCTTGCGCGCCTCGGTACGCCATGCCACCGCCTTCGGCCACGCCGCCCGCACCCGCCCGCGCTTCGGCCAGGTACTGCTCAACCGGCCCGCCCGGCACGAACTGGATCACCACGAAGGTCAGCAGCAGCACGCCCAGCAGCGTGGGAATCATCAGCAGCAGGCGCTTGAGAACGTAGGCGAGCATGAAGATTTCTAGACGCCATCGGCCGGTGCGCCCGGCACCAGGAAGTCGTGGCTGATGGCGGCGCCGAGCTGGTTCACCCGATCCAGGAATCGCGTCAGGAAGGCGTGCAGACCGGTCGCCAGGATGTCGTCGATGCGGCCGAAGCGCAGCTCGGCGTGCAGGCGGCCGGCGTGGCGCATCAGCTCGCTGCCGGGCTCGGCGCCGATCTGCTGCAGCTTGTGCAGCACGCCGCTCATGCAGTGATGCAGCGCGCGCGGCATGTCCTCGCGCAGGATCAGCAGTTCGGCGACGCGTTCGGGCGTGATCACGTCGCGGTAGACCTTGCGATAGATTTCGAACGCGCTCACGCTGCGCAGGATCGCCGACCAGTGGTAGAAGTCGTACTCCAGATCGCGCTCGTCGGCGGCGCCGAAGAAGTCGCTCTCGAGCACGTGGAACTTCACGTCCAGGATGCGCGCGGTGTTGTCGGCGCGCTCAAGAAAGGTGCCCAGGCGCAGGAAGTGGAAGGCCTGATCCTGCAGCATGGTGCCCAGCGTCACGCCGCGCGACAGGTGCGAGCGGAACTTGACCCATTCGAGAAACTGCCCCGGGTCGCGCAGAAAAGCATCGCCCAGACCCGGGCGGTCGGCTTCGAGCCAGGTCTGGTTGAGCGTTTCCCACACCTCGGTGGTGAGCGCGCCGCGCACCGCGCGGGCGTTCTCGCGCGCGGCCTTCAGGCAGGCCACGATGGACGCCGGGTTGTCCTCGTCCAGCGCCATGAAATCCATCACCGCCCGCGCCGCCACCTCGCCGTGGCGCTGCGTGTACGCGGGCAGCAGTTCGCTGATCGACAGCACGCCGCGCCAGCCGAGCTGCGACACGGCCGCCGATTGCGGCAGCAGCGAGGTCTCGTAATGGACGTTGAGCATGCGCGCGGTGTTCTCCGCGCGCTCGGTGTAGCGGGCCATCCAGAACAGGTGATCGGCGGTGCGCGAAAGCATGGGTCGGGGTGTCGGTTAACGAAGGCGGATGGGCGGCGCTGGGCTTCGGTATTTCACTTTGAGTCGTCTTCCAGCACCCAGGTGTCCTTGGTGCCGCCGCCCTGCGAGGAGTTGACCACCAGCGAGCCCTCCTTCAGCGCCACCCGGGTCAGGCCGCCGGGCACCATGCGCACCTCGGTGCCCGACAGCACGAAGGGGCGCAGGTCGATGTGGCGCGGCGCGATGCCGCTGTCCACGTAGGTCGGGCAGCTCGACAGGCTGAGCGTCGGCTGGGCAATGTAGTTGTCCGGCGCGGCCCGCAGCGCAGCGCGAAAACGCTCGACCTCGGCCCGCGTCGCCGCCGGGCCCACCAGCATGCCGTAGCCGCCGGCGCCGTGCACCTCCTTCACCACCAGCTCCTCCAGATGCGCGAGCACATGGCCCAGGTCGTCGGGATCGCGGCACATGAAGGTCGGCACATTGTTCAGGATCGGCTTTTCGCCCAGGTAGAACTCGATCATCTTCGGCACGTAGGGATAGATCGACTTGTCGTCCGCCACGCCGGTGCCGACGCCGTTGCAGATACCGACGTTGCCGGCGCGGCAGGCCGCCATCAGGCCGGCGCAGCCCAGCGTCGAGTCGGGCCGGAACACCTCGGGATCAAGAAAGTCGTCATCGACGCGCCGATAGATCACATCGACCCGCTGCGGCCCGCGCGTGGTGCGCATGTACACGAACTCGTCCTTGACGAACAAGTCCTGCCCCTCGACCAGCTCGATGCCCATCTGCTGCGCCAGGAAGGCGTGCTCGAAGTAGGCGCTGTTGTACATGCCCGGCGTCAGCACCACCACCGTCGGGTCGGCGGTCTTGCGCGGGCAGCTGGTGCGCAGCGTCTCCAGCAGCAGATCCGGGTAATGCGCCACCGGCGCCACCTGGTGCTCACGGAACAGATCCGGAAACAGCCGCATCATCATCTTGCGGTTTTCCAGCATGTAGCTGACGCCGCTGGGCACGCGCAGGTTGTCTTCCAGCACGTAGTAATCGCCGCCGCCCTGGGCGTTGCCGGCGCGCACCAGGTCGATGCCGGCGATGTGCGCGTAGACCTGGTTGGGCAGCGTCAGGCCCTGCATCACCGCCCGGTACTGGCTGTTGTTCAGCACCTGCTCGCTCGGCACCACGCCGGCGCGCAGGATCTCCTGCCCGTGGTAGACGTCGTGGATGAAATGATTGAGCGCGCTCACTCGCTGCACCAGGCCACGCTCCAGCAGCGCCCATTCGGCGGCGGGAATGATGCGCGGAATCAGGTCGAACGGGATCAGCCGCTCGGTGTCGTCGCCGTCGTCCGACTCGCCATAGACGGCGAAGGTGATGCCGACGCGGCGGAAGATGACCTCGGCCTCCTCGCGGCGCGCGCGCATGTGCTCGGCGCTCTGCCCGGCCAGCCACTGCGCGTAGCGCTGGTAGTGCGCGCGCGTGGGCACAGCTTCGGCGTCCGGCGCCGCGGCCACGGGGTACATCTCGTCGAACGGGTGCATGGCGACTGCTTTCTCCTCGGCAGACAGCATAACAAGCCGAGTCACGGTCAGGATCAGGATCAGGGTGCGAGATGGTGCCAGTAGCGCCGCGCGGTCTGGCGCTCGCAATGCACGGTGTCCGGCTGCGCGCTGCTCCAGCGCATGGCGCCACAGCGCGGTGAATCGACCAGGCGCACGCCGCGCGCCTGGTAGCGCGCCACCACCTCGGGCGCCGGGTGGCCGAAACGGTTGCGGTAGCCCGACTGGATCAGCGCCAGCCGCGGTTGCACCGCGTCCAGCAAGGCCGGCGAGGATGAACTGCGGCTGCCATGGTGCGGCGCCAGCAGCACGTCGGCACGCAGGTCATGGTGCCGCGCGGCCAGGGCCCGCTCCTGCGCGGTGCCAATGTCGCCCGGCAGCAGCGCCGCCACGCCATGAGGCGCACGCACGCGCAGCACGCAGCTGAGGGCGTTGGCGTCGCGCGCCGCCGCATAGTCGGCCGCCAGCGGATGCAGCAGCTCGAAGTGCACGCCGTCCCACTGCCAGCGCTGGCCAGCCTGGCAGCGCATGGCGGTGCGCTCGGCCTGCAGCATATGGCCCTCCTCGATCGACGACAGCAGCGCCGCGCCCCGCTGCACCGCCATCACCGCGCTGGCGCCGCCGGCGTGGTCGCTGTCGCGGTGGCTCAGCAACAGCACGTCGAGCCGCTCGCCCAGCGCGCGCAGCAGCGGCACCAGCACGCGCTGGCCGGCGTCGCTCTCGCTCGAATAGCTCGGCCCGGCGTCGTACAGCAGCGTGCGCGCGGCGGTGCGCACGATCACCCCGCTGCCCTGGCCGACGTCGGCGGCGATCAGCTCGAACTGCCCCGGTGCCGGGCGCGGCGGCTGCCACAGCAGCAGCGGCAACGCCAGCGGCAGGCCCGCCAGGCGCCAGGCCCAGGGCCAGCGCAACGCCAGCAGCAGACCGCCGGCCACGGCGGCCACGCCCAGCCCAAGCGGCGCCGCCGCCATCGACACGCTGGCGCCCGGCCAGTCCGCCAGCCAGCCCAAGGCGCCCAGCAGCGGCGCCAGCGCCCAGGCCGCCAGCTGCCACAGTGGCGACCAGAGCACCCCCAGCAGCGCCAGCGGCGTGATCACCACGGTGACCCAGGGAATCGCCAGCAGGTTGGCCAGCAGGCCGACCATCGAGGCCTGGCCGAACAGCAGCAGCGTCAGCGGTGTCAGCGCCAGCGTGATCACCGCTTGCTCGCGCAACAGGCCCAACGCCTGGGCGCGCAAGGCCCGGCCGTCCGCCTCATCGATCCTGGAGCCGCTGGCAAACAGCACGCCGACGGCGACGAAACTGAGCCAGAACCCGGCCTGCAGCAAGGCCCACGGATCGGCCAGCAGCACCAGTGCGCACGCCAGCAGCCAGGCCATCCACCAGGGCCAGCGCAGGCCGCTCAGCTTGAGCGCCACCAGCGTCGTCAGCATCAGCACCGTGCGCTGCGCCGGCACGCCCCAGCCGCTGAACAGAGCGTAGCCGCCGGCCAGCAGCACGCCGCCGATCAGCGCCGCGTGCGGCGCCGGCAGCGCCAGGCAGGGATTGCGGCGCGCCGGCCAGCGCCAGCGCGCGGCGCGCCGCCACAGGGCGCCCACCAGCGCCACCGCCAGCCAGGCGAACATGGTGATGTGCAGGCCCGAGATGCTCATCAGGTGCGCCACGCCGGTGACGCGAAACAGGTCCCAGTCGGCGCGCTCGATCGCGTTCTGGTCGCCCGTGACCAGCGCCGCGACGATGCCGGCGCGGCGCCGCGCATCGGCATCGCCGGCCCTGGCGTGGGCCAGGATGGCATCGCGCACGGCCTGGCGCAGGCGCTCGACCGGGTAGCCCGCGCGCTCAGCCAGGCGCTCCGGCGACGCCTCGCGCGCACCGGTGCGCAGGTAGCCGGTGGCGCGCACGCCGTGCTCCCACAGCCACAGCTCGTAGTCGAAGCCATGCGGGTTCAGGTTGCCGTGCGCCGCCTTCAGCCGCGCCGTGACACGCCAGCGGTCGCCCGCCCGCAATTCCGGCGTCGGTGACCAC
Organism: Burkholderiales bacterium; assembly: GCA_016702555.1. GTDB lineage: Bacteria > Pseudomonadota > Gammaproteobacteria > Burkholderiales > Burkholderiaceae_C > Ottowia. The sequence goes on from JADJDV010000005.1 coordinate 127,916, forward strand.
TCGGCGTCGCCGCGCTCAGTACCCCAGCCCGGCCGGTACCAGCCCAGTTGCAACTGGCGCGGCACCGATACCGCGGCGCCCTCCAGGCGCGCGGACTCAACCTCGAAGCCAAGGCGCCAGCCGGCCTCGCTGCGCTGCGGCATGCGGCTGATCAGGCCCGTGAGCTCCAGATCGCGTCCTTCCAGCGCCGTATCCAACACCTGAGCTTGCAGAGCACCGGCGCGCAGTCCGACGCTGGCAAACGCCGCGCAGGCGCCAGCCAGCAGGCAGGCGAGCGCGCGTGGCGCACCACCAAAGCGCGCCCCGCCCCAGCCCACCAGCAGCGCCAGCGCGCCCATCGCCCAGTAAACGCCCGCACCCCAGAGCGCCGGTTGCTGCAACTGGCACGCCGTGCCCAGCACCCAGCCGGCCAGCAGTGCCAGCAAGACCCAGCCGGCCTGGCGCGGCCGGTGTGGTGCGGAGAAAGTGGCTGACTGGCTCATGCGCCCCAAAAGTCCATGCGGCGTCGTGTCATTCGGCCACCATTGTCCGAACGTCGGCGTGGCGGGCCGTCCATTCCTTGAGGGTCAGCCGCCGACACCGGTGCGACAATGGTCCGCAGGCAGTGTTTCCCATGAGCCGGTTTTGCAGCATCCCCTGAACGCCTCCGCAGCGGCGCGCCCTGGCGCGGCGCTCGCCGACGACGAGCATTTCGACGAGCTGAGCGGCCGCGCCGGCCAGTCCGACGAGCGGATCATCACCCGCCCACTCAGCGACGGCGCTGCGCTGACACCCGCCTGGCGCAGCTTCTTCGCGCATCTGGGCGAGGCCGGCTGGCACGACCTGGAACGCCGCGCCACCGCACTGCAGCGCCATCTGCGCGACAACGGCGTCACCTACAACATCTACGCCGACGAGGCGCGGCTGCAGCGCCCCTGGCCCCTGGACCTGTTTCCGCTGCTGGTGTCGGCCGCCGACTGGGCGCTCATCGAGGCCGGCGTGCTGCAGCGCGCGCGCCTGCTCGAAGCCGCCATGCGCGATCTGTACGGCGAGCGCCGGCTGCTCAAGGACGGCCTGATCCCGGCCGCGCTGGTGCAGGGCCACCCCGACTACCTGCGCGCCATGCACGGCGTGCCGGCGGTGGGCGGCCAGCACCTGCACATCCTCGCCTTCGATCTGGCGCGCGATGCCGGCGGCAGCTGGTGGGTGGTGTCGCAGCGCACGCAGGCGCCCTCGGGCCTGGGCTACCTGCTGGAGAACCGGCTGGCGGTCTCGGCGCAGTTTCCCGAAGCCTTCGAGGCCATGGGCGTGCGCCGCCTGGCGGCCACCTACCGCCGCTTCATCGAAGGCCTGAAAGCGCAGGCGCCGGGTGGCGCCGACGCGCACATCGCCTTGCTGACACCCGGCCCGTTCCATGAGACTTATTTCGAGCAGTCCTACCTGGCGCGCTACCTCGGCGTGACGCTGGTGGAAGGCAGCGACCTCACGGTACGCGGCGAACGCCTGTTCCTGAAGACCTTGCACGGGCTGCGGCCGGTGCATGGGCTGATCAAGCGCGTCGACGACGCCTGGCTGGACCCGCTGGAGATGCGGCCCGAATCCCGGCTGGGCGTGCCCGGCCTGCTGCAGGCGGTGCGCGCCGGCCATGTGCTGGTGGCCAACGCGCCCGGCGCGGGCTTTCTGGAATCGAGCGCGCTGCTTGGCTTCCTGCCCGCCCTGTCGCGCGAGTTGCTGGGCGAGCCGCTGCGCCTGCCGGCGCTGCACACCTGGTGGTGCGGCGAGCCGGCCGCGCTGCACGAAGTGCTGCCGCAGCTGGCGCGCTGCGTCATCAAGCCGACCTACCCCTGGTCCACCAGCCGCGGCACTTTCGGCCCCGGCGTCGGCCCGCTGATGAGCCCGGACGTGCTCGCCTCCTGGGCCGACAGCATCCGCCAGCGGCCCGAGGAACACACGGTGCAGGCCTACCTCCCGCCCGCGCGCCTGCCGACCTGGGGCCGGCACGACGGCGCCGTCGCCGTGCTGGCGCGCCCCACCATGCTGCGCGTGTTCGTGCTGTCCGACGGTCGCGGCGGCTGGCAGGTGCTGCCCGGCGGCATGACGCGCCTGGTCAGCGAAAGCGCCGGTCTGGCCACCATGGCGCTGGGCGGCAGCAGCGCCGACACCTGGGTGCTGGGCGACGGCGCGCACGCCGCCGAGCCGGAGTTCGACAGCAGTTCGCTGGTCGCCATCACGCCGGCCGACACCGCGCTGGTGCGGCGCCAGCGGCTGGTGACCAGCCGCGCCGCCGAGCAGTTGTTCTGGCTCGGCCGCTACACCGAGCGCGCCGAGAACGACGTGCGCCTGGCCCGCATCGTGCTGAACGCGCTGCACGGCGAAGAAGAGCCCTCGCACGCGCTGCTGATGTGGCTGGGCCAGCTGGCCGTGGCCACCGGCCTGGTGCCGCCAACGGCACCGGCGCCGCTGCAGGACCACGCCGGCTTCGAGCAGGCGCTGCTGAGCGCGCTGGCCGACCCCGACGACCGCCACGGCGGCCTGGGCGACAGCCTGCAGCGGCTGCGCGGCACCGCCGCTGCGCTGCGCGAACGCCTGTCGCCCGAGCACTGGGGCTTCATCAAGCTGGCCGACGAGCGCTTCCGGCAGCCCCGCCCGCCCGGCGCCAGCGCCGCCGCCGAGGCCGCGCGTGCGCTGGCCGATCTGTCGCGCACCCTGGCCGCGATCACCGGCGCGCAGCAGGACCGCATGTGGCGCGACGACGGCTGGCACCTGCTGACGGCCGGCCGGCAGATCGAGCGCCTGCTGCACCTGTCCGATGCGCTGTCGCGCGGCTTCTACACCAATGCCGTGCACGACGCCGCCGGCTACGGCGTGGTGCTGGAGCTGTTCGACAGCACCATCTCGTTTCACGCCCGCCACCAGCGCAGCCGCTCGGCCGCCGCGCTGATCGAGCACGTGGTGCTGAACCAGCAGAACCCGCGCTCGCTCGGCTGGGTGGTGCAGACCCTCAACCAGCAGCTGGCGCACCTGCAACCCGCCGACGCGCCGGGCCAGGACGACCTGTCGCAGCGCCTGCACTGCCCCGCGGGCGATGATCTGCCGCAGCTGTGCGAAGCCGACGCCCGTGGCGACTTCATCCATCTTCAGACACGGCTGGCCGAACTGGCGGCCACCGCCGCCCGGCTCTCGGACGACATCGGCGAGCGCCACTTCAGCCACACCGACGACGTCAGCCGGAGCCTGGGGGCTAGGGCCTGTTAACGCTATTCTTGGCCATGCGTTGCGAGACAAAAAGGCCACTCGCCAAGGCGCCAGCCACCGCCAAGGTAGGCACCTTGGCAAGGATGGCAGCGCCGGCGATGGCCTTTTTGATCGCAACCCGCAGGGAACATGCTTAAGAAACCGCCACTCGTCGTTGCACTCCTAGCCCAGACGCCCGGTCTGGGCGTCGTCCTGCGCCTAGATTGGCGGTTTCTTAAGCATGTTCGCATCGCCAAGAATAGCGTTAACAGGCCCTAAGCAGACATGCGGCTGCGCATCACGCACGACACCTGCTACCGCTACGCGCCCGCAGTGCGCGCCGCGCTGCATCTGGCCTACCTGACGCCGCCGCACACGCGGCGCCAACGCCGCCTGGACGCACGGCTGGACATCCAACCCACGCCGACCACGCTGACGCACACGCTCGACATCTACGGCAACCCGCGCAGTTTCTTCGAGATCGCCGGCGCCCACGATGAGTTGCGCGTGCGCGCCAGCAGCCTGATCGACACGCAGGCGCCCGATCTGGCCGACAGCGTCATCACCTGGGAGCAGGTGCGCGATGGCTTCGTCTACCACGCTGGCGCCGCCTGGCACCCGGCGGCCGAGTTCATCTACCCGTCGGTCCACGTGCATCCGGGCGCGCCCTTCGCGGATTACGCACAACCCTCGTTCACGCCCGGACGGCCGCTGCTCGACGCCGCGCGCGAACTGATGCGGCGTGTACACCAGGACTTCGAATACGCCAGCGCCAGCACCGACATCGCCACCCCCGCCACCACCGTGATGGCGCAGCGCCGCGGCGTCTGCCAGGACTTCGCCCACGTGATGCTGGCCTGCCTGCGCTCGCTCGGCCTGCCGGCGCGCTACGTGTCGGGCTACTTGCTGACCGAGCCGCCGCTTGGCCAGCCGCGCCTGGTCGGCAGCGACGCCTCGCACGCCTGGGTGTCGGTGTTTCTGCCCGATCTGGCGGCGCGCGCCCGCGGCCATGGCTGGTACGACCTCGACCCCACCAACGCGCGCGACGGCTGGAGCACACCCGGGGAGGATTTCGTGCGCCTGGCGGTCGGGCGCGACTACGCCGACATCTCGCCGCTGCGCGGCGTGGTGCAGGGCTCGGGCGAGCACCGGCTGAGCGTGGGCGTGACGGTGGAGCCCTGCGACGCGCCGATGCTTCCCGACCTGTCGGCGTAACAGCCAAGCGGCACGGGCTCGGGTTACAGTCGTTTCGTCGTCCGCGCCGCATCAGCGGCAAGATCCATCCGCCATTCACAAGGAGCACCCATGACCCCACAGGAAAAACTGCAGCAACTCGGCATCACCCTGCCCCCAGTCAGCGCGCCGGCCGCCGCCTACGTGCCCTTCGTGCGCAGCGGCAAGCTGGTGTTCCTGTCGGGCCACATCGCGCGCAAGGAGGGCAAGCCCTGGGTCGGCCAGCTCGGCAAGCAGATCACCACCGAAGACGGAAAGCAGGCCGCGCGCGCCGTCGCCATCGACCTGATGGGCACGCTGCAGGCCGCCGTGGGCGACCTGGGCAAGGTCAAGCGCATCGTCAAGGTGATGAGCCTGGTCAACAGCACGCCCGACTTCACCGAACAGCACCTGGTCACCAATGGCTGCTCCGAACTGCTGGGCGAGGTGTTCGGCGAGCGCGGCGCGCACGCGCGCAGCGCCTTCGGCGTGGCGCAGATTCCGCTGGGCGCCTGTGTCGAGATCGAGTTGATCGCAGAAGTCGACTGAGGCGGCGCGGCACGCGCCGCCGTCACGGGTGTGGCGACGGCAGGCGCAACCCAGGCACCGCGCGCGCACCCAGCGCCAGCGCACCGCCGACCAGCCAGAACAGACCGGCCATGCCGGTCACGGCGCCGACCGACCCGAACAGCATCGGCATCAGGAAGCTGGAGAAGTTGATCGTCATCACGCGCAGCGCCATCGCCTCGCCCTGGCGCGCCGACGGCGTGATCTGGTGCAGCACGCTCAGCACCATCGGCTGCACCGCGCCGAGCGTCAGGCCCAGCACCACCGAGCAGGCGCCCATGCCAAGCGCGCCCGGCATCAGCGGATAAAGCAGCAGTGCCAGCGCCGCCACCAGCGTGGACGCGAACATCACCTGCCACTCAGGCAATCGCCTGGCCACCAGCGGCAGCACCACACGCACCGCCGCCGCCGCGATGGCGAAGGCGCCCAGCAACACGCCGATGGTGGAGGCCGACATGCCGCGCTCGTGACCCAGGATCGGCAGCACGAAAGTGTGCACGTCCCAGGCGCAGGCCTGCAGCCAGTTGACGAACAACAGGCGCCGCATCATCGGCGCCGAGACCAGGTCCCACACCGAACGCTGCACGCCGTCTTCGGCGAGCGCCGTGACCGACAGCGCCGGCGCGCGCTGCACCAGCCACCAGCCGACCAGTGGCAGTAGCGCCAGCGCGGCGAAGGCGGCGCGAAAGCCAGTCTCGTGTGCCGGTGTCAGCCCCGCGTGGTCGATCAACAGACCCGCCAGCAGCGGCCCGAGAAAGTTGGCCATCGCTGGCGCGATAGCAATCCAGCTGAACACGGTTTTCAGCTCGTTGGTGTCGGCAGCGGCGCGGCCCACATGGCGCTGCACCGCGATCTGCACCGTGCCGGCCGAGGCGCCGCTCAGCATCGCCGCGATGCACAGCACCGGAAACACCGGCCACAGCGCCGCCGCCGCCGCGCCCAGCACCGCCGCCGCCACGCCAAGGTTCACCGGCAGATGCAGGCCCTGCCGGTCGGCCAGCCGGCCCGCCGGCAAGGCCAGCACCACCGGCGACAGCGCGAACAGCGCCAGCAGCACGCCCACGGCGGCGGCGCTGTAGCCCAGTTGCAGCGCCAGCAGCGGCGCCGCCAGCCGGGTGCCGGTCATGACGCTGTGGATGCACACCTGCGCCACCAGCAGCCGCAGCAGCTGACGGCCTTTCATCGCGTCACAGTGCTTGGAATGGCGGCGCGGCGGTGAAGCGCGTGGCCCACCTCAACCGTCCGCGCCATCGCCTTCGCCGCCGACACCGGGCAGCAGCGCCCGACTCTGCTCATCGGGCAGCGCCTCGACCTGCTTCAAGGCCCGGTTCATGACGTTGGTGCGGGTCTGCGCCTGATCCAGCGTGTTCAACACCGTCTGCGTCTGCGTCTTGACACGCGCCAGCACGTCGCCGAACTTGCCGAACTCGGTCTTCACCGCGCCCAGCACCTGCCAGACCTCGGCGCTGCGCTTTTCCAGCGCCAGCGTGCGAAAGCCCATCTGCAGGCTGCTCAGCATCGCCAGCAGCGTGGTCGGGCCAGCCAGGGTGATGCGGTGCTCGCGCTGCAGCGCGTCCAACAGGCCGGGGCGGCGCAGCACCTCGGCGTACAGGCCCTCCGAAGGCAGGAACAGAATCGCGAAATCGGTGGTGTGCGGCGGCTCGACGTATTTGTCCACGATGCCGCGCGCCTCCAGCCGGATGCGCGCCTCCAGTGCCTTGGCCGCCGCCTCGGCCGCCACCGCGTCGGCGCGCTGCTGCGCGTCGAGCAGGCGTTCGTAGTCCTCGTTCGGAAACTTGGCGTCGATCGGCAGCCACAGCGGCACGCCGTCGTCACCACGCCCGGGCAACCGGATGGCGAAGTCGACCGCGTTGCGCGTGCCGGGCCGCGTGACCACCTGCTCGGCGTACTGCTCGGGCGCGAACACCTGTTCCAGCAAGGCCGCCAGCTGCGCCTCGCCGAACATGCCGCGCGTCTTGACGTTGGTCAGCAGGTGCTTCAGGTCGCCCACGCCCTGCGCCAGCGTCTGCATCTCGCCCAGGCCCTTGTGCACCTGCTCCAGCCGGTCGGCCACCTGCTTGAAGCTCTCGCCCAGGCGCGCCTGCAAGGTGGACTGCAGCTTCTCGTCCACGGTCTGGCGCATCTCGTCCAGCTTGGTGGTGTTGGCGGCTTGCAACTGGGCCAACTGCTGTTCCAGCGTGCCGCGCACCTCGGTCATGCGACGGGCGTTGGTTTCGCTCAAATTGGTGAGCTGCTGCGTCAGCGTCTCGGACAACGAACCGCGCAGGTGCGCCAATTGCTGCGCAAAGGCGTCAATCTGCGCGTTCTGCGTGCGCGTGGTTTCCTGCGCCTGCTGCGTCATCGACAGGCCGAGCGCCTGCAACTGCTGCACCAGCGTGTCGCCCAGCGTGCCGCGCAGTTGGGTGAGCTGCGCGGCCAGCGCGTCGACCTGCGCGTTCTGCGTGCGATTGGCTTCGGCGCCCTGGCGCGTGACGGTGTCCTGGAAGCTCGCCAGCGAATGTGTCAACTCCTGCCGGCTGCCGCGCGCGTTGTCGCCGATCTCCTGCCGCAACTCGCGCTCCAGCCGCTCGTTACTGTGCTCGACCAGTTGCTGCACTTCGCCGCGCGATGCCACGTCGTCCGGCCGGCGCGGGCGTCGGAGCAGCAGCACCAGCAGCAGCACGAAGTTGAGCAGCAACGCCGCCAGCGCCAGCCAGGACAGCCATTCAGGCAAAGCGGAATCCATCAGATTTTCTTCACACAAGGCCAGGATTCGTCATGCCCTGGCCGGTCATTCACGCCCGAGGCGAGGCGCTCAAGCCGGGATGACTTCCGGATTCAGCGGCGTCAGCGGCTTGCCCTGCGTCAGGTAGCCGATCAGGTTGTCCGCCGCCAGGTTGGCCATGGCCTTGCGCGTGGGCACGGTGGCGCTGCCAATGTGGGGCGTCAGTACAACGTTGCTGCAGGCCAGCAGATCGGGGTGCACCTTGGGCTCGCCCTCGAACACGTCCAGGCCAGCCGCCGCGATGCGCCCCTCACGCAGCGCCTGCGCCAGCGCGGCGTCGTCCACCACGCCGCCGCGGCCGATGTTGATCAGGGTTGCGCTCGGCTTCATCAGCGCCAGCTCGGCCGCGCCGATGCTGTGGTGCGACTCGGCGCTGTAGGGCACCACCAGCACCAAGTGGTCGGCGGTCTTCAGCAGCTCTTCCTTGCTGACGTAGCGCGCGCCCACCTCGGCCTCTTCTTCGGCCGGCAGCCGCGAACGGTTGTGATAGATCACCGGCATACCAAAGCCCAGCGCGCCACGCCGCGCGATGGCGCGGCCGATGCGGCCCATGCCGAGAATGCCGAGCGTGGCGCCATGCACGTCCTGGCCGATCAGCATGTCGTAGGCCCAGCGGTCCCACTTGCCAGCGCGCAGGAAGTGCTCGCCCTCGGTGACGCGCCGCGCCGCCGCCATCAGCAGGGCAAAGCCCATGTCGGCGGTGGTCTCGGTCAGCACGTCGGGCGCGTTGGTGCCCAGCACGCCGGCCGCCGTCATCGCCGCCAGGTCGAAGTTGTTGTAGCCGACGGCCATGTTGGCACAAATCCTCAACTCGGGGCAGGCCTTCAGCAGCGCGGCGTCAATGCGCTCGCCGCCGGTGGTGAACACGCCTTGTTTGCCTTGCAGGCGCCGCAGCAATTCATCGCGCGGCCACAAATCATCGGCCGGATTGGCTTCGACGTCGAAATGCTGGGTCAGCTTGTCCATCACCTCGGGGAAGATGGCGCGGGCAACGAGGATGCGGGGGCGTACGATCGTGTTCATGCGGGCATTCTAGAGATGACCGGGTAGGCGCAAGGCGCGTGGGTCGTACGACCAGCGGCGCAGCTTGGTCACGCGCAACAATGGCGCCTGCGGGTGCGCGGGATTGATGAGCAGGTTGTGCTCTTCGGGCACGATGACCGAGGGCACCTGCGCCAGCAGACTGTCGCCCTCGGCCGCCCAGGCCGTGCCCCAGGCGATGCTGACGCGACCGGCCGGCAAGGCGTCCCAGCCGACGTGCTGGTCGCCCTTGAAGCGCACACGTGCCGCCCAGACCGCCGCGGGAACATCGATGCGCACCAGGTAGCGATTCAAGGGCAGCGCCACGCCGCCGCCCAGGTGCACCACCGTTTCCAGGCAGGCCAGCGAGCGCGAGCTGCTGGTGTACAGCATGGGCGTGCCGCGCGCGTTCCAGCGCCCGCCGGTCGCCCGCGCACCGGCACCGCTCAGGTCATCGGCGGTGTAGTCCGGGGTGTCGGTGGCGATGCGCCAGAGGCTGACGCTGCCCGACTCAGCACCGGTGCTCGGCATGATCTAGCTGAGCGCCCGCCCGTCAGGCATACACGCCGGACTTCATTTGATACAGCAAGGTGCTCACCGCCTCGCGCCCGTCGGCGGTGTCCAGCAACTCCTGCGGCGCCAGGCCGCCCAGCGCCGGCACCGGATCGGCCATCCAGCGGGCGAACCAGCGCGCGGCGTCGAAACTGGCCGGTGCCGCGCCGGCCTCGCGCACCATGGCGTCAACCTGGCCGATCAGGCGCTCGACCCCCACCATCTTCTCGCTCTCGGGCTGCGACAAGGGATCGCGCCGGGCGATCTTGCGCTCCACCGTCGAGCGCGCCAGCCCCAGCACGCGCATGAACTGGTCGCGCGGCAAGCCCATGGCATCGCTCAGCGCCACCACCTCGCGCGCGGGCACGCCTTGCTTGACCAACTGCGAGCGCTCCACCGGCGACAGCCAGTACGCCGCCGCACCGCGCGCGCTGGCGTGATAACTGCCGCGGCGTTCGGACACCTTGGGCGCGGCGGGGGAAAGGGATGTGGGCATGCTCGTCTCCATCAATAGAGACTAAGTTTATTCCCAATAGAGACAAACTGCAAGCGCTGCCCCGCCGCTGGCCTGGCGGGGAAAAAGCTTCGATACCTCAACCCGCGTACAACCAGGGTACGTCAAGAATGCGCTCGCCCAGCAGCCGGATCGACGCATCGCGCCCGAAGCGCACCAAGCCAGTCGAATGGAAGATCTGCCCGTTGCGGATCGAGCGCGCCTGCACCCGCGCCACGCGTTGCCAGCGCGCCAATGCGTAGCGCTTCAGGCGCGTGGGCACGTCCACCGCATCCATCGCCAGCGAACGCGCCAGTTCGGCCGCGTCCTCGATCGCCATGCCGGCGCCCTGCGCCAGGTAGGGCCGCATCGGGTGTGCGGCGTCGCCCAGCAACGCCACCAGTCCGCGCCCCATCTGCTCGGGGCCGGTCACGGGCGGCCGGTCGGCCAGCGCCCACAGGCGCCAGGCGTGGGCGTTGACCGTGGCCTCGGGCACGGCGGCGATCAGGGCCTGCAGCGCCGCGCAGGTGTTGCCCATGGCGCGCTGCAGATCGGCGGCGTTGGCCTGATGGTCCCAGTCCTGCGGGCGAGTTGGTGGATCGCCCTGCACGATGGCCACCAGGTTCATCCAGTCGCCGCCGCGTACCGGGTACTGCACCACGTGCAGGCGCGGCCCCAGCCAGGCCGTCACGTCCAGTGTGCGCAGCGCCTGCGGCAACGCCGACTGGCGCAGCATGGTGCGATAGGCCAGGTGCCCGCTGGCGCGCGGCGGGCCATCGTCCAGCAACTGCTGGCGCACCCGGCTCCACACGCCGTCGGCACCCAGCAGGGCATCGCCTTCCACCGGATGGCCTCCCCCGGTGCTGAGCGTCACCACCCGGCCATGATCGGTGAAATCCGCCAACTCGTGGCCCAGGTTCAGTTGCACATTCGGCAGGCGGCTGGCGGCCCGCTGCAGCAGGCCGTGCAGATCGGCGCGATGGATGGTGACGTACGGCGCGCCGTAGCGCTCCAGCGCCTGGGCGCCCAGGGGCAATACCCCCAGATCGGCACCGCTGAGGGCGCTGCGCACCCGCAGCCGCGCCGGAAATGCGGCCACCAACGCCAGTTCGTCCTCCAGGCCCCAGCCGTGCAGGATCCGCGTCACGTTGGGGCCCAGCTGAACGCCGGCCCCGACCTCGCTGAACGCGGGCGCGCGCTCGTACAGGCGCACGTCCCAACCCATGCCCGCCACGGCGCGCGCGGCCGCCAGGCCGCCGATGCCGCCACCGACGATCAGAAGCTGTTGTGTCGCCATGCGCCGATTGTGCCGCCGCCCGCTGGCTGCTCAGCCGGTTCGTCGCCAGCCGAGAGCCGCACTCGGGGCGCCCTACGACACCATCCTGCGCCCAGGGCGCAGGATGCGTGAACCCCAGGGCGGGCGCCGGCCCTCAGGGATTCACCAGGTAGCGGCTCGCCATCGCGATCCGGTTCCAGGCGTTGATGACCACCCCCAGCCAGGCCACGGCCGCGATCTGGTCCTGGCTCAGCACCGCCGCCACGCGCTCGTAGACGGCGTCCGGCACCTGGTCGGTGGCGACCAGGGTCACCGACTCGACCAGTTCCAGTGCCGCGCGCTCCAGATCACTGAAGTAACCGGTCTCCCGCCAGGCCGGCAGCACGCTGATCCGATCTTGCGTTTCCCCCGCCGCCAGCGCATCGCGCGCGTGCATGCGCACGCAGAAGGCGCACTGGTTGATCTGCGAGGCGCGCAGGCGCAGCAGGTGGGAAAAGCCCTTGTCGATGCCGGCGGCCGCCAGAGCAGGCTGGAGCTGGCCCTCCAGCGCCAGCATGGCCTGGTAAAGATCGGGGCCGGCCTTGCCCAGGTTCACGCGCTCCTGCATGCCGTCTCCTCAAGCCAGCAGCTGCCGCAGCACATACGGCAGGATGCCGCCGTTGCGGAAGTAATCCACCTCGATCGCCGTGTCGATGCGCAACGTCAGCGTGGTTTCATGCTTCGAGCCATCGGCGCGCGTGATGATCAGGCGCGCGTCGCTGCGCGGCGCCAGGTCGCCGGACGGCAGGATGTCGATCAGCTCGTCGCCCTTCAGGCCCAGGCTTTCCCAGGTCTCGTCACCTTTGAACTGCAGCGGCAGCACGCCCATGCCGACCAGGTTGCTGCGGTGGATGCGCTCGAAGCTCTTGGCCACCACCGCCTTGATGCCCAGCAGCTGCGTGCCCTTGGCGGCCCAGTCGCGGCTGGAGCCAGTGCCGTATTCCTCACCGGCGAACACCACCGTCGGCACGCCGGCGGCGCAGTACTTCATGGCGGCGTCGTAGATGAACTGCTTGGTGCCCTGCAGCTCGCCGGGTTGCTGGTAGATCGTCAGCCCGCCCTCCTCGCGGCTGCCGTCGGCGCGCGGCGGGATCATCAGGTTCTTCACGCGCACGTTGGCAAAGGTGCCGCGCATCATCACCTCGTGGTTGCCGCGCCGGCTGCCATAGCTGTTGAAGTCGGCCTTTTGCACACCATTGGCCAGCAGCCACTGACCGGCGGGCGAGCTCTCCTTGATGCTGCCGGCGGGCGAAATGTGGTCGGTGGTGATGCTGTCGCCAAACAGCGCCATGATGCGCGCGCCCTGCACCGGGTCGCAGGTGTTGCGGGCAGCATCGCCTTCGCCCACGGCGCAGGCCTCCACGTAATCCATCGCGAAATCGTCGAAGAACGGCGGCTCGGCAATGTAGGTGCTGGTGGGCCAGTTGTAGACGTCGCCCTCGACGCCCTCGATGCGGTCCCACAGCTTGCCGGGCTCGGTCTTCACCTTGGCGTAGTTCTCGCGGAACGCACGGCCCTTCATGGCGTACTTGAGCAGCTTGTTGACCTCGTCGCTGGTCGGCCAGATGTCGCCCAGGTACACATCCTTGCCACCCTTGCCCTGCCCGACCGGCGCGGCCATCAGGTCCGTCATGACGTTGCCGGCAATCGCATAGGCCACCACCAGCGGCGGGCTGGCCAGGAAGTTGGCCTTCAGGTTGGGGTGAATGCGCGCCTCGAAGTTGCGGTTGCCCGACAGCACCGCGGCGCACACCAGTTCGTTGCGGTTGATGGCCTCGTTCAGCTCGGGCGCCAGATCGCCGGCGTTGCCGATGCAGGTGGTGCAGCCATAGCCTGCCACGGTAAAACCGAGTTTTTCCAGGTAGGGCAGCAGTCCGGTCTCGGTCAGGTACTCGGTCACGATGCGCGAGCCGGGCGCCAGCGAAGTCTTGATGTGCGGGCCCACCTTGAGCCCGGCAGCCACCGCCTTCTTGGCCAGCAGGCCGGCCGCCAGCAGCACGCTGGGGTTGCTGGTGTTGGTGCAGCTGGTGATGGCGGCGATCAGCACGTCGCCGTTGCCCAGCGTGTAGGCGTCGGGCGAGATCGGCTCGACCACGTCGGCCTCGGACTGCGCCGATGCCAGGGTCGGGCGGTTGGCCACCATCTCGGCCACCTGGCGCGGCGCGCCCATGGGAATTGGCTCGGGCTCGGGCGGGAACTCGTCGGCATCGGGGTCGTTGTCGCGCGCGACCTGCACGCGGGTGTGCAGCAACTCGGCGGGGCGGCTGAATCCGCCCTCTTCCATCGGTGTCGAAAACAGCTCGACGAAGCGCGTCGACATCTGCCCCAGGTCGATCCGGTCCTGCGGCCGCTTCGGGCCGGCCAGGCTGGGCGTGACGTCGCCCAGATCAAGCGTGACGACCTGCGAATAATCGACTTCACCCGCCTTCGACACGCCAAACAGGCCCTGCGCCTTGAAGTAGGCCTCAAAGAGTTCGATCTCGGCCTTGGTGCGGCCGGTGCCCTCGAAATACTCGATGGTGCGCTCGTCGACCGGGAAAAAGCCCATGGTGGCGCCGTATTCCGGCGACATGTTGCCAATGGTGGCGCGGTCCGGCACCGACAACGTGCGCGTGCCTTCGCCGAAGAACTCGACGAACTTGCCGACCACTTTGTGCTGGCGCAGCCGCTCGGTCACCGTCAGCACCAGGTCGGTGGCGGTGCAGCCCTCGCGTAGCCGGCCCTTCAGCTCGAACCCGACCACGTCGGGCGTCAGGAAGTACACCGGCTGGCCGAGCATGGCGGCCTCGGCCTCGATGCCGCCGACACCCCAGCCCACCACGCCAATGCCGTTGATCATGGTGGTGTGGCTGTCGGTGCCGACCAGCGAGTCGGGGTAGACCACGCCATCGGCGCCCTTGTGGACGCCGCGCGCCAGGTATTCCAGGTTGACCTGGTGCACGATGCCGAAGCCGGGCGGCACCACGCGGAAGGTGTCGAAGGCCTGCATGCCCCACTTCATGAATTCGTAGCGCTCGCGGTTGCGCTGGAACTCGATCTTCATGTTCAGGTCGAGCGCGTTCTTCGTGCCGTAGTAGTCGACCATCACCGAGTGGTCGACCACCAGATCCACCGGCACCAGCGGCTCGATCTTCGTCGGGTCGGCGCCGATGCGCTGGGCGGTCGAGCGCATCGCCGCCAGATCGGCCAGCAGCGGCACGCCGGTGAAGTCCTGCAGCACCACGCGCGCCACGGTGAACGGGATCTCGTCGGTGCGTGCCGCATTGGGCCGCCAGTTGGCCAGCTGCTCGACATGCGCGGCCTCGACCTTCTGGCCGTCGCAGTGGCGCAGCACCGATTCCAGCACGATGCGGATCGACACCGGCAGTCGCTTGATGTTGGGAAACTGCCGGGCCAGCGCCGGCAGCGAATACAGCTTGCCGGTCTTGCCGGAAGCCGTCGTGAAACTCTTGAGGGTGTTGGCAAAAGCGTGTTTGTTGCGGGTGGCCATGGCGATCTCCTTTCAAGGGCAATTCATGCGGAGCGCACGCCCACCCATTGTGTCAGGCGCACCGCCGGCTTTCCACCCTGCCCGTCATCGCCCTACTGCTTTGCGCACTAAAGAAAAAGCCCCGTGCAGGCGCGGCACCTGCACGGGGCTTTGGCGGCCAGTCGGCTGAACTCAGGCCAGCTTTTCGTCGGCCTTCTGATCCTTGCGGTAGACCTCGTAGACCAGCACCGGAATGCCCAGGTCGCCCAGATGCTGCTGGATCAGCGGCTTGACCTCGGCCCAGTCGAGCCCACCCACGCCCGTGGCCAGGCGCGGCAAGGCCACGCTCTTGATCTCGTCCTTGCGCACCAGATTGGCCAACTCGCGCAGCGCGCGGTTGACGTCCTCCAGCTTGGCCCTCACCGGCCGCGCCGACTTGGCCTGGCTTTGCATGCCCTGTGTCAGCAGGTTGACGATGCCGCGCACGCTGCCGTCCTCGTTGACGCCGCCCCAGGCCCAGACCTCGCCGGTCTTGGGCTCGTTCGACTGCGTGGCGTGGCGGTAATCCTTGACCATGGATGGAAAGCGCTCGCGCAGCGCCAGCGCCAGGCCGGAATCAAACGGGTCGCGCGTGGCCACGCCATGCGCGATCACCTGGGCATCGCTGAGCAGAATGTCGCCTTCGACTTCACGGATCATGTGCTTCTCCTTGGGGTTGCTGAAAAACTTCTCATCAACACCACAATAGCCGAAGCTCATAGGGTGAATCTTGACGCGAGTCAAGTCGCGTGCTTTTGCCGAGCATACTGTGCTGCTGCGCCGACAATACGCCCCCATGACGCCCAACGCCCCCGAACTGCTGTTGCCCGCCGGCAGCCTGGACAAGATGCGCGCCGCCTACGACTTCGGCGCCGACGCCGTGTATGCCGGCCAGCCGCGCTATTCCTTGCGCGCGCGCAACAACGAATTCCGCCTGGAGCAGATCGCCACCGGCATCGCCGAGGCGCATGCGCGCGGCAAGAAATTCTTCGTCACCAGCAACCTGATCGCCCACAACGACAAGGTGCGCACCTACCTGCGCGACCTGGAGCCGGTGGTAGCTTTGAGGCCCGACGCGCTGATCATGGCCGACGCCGGGCTGATCATGCTGGTGCGCGAGAAGTGGCCGCACATCCCCATTCACCTGAGCGTGCAGGCCAACACCACGAACTGGGCGGCGGTGAAGTTCTGGCAGAAGATGGGCGTGGCGCGCATCATCCTCTCGCGCGAGCTGAGCCTGGGCGAGGTCGAGCAGATCCGCCAGGAATGTCCCGACATGGAGCTGGAAGTGTTCGTGCACGGCGCGCTGTGCATCGCCTACAGCGGGCGCTGCCTGCTCAGTGGCTACTTCAACCGCCGCGACCCCAACCAGGGCACCTGCACCAACGCCTGCCGCTGGAACTACAAGACCGTGGACGCGGCCGTCGACCCCAACACCGGCGAGGCGCTGGCGCTGGGCGAGCAATTGCAGGGTTTCAGCTTCGACGCCGAGGCCGAAGCGGCCGAGCAATCGACCACCGGCAATGGCCAGCGCCACCCGGCCGCCGACAAGGTCTATCTGATCGAGGAAGAAGGCCGCCCCGGCCAGCTGATGCCGATCATGGAAGACGAGCACGGTACCTACATCATGAACAGCAAGGACTTGCGCGCCATCGAGCTGGTCGAAAAGCTGACCCGGATCGGCGTCGACTCGCTCAAGATCGAAGGCCGCACCAAGAGCCTGTACTACGTCGCCCGCACGGCGCAGACCTACCGCCGCGCCATCGACGACGCGGTGGCCGGGCGCGCGTTCAACCCGCAACTCATCACCGAACTGGAGGGCCTGGCCAACCGCGGCTACACCAGCGGTTTTCTGGAGCGCCGCCCCGCCAACGATTACCAGAACTACGAAACCGGCCACTCGGTCGCCACGCGCAGCCAGTTCGTCGGCGAGGTCAAGTCCACGCGCGATGGCTGGGCCGAGGTCGAGACCAAGAACCGCTTCGCCGTCGGCGACTGGATCGAGATCATCACGCCCCAAGGCAACCGCACCCAGCAATTGCAGCTGATGAAGGACGCCGAGGGCGAGGCGATCAAGGTCGCGCCCGGCAACCCGCTGCGCGTGTGGATTCCCATCGACGGCCCGGCCGAGCACGGCCTGATCGCGCGCCTGGCCGCGGCACCAGACGCCGCGAAGGCCTAAGCGTCGGCGTGCACATTAACGCCCCTCCGACAAAGGAACTCCCTCTCCCGCGCGCGGGAGAGGGTTGGGGTGAGGGCCGGCACGCCCGCACAGTCCTGCATAGTCCAGCGGGCTGCCCATGACAGCCGCCGCCCCCGCCGACCCCAGCCTGATCGATTCGCGCACCGCCGCGCTGCGCCTGCTGGTGACGGTGCTGATCGTCATGCTCGGCAACAGCAGCATGTACGTGGTGTCGGTCGTGCTGCCCGCGGTGCAGACCGAGTTCGGCATCAGCCGCGCCGACGCCTCGCTGCCCTACACCGCGATGATGATCTGCCTCGGGCTGGGCGGCCTGTGGACCGGCCGCTGGGCCGACCGCTGGGGCATCGCGCCGGTGCTGTGGGTCGACGCCGCCGCCGTCAGCGCTGGCTTCGTGCTGGCCGGCCTGGCACCCAATATCTGGGTGTTCGGCCTGGCGCACGGCCTGCTGCTTGGTCTGCTGGGCGGCGCCTCCACCTTCGCACCGTTGATGGCCGACACCAGCCTGTGGTGGAACAAGCGGCGCGGCATCGCGGTGGCCATTTGCGCCAGCGGCAACTACCTGGCCGGCACCATCTGGCCGCCGCTGGCGCAGGCCGGCATCGACGGCGTCGGCTGGCGCCCGACCTACATCGCGCTCGGCCTGTTCTGCGGCATCGGCATGGCGCTGCTGGCCTTTCGCATGCGCCAGCGCCCGCCCGCCATCGGGCACGATCTGGCGCCCGGTGTCACCGCCATCGCCCGCCCCAAGGACCGCCCCTTCGGCCTGCCACCCGCGCACGCCCAGGCCTTGCTGTGCATCGCCGGCGTGGCCTGCTGCGTCGCCATGTCGATGCCGCAGGTGCACATCGTCGCCTACTGCACCGACCTGGGCTACGGCGCCGCGCGCGGCGCCGAGATGCTGTCGCTGATGCTGCTGTCTGGCATCGCCAGCCGGCTGATCTCAGGCTGGATCTGCGACCACATCGGCGGCATCCGCACGCTGCTGCTCGGCTCGGCGCTGCAAGGCGTGGCGCTGCTGCTGTTCCTGCCTTTCGACGGCCTGGTGCCGCTGTATGTCATTTCAGCGCTATTCGGCCTGTTCCAGGGCGGCATCGTGCCCGCCTACGCCATCATCGTGCGCGAGCACTTCCCGGCGCGCGAAGCCGGCGCCCGCGTCGGCGCCGTCATCATGGCCACCCTGGTCGGCATGGCGCTGGGCGGTTGGTTGTCGGGCTGGATCTTCGACCTGACCGGCAGCTACCGAGCCGCCTTCGTCAACGGCATCGGCTGGAACCTGCTCAACCTGAGCATCGTCGGCTGGCTGTACTGGCGCACGCGCGGGCCGGCGGCGCGCTGGGCAACGAGCTGAGTTGGCCCTGCGCTGACGCTCATCCGGCGTCAGGCGCGGCCCGGCACACCCGCCACCAGGCCGACGTCGATCGCGGTGCGCTCCAGCAACGCTCGCTCGGCATCGTCCGCGGGCGCGTGCATGCGCAGGTGCTGCAAGCCGTGGTCGAGTGCCCGTTCCCAATCACCCGCCAGCAGCAGCGCGCCGATGGCGTCGCTGACGGCGGCCGGTAACCGGTGGCGCGCGGCCAGGATCGCCGCCTGCGCGCGCTGCGGCGCATCGAAATTTCCAGCCGGCGCGAAGCGGCCCACGAATCCCAGCGGCGCCAGCGCCACGATGCACACGCGCGCCGCGGCATCGTCGGCCAGATGCAGAACGGGCCGGTCGCCGCCGATCGCCGCGTGCAGAAACGCCCGTGCATCGGCCGGCGACAGGCCCGCGTGTGTGGTGATCTCGGTAATGGCGCGCGGCTTGTCGCGCACGCGGCGCAGGCGAAACAGCTCGATGGCGCGCATGGGCACACGCTAGACGATGAAAGGCTCTGGCTCCAGCCGGATCCCGAAGCGCTCGTACACGCTGGTCTGGATCGCCTTGGCCAGGGTCATCACTTCGCCGCCGGTGGCGGGGTGGTCGCGGCCGCCGCGGTTGACCAGCACCAGGGCCTGCTTCTCGTACACGGCGGCGTTGCCGACGCTTTTGCCCTTCCAGCCGCAGGCATCGATCAGCCAGCCGGCCGCCAGCTTCACGCTGCCGTCAGGCATGGGGTAGTGCACCAGCTTGGGGTCGCGGCCGATGATGTCCTGGCACTGCTCGGGCGTGACGGTGGGGTTCTTGAAGAAGCTGCCAGCGTTGCCGATCACTGCCGGGTCGGGCAGCTTGGCGCTGCGTATGGCGACGATCCAGTCGTAGATCTGGCGCGCCGTGGGGTGGGCCACGCCCTCCTCCTGCATGCGCCGCTCCAAGTCCAGGTAGCCCAGCACCGGCTGCCAGGCCTTGGGCAGCGCGAAGCGCACGCGCAGGATCAGCGCGCGGCCGGCCAGGCCCAGGCCGCGCGGCGCTGCCGAGCCGTCGCCCCGGCGCGGCGCCGCATGCTTGAACACCGAGTCGCGGTAGCCAAAGCCGCACTGCGCGGCGTTCAGCGTGAAGGTCTCGCCGGTTTCCAGGTCGATGGCGTCAAGCGAGTCGAAGCGATCCTGCAACTCCAGCCCGTAGGCGCCGATGTTCTGCACCGGCGCGGCGCCGACGGTGCCGGGAATCAGCGCCAGATTTTCCAGTCCGGCCAGGCCCTGATCGAGCGTCCAGCCGACGAAGTCGTGCCAATTCTCACCCGCACCCGCCTCGACGACGACGTGGCGATCGGTCTCGCCCACCACGCGGCGGCCAGTCACTTCGACCTTCAGCACCACGCCCTTCAGATCGCCGGTCAGCACGATGTTGCTGCCGCCGCCCAGCACCAGCTTGGGCGCATCGCGCAGCGACTCGTGCTGCAGTACGCGCCGCACGTCGGCCGCACCCTGCACGCGCACCAAGGCGGCGGCGCGCGCGGCGATGCCGAAGGTGTTGAGCGGCTGAAGGGCGACGTTGTGCTCGATGAACATGGGACAATTGTCGCATCGCACCCCAAGCCGATTGCCGCGTCACCATGCCCATCGAACTGGCCCGGGAAGACCGCCAGCAGGCGGTTGAGTCCATCATGCGCTACTTCGCCGAGCACATGGACGAGCGCATCGGCAACGTGTCCGCCGGCGCCTTGCTGGGCTTTTTCCTGGAGGAAATCGGGCCGCTGGTCTACAACCGGGCGGTGGCCGACGCGCAGGAGAAGCTGCTGCCACGCGTGCAGGAGCTGGACCTGGAGGTGCACGAGGACGCGTTTCAGTATTGGCGCAAAGCAGGTCGCGGGCGCAAGCAGCGCTGACGCGGCCGGCCGCGCGCATTGACGACAAGGAGAGTCAACCCATGCCCTCATTCGACACGGTCTGCGACCCCGACATGGTGGAAGTGAAGAACGCGGTGGACAACGCCGCCAAGGAACTCGGCACGCGCTTCGATTTCAAGGGCACCAGCGCCGCCATCGAGCTGAAGGACAAGGAGATCACGCTGCTGGGCGATGCCGAGTTCCAGCTGCAGCAGATCGAGGACATCCTGCGCGGCCGGCTGACCAAGCGCAACGTCGACGTGCGCTTTCTGGACAAAGGCAAGGTGGAGAAGATCGGCGGTGACAAGGTCAGGCAGATCATCAAGGTGCGCAGCGGCATCGCCAGCGAGGACGCCAAGAAGATCCAGCGCCTGGTGAAGGACAGCAAGCTGAAGGTGCAGGCGGCCATCCAGGGCGACAGCGTACGCGTGACCGGTGCCAAGCGCGACGACCTGCAGGCGGTGATGGCGCTGCTGCGCAGGGACATGGCGGATCTGCCCCTGTCCTTCGACAACTTCCGCGATTGAGGCAGCGCGCGATGCGTGGTCTGATCCTTGCCGTGATGCTGGCCGGTGCCGCCGGCTTGGCGCCCGCGCAATCGGTCGGCGTGCACGGCATGCTGGGCCCGAAGGCGCTGATCGTGATCGACGGCGGCACGCCCAAGGCGGTGGCCCCGGGCGAAACCTACCAGGGCATCAAAGTGCTGTCCACGCGCGGCGACCGGGCGACGGTGCAGATCGATGGCCGCACCCACGAATTGCGCGTCGGCGCCACACCGGTCAGCATCGGCGGCGCCAGCACGACCGATGCGCAGCGCATCGTGCTGACGGCCGACGGCAGCGGCCACTTCTTCACCCAGGGCAGCATCAACAACAAGCCGGCGCAGATGCTGATCGACACCGGCGCCTCGGTGGTGACGCTGAGCGAGGCCGTGGCCAAGAACCTGGCGCTGAACTACAGCGGCGGCCGGCGCGTGCAGACCACCACCGCCAACGGACCGGCGTTCGGCTGGCTGATCAAGCTTGACCAGTTGCGCGTCGGCGACGTGGTGAGCTACGGCATCGACGCCGTGGTAATCCCGGGCGAGCTGCCGATGGTGCTGCTGGGCAACAGCTTTCTCACACGCTTCAGCATGCGGCGCGACGCCGACCAGATGACGCTGCTGCGGCGTTGAGGCAGGCGCAGCGCTGCCTCAGCCCGACTTCTTCGCGCCCAGCTTCGATTCCTTGCCGGCCAGCAGGCGGCCGATGTTCTCGCGGTGGCGCCAGATCAGCAACAAGGACATCGCCAGCATGGCCTGCGCCTTGGCACCCGACGCCTGCCAACCCACGCCGTCGCCAAGCAGGTAATAGGCCGGGGCGAACAACGCCGCCACCATCGAGGCCAGCGAGGAGTAGCGAAAGAAGAAGGCGATGATCAGCCAGCTCGCCAGTGTCGCCACGCCCAGCCAGGGCTCGAACGCCAGCAGCACGCCGGCCGCCGTGGCCACGCCCTTGCCGCCGGCAAAGCCGAAGAACACCGGCCACAGATGGCCGGCGAAGGCCGCCAGGCCGGCCAGCGCCTGTGTGCCCTCGCCCAGGCCGAACGGCTCGCCGAACCACTTGATCAGCATCACCGGCAGCCAGCCCTTGAGGGCGTCCAGCAGCAGCGTGACGATGGCCGCCGCCTTTGACCCAGAGCGCAGCACGTTGGTGGCGCCCGGATTGCCGCTGCCGTAGCTGCGCGGGTCGGCCAGACCCATCATGCGGCTGACGATGACGGCGAAACTGAGCGAGCCGACGAGATAGGCGGCCAGCAGCGCCAGCAGGGACCAGAGCATGGGCAATCCGAGGTCAGGGGTAAGGGGCGCCGGACGGTCCGGCGCGTGACGTGATTCTGCCAGCCAGCTTCACAAGTCGATCGCGCACCGCACCGGCTTGGCATCCAGCAGTTGCACGCAGACCTGCGGATCGAGACCGATCAGGTAACCGCGCCGCCCGCCGTTCACCGCAATGCGCGGCAGCCCAAGAATGCTTTGCTCGATGAACACCGGCATCTGCCGCCGCGTGCCGAAGGGCGAGGTGCCGCCCACCAGGTAGCCGCTGTGGCGGTTGGCCACCTCGGGCTTGCAGGGCTCCACCGACTTGGCGCCGATCTGCCGCGCCAGGTTCTTGGTACTGACCTTGCGGTTGCCGTGCATGAGCACGATCAATGGCTTGGCGTCCTGGTCCTGCATGACCAGTGTCTTGACCACGCTGAAGGGATCGAAGCCCAGCACCTCGGCGCTGTGCTCGGCGCCGCCGTGTTCCAGGTATTCGTAGGGGTGCTCGCTGAAGGCCACGCCGTGCTGGCGCAGCAGCGCCGTGGCCGGCGTTTCGCTGACGTGCTGCTTCCTGGCCACGCTGTGCCTTCAGATTCAGATCAATACGCGGGGTCACGCAGCTCCATCCGGATCGCATCACAGGCAGCCAGCAGATCCTCCGATGGCCGCACCTCCCAGGCGTCCAGGTTCTCGTCCAGTTGCGCCAGCGTGGTGACACCGATGATGGTGCTGGCCACGCGCCAGCTGCGATAGCAGAAGGCCAGCGCCAGCTGCGTCGGGCTCAAGCCATGCTCGCGCGCCAGCTGGTTGTAGCGCCGCGCGGCGGCGAGCGAGGAATCGCGGCCCCAGCGCTGGCCCTTCATGCGCTCGTACAGGCTCATGCGGCCGCGCGGCGCGTCGGGGCTGTGGATGCCGGTGGCGTCGTACTTGCCCGTGAGCAACCCAAAGCCCAGCGGCGAATAGCCCAGCAGCCCGACGCCCAGGCGGTGACAGGTCTCGTCCAGACCGTTGTCATAGACGCGGTTGATCAGGCAATACGGGTTCTGCACGGTGGCGATGCGCGGCAGGCCATGCATCTCGGCCAGGCGCACGAATTCGTGCACGCCGTAGGGCGTCTCGTTCGACAGGCCGATGGCGCGCACCTTGCCGGCCTGCACCAGCTTGGCCAGCGCTTCCAGCTGCTCGAGGATCGGCGTTTGCGAGGTCTCCAGCGTCGGGGCGTAGTACATCGCGCCAAAGGCCGGCACGTGGCGCTCTGGCCAGTGGATCTGGTAGAGATCGATCACCTCGGTCTGCAGGCGGCGCAATGAGGCGTGGCAGGAGGCCTCGATGTCGGCCGCCGTCATGCCCTGCCCCGCGCGAATCCAGGGCATGCCGCGCGAGGGCCCGGCCACCTTGCTGGCCAGCACGATCTTCTCACGCATGCCGGGCCGGCTTTTCAGCCAGTGGCCGATGAAGGTCTCGGTGCGGCCAAACGTCGACGCGCTGGGCGGCACCGGGTACATCTCGGCGGTGTCGATGAAGTTGAGGCCGCGCTCGATGGCGCGGTCCAGGATGGCGTGCGAAGTGGCTTCGTCCACCTGCTCGCCGAAGGTCATGGTGCCGAGGCAGAGCGGGGTGACGTGCAGGTCGCTGGTGCCGAGTCGAACGAGTTGCATGAGAGAAGGTCAAGCGTGCGAAGCGCGCAGTGTACGCAGGAAGCGCGCGCCGGGCCGGTGCCGGGAGCTCTGGGCGCTGGGCGCTCAGCGGTCCAGCAGGCGCACCTGGCCGGGGTCGATGCCCAGCCGCACCGGCAGCCCCGGCGGCAGCTGCTCCAGCCCCGCGTAGTGCGGCTGGTCGGTGACCAGCGCCAGCTCGCCGACGCGCACGCGGTAGCGCGAGGACTCGCCCAGGAACTCGGCACTCTCGACCACGCCATCCAGCCACAGGCGCGCGGCATCGACGGGCTCGTCGCGCCGCCGCACGCTCACCTGGTGCGGCCGGAACGCCAGCGCGGCCGGCCCCGGCCGTGGTGGCTCGGCCGGACGCGGCAGCGTCAGCAGGCCCAGGCCGTCGGCCTGAAAGCCCAGGGTGCCGCCATCAACTTCAGTCACCTGGCCTTCCAGCAGGTTGGCGGTGCCGACAAAACCGGCGACGAAGCGATTGGCCGGGTAGTCGTACAGCCCGGTGGCCGAGCCGACCTGCTGCAGGATGCCCTTGTCCAGCACCGCCATGCGGTCGGCGGTGGTCATGGCCTCTTCCTGGTCGTGGGTGACGAACAGCGTGGTCAGGCCCAGCTGGCGCTGCAGGTGCTTCAGCTCTTCGCGCATCTGCACGCGCAGCTGCTTGTCGAGGTTGGACAGCGGCTCGTCGAGCAGCAGGAGCTTGGGCCGGATCACCACCGTGCGCGCCAGCGCCACGCGCTGCTGCTGGCCGCCCGAGAGCTGGCCGGGGCGCCGCTGCGCATAGTCGGACAGGCCCACCAACGCGAGCATCTCGCCCACCTTGCGGCGAATGGTGTCGCGCGATTCGCGCCGCTCGACCAGGCCGAAGGCCACGTTGTCCCACACCGTCATGTGCGGCCACAGCGCGTAGTTCTGGAACACCATGCCGACGTTGCGCGCGTGCGGCGGCACGCCGGTGATGTCCTTGCCGTCGACCAGCAGCTCGCCGCGCTGGTGCTGGTTGAAGCCGGCAATCAGCCGCAGCAGCGTCGACTTGCCCGAGCCCGACGGCCCCAGCAGCGCGAAGAACTCGCCTGGCTCGACGCGCAGGTTGACGTCGCGCAGCACCTCGTTGCTGCCGTAGCTGAGACTGATGTGGCGCGCCTCCAGCGAGACCTTGTTCAAGGTTTCCATGTTTTCCCTCGAGTCCTCAGCGCGTCGACGCCACCATGGCCTGCGAGCGCTCGACGAAGCGATGCGACAGATAGGTGCCGATGGCCACCACCACCACCGCCAGCACGCCGAGCGCGGCGCCCGGTCCGCGGCCCGAGATGCTCTGCATGTAGAGGTAGATGCCGTAGCTCATCGGCGCCTGGCTTTGCGCCGACGCCAGCAGGATGGTGGCCGACAGCTCGACCGCCGCCGTGATGAAGCTGGTGACGAAGCCGGCCAGGATGCCGCCCACCATCAGCGGCACCATGATGCGGCGGATGGTGCGCAGGCGGCTGGCGCCCAGGCTGTGCGCCACCTCCTCCAGCGACACATGGACCTGCTGCAGCGCCGCCAGGCACGAGCGCAGCGCGTAGGGCAGGCGCCGGACCGCGTAGGCCAGCATGATCAGCACCCAGGTGCTGACCACCGGCGTGTCGGTGAACGGGATCTCGACGCCGCGGAACAGGCGCAGGTAGCCGATCGCCAGCACCAGGCCGGGAATTGCCAGCGCCGCCGAGGCCAGGTAGTCCAGCCACTGCCGCGCCGGCAACTGGGTGCGCAGGATCAGGTAGGCAATCGCCGTGCCCAGCACCACGTCCAGCCCCGCCGCCAGGCTGCAGTACAGCAGGGTGTTGGTGATCATCTGGCTGGAATCGGTGAACACGGTGGCGTAGTGCTCCAGCGTGTAGGCGTCGGGCAGCACCGAGAAGCTCCACACCTTGGCAAAGGACATCAGCAGGATGCCGATGTGCGGCGCCAGCGTGATCAGCAGCACCAGCACGATCCAGCCGTAGGCCAGCAGCGATTCCCAAGCCGACAGGCGCCGGCGCCGCAGCGCACCGCCGCCCTTTTGCAGGGTCGAGTAGTCCTTGCCCTTCATCACGCGCGCGGCCATCCACAACGCCAGGATCGAGAACGCGATCATGATCACGCTGATGACGTAGCCCTGCGGGTCGTCCAGGCCGACCGAGGTGATGCGCAGGTAGGCCTGCGGCGCCAGCATGTTGGTGATGCCCATCACCAGCGGCGTGCCGAGGTCGTCGAACACTTTGACGAACACCAGCGTGGCGCCGGCCAGATAGCCTGGCATGGCCAGCGGAAAGATCACGCGCCGGAACAGCCGCCAGCCGCGCGCGCCCAGGTTCAGCGCCGATTCCTCCATGGCGCCGTCGATGTTGCGCATGGCCGCCACCAGGTTCAGCAGGATGAACGGGAAGTAGTGGATGCTCTCGACGAAGGTGACGCCGACCAGCCCATCCATGATCGGCACCGTGACGCCGAACCAGTCGTTCAGCAGCAGGTTGACCGAGCCGTTGCGCCCGAAGATCAGCTGCAGCGCCACCGCGCCGACAAAGGGCGGCATGATCAGCGGCAGCACGCCCAGCGTCTGGATCAGCAGCGCGCCGCGGAATTCGAAGCGCACCGTCAGGTAGGCCAGCGGCACCGCGATCACGCTGGCAAAAAAGGTGCTGGCCAGCGCCACCCACAGGCTGTTGAAGAACGACTCGCGAAAAACCGTCTGGCCGAAGAAATTGCCGAAGTGGCCGACCGTCAGCGCCCCGGCTTCGTCAACGAAGGCAGTGTAGATGACCAGGCCGATCGGCACGATCAGGAACACCAGCAGAAACGCCAGGATCAGGCCGTAGGCCAGCCAGACACCCCAGCCGGCGCCGCGAACGCGGGCACGGGCGGGCGCAGGAGGCGTGGCGGCCGATGCCGTCGCGAGTGTGGACATGATGGAAGCCGTGGTAACTTTTCACAAAGAGAAAACAGCTGGACGCAGAGGACGCAAAGGATTCGCGGAGGACGCAGAACAAAAGCAAAACTGTCTTTGAATTCTTTTGCGTTCTCTGCGTAATCTTTGCGTCCTCTGCGTCCGGCTGTTCGGCTGTTTGGCTGCTCTGCCGTTCAATGCCTCACTTGGCCAACCCACGCGCCTCGCCGGCCAGCTTGAGGGCGCGCGTGTAGTTGTCGCGCGCCTTGTCGGCCCACAACTGTTCCTGGCCGGACAACTGCTTGGACACCGCGACGTCGCGCCGGCTCTTGCGGAACAGCTCCAGGAACTCCTCGTTCTTCACGTTCTCGGCGCCCACCAGCGGCGAGTAGGCCAGGCTGCGCGCTTGTTTCACCAGGTCGCTGCCGCGCGCGTTGGGCTTGGTCTTCAGCGCCTTCTCCGCTTCGTGGATCGCATGGGTGGCCGCCTGCAGCTCCTTCAGGCGAAAGGTGATCATCTGGTCGAACAGGCTGGTGACCACCTGGTAGCGCGACTCCGACAGCTTGGAATCGAACTGCACCTTGGCGCGCTTGGCGACTTCCATCGGATCGGGGTAGCCGGGCGGCGCCTTCAACTGGCTGTAGGGCAGGATCGGCAGGCGGCTGATCTTGGGGTCGAACAGCAGTTGCTGGCCTTCGGACGACATGCTGAAGGCCATGAACTTGCGGGCTTCGTCGGCGTTCTTGCTGCCGGCGATCAGCGCGATGTTGGCCGGCACCACCGCCGTCATGCTGGGGTAGACGAAGTCGACCGGAAAGCCCGAAAACTTGCCGGCCAGGCCGAAGAAATCGATCACGATGCCGACGCCGTACTGGCCGTTGTTGACGCCATCGGGCACCGCGAAGCTGCGGTCGGTGACGGCGGCGGCGTTGCCCATCATCTCCAGCAGCTGGGCCCAGCCCTTGTCCCAGCCCTCACCTTGCAGAATGGTCTCGACGGTGAGCTGGGTGGTGCCCGAGCGCGAGGGCGAGGAAATGGCGACGTGGCCGAAGTACTCCGGTCGGGTCAGGTCCTTCCACTCCTTGGGCGCCGGAATCTTGTTGGCGGCCAGGTAGCGGGTGTTCCACATCATGCCGTAGCCGGCCAGTGCCTGGCCGTAGTACAGGCCGTCCGGATCGTTCAGCGGATAGTTGCCGATCTTCGCTGGCGCGGCGGCGTTCTTGGTCTCCGGCGCCGGCTGCAGCAGCTTGTTGCGCGCCAGCACCTCGAAGGCGTCGGGCGCCGACGCCCACATGATGTCGGGCCGCTGGCCGGCCGGCAGTTCGCGCACGTAGGCGATGGCGGCGGCGGTGTTCTTGTTGAGGATCTCGATCTTGATGTCGGGGTGCTTGGCCTCGAACGCCTTCTGGTAGGCCGTGGTCAGTTCCTTCGGGAACGAAGTCAGCACGGTCACGGTGCCGGCGTGCGCCAGCGACGAGGTGGCCAGCGCGGCGGCCAGCACGGCAAGGCGATGGAATCGCATCGATCAGTCTCCTCAGCGTTATCCAGTGGGTGGCAATGACTCTAACCGCAGTGCCCGCACCCCCAAGCCACAGGGTTTCCCGCACAGGGCATCGACGACGCGCGGATTGGGGTTAAGCCCGGGTGGCGGTGGCGGGGTCAGCACGGGCGCGTTCCTCCTCCTGCAGCCGCAGCACGCGGCGCTGCACCTTGCCGGTGGTGGTCATGGGCAATTGGTCGATGAACTCGATTTCCTTCGGGTATTCGTAGGGCGCCAGCTGGCCGCGCACGTGCTGCTGCAACTGCTCGATCAGGTCACGGTCGAAGGCGCCGTCGGCGTCCGCCTGGCTGGCTCGCGTGGCCGCCCAGTCGGCCGTCAGCACCACATAGGCCTTGACCACCGCACCGCGCTCGGCGTCGGGCTTGGGCACCACAGCCGCAGTTGGCCACCGCCGGATGCTTGACCAGGCAGTTCTCGATCTCGCCCGGGCCGATGCGGTAGCCAGCCGACTTGAAGACGTCGTCGGCGCGGCCCTGGTACCAGAGGTAGCCGTCTTCATCGCGCAGCGCCACGTCGCCGGTGCGCCACCAGTCGCCGGTGAACTTGGCCCGCGTGGCGGCCTCGTTGTTCCAGTAACCGAGAAAGAAGATCGGGTCCGGATCGCCATGGATGTCGGTGCGGCGGATCGCCACCTCGCCGGGCTCACCGACGGGCTGCTCCCGGCCTTCGTCGTCGATCACGGCGACCAGGTGGCCGGGGTAGCCGCGGCCCATGCTGTTGGGTTTGGCGGGCCAGCCAACACCCTCCGGCCTGCGGTTATTCATGGCGCAATTGCCCACGATGTAGTTCACCTCGGTCTGGCCGAACATCTCGTTGACGATCACACCCAATTCGTCACGGCAGTAGGCGAACACGGCATCGCCCACGGCCTCGCCGGCGCTCATCAAACCCTGCAGGTGCAGTTTGAACTGTTCGCGCGGGTGCGGCAGCGCCTTCATCATGGCCTTGAGCGCGGTCGGGAACAGGAAGCTATGGGTGACGCGGTGGGTTTGCAGGATGTCGAACGCGGTCTCGGGGCTGAAGCGGCCGTTGCAGGCGACGATGGGGCGGCCGAAGTAGAGGGTGGGTAGCAAGGCGTCCATCAACCCGCCGGTCCAAGCCCAGTCCGCAGGACTCCAGAAGACGCTTTGCGTCTTTCTTTCGTCTCGCGGACTGGGCTTTGCCCACGATGTGCCCGCCCCCACCCCCGCCCTCCCCCGCGTGGGGGAGGGAGTCTCGTTTTGAAGAAGCGTCGCGTGCGGGTCGAAGCCGAACCAGTTCTGGCTGCAGATGAAGCCGGGCAGGTTGCCGATCAGGGCGCGGTGCGGAATCAGCGCGCCCTTGGGGGCGCCGGTGGTGCCGCTGGTGTAGATCAGCACGGCCGGGTCGTCGGCGGCAGTGTCGACGAGATCGAAGCGGTCGGCCGATGCGGCCAGCACGGTCTGCCAGTCGTGGTCGGCGCGGGATGCACCGGTGCCAAGGCCGATCACGGTCTTGAGCGACGGACAGCTGACACGCGCGGCCAGCAGGCTGTCCATCGAGGCTTCGTCACAGATGGCGGCCAGCGCCTCGGCGTTCTGGACGCGGTACTCCAGCGCGTCGGGACCGAACAGCTGCGACAAGGGCATGGCGATGGCGCCCAGTTGCAGCACGCCCATGTAGGCCACGGCGGTCTCGAAGCGTTGCGGCATCACGATTGCCACCCGATCGCCGCGCCGCACGCCCAGCCGGTGCAGCGCGTTCGAGAGCCGGTTCGCGGCCGCTTGCAGCGCGGCATAGGAATGCGGGCGCGGCGCGCCATCCGTCTGATGCTCGATCACCGCCACCCGCGCGGCCGCGTCGGGGCGCAGTGCCCAGCGCCGACTGCAGGCCTCGGCCATGTTGAAGCGCGGCGGCACCTGCCAGCGAAAACCCTGCTGCATCGCGGCGTAGTGATCGCCCAAGGTGTCGCCTGTTCGACCCTGGCGCATGGCTTGTCTCCTCTAAGATTTCGCCCAATGTATCAAGTCCAACGCCCTTCGCGCAGCGAGTTTGTCCCGATCCGCCTGCACCGTTATCACCTGCGCCTGTGGGGCGACCCCAGTGGCCTGCCGCTGGTGCTGGTGCACGGCTGGATGGACGTGGCGGCCTCGTACCAGTTCATGGTGGACGCGCTGTCGCCGGATTTTTTCCAGGGCCGCTTCATCATCGCGCCCGACTGGCGCGGCTTCGGCCATTCCACCGGGCCGGCCTGCGACCACTACAGCTTCGCCGACTACCTGGGCGACCTGGAATACCTGCTCGACCATTACGCGGGCGAGCGTCCGGTCGATCTGGTCGGCCACAGCATGGGCGGCAACATCGCCATGATGTACGCCGGTGTGCGGCCCGGGCGCATCCGCCGCCTGGTCAACCTGGAAGGCTTTGGCATGCCGGCCACGCGGCCCGAGCAGGCGCCCGCGCGCTACGCCAAATGGCTGGACGAGATCAAGGCGCTGCAGCGCGGCGAGAGCGCGCTCAAGACCTACCCCGACCTGGCCGCCGTCGCCGCGCGCCTGATGAAGACCAATCGGCGCCTGGCCGCGGACAAGGCCGACTGGCTGGCGCGCCAATGGTCGGAAGAACGCGTGCAGGCGGATGGCGGCATGCGGCGCGAGATCCTGGGCGACGCGGCGCACCGCATCGTCAGTGCGCAATTGTTCCGGGTCGAGGAAATGCGGGCGCTGTACGCGCGCATCGCCGCGCCGACGCTGATGGTCGAGGCCAGCGAGGACAGCCTGTCGCAGTGGTGGCAGGGCCGCTTCACGCTGGCGGAATTCCACCAACGCCTGGCGGCGGTGCCGAATCTGCGGCGCGAAGTCATTCCTGATGCCGGCCACATGCTGCACCATGACCAGCCGCGGGCGCTGGCGGCGCTGCTCGAATCCTTCCTGGGCGCAGGCTGAATCACCACTCACCGCCGGCCTTTGGCGTCACTCACCGCCATCGGGTGCGCATGCGAAAATGAAGGGTTTCGCGCCCCCGGCGGCGCCTTGACCGGATACCCACACCATGGAAGCAGAACGCATCAACCAGATTGGCGACCAGATCGACGACCTTCGTGCGCGCACCGACGCGCTACGGGGGTATCTTTGACTACGCTGCCAAGTCCGAACGCCTGCGCACGGTAAACGCTGCGCTGGAGGATCCGGCGGTCTGGAACGACCCCAGGAAGGCCCAGGAACTGGGCAAGGAAAAGAAGGCGCTCGATGGCGTGGTCGTCACCCTGGACGAGTTGACGCAGAGCCTGTCGGACAGCGCCGAGCTGTTCGAGATGAGCCGCGACGACGACGATGAAGCCGCGCTGCAGGCCATCGCCGACGACGCCGCCGAGCTGGAGAAGACGGTGGAAGAGCTCGAGTTCCGCCGCATGTTCAACCAGCCGGCCGACCCCAACAACTGTTTCCTCGACATCCAGGCCGGTGCCGGTGGCACCGAGGCACAGGACTGGGCCAGCATGCTGCTGCGCCAGTACCTGCGCTACGCCGAGCGCAAGGGCTTCAAGACCGACATCGAGGACGAAACCCCCGGCGACACCGCCGGCATCAAGGGCGCCACCGTCAAGATCGAGGGCGAATACGCCTATGGCCTGCTGCGCACCGAAACCGGCGTGCACCGCCTGGTGCGCAAGTCGCCGTTCGATTCGTCCGGCGGGCGCCACACCAGCTTTGCCAGCGTATTCGTGTACCCCGAGGTGGACGACTCGATCGAGATCGACATCAACCCGGCCGACGTGCGCGTCGACACCTACCGCGCTTCAGGCGCAGGCGGCCAGCACATCAACAAGACCGATTCGGCGGTGCGCCTGACGCACGAGCCCACCGGCATCGTGGTGCAGTGCCAGGACAGCCGCAGCCAGCACAGCAACCGCGACATGGCCTGGCAGCGCCTGCGCAGTCGCCTGTACGACCACGAGATGCGCAAGCGCATGGACGAGCAGCAAAAACTGGAAGACAGCAAGACCGATGTCGGCTGGGGCCACCAGATCCGCAGCTACGTGCTGGACAACAGCCGCATCAAGGACTTGCGCACCAACGTGGAAATCAGCAACACGCAGAAGGTGCTCGACGGCGACCTCGATCCCTTCATCGAAGCCAGTCTCAAGCAAGGCGTGTGACGTCGTCGCGCGGCCACGCCTGCCGCCGGGTGGGCGCAGGCTAAGCTATCCCCATTGCAGTTTCGAGGAAAAGATATGCGCGAAGGACAAGCCGCCGTCACCCGACGACTGGACTACGCCCCACCCGCCTTCCTGATCGACAGCGTCGAACTGACCTTCGATCTGGACCCGGCCCGCACCCGCGTGCTCAACCGCATGCGGCTGCGCCGCAACCCCGAGGTGCCGCCGCAGCCGCTGCGCCTGGATGGCGACGAACTGAATCTGACGCGCGTGCTGCTGAACGGCCAGGGCTGCAGCTTCCGCACCGATGAGCAGACCCTGGTGCTGGAAAACCTGCCCGAGGGCACGGCGCCGCTGGAGCTGGAATTGTTCACCACCTGCCAGCCGGAAAAGAACACGCGGCTGATGGGCCTGTTCATGAGCGGCGGCGACTTCTTCACCCAGTGCGAGGCCGAGGGCTTTCGCCGCATCACCTATTTCCTCGACCGGCCCGACGTGATGGCGACCTACACCGTCACGCTGCGCGCTGACAAGCTGCGCTACCCGGTGCTGCTGTCCAACGGCAACCTGGTGGACGAAGGCGAACTGGAAGGCGGCCGCCACTTCGCCACCTGGCACGACCCGCACAAGAAGCCCAGCTACCTGTTCGCGCTGGTGGCCGGCAAGCTGGTGGCGCGCGAGCAGCGCATTGCCACCCGTTCGGGCTCGGAGCATCTGCTGCAGGTCTACGTGCGCCCGGGCGATCTCGACAAGACCGAGCACGCGATGAACTCGCTCATCCACTCCGTGCTGTGGGACGAGGCGCGCTTTGGCCTGCCGCTGGATCTGGAGCGCTTCATGATCGTGGCCACCAGCGACTTCAACGCCGGTGCCATGGAGAACAAGGGCCTGAACATCTTCAACACCAAGTACGTGCTGGCCAAGCCCTCGACGGCGACCGACAGCGACTACGACGCGGTGGAAAGCGTGATCGGCCACGAGTACTTCCACAACTGGACCGGCAACCGCGTCACCTGCCGCGACTGGTTCCAGCTGAGCCTGAAGGAAGGCCTGACCGTCTTCCGCGACCAGGAATTCAGCATGGACCTGGCCGGCACGCCGAGCGCGCGCGCCGTCAAGCGCATCGAAAACGTCATCGCCCTGCGCAGCGCCCAGTTCACTGAAGACGCGGGACCCATGGCGCACCCCGTGCGGCCTGATGAGTACCTGGAAATCAGCAACTTCTACACCACCACCATTTACGAAAAAGGTGCCGAGGTGGTGCGCATGGTTCAGACGCTGGTGGGGCGCGAGGGCTTCCGCCAAGGGCTGGACCTGTACTTCCAGCGCCACGACGGCCAGGCCGTCACCTGCGACGACTTCGCGCAGGCCATGGCCGACGCCAACCCGGACAGCGACTTGGCACGCCTGCTGCCGCAGTTCAAGCGCTGGTATGCCCAGGCCGGCACGCCAGTCGTCAAGGCCAGGGGCCATTACGACGCCGCCGCGCGCCGCTACACCCTGACGCTGTCGCAAAGCTGCCGCGCCACGCCGGGCCAGCCCCACAAGGAACCCTTCGTCATCCCGGTGCGCCTGGGCCTGGTCGGCCCCGATGGGCGTGACCTGCCGCTGCGCCTGGCCGCGTGGGACCAGCCGGTCGAAGGCAGCCACGTGGTGGTGCTGACAGAGCGCGACACGACGCTGACCTTCATTGAGGTCGAGGCCGAACCCGTGCCCTCGCTGCTGCGCGGCTTCTCGGCGCCGGTCGAGCTGGATGGCGACCTCGGCAGCGCGCAGCTGCTGCACCTGCTGGCGCACGACAGCGACCCATTCAACCGCTGGGAGGCGGGGCAGCAACTGGCGCTGCGCCTGGCCATCGCCGGCATTCGCGGCGCCGATCCGGTGCCGGCGCGGCCCTTGGACGACGCCTATGTGCAGGCCCTGCGCGCGGTGCTGCGCGACCCCGGTCTGGACGCCGCCTTCAAGACACTGGTGCTGACCCCGCCGGGCGAGGACTACATCGCCGAGCAGCTCGATGTGGTCGATCCGCAGCGCATCCACGCCGTCTGCGAGGCCATGCAGCGCCAGCTGGCCACCGAGCTCCGAGACGACTGGCAGTGGGCCTACGCCCAGCACGAGCACACCGGCGCCTACACGCCCGATCCGGTTTCGGCCGGCCGGCGCGCGCTGGCCGGCCTGGCGCTCGCCATGCTGTGCCTGGCCGCGCCAGCCAGCGGCGACAGCGTCTGGCCCGGCAAGGCCTATCAGCGCGTCAAGGACGCCGGCAACATGACCGATCGCCTGAACGCACTGGCGGCGCTGGTCGACAGCGGCCATGAATTGGCCGGCCGCGCGCTGACGCACTTCTATGAGCGCTTCAGGCACGAGCCACTGGCGCTGGACAAGTGGTTCGCCCTGCAAGTGCATGCGCCCGACCAGGACGGCGACGTGCTGCCGGTGGTGCGCGAGCTGATGAAGCACCCCGACTTCAGCCTGCGCAACCCCAACCGCGCGCGCAGCGTCGTCTTCAGCTACTGCCACGGCAACCCGGCCGCCTTCCACCGGCGCGACGCCGCCGGCTACATCTACTGGGCCGACCGCGTGCTGGAGCTGGACGCGCTCAACCCCCAGGTGGCCGCCCGCCTGGCCCGCGCCATGGACGCCTGGGCGCGCCTGGCCGAGCCCTACCGCGGCGCCGCGCGCGAGGCCATCGCCCGCGTGGCCGGCCGGACCGAGCTGAGCAACGACGTGCGCGAAGTCGTCACGCGTGCGCTGGCCGAGCCGAGCCCCGACACCCCGGTCGCCGCCGAGGCGCGCACCGCCCCCACTCCCGACTCCGAAGCCAAGGCCCACCCATGAGCAAGCGCATCTCCCTCACCCGCTACCTGGTCGAAAAGCAGCGCGACGACGGCCACATCCCGTCACAGCTGCGCCTGCTGCTCGAAGTGGTGGCCCGCGCCTGCAAGAGCATCAGCCACGCCGTCAACAAGGGCGCGCTGGGCGGCGTGCTGGGCAGTGCCGGCAGCGAAAACGTGCAGGGCGAGGTGCAGAAAAAGCTCGACATCATCGCCAACGAGGTGCTGATCGAGGCCAACGAATGGGGCGGCCACCTGGCCGCCATGGCCAGCGAGGAGATGAACAACATCTACCTCATCCCCAACCGCTACCCGCGCGGCGAATACCTGCTGCTGATGGACCCGCTGGACGGCTCCAGCAACATCGACGTCAACGTCAGCATCGGCACCATCTTCAGCGTGCTGAAAATGCCCGAGGGCAACCGCGGCGTGGAAGAAGCCGACTTCCTGCAACCCGGCAAGTGCCAGGTGGCCGCCGGCTATTGCGTCTATGGCCCGCAGACCACGCTGGTGCTGACGGTGGGCGACGGCGTGGCCGCATTCACGCTCGACCGCGAAATGGGCAGCTTCGTGCTGACGCAGGACAACGTGCGCATCCCTGAAGACACCAAGGAATTCGCCATCAACATGAGCAACATGCGCCACTGGGATGCGCCGGTCAAGCGCTACATCGACGAATGCCTGCAAGGCCAGGAAGGCCCGCGCGGCAAGGACTTCAACATGCGCTGGGTGGCCAGCATGGTGGCCGACGTGCACCGCATCATGACGCGCGGCGGCATCTTCATGTACCCCTGGGATAAGCGCGAGCCCGGCAAGCCCGGCAAGCTGCGCCTGATGTACGAGGCCAACCCCATGGCCTGGCTGGTCGAGCAAGCCGGTGGCGCCGCCACCAACGGCCACCAGCGCATCATGGAAGTGCAGCCCACCCTGCTGCACGAGCGCGTCAGCGTGATCCTGGGCAGCAAGAACGAGGTCGAGCGGGTCACCCGCTACCACTTGGAAGCCGACGCCTGAGCCGCCGGCACCGCGCGCAAAAGCCACCGCATTCAACCCGCACCCCGGCGCACCGCATGGCCACCCGTTCCCTTGGCAGCGCGGCACTGCGCCAGTTGCTGGCCGTCGCGCACCGTTTCGACGCACCATCCAACGCCGCCAAACTGGCGGCGCTGCGGGCGCTGGCCGAGCGCCCCGTGCCGACCGGCCAGGCGCTGCTGCGCTACCACGAGGCCCTGCTGTTCACCGCCGCGCACCCGCCGGACGCCGCCACGCGGCGCCAGGTCGAGGCCGAGCTGCGGCGCCTGGCGCGCGCGCTGAAGACCGGGCATGGCAGGCACGCTGCGGCGCTGTCGGGACACGGCCTGCCCTGGGTGCCGACGCAAAGCCGCTTCACCCACGACTGCGTGCGCTGGCTGCTGGCGCACCCGCACGCCCGCGTGACACCCGCCGGTCATCGCCAGCCCCAGCTGGATCTCAACGCCGTGCTGCGGCTGACACTGCCGACGCTGGAGCGCGGCGCCACCAGTGCCGGCCTGGACCACGATGCGCTGCTGCACACACTCGGCGTACCGCCGGCGCGACGGCTCGCCTTCGTGGTCAATGAGCTCGCCCGCTTCGACCAGCAACCGTACCTGAAGGACCAGCTGTTCGACGCCCTCGATGGCTACGTCAGCGTGGCACCCACCCACGCGGCGCTGTCCAAGGCCTTCAACCGGCTCGACATGGGCGGCCAGGTGTTCCACCAGGACGAGTTGCTGCGCCAGTTCGACCCGCGGGCGCAGATGAACCGCCGCCTGCCGGCGCCACGCCGCCTGGACGAGGCGCAGCGGGACGAGCTGGTCCGCGTGTTGAAAAACACCATGCTGCTCACCGTGCGCGAAACCGATCCGGCCACCTACCTGGATCCGGCCGCACTGCGCCTGTACGACCTGGAGCGCGGCCTCAGCGTGGCGCTGTTCGGCATGGTGCCGGCGCGCCAGCTGCCGCTCGAGTCCTACGTCGGCTTCACGCTGTTCAAGAACGGCTTTCCCGTGTCCTATGGCGGCAGCTGGGTATTCGGCGAGCGCGCCGCCTTCGGCATGAACATCTTCGAGCCGTATCGCGGCGGCGAATCCGGCTTCATGATGTGCCAGGTGCTGCGCGCCTACCGCCAGGCCTTTGGCGTGCGCTACTTCGAGGTCGATGCGCACCAGTTCGGACTGGACAACCCCGACGGCATCGCCAGCGGCGCCTACTGGTTCTACTGGCGCCATGGTTTCCGCTCGCTCACGCCCGAGCTGCGCCAACTGGCCGAACGCGAGCGCGCCCTGCTCGCCCGTCAGCCCGGCCGCCGCAGCAGCGAGGCCACCCTGCTGCGCTTCACCGAAGCCAACGTGGCGCTGAACTTCGGCGGCGCGGTGCCGCCGCAGGTCGACGATTTCACGGCGCGGGTGACCCGCATGATCGCGGCCGACTACGCCAGCGATCGCCTGGCGGCCGAGCGGGACTGCGTGACACGCTTCACCCAGGCCGCGCGCCGGGGTGCGCGCCTGAACGAAGACGAGCGCGGCGTGCTGACCGAAGTGGCCTTGCTGTGGCGCGCGCTGAAAGTCACTGACGCCGCGCAGACCCGGCGGCTGGCGCGCATGGTGCGCACCAAGCCCCGGGATGTGTTCGCCTACCAGAAGCTGCTGCTTGGCTGGCTGGCAAGTCGATCGTCATAGGGCGATCCTCCTGCCCTCGCCACGGCGCAGCACTTTGGCACACCGCTTGAGATGCCGGATGCGCGGCCTGACCGGTCAGGCGTGCGCCCGACTCCCCGCCTCACCGCAGGAAGAAATACCCCCACAGCCTCAGCACGATCACGCAGAACACGTTCAACACGCCGCCCGCCTTGATCATGTCGCTCTGCGCCATCTGCCCCGTGCCATACACGATGGCGTTGGGCGGCGTCGCCACCGGCAGCATGAAGGCGCACGACGCGCCGATGCCGATCATCAGCACCAGCACCGTCGGCGGCATGCCCATGCGCTCGGCAATGGCCGCGAAGATCGGCACCAGCAGCGCGGCCGACGCGGCGTTGTCCTCGAGTTCTTCCAGCAGGATCGCGTCGGCTGCTTTGCGGTCAGCGGGGGCGGTACGGTCATGGGGGGCTCCTCTGATGGGGATTTCTTTTCAGGCGCTGGGCGCTTCGTGCAAGCCCAGCAAGATCGGCACGCCGGGACGCGCTCGCGCCAAATCCTAAGGGCATGGCTTTGGACTACGCTGACATTCGCGCGGCGCTGGGCCATCGCGGTGGTTTGCTACCCTACGCCCACCTTTGCCCGTCGGCACCTGCCGTCCTGTTGCCCATGTCTTTGCCAGCGTTCGCGCCCCGCACCCCTCGCCCCGTTCTACACACCTTGTGCTGGTTGGCCAGCACGCTGATGGCCACTGGCGCGCAGGCGCTCAGCATCACCACACTCAGCCCGCAGGGCGAGGTGGCGCAGGTGCGGCAGGTGGTGGCCAAGTTCAACGAGGACGCCGTCCGCTTTGGCGACCCCAAGGCACCCGCGCCGCTGCAGGTGTCGTGCGACAACGCCGCCGCCTCGCGCGGGCAGGCGCGCTGGACCAGCGCGCGCGAGTGGGTGTACGACTTCGCCGCCGATCTGCCGCCGGGCACGCGTTGCCGGGTGGAGGCCGTTTCAGGGTTCAAATCGGCCTCTGGCGCCCTGCTGACGGGCGCAGGCAGCCATCAATTCAATACCGGCGGCCCGTTCGTGCAGCGCATCACGCCCGGCACGGGGGTGGCGATCGAGGAAGAGCAGGCTTTCGTCATCCGCCTGAACGGCCCCGCCACCAGCGAGAGCCTGCAAGCGGGCATGTGGTGCGCCGTCGATGGCCTGGGCGAGCGCGTGCCGATTCGCCTGATCGAGGGCGAGGCGCGTGCCGGCCTGTTGAAGGCGATGGGCCTGGAGAAGGAAGCCGCCCAAGACCCGCAACGCTACGCCACCTTCAGCTGCAACCGGCGCCTGACGCCTGCCAGCCGCGTGCAGGTGGTCTATGGCAAGGGCGTGGCCACGCCCAGCGGCGTGGCCAACCACACCGAGCGGCGCTTTGCCTTCAAGGTGCGCGAGCCCTTCACCGCCAGCGCCAGTTGCGAGCGCGAAAACGCCCAGGCCGCGTGCATGCCGATCCGCCCGATCGAGCTGCGCTTCAGCGCGCCGGTGCCGCGCCGGCTGGTCGAGCAGATGCGCCTGCGCTCTGACAAGGCGGAGCATGCGCCGGTGATCGAAGACGGGCTGGAAGACGACGCGCTGCTGGAGCGCGTGCGGTTCCCCTCGCCGCTGCCCGAGCGCACGGCCTTCACCCTGACCCTGCCGCCCGACTTGAAAGACGCCAGCGGCCGCGCGCTGGCCAATGCCGACGGCTTTCCGCTGAAGATCACCACCGGCCCGATGCCGCCGCTGGCCAAGTTTGCCGCCGCGCCGTTTGGCATCGTCGAGCGCTTTGCCGAGGGGCCGGATGGTCCGGCCCTGCTGCCGGTCACGCTGCGCTATGTCGAGCCGCAGCTGAAAGCGCAGGCCATGCAGATCAGCCAGCTGCAGCCGCAAAGCGACGCCGAGATCATTGCCTGGTTCCAGCGCGTGCAGCGCTACGACGCATCGCTGGTGCCGCGCGCCGTGGCGGCCAAGGACGTGCGCCAGCCCTTGCCCGCGCCGATCAACGACGAGACCAAGTCCATGGTGGAGTCGCGCATGCTGTCGCTGCTGGGCGGTCAGCCGAACGTCCAGACCATTGATGTGCCGCCACCGCCCGGCCAGGGCGGCGGCGCGGCCGAGCGGCCGTTCGAGGTGGTGGGCGTTCCGCTCACGCCGGGCTTCCATGTGCTGGAGCTGGCCTCGCAGCGCCTGGGGCAGTCGCTGCTGGACGGCAAATACGGCGCCAGCCGCACCATGGTGGTGCGTACCTCGGCGCTGGTGACCAACCTGGGCGTGCACTTCAAGCTGGGGCGCGAAAACGCGCTGGCCTGGGTCACCTCGCTGGACAAGGGCAAGCCCGTGGCAGGCGCCACCGTGCGCGTGTCGGACTGCCGCGGCAAGGAGGTCGCCACGGCCAGCACCGATGCGCAAGGCATCGCGCGCTTCAAGGGCATCCCCCCGCACGCGCCGCGCTGCGACAGCGAGGATTTCTACAGCGACACGCAGCAAGCCTACTTCGTCAGCGCGCGCGCGCAGAACGAGGGCGCGGCCGACATGGCCTTCACCTGGTCGTCGTGGCAAAAGGGCATCGAGCCCTGGCGCTTCAACGTGCCCACCAGCGACAGCGAGCAGCCCGACACGCGCGCCCACACCGTGTTCGACCGCACGCTGCTGCGCGCCGGCGAAACGGTGTCGATGAAGCACCTGCTGCGCACCGAGACCGGCACCGGCTTTGGCCTGCCCAAGGCCAGCCCGGTCAAGCTGGTCATCACCCACATCGGCAGCGGGCAGGAATACACCCAGCCGCTGCAATGGCGCAACACCGCGACCGGCGGGCGCAGCGCCGAGAGCAGCTTTGCCATTCCAAGAGCGGCCAAGCTGGGCGTGTACCAGGTCACCCTGCGCGAAGCAGGCTCTGAAAAAGAGAGCGACGATGGCTCGCGCAGCTACGACTCGGGCCAGTTCCGCGTCGAGGAATTCCGCCTGCCGGTGCTGCAAGGCCGTGTCGGGCCTGAGAGCAAAGAGCCGCTGGTGGCCACCACCAGCGTGCCGGTTCAGGTGCAGGTGGGCTACGTGTCGGGCGGCCCCGCCACCAGCCTGCCGGTGCGCGTGTCGGCGCTGACGCGCGAGAAATGGCTGCGCTTTGCCGACTACGAGGACTTCAGCTTCAGCGCCCCGCGCGGCAGCCGCCAGACGGACGACAGCGGCGAGGAAGAAGCCACCTCGTCGCAAGACCAGCGCGTGGTGGCCGACAAGCTGGCCGCCACGCTCGACAAGAACGGCACCGCCAAGGTAACGATCGCCGACCTGAAGCCCTCGCCCCGTCCGCAAGAGCTGGTGATCGAGACCACCTTTGCCGACCCCAATGGCGAAATCCAGACCCTGCGCGGCACCAGCACGCTGTGGCCTGCCGCCGTGATCCCCGGTATCAAGACCGAGGGCTGGGTGTCGGCCAGCCAGTCCGTCAAGCTGCAGGCGCTGGCGCTGGATGTGACCGGCAAGCCGCAAGCCGGCGTGCCGCTGGACGTGAAAGCCGTCGCCCGCATCACCACCACCAGCCGCAAGCGCCTGGTGGGCGGCTTCTACACCTACGACAACCGCACCGAGACCAAAGACCTGGGGACCGTGTGCACCGGCACCAGCGACGCGCGTGGTCTGCTCATGTGCGACGTGAAGATGACGCAGCCCGGCGAGGTCGAGCTGATCGTGACCGCGCACGACGGCCAGATGCGCCCTGCGCAGGCCGCCAGTTCGGTGTGGGTGACCAAGCAAGGCGAGCTGTGGTTTGGCGGCGAAAACCACGACCGCATGGACTTGCTGGCCGAAAAGAAGGCCTACCAGCCCGGCGAAACCGCCAAGTTCCAGGTGCGCATGCCCTTCCGCTACGCCACCGCGCTGGTGGCGGTGGAGCGCGAAGGCATCGTCCACACACAGGTGGTCGACTTGCGTGGCGACGACCCGACGATTTCTTTGACCGTCGACGAGGCCTGGGGCCCCAACGCCTACATCAGCGTGCTGGCCTTGCGCGGGCGCCTGCGCGAGGTGCCGTGGTACAGCTTTTTCACCTGGGGCTACCAGGCGCCGCGCGACTGGTGGCGCGCTTTCTGGCACGAAAGCAAGGACTTCGTCGCCGCCACCCCGCTGGTGGATCTGAGCAAGCCGGCCTTCCGCCTTGGCATGGCCGAAATCCGCGTGGGCACCCAGGCGCACGCGTTGGCCGTGGAGGTCAAGGCCGACAAAGAAAGCTACCCCGTGCGCGGCAAGGCGCAGGTCACCATCGCCGTCAAGCGCCCCGATGGCCAGCCCGCCGCCGGTGCCGAAGTCGCGCTGGCCGCCGTGGACCAGGCCCTGCTGGAGCTGATGCCCAATGGCAGCTGGAAGCTGCTGGACGCCATGCTGCAGCGCCGCGCCTGGGGCGTATCGACCTCCACCGCGCAAATGGAAATCGTCGGCCGCCGCCACTACGGCCGCAAGGCCGTGCCCACGGGCGGCGACGGCGGAAGCAAAAGCCCCACGCGCGAGCTGCTCGACACCCTGCTGCTGTGGCAGCCGCGCATCCAGCTGGACGCGCAAGGCCAGGCCAAGGTCGAGGTGCCGCTGAACGACGCGCTCACCACCTTCCAGATCGTGGCCGTGGCCGACATGGGCACCGGCCTGTTCGGCACCGGGCAGACCGCCGTGCGCGCCACGCAAGACCTGCAAATCATCAGCGGCCTGCCGCCGCTGGTGCGCGAAGGCGATGAGTTCCGCGCCATGCTCACGCTGCGCAACACCACGCAAAAGCCGATGAAGGTGGAGGTGGCTCCGCGCGCCACCCTGCTGGACTTGAAGCCGCAGGTGCTCGACATCCCCGCGGGCGAAGCGCGCGAGGCGCACTGGGACGTGACCGCGCCCCTGCAGCTGGCCGCCACCCGCGCCGAAGCCCTGCTGTGGGAAATCGACGCCAAGGACCAAAGCGCCGGCGCGCGCGATGCGCTGAAGGTCCACCAGCGCATCATTCCCGCCGTGCCGCTGACGGTGCAGCAAGCCACCCTGGTGCAGCTGGACGGCCCCTACACGCTGGACGTGGCGCCGCCCGCCGACGCCCTGCCTGCCTCGGGCGACAAGCGCGGCGGCATCCAGATCGCGCTGCAACCCAAGCTGGCCGAGGGCCTGCCCGGCGTGCGCGACTGGTTCGCGCGCTACCCCTACAGCTGCCTGGAGCAGACCGTCAGCAAATCCATCGGCCTGCGCGACGAGAAGCTGTGGCAGCAGCTGATGGCGCAGCTGCCCACCTACCTGGACGGCGATGGCCTCGCCTACTACTTCCCGCCGCAAGGCAGCGACGTCAACCGCGGCAGCGACAGCTTGAGCGCCTGGCTGCTGGCCGCCACGCACGAGGCGGGGCAACTCCACAAGGCCTTCGCCCTGCCCGACGACGTGCGCGCGCAGCTGATCAGCGGGCTGACGGCCTTTGTCGAGGGCCGCATCGAGCGCCAACACTGGTCACCGCGCGAAGACCGCGACGTGCGCAAGCTGGCCGCCATCGAGGCCCTGTCGCGGCACGGCGCCGCCAAGCCCGCCATGCTGACCAGCCTGACCATTGCGCCCAACCAGTGGCCTACGCACGCAGTGATCGACTGGATCAACGTGCTGAAACGGCTGCAAGGCATACCCAACCAGCGCGAGCAGCTGTCGCAAGCAGAGCAAATCCTGCGCGCGCGCCTGTCCACGCAAGGCACCAAGCTGGTCTTCAGCACCGAAGCCGACGACCATTGGTGGTGGCTGATGGCCGGCGGCGACGTCAATACCGCGCGCCTGCTGCTCACCGTGATGAACGACCCGGCCTGGAAAGACGACCTGGGCCGCCTGGTCGGCGGCTTCATCGCGCGCCAGCAGCACGGCGCCTGGGCCACCACCACCGCCAACCTGTGGGGTGGCCTGGCGCTGGAGCAGTTCTCCAAGGCGCACGAATCGACGCCCGTGGCCGGCTTCACCATTGCCAGGCTTGGCGCGGGCAGCAGCGCGGTGGACTGGGTCAAGGTCACGCGCCTCAAGGCCAGCGACCCGCAGGGCGCGGCGCACGCGGCCAGCTTCTTCGGCGCGCCCGCCGCACCCGGCATGCTCACCAATAACCACCTGCTGCTGCCCTGGGGCGCAACCAAGCCGGGCGAAAAAGCCACGCTCAGCGTGATGCACGAAGGCAGCGGCAAGCCCTGGCTGACGCTGCAATCGCTGGCCGCGATCGAGCTGAAGGCGCCCTTTGCCGCCGGCTACCAGATCAAGAAAACCATCACGCCCGTCGAGCAGGCCGACAAGAGCCTGCCCGCTGGCCAGTATTCGCGCGGCGACGTGCTGCGCGTCACGCTCGACATCACGGCCGCCAGCGACATGACCTGGGTGGCGCTGACCGACCCCGTGCCCACCGGCGCCACCATCCTGGGCAGCGGTCTGGGGCGCGACTCGACCATCGCCACGCTGGGCGAAAAGCTGGGCCGCACCACGCTGCCGGTGTTCGAGGAGCGCAGTTTCGAGGTCTTCCGCGCGTATTACGACCACC
The DNA here is from genome assembly GCA_016702555.1 of Burkholderiales bacterium. Lineage (GTDB taxonomy): Bacteria > Pseudomonadota > Gammaproteobacteria > Burkholderiales > Burkholderiaceae_C > Ottowia. Next base: position 172,100 of record JADJDV010000005.1, read on the forward strand.
TGCCCAAGGGCGCGGCCAAGGTCGAGTACACGGTGCGGCTGAACAACTCGGGCAGCTTTCAGCTGCCGCCCAGCCGCGTCGAGGCGCTGTACGCGCCCGAGATGTTTGGCGAGGCGCCGAACGCGCGGGTGACGGTGAAGTGAGCCGGAAATGCGCCGTTGCCGGCTGACGATCCCGCACAGCCGCCTGTGGATCGGCGCGGTCGTGCTGGGTGTGGCGCTGCACGCACACGCCATCCCCACCCTCGATCAGGTGCGCGCCGACTTCCGCCCATCCGAGACAGTATTGCTTGACCGCGCCGGTGAACCCCTGCACCGCCTGCGCAGCGACGCCAGCGTGCGGCGCGGTCAATGGACAGAGCTGAACGACATCTCGCCCGCGCTGCGCCAGGCGCTGGTGTTGTCGGAAGACCGCCGCTTTCATGAACACAGCGGCGTCGATTGGCGCGCGGTGTCGGCCGCCGCCTGGGCCAACCTGTGGAACACCCGCACGCGCGGCGCCAGCACGCTGACCATGCAGCTGGCCGGCCTGCTGGACGAAGACCTGCGACTGGGCACCGGCGGCCGCACGCTGCGCCAGAAAATCGGCCAGGCGGTGATGGCCACGCGGCTTGAATCCGGCTGGCGCAAAAGTCAGATCCTGGAGGCCTACCTGAACCTGGTGCCCTTTCGCGGCGAGCTGGTGGGCATCGACGCGCTGTCGCGCACCCTGTTCGCCAAGGCGCCGCACGGCCTGCAAGACTCCGAAGCGGCGATCGCCGCCGTCTTGGTGCGCGCGCCCAACGCCCGGCCCACGGCGGTGGCGCAGCGTGCCTGCGGCGTGCTGAAAGCCATGCGCGGTGACAAAGCCCAGGCGGATTGCGTCGCGCTCGACATGCAGACCGCCGTGGTGCTGGCGCGCCGCGCCTACCCGGCCAGCGAGGGCATCGCGCCGCACCTGGCGCGCCGGCTGCTGACCCAGCACGCGCAAGAGCCGCCGCCCACGCTGCCCAGCACGCTCGACGCCGGCCTGCAGCGCCTGGCACTGCACACCTTGCAGCAACAGGTTCGCGAGCTGCGCGGGCGCAACGTGGAGGACGGCGCCATCGTCGTGCTCGACAACGCCAGCGGCGACGTGCTGGCCTGGGTCGGATCGACCGGCGCGCTGAGCAGCGCCGCCGAGGTCGATGGCGTGCTGGCCCAGCGGCAGCCCGGCAGCACGCTCAAACCCTTCCTGTACGCGCAGGCCATCGCCGAAAAGCGCCTGACCGCCGCCTCGCTGCTCGACGATTCGCCCGCCCACCTGCAAACCGCCAGCGGCCTGTACATCCCGCAGAACTACGACCGCAGCTTCAAGGGCTGGGTATCGGCGCGCACCGCGCTGGCTGCCTCGCTCAACGTGCCGGCGGTGCGCACGCTGGTCATGGTGTCGCCGCAGGCCTTTGCCCGCCAGCTGGGCGCTTTCGGCATCGCGCTGAAGGAAGGCGGCGACTACTACGGCTACAGCCTGGCGCTGGGCAGCAGCGAGGTCAACCTGCTGCAACTGACCAACGCGTACCGGGCGCTGGCGAATGGTGGGAAACTGTGCGACGTGCATGCCCAGCCGGTCTGGCTCCCTCGCCCCTCTGGGGGAGAGGGTTGGGGTGAAGGGCATGCCGTTGGCTGAGGGCCCGCCGTTACCCTCACCCCAGCCCTCTCCCGCAAGCGGGAGAGGAGCGCAAGCACCTGCCGCCCCGCTCTCGACCCCGCCGCCGCCTTCATCGGCACCGACATCCTGGCCGACCCCAACGCCCGCGCCCGCACCTTCGGCACCGACTCGATCCTGTCCACCCGCTTCTGGACGGCGGTGAAAACCGGCACCAGCAAGGACATGCGCGACAACTGGGCCGTGGGCTACAGCCAGCGCTACACCGTCGGCGTGTGGCTCGGCAACGCCAGTGGCGCCGCCATGTGGGACGTCAGCGGCACCAGCGGCGCCGCGCCGGTCTGGGCCACGCTGATGCGCCATCTGCACGCACGTGAGCCCTCGCGCGCGCCCGCGCCACCGCCCGGCGTGGTGCGCGCGGCCGCGCGTTTCGGCGACGCGCTGGAGGCGCCGCGCGACGAGTGGTTCCTGCCCGGCACGGCGCAGCCGCTGTTCGCCATGGCGCCGGACGCCCATGACGCCACCCAGGCCAGCGTGCCCCCGCGCATCACCGCGCCGCAGGACGGCACCATCCTCGCGCTCGATCCCGACATCCCGCCCGCGCGCCAGCGCCTGACCTTGCTGGCCGACGCCGGCGGCGCCATGCCCGCCGCGCTGCGCTGGTGGATCGGCGCGCGCGAGATCGGTCGCGGCCCACGGGCGCAATGGCTGCCCTGGCCCGGCCGCCACGTGGTGCAGCTGCGCGACGCGCACGGCGCGGTGCAGGACGAGCGCCGCATCGAAGTGCGCGGCGCCGCCGTCAGGCCCGCCGCCGCGCGCACGACCCGCTGAACACCCGCCGGCCCCTGGCCGCGCACGGCGACACGCGCTTGCCTACACTCGGTGCCAGACTCTTTCAACACGCACTGAAACACACCATGGCATCTCGCGACTTCGACCTCTTCGTCATCGGCGGCGGCTCCGGCGGCGTGCGCGCCGCGCGCATGGCGGCCGCGCGCGGCGCCCGTGTGGGCATGGCCGAGAGCGGCCGCATGGGCGGCACCTGCGTCAACGTCGGCTGCATCCCCAAAAAGCTCTACAGCTACGGCGCCCACTACGCCGAAGCCTTCGCCGAATCCGCCGGCTACGGCTGGCGCATCGCGCAGGCGCCCACGCTGGACTGGGCCACGCTCAAGGCCCACCGCGCCAGGGAAATCACGCGCCTGAACGACATTTACGAAGGCCTGATGACCAACGCCAAGGTGCTGCGCCTGCAAGCCCATGGCCGCCTGATCGACGCGCACACCGTCGAGGTGGTCACCGACGACGGCGGCGCCCAGCGCCACACCGCACGCCACATCCTGATCGCCACCGGCGGCCGCCCCTTCGTGCCCGAGTTTCCCGGCAGCGAGCTGGCCGTCACCTCCGACGACATGTTCGATCTACCCGCATTCCCGCGCCGCCTGCTGGTGGTCGGCGGCGGTTACATCGGCTGCGAGATGGCGAGCATCTTCCACGGGCTGGGTGCGCAGGTCACGCTGGTTTATCGCGGCGAGCAGATCCTACGCGGCTTCGACGAGGAAGTGCGTGTCTTCACCGCCGACGAAATGCGCAAGGCCGGCGTCGACCTGCGCGTGAACAGCGACGTCGCGCGCATCGAGCCCGCCGCCGACGGCACGCGCCAGGTCACGCTCAAGAACGGCGACACGCTGACCGCCGACGTGGTGCTGTACGCCACCGGCCGCCGCGCCAACGTGGAGGGCCTGGGCCTGCCGGCCGTTGGCGTGCGCCAAGCCGCCCACGGCGCCATCGAGGTGGACGAGCACTTCACCACCAGCGTGCCCAGCGTCTATGCGCTGGGTGATGTGGTCGGCCGCCTGGAGCTGACGCCGGTGGCGCTGGCCGAGGCCATGGTGCTGGTCGACCGGCTGTTCGGCCCCGAACCCGGCAAGCCGGCGCGCCAGATGGATTACGACAACATCCCCACCGCCGTGTTCACGCACCCGCCCATCGGCACCGTCGGCTTAAGCGAGCAGCAGGCGCGCGAGCGCTTCGGCGCCATCCAGGTGTTCCGCAGCGACTTCAAGCCGCTCAAGCACACGCTGTCGGGCAGCAGCGAGCGCACCCTGGTCAAGCTGATCGTCGACGCGGCCACCGACCGCGTCGTCGGCCTGCACATGGTCGGCCAGGACGCCGGCGAGATCGTGCAGGGCTTTGCCGTCGCGCTGAAGTGCGGCGCCACCAAGGCCCAGTTCGACGCCACCATCGGCATCCACCCGACCAGCGCCGAAGAGTTCGTCACGCTGCGCACGCCGGCGCGGTAAAGCAGCACTTCCGCTCCCACACAAGAATCGCGAATCCATCGGGTACCGCAGAACCCCAAAAAGTCACGCCGTCATCTAACGCGCCGCAAGACCAAACCCAGACCATCACCCCCATGAGGTAACGCCTTCACCCCTCCGCCCCGTAGATTGAAGTGCCCCGACCACTGAAATCCACGCAGGAGGTGCGAGGTGAATCCCCTCACAACCCGCGCGCCGCGCCCCCGCGGCATCACCCTGATCGAGTTCCTGGTGGTCATGATGGTGATCGCCATCTTGGCCGCCGTGGCGACGCCCTCCTTCCAGGGGTTCACCGACAAACGCCGGCTCGAGGGCGCCGCCAACGAATACGCCAGCCACGTGCACTGGGCACGCTCGCACGCCCTGCAGACCGGCAGCGCAGTCCGCATCAAGGTCGAAAGCGGCGGTGGCGGCGCCTGCTACGTCATCCACCAGGCGGCCGCCGGCACCTGCTCGTGCCTCGACGCCGACGGCGATGACGCCTGCGACGGCGACGATGTCCCGCTGTTGATCAAGCACTTCCCCGCTGATGCGCGCGTGCTCATCAGCAACCACGGGACCGCCGAGCGCCGCGTCGACCCCATGCGCGGCATCTTCACCCCGACTGGCACCGTCGAGTTCTCTACCCCAGACGGCCACTCGGTGCGCGCCGTCACCAACCTGATGGGCCGCACCCGTCTGTGCGCCGCCTCCGAGCACCGCATCGGCGGCCTGCCGCGCTGCTGAAACGGCACGCCCTTACCAGGACCGGCTCGCCAGCCTCTGGATTTCGGACGAACGGTCGGAACAACCCGACAGCCGGTGCAACAAATCTTCACAAGATCGTCGTAATTTGGCACACTCCATTTCATGGGAGATAACAAACATCATCAACGTCGATCGCGTGTGCCCGCCGGCTTCACCCTGATCGAACTCATGATCGTCGTCGCAGTGGTCGCCATCCTGGCGGCGATCGCCTACCCCGCGTACACCGACTCGGTGCGCAAGGCGCGGCGCTCCGAGGCCATTGCGGCGCTCGGGGCGATCCAGCAGGCGCAGGAGCGCCATCGATCGAACAACACCACCTACGCGGGCACTCTGGACGCGCTACCCAACCCGAAACCCGGCAGTCCGACACCAGGCGGTTACTACACGCTGGCAGTGTCTGGCGCATCGGCCACCGGATACACGGCCACGGCCACCGCCACCGGCTCCCAGGCCAGCGACACCGCCTGCACCGCACTCAGCGTGAGCATGGCCAACGCCACCGTCACCTACGGCAAGACCGGCAGCGCCGCTGCCGTCAAGGATTGCTGGAAGCAATGAAGCGCAAGCATCAACGAGGCCTGACCGCCATCGAACTGATGGTGGTCGTCGTCATTGCCGCCATCCTGGCGACCATCGCCGTGCCTTCCTTCAACGACCTGATCAACCGTCGCCGCGTCGAAGGTCTGGCCAATGAACTGAGCGCAGATATTCAATACGCGCACTCCGAATCGATCAGCCACAACATGGACGTCAGTTTGACCACGACCACGGGCAACTACAAAGTCACAAGAAACGGGACCGACATCAAGACCGTCCCAAGCCTGCCGACAGCGACAAGTCTGACCGCCGGCACCATCACCTTCACTGCGTTTCGAGGGCTGAGTGCGGCCGGCGCAGCCTTCACCGTCAGCAATTCCGCCGTGGCCAACCAACTTATGGTCATCGTCAACACCATGGGGCGCACCCAGATTTGCGCGCCGTCCAACGCATGGGGAGGCTACGCGGTATGCCCGGCCACCTGATCCAGCAGTTCAGCAGTGCACGCCGACGGCGGCACCAAGCCGGCCTGACACTGGTCGAGTTGCTGGTCGGCATCGCCATCGGCCTGTTCCTGATCGCCGGCGCCACCAGTCTGTTTCTTTCCAACCTCGATGCCAGCCGCCGTCTGCTGCTCGAAACGCGCTTGAACCAGAACATTCGCTCGGCTGCCGAGTTAATTACGCGCGACTTACGTCGCGCCGGGTATTGGGATCAAGCGGTAACTACCATCGGCAACGATCGAACCAACCCAAACCGCGACATCACCAAGGGCGTCGCCAATCTGTCTTACGCGTTCAGCGCACCAGCCGGTGCGGCCAGCGGTGTGGAATTCGCGCTATCCAACAACAAGCTTCAAATGACGATTGGCGGCGGCACGCCGCAGGATCTGACCGATTCCACGGTCGCACTGGTGACCAACTTCATTATCAAACAAGCACAAATCCCTGCGGGCGACATCAGCAGTCAGCGCATTCCTGCCCAGCCGGCATTGACCACCTGTGTATTCACACGGCGCTATGACATAGAGATCGAAGCGCAGGCTCCCACAGATCCCACCGTAAGACGGCACCTGCAGACCTCGGTTCGCGTGCGCAACGACCGCATCGGTGCCTGTTCCCCCTGAAGGTGACCATCATGTCAATTCCAAGCACCCATCATGCAGTCTTTCGACGGCGCCAGCGCGGCGTCGGCGCTTTGGCTGTTAGCAGTTTGCTGCTGCTGGTCGCGTCAATCATGCTGCTGTACCTCAACCGCAGTGTGATCTTCGAGCAGCGCACCTCCGCCAATCAAATGCGTGCGACTAGCGCACAGGAACTTGCCGAAGCCGGTCTGGAATGGGCAATCGGCATGTTCAATACGCAACAGGCCATCGGCTCTGATTGCAAGGCTATCCCAAATCCAAACCCGAACACTGACTCGTCGTTCCGCTCGCACTACATTCGCTTCCCAACCAATAGTTCGGGTTTACCGGTTACTGCAACCAAGTCGGAAATGTTCAATGAAACAAGAAACATATACCCGAATATTCAACCCTATTGCGCTGTTGGCGCGAATGCTGGCAGTTTGACCTGTAGCTGCCCAAGTGATACCTCTCCTCAAGCATCGCTATCGCAAGCGCATTTCGTGGTCCGCTTCGAACCAGAACAAGATACCCCCGATCTGTCAGACCCAAGCGGAACTAAATTTCATTGGGAAACCGTTCGAATTACGTCCATAGGTTGCATAGGTGCAACAGACGGTGCGTGTGTACCCCCCACCGCTTCCCCAGATACGCCTTCCGATAAGCGCGTTGCAATTAACTCGCGTAACGCAGATGCCTCAGCGATCGCTTCGGTTGCCATCAAATTGCGGCCTACTGTACCTGGAGGGCCATTCGCTGCGCTCACATGTGGCGGCTCATGTGGACGAAATGGCAACTTTTCAATCGTTAACACGTCAGTGGCTGCGAATGGATTAATTGCAATTTCAGGAGATCAAATTAATGGTGCCAATAGAAATATTGCAACTATTCCAGGGTTACCTGTTGAAAACGCACTCATCACAAATGATTTATCACTTAAAACTCTGGCAGGCAATGATTCAAATTGCAATAATTCGGCCGTGTTCCAATCCTATTTTGGCTCCACTCTTGATCAGTATGCAAATGCACCGAACACTAAAATCATCGCGTGTGATAAGTGTGAAGATGATGTTCAACAAGCATACAAAGATGGCATCCGCTCCTTTTATTTTCCTAATGGCTTTCACTTTAATAAAACAACGTCACTAGGAACGTTAGCGGAACCAGTCGTTCTCGTCACGCCATCACACTTCAGAATCAATAGCGACGACTTCACCGTCAATGGCTTAATATTCTCCAATAGCATGGATGCCGATGCAATTGGGAGTGGAAAATCGAATATTAATGGCGCCATCATCACCTGTAAAAACTTCGAGAGCACGGGAACAGGAACATTGAGTTATAGCGCTCAAGTGATCGCAAACATTGGTCGAAGTACTGGGAATCTTGTCAAAATTCCTGGCAGTTGGAGAGACTGGAGTTTTTAATGAACTATTTTACTCCTACCTCAAGACTCCTAACTCAAGCCGGTTTGAGCATACTAGAAGCTTTAGTCACGCTAGTGGTGATATCTGCTGGCCTGCTTGGTCTCGCTGGTTTACAAACCACGCTAACCCGAGAAGCTGATGTATCTCGTCACCGCGGTGAAGCCACTCGATTGGCACAGGAACGTATAGAAACCGTTCGCTCGTATAGTCAATTGGCCAATGCGTCAGGCGTCGCGATTACATGGGATACGTTTACTTGGAGCACAAATTTTGGGTGGAAAGATTTTCCTGCTTCTGGAATCACAGTGTCCGAACTGGTGCCTGGCATTAATACTACTTACACACGCCAATGGACACTTGGCGGAACTAGTGATGACCCCATGCGGCCACTGCGTGTTTCGGTTAGTTGGACAGATCAATATGGCATAATCCCAGACTCAAACATTAACAATTCAAGCTCTAATGAAATTATCTTAGATTCTATTATTGCAAAAAATGATCCCGTCATGTCCGGAGGATTAAATTTCCCAGTTGCAGTCAGTGGCGCCAGCGGCATGAAGATGGTCAAAAATCGCCACATGAATATCCCTTATCCAGCAACAAACATCGGAAGTGATCAAAGTTCATATAAGCTAAGTTCTAATTATTCTATCGTTTTTGACAATCAGTATGGCTCCGTGGTGAAAGAGTGCAATACGGGAACGGTTACCACCGAGAACGTTAACACTGCATGCACGCCGATGGCCGGCTATATCGTAGCCGGCTACATCTCAAGAAATAGCAATTCTCTATCTTGGCCAACTGGCATTAGTTTGGCAACGATTACTGGAATAAATTCTACAACGTCAAAATGCAATTTCGGTCCGGCCATTGACCAAAACACATTGGGGACCGAAATTAGCTCATACAAATACTACATTTGCCTGATGTATCTTGCGACTGACGTGGAGAAGTGGAGTGGACCGGTATACTTAGGGGGATTGGCGACCACCAACACCCGCGTTTGTCGTTATCAGTACACAAGAGCGCCAGGAGTCACTGACAACGAACGCAACGTCCAACCCGAATATTCTCCTGCTCAGGCGCATTTGAAAGGATATCAAGCGGTTGATATGTCGCTGGATAACCAGAACTACATCATCGTGGGAGCGAGTCAGAACTGCCCGGCAGCTTCCGTCGCCCACACAGACATGGTCATTCATCAGACCTGTCCGACCAGTACTCCGGCGGGCTACGTCAGGTGTCCGACCAGTACGGCAATGTTCTGACGCGCTATTCGGTCGGCACAAACAGGCGCGACGCTAACATAGCGCCTCGTTGAGAGGATTCCCACCGTGACCGACCTGAGCAAAATCACCTGCATCGAAGACCTGCGCCTGCTGGCCAAGCGCCGCGTGCCGCGCATGTTCTACGACTACGCCGATTCGGGCAGCTGGACCGAGGGTACCTACCGCGCCAACCAGAGCGACTTCCAGAATATCCTGCTGCGTCAGCGCGTGGCGATCAACATGGAGAGCCGCAGCACGGCGACCACCATGATCGGCCAACCGGTCAGCATGCCGGTGGCGCTGGCGCCGACGGGGTTGACGGGCATGCAGCACGCCGATGGCGAGATCGCCGCCGCGCGCGCGGCCAAGGCGTTTGGCGTGCCCTTCACGCTGTCGACCATGAGCATCTGCTCGATCGAGGACGTGGCAAGCCAAGCCGGCAAGGGCTTCTGGTTCCAGCTCTACGTGATGCGCGACCGCGACTTCATCGAGCGCCTGATCGATCGCGCCAAGGCAGCTGGCTGCGGCGCGCTGGTGATCACGCTGGATTTGCAGATCCTGGGCCAGCGCCACAAGGACATCAAGAACGGCCTCTCGACGCCGCCCAAGCCGACGCTCGCCAACCTGATCAACCTGGCCACCAAACCGCGCTGGATCCTGGGGATGGCGGGCACGCCCCGGCGCAAGTTCGGCAACATTCACGGCCACGTCAAGGGCGTGACCGACATGAGCAACCTGGGCGCCTGGACGGCCGATCAGTTCGACCCGCGCCTGAACTGGGGCGACGTGGAATGGATCAAGAAGCGCTGGGACGGCAAGATCATCCTCAAGGGCATCATGGAGCCGGAGGACGCGCGCCTGGCGGTCGATTCGGGCGCCGACGCGCTGATCGTCAGCAACCACGGCGGCCGCCAGCTCGACGGCGCGCCCTCGGCCATCGCCGCACTGCCCTCCGTCGTCGATGCCGTGGGCAGCCAGATCGAGGTGCACATGGACAGCGGCATCCGCAGCGGCCAGGACGTGCTGAAAGCCTGGGCGCTGGGCGCGCGCGGCACCTACATCGGCCGCGCCTTCCTGTGGGGACTGGGCGCAGCGGGCGAAGCCGGCGTGACGAAGGCGCTGCAGATCATCCACAAGGAACTCGACCTGACAATGGCCTTCTGCGGCCACACGCAGATCGGGACAGTGGACAAGAGCATCTTCAGGCCGGGGACGTATCCGACCGCGTAGAGCACGCGCCATTGGCGTGCAGACGGGGTAACGGATTTATCGACCCAGTGGTGCTCAACACCAGCGCCGCACGCGTGCCACATAGCGCGCGTAGTCGTCACCAAAACGCTCTCGCATGACGCGCTCCTCGGGGCCAATCTGCAGCGCGTTCAGTGCCAGCACCGCCAGCAGCGGCCCCGCCACCAGCGCCGCCGCGTTGCCCAGCCACACGCCCCAGCCGATCAGCACCAGCAGCATGCCCAGGTACATCGGGTTGCGCGTGTACTGGTAGATGCCGCCGATGACCAGGCTGCTGGTGCGCTGCGGCGCCAGCGGATTGATGGTGGTGCGAGCCCGTTTGAACTCGCGCACCCCGGCCAGCGCGATCAGGCCGCCCGCCAGCGCCAGGCTGAGCGCGATCACCCACACCCACCACGCAGCACCGCGCGGCCACCACTGCGCCTGCGGCAGCCACCGGGCCAGCGCCCACATCAGCGCGGCGCAGGCCAGGTCGATCAGCGGCGGCGGGATGCGGTGTTCGAGCCAGCGTGGCATGGCACAGACGAGGCCGCCGCGCGCTCAATCAGCGCCGCAACAAGGCCTTCAAGGCATTCTGCAAGCGCCGGGCGGCCGCGTCGTCGTGCGGCGCGGCCATCACGGCCGCTGCGTCCTGGCCCCAGGTCTGCGCGGGAGCCGGGTCATTGCGGCGTGTGAGCAGCTGCAGTTGCAGCGCGCGGCGCGCGTCGAGGTGTTCGGCCGGGGTCGGCACTTCGGCGGCCATTTCCAGGCGCAGCAGCGATTCGGCGGCCTGGTCGGCGGCGCCCGCGGCGGTGCCGATCGCCTGCGTCCAGGCCGTGCGCACCGCCGGTGTGACGGCGCGGCCAAGCTCCTGCACGCTGGGCACCTGATCGGGCTGGCGGTCGGACCAGGCACCAAGCAGTTGCGTCAGCGCCTCGCCGTGCGCCTGCGCGGCCAGCTTGCGCAGCTGCGCCTGCGCCTGCTCGACCGCGTCGCGCTGGGCGCGGAAGGCGGCATCGCCCAGGCGCGGTCCGCGCTCTTCACGCGGGCCGCGATCGCCGAAGCGGCCACCATCACGCCGGTCACCAAAGCGGCCGCCGCCATCGCGGCGATCGCCACCGGGGCCGCCGCGCGCACCTCGGTCGCCCGGGCGGCCATCGCGCCGGTCGCCAAACTTGCCGCCACGACCACCAGCGGCTGGCTCCTCGCGCCGCGCGCCGGGGCGATCGTCGCCCCGCATGGCGATGAGCGGCTTGGCGGGCTTGGGCGCGGGGGCCGGTGCGGCCGCGGCGGCATCACCCTCGCCGGCCTCGGCTTCGGGTGCCGCAGCAGGTGCGTCGCCTACCTCCTCAGTGGCGGGGGGCGCAGCCTCGGCGCTGGCAGGCGCGGGCGGCTTCGCGTCAGCGGCAGCGGCCTGCCCGCGCGTGGCGGCTTCAAGCTGCGCCATGGCGGCGCGGATCTTCTGCGCGTCGCCGCTGGCGTTGGCGGCTTCCAGCGCCTTGGCGGCGTCGAGCACGGCGCGGTCGTGCGCGCTCATGGCCGCCTGCTGGCGCTCGCGCTCGGCGCCTTTTCGGTTGAAGGCTTCGTCGAGGGGTTTGCGGAAGGCGTCCCACAGGCGCTGCTCGTGCTTGCGATCCAGCGGCACGGCCTGCGCCTCGGCCTGCCAGCGCTGCTGCAGCTGCCTGACGGCATCGATGCGCAACTGCGGCGCGGCGCCCAGCGCCTCGGCCTCCTGGATCAACGCCTGGCGGCGCCCGGTGCTGAGTTTTTGCTCGACTTCCAAGGGCACCGCCGCCTGATGGATGGCCTCCTTCCAGAGCGGCTGCAGTTCCGCGAACTGTTTTTCCGACAGGTGCCCGGCGTTGCGCCAGCGCTCGGAGAACTGGTGAATCTGTCGATTGACGGCCTTCCAGTCGGCGCCCGCGCCGCCCGACTGGCCGGCACTCCAGGCCTTGACTTCCTCGATCAGCGCCAGCCGCTGCGCGCGGTGTTCGGCCGCCTGTGCACGCACCTCGCTGATCCAGGCGTCGACGAACTTGTGCGCGGCGTTGACGGCGCGGTCAAAGCGCTTCCACAGTGCGTGGTTGGGCGCGCCGCCCTGGTCGGCGGCCTTCCACTCCTCGCGCAGCTTGCGGATCGCGTCCTGCAGCTTGCGGCCACCCATGGCGGGGACGAGCTCGTAGCCGGCTTCCGGTGTATTGGCGGCAGGTGCGTCGGCAGCGGATGCATCGGCATCCGCCGCTTCCGTCGCCTCTGCAGCGGGTTCGGGGCTGGTCGACGCCTCGGCCTCAGCCGTTGCACCGGCCGGCTCGGGTGCAGCTTCCGCTTGGATATCGACCGGCGCGGCCGCATCGGCGGGCGCGCCGACGTTGGCAGGTTCGACGGCCGATTCGTCCGCTGGCGCCACGGCCTCGGGCGATGCGGCCTCGGGCGCCGCTGCATCGGCCATCGGAGCCGCCGTCTCAGACGCCTCACCGGCTTCGACCACCGCTTCGTCCGCCGCCTTGGCCGGCGCGGCACCCTTGATCCTGCGCTTGACCAGCAGCGCCTCGGCCCGCGCCACCAGCTGCTCGCGCACCTTGTCGGCGCTCCAGCGCTGCCAGCCTTCCAGCTCGCCGGCGGAGACCAGCGCGGCGTGCACGCGCGCCTCCAGCGCGTCGTCGATCAGGCGGCCGTGGGCCTTCAGCGACTGGCGCAGCGCGTTGGTGGCGCTGTGCATGTTCTTGGTGTGGCCGGCGGCCACCGCCTGCTCCAGCAGCATCACGCCGGCCTCGACCGCCTTGCTGGCGGCGGCGCGTTGCTCGGGGTCGATCTTGGGCCGCGCCGGCTTGTCGGCGGCGGCGGTGGCGGCGGTGGCGGCGTCATCGGGTGCCGGGCCGCGCGCGGCGCGCAGCTCGTCGGCCCACACCGGCACCGGCGGCAGCGCCGCGCTGGCGTCCTGCGCCGCGGCCAGCGCCTGCGCCAGTGCCGCGCTGAAGGCGTCCCACACGGCGGCCAGCTGGCTTTGTGCGGCCTCCAGCTGCGGCGGGTAGCGTGCGTCCAGGCTGCCCCAGTGCGCGTCGGCCATCAGCTCGGCGGCCTGGTGGCGCCAGTGCTCGACGTCGGCGGTCAGCCCGGCCTGCTGCGCCTCGGCGTCGGCCAAGGGTTTGGTGGACAGCAGCTCGATGCGCTGCGCCAGCAGCACGGCGGCCTCGCGCTGCACCATCAGGCGCTGCTGCACGTCCTCGACGGCCTTGATGCGCTGCGCCAGCTCGGCGCGCAGGCCGGCCAGCGGCTCGCGCGACAGCGGCGCACCGGCACGGGCGGCGTCGCGCTGCCAGGCCATGGCGTCGGCGATGTTCAGGCGCGCGGCAGCCAGCAAGGCCTCGGCCTTGGCCTGCCATTCGGCGGCCACCGCCTCCTGGCCCTTGGCGCGGCGCAACTCGTCGAGCTTTTCGCGCAGTGCCTTGGCGGCACCCTTGTCCTTGGCCGAGAGCTCCTTGAACACCTCCTGCATCTGTTCGAGCGGCGGCTCGCTGGCCAGCCATTCGCGCACGCGCTGGGCGCGCTCGCCGGACGTGGCGGCGGAAAACGCGCCGCCCGTCAGCGCGTCGAGCGGATGCATCTCGGGCGCCTTGGGCGCGGCGGCCGGCTCGGTCTGCGGGTCTTTGGAATCGCGGGAAAAAGGGAACATTGCAGAGAAATGCTTGAGATGGCGCGGCGCGCCGACGTTGGCGCCGCCAAGGGCGTATTTTCGCCCGGTTTTGTCGAAGCCTATTTGCGGTCTTGCGCACAGTGCGCGGGACGTGATCGCGGACAGGCACTCAGCGCGCGGCCAGCGACAATTCGGCGCGTGGCGACCAGGGGGCCGGCGCCCCGGCGGCAGCGCTGCCGGCGGCCGCTGGCGCGGGTGCGCTGGCGGCCGCACCCGTGCGCGCGGCACCGAGGAACAGGCGCTCGGCCGGCAGCTTCTTGCCCGCCAGGTAATCCTTCACCGCCACGCCGCGCTGCAGCGCCAGCTGGCGCATGGCGTCGTCGGTGATCTCGATGTGCGTCAGCAGCAGGCGCTCCATCTCGGGCACCGGCAGGTCGCGCAGCATGCCGACGGCGTTGCGCGGCTTGTCGGGAATGTCGGCGCGGCGGTACAGGCGTTTGAGCAGCTCCGGATATTCGGCATCGGCCACAGCGCTGGGACGCGCACCGACGACGGCATCCGCGGCGCTCGCCGGCGCGGCTGCCGGCGTGGGCACCGATGCCGCTGGCGTCGATGGCGCTGCCACCGCACCGCCGCTTGCCGCGCGCTTTTCCGCCGCCACCAAGGCCAGCAGGCGCTGGCGCTTGTAGGGATCGCGCTCGGCCTCCAGCCGCGCGGTACCGACCACGGTGAGCTGGAGCTGCGGCCGGTCGGCCAGCGCCTTGGCCACCTTGTCGAGCTGTTCGCGCGCCTTGGCCCCCAGCTCGGCACTGCCGGGCGCAAAGGCAACGTGCGACATGTCCTCACCGCCGGCACCGCCCAGCGCGCGCGCCAGCAGCGTGAATGGCGCCGTGATGGCGCGGCCGATCAGGCCCACGATGGCCTTGAAGATGATCGGCCCGACCGAGAACTGCGGATCGTTCAGCGAACCGCTGATCGGCAGGTCCAGATCGATCACGCCCTGGCTGTCGGCCAGCAGTGCGGTCGCCAGCTTGACCGGCAGGCTGGCCGGCGCGCCGGCCACCGGCTCGCCGAACTCGAGCTGGTTCAGCACCAGCTTGTTGGTCGCCGTCAGGCGGCCGTCGGGCTGCACCACGTAGGCCACGTCCATGCTGAGCTTGCCGCGCTCGATGCCGTGGCCGGCGTACTTGACCGCATACGGCGACAGCGGCGGCAGCTCCAGATCGCTCACCTTGGCCTGGATGTCCAGCGCCAGCGGCTTGGCCAGCGGGTTGAGCTTGCCCTTGATCTGCAGCGCGGCCGAGCCCTCGGCGCGGCCCGTGAGCTGCAGCTCGGCCATCTGCGGCGCGCCGGTCGGCGCCACCGAACTGAAAGCGCCCAGGCTGCCGTTCAGATCGCTCAGGTCGGCCGAATAGTTGGGCCGGATGAAGCGGTCGGAAAACGCCACCCGCCCATTGGCCAGGCGCAGCGGGCCAACGCGGATCACCGGCGCCATCGGATCGACCGGCGCCGCGACCGCCACCGGCGCGCTGGGCGCCGTCGGGGCCGCGCCCGAGTCCGCCGTGCCGCTGAACTCGCCCGCGGCCGGCATCGTGGACGCGGGCGCGCGCGTGGCAGCAGCAGTGGCGGGCGCCGCGGCGGCGGCCTCCGCCGGCGGCGGACTTGAGCACATCCTGCAGGTTGATGCGGCCATTGGGGTGGATGATCAGGCGCGCGTAGAAGTCCGACAGCAGCGTGTCCTTGACCTCGACCTGCATCGGCTTGGCCGGCTCGATCTGCACATCGAGGCCGCCCAGGCGCAGCTGCTTCCAGCTCAGCAGTTCCTCGCCCAGGCTGCCGGAGCGCGTGCCGACAGCGCGGCTGGCGGCGGGTGCCAGTGCCGCCTGCGAGCCGCCCGCCGCACTGGCGGCGGCCAGCGGACGCGCCGGCGCCGCGGCCGTGGTGGTGCTGCCGCCGCCCAGCTGGCGCTGCGTGTTTGACGCCGCGCCCGCGGCCACCGTCGATGGCTGCGCATCGGACGCGGTGGCGCTGCCCGGGCGGCTGTGCGTGCGCAGCTCGTCCACGCTGGCGTCACCGCGGATGCGCGCGCGCGGACCGTGCGCGGTCTGTGTGAACGCCACCTGGCCCTGGAAACTGGTGTCGGCGCGCAGCAGGTCGATGTTGAGCGCATCGCCGAAATAAGGCTCAAAGGCGTGCACCGGCAGGCGCTGCGCCTCCAGCGTGCCCTGCGCCGCCAACGGCGCCAGGCCGAGCTGGCCACGCCAGGCCAGTCGCCCCGGCTCGGCGCGGCCGGCGCCGATGCGCGCCGACAGGCGCAGCGGGATCGGTTGCTTGCCGTTCAACTCGATCTTGCTGGCGTCGAGCTGAAGCTGGGTCAGCTCAGCCTCGACCGGCGCGCTGGCCGCCGCATCGCGCCAGCCGACATGGCCGCCAGTCAGTGCCACCTCGTTGACCAGCACCTTCCACGGAATGTCCGTCACCGGGCCACCGCGCGGCGGCTTGGTGGAGGCAGCGGGTTTGTCCTCCGTGGTGGCCGCCTGGCGCAGCCAGGCTTCATACATCAAGCTGCCGTCGGCGGCGCGCGCCACCGTGGTGCGCGGCGCCTGCAGCGCCAGCTTGCCGACCGTGACGGCGCGGCTGCGCAGGTCGACCAGCACCTCGTTCAACTCCAGCTGCTCGATGCTGGCCAGCGCGGCGGCGCTGGCGGCGCGCGCGCGGGGCGCCGATCGCGCGGGCGGAGCATCGGCGGCCGGCGCGGCGTCGGCCAGCATCAGCTGGCGCAGGGTCAGGCGCTCGGCCGCGACCTTCACGTCGGCCGGCAGGCCACTGGCCTGCGGCGGCGCCCAGCGCAGGCCGACGTGGGCGTCGAGATCGCCGGTCAGCCGCGGCACCAGGTGCGGCGCCAGGTAGGGTGCCGCCAGCGCCAGCGGCAGCCCGGCGAGGCGGGCATTGACTTCGGCGCCCTGCGCCGCCGCCGTGCCCTGGAACTCGATCGACGGCACGGCCTGGCGCGCCGCCGACGCGGCCGGTTCGGGCGCGGCGATCGGCGGTGTCGTCTTGCCGCCGCGCCGGCCCAGGCGCTGCGCACGCGCCGGGCGTGGCGGCGTGGCGTCCGGCAGCGCCGGCGTCAGGCCTTCGGTGCCGACCAGCGCCGCCGAGCCACTGAAGCTGAGCGGCTGCGCAAACGGCAGTCCGATGCCGCTGGCCATCAGCTCGAGCTCGTTCAGCCGCACCAGGGCGGCCGGTGTGTCGCCCTGGGCCGTGGTGTCGTCGCTGAAGTCGAGCGTGCCGCCGTGCACCGTCAGCTTGTCGAGCCGAACCTGCCACTCGGGCGCTGGTGCCGCCGCCGCTGCCGCGCCGCTGGCGCGCGACGCGGGGGGCTTGACCGCGACGGGGGCGCTGGCAGCACTGGCGGCTGGCTCGGACGCCGCCACCAACAGATTCAGTTGACCTTGGGCATCGCGCCGCAGCGCCAGTTGCGGCCCGTTCAGTTCGACTGCGCTCAGGTGCAGCTTGCGCTCGAACAGGCGCGCTTCGGCCAGCTCAAGCTTGAGCGCGTCGAAGGCCAGCGCGTCGGCGCCCTGCCCGTCCACCGATTTCAAGCCGCTCACCGCCAGCGTGCCGCGCAGGCGCAGCGATGGCTTGGGTGTCTGCTCAAAGCCCAGGCGCAGATCGGCATCCACCGTGGCCGCCTGCAGCTTGATGGGCAAGCCGGCCGGCACATAGCCCAGGTAAGGCTTTAAGTCCAGCCCGCTCAGGCGGAAGGCGGCGTCGGTGTGGCGCGAGGCGTCGAAGGGCAGCGCCTCAGCGCTGGAATCGAAGGCGCTGCCATTGGCCACGAAGGCCAGCTGCGGCTGCACCTTGATCTGCCGCTCGGCCGGCAGGTTGCTGATGAAGGGCAGCGTCAGCCGCAGATCGCGCACCTCGTGATGGCGACCTATGGCGCGGTCGTCGAAGTCGATGCGGCCGTCCTGCAACTCGATGTTGTAGAGCGCAAAGCGCGCCGGCTCGCTCGGCTCGGACGGCTGCGGGCGCGCCGCCAGCCTGGCCAGAATGTCATCAATGTCGTAGCGGCCGTCGCCCAGATGGGTCAGACGCACGACGGGCGCCTCGATGCGCAGCGCGTCGATCACCGGCGCCAGGCGGAAGATGGACTGCAGTCCGGCGTCGGCATAGACGCGCTTAACGCTGAATTGATCGGGCGCGCCATCGGCACCGCCGATGGCGACGTCGCTCAGCGCCAGTTCCAGCGTCCAGGGCTTGAATTCGACCGCGCCGATGCGCACCGCGCGCCCGAGCTGCTCGCTGCCGATCTTCTCGCCCTGCCACTTCAGCAAAGGCGGCAGACCCAGCCAGCCGATCGCCCACAGGCCCAGCAATCCGGCCATGGCATACAAAGTGCGGCGCAGCCAGCGCCGGGTGGCCCGCCGGTGCGACGGCGCGAACCGGATGGAAACCGGAGCGGTGGAATCGGGGGACTGCGGGTTGCCTGGCATCACGGTTGCGGATTGTCGCCTCGTCCCATCAACGTCGCCGACGATACGCCGCCGACAGGACCTTGAACAGTCCCGCGCAGAAAGCAGGAAAGCCCGGCGTTTCGGCCTTCAGCCTGCCCGCCGGGCTTTCAGGCAGCGTGACAAAAACGTCATGGTCTGCCAGGAACCGCATCGGAAAGCTTGCTGTTTCCGGCTGCGGTGAAGGCAAGAGATTGCCTTCGTTGCATGGGCTGGAGGGTGACCATGTCATTGCATCGGCTGCAACGAACCGGTTCCTGTCAGCCCGGTGTCCGACTGGTTCGGACAAGCCCAATGTAGGCCAAGCATCGGCCTTAGGCCAGTGGTGAATTTCAATCCGCCAGCGCCGGCTTATTGTCCCCGTCAATCGGATAAGCGGATGTCCTGCGCAGCGCTTGTGGCGGTGTGGCCGGATGCTCCCAAGCGCGGAGCAGGCACGGCGCGTAGGAGATTTCTTATGTCAAAAATGGAATCTGGACTCTAAATTTCAGTCTTGACGCATTATTTGCCCCAAACCTAGAATGCCTGGGTCCCGACAGAATCAGTGGGAATTTTTTTGTCTTTTGCCGATTTCGGCAAGCCGCGTTGCCCCAGATTCAGTACGGGCGCCAGCAGTCACAGGCGCCGGCAACGCGGTCAATGAACCCCAGGATGCGAGAAGCGGTCGCCCGCGACGGCATGTCACCCAAGTGATGCGCCCCGACTCGGCAAACCCACCGCCCCGCATCGAGCAAGGAGCGCCATGACAGCGTCTGCAACGCTGGCCGCAGTGGGAAGCGGCCTGAAGACCTTCGCCGGTGACGTGGCGGAAGGATTGCTAGAGATTACCCACAACAGCCTGGCCCTGGTCGGCATCGTGGTGGTGCTGACCGTGGCCCTGCTGGGCGCGCGGCCCGACCTGCGCGAGCAGGGCGAGCAGCAGTTGAGCGAATGGCTGACCGCGCGCCAGGTGGCCGCGCTGGGGATCACGCCGGAGCCCAACGCCATCGAGCGCGCCACCGCCGCCAACCCCAAGGAGCTGCCGCGCGAGCAGGCCAACGTGGCGCAGTGGATCAGCAAAAAATACCGCGTGGCGCCCGAGCCGGTGTCGGCGCTGGTGGCCGAGGCCTACGACGCTGGCCGCGCCCACAAGCTCGACCCCACGCTGATCCTGGCCGTGATGGCGATCGAGTCCAGTTTCAACCCGTTCGCGCAAAGCCCGGTCGGCGCGCAGGGCTTGATGCAGGTGATGACGCAGATCCACTCCGACAAGTACCAGCACTTCGGCGGCCAGTACGCGGCCTTCGATCCGAAGACCAATCTGCGCGTGGGCGTGAAGATCCTGCAGGAATACATCGGCCGCGCCGGCTCGGTCGAGGGCGGGTTGAAGTGGTACGTGGGCGCCGCCAACCTGGCCAGCGACGGCGGCTACGCCGCCAAGGTGATGGGCGAGCATGCGCGCCTGAACCAGGTCGCGCGCGGCGGCGCGGTGTCGTTGAACGACAACACGCCGATGCCGCGCAACAGCGCACCGCGAGCGCCCACCGACGCCACCGCGCAGCTCAAGGTCGCCGCACTGTCTTCCTGATTCCGGCCAGTCGGCGCACCAGCGCGTCGGCTAAACTTGCCGCCGTGCGCAACTGGCGATAGGCATCGGGTGCAATCCCCGAAGCCGACGTGGACCGCGGGCGGCAGCGCCGCCGAACACCACGGGGAAGCGCGCCGTTCGATGCCCGCGGGGCATCGGGTGTTTTCAGCCGTTCGCCTGGGCAGCTCTTGCGTTTTCCAAGAGACGACCTTCTCGAAGGACTGCCGTGTTCAATCGTTCCACCCACACCATTGCCGCCACCGATCCCGAGGTCTGGGCCGCCATCCAGGCCGAGCACCAGCGCCAGGAAGACCACATCGAGCTGATCGCCAGCGAGAACTACGCCTCACCCGCCGTGCTGGCCGCCGCCGGCACGCAGCTGACCAACAAGTACGCCGAGGGCTACCCCGGCCGCCGCTATTACGGCGGTTGCGAGCATGTCGACGTGGCCGAGCAGCTCGCCATCGACCGCGTCAAGCAACTCTTCGGCGCCGAGGCCGCCAACGTGCAGCCACACTGCGGCGCCAGCGCCAACATTGCCGTGCTGATGGCCTTCTGCAAGCCCGGCGACACCATCATGGGCATGAGCCTGGCCGAGGGCGGGCACCTGACGCACGGCATGCCGCTGAATATGTCGGGCAAGTGGTTCAACGTGGTGTCCTACGGCCTGAACGCGCAAGAAGCCATCGACTACGACGCGATGGAGCGCAAGGCGCATGAGCACAAGCCCAAGCTGATCATTGCCGGCGCCTCGGCCTATTCGCTGGAGATCGACTTCGCCCGCTTCGCCAAGGTGGCCAAGGACATCGGCGCCATCTACATGGTCGACATGGCGCACTATGCCGGTCTGATTGCGGGCGGCTGCTACCCCAACCCGGTGCCGCACGCCGACGTGGTGACCAGCACCACGCACAAGAGCCTGCGCGGACCGCGCGCCGGCTTCATCCTGATGAAGGCCGAGCACGAGAAGGCCATCAACAGCGCCGTCTTCCCCGGTCTGCAGGGTGGCCCGCTGATGCACATCATCGCGGCCAAGGCCATCGCGTTCAAGGAAGCGCTGCAACCCGAGTTCAAGCAGTACGCGCTGCAGGTGAAAAAGAACGCGCAGGTGGTGGCCCAGACACTGACCGAGCGCGGCCTGCGCATCGTCAGCGGCGGCACCGAAAGCCACGTGATGCTGGTCGATCTGCGCCCCAAGGGCATCACCGGCAAGGACGCTGAAGGCGTGCTGGGCAGCGCGCACATGACGATCAACAAGAACGCCATCCCCAACGACCCCGAAAAGCCGATGGTGACCAGCGGCGTGCGCATCGGCACCCCGGCGATGACCACACGCGGCTTCAAGGAAGAAGAAGCCCGCGCCACCGCCAACCTGGTCGCCGACGTGCTCGACAACCCACGCGACGAGGCCAACCTGGCCGCCGTGCGCGAGAAGGTGGCCAAGCTGACCAAGGCGTTTCCCGTTTACGGCGGGTAAGCTTTTCTTGAACGCAAAGGTCGCAGAGATTGCGCAGAAATCGCAAAAGAAGATTTGGGTGTCTTCCGCGTTTTTTGCGTCTTCTTTGCGGTTTTTGCGTTCAAAACATCGGTAATCCATGCGCTGCCCGTTCTGCGCCCACACCGAAACCAACGTCGTGGACAGCCGCGTCTCCGACGACGGCGACTTCATCCGTCGGCGGCGCCAGTGTGGGCATTGCGGCAAGCGCTTCACCACTTACGAGCGGCCGGACGTCAGCTTTCCCAGCATCGTCAAGAAGGACGGCCGCCGTGTGCCCTATCTGCGTGGCAAGCTGCAGGCTTCGCTGGATCTGGCGCTGCGCAAGCGCCCGGTCAGCACCGAGCAGACCGATGCTGCCATCGAGCGCATCGAGGAAAAGCTGCTGGGCACCGGCGCGCGCGAAGTGGCGTCCAGCCGGCTCGGCGAACTGGTGATGCGCGAGCTGAAGAAGCTGGACCAGGTCGCCTACGTGCGCTTTGCCAGCGTGTACCGCAGCTTCGAGGACATCGACGAGTTCCGCGCATTGGTGGACGAAGTGCGGCGCTGACCGCCGATGCCGCAGCGACGCACGCGGGGCACCCTCAGGCGGGCAGGCGCGCCCTCACCCACTGCACGATCTGCGCCGGGTTGGTCATGGCGCCGGTCTGGCGCGCCACTTCCTTGCCACCCACGAACAGCGCCAGCGTGGGGATGCTGCGGATGTTGTAGCGTGCGCCGAGCGCCTGCGCTGCCTCGGTGTTGACCTTGGCCACGCGCACGCGCGGCTCCAGTTGCGCGGCGGCCTGCTCGTAGGCCGGCGCCATCATGCGGCAAGGGCCGCACCAGGGCGCCCAGAAATCCACCAGAACGGGGATCTGGCTGCGCAGCACATGCTTGTCGAACGCCGTCACGTCATCCAGCGCGACCGGCTGAGCAGTGAACAGCGGCTGATGGCACTGGCCGCAGTCGGGCGCGCTGCCCAACTGGTCCGACTTGACGCGGTTGGTGGTGTGGCAATGCGGACAAACGATGTGCAGCGCTTCGCTCATGGCGGCTCCGGTGTCAGGCGGCAGATGCGGCGTCGGGCGCGGCCGGATCGGACGCGGGTTTGCGGCGCGCGGCGGCGATTGCCTCGCAGGCGCTCATCTCGGCCCGCATGGCGGCGTCCAGGGGCGAGCGGCACAGGCCGGCGTCGGCGTAGTGCAGGTTTTCATACAGCGCCGCGGCGGCCGGGCTTTGCGCCAGCAACGGCTGCCAGTCGATCTCGGCATCCTGCAGCATGGTGGACAGGCGCGCGGCCACGGTGCGGTACTGGTGGGCGTCGACCGCTTGCTGGCTGGCATCCAGCCGCTCCAGCAACTGCGCCAGCACGGCGGCGGTTCGGGTGGGGGCTTGCAATGTCTTCATGTTTCGGCAATTGGGGGTGGGCGGCGCGAATGCAAGATCGGGCGCCCGCGGTGCGCCTGATGCTCTGCAGGCCGGCGATCAGCGCGCCCGCAGGGGATCAAGCAGGCGGCGCAGTCCGGCCTGGTCGATCTCGTGCATCAGCGCCAGCAGACGACCCAGTTCACCCTTGGGAAAGCCCTTCTGCGCGAACCAGTTCAGGTACGCGCTGGGCAGATCGGCGATCAGCCGGCCCTGGTATTTTCCGAAAGGCATGGCCAGCGTCACCAGCCGCTGCAACTGCTCGGCGTCGTGCGGCGGCGCGGGCGCGCTCACCCGCGGTCAGCCCAGCGCCTTGGCCAGTCGGCCGATGCCTTCGCGGATTTTGTCCTCGTCGGCCGTCGCAAACGACAGACGCAGCGTGCTTGCATCGGGGTTGGCGCAGTAAAACGGCGTGCCGGGCACGAAGGCCACGCCCTGCTCGATGGCTTTCCTGGCGAAGGCGTTGCCATCGCTGAGCTTGCCGCCCGCGCCCGTGAGCCGCGCCCACACGAACAGGCCGCCCTGCGGCTGCACGAAGTCGATGGCGCTGCCCAGTTCGCTGCGCAGCGCCTCGCCCATGGCCTTGGCGCGCGCGCCGTACACCTGCCGCACCCGCGCCAGCGTGGCCGGCATGCGGCCTGCGGCCAGGTACTGGGCGGCGGTCGCCTGAGCGAAGGTGCTGGTGTGCGCGTCGGAAAACTGCTTGCACATCACGGCCTTGCCCAGCAGCTCGGCCGGCGCCACCATCCAGCCCACGCGCAAACCGGGCGACAGCACCTTGCTCAAGCTGCCGCAGTGCACCAGCCAGTCGCGGCTGCTCGGCACCTCGTGCGACAGCGCCAGCAGGCTGGGCGGCGGCGGCTGATCGAAGTACAGGTCGCCGTAGGGATCGTCCTCGATGATCAGCGTCTGGTACTGCACCGCCAGTTCCAGCACGCGCCTGCGGCGCGCCAGGCTCAGCATGGCGCCGCTGGGGTTGCCGAAGGTGGGGATCAGATAAACGAACTTGGGCCGATGCTGGGCCATGAGACGCTCCAGTTCATCGACCTGCACGCCCTCGCCGTCGATGGGCGCGCTGATGAGTTCGGCGCCGTACAGGCGAAAGCACTGGATGGTGGCCAGAAAGGTCGGCCCTTCGACGATGGCCTTGCTGCCCGGATCGACCAGCGTCTTGCCCAGCAGATCGAGCGCCTGCTGGCTGCCGGTGGTGACGACCAGCTGATCCGGCGCGATGTCCCGGACGCCCTTGGATTGCATGAAGCCGGCCAATTGCTCGCGCAACGGCTGATGGCCTTCGGTGGCGCCGTATTGCAACGCTGCGCCCGGCTCGTCGGCCAGGGCTTTGCTGGCGGCTTCGCGGATGCCATTGACGTCGAACATCGCGCTGTCCGGAAAACCCCCGGCAAAGCTGATGATGCCGGGCTTGCCGAGCAGCTTGAACAATTCGCGGATGGCGGAGGTTTCGACCTTGTCGAGGCGTTGGGCGAAGGGCAGGCTCATGGTGCGACTCTGAGAATTGACGCGCTATTGTCGCCAATTGGGTCGATACACTGCCGCGCATGACACCCGCCCAGATCGAGACCTTCTTCGCCACCCTGCAGGCCGCCAACCCACAGCCGGCAAGCGAGCTGGAATACACCAGCGTGTTCGAGTTGCTGACCGCCGTGCTGCTGTCGGCGCAGGCCACCGACGTGGGCGTGAACAAGGCCACGCGCAAGCTATTTCCCGTGGCGAACACGCCGAAAAAGATCATCGATCTTGGGATCGATCGGCTGGAGGGCCACATCAAGACCATCGGCCTGTACCGCAACAAGGCCAGGCACCTGCTGCAGACCTGCCGCATCCTGGTCGAGCGGCACGGCGGCGAGGTGCCGCGCACGCGCGAAGAACTGGAGGCGCTGCCGGGGGTCGGCCGCAAGACCGCCAACGTGGTGCTGAACGTGGCGTTTGGCGAGCCGACGATGGCGGTCGACACGCACATCTTCCGTGTCAGCAACCGCACCGGCCTGGCGCCGGGCAAGACGCCGCTGGCGGTGGAGTTGAAGCTGCTGCAGCGCGTGCCGGCCAGGTACATGACGCACGCACACCACTGGCTGATCCTGCATGGCCGCTACATCTGCCTGGCGCGCACGCCGCGCTGCTGGGAATGCGCGGTGGCCAGTTGCTGCGACTACCAGCCCAAGACGCCGGCGCCGAGCTAAGCACCAAAAAAACCGCAGCCATGTGGGCTGCGGTTTCCGGTTTCGATCCAGGACGTCTCCAGCAACGGCTGGAGTTGTCCCCGTGCTATGGCCTCACTTGAACAGATTCGGCAGCGCGAGCGAAATCCAGGGCACGTAGGTGACGATGACCAGAAAGCCCAGCAGCAGCAGCGTCCAGGGAATGGCCGCCTTCACCACCTCGCCAACCGACATGCCGGTGATGCCCGAGGTGACGAACAGGTTCAGTCCCACCGGCGGCGTCACCATGCCAATCTCCAGGTTGACCACCATGATGATGCCCAGATGCACCGGATCGATGCCCATGCGCGAGGCGATCGGAAACAGGATCGGCGCCAGGATCAGGATGATGCCGGTCGGCTCCATGAACATGCCGGCGACCAGCAGCAGGATGTTGACCACGATCAGGAACTGCCACGGCGCCATGCCAATGCCGATGATGGTCTCGGCAATCATCTGCGGGATGCGCTCGGTGGTCAGCACGTGCGCGAACAGCAAGGCGTTGGCGACGATGAACATCAGCATCACCGTGATCTTGGCCGACTCGATCAGCACATGCGGCACGCCGCTCCACTTGATGTCGCGGTAGACGAACACCGCGATGAAGAAGGCGTACACCGCCGCCACCGCCGCCGCCTCGGTCGGCGTGAACACGCCGCCATAGATGCCGCCAAGGATGATGGCGATCAGCAGCATGCCCCACAGCGACTCGCGGCCGGCCGTCATGACCTCGCCGAAGGACGCACGCGGCTGCCGCGGCAGCTTGAGCTTGTGGGCACGGAAGTAGATCGCCACCATCAGGATCAGGCCCAGCATGATGCCTGGCACCACACCGGCCATGAACAGGTCGCCGACCGAGGTCTCGGTGGCGGCGCCGTACACCACCATCACGATGGAGGGCGGGATCAGGATGCCGAGGGTGCCCGCGTTGCAGATCACGCCGGCCGCGAACGGCTTGGGGTAGCCGGCGCGCACCATGCCGGCAATGACGATCGAGCCCACCGCCACCACCGTGGCCGGCGACGAACCCGACACCGCCGCGAACAGCATGCAGGCCATCACCGAGGCCATCGCCAGGCCGCCGCGCAGGTGGCCGACCACCGCGTTGGCGAAGCGGATCATGCGCCGCGCCACGCCGCCGGTGGTCATGAACATGCCGCCCAGAATGAAGAACGGAATCGCCAGCAAGGTGTAGATCTCGGAGGTCTCGTACATCTTCAGCGACAGCGAGGCCAGCGAGTCCTGGGCAAAGCCCAGGATCACGATCAGCGACGACAGGCCGAGCGATACCGCCACCGGCAGGCCGGCGAACATGAAGATGAACAGCAGGGCGAACAGGACGATGGTGTTCATGGTTTGGACTCCGAAAACTCGTCCTTCATCTTGAGTGCGTCCTCGGCCTCGTCACCGAGCAGATGCGCGCTTTTTCCTGATGCCAGGCGCAAGAAGATGTGAAGAAAACGCAGCGCCAGCAGGGCAAAGCCCAGCGGCAGCACGATGCGCGGGATCCACTGCTCGATCGGGATGTCCTGCATCAGGATGCCGACCTCCTTGAGCTTGGCCACCAGATTGAAGCCGCCGTAGCCGAGGATGCAGGCATAGGCCACACACAGCGCCGACGCCACCATGCCGACCACCCGCCCCGTGTCCGAGCCAAGTCGGCGAACCACGATGTCGATGCCGATGTGCGCGCCCACGCGCACCCCGTAGCTCATGCCGACGAAGATCAGCCAGGCGAACAGCACCCCGGTGAACTCCATCGCCCACACGAAGCTGTAGTTGAACACGTAGCGCGCCACCACCTGCACGAACGTGACCACCGTCATCGCTGCCATCAGCACCGCCAGCAGCGACTCCTCCAATTTATCGAACCAGCGCATAAGGAGTGGGGCCGGTCAGACGCCGGCCCATGGGTTTTGTTGTTCTAGCAGGACCGGATCACTTGTTGGACTTCAGCGCCGCGTCGATCAGGTCGCGCCCGATGTCGCCCTCGAACTTCTTCCACACCGGCTCCATCGCCTTGCGCCAGGCCGCCACGTCCTCCTTGGACAACTGCTGGATCTTGGCCTTGCCGGCCTTGGCGATCAGGTCCTTGTCGCGGTTGTTCAGGTCGCTAGCCATCTTGTTGGCGAAAGCGGTCGCCTCGGCCATGGCTTCAGACAGGCCTTTCTGAATCTCAGGCGACAGGCCATTCCACCACTTCGCGTTGGTCACCACCATGTAGTCGATCACGCCGTGGTTGGTTTCGGCGATGGTCTTCTGCACCTCGTGGAACTTCTGCGAGTAGATGTTGGACCAGGTGTTCTCCTGGCCATCGACCACGCCGGTCTGCAACGCCTGGTAGACCTCGGCGAAGGCCATCTTCTGCGGGTTCGCGCCGAGCGCGCGGAATTGCGCCTCGAGCACGTCAGAGGCCTGGATGCGGAACTTCAGGCCCTTGACGTCTTCCGGCCGGGTCAGCTTGTCCTTGCTGGTGGACAGCTGCTTCATGCCGTTGTGCCAGTAGGCCAGGCCGAGCAACCCGCGGTTGGTCATCGACTTCAGCAGATCCTGGCCCGCCGGGCTGGCCTGGAAGCGATCCACCGCCTCGATGTCGTCGAACAGGAAGGGCAGATCGTACAGCTGGATTTTCTTGGTGTAGCGGTCGAACTTGGACAGCGAGGGGGCGATCAGCTGCACGTCGCCCAGCAGCAGCGCCTCCATCTCCTTGGCGTCGCCAAACAGCTGCGAGCTGGGGAACACCTGCACCTGCACCTTGCCGGGCAGCTTCTTCTCGGCCAACTCCTTGAACTTGAGCGCACCCTGGCCCTTCGGCGTCTGTTCGGCCACCACATGGGCAAACTTGATCACGACGGGTGCCTGCGCGGCAGCGCCAAACGGCAAGGCCATCAAGGCCGCCAACGAGGCGGCGGCGAGCAGGCCGCGACGGCCAGTACGAATCAGTTTCTTCATGCAAACTCCTTCAATGCAAATACTGAACAAAACGTAACCCGGCTATTGTTGACGCCTTCGCACCCATCAACCAACAGGACAAACCCCGAGCCAAACCTCCATCCTTGATGCAGGATAAGCCCAGAAAGTCGCTCTGGTGGCGTGCAGATTGTCTGCGCTCAGCCCCTGCCATCCGCGCCACCCGCCGCCGCCATCTGCCCGGCGCGCTGCAACAACTGCTGCGCCAGCTTGACCACCGGCGCATCCACCATGCGGCCGTCGACGCTGAACACGCCGCCTTGCGCGGCCTCGAAGCCCTCCACCACGCGGCGCGCCCAGTCGGCCTGGCTTGCCGATGGCGCAAAGGCCGCCTGCACGGCCGCCACCTGCGCCGGATGAATGCACAGCTTGCCACCAAAGCCGCCACGCAGCGCGCGCGCGGCGTGGGCCTGCACCAGGCCCATGTCTTTGGTGTCGGTCGTCACGCCGTCCACCGGCGGCGCCAGACCGGCCAGGCGTGAGGCCAGCACAATCTGCAGGCGCACCGGCACCAGCTCTTGCTCGTCCGGCCCGCAGGCCAGGCCCAGATCGGCTTGGAAGTCGAGGTGGCCGAACAGCAGGCGCGCCACCGCTGGCGCCGCCGCCGCCTCGCGCACGGCATCGAGCCCGGCGGCGGATTCGATCAGCGGCAGCACCACCCCACCCTCGCCCAGCGCGCTCGCCACCGGCGCCAGCGCGGCGGCGCCCTCGGCCTTGGGCACGACCACAGTCTTCAAACCCTGCGCGGCCAGTTCCGGCAGGGCCGCCACGTCGTCCGCGTGCCAGGGCGTGCCAGCGGCGTTGATCCGCAGTGCCAGGCGCGCGCGCTCGGCCGGCGTCAGTGCCGTCAGGGCCTGCGCCAACTGGCCGCGCGCGGCGTCCTTGTCGGCCGGCGCCACGGCGTCTTCCCAGTCAACGATCACCACGCCGGCGCCACTGGCCAGCGCCTTGGCAAAGCGCTCGGGCCGGTTGCCCGGCACGAAGAGAAAGGTGCAGGCGGCGGCGATGTGCGCTGCGGTCGTCACGCCCGCTCCTCCAGCAGCCGACCCACGCGCGGCCAGCTCGCCAGCCGCCACAAGGCGTCGATGGCCGACCGCATCTCGGCCTCGGTGGCGCCGCCGCTCCACGCCGCCAGGCGCAGCGCCTTGGCGGTGATTTCGTCGCGGCTCAACGTGTTGCCGGGGTCGCCCTTGGGTTCGTCCACGCGGCCCTGCAGCGTGCGGCCATCGGTGGTGGTCACCGTCACCTTGCCGATCCAGCGGCGCGGATAGGCGCTGTCCACCTCCTCGTCCAGCACCATGGTCACCTTGTCGCGCAGCGCCTGCGTGGCGTCGCTTTGAAAGCCGGCGTCGAACTCGGTCAGGCCTGCATGCCCATGCTGCGCCGCCAGCGCCAGCACGGTGCCCATGCTGAACTTGGATTGGTGCACGGTGCTGGGATCGACCACCGGCCCCAGCACGTCGATGGCGCCCTGGTGCACGTGCGTGACGACCTGCGCGATGTCGGCCGCCTGCAAACCGTGCGCCTGCATCACCGCCAGCAGCGCGTCGGCGGCCGGGTGCGTGTGGCGGCAACTGGCGTGCCATTTGAACGAGGTTTCCGCCGTCGTCCAGCGCGTGCCCAGGCCGTCGGTCAACCGGTTCGGATCGGCATCGCTGCTCATGCCCGCCGCCATGCCCTGCGCGCCGGTGAAGATGTCGGCCGCGCCGGTGAAGCCATCGCGCGCCAGAAACGCCGCCATCAGGCCGGCACCGGCCGCGTGCGCGGTGTGCAGCTGCTTGCTGTCGGCGGCGGTGCGCAGAAATTCCCACAGCCCCGCCGACTGCGTGCCGGCCGAGCCAAAGGCGTGCAGCATCTGCGCCGCATTCAGCCCCAGCAGGTTGCCGACCGCAGCGGCGGCTGCCAGCGTGCCCGCCGTGCCGGTGGTGTGGAACACCTTGTAGTGCGAACGGCCGAGAAATTCACCGACGCGGATGCCGACCTCGTAGCCCGCCACGCTGGCGGCGATCAGGCGCTCGCCGCTGGCGTGCAAGGCCTGCGCCACCGCCAGCGCGGGCGGAAACACCACCGTCGCCGGGTGGAACACCGAGCCGTTGTGCACGTCGTCCTGCTCGGCCAGGTGCGAGGCGGCGGCGTTGGTAATCGCCGCCAGATAGGGCGAGCTGCCGCGCCGGTTGATCAGTACCTCGCTCGGCCCCTCGGCCGGGCCCATGCTCTGGGCAAAGCGCGCAATGCTCTCCACCGGGCGCGCGCCATGGCCGGCCACGGCAGAGCCGAACCAGTCGACCAGCAGGTTCTCGGTGAAGCGCACCACCGGCTCGGGGATGGCGCCAAAGCGCAGATCGGCGGCGAAGGCGGCCAGTTGGGCGGCGGGGGTCTCGGTGCTCACGGTCATCTCGGGTCTTCCTTCCTGTGCTTCAGGCCAGCGCCAGCATGACCATCAGATCGCCTTGGCCTCGCGCAACCGCGCCACGGCGGCCGGGTCGCGCCCCAGCTCGCGCAAGATGGCTTCGGTGTGTTCGCCGACGCCCGGCACCGCGTCCATGCGGTAGTCGAAGGCGCTGCTGCGTCCCGGTGGCAGCAGGGCCGGCACCGCGCCCGCGGGCGACGCCACGTCGCGCCAGCGCTCGCGCGCCTTCAGTTGCGGGTGCGCCCACAGGCCGGCCATGTCGTTCATGCGCGCATTGGCGATCTGCGCCTGATCCAGCCGCGCCTCGACCTCGGGGGTGCTCAGGCTGGCGAAGGCCTCGACGATCAGCGCGCGCAGCGCCTCGCGGTTGGCGTTGCGCTTGAAGTTGGCGTCGAAGCGCTCATCGGTCGCCAGCGCGGGGGCTTGCAGCACGATCTCGCAGAACACCTTCCACTCGCGCTCGTTCTGCAGACCCAGCATCACCGTGCCGCCATCACCGGCCGGGAACGGCCCGTAGGGATAGATGCTGGCGTGCGAGGCGCCGGTGCGCGGCGGCGGCGCGGCGCCCTCGAAGGCGTAGTACATCGGGTAGCCCATCCACTCACCCAGGGATTCGAGCATGGACACGTCGATGTGGCTGCCCTCGCCCGTCTTGCCGCGCAGCAGCAGCGCCGACAGGATGCTGGTGAAGGCGTACATGCCGGCGGCGATGTCGGCCATCGAGTTGCCGGCCTTGCTCGGTGTCTCGGGCGTGCCGGTGATCGACAGAAATCCCGCCTCGCTCTGGATCAGCAGGTCGTAGGCCTTCTTGTCGCGGTAGGGGCCGTTGTCGCCGTAGCCGGAGATGTCGCAGACGATGAGCCTGGGGTGCTTTTCATGCAGCGCCTCGAACGACAGGCCCATGCGCGCGGCGGCGCCTGGCGCCAGGTTCTGCAGCAGCACGTCGGCATCTTTCAGCAAATCCATCAGCACCGCCAGCGCGTCCGGGTTCTTCAGGTCGAGCGTCAGGCTTTCCTTGCTGCGGTTGGTCCAGACGAAGTGCGAGGCCTCGCCCTTGACGCGCGTGTCGTAGGCGCGCGCGAAATCGCCGACGCCAGGGCGTTCGACCTTGATGACGCGAGCGCCCAGGTCGGCCAGCTGACGGCTGGCAAAGGGCGCGGCGATGGCGTGTTCAAGCGAGATGACGGTGATGCCGTCGAGGGGTCGGGGTTTGGTCATGTCTCAAATACCGTATGAATACCGGACGCAGAGGACGCAAAGGATTCGCAGAGGACGCAAAAAGAAATTCCAGATGTTTTGGCTGTTCTTTTGCGTCCTCGGCGAAATCTCTGCGTCCTTTGCGTCCGGCTGTTTGGGTTTCTCAGAACGAGCGCGGCAGCCCCAAAATGTGCTCTGCCACGTAACTGAAGATCAGGTTGGTCGAGATCGGCGCCACCTGGTACAGGCGCGTCTCGCGAAACTTGCGCTCGATGTCGTATTCGCACGCAAAGCCGAAGCCGCCGTGCGTCTGCAGGCACACGTTGGCCGCTTCCCACGAGGCCTTGGCCGCCAGGTACTTGGCCATGTTGGCCTCGGCACCGGCGTTCTGGTGCGCGTCGATCTTCTCGCACGCCTTCCAGCGCATCAGATTGGCGGCCTCGACCTCGATGAAGGCTTCGGCGATCGGAAACTGCACGCCCTGGTTCTGCCCGATCGGGCGGCCGAACACCACGCGCTCGTTGGCGTACTTGGTGGCGCGGTCGATGAACCAGTAGCCGTCGCCGATGCATTCGGCGGCGATCAGCGTGCGCTCGGCGTTCAGGCCGTCGAGCAGGGTCTTGAAGCCCTTGCCTTCGGGGCCAAGCAGGTTTTCCTCGGGGATCTCCAGGTTGTCGAAGAACAGCTCGTTGGTCTCGTGGTTGACCATGTTGAGGATCGGCTGCACCGTCAGGCCGTTGCCGATGGCGCTCTTCAGATCGACCAGGAAGCAACTCAAACCCTCGGAGCGCTTCTTCACCTCGGCCAGCGGCGTGGTGCGCGCCAGCAGAATCATCATGTCGCTGTGCTGGATGCGGCTGATCCACACCTTCTGGCCGTTGATGACCCAGCGGCCATCCTTGCGCACGGCGGTGGTTTTCAGCTTGGTGGTGTCGCTGCCGGTGGTCGGCTCGGTCACGCCCATCGACTGGATGCGCATCTCGCCGGCCGCGATCTTCGGCAGGTATTGCTGCTTCTGCGCTTCGCTGCCGCTGCGCACGATGGCGTTCATCACGTACATCTGGCCGTGACAGGCGCCGGAGTTGCCGCCGGCCCGGTTGATCTCTTCCATGATCACCGAGGCCTCGGCCATCGACAGGCCCGCGCCGCCATATTCCTCGGGAATCAGCGCCGCCATCCAGCCGTCCTCGGTCAGCGCCTGCACGAATTCCTCGGGGTAGCCGCGAACCTCGTCGATCTTGCGGTGGTATTCGTCCGGAAACTGCGCGCACAAGGCACGCACGGCGTCGCGAATGTCCTGATAGTTGTCGGCGGATGCGGTGCTCATGGTTTTAGGTTTTCTGATGAAAAGAGAAAAGAGTGGGATGCGGCGGATCAGGGCATTGTGAGCGTCAGGCCAACACCACCCTGCCCTGCATGGTCAGCCAGCCGTCGTGGTCATTGGCCCACAGCTTCACGTGCTTGCCATCGGCCGAGGGCACGCCGTTGACGAAGAACGGGTTCAGATCAAAGGTCGGGCGCACGGCGCGGAACTCGAAGCGCTGGATGAAGCCCTCGGGCGCGTGCCGGCGCACCAGGTCGGTCAGCAAGGTGGCAATCAACGGGCCGTGCACGATCAGGCCGGGGTAGCCTTCGACCTGCGTCACGTACTGGCGGTCGTAGTGGATGCGGTGGCCGTTGAAGGTGAGCGCGCTGTAGCGGAACAGCAGCACATCGTCGGGCGTGATCTGGCGGCGCCAGGGCGCGCCGGTCTCGGCCGCCGTCGGCGCGGCCGGCTGCTCGCCAGGCTGGGCAGCGGCGCGATAGACGATGTCGTGCTCTTCCGTCAGGCACAGTCCGCGCTCGTTGTGCACCTCGTGGCGCACCAGCACGAAGACCATCTCACCGCTGCGCCCCGTCTTGTGCGTGACCGACTCGATGCGCGAGACCTTGCGCGCCGCATCACCCACGCGCAGCGGGTTGCCCGGCTCCCACGACAGGCGCCCGCCCGCCCACATGCGGCGCGGCAGCGGCACCGGGGGCAGAAAACCGCCGCGCCTGGGATGCCCGTCGGGGCCGATCTGGCTTTGCAGCGCCTGCGGCAGGAAGTACAGCCAGTGGCCCAGCGGCGGCACCACGCTGCCCTTGGCGGGCGGTGCGTCGTCGCGGTCCAGCGTGGCCGACAGGCCGCGCAGCGGCGCGGCGCCGATGTCGTCCTGCAATTGCTCGCTGCGGCCCACCCATTGCTGCAGATGGGCAATGGCGGCGGCGTCCAGTGGGGTTGGGGTGTGGCTTGACATGGCCCGATGTTCGCCTGCCGGGCGGCAACGCACAATAGGTGATTTCGAGATCAAGGTTTCGGATAATCCGAAGGCTCGCCCTCCGCGACCCGCCACCATGCAATTCGACCTGACCGATCTGCGCCTGTTCGTGCGCACCGCCGAGGAAGGCGCGCTGACCCGCGCGGCAGCGCGCCAGCACCTGTCGCTGGCCGCCGCCAGCGCGCGCATCAAGGCGCTGGAAGAACAGGCCGGCCTGGCGCTGCTGTACCGCGAGACGCGCGGCGTGCGCCTGACACCGGCGGGCGACGCCTTCCTGCACCACGCGCGCGGCCTGCTGCATCAGACCGAACGGCTGCGCGCCGAACTGCAGGAGTACGGCGGCGGCCTGCGCGGCCACCTGCGCATGTTCGCCAACACCACGGCGGTGATGGACTTCCTGCCCGAACTGTTGCCCGGCTTCCTGGCCGCGCACCCGCGCATCAACATCGACTTGCAGGAAAAGCCCAACGCCGACATCGCGCGCGGCGTGCGCGACGGCCGCGCCGACGTCGGCATCGTCGCCGGCAATGTCGACACCGACGGCTTGCGCGCGATCCATTTCTCGACCGACCGGCTGGTGCTGGTGGTGGCGCGCGGCCACGCGCTGGCGCGGCGCAAGTCGATCGCCTTCGCCGACACCCTGGGCCACGACTTCATCGGCATGCACGCCGACAGCACATTGCAGACCTACCTGAGTCGCATCACCGAGCAAATGGGCCGCACGCTCAAGCTGCGCATCCAGCTGTCCAGCTTCGACGCCATGTGCCGCATGATCGGCAGCGGCGTCGGCATCGGCGTGGTGCCCGAGACCACCGCGCGGCGCAACCTGGCGACCATGAAGCTGGTGCAGATCGAGTTGCGCGACGACTGGAAATGGCGCGAGCGGCGCGCCCTGGTGCGCGAGGGCGAGGCGCTGCCCGGCTACACGCTGGCGCTGCTGGAGACGCTGCAACGCCACTTCCACGCCGACACGCGCACCGCGGCGGCGCCATCCAGCGCGCCGCACCGCAGCGCCGGCCGCCCGCCAGGCAACGCCGAGACCCATCCCGCATGATCCGACTGCCCGCCCTGACCCCGCTCGAGCACCTGGCCTTTGTCGCCGCCGGGCTGCTGACCTACATCGTCGTCACGCGCGTGCGGCGCCAGCGCCGCCACCCGTACGCGGCGCTGGCCTGGGTGATCGGCATCGCGGCGTTTCCCTACCTCGGGCTGCCCCTGTTCCTGGCCTTCGGCACGCGCAAGCTGGTGCGCCCGCACACGCAGCGCGAGCCGGCGCCGGCGGGACCCTGGGCCGCGCTGGCGCCGCTGTGGGCCACGCGGCTGCTGGCCTCGCTCGGCGTGGCCGGCGCGCGGCCGCAGGCGGCGGTGCGCTTCCAGGCCGAGGGCGAGGCCGCGCTGGCCGAGCTGCAGGCGCTGATCGGCTCGGCGCGCCGCACGCTCGACATCTGCACCTACGTGCTGGGCGACGACGAGGTCGGCGCCGCCGTGGCCGCCCGACTGGCCGAATGCGCGCGCGCCGGCGTGCGGGTACGCCTGCTGATCGACAGCATCGGCAGCCTGAAGAGCGCGCACAGCCACGACGCGCTGCTCAAGGCCGCGGGCGTCCACACGCGCCTGTTCATGCCGGCACTGCGCAGCCCACGGCGCGGCCGCGTCAACCTGCGCAACCACCGCAAGCTGGTGGTGGCCGATGGCGTGCGCGTGTGGGGCGGCGGCCGCAACATCGCCAACGAATACTTCATCGGCCGCACCGGCGAAGCGCCCTGGCTCGACTTGAGCTTCGTCGCCGAAGGCGCTTTGGCGGTGCAGGCGCAGGCGCTGTTCGACGGCGACTGGCGCCTGGCCCGGGGCGCGCGCCGCGCACCGCGACTGGGCTATGCCGAGCGCGTGGCGCGGCACGAGGCCGAGCTTCCCACCGGTGAGCTGGCGTGGCTGCAGGCCGCGCACCCGTCACCCGCCATGGGCACGTCAGCGGCCCAAGCCCGCGGCGGCGTGGCGCTGGCGCAATGGGTGCCCAGCGGCCCCGACTTCCACGAAGACGTGCTGCACGCGCTGCTGGTCTCGGCCGCCTTCCACGCCGAGCGGCGCCTGCTGCTGGCCACGCCCTACTTCGTGCCCGACGAGGGTCTGCTGGAGTCGCTGGTACTGGCGGCCAAGCGCGGCCTGCAGATCACGCTGGTGCTGCCGCGCCAGTCGAACCACCGGCTGGCCGACTGGGCGCGCGGGCGCGCCGTGCGCGAACTGGTCGACGCCGGCGCCGAAGTGCGGCTGCTGCCGGCCATGCTGCACGCCAAGGCGGTGGTGGTCGACGAGGTATTGGCCCTGTGCGGCTCATCCAACCTCGACAGCCGCAGCCTGTTCATCAATTACGAGGCCATGGCCGCGTTCTACGGCGCCGCCGAGATC
This sequence comes from Burkholderiales bacterium, assembly GCA_016702555.1. Classification (GTDB taxonomy): domain Bacteria; phylum Pseudomonadota; class Gammaproteobacteria; order Burkholderiales; family Burkholderiaceae_C; genus Ottowia. The sequence continues at coordinate 208,492 of JADJDV010000005.1, forward strand.
GGCTGGCTGGCCGACTGGATCACCGACACCGCCGCGGCGGGCACACCGGCCTCGGCCAATCCACCCAGCTGGCTGCGCGACATCGGTGAGGGCATGGTGGCGACGGTGGCGTTCCAGCTGTGACTGAGCGCCGCCGAAGCCGCGTCAGGCCGCGCGTACGAAACACGGCGCCCGCAGGCGCCGTGTTGCCGTCAGGCCGATGCCCCGGCTCAGCGGCCGTCGCCGTCAAAGTCACCCGGCAGGGCACGTTCGACGCGATGCCAGGCGGCACGGGTCGAGGCCTTGGCCTCTTCCCAGGTCAGGCGCGACTTGCCCTTGATGCGCTCCCAGTCGGCTTCCAGCGCCGACTCGACATCGTCGTAGGGACGACCGGCGTAGCGGCCGTAGTTGTCGTAGGCCAGACGATAGGCGGGGCCGTAATCGTCGTAGGTGTAGCCGGTGCGATAGCCCGGTGCCGACCGATAGCTGTCGCGCCAGTAGGCGTCTTCGGCGGCCGGGTTCACCGCCTCGGCCAAGCCGTGGCCGGCAGCGCCGCCCGCGATGCCGCCGATGGCCGCACCCACAGCCATGCCAACCGGGCCGCCGACGCTGCCCAGCAGAGCGCCGGTGGCGGCACCGGCACCGGCGCCAGTGCCGGTCGCCAGGTTGTGGTCGCCGACCGGGTCCGTGGCCTTCGGATTCACGGCTTCGCCCAGCCCCTTGCCGGCGACACCGCCGGTCGCGGCACCAACGGCGGCACCAATCACGGTGCCCACAGGACCGGCGACCGAACCCACGGCCGCGCCAGTCAGCGCGCCGCCGGTGGCGCCGACGCCCGTGGCCACCTTGTGCTGGTTGGGATCGAGTTCGGCGGTCGGATCAATGTTTTCTCCGACCTCCTTGCCCGCCAGACCACCGGTCACGGCACCGATGATGCCGCCGACCACGGTGCCGACCGGTCCACCCACCGCGGTGCCGATGGCGGCACCTGCGGCAGCGCCACCCGCGGCGCCGACGCCGGTCGCGACCGGATGCGCACCGGGCTCGCCGGTGATGGGATCTTCATTGCGATCACGGGGAAATTTGTCAGCCATGATGAACTACTCCAAAAGAATGTGCGGGTTGATAAAGTCTCTCAGCGCTGGTTTCGATGAACCCGCGAAGGGCTTCAGCGCCGAGCACATGCAGTATCAGAGCCCTGCGCACGCCGGCTTGTCAGGAGCCGCCGACAGCGCGCGTGAGCGATCGCGCCTCGGCGGCGCAAGGCAATGCGCGCCGCTTTGTCGGCCGCGCCTACCCCTCTGCCGTGCCGGCCCGCCGGAGGCCAGGCGATCAGCGCGTGCCGCCGCTGTCTTCCGCGATGCGACCGGCCTCGACGGTGAGCTGGCGCGCGCAGCGCGAGGCGATGGCGCGGTCGTGCGTCACCAGCACCAGGGTCGTGCCCTGCTCGCGGTTCAGATCGAACATCAGTTCCATGATCTTCTCGCCGGTGGCGAAGTCGAGGCTGCCGGTGGGTTCGTCGGCCAGCAACACCGCCGGGTGCACCACGAAGGCACGCGCCAGCGCCACGCGCTGCTGCTCGCCGCCCGAGAGCACCTTGGGGTAGTGGCGCAGCCGCTCGGCCAGGCCGACGCGCGCCAGCATGTCGGTCGCCGTCGCGCGCGCGTCCTTGCGGCCGGCCAGCTCCAGCGGCAGCATCACGTTCTCCAGCGCGCTCAGGTTGCCCATCAGCTGGAAGCTCTGGAACACGAAGCCGATCTTGCGCGCGCGCAGCGCGGCGCGCTGGTCCTCGCCGACGGCAAACAGGTCCTCGCCATCCAGGCGCACGGTGCCGCGCGTGGGCGTGTCGAGGCCGGCGATGATGGACAGCAGCGTGCTCTTGCCCGAGCCCGAGGCGCCGACGATGGCCACGGTTTCGCGCGGCGCCAGGCTGAAATGGATATCGCGCAAAATATCCAGCGTGCCGGTGGAGTCGGTGACCGATTTGAAAACATGCTCCACCGCGACGATGGGGGAGCGGGGGGCGTCTGGCGCGAGGCCGGGCGAAGTTTCTGTCATGAAGAGGTTTTCGTTTGAAGCGCCGCAACTTTATCCGCTCCGCCCTGGCCGCTGGTGCCGGCGCTCTGGCGGCATCCTCCGCATTCGCCACTGAGCCGAAGACGGTGCTGGTCGTCGGCGACTCGCTCAGTGCCGAATACGGCATCGCGCGCGGCAGCGGCTGGGTCGCGCTGCTGGAGCAGAAGCTGGCGGCCGAGAAGATCGCCGCCCGCGTGGTCAACGCCAGCATCTCGGGCGACACCAGCGCCGGTGGCCGCTCGCGCCTGCCGGCGCTGCTCAAGACCCACCGGCCCGCCGTGGTGGTGATCGAGCTGGGCAGCAACGACGCGCTGCGCGGGCTGTCGCTGGACATGACCGAGGTCAACCTGACCGCCATGACGCAAGCGGCGCAGCAGGCCGGCGCGCGCGTGCTGCTGACCGGCATGCAGATGCCGCCCAATTACGGCGCCGATTACGGCAAGCGCTTCTTCGAGCTGTACGCCAAGGTCGCCAAGGCGCAGGGCGCGGCGCTGGTGCCCTTCTTCCTCAAGGGCGTGGCCGACCGGCCGGATGCGATCAGGCTGTTCCAGCCCGACCGCATCCACCCCACCGCCGAGGCGCACCCGATCATCCTGGGCAACGTCTGGCCCGAGCTGCGGAAGCTGCTGCGGTGAGCGTGCACACCCTGCCGGCGGCCGATGCCCTGCATCGGCTGCAAGACTTCGACGCCATCATCGACGCGCGCAGCGAGAGCGAGTACGCACACGACCACCTGCCCGGCGCCGTCAACTGGCCCAGCCTGCACGACGAGGAGCGGGCGCGCGTCGGCACGCTGCACCGGCAGGCGGGCCCGTTCGAGGCGCGCAAGCTCGGCGCCGCGCTGGTGGCGCGCAACATCGCGGCCCACATCGAACGCGCGGTCGTCGACAAGCCGAAGGACTGGCGCCCCCTGCTCTACTGCTGGCGCGGCGGCCAGCGCAGCGGCGCGCTGGCGCTGGTGCTGGGGCGGATCGGTTTTCGCGTGAGCCTGATCGAGGGTGGTTACAAGGCCTTCCGCAACGCCTTGCGCACCGACTTGCCGGCGCAGGCCGGACGCTTGAATTACCGCGTGGTGTGCGGCCCCACCGGCTCCGGCAAGACGCGGCTGCTGCACGCGCTGCAGGCCGCGGGTGCGCAGGTGCTGGATCTGGAAGCCCTGGCCAGCCACCGCGCCTCGGTGCTGGGTCTGATCCCCGGCCAGCCGCAGCCCTCGCAAAAGCGCTTCGAGACGCTGGTGTGGCAGCGTCTGTGCGCCTTCGATGCCACGCGCCCGGTGTATGTCGAGGCCGAAAGCAAGAAAGTCGGCAACTGCACCCTGCCCGATGCGCTGATCGAGGCCATGCGCGCCAGCCCCTGCCTGCGCGTCGACCTGCCCGAGGACGAGCGCGTGGCGTTGCTGCTGGAGGACTACCCTTTCTTCGTCAGCGATCCGGCCTTCTTCTCCCAGCGGCTCGACACCCTGGTCGCGCTGCGCGGCCACGCCCTCATCAACGACTGGAAAGCCAAGGTGGCGGCCGGCCAGACCGAAACCGTGGTGCGCGAGCTGCTCGCCACGCATTACGACCCCGGCTACGCGACGTCGACGCGGCGCAACTTCACCCGCTTCGACCAGGCCGAGCCGGTGCCGCTGGCCGATCGCTCGGCGCCGACGCTGGCCCGGGCGAGCGCCCGGATTCTGGCTATGGTCTCGGAAACGCCGGCGAGCTTGCCGGCAGCGCAAACCTAGGCGCAGCAGCGCTCAATCGCCGCCGTCGCCGTCGCCACCCTCCGCGGCAGCCGACGCCTCGGCATCCTGCGGGCCGTCGTTCGGCACGTCCTCGATCTCGTCAGGGCCTCCCGGCTGCGCGCCGCTGCGCCCCTGGGCCTTGGCGCGCGCCTTTTCCTCTTTCTTGCGTTTCTTCTCCAGCTCGCGCTGCCGCTTTGCGTATCCGTAGTTGGGGGTCGCCAATGATTCACCTCCTGATCAATGCGAACCACTGTACCAGCCCTTCACTGACCGCGCGGGGCGGCCGGCTCCTGCCAGCGCACCGCGCCGCGATAGGCATGCCAACTGGCATGTCCAAGCAGCGGGCCGATCAGCAGGAAACCGACGCCCCAGGTGAGCAGCGCGAGCGCAATCAGCAGCGTGATCAGAAAGCCCCACCACAGCAGGGTGATGGGGTTGGCAAACACCACGCGGATGCTGGTGATGGCGGCGCTGATGGCGTCGGTGTCGCGGTCGAGAATCATCGGGATCGACACCACGGCCGTCGAATACACCAGCAGCGCGAAGATGCCGCCCACCGCCAGGTAGACCAGCACGAACTCGATGTTCTCGGGGTTGAAGATGGCCTGCAGCACGCCAGTGGTGGACGGCATGCCGGTGTTGAAGAACACCGCGAACACCACCAGCGAGGCACGGCCCCACAGCAGCTCCAGCACGATCAGCACCAGCACCAGCATGCCCATGCTGCGGATGTGCGAGTCCCAGCAGGTGAGCGAGGCGCCCAGCTCGGGCTTCAGGCCCAGCTCGCGCCGGCGGCTGACTTCGTACAAGCCCATGGCAAGGAACGGCCCGACCAGCAGGCAGCCCGAGGCGATCGACATCACGTACTCGGGCTGGTTGCGAAACACCAGCGCCAGCAGCGCGGCCATCGCCCAGAAGCAGGCGCCGTAGAACAGACCGATGCCAGGCGCGGCGCGGAAATCGCGCCAGCCGCGCGCCAGCCAGCGCAGCGGATCGGCCAGGCCCAGCGGCACCATCACCGCCTGCGGCATGGTGGAGGGCGGCGGCACATAGGGCTGATAGGCGTCGGCCAGCGGCGGCGCGGGCGGCACGGGGGCGGATGCGTCGGTCGAGTGGTCGGTCATCGCGGGTCGGTGGCGGTCATGCGGGCGCGAGCATAAGCCAGCCCGGCACGGCATGACAAGCAGGATCATTCCAGCGCCTGGGGCTCACGCCACATGCGCCGCCAAAGCGGGCGCCAGGCGGCGCCCATGCCCTCGCGCGAGAACACCGCGCCCTCGCCCGTGGGCACTGCGGCGGGCGGCATCGCCCGCCAGGCGCCGCCCTGCCGTTGCGCGACGGCAAAGTTGAAGCTGTAGGCCGGCTCCAGCCCCATGCGCAGGTCGCTCAGCACCAGCACATCGCCCCGCACCTGCGCGCGCATGAAGCCACCGTTGAACCATTGCAGCCGCTGCACGGCGCGGATGTGCGCAGCCCCCTGCAGCGCCGCCGCATCAGACGCATGCGACGCCAAGCGCATCGGCCCGCGGTCGGCCAGCAGTGCGCGGTCGCCGATCAGGTAGCCCTGCGGCGTCATCACCACCACGCGGTACAGCAGCGTATTGAAGGGCGTGGCGATGGAAAAGCGCGGTGCCCCGGCCAGCCCCATGGGCACCAGCGCGGCGCTGGCCGCGCGATCAACCAGGCCCTTGGCCAGCACCGACCAGCCCAGATAGGCGCTGGACACGATCAGGCCCGCCACCAGCGCCTGCTGCGCCAGCGCCCGCCCACGCGTGAACCAGGCGACGATGCAGGCCAGCAGCAGCCAGACGGTGTAGAGCGGGTCGATGATGAACACCGTGGACCACCAGGTCGGCGGCACCGGCAAGGGCCAGAACAGCTGTGTGCCGTAGGCGGTGAAGGCATCCAGCAGCGGGTGCGTGATCAGCACCGCCAGCATGGCCCGGAACCAGGCACGCGGCGCCTGCGCCACCCGGCCGCCCCGGCGCCTGAAGACCCACCAGATGAACCACGCGACCAGCGGCAGCACGAACAGCGAGTGGGAGGCGCCGCGATGCAGCGTCATCAACTGCACGGGATCGCTGGTAAAGCGCGCGATCACCAGCCCGTCGAGGTCGGGCAAGGTGCCGAGCGCGGCACCGGCCAGCAGCGCGGCGCGGCGATGCCGCGGCGGCGCGATCGCGGCCGCCACGGCGGCGCCAAGCACGATCTGGGACAGCGAATCCATCGGCCGGGAAACGCGGGTGAGTTGGGTGGGCGCGAACGCGTGCGAATCAGGCCGGCAGCGCCACGGCCAGCGCCTGCCCCAGATCGGCCTGCAGGTCGGCCACCGACTCCAGCCCGGTGGAGAAGCGCACCAGCGTGCCGCGCCTGAGGTGCGGCGGCCAAGCGGCTCGCATGCTGGCGAGATCGTAGGGCACGACCAGGCTGATCGGCCCGCCCCAGCTGTAGCCGAGCTTGAACAGCCGCAGCGCGTCGCAGAAGGCGTCCACCTGCGCCGAGGTGTAGCGCGCGTCGACGATCACGCTGAACAGGCCCGCCGACGCGCCCGTGCCACGCGCATCGGCCGCGCCGCACACCTGCTGCCAGTGGGTGTGGCCGGGCGACGCGTCCAGCGCCGGGTGCAGCACCTGCGCGAATGGCGACTGCGTGGCGCACCAGCGCGCCAGCGCACGCGCCGCCTGGTCTTGCGAGTGGTAGCGCAGGCCGATGCTGGGCAGGGCGCGCAGCAGGTTCTCCGCGTCATTGGCGCCCACGCCCAGGCCCAGGCGCATGTGGGTCAGCTTGAGCTTCAGGTGCAGCGCCTCGTCGCGCGTGGTGACGCTGCCCATCAGCACGTCACCGCCGCCGCTCGGGTACTTGGTGAGCGCATGCGCCGACACGTCGACGCCCAGGCCCCGGCCATCCAGATCGAAGGCGTTGAAGGCCAGGCCCGCACCCCAGGTGTTGTCGAGCGCGCTGACCACGCCGCGCTCGCGGCACAGCCGCGCCTGCGCGATGAGGTCGGGGAACTCCAGCGTCACCGAGCCGGCGGCTTCCAGCCACACCAGCCTGGTCCTGGGCGAGATGCGCGCCGCCAGGTCGGCGACGTCCATCGGGTCGTAGACCTGGTGCGTGATGCCAAGGGCTGCCAACTCGCCTTCAGCCAGCGCCTTGTTGGGCCCGTAGGCGTTGTCCGGAATCAGCACCTCGTCGCCGCTCTTCAGCAGCGCCAGCGCGACGTTGGCGATGGCCGCCAGGCCGCTGGGCACCAGCACGCAGTGCAGGCCACCCTCGAGCGCGGCGATGCGCTCTTCCAGGATGAAGGTGGTCGGCGTGCCGTGCAGGCCGTAGGTGTAGCCCGACTTGCGCTTCCAGTCGCGCGCGCGCATGGCCGCGACATTGGGGAAGAACACCGTGGACGCCTTGAAGACGCCCGGCTGTGGCCCCGCGAACCCAGCGGGCGGCTGGTAGGGATGGTGGATGAGGCGGGTGATCGGTTCGGTCATGGCGCAGATGGTATGGCAGCGCAGCCGGCGCGCCTCAGCCGGGCATCAGGCGCCGGCCGGCAGCACGGCCACCGCGGCCTCTGCGGTCAGCAGGCGGAAGGTCAGCGTTTCTTCCAGATAGAGCCGGACCGCGGCCTCGGTGTGGCTCAGGTAGCCGATCGACAGGTCGCGCCCGAGATGCAGCTCGAAATCGCCCCCGCGCGTGGACAGCACATAGGCGCCCTCGATCGCCGGCGCCCAGATGATGTGGTCGCTGCCGACCAGTCGCTGGATGTGGTTGAGCACCGGATAGCCCTTGTCGCTGGCTTCCTGCAGTGCGGTGTAGACCTCGGCGCCCAGCACCGCGACGTAGGGCCCGTCGACGCCGACCAGCTTGAGCTGCTTCAGTGCGGCGGCGATCGCGTCGGGGTAGGCGGTGGGATCGGCCGGCAATTCGAGCCTGGGGTTGGACGTGCCTTCGCGCACGCCTTCGATGCCGGCGGCGCCGTAGCCGAGGAAGATGGCGCGGTCCTCGGCATAGGCCAGCTGCTCGGCGGCGTCCTTGGCGGGCTGCCAGTCGGAATCGTCGGCGCCGCGCTCGACGTCGTCGATGGCCGCGCGCGACAGCTCGAACGGCACGCGCAGCTCGACGATGGGCATGACCACGCGCTGGCGCGCAATGACGCCATCCTGTGGCGGCGTCAGCGCCGTGAGATGACCGGTGCCGATGGCCGAGCAGCGCACGCCGTCGTCGGACTGCTTCACATCGACGACGCGGCGGCCGGCCAGGTTGCGCCGGAAGGTGCGCGCGACCTCCTCCTCGATCTGCGCCCAGGCGGCGGCGGAGATGGGGCCAGTTCACGATGCAGGTTGTTCATGCGGGTACTCCTGACAAAGGGTGGATGAGCGGATGCGAGCGAACGACCGTTCAGGCCGGCGGCTCCTGCAGGCCGAGCTGCTGCGCCTGGCCCTTGAGCGAGCCGATGGCCAGCGTGCCAGCGCCTGGCGACGATGCGGCGCCGGCCGTGTCGGCGGGCGAAGGCGCGGCGGCTTGGCCGGCCAGCGGATGGCCATCGGCCAGCGCGGCCAGCATGTCCTGCGAGGGCACGAAGAACAGCGTGCCGGTGACGGCGGTGCTGAAGTCGAGCAGGCGGTCGGTGTTGCCGGGCGGCCGACCGATGAACATGTTGGTCAGCATCAGCTCGGTGACGGCGGGGTCGCGCGCGTAGCCGATGAAGTAGGTGCCGAACTCGCCGCGCGAGAAGTTGGCAAACGGCAGGTTGGCGCGCACGATGGCGAGTTCGTTGCCGGCATCGTCCTCGACGACGTTGAGCGCGACGTGCGAGTTGGCCGGCTTGACATCGTCCGCCATTTCCACGTTGTCGGCCTTGGTGCGCCCGATGACGCGCTCCTGCTCCTCGGTACTGAGCGCGTTCCAGGCCGTCATGTCGTGCAGGTATTTCTGCACGATGACGTAGCTGCCGCCGGCAAAGCCGGGGTCTTCATCGCCAACCACCGTGGCGTCGCCCGCTTCGCGGCCTTCCGGGTTCTCGACGCCGTCGACAAAGCCGATCATGGCGCGCCCGTCGAAGTAGCGGAAACCGTGCACCTCGTCGACCAGACGCACGGCGCCGGCCAGCGCGTCGGTGATGAGGCGCGCCAGCTCGAAGCACATGCTGACCGAGTCGGCGCGGATGTGCAGCAGCACATCGCCCGGCGTCGATGGGGCGTGGTGACGGTCGCCGCGCAGCTCCCTGAACGCGTGCAGGCCGGCCGGCCGCGGCTGGCCGAACAGCCGATCCCAGGCCAGCGAGCCGATGCCGACCACCAGGTTCAGTTGCTGATTCGGCAGCCGGCGGCCGACGCTGCGCCGCAGGGCGGCGGCGTTGCCGAAGAAGGCGCGCAGCGCCGCCTCGGCCGCCGCGCCGGGCAGCAGTTCGAGCACGATGAAATGCGCCGCCAGGCCGGTGTCCTGGGTGACGGGCTGGGCTTCGGGCGGCGGCTCGGCGCCGGCTCGGGCGGGACAGGAATCGATCATGGCTTCAATGCAGCGGCACGCGGACCTGATGCGGCCCGGAAGCGAACGCCACCGGGCCGGGCGGAGCAAGCCACCAGTCTAGCGCCCGCCGCGCGCCTGGCCCACGCTGGCGCCATTCAGATCTTCCACTTGGCCAGCAGCTTGTCGGGCGACAGGTTGTCGTAGGCCTCGAAGAGCTGGTGGATCCAGGGGTTGGTGGGCAAGTCCTCGACCGAGTAGTCGGCCTGGAAGCTCGAGCAGCCCTTGGTCCAGATCACCGCCGTGCGCAGTTCGGTGATGGGCGCATAGTTGGTCCTGAGCCGTTCGACCACGGCCTGCAGGGTGACGCCGGTATCGGCCAGGTCGTCGACCAGCAGCACCTTGCCGGCGATCTGGCCCTGCGGCGTGGTGATGTAGTGCGCAATGTCGAGGTGCCCCTGCACCGTGCCGGCCTCGGCGCGGTACGAGCTGGTGGACATGATGGCCAGGGGCACGTTGAAGATGCGGCTCAGGATGTCGCCGGGCCGCATGCCGCCGCGCGCCAGGCATAGGATGGTGTCGAAGCGCCAGCCCGACTGATGCACCCTGATCGCGAGCTTCTCGACCAGGTTGTGATACTCGTCGTAGCTCACGTACAGGTGCTTGCCGTCCTCCGTCAACATCGTGCTCACTCCTCGATTGATAGCTAAACAACGGGATTCCACGCCGACCTGACGCGGATTTCTTGTAAAAATCAGGCGACCAGGTAGGGGTGCCGCATCAGGATGGTGTGGTCGCGGTCCGGGCTGGTGGAGATGAGGTCGATCGGCACGCCCGTGGCCCGCTCGATGCGCTGCAGGTACAGCCGCGCGTTGATCGGCAGGTCCTCGTAGCGCGTCACGCCCACGGTGCTGTCGCTCCAGCCCTCCAGCGTCTCGTAGATCGGCTTGCAGGCGGCGATGTCATCGGCCCCCAGCGGCAGGATGTCGATGTGCTCGCCGTTCAGTTCGTAGCCGGTGCACAGCTGCAGCTCCTTCAGGCCATCCAGCACGTCGAGCTTGGTGATGCACAGACCCGACAGGCCATTGACCTGGGCGCTGCGCTTGAGCAGCGCGGCGTCGAACCAGCCGCAGCGGCGGCTGCGACCGGTGGTCACGCCTTTTTCGGCACCGACGGTGCTCATGTGGTAGCCGGGCGTGCCGGGCGTTTCCCAGTCCAGCTCGGTCGGAAACGGGCCGCCGCCCACCCGCGTGCAGTAGGCCTTGGTGATGCCCAGCACGTAGTGCAGCAGGCCCGGCCCCACGCCGGCACCGGCCGCAGCGTTGCCGGCCACGGTGTTGCTGCTGGTGACGAAAGGATAGGTACCGTGATCGACGTCGAGCAGCGTGCCCTGCGCGCCCTCGAACAACAGGTTGGCGCCGCGCTCATGGGCCTCGTTCAGCTCGCGCGAGACGTCGGCCAGCATGGGCTTGACCTGCGCCGCCTGGCGCATGGCCTCGTCGTAGATCGGGTCGAACTGCAGCGCCCCATCCTTCAGGTACGGCGCCAGCGCGTCGCTGAAGACCAGCTGGCCCGAATTCAGAAAGCCGGTCAGCTCGTGGTTGTACAGCGCCAGCAGATCGCGCAGCTTGGCGGCGAAGCGCTCGGGGTGCTTCAGATCCTGCGCACGCAGGGCACGGCGGGCGATCTTGTCTTCATAGGCAGGGCCGATGCCGCGCCCGGTGGTGCCGATCTTCTCGCCGCCGCCGCTTTCGCGCGCGGCCTCGCGCGCCACGTCCATGGCCGCGTGCAGCGGCAGGATCAGCGGACAGCCTTCGCTGATGCGCAGGCGCTCGCGCACCCGCACGCCGGCTTTCTCCAGGCCCTCGATTTCTTCCAGCAGCTTGCTCACCGACAGCACCACGCCGTTGCCGATGTAACAGGTCACGCCGGGGCGCATGATGCCGCTGGGGATCAGGTGCAGCGCCGTCTTGACGCCGTTGATGACCAGGGTGTGGCCGGCATTGTGGCCGCCCTGAAAGCGCACCACGCCCTGCGCGCTTTCGGTCAGCCAGTCGACCAGCTTGCCCTTGCCCTCGTCACCCCACTGGGTGCCGACGACGACGACGTTGCGTCCATTGGTGGGTTTCATTCCTGCTTCCTGATAGTTTGAACTGCTGTGCTGTCTTGACGAATGGCTGCGCCGCCGCGCGGCTTCGATGACGGATGGCCCCTGCTCCGGCCATCGCACGGGTCATCGCCGCGACACCGGCACGCACTCATTCGTCCTTCGTCATTCCATGGCTTTCACGACCCACTGCCCAGCCACCTCGACCAGTTCGCGGTCGCAGTGGAACTCGTCGATCTCGCGGTCGTGGCCGGGCAGCGCGCAAATCACCGTCTCGCCCTGCCCGCGCAGGTGGGTCACGGCGGCGCGCAGGCCCGGCGCATCGCTCCAGGGCGCGCAGATGGCGGCGCGCGGCGGCCGTCCGGCGGCCACGCGCACCAGCTGCTTGATGTCGAGGCTGAAGCCCACCGCCGGGCGCTCGCGGTCCAGCTTGTGGCCGAACACCGCGCCGACACCGTCGTAGCGGCCGCCGCGCAGCAAGGCGTCGCCCGCGCCCTCGGCGTAGACGGCAAAGCGCGCACCGGTGTAGTAGCCCCAGCCGCGCGCGTCGGCCAGATCGAAGCTGACGCGCACGCCCGGCAGCCGCGCCGCCAGCCAGCGCAGGTTCGACAAGGCCGCCGGCACGCCGGCCACGCCGGCCAGCGCCGTCTCGGCCTCGTCCAGCACCTCGGCACCGCCGTACAGGCCGAGCAGGCGCCGCAGGCGCTCACGCGCCTGGGCTGGAAAATCCTGCGTCAGGCGCGCCAGCTCGCTGGCGTCCTTGGCCGCCAGCGCGGCGTGCACCTCGGCCAGCCGCCGCGGATCGACCATCACGCCGGCCAGCAGGGCGCGCACGATGCGCGCGTCGGCCAGATCGACCGACAGCTCGCCCACGCGCGCGGCGTCCAGGCAATCGAGCGCCAGCGTGAGGATTTCCAGATCGGCTTCGCGCCCGGCGTGGCCGTAGATCTCGGCGCCGAACTGCAGCGGCTCGCGCGTGCCGTGCGCGCGCTCGGGCCGCGTGTGCAGCACCGGACCGCAATAGCACAGGCGCGTGATCGCCTGCCGGCCCAGCAGGTGCGCGTCGATGCGCGCCACCTGCGGCGTGGTGTCGGCGCGCAGGCCGAGCGAGCGGCCGGACAACTGGTCCACCAGCTTGAAGGTCCGCAGGTCGAGGTCGTGACCGGTGCCGGTGAGCAGCGAATCGAGGTGCTCGAGCAGCGGCGGGATCACCAACTCGTAACCGTAGGAGCGGGCGGCGTCCAGCAACTGGCGGCGCAACTCCTCGATATGCCGGGCCTCGGAGGGCAATACATCGGCGATGTGATCCGGCAGAAGCCAGGCGGACATGGGCATTCGCGGGGCTGTTAAAACGGCAATTCTACCGGGCACGTCGATGACGCCATGACCGGCGCTGCGCGCCATGACCTCGGCCTTGCGGCCTTCGATGACGCGCCTGACGGCGCATGATCCAGGTCAGTCATGGCGCGCAAGCGCCGTCATCGAAGGCGAAGCCGAGGTCATGCGCCGCAGGCGCGTCATGCCAGCCAGATCAGCAACAGGCCGGCACCCAGCGCCAGCAGACCGAAGAAGCGCAACTGCCCGTCCTTCATCTGCATCAACTGGGTGAAGGCCTGGCGCCAGGCGCCGGGCGCGATGAAGGGCAGCAGGCCCTCGAGGATCAGCGCCAGGCCCAGCGCGGCCAGCCAGGTGCTGCCGTCCACGGCCTTCAGCGGCGCGTCGGCGCGCCGCGCATGTTGCGGAAGAAGTCCGAGGACTGGGGGTCGAGCACCAGCACGTCGCCCTTGTGGCCGATGCTGGCCTTGTAGGCGTCCAGGCTGCGGTAGAACTCGGCGAACTGCGGGTCCTTGCCGAAGGCCTCGCCGTACACGCGGTTGGCCTCGGCGTCGCCCTGGCCGCGCACCTTCTCGGCCTCGCGGTAGGCATTGGCCACCGTCACCTCCCGCTGGCGGTCGGCGTCGGCGCGGATCTGCTCGCCCTCGGCGGCGCCGGTCGAGCGCAATTCGTTGGCCACGCGCTGGCGCTCGGCCTGCATGCGGCGGTAGACCGACTCGGTGATGGATTCGACGTAGTCGGCGCGCGTGATGCGCACGTCGACGATGTCCATGCCCCAGGGCTTCTCGCCCTTCACCGCCTCGGTCACCTCGCGCTTGACGTCGGCCATCAGCGTCTCGCGCCGGGTCGAGATCAGCTCGCGCACCGTGCGCCGGTTGATCTCCTCCTGAAACGCGTTGCGCACCACGCGGTTGAGCTGCATCGCGCCGGCGCTCTCGTCCAGACCGACGTTGCGGATGTAGGCGCCCGGATCGGTGATGCGCCAGCGCACGTACCAGTCGATCACCACGCGCTGCTTCTCGGCCGTCAGCATGGGCTCGGTGTCCATGCTGTCGAGCGTGAGCAGGCGCTTGTCGATGTAGCTGACGTTCTGGAACGGCGGCGGCAGCTTGAAGTTCAGTCCGGGATCGACGATGACTTTCTGGATCTGGCCCAGCTGGTAGACCACGCCGAACTGGCGCTGGTCGACCACGAACATGGTCGACACCAGCAGCGCCAGCGCGAGGAGGACGGTGGTTCCGATGAATCCGACTTTGTTCATGGGGCGGCTGGGGCTGGCTTATCGGGTTTCACGCTCGCGCGCTCGGTTGGGATCGCGCGCGCGGCTGTCGGCGGCGGGCGCCTGGGCCGCTGGCGCCGGTGCGGGGCTGGGTGCGGCCGCCGGCGCGGCGGCGCCGGCCACGGCGGCACCGGCCGCGGCGGCCTGCATCACCTTGTCCAGCGGCAGGAACATCAGGTTGCCGCCGGCGCGGCTGTCGATGATCACCTTGTTGACGCCGGAATAGATCTGCTGCATGGCGTCCAGGTACATGCGCTCGCGCGTCACCTGCGGCGCCTTCTGGTATTCGGTCAGCACCGAGGAAAAGCGCTGCGCATCGCCCTCGGCCTGCGCCACGATGCGCGCCTTGTAGCCCTCGGCTTCCTGCGTCAGGCGCGCCGCGGTACCGACGGCGCGCGGCACCACGTCGTTGGCGTAGGCCTGCGCCTCGTTCTTCACGCGCTCGCGCTCCTGGCCGGCCTTCAGCACGTCGTCGAAGGCGGCCTGCACCTGCTCGGGCGGGCGCACGCCGCCCTGCTGCATGTTCACCGCCACCACCTCGATGCCGACCTTGTAGCGGTCCAGGATGAGCTGCATCAGGTCGCGCACACGCGGCGCGATCTGATCGCGCTCGTCGGCCATGGCGTTGTCCATGGTCATCTTGCCGACCACCTCGCGCACGGCGGATTCGGCCGCCTGCACCACCGCGTCGTCGGGGCTCTTGCTCTCGAACAGGTAGGCGCGTGCGTCGTTCAGGCGGTACTGCACGGCGAACTTGATCTCGACGATGTTCTCGTCCTGCGTCAGCATGGCCGACTCGCGCAGGCCGGTGCTCTTGATGATGCTGTCGCGGCCGACATCGACCGAGCGGATCTGCGTCACCCGCACCGCCTCGTGGCGCTGGATCGGGTACGGCAGGCGCCAGTTGAAGCCGGCGCCGACGGTGGAGTGGTACTTGCCGAACTGGGTGATGACGGCCTGCTGGCCTTCCTGCACGATGAAGAAGCCCGAGCCCAGCCAGATCAGCACCAGCGACGCCGGCGATCACGCCGGCGCCCAGGCCGGCGCTCTTCATGTCGGGGGGCTGAAAACCACCGCTGCCACCACCGCCGCCACGGCCACCGCCAAAACCACCCCGGCCGCCAGCGCCACCGCGGCCACCGAACAGGCCGCCGAGCTTGCGGTTGAAGTCGCGCCACAGCTCATCCAGGTCGGGCGGGCCGGCATTGGGGCCACGGCCGCGCGGCGGCTCGGCGGGCGGCTGGCGCGGTGGCTCGGCCGGGCGCTCGGGCTGGTCGTCCGGGCGCGGCTCGTCCTGGCCCGCCGGCTCATCGCCACGACCCCAGCGCGAATCGTTCAGGTTGAACATGCCCCGCAGGCGCGACGGGCCCAAGGCCAATCGGGGGGCGCTGAAACGGTCTTTCATTCGTTGGTGTCTCGGCTGTGCAACCCGCCATTGTGCCCAATCGACACAAGGGCCGGGTCCGATGCGGTCATGGATTCGGCGGTGCCGGCGCGCGCGACCTCGGCGCGGCGGGCCAGTTCGGCGCGCAGCAAGGGCAGGCCCTCGCCGCTGTGGGCGCTGACGAAGATGCGGCCGAGCCGCCGGCCTTCGATCGTCATTTCGCTCTGCAGCTCGGGCGGCCGGCGCCCGGCCTCGAGCGCATCGAGCTTGTTGAAGACCAGCAGCTGTGGCACCTCGGCGGCGCCAATCTCGTGCAGCACACGCCGCACTTCGGCCATCTGCTCCAGGTAATGCGGGTTGGCGGCGTCGACCACGTGCAGCAGCAGATCGGCATCGGCCGCCTCCTGCAGCGTCGCCTCGAAGGCTTCGACCAGGCCGTGCGGCAGGTCGCGGATGAAGCCCACGGTATCCGACAGCGACACCGATCGCCCACCGCCCTGCCCGTCGCCCAGGTACAGCTGGCGCGTGGTGGTGTCGAGCGTGGCGAACAGCTGGTCGGCGGCGTAGGCGCGCGCCTTCACCAGCGCATTGAACAGCGTCGACTTGCCGGCGTTGGTGTAGCCGACCAGCGAAATGTTGAAGGTCTCGCGCCGCTCGCGCTGGCGGCGTTGTGTCTGGCGCTGGCGCTTGACCTTGACCAGGCGCTCCTGGGTGCGCTTGATGGCCTCGCCGATCATGCGGCGGTCGAGTTCGATCTGCGTCTCGCCCGGGCCGCCGCGCCCGCCGATGCCGCCCTGCTGGCGCTCCAGGTGGCTCCAGCGGCGCACCAGGCGGGTGCTCAGGTATTGCAGGCGGGCCAGCTCGACCTGCAGCTTGCCCTCGTGGCTGCGCGCGCGCTGCGCGAAGATCTCCAGGATCAGCAGGGTGCGGTCGTTGACCGGCAGGCCGATGGCGCGCTCCAGGTTGCGCTGCTGCACCGGGCTCAGAGCCTGGTCGAACAGCACCTCACTGGCGCCATGGTCTTCGGCCAGCAGGCGGATTTCCTCGGCCTTGCCGCTGCCCACGAACAGCGCCGCGTCGGGCGCCTTGCGCTTGCAGGTCAGGCGCGCCACCGGGCGCAGGCCGGCGGTCTCGGCCAGCAGGCCAAGCTCTTCCAGTTCGTCATCGAAGTGGGGCACACCGAAATCCACCCCCACCAGAACGGTGGCGGTGTGGTCGGGGTTATCGGGGTTCAGCAACGTCGTGGTCAGGCGGCGGGGCCTCGGCGGCGCGGACAAGGCCGCGGCGGCCGGGCAAGTGACGGGGGGTTTAACGCGAATCCTGATCCGGGTTCTCGGCATTGGCCGAGAAATTCACGGCACGCCCCGGCACGATGGTCGAGATGGCGTGCTTGTAGACCATCTGGGTCACGGTGTTGCGCAGCAGCACCACGTACTGGTCGAAGGATTCGATCTGACCCTGCAGCTTGATGCCGTTGACCAGGTAGATCGACACCGGAATGTGTTCCCGGCGCAGGGTGTTGAGGAACGGGTCTTGTAGCAGCTGCCCTTTATTGCTCACGATATTCTCCGTGTTCTGAAGATGGTTGGAAGGAGGTGGAACTTACCACATGGGGGTGGCAGGCCCGGGTACAAGTGGCGCCCGAAAAAACCCGTCTGGCGGACGGGCGCGGGGTCGCGGCGCGCACCGGAGGTATTACGAGTCGCTGTCGGCGTAAGGGTTCCGCGCGGTTTTCATTTCGACCCGCAGCGGCGTGCCGACCAGATCAAAGGCCTTGCGGAAACGCCCTTCCAGGTAGCGCTTGTAGGCGTCGGTCACACCGTCGAGGGAATTGCCGTGCACCACGATCACCGGCGGGTTCATGCCGCCCTGGTGCGCGTAGCGCAGCTTGGGCCGGTACATGCCGCTGCGCCGGGGCTGCTGGAACTGCACCGCCTCCTGCAGCAGGCGCGTGAGCTGCGGCGTCGGCAGTTTGCGCATGGCCGCCTGGTGCGCCTTGGCGATCGAGCCCCACAGCGGACCCAGGCCCTGGCGCTTGATGGCCGAGATGAAGTGCAGCTCGGCGAACTTCAGGAAGGCCAGGCGCGACTCGATCGAGCGCTGCACCAGCTCACGCTGGTAGGCGTCGACCGCGTCCCACTTGTTTACAGCCAGCACCACCGCGCGGCCGGCGTCGAGGACGAAGCCGGCGATGTGCGCGTCCTGCTCGGTCACGCCCTGCTCGGCGTCCAGCAGCAGCAGCACCACGTTGGCCGACTCGATCGCCTGCAGCGTCTTGACCACCGAGAACTTCTCGACCGCCTCGAACACCTTGCCCTTGCGGCGCAGGCCGGCGGTGTCGATCAGCTCGAATTTCTTGCCGGCGCGCTCGAACGGCACGCTGATGGCGTCGCGCGTGGTGCCCGGCAGGTCGAAGGCGACCAGGCGCTCCTCGCCCAGCCAGGTGTTGATCAGCGTCGACTTGCCAACGTTGGGCCGCCCCGCCACCGCCAGCCGGATCGGTGCGTCGGGATCGGGCTCGGCGTCTTCCTCCGGCTCGGGCATGTGCAGCGCGTCGAGCGCCGCGTCCAGCATGCCGCGCACGCCCTGGCCGTGCGCGGCCGACACCGGCAGCACCTCGCCCAGGCCCAGTTCGTAGAACTCGGCCAGCTGCGCGCCCTCGATCATGCCCTCGGCCTTGTTGGCCACCAGCAGGCAGGTCTTGCCCAGGCGGCGCAGGTAGTCGGCGATGTCGTGGTCCTGCGCCGACACGCCGGCGCGCGCATCCACCACGAAGATCACCACGTCGGCCTCGGCCACCGCCTGGCGCGTCTGCTTGGCCATCTCCTTGACGATGCCGCTTTCCGCCGTCGGCTCGAAGCCGCCGGTGTCGATCACGATGTACTCGCGCCGGCCCAGGCGGCCCTGGCCGTAATGGCGGTCGCGCGTCAGCCCCGCGAAATCGGCCACGATGGCATCGCGGCTCCTGGTGAGCCGGTTGAACAGTGTGGATTTGCCGACGTTGGGGCGGCCGACGATGGCCAAAACGGGTTTCATGGCAAGGATTGTGCTACACAGGCCAGGGCCGCGAAGCAGGCCCTCTCGTTGGTCAGATGGCCGCGGAGCAGGCCAGGCCAGAACGCCGTGGCCGGACCTGCGCCGGCCACCAGCGTTGTCCCCCTTTGGGAGAGGCGGCCAAAGGCCGACTCAGGGGGAGCTTATTCCGGCGCGAAGCCGTACACCCCACCGTTGCGCGTGACGACGACCAACGTATTGCCGGCCAGCACCGGCGTGGCCGCGATGCCCGAGCCATCGGTGGCCAGGCGGTTCAGCGGGCCACCGTCCTCGCGCGACAGCATGTGCACCAGGCCGGCGTTGTCGCCGAACACGACCGAGCGGCCCAGCACCAGCGGGCCGGTCAGCTGGCGCCATTGCAGCGCGTCGCTGGCCCAGGCGCGCTCGCCGTTGTCCAGGCGCCAGGCCAGCACGCGGCCGTCGGACTCGGCGCCGAACACGCGCTGCTCGTCGGCGGCGACGCCGGTGGCGCCACTGGCCGCGCGGGTCCAGCGCAGGTTGCCGCTGGCGGCATCGACGCAGCCCACCGCCGCCTGGAAGGCGCGCGCGCAGACCACGCCGCCCTGGCGGCCGACGCCGCCGACCAGATCGATCAGGCGCTCGACGTCGTTGGTGCCGCGCGCCGACGCCAGCGGCGCCTCCCAGCGCACGTTGCCGTTGTCCGGGTCGACCGCCACCAGCCGCCCGGCCATGCCGGCCAGCAAGGTGTTGCCGTGGGGCAGCAGTACACCGGCCTGGCGCAGCACCAGCGGCTCGGCCGGGCGCTGCACGTGCCACAGCGGCGCGCCGCTCTGCCCATCCAGCGCGGTCAGCGAGCGGTCGGCGCCCAGCACGAACACGCGCCCGCCGGCCACCAGCGGCGCGGTGTAGCTCTGCGTCGCCAGGCGGTGGCGCCACAGCTCGCGGCTGCCCTCCAGCGCCACCACGTGGTTGGTGCGGGTGAGCACCGCCAGCAGCCGGCCATCGCCGCCGACGCCGGCCGACAGCGGCGCACCCACGCTGGCGCGGCCGGTCTCGCGGCCGCTGGCGGCGTCCAGCGTCAGCACGCTGCCGTCGCCGCTGGCGAGCGCCACCTGATTGCCCTGCACACTGACCTGCAGCGGGTAATTGACCGCCGGCAGCCGCGCCGTCCAGACCTGGCGCACCCCGATCAGGTCGATGTTGGTCGGCAGCTCGGCCGGCTTGGGCCGCGGCGTACCACCGGCGCAGCCCGCCAGTAGCGCCGCCGCCAGCGCCGCCGCGCCCAGCCCCGCCCAGCCGATCAACCGTTTCATGACGTCGCCCCGCTCTTGGCGCCGGCCTCGGGGTCGATGCCCAGCGCGTTCAGCTTGATGCCGACCAGCCGGCGGTAGTCGGCGCTGTCGGCCCCCAGACCCTGGTAGGCCTTGCCGAACTCGGTCGCCGCCTCGCTGCGCTTGCCCTGCAGCAGCAGCACATCGCCGCGCCGATCGGCCACCAGCGCAGCGTACTGCGGCGGAAAGCTGGCCGAGAGCGTCTTCAGCGCCTCGTCATAGGCCTTGTCGCCCACCTGCACCGTCGCCAGGCGCAGCCGCGCGATGGCGCGCAGGCCGTCGCTGGGCGCCTGGTCGGCGACCCAGGTCAGCGCGGCCTTGGCTTCGGTCGGCTTGTCCTTCTCGGCCAGCAGCTTGGCGCTCATCAGGCCGGCGTGGGCGGCGTAGGTGGTGCCGCCGTACTTGTCCCTCATGTCGGCCAGCGCACGCTCGACGCGGTCCACCTCGCCCGCCTGCGCCGCCCGGTCGAGCTCGTCGTACAGCACTGCCGCCAGGCCGGCCTGGCGCCGTTCCCAGTACTGCCACGCGTTCCAGGCCGTGTAAGCGCCCAGCACGACGATCAGCGCCCAGGTGAGCAGGTTGCCCCATTGCTTCCAGAAGTGCTTGAGCGCATCAAGCTGCTCCTGTTCTTCGAGGTCGAGATGTGTCGCCATAAGAATCTTGAGTTCGGTTAAGCGGTGGATTTTAGGGTGCTGGCCCAGGCCGCCACTTCCGCCAGCGGCTGGCGCGTCTGCGCGCCGGTGCCGTCGCGCAACGCCTTCAGGGTCACTTCGCCCGCCGCCAGCTCGTCGGCGCCGAAGATCAGCGCAAAGCGCGCCCCCGAGCCGTCGGCGCGCTTGAACTGGCTCTTCATGCTGCCCATGCCCTCGCCGCCCGCGCTGGCGTGCATCTGCACCGCCACGCCGTGCCCGCGCAGCGTCTGCAGGCAGCGCATGGCGACCGGCAGCGCGGCGGCATCGGGGATCACGGCGTAGGCTTCAGGCGCCGCCTCGGGCGCCTGGCCGCCCTCCTCGCGCCGCAGCTCCAGCACACGCTCGACGCCCAGCGCCCAGCCCACCGCCGGCGTCGGCTTGCCGCCGATCTGCTCGACCAGATAGTCGTAGCGCCCGCCGCCGCAGATGGTGCCCTGCGCGCCCAGGCTGTCGGTGATGAACTCGAACACCGTCAGGTTGTAGTAGTCCAGCCCGCGCACCAGGCGCGGGTTGATGCGCCATTCAACCCCATTGGCGGCCAGCATCGCCTGCACCGCCTCGAAGTGCTGGCGCGAAGCCTCGCCCAGGTAATCGATCATGCGCGGCGCGCCCTCGATCAGCGCCTGCATGGCCGGGTTCTTGCTGTCCAGAATGCGCAGCGGGTTGCCGTGCAAGCGCCTTTGCGAGTCTTCGTCGAGCTGATCCTGATGCGCCTCGAAGTAGGCCACCAACGCCGCGCGGTGCTCGCGCCGCTCCTCCGGCTGGCCCAGGCTGTTCAGCTCCAGCCGCCAGTTCTTGATGCCCAGCTCGCGCCACAGCGCCACCGCCAGCAGAATCACCTCGGCGTCCAGCTCGGGGCCGGCAAAGCCCAGCGCCTCGACCCCGACCTGGTGAAACTGGCGATAGCGCCCGCGCTGCGGCTTCTCGCGCCGGAACATCGGGCCCATGTAGAACAGGCGCTTGCCGCCGTCGTACAGCAGCTTGTGTTCGATCACCGCGCGCACCAGCGCCGCCGTGCCCTCGGGCCGCATCGACAGGTGCTCGGCCTGGCCGTGCTTGTCGGCGCGGTCCTCGAAGGAATACATCTCCTTCTCGACAATGTCCGTCACCTCGCCGATGCCGCGCACGAACAGCGCCGTGTGCTCCAGGATCGGCGTGCGCACGTTGCGGTAGGCAAAGCGCGCCATCTGCTCGCGCACGCGCGCCTCGAACCATTCCCAGCCGGCCGAGGCCGGCGGCAGGATGTCGTTCATGCCCTTGACGGCTTGGATTGGCGGGGGTTTCGACATGGTGCGTCGGGGTGCTCTCATGATGGCCGGCGCGCGGGCCCGCGTGGGGCGCGGCGCCGGCGTCGTGGGGGATGTCAGCCTTCCGGCTGGCCAAAGCGCTGCTCGATGTAGCGCTCGACGATGGCGTGGAATTCGGTGGCGATGTGATCGCCGCGCAGGGTCATGGCCTTGTGGCCGTCGATGTAGACCGGGGCGGCGGGTGCCTCCCCGGTGCCGGGCAGGCTGATGCCGATGTCGGCGTGCTTGCTTTCGCCCGGGCCGTTGACGATGCAGCCCATCACCGCCACCTTGAGCTTCTCGACGCCGGGGTACTGCTGGCGCCAGACCGGCATCTGCGCGCGCAGGTGGTCGTCGATCTGCTTGGCCAGTTCCTGGAACACGGTGCTGGTGGTGCGCCCGCAACCAGGGCAGGCGGTGACGCTGGGCACGAAGGCGCGCAGGCCGAGCGCCTGCAGGATCTCGCTGGCGATCAGCACCTCTTGCGTGCGCGATTCACCGGGCTGCGGCGTCAGGCTGACGCGGATGGTGTCGCCAATGCCCTCCTGCAGCAGGATGGACAGGGCCGCCGCCGAGGCGACCGTGCCTTTCGTGCCCATGCCGGCCTCGGTCAGGCCCAGGTGCAGCGGGTAGTCGCAGCGGCGCGCCAGTTCGCGGTAGACGGCAATCAGGTCCTGCACGCCGCTGACCTTGCAACTCAGGATGACCTGTTCCGGCGCCATGCCCAGATCGACGGCCTGCCCAGCCGAGCCGATGGCGGACTGGATCAGCGCCTCGTACATCACCTGGCGCGCCTCCCAGGGCTCGGGGCGGCGCGCGTTCTCGTCCATCAGGCCGGCCAGCAGGTCCTGGTCCAGGCTGCCCCAGTTGACGCCGATGCGCACCGGCTTGTCCCACTTCAGCGCGGCCTCGATCATCTGGCCGAACTGCGCGTCCTTCTTGGCACCGCGGCCGACGTTGCCGGGGTTGATGCGGTACTTGGACAGCGCCTGGGCGCAGTCGGGAAACTCGCTCAGCAGGCGGTGACCGTTGTAGTGGAAGTCGCCGATCAAGGGCACGTCGATGCCCCAGCGGTCGAGCAGTTCGCGGATGCGCGGCACCTGCGCCGCCGCCTCGGGCGTGTTGACGGTGATGCGCACCAGCTCGCTGCCGGCGATGGCCAGTTCCTTGACCTGCACCGCCGTGCCCATCGCGTCCACCGTATCGGTGTTGGTCATCGACTGCACACGCACCGGCGCCCTGCTCCCGACGGTGACCACGCGCTGGCCCCACACCACGCGCCCCTGGCGCGTGCGGCGCGGCGCCGGCCGCGCCAGCTCGATGGGTGAGTGAGAAACCAGTGTGTCCATGTCAAAACCTCACGACGCAGCACGACCGCACCGCCGCCCCGCCCAATGGCCGCGCAGCAGGCCGCACCAGTGGCCGCGGAGCAGGCCATGCCCGAACGCCGTGGTCGGACCTGCGCCGGCCACCAGCGTTGTCCCCCCTCAGGGGGGAAAGCCTGCCCCGGACCTGATCCGGGGGCGCGAAGCGACTCAGGGGGGAGCTCATTTCACCTGAAAACGGGAAACCGTGGTCTTGCTGAGCGAGCGGTGATCAAAAGGCTCGCCGCGCACCGTGACCGCGACCGCGTCCTTGCGCCCGATGGTGACCGACAGCGGCGGCTCGCCATTCAGCGACACCACCTCGTCCTTTTGCAGCGCGCGGTTGATGAGCTGCTTGCCGGCGGCGTCGCGCACGGTCACCCAAGTCTCGCCGCTGGCGGTGAAGCTCAGCAGATCGGGCGCCGCAGGCGCCGGCGCGGGTTCGACCGGCGCCGGCGCGACGGCGACGGCGGGCGCTTCGGGCGCGGCCGGCGCGGCGGCCAGCGGCGGGCTGACGCTTTCCTGCGCCTGCCCGTCCTCGCTGGGCGCGGACGCCGTCGATGCGGGGCCGCCCAGCTGGATCGGCAGCGTCGGCAGCAGCCACAGCGCGCCGGCGGCGATCAGCAGGCCGGCGACGGCGATCAGCAGCGGCTTGGAAAAACTGCTGCCAGTGAGCATCGGCGCCGGCCGGTCGCCGCTGCGCTTGAACGGCTGGTTGATCTGGCCCGACGGCGCGCGCAGGCCGCTGGCGGCCACCGGCATGCGCTCGAGCACGGGCGCCGGATCGGCCCCGAAGGCGCGGCAGACGGCGGCGGCCAGGCCGCGCGCAAAGGTCAGGTCGGGCAGCTGGTCGAACTGCTCGTTCTCCAGCGCCTCGATCTTCTGCAGCGACACCTTCATGGCGCTGGCCAGCAGCGTGATGTCGACGCCGGCGCTCTCGCGCAACTGGCGCAGCATGCTGCCGGCGCTGGGCCGGCCGCTGGACGGCGCCGGGTCGGTCTCGGCCGCCTCGATCGCGCGCGGTTCACTCATCGAAAGCCCCTCGTTCATAGGCCAGCAGCTCGCGCGACTGCGGAAAGCGCCGGCGCAGCTGCGAAGCCAGTTGTTCCATCGCCTGGCGGTTGTCCATGCGCCGCTCGACCCGGATGCCCAGCCACAGCGATTCGGCGTTGGCCATCTCGCTGTTGTTGAGGCGCCGGATGTAGAACTGGGCGCGCGCGTGATCGCCGCGCCGATGCAGCAGCTGCGCCAGGTTGTAGCCGGTCACCGGATGGCCGGGATCGAGCTCGTAAGAGCGCATCAGCGTCGCCTCAGCGCGCGCGGGATCGCCGGCGCGCGCCTCGCAGATGCCCTGCGCCATCAGCGTGCGGGCCCGCTGCGGGTAGTTCGGCACCGCGGCCGCGCGCTGGAAGGCGTCGAACGCGGGCGCGTACTGGCCGCGCTCGCACTGCAGCCAGCCCAGGTTGTGCAGCGCGTTGGCGTCGCGCGGATTGAGCGCGATGGCGCGCTGGAAGTGCTGCTGCGCCAGCGCGTTCTCGCCCAGCGCCATGGTGATCAGGCCGCCCAGGTTGTGCGCGTCGGCGAAGCTCGGATCGGCCTGCACTGCCTTTTTCTGCTCGTCGAGCGCGACCGCGTACTGGCCGTTCTCGTAGTAGCTGGCGGCCAGCGCCAGCCGGGTGCTGGCGCGCTGGCGCGCCTCGCTCTGGTCGGACGCGGTGGACAGCTCGGGCAACGCCTCATCGGCCCCGGGCGCGCTGGCGCAGGCCGCCAGCAGACCGGCCAGGCCAAGCACCAGGGCCAGCCGCCGGAGCCAGCGCGTGCAAGCGGTTCGGAGCATCGACCAGCCCTTCCCTAGCGCACCGGGTGCAGCACGATGTGGCGCTGACGCGCCATGCGTTCGGCCACGCGGGTGCGGTCCTGCACGTCGCCGGCGAGTTGCCCGCAGGCGGCGTCGATGTCGTCGCCGCGCGTCTTGCGCACGGTGGTGACGATGCCGGCCGCGTTCAGCAGCTTGCCGAAGGCCAGCACGCGCGCCATCGGCGAACGCTTCAGGCCGGACTGCGGGAACGGGTTGAACGGGATCAGGTTGAACTTGGCGCGCAGGCCATGCGCCGCGTGCTGGCGCATCAGCTCGATCAGCGCCCGGGCCTGCTCGGGCGCGTCGTTGACGCCGTCGAGCATGCAGTATTCAAAGGTGATGAAGTCGCGTGGGGCGTGCGCCAGATAGGCGGTGCAGGTGCGCAGCAGTTCATCGATGGGGTATTTGCGGTTGAGCGGCACCAGGTGCTCGCGCAAGGCGTCGGTGGGTGCGTGCAGCGACACCGCCAGCGCCACCGGGCAGTCGCGCGCCAGGCGTTCGATCATCGGCACCACGCCCGAGGTGGACACCGTCACGCGCCGGCGCGACAGGCCGTAGCCGTGGTCGTCGAGCATCACGCGCAGCGCCGGCAGCAGCCGGTCGTAGTTCTGCAGCGGCTCGCCCATGCCCATCATCACCACGTTGGAAATAATGCGCCCCCCTGAGCCGCCTACGGCGTCTTCCCCCCGAGGGGACAACGCTGGCAACCGGGGGGACCCCGGCTGCGGCGTTCCCGCATGGCCTGCTCCGCGGCCACCAGGTTTTTGCGGAGTTAGGCGATGTGCCGTATCGACAGTGGCGCGTCGACGGAGGAAGTGCTCAGCAAACCAGAGCTGGGCCACGATTTCCGCGGTGGTCAGGTTGCGGCTGAAGCCCTGGTGGCCGGTGCTGCAGAAACGGCAGGCCACGGCGCAACCGGCCTGCGACGAGACACACAGCGTGCCACGATCGTCCTCGGGGATAAAGACGCTTTCAATCGCGTTGCCGCCGCCGACGTCGAACAGCCACTTGATGGTGCCGTCTTTCGATTCGTGCTGGCTCATCACGGGCGGCGCCGCCACCTGGGCGGCACCCGCGAGCTTCTCGCGCAGCGACTTGGCCAGATCGCTCATCTGGCTGAAGTCGGCCTCGCCGCGCTGGTGAATCCAGCGGAACAGCTGGGTGGCGCGAAAGCGTTTTTCGCCCAGCCTTTCGCAGAACGCGGCCAGCCCCTCGAGGTCGTAATCGAGCAGGTTGACCGGGTTCATGCCAGCGTGGCCGGGCCGCGTGCGATCAACGCGAGTAGATCGCCAGGCCGGGGAAGAAGAAAGCCACTTCCACGGCGGCCGTCTCGGGGGCGTCGGAGCCGTGCACGGCGTTGGCGTCGATCGAGTCGGCGAAGTCGGCGCGGATGGTGCCCTTGTCGGCCTTCTTGGGGTCGGTGGCGCCCATCAGCTCGCGGTTCTTGGCGATGGCGCCCTCGCCTTCCAGCACCTGGATCATCACCGGGCCGGAGACCATGAAGTCCACCAGATCCTTGAAGAAGGGACGCTCTTTGTGGACGGCGTAGAAGGCTTCAGCCTCGCGCTGCGACAGGTGCTGCATGCGGGCGGCGATGACTTTCAGGCCAGCGGCCTCGAAACGGGCGTAGATCTGGCCGATGACGTTCTTGGCGACGGCGTCGGGCTTGATGATGGAGAGGGTGCGTTCGATGGCCATGGGTTGGAATTTTCCTGAGGTTTTGTGAAGCGCGTTTGCGACTTTAGGCAAAGCCATTGATTTTAACCGGCGGCGTGCGCTAGGGCACATCGCCGTCCCAGAGACAGGAGCGTCGGAAGGCGCGAACGCCTTGCGTGACGCGCGCGTGCGCGGCGCCCGCCGCTGCTGGCGCCGACGCCGGTCGATCAGCGCCCACGCCCGCCGCGCGGGCCACTACCACCGCGCGGGCCACCACCACCACGCGGGGCGCCACTGCCGCCGCCCGGGCCACCGCGCGCGGGACCCTGGCGCTGGCGCTGGTAGCTGTCGGCGCCGATATAGCCCTGCGAGGTCTTCAGCGGATCGGGCTGCTGCGGGCCGCCGCGCGCACCCTCGCCGCCGCCTTCGCTGCGCCGACGCGCGCCGCCGCTGAACGGACGCGGCGCATCGTCCTGCGGGCGACCGCCCCGCACATTGGGGCGCGGGCCGCTGCCCTTGCCGCGGTCGCTGCGGGCGCGGCGCGGTGCGTCCTGCGGCTTGGGGCGCGGCTCGGGCGCGCCACGGATCACGCGCTCGGGCGTGCCCGAAGCCTCGCCTAAAGCGCGGATGTCGCGCTCGCCCAGTTCCATCCACATGCCGCGGCGCAGGCCCGCGCGGCAGCATCATGGCGCCGTAGCGGATGCGAATCAGGCGGCTGACGGCGTGGCCGCAGGACTCGATCATGCGCCGCACCTCGCGGTTGCGGCCTTCGCTGATGGTCACGCGGTACCACTGGTTGGCGCCCTCGCCCGTGCCCTCTTCCTTGATCGAGCCGAACTGCGCCATGCCGTCGTCGAGCGGCACGCCGCCCAGCAGGCGCTGCTTTTCCTCGTCAGTCAAGGCGCCCAGCACGCGCACCGCGTATTCGCGCTCCAGCCCGAAGCGCGGGTGCATCAGCCGGTTGGCCAGCTCGCCCGAGTTGGTGAACAGCAGCAGGCCCTCGGTGTTCAGGTCGAGCCGGCCGACCGATTGCCACTTGCCCTGCTGCAGCCGAGGCAGCTTGCGGAACACCGTGGGGCGGTTCTGGGGGTCGTCGTGCGTGACCACCTCGCCCACCGGCTTGTGATAGGCCAGCACGCGCGCCGGCGGCGGCGCGATGCGCAGCTTGACCGGCCGGCCATTGATCTTGACCTGGTCGCCAAACTGGATGCGCTGGCCGATGTGCGCGGGCTGGTTGTTGACGCTGATGCGTCCTTCCAGGATCAGCTGCTCCATCTCCAGCCGCGAGCCCAGCCCCGCCTGCGCCAGCACCTTGTGCAGCTTGGGTTGCTCGGGCTGGGGCAACAGCACGCGCTTCGGGGGACCACTGGGCGCGGCCTCGGCATCGGCATCGAAGCGGCCGGAGAGGACGTCGTCGATGGCGACGGGGGCGTCGGGATCGGCATCGCTCGCGGCGGTCGCCAAGGGCGGCGCGTCGGGCGCATCGGGCGCATCCGATGCGGGCGACGCGGGGAACGGCTCGGGCGCATCCAGCGCTTCGGGCACGTCAGCCACGTCGCTCGCGGGGGGTGGTGCGGCGCGCTCGGGCTCGGTCGCGGCTGCGGGCACGTCTTCAACCTTCAGCGCCGGTGTGTCGACGCTGGCCTCGGTCGGCGCCGGTTCTTGCGTCATCGGTTCGTTCGGCAGGGACTCCTGCGGCGGCGGTGCGGGCACGGCCCGCTTGCGGCTCGCGCGCGCCGGCCGGGCCGGCCGCTCGGCGGGTTCGCTGGGCGGCTGCGGCGCGCTGGACTCGTCGGGATTCATGGCTGGTGCTCGTCGGAAGTGAAAGGGGCGGTCGGTGCGCGGGTGTTCAGTGGCACCGCCGAGTCGTCATCATCGTCGGCAGCGGCTTCAGCATCGACCTCAGCCTCGGCCAGGCCTGCGGCCTCGACCACGGATGGCGCGGGCGGCTCGGCGCGTGTGTCGGTCGGCAGGGGCGACTCGGCCGCGTCATCGGGCACCGTTACCGTGTCGATCGCCGCGGTGCCCTCGTCATCGACCGCGCCGTCCGTCGCCGCCGCGGCAGCAGGCGCTTCATCGGCCGGCGCGCCCAGCACGTCGAACATGCTCGCCGCCTGCTCGGCGGCCGATTCCAGCATCGGCAACTGTTCCAGCGATTCCAGCCCGAGGTCGTCGAGGAACTGGCGCGTGGTGGCGTACAGGCCGGGTCGGCCGACGGTCTCGCGGTGGCCGATCACCTCGACCCAGCCGCGGTCCTCCAGCTGCTTGATCAGCTGCGAGTTGACAGTGACGCCGCGAATGTCCTCGATGTCGCCGCGCGTGACCGGCTGCCGGTAGGCGATGATGGCCAGCGTCTCCAGCGTGGCGCGGGTGTAGCGAGGCGGCTTCTCCGGGTGCAGGCGGTCGAGGTATTCGCGCATCTCGGGCCGGCTCTGAAAGCGCCAGCCGCTGGCCACCTGCACCAGCTCGACGCCGCGCGGGGTCCACTCGTCCTGGAGTTCCTGCAACAGGTTCTTGACGCTGTCGGCGCCGAGCTGATCGGCAAACAGCACGCGCAGCTCGCGCACGGGCAGGGGCTGCTGCGCGCAGATGAGCGCGGTTTCGAGGATGCGCTTGGCGTCCGCTGAATTCACGGTGGGCTACGCTGCAAAGGGAGGCGCTTGGCGGGCAAGCGGGCAGACCTGGTGGTCCGATGACGGAATGGTTTCGCCGCGGGCGCGGCATCCATGGCGAAATGACCCAAGCGCGAGCGCGGCTAAGCCTGCTTTTTTCATCGCCGTGGCGCCAGCCACGCGGTCATTTCGTCATCGAGGCGATTGTAAGCGCCACGCCGCCAGCGCCGCCGCCAGATCGGCCGGCAGTGGTGCCTGGAAATCCAGCGCCTGGCCAGTGATCGGGTGCTCGAACGCCAGCCGGCGCGCGTGCAGCGCCTGGCGCGCCATGCCGGCCGCCGGCGCGCCGCCGTAGAGCGCGTCGGCCACCAGCGGATGTCCCAGATGCGCCAGGTGCACGCGAATCTGGTGCGTGCGCCCGGTGCGCAGCAGGCAGCGCAGCAGGCAGCCCTGCTCGGCATTGCGCAGCAGCTCGATGCGTGTCTGCGCCGGCTTGCCCGGCTGGCGCGCCAGATCGACCACCGCCATGCGCAGGCGATTGCGCACGTCGCGCCCGATCGGCGCCTCGATCTCGCGCTCGGCCGGGCCGCGCCAGGGGCGATGCGCCAGCGCCAGGTATTCGCGCGTGACCTGGCGCGCCCCGATGCGCGCCACCAGCGCGTCCATCGTCGCGCGCGAGCGCGCCACCACCAGCAGGCCGCTGGTGTCCTTGTCGAGCCGGTGCACGATGCCGGCGCGCGGCAACTGCGCCGCCCGGGCATCGCGCGCCAGCAAGGCGTTGAGCAAGGTGCCGCTCCAGTGGCCGGGCGCCGGATGCACCACCAGGCCGGCGGGCTTGTCGATCACGGCCAGGTGCTCGTCCTCGTACAGCACCGTGAGCGGCATGGCCTGCGGCACGAAGGCCTGGCTCATGGGTGTCGGGCGCAGCTCGATCTCGAGCCGGTCGCCGGCGCGCAGCTTGTGCGCCGGCTTGGCGACGGCGGCGCCGTTCAGCCGCGCCGCGCCATCGGCCACCAGCTGACTCAGGTAGCTGCGCGAAAACTCGGGCACCAGCGCGGCCAGGGCGCGATCCAGGCGGTCGCCATGGTGCGTGGCGGGCACCGTCAGGGCGCGCCACTCGGCGTCGGCGGCGCTGGCGGCCTCATCGGCCAGTTCGTCGTCGGCCTCCGGCGCGGCCAGTGCGTCGGGCGAAAAAGGGGGCGCCGATATAATGGGCCGAGCTTGATTCAAGAGGTTTGCCACTGATGCAACGTGCCCGATTATCGGCCGCCAGCGCGGGGTTTCTGGCACTGGCCGCCCTGCTCTCTGCCTGCTCCACCAAGCCGGTCGACAAGACCGCCGGCTGGAGTCCCAACCGCATCCACGCCGAGGCCCGGGACGAACTCAACTCCGGCGCCTTCGACAAGGCGATCCCGCTCTACGAGGCGCTGGAAGGCCGCGCCGCCGGCACGCCGCTGGCGCAGCAGGCGCAGCTGGACAAGGCCTACGCCCAGTTCAAGGACGGCCAGCGCGCCGAGGCACTGGCCACGCTGGATCGCTTCATCCGCCTGCACCCGGCCAGCCCGGCGATCGACTACGCGCTCTACATGAAGGGCGTGATCAACTTCAACGACGAGCTGGGTCTGTTCTCCTTCCTGTCGCGCCAGGACCTGTCCGAGCGCGACCAGAAGGCGGCCAAGGAAGCCTTCGAGTCCTTCGACGAACTGGTGCGGCGCTTCCCCGATTCACGCTACGCGCCCGACGCGCGTGCGCGCATGCGCTACACCGTCAATGCGCTGGCGCAATACGACGTGCACGTGGCGCGCTACTACTTTTCGCGCGGCGCCCACGTCGCCGCCGTTAGCCGCGCGCAGCAGGCGATCGCCGACTACCGCGACGCCCCGGCGCTGGAGGAGGCGCTGTACATCCTGGTGCGGTCCTACGACCAGCTGGGCATGGCCGAGCTGCGCGACGACGCCAGGCGTGTGCTGGACCAGAACTACCCCAACAGCCAGTATCTGGCGCGCGGCTTCAGGGGGCCGGACAAGCCGTGGTGGCAG
The DNA here is from genome assembly GCA_016702555.1 of Burkholderiales bacterium. GTDB lineage: Bacteria > Pseudomonadota > Gammaproteobacteria > Burkholderiales > Burkholderiaceae_C > Ottowia. Next base: position 239,694 of record JADJDV010000005.1, read on the forward strand.
TTGTGGTAACAACCCCCTGAGCGGCTGACGCCGCTTCCCCCCTCTGCTGCGCGAGGGGGGACAACGCCAGCGGCCGGCGCAGGTCCGTCCGCGGCGTTTGCTGGCATGGCCTGTTCCGCGGCCGTTTGATTGCTCAGTTCACGATATCGGGTGGCGTGTCGCGCAGTGCCGTCAATGCGGTGTCGAACTCGACAGGGCTGGTCAATCGCCGCATCGGCGGCAGCGCCGCCAGCAGGCGCTTGCCGTAGCCCATCTGGGTCAGGCGCGTGTCGCAGATCACCAGCAGGCCGGTGTCGGTCTCGCGCCGGATCAGGCGGCCGGCGCCCTGCTTGAGGGCCACCGCCGCCTCGGGCACGGAGTAGTCGGAAAAGGCGCTGCGGCCCGCCAGCTCGATGCGGCGGCAGCGCGCTTCGACCAGCGGATCGCCCGGCGGCGGGAACGGCAGCTTGTCGATCACCACCAGCTGCAGGGCGTCGCCCGGCATGTCCACGCCTTCCCAGAACGAGGCCGCGGCCACCAGCACGCAGCCGGGCCGACCCCCCGCGTGGCCGGCGCGAAAGCGCTCCATCAGCACGCGCTTGGGCAAGGCCCCTTGCACCAGCACCTCCAGCCCGGAAGCCGGGCCGAAACGCTCGCCCAGCCACTCGCCGATGCCGCGCAGCGCCCGCAGCGTGGTGGTCAGCACCATGGTGCGCCCACCCAGGCGCAGCGCGGCATCGCCGGCCAGGCGCGCCACCTGCGCGCTGTGGGCCGGGTCATTGGGGCGCACGATGTGCGGCGGCACATACAGCGCGGCCTGGCGCGCGTAATCGAACGGGCTGCCGATGCGCAGCACCTCGGCCTGATCCAGGCCGCAAGGCCCGGTGAACCAGGACAGGCGCTCATCGTCGCCCAGCGTGGCCGAGACGAACACCCAGGCGCGCCCTGGCCCCTGCTCGTCCGGCGCCGCCAGCAGCCGCGTGCGCACGGCATCGGCGATGTCCAGCGGCGACTCGATCAGGCGCAGGCCGGCGCCGACCTCGACCCAGCGCACCAGCACCGGCTCGCACGGCAGCGCGAAGCGCTCGGCGCGGCCGGCCAGCAGCAGCGCGCGTTCGCGCAGACGCACGAAGTCGGGCGCCAGCTCGCTCACGGTGTCGAGCGCGGCGGCCGCGGCCTGCAGCGCCTGACCGAGGCGCGCCAGGCTGCCAGGCCAGGCCTCGGCATCGACACCCTCGGGCACGGCATCGGCCCAGCGCAGGCGCGCGCCGCCCCGCGTGGCGCTGGCGGCCAGCCGCAACTGGCGCGTCGCCATCTCGATCTCGCCCGCCAGTCCAGGCCAGTCGACCAGTCCGCGCGCCTGCTGCAGGCCAGCGGCCAATAGATCGCGCGCGAAATCCAGCAACTGCCCGGTGGCCAGCTGCTGGCCGAGGAACTGGATGCCGGTCTCGTTGAGCTGGTGCGCCTCGTCAAAGATGGCCACGCGCACCGTCGGCAGCAGTTCGGCCATGCCGGATTCGCGGATCGCCAGATCGGCAAAGAACAGGTGGTGGTTGACGACCACCAGGTCGGCGGCCATGGCCTGGCGCCGCGCCAGGTTGACGTGGCAGTCGCGAAAGCGCGGGCAATCGGCGCCAAGGCAGTTCTCGCGCGTCGAGGTCACCAGCGGAATGATCGGCGAGCGCTCGTCCAGATCGGGCAGCTCGGCCAGGTCACCGGTGCGCGTGGTCTTCGCCCAGCGTTCGATCTGGGCCAGGCTGCGGCGCAGACGGGGCTCGTGCATCTGCGGCGACTGATCGGCCAGCGCCAGGCGGTGCAGGCACAGGTAGCTGGCGCGCCCCTTCAGCAGCGCCGTGCGCAAGGGCAGCTTGAGCGCGCGCGCCAGCTGCGGCAGGTCGCGCCCGTACAACTGGTCCTGCAGCGTCTTGGTGGCGGTGGACAGCAGCACGCGCTCGCCCGACAGCAGCGCCGGCACCAGGTAGGCGAAGGTCTTGCCGACGCCGGTGGCGGCCTCGGCCACCAGCACGCCGCCGGGCCCGATCACGCCGGCCACCGCCAGCGCCAGGCGGGTCTGGCCGTCGCGCGCGCGAAAACCCTCGGCGGCGCCAGCCAGCGGGCCGTCGGCGTCGAATGCCGCCTGCACCGCCTGCTGCAGGGGCGTCATCCTAGAAACGGCCGTTGGACGCGCTCACCCGAGAGATGAACGTCATTAAAGTGAAAGAAGTCAACATCCATGCGGGTTTCCTGGAAGGCGATAGCGGCCAACTGCCGTTTCTAGGATCACGCGGGCTCTTTGGGATCCAGCGCCGCCTCCAGCCGCGCGATGCGGTCGCGCAAGGCCAGGCGCCGTTTCTTCAGGCGCTGCAGCATCAGCTCGTCCAGCGGCGACTTGTCGGCCAGCCGGTCGATCGAGGCGTCGAGATCGGCGTGTTCGATGCGCCACTCGATCAGCTGGCGCTCGGGAGAATGCAGGTTGGTGATCACGCTGAGGCGGCAGGCCCTGTCAACGCTCGGCGGCGGCGCGCTGCTTCTCATCGAGCTGGCGCAGGCGCTGCTCGGCGCGGCGCTGGCGCTCGATCTCGTTCAGCGCCAGCTCCTGCTGTCGCAACTGGTCGAGCGCGGCGCGGCGCTGCAGGCGCGCCTGGCGCAGACAGTCGTTGACGGCAAAGCGCTGCCAGCACAGGGTCTCGTCGGCGGCAAAGCGGCCGTTGGCGGCCTCGCGCGCCTGGGTCACGCGCGCGCGCTCGGCGCTCAGCCAGGGTGCCAGTGCCGCGCCGCTGGGTGGCGCGGCATCGCGCAAGGCCTGTGGCGACACGGTTGGCACGGTGGTAACTTCCGGCTGCGGCGGCACGGACGTGCAGGCGGCGCCCAGACTCGTCAGCAGCAGGATGAACAGCAGGTGCCTCATGTCAGCTGAGTATCGACCGTGCGGTGATCCAGCGCAAGGTATTCGGCCGATTGCATCTCGTTCAGGCGCGAGATGGTGCGTGGGAACTCGTGCGCCAGCGGGCCTTCGGTGTAGAGCTGCTCAGGTGCCACGGCGGCCGACAGAATCAGCTTGCAGCGCCGGTCGTACAGCACGTCGACCAGCCAGGTGAAGCGGCGCGCCTCGGAAGCGTGGCGCACGAACATCTGCGGCACGTCGGACAGCAGCACGGTGTGAAAGCGGCTGGCGATCTCCAGGTAGTCGTTCTGCGAGCGTGGGCCGCCGCACAACTCCTTGAAATCAAACCACACGATGCCGCCAGCGCGGCGGCGCGCACGGATCTCGCGCGCCTCGATGTGCAGCACCGGACTCTCGTCGCCCATCGGCGCCAGCCGGCTGAAGGCGTCCTGCATCGCCACATCCGCCTGCGGCCCAAGCGGCTGGTGGTAGAGCCGGACCTGCTCCAGCGTGCGGCGGCGATAGTCGACACCGTGGTCGACGTTGAGCACCTCCATGCGCGCGTTCAGCAGCTCGATCGCCGGCAGGATGCGATCGCGGTGCAGGCCGCCCGGGTACAGGTCGTCGGGCTTGAAGTTGCTGGTGGTGACGAAGCCCACGCCGTGCTCGAACAGCGCCGTCAGCAGGCGGTGCAGGATCATGGCGTCGGTGATGTCGGCGACGTGGAATTCGTCGAAGCAGATCAGCTTGAACTTGGCCGCCATGCGCTTGCCCAGCTCGTCGAGCGGGTTCACCGTGCCCTGCATGGCGGCCAGTTCGCGGTGCACCTCGCGCATGAACTCGTGGAAGTGCAGCCGCGTCTTGCGGCGGATCGGCACGGCGTTGTAGAAGCAATCCATCAGAAAGCTCTTGCCGCGGCCGACGCCGCCGTACATGTACACGCCCTTGGGAATCGGCGGGTGGCTGATCAGCTTCTTGAAGGCGTTGGAGCGCCGGGTCTTGTAGCTGGCCCAGTCATCGGCGCAACGCTGCAGCGCCTCGACGGCGCGCAACTGCGCCGGGTCGCTCTGGAAGCCCCGCGCTTTCAACTCGGCCTCGTAGGCCTGGCGCACGCTGCTCATTCGCCGCCCCACCCCCCCATCACGGGAAAACCATGGCCGCCCGCGTGAACGGGCCCGCGCACGCACCCGGTCATGCTCAGAAATTCAGCGTGCGCTTGTCCACCGCCAGCGCGGCTTCCTTGGTCGATTCCGACAGCGACGGGTGGGCGTGGCAGATGCGCGCGATGTCTTCGCTGCTGGCGCGGAAGGCCATGGCCACGCAGGCTTCGGCGATCAGCTCACTGACCATGGGGCCAACCATGTGCACGCCCAGGATTTCGTCCGTCGCCGCATCGGCCAGGAACTTGACCATGCCGGTGGTGTCGCCCAGCGCGCGCGCGCGGCCGTTGGCCATGAACGGGAAGGTGCCGGCCTTGTACTTGACGCCCTGCTCTTTCAACTGCTGCTCGGTCTTGCCGACCCAGGCGATCTCGGGGCTGGTGTAGATGACCCACGGCACCAGGTTGAAATCGACATGTCCGTGCTGCCCGGCGATGCGCTCGGCCACGGCCACGCCCTCTTCCTCGGCCTTGTGCGCCAGCATGGGGCCGCGCACCACGTCGCCCACGGCCCACACGCCGGGCAGGTTGGTGCGGCAATCGTCGTCGACGATCACATCGCCGCGCTCGCCCAGCTTCAAGCCCACGGCTTCGGCGTTCAGGCCCTCGGTGTTGGGCACGCGGCCAATGGAGACGATGAGCTTGTCCACCTCCAGCGTCTGCGCCTCGCCCTTGGCGTTGGTCCAGGCCACGCTGACAGCCTGTCCTGAGCTTGTCGAAGGGCCCTTCTTGCCGACCTTGACCTCGCCGACCTTCACGCCCAGTTCGATCTTCAAGCCCTGCTTGTCGAAGGCCTTCCTGGCCTCTTTGGCGATCTGGTCATCGACCGTGCCCAGGAAGGTGGGCAGCGCTTCCAGCACCGTCACCTCCGAGCCCAGACGGCGCCACACGCTGCCCAACTCCAGCCCGATCACGCCCGAGCCGATCACGCCCAGCTTCTTCGGCGCGGCTGCCAGGCGCAGCGCGCCATCGTTGCTCAGGATCTGCTCCTCATCGAACGGCGCGCCGGGCAACGCGCGCGCGCTGGAGCCGGTGGCGACGATGATTTGCTTGGCCGTCAGCGTCTCGGGCTTGTCACCCGCGACGGCGATCTCGTAACCGCCATCCACGGCCTTCACGAACGAGCCGCGGCCGTTGAAATACGTCACCTTGTTCTTCTTGAACAGGTACAGGATGCCGTCGTTGTTCTGCTTGACGACCGCGTCCTTGCGGCCGATCATCTTGGCCACGTCCATCTTCAGGCCGCTCACGGTAATGCCGTGGTCGCCGAAGTGATGGGCCGCGTTCTCGTAGTTTTCCGAGCTTTGCAGCAGCGCCTTGGACGGAATGCAGCCCACGTTGGTGCAGGTGCCCCCAGGGGCGGGTTTGCCATCGGCTGTTTTCCACTCATCGATACAGGCCACGTTCATGCCCAGCTGGGCCGCGCGGATCGCGCCGATGTAGCCGCCGGGGCCGGCGCCGATGACGATCAGATCGAATTGTTGACTCATTTCTTTTCCCTTGATGCTCATGAACAAAGCCCACCGCGCGGGTGGGCTTCAGCTTCGACTGGCTTCAAATATCGAACAACAGGCGCGACGGATCCTCCAGCGCCTCCTTCATCGCCACCAGGCCCAGCACGGCCTCGCGGCCGTCGATGATGCGGTGGTCGTAGCTCATGGCCAGGTAGTTCATCGGACGCACCACCACCTGGCCGTTCTCGACCACGGCGCGGTCCTTGGTGGCGTGCACGCCCAGGATGGCGGATTGCGGCGGGTTGATGATGGGGGTGGACATCATCGAGCCGAACACGCCGCCGTTGGAGATCGAGAAGGTGCCGCCCGTCATCTCTTCAATGCTGAGCTTGCCGTCGGCGGCTTTCTTGCCGTACTCGGCGATCTTCTTCTCGATGTCGGCAAAGCTCATCTGATCGGCGTTGCGCACGATCGGCACCACCAGGCCGCGCGGGCTGCCGACGGCGATGCCGATGTCGAAGTAGCCGTGGTAGACGATGTCGTTGCCGTCGATGCTGGCGTTGATGGCGGGGTATTTTTTCAGCGCGTGCACCGCCGCCTTGACGAAGAAGCTCATGAAGCCGAGCTTGACGCCGTGCTCCTTCTCGAACTTCTCCTGGAAGCGCTTGCGCATGTCCATCACCGGCTGCATGTTCACTTCGTTGAACGTGGTCAGGATGGCGTTGGTGGCCTGCGATTGCAGCAGGCGCTCGGCGATGCGCGCGCGCAGGCGCGTCATGGGCACGCGCTGCTCGGGGCGGCCTTCCAGGCTGGGGGCGGCCGGGCTGGCCACCTGCGGCAGCGCGCTGGTGGGCACGCCGGTCGGGATGGCGGCGGGCTTGGCACCACCGCCCGCCACGGCGGCCAGCACGTCGCCCTTGGTCACGCGGCCGTCCTTGCCGGTGCCAGGCACCGAACCGGCGGCCAGCTGGTGGTCGGCCATCAGCTTGGCGGCGGCGGGCATGGCGATGCCGGCCTTGCTGCCACCGGTGGCGGCGGGCGCGGCAGCCGGTGCGGGCGCCACCCCGGGCGCCGGTGCGGCGGCCGGCACCGCCGCGACGACACCGGCCACGGCGGCGGTGTCGATGCGGGCCAGCAGCTGATCGGCCACCACGGTGGCGCCGTCGGCTTCGACGATTTCGACCAGCACGCCGGCGGCGGGTGCCGGCACTTCCAGCACCACCTTGTCGGTCTCGACCTCGATCAGGATCTCATCGGCCTGGATGGCCTCACCGGCTTGCTTCTTCCACTGCAGCAGCGTGGCCTCGGCCACGGACTCGGACAATTGGGGGACTTTGACTTCGACGATGGCCATTTGATTCTTTCCGTTGTCTTTATGAATGCGATGGAGCGTGGGACCTTGAGCGCATGGGCACCGACTGCCCACCGCTCAAGCCCGCTTACTTCTGCAGCACGAAACCCTTGAGACGGCCAAAGGCCGCATCGACCAGCGCCTTTTGCTGCTCCTGGTGCAGATGCGCGTAACCCACCGCCGGCGAGGCCGAGGCGGCGCGGCCGGCATAGCCCAGCTTCTGGCCGGCGGCCATGTTCTCGTGGATGTAGTGCTGCACGAAGAACCAGGCACCCTGGTTCTGTGGCTCGTCCTGGCACCACACGATATCGGTCACGTTCGGATATTTCTTCAGCTCGGCGGCAAAGGCCTTGTGCGGGAACGGATACAGCTGCTCGACGCGCAGGATCGCCACGTCGTCGCTGCCCTTTTCCTCACGCTTCTTGGCCAGGTCGTAGTACACCTTGCCCGAGCAGGCGATGATCCGCTTGACCTTGTCGGCCTTGAGTTCGCCCTTGTCGGCGATCACCGTCTGGAAGCCGCCCTTGGTGAACTCGGACACGGGCGAAGTCGCGTCCTTGTTGCGCAGCAGGCTCTTGGGCGTCATGATGATCAGCGGCTTGCGCAGCGGGCGGATCATCTGGCGACGCAGCACGTGGAAGATCTGGCTGGCCGTGGTGGGCTGCACCACCTGCATGTTGGTGTCGGCCGACAGCTGCATGAAGCGTTCCAGCCGCGCCGACGAGTGCTCAGGGCCTTGGCCCTCGTAGCCATGCGGCAGCATCAGCGTGATGCCGTTGACGCGACCCCACTTGACCTCGCCCGAGGCGATGAACTGATCGATCAGCACCTGCGCGCCGTTCGCGAAGTCGCCGAACTGCGCCTCCCAGATGACCAGCGTGTTGGGATCGTTCGAGGCGTAGCCGTACTCGAAGCCCAGCACCGCCTCTTCCGACAGGATGGAGTCGATGACGACGAAAGGCGCCTGGTTGTCGGCCACGTTCTGCAGCGGAACATAGGTGCCCACGTCCCATTTCTCGCGCTTCTGGTCGTGCAGCACGGCGTGGCGATGCACGAAGGTGCCGCGCCCGCAATCCTCGCCCGACAGGCGTACCGGATAGCCGCTGGCCACCAGCGAAGCGTAGGCCATGTGCTCGCCCATGCCCCAGTCGACATTGATGTCGCCGCGGGCCATGGCGGCGCGGTCTTCCAGCACCCGGCGCACCAGGGTGTGCACGTTGAAGCCCTCGGGCACGCTGGTGACGCGCTCGGCCAGGCGCTTCCACTCCGACAGCGGAATGCCGGTCTCGGCGGCGTCGGTCCACTTCTGGTTCAGGTAGGGCGACCAGTCGACCGCGTACTTGCTCTTGAAGTTGGTCAGCACCGGATCGACGGTGTGGCGGCCGGCGTCCATGGCGGCGCGGTAGGTCGCCACCATCTGGTCCGGGCCATCGGCCGGCAGCACGCCCTGGGCCACCAGCTTCTCGCCGTACAGCTTGCGCGTGCCGGGGTGCTGGCCGATCTTGGTGTACATCAGCGGCTGCGTCAGCATGGGCGTGTCCTGCTCGTTGTGGCCGAGCTTGCGAAAGCACACGATGTCGACCACCACGTCCTTGTTGAACTCCTGGCGGTACTCCAGCGCCAGCTGCGTGGCCAGCACCACCGCCTCGGGGTCGTCGCCGTTCACGTGCAGCACCGGCGCCTCGATCATCTTGACCACGTCGGTGCAGTACAGCGTGGAGCGGCTGTCGCGCGGGTCGCTGGTGGTGAAGCCGATCTGGTTGTTGATGACGATGTGCACCGTGCCGCCGGTGTAGTAGCCGCGCGTTTCGGACAGCGCCAGCGTCTCCATCACCACGCCCTGGCCGGCAAAGGCGGCGTCGCCGTGCACCAGCACGGGCAGCACGCTGTCGCCCTCGCTGTCGCCGCGCCGGTCCTGGCGCGCGCGCACGCTGCCCTCGACCACCGGGTTGACGATCTCCAGGTGCGAGGGGTTGAAGGCCAGCGACAGGTGCACCGGGCCGCCCGGCGTCGATACGTCGCTGGAAAAGCCCTGGTGGTATTTCACGTCACCAGACGGCAGCTCTTCGGGTGCGGTGTGGTCGAACTCGGCGAACAGCATCGCGGGCATCTTGCCCAGCGTGTTGACCAGCACGTTCAAGCGGCCGCGGTGGGCCATGCCGATGACGATCTCTTGCACGCCCTGCTTGCCGGCCTGGTTGATCAACTCGTCCATGGCGACGATGAAGCTCTCGCCGCCTTCCAGAGAAAAGCGCTTCTGGCCCACGTACTTGGTGTGCAGAAAGCGCTCCAGCCCCTCGGCAGCGGTCAGGCGCTCCAGCACGTGCTTCTTCTGCTCGGCGTTCAGCTGCGGGTTGGTGCGCGCGCTCTCCAGCTTTTGCTGCCACCAGCGCTTCTTGCCCTGGTCGGTGATGTACATGTACTCGGCGCCGATGGTGCCGCAGTAGGTCTCACGCAACGCGTTGAGCAGCTCGCGCAGCGACATGGTGTCCTTGCCGAAGAAGGTGTTGCTGGTGTTGAACACCGTCTCCATGTCGGCGTCGGTGAAGCCGTAGAAGGACGGCTCCAGCTCGCGGATGGCCTGGCGCTCGGCGCGCTTGAGCGGGTCCAGATCGGCCCACATGGCGCCGACGTTGCGATACGCCGCGATCAACTGTTGGACGGCAGTGCGCTTGCGGCCCAGTTCGGAATCGGCGCCCGAGGCCAGCACCACCCGGGTGCCGCCCTGCTTGGCGCGCTCGGCGAAGGCGTTGATGACCGGCAGATGCGGCACGTCGCGCGTGTGGCTGCCGTCGACCGCGGGCACGCTCTGCAAGGCGTCGAAATACTCGCGCCAGGAATCGGGCACGCTGCCGGGATTGGCGAGATAGTTTTCGTACATCTCCTCGACGTAGGGCGCGTTGCCGCCGAAGAGATAGGTGTTGCCCTGGTACGTCTGGTAGACGGATTTCGTCTCGTTCATGACTGGCGCTGACCTTTCGTTTCCCTGCAGGAAACTGAAGCTGGTTTAGGAAACCTTCCGCGTCACGGCTGAACCGGTTGGCGGACGCGACTGGCTGGGAAGGGCCGGGATGACTTCGCAGGCGGCATTGTGCCACTTAAACCATGGCGGCCACCTGACGCGCGTGGCCGCCGCGCGGGCACCTGGCCCGCCGGAAGGATCAGACCTTGACCACCAGGTCCTTGATCTGCTGCAGCGCAGCCGGGTCTTCCATGGTGGTCAGGTCGCCCGGATCGCGGCCCTCGCACACCGCCTGCACGGCGCGGCGCAGCACCTTGCCCGAGCGCGTCTTGGGCAGCACGTGGACGAAGCGCACGCGCGACGGGCGCGCCACCGCGCCCAGCGATCCATCGACGATCTTCATCACCTCGCCCTCGAGCTTGAGCAGTGCCTGCTCGTCGCCCAGCACGCCGGTGTCCTTGAGCACGGCAAAGGCCATCGCCACCTGGCCCTTGAGCGCGTCGGCCACGCCGACCACCGCCACCTCGGCGACGTTGGGGTGGCTGGCGATCGCCTCTTCGATCTCGCGCGTGCCCAGGCGGTGGCCGGCCACGTTGATGACGTCGTCGGTGCGCCCGAGGATGAAGTAGTAGCCGTCGGCATCGCGAACGCCCCAGTCGAAGGTGCTGTAGACCAGCTTGTTGGGCACGCTCGACCAGTAGGTCTCGACAAAGCGCGCGTCGTCGCGCCACACGGTCTGCAGGCAGCCGGGCGGCAGCGGGCCCTCGATGGCGACCACGCCCTTCTGGCCGGCGCCGGTGAGCTCTTCACCGGTCTGGTCGTCGAGCAGCTTGACATTGAAGCCGTACACCGCCTTGCCGGGCGAGCCGAACTTGGTCGGCGTCGGCTCGACGCCGTTGCACACGGTGAGGATCGGCCAACCGGTCTCGGTCTGCCAGTAGTTGTCGATGATGGGCTTTTTCAGGGCCGCGCTGATCCACTGCGCGGTCGGTTCATCCAGCGGCTCGCCGGCCAGGAACAGGGTGCGCAGGCTGGACAGGTCGTATTGGGTCAGGAAGGCCGGGTCCTGCTTCTTCAGTACCCGCACCGCCGTCGGCGCGCTGAACATCACGGTGACCTGGTACTTCTCGACCAGCTGCCACCAGATGCCGCCGTCGGGCCGCGTCGGCAGGCCCTCGTACATGATGGTGGCCATGCCGGCGATCAGCGGGCCGTAGATGATGTAGCTGTGGCCGACCACCCAGCCAATGTCGCTGGTGGAGAAATAGGTTTCGCCCGGGCGGCCGTCGAAGATGTACTTCATCGACGACGCCAGCGCCACCGCGTAGCCGCCGGTGTCGCGCTGCACGCCCTTGGGCTTGCCGGTGGTGCCGCTGGTGTAGAGCGTGTAGCTGGGGTGGGTGGCTTCGACCCACTCGCAGGGCACCTGGGCGTCCATCTGCTGTTCGCGCTCGGCCGCCCACAGGCGGTCGCGGCCTTCCACCAGGGCCATCGGCACCAGGCCGCGGTCGACCAGCAGCACCGCGCCCGGCTTGTGGCTGGACAGGCGGATGGCCTCGTCCAGCAGCGGCTTGTAGGGCACCGCCTTGCCGCCGCGCGAGCCGGCGTCGGCGCTGACGATCACCTTGGGCTCGGCGTCCTCGATGCGCGTGGCAAGCGAGCCGGAAGCGAAGCCGCCGAACACCACCGAGTGCAGCGCGCCGATGCGCACGCAGGCCAGCATGGCAAAGGCCGCCTCGGCAATCATCGGCATGTAGATCAGCACCCGATCGCCCTTGCCCACGCCCAGGCTCCCCAGCACCGCCGCCATGCGCTGCACCTCGGCGTGCAGTTCGCGGAAGCTGTAGACCTTTTCCTGATCGGTCTCGGTCGACACGAAGATCAGCGCCGGCTGGTCGGCGCGATCCCTCAGGTGCCGGTCCACCGCGTTGTGGCACAGGTTGGTGGTGCCGCCCGCGAACCAGTGGGCAAACGGCGGCTTGCTGTAGTCGCAGATGGTTTTCGGCGGCGTCTGCCAGTCGATCAGTTGAGCCTGTTCGGCCCAGAAGGCGTCGCGGTCGTCGATCGAGCGGCGGTAAAACTCGGCGTAGTTCGTCATGTCTGTCTCCTCGGTTTCCATTCACGCACGGATCGACGAAGAGGTGAAAGCACTGCGCGTCCCCAGTCTTCGCCGGTCGGCCATCAGATTTCTGAATTCATAATTATTGACGGCCTGCGCTTGCGCTCAACTGACGCAAGCCGGAATTGTTCAACCCCGCTTGCGGGTTTCGGCCTTGGTCAGCCGGCGTGCGTTGGCGACGGCGCGGCGGTGCACCGGCGTCATGCCGCGCGCGGTCACGTCCAGCATCGAGTTCATCAGCGCCTTGCTGGCGCGCGAGGACATCGCCGTCATGGTCGGCGGGTTCATCCAGCCACCCAGGGCCAGCTTCCACCAGGTCTGCATGCACCACAGGCCGAACTGTTGCTGCGCCACCATCGTCTGCGTGGCCATCGCCATCCAGGATTCATGAAAGGCCTCGATCTTCTCGGCCCCCATGCGGTACATCTCCTGCTGGTCGTGGCCGACCGGAAACAGGCCGGCGCGCATCATGCGCCCGACGCGCAGCGTCACCACCTGGGGCACGGCCTGGGCCAGTTCGTTCGAGCGGCGCGACAGTCGCAATTGCTTGGAGGCGATCATTTGATGAGTCCTTGCACAGCGCGGAACTGCGGGTGCTGGCAGTCGCGCAGCCATTCGAAGCCGACCATCTCGGTGGTCACCAGTTCGCAGCCGGCGCCGGCCAGGCGGTCGTAGGCGGCATCGCGGTTGCGCTCGGTGCGCGAGCCGCAGGCGTCGGTCACCACCCACACGTCCCACTCGGCGTCCAGCAGCATCAGCGCGGTCTGCAGCAGGCAGACATGGGTTTCGCAGCCGGCAATGACCACCGTGGCGCGCTCGGACCCCTCCGCTGCCGCCTTTTGCAAGTGCCTGGGCAGGCTGCGCGCGTTGCCGCGCGCGGCCGGTGCGGGCGGCGCCAGCAGCGGCTGCAGCTCATCGGCGCCGCTGAACGCCATCTTCGGCACGATGCGGTCGCACAGCGCCGCCAGCGCCTCGTCGGTGCCGCCCAGCTTGGCCGGGTTCTGCTCGGTCGCCCACACCGGCACGCCGAGCAGGCGCGCCATCTGCGCCAGGCGCCGCGCATTGGCCAGCACCGCCGCGTTTTCGTGTATCGCCGGCATCAGGCGCGCCTGGTAATCGATCAGCACCAGCTGAGAGTCGTCCGCGTCAAGCAGCATGAAGTCGTCCTGTCCAGAAAACGGGTATTGGACCCGAAAAACCGCACAGGCGGTGGCGAGCGCGCGCCAACCTTCACCGGACCGCGGTTTCGACGGCGGGCGACGACGCGGCCCACGGCGCCTCCCAGCCACCGCCCAGCGCCTGGATCAAGCCGACGGCCGCCTGCTGGCGCTGCAGCTGCAGCTGCAGCAGATTGCGCCGCGCGCTCAAGGCGCTGGCCTGCGCAGTCACCACCTCGGTGTAGGAGCTCAGGCCGGCCTGGTAGCGGTTCAGCTGTTGCTGCTCGATGCGCTCGGCGGCGTCCGCGGCGGCGCGCACGTGCTCGGTCTGCGCGGCCAGCGTGGCCAGCGCGCTGAGCTGGTCCTCGACCTCCTTCATCGCCGCGAGGGCCGACTGGCGATAACGCGCCACGGCGGCCTCGCGCGCGGCCAGGCTTTGCTCGACACGCGCCTCGCGCGCGCCGGCATCGAAAATGTTCTGCGCCAGCGTCAGGCCCAGCGACCACAGCAGGCTGGGCGCCGACACCAGGTCGGCCAGGTGCGCCCCGCCCGCGCCCAGGCTGGCGCTCAGGGAGAGGTTGGGAAAGTAGGCGCTGCGCGCCACGCCGATCTGCGCGTTGGCCGCCGTCACCGCGCGCTCGTTGCCGGCCACATCGGGACGGCGCAGCAGCAGCGGCGCGGGCAGCTGCGGCGGCACGGCGGGCACGCCGCTGGCCCAGGACGCCACCGGCAAAGCGAAGCCGGCCGGCGCCTCGCCCAGCAGCAGCGCGATGGCGTGCTCGTAGGCGGCGCGGCCACGCTGCAGCGCGACCCGCGTGGCGCGCGCGTTCTGCAGCGTCGATTGCGCCTGGAAGGTGTCGGTGCGCGGCACCACGCCGACGTCGTAGCGGTTCTGCGTGATGCGGGCGCTGCGTTCGTAGCCGACGATGATGTCGTCCAGCAGCGCGATCTCGGCGTCGGCCGCGCGCAGGGCGAAGTACGCGGTGGCCAGGCTGGCCTGGGCGTTCAGCCGCGCGCCCGCCAGATCGGCCTCGCTGGCCTGCACGCTGGCGGCCTGGGCGCTGACGGCGTTGCCGACGCGGCCCCACAGATCGGGCGCCCAGCTGGCGTTCAGGCTGAGGCTGTCCGAGCCGCTGGCAGAGCGGTCGTCACCGCCGCTGCGCTGCTGCCCAAGCTGGCCGCCCAGCGCCGGCCACAACTCGGCCTGCTGCTGGCGCAGCAGCGCCTGCGCCTGCGCCAGGTTGGCGGCGGCCGCCTTCAGGTTCTGGTTGTTCAGCTCGACCCGCTGCACCAGCGCGTGCAGCACCGGATCGTCCCACAGCAGCCACCACTGGCCTTGCGACCAGGCGCGCGCTTCGCTGGCGCTGACCCAGCCCGCGGCCGGCGCGGCATGCTTCCAGTGCATCGGCACCGGCATCGGCTCCATCGCCGTGTGGGGCGCGAAGGAGCAGGCGGACAGCAGGCCGATCGCGGCGAGCAGCAGCAGGCGCCGCGGCGCTTGCCGGGGCGGGATATCGGGGACGAGAGAGATTTTCATGGGCAGGGTTCGACGCGTCTCAAGCCAGCGCGCGCGCCAGCTGCGCCTCATGCCGAGGCCGGCGACGCAGCTTGTCGAGCAGCACATAGACCGCCGGCGTGGTCAGCAGCGTCAGCAGCTGGCTGGCCAGCAGGCCGCCGACGATGGTGACGCCCAGCGGCTGGCGCAGCGCGGCGCCTTCGCCGAAGCCGATCGCCAGCGGCAGCGCGCCGAGGGCGGCGGCCAGCGTGGTCATCATGATCGGACGAAAGCGCATCAGCGCCGCCTCGCGCGCGGCCTGCGCGGCCGTCAGCCCGCGCGCGCGCTGCGCGTCGAGCGCGAAGTCGATGATGAGGATGGCGTTCTTCTTGACGATGCCGATCAGCAGAAACACGCCGATCAGCGCCATGATGGAAAAGTCCATGCGCATCGCCAGCAGCGCGAACACGGCGCCAAAGCCCGCCGAGGGCAGCGTGGTCAGCACGGTCAGCGGGTGAATCAGGCTTTCGTACAGGATGCCGAGCACGATGTAGATCACCACGATGGCCGCCAGAATCAGCACCACCTGCTCGGACTGCTGCTTCTGCGCCTCGGCCGCGGCGCCGCTGAATTCCCCGCGCACGTTGTTGGGCAGGCCGATGGCGCTTTCGGCTTCGCGCACCGCCGCCCGGCCCTGGTCCAGCGACACGCCATCGGCCAGGTTGAAGGACAGCGTGGACGACAGCTCGCCGCCGTCGTGCATCACCGCCGTGGGCACCGCCCGCTCGCGCACCGTGGCGAAGGCCGACAGCGGCACCATGCGGCTTTCCTGCGCCGACAGCGGCTGGCCGGTGGAGGCACCGCGCAGCGCCGGGTTGGCCGGGGTCGACGCGGCGCTGGCGGTGCCGGCCGCCGCCGTGTCGGTCGCGGCCACCGCCACGCGCCCCGCCGGCACGTAGACATCGCGCAGCGTCACCGGCGACTGCGCGTACTCGGGCGCCCACTCCATCACCACCGAGTACTGGTTCATGTCGGCGTACATGGTCGCCACGCTGCGCTGGCCGAAGGCGTTGTAGAGCGCGCTGTTGATGGCGCTGGTGGACACGCCCAGCTGCGCCGCGCGGTCGCGGTCGACGTCGATGTAGGTCTCGACCCCGTTCTCGGTCTGGTCGTCGTCCACGTCGGCCAGGCGCGCGTCCTGCTTCATCTGCGCCGACAGGCGCTGCACCCACAGCTTCAGGTCGGCGTGGTTGTCGGCCTTGAGCGTGAACTGGTAGGTGCTGTTGGTGCTGCGTCCGCCCATGCGCAACTCCTGCACCGGATTCAGGAACACGCGCAGCCCGGTGATCTGGTTCAGCTGCGGGCGCAGGCGGTTGATGACATCGCGCGTGCCTTCGGTGCGCTCGCTCGGTGGCTTCAGCGCCGCCGACAGAAAACCGCCACCCGCCCCGCCACCGCCGGAAAAACCCACCACCGTGGCCACCGCCGGATCGCGCCGCACGATGTCCACCGCCTGCTGCAGCTTGGTGGCCAGCGCACCGGACGAAATGCTCTGGTCGGCGCGCAGGCCGCCCTGCAACTGGCCGTTGTCCTGCTCGGGAAAAAATCCCTTGCTGATGGCGGTGAACAGGTAGACGTTCAGCCCCAC
The DNA here is from genome assembly GCA_016702555.1 of Burkholderiales bacterium. Taxonomy (GTDB): domain Bacteria; phylum Pseudomonadota; class Gammaproteobacteria; order Burkholderiales; family Burkholderiaceae_C; genus Ottowia. Next base: position 255,902 of record JADJDV010000005.1, read on the forward strand.
CACCACCGCCAGCACCAGCATCACGGTCCAGGGCGCCGCCAGCGACCAGTCGAGCGCGTGGCCGTAGCCGCGCTCCAGCGCCGCCTGCGCGCGCCAGGGCACGCGCCACCGCGCCGCGCCCGCGTTGCGCCAGGCTTTTCCGGTCGGCCGTGTGGCGCTCCGGTTTCAGGAGCATGGCGCACATCATCGGCGTGGTGGTGAGCGAGATGAGCAGCGAGATCATCACCGCGATCGACAGCGTCATGGCAAACTCGCGGAACATGCGCCCCACCGCGCCGCCCATGAACAGCAGCGGAATGAACACCGCCACCAGTGACAGGCTGATGGTGAGCACCGTGAAGCCCACCTCGCGCGCGCCGCGCAGCGCGGCCTCCATGCGCGACACACCTTGTTCGAGGTGGCGCGAGATGTTCTCCAGCACCACGATGGCGTCGTCGACGACGAAGCCGGTGGCCACCGTCAGCGCCATCAGCGTCAGGTTGTTGAGCGAATAGCCCAGCGCGTACATCACCGCGAAGGTGCCCAGCAACGACACCACCGTGGCCACGCCCGGAATCAGCGCCGCGCGCAGGTTGCGCAGGAACAGTCCGACCACCAGCACCACCAGCACGATGGCGATGATCAGCGTCAGCTGCACCTCGTGCACCGAGGCGCGGATGGTGCCGGTGCGGTCGATCGCGACGGACAGCTCGATGTCCTGCGGCAGCTGCGCGCGCAGCGCCGGCAGCAGATCGAAGATGGCGTCGGCGGTCTCGATCAGGTTGGCGCCGGGCTGCTGCGTGACGTTGACCACGATGGCCGGCTTGCCATTGAACATGCCGCGACGGCGCGTGTCCTCGACACTGTCGATCACGCGGGCCACTTGCGACAGGCGTACCTGCGCATCGCCGCGCGAGGCCACCACCAGGTCGCGGTAGCTGTCGGCACGCAGCCCCGGCGCCGGCGTCAGCACCTGCAGCGCGCGGCCGTCGCGCGCCGTGCCCACCTCGACCGCGCCCTTGGGCCGGTTGGCGTTGTTGGCCTGGAGCGCGGCGCGCACGTCCTCGCTGGACACGCCCAGATCGTGCAACGCGAACGGATTCAGCTCGATCCGCACGGCGGGCAGCGAGCCACCGCCCAGTTCCACGTCGCCCACGCCGGGCACCTGCAGCAGGCGCTGGCTGACGACGTTGCTGACCGCGTCGTAGATCTGCCCCGGCGTGCGCGTGTCGGAGGTCAGCGCCAGGATCAGGAAGGGCTGCGCCGCCGGGTTGCGCTTGCGGTAGGTGGGGTTGCTGCGCAGCGTCGCCGGCAGGTCGACGCGCGCCGCGTTGATGGCCGCCTGCACCTCGCGCGCGGCGCTGTCGATCTGGCGGTCCAGGTCGAACTGCAGCGTGACACGGGTGGCGCCGGTGCTGCTCCACGACGTCATCTCGTTGACGCCGGGGATGGTGCCGAGATAGCGCTCCAGCGGCGTGGCGACGCTGCGCGCCATGTCGGCCGGGCTGGCACCGGTCAGGTTGGCGCTGACGCTGATGACCGGGAAGTCGACCGCCGGCAGACGCGCGACCGGCAGCAGAAAGAAGGCGACGATGCCTGCGAGCGCGATGCCGAGCGTGAGCAGGACGGTGGCGACGGGGCGTTGGATGAAGGGGCGGGAGAGGTTCATGGCCGCCGCCTGTGGGAGCGTGCTCCCTCGCCCATTTGGCGAGAGAGCCTGCCCCCGACACGATCCGTGGGGTCGGGTGAGGGGTTAAGGCGTTCGATGAGCTGCTGGCCGGGTCTCGCCCCGGCGGGCGACCTACTTTTCTTGCTCGCACAAGAAAAGTAGGCAAAAGAAGTGCGCCCCCACTGGCTGCGTCCCTTCGCTTCGCTCCGGGCAACCTGCGGTGCTCGCGGTCGGGGTGCGCTGTCGAACTCACTGCGCGGCTGCGCCGCTCCGTTCAAACATCGCCAGCGAGTCAGATCACAAGCCGGATACATGCTGCGCTGCATCCGCTCACCCCGCCCGCTGTGCTCCTCGGCGCATCCAGAGGAGGTAAGAGAAACAGCCCCCTCACCCCAACCCTCTCCCGCAAGCGGGTGAGGGAGTAATGCAGGGACAGGGCCGAGCGCAGCGATGGCCCGAGTGTGGCCCCCATCCCCTCTGGCCGTGACGAGAAGCGCAGGGCGTGGGGCGGGCGCGGCAGCGCAGCATGCCCGGCTTCGTGCTCTGACTCGCTGCGGCTGTCCGAACGGAGCGCTGCAAGCGCGCAGTGAGTTCCGCAGCGCCGCCCCACGATCGAGCATCGCAGGCTGCCCGCAGCTTCGCTGCGGGACACGGCCAGTGGGGTCGCCTTTTTCTTTGGTTACTTTCTTTTTGGCGAAACAAAAAGAAAGTAACTGCGCCGCCGGGCGCACTTCCCGGCCAGCAGCACATCCAACCACACAAACGACAGAACACGCCAGCTCAAGCATGTCCCACCTCCACCGGCGGTGAAGCCCGCCGAAACCTAGTCCCAAAACGATCGAACCACAAATACACCACCGGCGTCGTGAACAGCGTCAGCAACTGCGACAACACCAGCCCACCAAAAATCGCCAGCCCCAGCGGCCGCCGCAACTCCGCCCCATCGCCCCAGCTCAGCATCAGCGGCACGGCCGCCGCCAGCGCCGCCAGCGTGGTCATCAGGATCGGCCGAAAGCGCAGCAGCGCCGCCTGGTGGATGGCGTCGACTGGTGCCATGCCCTGCCCGCGCTCGGCATCGAGCGCGAAGTCGATCATCATGATCGCGTTCTTCTTCACGATGCCGATCAGCAGGATCAGGCCGATGATGCCGACGATGTCGAGCGGGTGTCCGGTGATCCACAGCGCCAGCAGCGCGCCCACGCCGGCCGAGGGCAGCGTGGACAGGATGGTGAGCGGGTGCACGTAGCTCTCGTACAGCACGCCGAGCACGATGTACACGCACACCAGCGCGGCCAGGATCAGCCACACCTGGTTCGACAGCGAGCTTTCGTAGGCACCGGCCGAGCCGGTCATGCGCAGCGTGATGCCAGCCGGCAGCCCCTCGGCCTGCGCCGCCGCCTTGATGGCGCGCACCGCCGCGCCCAGCGACACGCCGGGCGCCAGGTCGAAGCCGACGCTGGCGGCGGGGTACTGCGCCACGCGCGTGATCTGCAGCGGCGCCGGCCGCTCGCCGATGCGCGCGATGCTGGCCAGCGGCGCGGTCGCGCCCCCGCTGGTGCGCAGCGGCAGGTTCATCAAGGCGTGCAGGCTGCTCACCTCGCCCTGCTGCGCCTCCAGAATCACGCGGTAGTGATTGGTCTCGGTAAAGATGGTCGAGACGATGCGCTGGCCGAAGGCGTTGTAGAGCGCGTCGTCGATGCTGCTGGCGGTGATGCCAAGGCGCGCCGCGCTGTCGCGATCGACCTCGACGAAGGCCGCGCGGCCCTGCGCGCCGGCGTCGGTGCTGGCGCCGCGCAGCTCGGGCAGGCCGGCGATCCGCTCGGCCAGGCGTTGCGCCCAGGTGTTGACCTTCTCGGTGTTCACGCCCTCGAGCGCGAAGCGGTATTCGGTCGGGCCGCCCTCGCTGTCCACCGTCAGGTCCTGAGTCGGCTGCACCAGCACGGTGACGCCGGGCGCCGCGGCTTCCGCCACCCGGCGCAGGCGCCGCATGATCTCTGGCTGGCCATCGCCCCAGATGCCCAGCGGTGCCAGATTGGCCACCAGGCGCCCGTAGCTGAGCATGGTGTTGTTGGCCGCGTCCACGCCGACCACCGAGCTCACCGTGCGCACCGCCGGGTCGGCCAGCACCGCCGCGGCCGCCGCCGCCTGCAGCGCCGCCATGCGGTCGAAGGACACGTCGGGCGCCGCCTGCACGCGCAGCTGCAGCTGGCCGGTGCTTTGCGTGGGGAACAGGCCCTTCGGGATCGCCCAGTACATCAGCACCGTCAGCAGCAGCGTGCCCACGGCCACCAGCAGGGTCAGCGGCTGGTGCGCCAGCACCCAGTGCAGGCCGCGGTCGTAGCTGGCGATCAGGCGATCGATGCCGCGCTGGATGGCGGCACTGAAGCGGCCTTGAGCCTCACCGAGAGGCTGCAGCCAGCGCGCCGACATCATCGGCACCAGGGTCAGCGACACCACCGCCGAGATCAGGATGGTCAGCGCCAGCGTCACCGCGAATTCGCGGAACAGCCGCCCGATCACCTCCTGCATGAACAGAAGCGGAATCAGCACCGCCACCAGCGACACCGTGAGCGAGATGATGGTGAAGCCGATCTCGCCGGCGCCCTCGATGGCGGCCTGCCAGGGGGATTTGCCCATCTCCCGATGGCGGGCGATGTTTTCAATGACCACGATCGCATCGTCCACCACGAAGCCGGTGGCGATCGTCAGCGCCATCAGGCTGAGGTTGTTGAGCGAATAGCCCAGCAGGTACATCGCCCCGGCCGCGCCGACCAGCGAGATCGGCACCGCGATGCTGGCGATCAGCGTGGCGCGCAGGTTGTGCAGGAAGAAAAAGATCACCAGCACCACCATCAGCACCGCCAGCACCAGCTCCAGCTGCACGTGGTGCACCGAGGCGCGAATGCCCTGGGTGCGGTCGGCCAGCACCTGCACGCGCACGCTCTCGGGCAGGCTTTGCTGCAGGCTGGGCAACTGCTTCTGGATCGCGTCCACGGTGGCGATCACGTTGGCGCCCGGCTGGCGCTGCACGTTCAGGATGATGGCGGGGGCCAGCGCGGCGCCCGCCTCGCCATCGCCGCGGAGGCCGGACCAGGCGCCCAGGCGGCTGTTCTCCGAGCCCGGAATCACCTCGGCCACGTCCTTCAGCCGCACCGGCGCGCCGCCACGCCAGGCCACGATCAGCTCGCGGTACTGCTCCACAGTCAGCAGCTGGTCATTGCTGTTGATCGAATACGCGCGCAGCGGCCCGTCGAAGCTGCCCTTGGCGCTGCTGACGTTGTTGCCGGTGATCGCCGTGCGCAGGCTGTCCAGCCCCAGGCCCATGCTGGCCAGCGCCTCCAGATTGCCCTGCACGCGCACCGCGGGCGCTGCCCGCCCGCCAGCGTGACCAGGCCGACCCCGCCGATCTGGCTGATGCGCTGCGCCAGCCGCGTGTTGACCATGTTCTGCACCTCGGTCAGCGGCAGGCTGGCGGAGGTGATCGCCAGCGTCAGGATCGGCGCGTCGGCCGGGTTCACCTTGGCGTACACCGGCGGCGCCGGCAGGTCGGCCGGCAGCAGCGCGCCGCCGGCGTTGATGGCCGCCTGCACCTGCTGCTCGGCGGCGTCCATCGACAGCGACAACGCAAACTGCAGCGTGACGATCGACACCCCCGCCGCGCTGGTGCTGCCCATGCGCGTCAGCCCCGCCATTTGGCCGAACTGCCGCTCCAGCGGCGCGGTGACGGTGCGGCTCATCACGTCCGGGCTGGCGCCCGGGTACAGCGTCTGCACCTGGATGGTCGGGTAGTCCACCTGCGGCAGCGCCGCCAGCGGCAGCAGGCGCAGCCCCAGCAGCCCCGACAGCACGATGGCCAGCATGAACAGGCCGGTGGCGACGGGGCGCTGGATGAACAGGCGCGAGACGTTCATGCGCGTGCCCCGGCTTGATGAGACCACTTAAGAGACCTAAAATAAGGTCTCCAAAGGAGTCCTGCCATGTCCCATCCCATCCTCGCCGACACGGCGGCCAGCATTTCCGAACTCAAAGCCAACCCCATGAAAGTGGTGGCCAGCGGCCACGGCATGCCGATTGCCGTACTGAACCGCAACGCGCCAGCGTTCTACTGCGTACCTGCCGCCGCGTACGAGGCCATGATGGAACTGATTGACGACACACAACTGCTGCGACTGATCGAGCAACGCCAGCACGAAGCCTCGATTGCCGTGACGCTGGATGAGCTATAGCCTGCGCTTCAAGGAATCGGCGTTGAAGGAGTGGCACCGGCTCAGCCAGCCGGTGCGACAGCAGTTCAAGAAAAAACTCGCCGAGCGGCTGGAGCAGCCCCGCGTGCCGAGCGCTGCCCTGCACGGCGTGCGCGACCTCTACAAGATCAAGCTGCGGGCAGCGGGTTTCCGGTTGGTGTACCAAGTCGATGACGACATCGTCACCGTGACCGTGATCGCCGTCGGCAAACGTGAGCGCAACGAGGTGTATGCAGCGGCCCGCCAACGGCTGAGGAACTGAAACCGCCGGCTGCACCCGCGTCAGGCGACCCAGGCGCAGCAGCCCCAACAGCACGGATGCGGGACTGGACGAACCGGTGGCGTCAGCGCGCTGGATGAAGAGGCGGTCGGGGTCCATGACCTGGTCACCAATGGGTGTGAGTGATGCGTACTCGTCCGGAACCCAGAAGCTCGGCGCGCCGGACATTTCTACAGTTCAGTCCGAGCCGTGATGTAGGCATAGTCACCCACTTGCGCCGTGTAGCGCGACTTGATCGCGGCAAAGGCACCACTGCGAAGATCGGCGGTCAACTGTGCCAGTCCATCCCCCAGCTCGGCTGGCTGCGCCAGATTCGCAAACGAACTGATATTGGCTCGCACGGCGGGATCCAGGTATGCGTAGGTTTCGCCAATGCGGTCGTAAAGCGCCGATGCTTGCCGGCTGATCATGATCTCTTCGCTGCCTTGACTGCAATGGGTAGTCACTGCGTACCCTGTTGCACGCGCTGCTCGCGCAGCTTCTGCAAATAGGTGCGGCGCTCTTCCGGCGGCATCGCCATCAGCTTCTCGCGCAACTCGGGCGGCAGGCGATCCAGCGCGCCCGCGCGGCTGGCGGCTGCGGCGGGCGCCGACGCTGGGGGCGCAGCACCTGCGTTGCCCGCACCACCCGCGCCACCTGCACCATTGGCGCCGCCACGCGGCGCACTGGCCGCAGCGGCGCCCGGCGAGCGGCCCGCGGGCCGCTCGCCCGCCAACATCACCCGGCCGCCGTCCTTGACCCGGTCGCCGCCCTCGGTGACCACCAGCTCGCCCGCCTGCAGGCCGGAAGCGATCAGGATGTGCTCCACCGTGGCGCCGCCGCGCCTGACGGCGCGCATGCGCGCATTGCGCTCGGCATCGACCACGTACACGTATTCACCGTCCGGCCCCATGCGCACGGCGGTCACCGGCACCAGCACGCCGGGCGTGGCGCCCAGCTGCAGTCGCACGTTGACGAACTGGTTGGGAAACAGGCGCGCGCCGGCGTTGTCGAAGCGCGCCTTGGCCTGCAGCGTGCCGGTGGTGGTGTCGATGACGTTGTCGAGCGTCAGGAAACGCCCGCTGGCCAGCACCTCGTCGCGCGTGCGGTCCAGCGCCTGCACCGGCAGCGCACCGGCGGATGGGCGCCCTCCGCTGTTCGCGCCGCTTGGGGACGACCCGGCAGCGGCGCGCTGCGCCGCCAGCACGTCGGGCACGCGGTCCTGCGGCACCGCGAACTTGACGTCGATCGGCGCCATCTGCGTGATGGTGGCGATGCCGGTGGTGGCGCCGGCCTGCACCATGTTGCCGGGGTCCACCGCACGCAGGCCGATGCGGCCGCTGATGGGCGCGGTGATGCGCGCGTAGCCCAGGTTGATGCGCGCGTTGCCCTCGCTGGCGGTGCTGCTCTGCACCTGGCCCTCCAGCTGCTTGACCAGCGCGGCCTGCGTGTCCACGTCCTGCCGGGCGATGGAGTCCTGCTTCCACAGCGTTTCGTAGCGGCCCAGCGTGACGCGCGCGGCCGACAGCTGCGCCTGGATGCGCGCGCGCTCGCCCTGCGCCTGCGCCAGCGCCTGCTCGAACGGGCGCGGGTCGATGCGCGCGAGCAGCTGGCCTTTTTGCACCGCCTGGCCCTCGGTGAACAGCACCTCGGTGAGCACGCCAGAGACTTGCGGGCGCAGCACCACCTGCGTGACGGGCGTGACGGTGCCCAGCGCGTTGATGACGATGGGCAGTTCGCCCTGGCGCGCCTCGGCCACGCCGACGGTGGCCGAAGCCCCACCGGCCATCGCGGCGGGCCCACCCGCGCCGCGCCCACCCGGCCCGCCCGCGCGCGCGGCCGGCGCCGCCGGTGCCTTGGCGCGCTGCACCAGCCACCAGGCGCTGCCCGCCAACGCCAGCACGAACAGCAGCGCCAGTACGCGGCCCAGCCAGCGGCTGCGCACGGGGATCGAAGACGGCGGGACAGGTGGCAGGGAATCGGTGGACATGCGGGACAGAAGGCGCGGCACCAATCGGAGCCGCGTGATTTTGCGCTCAGTGCATCCTAGCGGCAGCCGATGCCCGGGCCGTGATGGCGAGTTGAAGAAATGTAAAGTTGCCGCGCCCTGCCCACGCCGCTGTGGGCGCCGCGTCAGGGAAACACCGGCACCACGCTCAGCTCGGGCAGCGGCGAGACCAGCTCGCGCGTGCCGCGCCCGAAGGGCGCGATGACGATGGGCGCGTAGCTCAGCGTGTCGTCTGCGAACCGGCCCACCGCCTGGTAGGTGCCCAGGCCGCTCAGGCCGGCCACCAGCACGACGGACCAGCGCGCATCCAGCGGGTTGTCGCCCGCGGCCAGCACCGCGCTTTCGGGGTGGGTGTAAAGCTGCCCGCGCACCTGGAACGAGCGCGCGCCGAAGTCCACGCCCCATTGCGCCGCAAAGCGCTGGCTGACGGCGTTGGTGGCGGGTCGGCCCACCAGCAGCAGGTGGTGCCGGCGCAAGTCGTCGTCACTCACTTCGCGGTCGGACCTGATGGGCGGCTGCACGTTGTGCTCGCGCCGGCGCAGCGCGGTCTGCAGCAGGCGCGCGGCTTCGTGGTTGCCGACTTCGTCGTCCTGCGTGCCATAGACGATGAGGGCATGCTCCAGCTCATCGTCCAGCGTGAGGATGGTGAACGGCGAGCCGTTGCCGCGCGCGGTAACGCCGTGCTGGTCGACCACCACGCGCAGCGGACGGGCGCGCGTGCGGAGGCGGATGCGCGGGTGCTCGGCGTCGAACACCTGCGTCTGCGTGACCTCGCCCTGCGCGGTTTCGATGGTGACGGGCACCGCCAGCGCGGGGCCGAGGCGGGCCACGTCGAGCGTCACCCAGGTGTCCCAGCCGCCGCCCGCCGCGCGCGCTTCGGCGCCGGTCACGGCCAGTTGCGGCAGGCCGCTGCGCTGCGTCCACCAGTCGAACAAGGGCGCCAGCGGCCGAGGCGTGAGCGGCTGCAAAAAATCCTGCAGATCGCGCGTGGCCACGGCCTGGCCGTTGCGCTCGCGCCCGAAGCGGCGCATCGCCGCATCGAAGGCCTTGGCGCCAACGATGTCGCGCAGCGTATGCAGGAACAGCACGCCCTTGCCCTCGGCCAGTTGGTAGCCCAGCGGATCGCCCATGTCGGCGCGCGTCTGCGCCAGCGGCCGGTCGTGCCCCGCGCGCTCGGCGCGGCCGAACAGGCTGCGGTAGTAGCCCAGCTCGACGCCCAGGCCGTCCATCGGATCGGCCGGCGCCGCGTCCGGCGCATCGGGCGCGGCGCGCTCGGCCAGGATGCGCTCGAGCCGCGCGAAGCCGAGGCTGAGCCAGATGTCGGCGTCGCTGGCCGGCAGCAGCGTGCCCTGCCAGTACGGCGGCTGAGGTTTGGCCACTGATGGCTTGGGCGCTGCCCAGGCCTGTCGCGGATGGGGCCGGTCGGCGGGCGCTGCGGCGGGCGTGTCGGGAGGCGCCTGCACCTGCAACAGCGTCCAGGGGTTCTGGATCAGCGGTCGGATCGCCGCGTGGTCGCGCGCCTCCTGCGCCGTGGGCGGCCACAGCGTGCCGGTGGGCGGGCCGAACGAGGCCCAGGTCTGCAATTGGCCGGCCAGCCGCGCGTCGGCGGCCTTGGCGTCGATGCCGTAGGCGGACACGATCTCGGGCGTGGACAGCAGCGTGCGCGCAAACTGCAGGTCGATCTTGCCCTTGTGCTCGCGGTAGGCGCGCAGCCACACGGCATCGCGCTTGGACGGCGCATAGGTCGCCGCCGCCGAAGGCCGCCCGTCGCGCCGCGCCGTGGCGGCCAGGCGCGCGCCCGGCTCCTTGATGTTGTTGTCGCTCCAGTAGAAGCCCTCGGCACCCTCGAACCATTCGTTGCGGCTGCCGCGGTGCAGCCGGCTCTGACCGCCGGTCAGGGTCAGCAAGGCGATCTCGTTGCGCTTCAGGTCGCCCATCACCCATTCGGTCGAGCACAAGCCGTTGTCGCCCTGGGTCAGCATTGCGGTGGCTTCGTCGATGCTGCCCGCGTACTGCTGCGCCTGCCGGATGCGCGCGGCCAGCGGCGTGCCGCCGGCCACCATCGGCCCCTGGTCGAGCGTGGTTTCGGCCAGCAGCATGCCGGCCGCGTTGATCGAATAATCCATGCCGCTGTGCATGCCGCCCGGCGTGGTCTGCATGACGAAGCGGTGGCCCTCGGTGGGCTGCACCTCCATCCACAGGTTGTAGAAGTTGGCCGGGTACAGGTCGTACATGGTGATGTGGCCGAACACGATCTGCCCGTCCGCCGTCGCCGGCCCGTTGGCGATGAAGGCGTTGCAGCGCTGCGGGCGTTTCCTGGACCGGCGTGCCGCCAGCAGCACCGGGTCCAGTGGCTGCTGCGTCGCCCCGCGGATGTCGGGAGCATCCTTGGTCACCACCAGCGCGTCCTGGATCGAGTCGATCTCGTTTGAGGCGTTGAGCGTGATGATGTCCAGCACGTCGAGCCGGCGGCCATGGGCGCGTGCGCCAGCGGCGTTGGCGCCATCCGCGATGCTCCGCATCTCCTGCATCTGCTCGGGCGGAAAGCCCTTCAGAAACAACTGCCGCGCCACCTCGCGGTTCTGCGCCCAGGCGGCGGCCGGCGCCTTGGGGCCCCAGAACTCAGACAGCGCGCGGATGTAGGCGGCGATCTCGGCGGCCATCAGATGCCCGTGCTGCAGGCCGCGCTCGCGCGGCGCGCCCTCGATGTGCAGCACCGTCCAGCCCGCCTGCGGGTAGCGCCAGCCGGCGCCCCAGCGCTGTACGGTCGCGGGGTCGATCGACGCCGAGGCGTCGGACGGCTGGGCCGCTACGGGCGCGTTGGCAAACGTCATCGCGATGGCCAGCGCCCACAGGACCCACAGCAGGTGCCACCGGGACGGAGTGCGAACGCCAGGCAGCTTGTTCACCAATGCCTCTCGCTTTATTTGGGCAGCGACACCAGGCGCCACGCCTTCGGCGCCGCCTGCTGTGCCAGCAGCAGATCGATGTTGGGATGCGTGCCGGGGTGCGCCTGCGCGTCGGCCACATGCTCGGCGAACCAGGCCAGGCCCTGCGCCACCGCGTCGGCCGTCAGCACGCCACCAAAGGCCTGCGCCAACGCGTGGTAGATGCGCAACGAGCCCAGCTTGCCCGGCGCGTGCGGGATGTGGTGCAGCACGGCGCCGCTGGCGTCGACCACGTCGAGACCGCGCAGGTGGTCCACGCTGGGCAGGGTGGCAAGCGTCGTCTTGAAGTCCATGCGCTCAATCTGCCCACACGACAGCGCCCGTCCACCAGGTCAGCAGCACGAGGGCGCCAAACGCAATGCGGTACCACGCAAACGGCACGAAGCTGTGGCTGGCGATGTAGCGCAGCAGCCAGCGCACGCAGATCCAGGCACTGATGAAGGAAAACAGCAGGCCGACGCCGAACATGGGCAGATCGGCCGCTGAGAGCAGCGCGCGCTCTTTGTAAAGCGAGTACACGCCGGCGCCGATCAGCGTCGGGATGGCCAAGAAGAATGAGAAGTCCGTCGCCGCCTTGCGCGACAAGCCCAGCAGCATGCCGCCGATGATGGTCGCGCCGCTGCGGCTGGTGCCGGGGATCATGGCCGCGCACTGCACCAGCCCGACCTTGAGCGCGTCCCACGGCGTCATGTCGTCCACGCTGTGCACGCGCGCCGCGCTTTGCGGCCGGCTTTCCGCCCACAGGATGACGAAGGCGCCCAGGATGAAGGTGGTGGCCACCACCTGCGGCGTGAACAGATTCGCCTTGATCGCCTTGCCAAACAGCAGCCCCAGCACCACGGCGGGCGCGAAGCCGATCAGCACATTGCCCGCAAAGCGCTGCGCGGCGCGGCTGGTCGGCAGCGCCACCAGCGTCTCGCGAATCTTCTGCCAGTACACGATGACCACCGCCAGGATGGCGCCGGTCTGGATGGCGATCTCGAACACCTTGGCCTTGGCGCCCACGAAGTTGATCAGGCTGCCGGCCAGGATCAGGTGGCCGGTGGACGAAATGGGAAGAAACTCGGTCAAACCCTCCACGATGCCCATGATCGCGGCCTTGACCAGCAAGACGGTGTCCAAGAAAAACCTTTCAGATCGCTACATCATTGGTAGCTGGTTGCGCTGATTTTATGGGGATTTCCGGCCGATTTTGCTTGCAAATTCGGATCAGCGCCCACCCGCCTTGCGCAGCATTTCCGACACCTCACGCTGACCCAGGCGCTGGGCGTGCTGCAGCGGCGTCACGCCTTCCCGGTCGGCCAGATTCACCTTGGCGCCGCGCGCCAGCAGCAGGCGCACGATGTCCTGATGCGCCGCCCCGCCATCGCCCAGGATCACCGCCTCCAGCAACCCCGTCCAGCCCAGGTTATTGACGTGATCGACGTCGATGTCGGTCGTCAGCAGCAGGCGCACCGTCTCCACGTGCCCGTAGTGGCAGGCCGGGATCAGCGCCGTACCGCCATAGCGGTTGGTGATGCGCCAGTCGGCACCGTGCGCCAGCGCGGCGCGCACGATCTCGGTGCGGCCGCGCGCGCCGGCCAGCAGAAAGGCGCTGTCGCGCTGATCGTCCTGCGCGTTCACGTTGGCGCCGCGCGTCATCAGCCACTGCGCCGCTGCCGTGTGGCCGCCGTGCGTGGCCAGCAGCACCGGTGTGCGTCCGCGCGCGTCGCGCGACTCGATCGGCGCACCGGCATCCAGGGCCCGCCCAATGGCCGCCGCATCGCCCGCGCTGGCCGCGGCCAGCAGCGCCTGGACATCGGAAGAAGGGGCCGGTTGGCTCATGGGGCTTTTCGTCTGGGCCGTGGCGGCGCCGGTTGCCAGCCCGGCCGCCGCCAGAACCAGCAACGCCCGGCGGAGCGTCGCCGGCCGCGCATCGACCACGGTCTGGTGCGGCATCAAGCTCATGCGGCCCATTATCCCGCCGCCGTGTACGCCGGTATGGCCGCATCTCGCGCTGCCGGCACGCATTTCGTCGCATCGGGCTGGCGCAGTGGCGCGTGGGCCGCCACAGTCACGCCATCGCCATCCGTTCTAAGGACCGCCATGCTGCTCACCACCCTGCTCGCCGAGCACCCCGAGGCCGTCGCCGACATCGCGCGTCAAACCCCCGTCTGGGTTTGGGGCCTGCTCGCGGGCCTCGTCGCCCTCGGTCTTTCCGCCACCCGTCGCCGCACCCTGCACCTGGGGCGACTGGTGCTGATGCCCTTGGTGATGGGCGGGCTGGCCCTGTGGGGCGTGCAGTCCGCCTTCGGCACCACCGCGCGCCTGCCCGAATTGCTGGCGCTGTGGGCCGCCTGTTATGCCGCCCTGCTGATGGTCGGCCTGCGCCTAGCGCCGCCCATCGGCGCGCGTTACGACGCCCTGACCCGCTCGTTCGAGCTGCCCGGCAGCTGGGTGCCGCTGGCCTTGATCCTGGCGGTGTTCCTGATGAAGTACGGCATGGGCGTGCAACTGGCCATGGCGCCCACGCTGGCGCGCGATGCCGGCTTCGCCTTCACCGTGACCGCGCTGTACGGCCTGCTGTCGGGCCTGTTCGCGGCGCGCACGCTGCGCGTGCTGCGGCTGGCGCGCCGGACACCCACCCTGGCCGCCGCGGCTTGATCGCACCGGGCACGCCGCCCCACGGCATTTGGCGCCGCCGATCCGCCGTTTCGTCGCAAACCACTCGCCATGCGCACCCAAGCCACCGAGACTGTCCTCATCCAGCTCAAGGAACCCCCCATGTCTGCCCTGCCCGTCCACGCCACCCCCGAAGACCGCCGCGAACACATGGCGCGCCGCCGCGCCGGCGCCAAGATGGGCTGGTTCATTCACGCACTGGTCTACGTCTGCGTCAACGCCGGGCTGGCCGTGCTGGCCTGGCAAGGTGGGCGCAGCTGGAACCTCTACCCGCTGGCCGGCTGGGGCCTGGGCCTGGCGATTCATGGTCTGGCCGTGTGGCTGGGCGGCAGCGGGCTGTACGAGCGCCTGCTGCAGTCCGAGCGCGACAAGCTGCGCAGCGATCCCCGCTGACACGGCACGCCGGGCGCACACGGCCTGCCCGGCGAGAATCCGCACCAGAATCGGTCAGAACCCTTGCCCGTCATCCACCAGAAGCCTGATCCACCCCGGCCATCTCCATGCTGATCCCCTGGCGCGACGTCGTTCGGCACGGCCTGCAGGTGCTGGTCTTCTGCGGCGTGATCGCGGTGTTCACCACCATGATCTGGCCGGACACCAGTTACCCCCAGCAACTGGTGCATTCGGTGTCGATCGGCCTCATCACCTGGACCGTGATCGAGTTCGGCCGCCTGCTGGTGCCCGTGCGGCACTGCCATCGCGATCCCGAGTTCGGCGGCCACGGCTGGCCCAAGGGCTGGCGCGGCGTGGCGCTGACGGCCATCGGCATCGTCGCGGGCTTTTTTGGTGGCACGCGACTGGCGCGCTGGCTGCTGGGCGACGGACCGGCCTATCCGCAACGTGATCTGATGCTGGGCCTGCTGGTCACCGTGGCGGCGGGCACGGTGGCCAGCTTCTACTTCCACGCCCGCAGCAAAGCCGCCGCGCTGCAGGCGGCCAAGGCGGCCGCCGAGCGCGACGCCAGCGAGGCCCACCTGCGCCTGCTGCAAAGCCAACTCGAGCCGCACATGCTGTTCAATACCCTGGCCAATCTGCGCGCCCTGATCGCCGTCGATCCACCCGCCGCGCAAGCCATGGTGGACCGCATGAACGACTATCTGCGCGCCACGCTGACGGCCTCGCGCACCACCTCGCACCCGCTGGCGGTCGAGTTCGAGCGGCTGGCAGACTACCTGGCGCTGATGGCCATCCGCATGGGGCCGCGCCTGCAGTACCGGCTCGATCTGCCGGACGCGTTGCGCGCGCTGCCGGTGCCGCCGTTGCTGCTGCAGCCGCTGGTGGAAAACGCCATCCAGCACGGGCTGGAGCCGCAGGTCGCCGGCGGACGCATCGAGGTCGACGCGGCGCGCGAGGGCAAGCAACTCGTGCTCAGCGTGCACGACTCCGGCGTCGGCTTCGACGCCACCGCGGCGCCGCTCGCCCATGGCCGCTTCGGCATGGCGCAGGTCACCGAACGCGTGGCTTCGGCCTACGGCGGGCGCGGACGCGTCGACGTACAGTCGCGGCCAGGCGCGGGCACCACCATCCGCATTACGCTGCCGCTTGCGCATGCCAGCGGCGCCTGAGCACCGCTTGCGCCGCGCCATGTGTGTCGCGGGCATACTCGCCCCGATGGTCGACCGCCCCGACGTCCGCCGCCCCGCCAGCACCCTGCGCCGCAGCACGCTGGCGCTGCTGGCCTTCTGGCTGGCCGTGGGCGGCGCGCTGTACGCCGGCTTCAGCTGGTACGAGCAAGGCCAGCGCGCCGCGCTCGAGCCGTACACGCAGACCAGCGGCGAACTGGTCATCCCGCGCCAGCGCGACGGCCATTTCTACGTGCGCGGCGAGATCAACCACCAGCCCGTCAACTTTCTCATCGACACCGGCGCCAGCAGCGTCGCCATCAGCACCCCGGTGGCGCGCGCCGCGCATTTACCCGAAGGCCACGCCATCACCGTCAACACCGCGGGCGGCACGCGCGAGGCGCGGCTGGTGCACGGCGTGCCGGTCAAGGCGGGTCCGCTGGTGCACAACGACACCAGCGTGACGGTGGGCCTGGACATGGGCGCACCCGACGGCGCGCTGCTCGGCCAGTCCTTCCTGCGCCATTTCGACGTGCAGATCCTGAGCGATCGCATGGTGCTGCGCCCGAGGTGAGCGTGCCGACCGCCCTGATCGCCGAGGACGAACCCCTGCTGGCCGCCGCGCTGGCCGCCGAGCTGGTGCGCGTCTGGCCGGAGCTGCGCATCGTCGCCACCGTGGGCGACGGCGCCAGTGCGGTCGATCAGGCCCTGGCGCTCAAGCCCGACGTGCTGTTCTTCGACATCCGCATGCCAGGCATGAGCGGTCTTGACGCCGCCGCCGAACTGGCCGACGCCTGGGACGAGGCGGCCAAGCCCTTTCCCGCGCTGGTCTTCGTCACCGCCTACGACCAGTACGCGGTGCAGGCCTTCGAGGCGCAGGCGGTGGACTACGTGCTCAAGCCGGTGCAGACCGTCCGCCTGGCCCGATCGGTCGAGAAGGCGCGCCGGTTGCTCGATCAGCCGGCGCGCGATGCGGAGAACCCCACGGCAACCCACCAGACCACGCTGCAAGCCACCACCGACCAGTTGCGCGAACTGCTGGCCGCGTTGCAGGCCGGCACCGGCGCACCTCCGTCAACGCCAACGACCCCGGCGCCGCTGCGGCAACTGCAGGTCAGCACCGCCGGATCGGGCGGCGCCAGCATCCGCATGGTGCCGCTGGCCGAGGTGCTGTTCCTGCAGGCCGCCGACAAGTACGTGCGCGTGGTCACGCGCCAGGGCGAACATCTGCTGCGCACGCCGCTGAAGGACTTGCTGCCGCGCCTGGATGCGGCCGAGTTCTGGCAAATCCACCGCGGCACCCTGGTGCGCGCCGACGCCATCGACACGGTGCAGCGCGACGAGGCCGGCCGGCTGCAACTCACGCTGCGCGACCATGCCGAGCGCCTGCCGGTGAGCCGGCTGTACGCGCATCTGTTCAAAGCGCTTTAGCTGCGCCGCCGGTGCCAGCGCCGGCGCAGGGCCTCAGCTGGCCAACGCGTTCACCGCCATGATGTTGGACGGATGCTGGGCCTCGACCCAGCGGCGCACCCGCTCGGCGTCGCCCAGGCGGCTGCCGCGACCGCTGGAATCCAGGAACACCATGATCAGCTTGCGGCCGGCGACGCGCGCCTGCATCACCAGGCACTGACCGGCTTCGGAGATGTAGCCGGTCTTCTGCAGGCCGATCTGCCACTCCGGGTTGTGCACCAGGCGATTGGTGTTGTTGTACTGCAGCATGCGCGAGCCAGCCGCCACCTCATAGCCGGTCGAGGTGGAGAACTGGCGCAGCAGCGGATCCTGCGCCGCCGTCGCCACCAGGGTGGCCAGGTCGTGCGCGCTGGAGCGGTTGGCGCTCGACAGCCCGGTCGGCTCGACGTAGCGTGTGTCCTTCATGCCCAGCATCACGGCGCGCGCGTTCATCAGCGCGACGAAACGGCTGAGGCCACCCGGATAGCTGCGCCCGAGTGCGTGCGCGGCGCGGTTCTCGCTCGACATCAGCGCCAGGTGCATCAATTCGCCGCGCGTCAGCGTGGTGCCCACCGCCAGACGCGAGCGGCTGCCCTTCTCGGTGTCGATGTCTTCCGCGGTGATGGTGATCAACTCGTCCAGCGGCAGCCGTGCGTCGGAGATGATCAGCCCGGTCATCAGCTTGGTCAGCGAGGCGATCGGCAACACCGCGTGGTCGTTCTTGCTCAGCAGCACTTCGTGCGTGTCCTGGTCCAGCACCAGCGCCACGCTCGAATTCAGGTCCAGCGGATCGTGCACCTCGCGTAGCCCCGCCATCTGACCAAACGACAGGCGCGGTGCGCGCGCCTCCTGCACCGGTGCCGCGCGCAGCGACAGCCGCGTCTCGCGCGCCGCCAGGCGCTCGCCACGCTTGGCGGCCACCGCGGTCTTGCCGCGCGCGGAAGTGCTGGAGCGGCCGGCGCGGTCCTTGCGCGCGTTGCCGACCACGACGGTGACGCGCCGATCGCTCTTGCCGGCTTTGGCGGTATTGGTTTTGGTGGCACTGGTTTTCGGCGCCGCCGCTCGCGCCGCGGTCTTACTGCCAGCGGACTTGACAGCGGCTTGCGCAGCCGCTCGCGGCGCGGTCTTGGCCGCTGCCTTGGTCGCCGCCTTGGGCGCAGCCGCAGCCTTGGCAGCCTTCTTGGCCGGCGCCGCCAGCACCGGCGACTGCAGGGCCAAGCCCAGCGCGAGCGCCGCCGAGACGATGCCAAGACCCTTCATCCAGGACGAAATCCGCCCATCCCACACCCCTGCCGCCATCGCCGTTCCCCTAAACTACTGCAATTCAGGCGCGAGTGTACTGAAACCGAAAAAGAGACGCAATATCACCGACTTACGTCTTCTTCTTCATTTACATAAAGACATACCCGGGATAACCCTAGCCTTGGGCCGCCACCCGGTCCGATTTGTCGTGTAACTTGTTGAGAGCATTCAGATAAGCCTTGGCCGAGGCGACCACGATGTCGGGGTCTGCTCCCACGCCATTGACCACGCGGCCCGAGTTTTGCAGCCGCACCGTGACCTCGCCCTGGCTCTCGGTCGAACCGCTGATCGCGTTGACCGAGTACAGGATCATCTCGGCGCCGCTTTTCACGTGCGACTCGATGGCTTTCAGCGAAGCATCGACTGGGCCATTGCCGTCCGATTGGCCCTGCACCTCCTTGCCGCCGACGGTGAACACGATCTGGGCGTGCGGCATCTCGCCGGTTTCGCTGTGCTGCGCCAGCGAGATGAAGCCGTAATACTCCTTCTCGGCCGTCACGCTCTCGTCGCCCACCAGGGCCAGGATGTCCTCATCGAAGATTTCGCTCTTGCGGTCGGCCAGGTCCTTGAACTTGGCAAACGCCGCCATGATTTCGCCCTCGGACTCGAGCATCACGCCCAGTTCCTGCAGACGCTGCTTGAAGGCGTTGCGGCCGGAGAGCTTGCCCAGCACGATCTTGTTGGCGCTCCAGCCCACGTCTTCGGCGCGCATGATTTCGTAGGTGTCGCGTGCCTTCAGCACGCCGTCCTGGTGGATGCCGCTGGCGTGCGCGAAGGCGTTGGCGCCCACCACCGCCTTGTTGGGCTGCACCACAAAGCCGGTGACCGAGCTGACCATCTTGCTGGCCGGCACGATTTGCGTGGTGTCGATGCCGACGTCGAGCTCGAAGTAATCGCGGCGCGTCTTCACCGCCATCACGATCTCTTCCAGCGAGCAGTTGCCCGCGCGCTCGCCCAGGCCGTTGATGGTGCATTCGACCTGGCGCGCGCCGCCGACCTTCACGCCCGCCAGCGAGTTGGCCACGGCCATGCCCAGGTCGTTGTGGCAGTGCACCGACCAGATCGCCTGGTCGCTGTTGGGCACTTTCTCGCGCAGCGTCTTGATGAAGTTGCCGTACAGCTCGGGGATGGCGTAGCCCACGGTGTCGGGGATGTTGATGGTGGTCGCGCCCTCCTTGATGACGGCCTCGCAGATGCGGGCCAGGAAGTCGATGTCGCTGCGGTAGCCGTCCTCGGCGCTGAACTCGATGTCGCCCATCAGATTGCGCGCAAAACGCACGGCGAGCTTGGCCTGCTCGAACACCTCGCCCTCCGTCATGCGCAGCTTTTTTTCCATGTGCAGCGGGCTGGTGGCGATGAAGGTGTGGATGCGGCCGCGGTTGGCGCCCTTCAGCGCCTCGGCGGCGCGGGCGATGTCGCGGTCGTTGGCGCGGCTGAGCGAGCACACCGTCGAATCCTTGATGGCCTCGGCGATCGCCTTCACACATTCGAAATCGCCGTTGGACGACGCGGCAAAGCCGGCCTCGATCACGTCCACCTTCAGCCGCTCAAGCTGGCGGGCGATGCGCAGCTTCTCGTCGCGCGTCATGGAAGCGCCGGGCGACTGCTCGCCGTCGCGCAAGGTGGTGTCGAAGATGATGAGTTTGTCGGTCATGTGAGGGTTCTCCAGAGATGAGCTTCTTACGGTCCCGCGAGCGAAAAATGTCTGAACAAAACAAAAAAGCCCGCTGCGGGTGCAAACGGGCCTTTGAAGGAAAAAGTCGCGCGCGCTACCGATCCCGCCCGTTCGGCGTTGCCAGTAGTAGAGCCAGCGACTTGTTCATAGGACGGCAAATGTAGCACACGAAATTGATCGAAGTCCGGGCGGCGTAAATGCCAAGACTCAGTCGTGGTGCAACCCGCGCTCGTCCGGTTCTTCGGTGGAGGTGCTGACGATGCTGACCGGTTGGCCCTTGGCGCGGCGCCAGGCGTAGATCACGTAGCCCGACAGCGCATAGCCCACGAACAAAAGGAACAGCAGCGTGGCCGGCTCGATGCTGATGATGGCGATCAGGAGGGCCGCGCCCACCAGCACCACGAAGGGCACGCTGCGTCGCCCACCAAAATCCTTGAAGCTGTAGTACGGCACGTTGGTCACCATGGTCAGGCCGGCAAACAAGGTGACCGCGAACATGATCCACGACAGGTCGGCGCGCGCGATCGGCACGCCGCCGAACACGGAAATCAGCGCGCGAAACAGCGGCACCTCGCGGTGCGCCAGCAGCATGGCACTGGTCAACCAGATGAAACCCGCCACCAGCGCCGCAGCGGCGGGCGACGGCAGGCCCTGAAAATAGCGCTTGTCGACCACGGCGGTGTTGACGTTGAAACGCGCCAGCCGCAGCGCGGCGCAGGCGCAGTAGACAAAGGCGGCAATCCAGCCCCAGCGGCCCAGCGGGCGCAGCGCCCACTCATAGGCCAGTAGCGCCGGCGCGGCGCCAAAACTGACCATGTCCGACAACGAATCCATCTGCTCGCCAAACGCGCTTTGCGTGCCCGTCATGCGCGCCACGCGGCCATCCAGGCTGTCGAGCACCATGGCGGCAAAGATGCCGGCGGTGGCCAGGTCGAAGCGCCCATTCATCGCCATTACGATGCCGTAGAAGCCGCCGAACAGCGCCGCCAGCGTGAACAGGTTGGGCAGCACGTAGATGCCCTTGCGCGGCTTGCGCACGGTGACGACGTCGTGCGGATCATTGACCATGGGTGGGGATTCTACTTTCAAGGGCTGGAAAAGCCTTCTTCGCAAGCCAGGACAAGGCCAGCAGCTATCAAAACCATATCAAACAAAAAAGGCCACGCGCGCGGCGTGGCCCTTGGGTGCGTCAGCGCTCAGGCCGCGTCAGTTCTTGCTCTTGTCGACCAGCTTGTTGGCCTTGATCCAGGGCATCATGGCGCGCAGCTTCTCGCCCACCACCTCGATCTGGCTCTCGGCGTTCAGGCGGCGGCGGCTTTGCAGCGTGGGCGCGCCCGCCAGGTTTTCGGCGATGAAACTCTTGGCGTACTCGCCGGTCTGGATGTCCTTGAGCGCCTGGCGCATGGCCTGCTTGGTCTCGTCGGTGACGATGCGCGGGCCGGTCACGTACTCGCCGTACTCAGCGTTGTTGCTGATCGAGTAGTTCATGTTGGCGATGCCGCCTTCGTAGATCAGATCGACGATCAGCTTCAGCTCGTGCAGGCACTCGAAGTAGGCCATTTCGGGCGCGTAACCAGCCTCGACCAGGGTCTCGAAGCCGGCCTTGATCAGCTCGACGGTGCCGCCGCACAGCACGGCCTGCTCGCCGAACAGGTCGGTCTCGGTCTCTTCGCGGAAGTTGGTCTCGATGATGCCGGCCTTGCCGCCGCCGTTGGCCATGGCATAGGACAGCGCCAGATCACGCGCCTTGCCGGTCTTGTCCTGATGCACCGCCACCAGGTGCGGCACGCCGCCACCCTGGGTGTAGGTACCACGCACGGTGTGGCCGGGCGCCTTGGGCGCGACCATCCACACGTCGAGATCGGCACGCGGTACGACCTGGCCGTAGTGCACGTTGAAGCCGTGCGCGAAGGCCAGCGACGCGCCCTGCCTGATGTTCGGCTCGACGTCTTCGCGGTACACCTTGGCGATCTGCTCGTCGGGCAGCAGGATCATGACCACGTCGGCCGACTTCACGGCCTCGGCCACCTCGGCCACTTTCAGGCCGGCCTTCTCGACCTTGGGCCAGCTGGCACCGCCCTTGCGCAGGCCGACCACAACCTTGACGCCGGAGTCGTTCAGGTTCTGCGCGTGCGCATGGCCCTGGCTGCCGTAGCCGATGATGGCGACGGTCTTGCCCTTGATCAGGCTCAGGTCGCAGTCTTTGTCGTAGAACACTTTCACGTGGTTTCTCCTTTTGATGATTCGATGGGGATGCAAACAGGGGTGCGGCGCGCGACAGGCGGCGGCCGCAGCTTCAAACCCGCAGCAGGCGCTCGCCGCGCCCGATGCCGCTGGCGCCGGTGCGCACGGTCTCCAGAATGGCCGACTTGTCGATCGAGTTCAGGAAGGCGTCGTGCTTGGCCTGGTCACCGGTCAGCTCGATGGTGTAGCTCTTGTCGGTGACGTCGATGACGCGGCCGCGGAAGATGTCGGTGGTGCGCTTGATCTCCTCGCGCTCCTTGCCGACGGCGCGCACCTTGACCATCATGTGCTCGCGCTCGATGTAGCTGCCCTCGGTCAGATCGACCACCTTCACCACCTCGATCAGTCGGTTCAGGTGCTTGGTGATCTGCTCAATGGTTTCGTCGGAGCCGCGCGTCTGGATGGTCATGCGCGAGAGGCTTTCGTCCTCGGTCGGCGCGACGATCAGCGATTCGATGTTGTAGCCACGGGCCGAGAACAGGCCCACCACGCGGGACAGGGCGCCCGGCTCGTTTTCAATCAGTACGGCGATGATGTGTTTCATGTGATTCCTCTTCTCGCCGCCCTCCCCCGCGCACGGTAATGCGCGGGCTTGGCGGGCAATAGATTCGTCTTGGGGAGGTTCAGCCTTGAGCGTCAGGCGTTCGGCGTGAAGTGCATGGCACGCTCAACGCCGAACATCAAACGCTCAACTTCCTGGTTCAAAGGTCTTCAGAGCCCAGCAGCATCTCGGTGATGCCCTTGCCTGCCTGCACCATGGGGAAGACGTTTTCCGTCGGATCGGTGCGGAAGTCCATGAACACGGTGCGGTCCTTGAGCTTGCGCGCCTCGCGCAGCGCCGGCTCGACGTCCTGCGGCCGCTCGATCAGCATGCCGACGTGGCCGTAGGCCTCGGCCAGCTTGACGAAGTTGGGCAGCGCGTCCATGTAGGTGTGGCTGTAGCGGCCCGAGTACTCGATCTCCTGCCACTGGCGCACCATGCCGAGGTAGCGGTTGTTGAGCGAGACGATCTTGATCGGCGTGTTGTACTGCAGGCAGGTCGACAGCTCCTGGATGCACATCTGCACCGAGCCCTCGCCGGTGACGCAGTACACCTCGGCGTCCGGCTTGGCCAGCTTGATGCCCATGGCGTAGGGAATGCCCACACCCATGGTGCCCAGGCCACCCGAGTTGATCCAGCGCCGCGGCTCGTTGAACTTGTAGAACTGCGCCGCCCACATCTGGTGCTGGCCGACGTCGGAGGTAACGTAGGTCTCGACGTCCTTGGTCAGATTCCACAGCGTCTCGATCACCCTCTGCGGCTTGAGCACGTCCTGGTTGCCGCGGTCGTACTTCAGGCAGTCTCGGCTGCGCCAGGCCTCGATCTGCTTCCACCAATCGGCCAGCGCACCCTGGTCGGGCGGGGTGCCGGCTTCCTTGATCATGCCGATCAATTCGGTCAGCACGTCCTTCACGTCGCCGACGATCGGCACGTCCACCTTGACGCGCTTGGAAATGCTCGACGGATCGATGTCGATGTGGATGATCTTGCGCTCGTTCTGGGCGAAGTGCTTGGGGTTGCCGATCACGCGGTCGTCAAAGCGCACGCCCACGGCCAGCAGCACGTCGCAGTTCTGCATCGTGTTGTTGGCCTCCAGCGTGCCGTGCATGCCGGGCATGCCGAGAAAGCGCCGATCGGTGGCCGGGAACGCACCCAGGCCCATCAGCGTGTTGGTGACCGGGTAGTTCAGCAGGTCGACCAGTTGCCGCAGCTCGGCCGTCGCATTGGCCAGCAGCACGCCGCCACCGGTGTAGATATACGGGCGCTTGGCCGTCATCAGCAATTGCAGCGCCTTGCGGATCTGGCCGCCGTGGCCCCTGGTCACCGGGTTGTAGGAGCGCATCTCCACCTTGTCCGGGTAGCCGGTATAGGCGGTCTTGTTGAAGGACACGTCCTTCGGGATGTCTACCACCACGGGACCCGGGCGGCCCGTGCGGGCGATGTGGAACGCTTTCTTAATCGTGTCCGCCAGTTGGCGCACGTCCTTGACCAGGAAGTTGTGCTTGACCACCGGGCGCGTGATGCCCACGGTGTCGCATTCCTGGAAGGCGTCCAGACCGATCGCGGCGGTCGGCACCTGCCCGGTGATGATCACCATCGGGATCGAGTCCATGTACGCGGTGGCGATGCCAGTGATCGCGTTGGTCACGCCGGGGCCGGAGGTGACCAACGCCACGCCCACCTCGCCGGTGGCGCGCGCGTAGCCGTCGGCAGCGTGCACGGCGGCCTGCTCGTGGCGCACGAGCACGTGCTCGATCGTGTCCTGCTTGTAGAAAGCGTCGTAAATATGCAACACCGCACCACCGGGATAACCCCAGATGTACTTCACGCCTTCGGCCTGCAAGGTCTTGACGAGAATTTCGGCGCCGCGGAGTTCTTGGGAGTCGCTCTGCGTGGATGCAGCAGCGGCCGACTTGATCTCGGCTTTGGAGATTTCCATTTTTAGATCAACCTTTCGAGAATTTCTCTAACGAAAAACCTTGGGTGCCCCTTGCCAGCCCTCGTGAGGCCGCTTCAGGACTTGAGGCCACACGCCATGGACGACTCACTTCTGTCGCCGGACGGTGACCCGTTTGCCTCTTATGACTGCGGGACGCATTATCGCACTGCAACATGGCGCTGGCGCGCAGCGGCCGAAAAACATCCGACACCGAGGTGCCATAATCTGAAACGCGCCGGCCTTCACGCCTCTTGCGGCCTCCACCTGAGCCGGCGGTCCGCGCCTTTTTCCGACGCCCTTGGCCACTGAACAAGAACTTTCCGACTTCCTCAAGAGCGTCGAGCGGCGGGCGTTCAAGCGCACCGTCTACCACGTGCGCAACGAGGACGCGGCGCTGGACATCGTGCAGGACAGCATGATGAAGCTGGCCCAGCACTACGGCGACAAGCCGCCGGCCGAGTTGCCGATGCTGTTCCAGCGCATCCTGTCGAACAGCACGCTGGACTACTTTCGCCGGCAGAAGACGCGCAATGCGCTGTTCTCGAACCTGAGCGATTTCGAGTCGCCGGATGGCGATGGCGAGTTCGACCTGCTGGAAGCATTCGCCGGCGCCGCCGACTCGGAGCAGATCGAAAGCGCCGAGGACGTCACCCGCCGGGCCCAGATCCTGCACGAGATCGAGGTGCAGATTCAGGCCCTGCCCACCCGTCAACGGGAGGCGTTTTTGATGCGTTACTGGGAAGAGATGGACGTCGCCGAAACCGCGGCCGCCATGGGGTGTTCCGAAGGCAGTGTCAAGACGCATTGCTCGCGCGCAGTCCAGGCGTTGGCCAAGGCATTGCGAGCCAGGGGAATCACACCATGAACATGAACTACGACGAGTCGCGCGCCGAGGCGCTGCAAGGCCGCTTCGGCCTGCGCGTGGCGGCGCGCCTGAGCGCTGGCGCCGAGGCGCTGCCACACGACATCGGCGAGCGCCTTCGCGTGGCACGCCAGCAGGCACTGGCGCAGCGTCGCCAGCCGAAAGCCGCGGCCCGGCTGCGCCGCGCGCCGCTGGTGGCCAGCCACGACGGCGGCACCGCCAGTCTGGGCTTCGGCGACGAAGCGCTCGGTTTCTGGGGGCGGCTGGCCTCGGGCGCGCTGGTGCTGGCACTGGCGATCGGCCTGGTCGCCGTCAATATCGTGCAGGACGACGACCGCGCGATCGAGGTCGCCGAACTGGACAGCGCCCTGCTGACTGACGACCTGCCGCCAGCGGCCTACGCCGACCCGGGCTTTCTGCGCTACCTGAAGACCACCGCCCAGGACAGCAGCGCCAGCCGCTAGGCTGGCGCCGTCGCCCCCATCCGAGATCGATGCATCCCCTGCTGCCGGCCCTCTTGCTCGCCCTGACTGCCGTGCTGGCCGTGCCCGCGCTGGCGCAGAGCACGAGCGGCCGCGCGCCGGCGGCGGCCACAGCCACCGGCGGTGTCGCCTGGGCCGACTTGAACACCGAGCAGCAGACCGCGCTGCAGCCGCTGGAGACGCTGTGGCCCAAGCTGCCCGCCGAGCACCAGCGCAAGTGGCTCGCGCTGGTGCACAACTTCGATCGCATGGCGCCAGATGAGCAGGACACGCTGCACAGCCGCATGGCCGAATGGGCCCGGCTGACGCCGGCGCAGCGCACGCGCGCGCGCCTGGGCTTCGGCGAGGTGCGACAGCTGCCGGCCGACGAGAAGCGCGCCAAATGGGAGGAATACCAGGCGCTGCCGGCCGAGGAGCGCGACCGCCTGGCGCGCGAGCAACCGCGCCCGCCAGCCGGCGCCGCGCCGGCGCTGCGGCCGGTGCCGCCCAGCCGCATCCTGCGTCCGGCCGTACCTGCGTCGGCGCCAAGTCCCGGAGCGCTGGCCTTGCCGAACCCGGCGCGCCCGGGCGTGCAGGTCGATCGCAATACACTGCTGCCGCAGACGCCCGCTGCCCCGGCGCGCTGAACGCCGTCGGCTGCGTCCCGTCCAGCGCCCTGCCGGCACACCGGCACCCGCCGCCGGGCATTCTGGTTTTTCCTCGCATCGCATGACCGATCTCACCGCCGCACCGACCGTGCCGGCCTCCCCATCGCTCCGAGCGCCCGCGCTGCGCCGCCGCATGGCCTGCTGGCTTTATGAAGGCACACTGCTGTTCGGCGTGGTGGTGCTGCCGGGGCTGGTCTTTGGCATTCTCACCAACACCCGCCACGCGCTCGACAACCGGCATGCGCTGCAGGCGCTGGTGTTCGGCGTGCTGGCGCTGTACTTCGTCTACTTCTGGTGCAAGGGCCAGACCCTGCCGATGAAGACCTGGCACATCCGCGTGGTCGACCGCCAGGGCCGGCCGCTGCGCTGGCCACGCGCCCTGCTGCGCTACCTGCTGGCCTGGCTGTGGTTTCTGCCGCCGCTGGCGGCGATGGCGCCGTTCCCGCTGTCGGGCGGCGAGGTGTCGGTGCTGCTGTTCGGCTGGATCGCGGTCTGGGCGCTGCTCAGCCGCTTCCAGCGCCAGCAGCAGTTCTGGCACGACGTCTGGGCCGGCACGCGGCTGATCGACGTGCAGCCCGACGCCGCGCGGCGGCGCTGAGCCCGTCATCGCCTTGTCCGACAATCGCCGCATGAATCCGCCCTCATCACCGCCTGGCGGTGACGCAGCATCCGCGCCCAGGCCTGACCCCGTCAACCCGCAGAAGGCGCGCACCGGTCTGTCGCGCGTGTGGCACGCCACCGGCTACTCGATCGAGGGGCTGAAGGCCGGCTGGGGCGAGATCGCGTTCCGGCAGGAGGCGATGGCCGCCTTCGTGCTGCTGCCGGCGGCGTTCTGGCTCGGCCGCAGCTGGGTGGAAGTCGCCCTGCTGGCTGGCTCGGTGCTGTTCGTGCTGGTCGTCGAACTGCTCAACACCGGCATCGAGACCGCCATCGACCGCATCGGCCCCGAGTGGCACGATTTGTCCAAGCGCGCCAAGGACATGGGCTCGGCCGCCGTGCTGCTGAGCCTGGTGCTGGCCGGCGGCATCTGGCTGTCGGCGCTCTACACGCATTTTCTTGCACCATGAATTCTGATACTTCGCCCCAGCCCAGCTTTTCCATCTGCGTCTATTGCGGATCGCGCCCGGGCACTGACGCCCGCTTCGCCGAAACCGCCGCCCGCGTCGGCCACTGGATCGGCGCGCGCGGCGGCCAGCTGGTGTACGGCGGCGGGCGCAGCGGCCTGATGGGCGTGGTCGCCGACGCCACGCTGGCGGCCGGTGGGCGCGTGATCGGCATCATCCCGCGCAGCCTGGTCGAGCGCGAGCACGCGCACCGCGGCTGCACCGAGCTGCACGTGGTCGAGACCATGCACGAGCGCAAGCGCCTGATGGCGGAGCACGCCGACGCCTTTCTGGCGCTGCCTGGCGGCATCGGCACCTTCGAGGAATTCTTCGAGGCCTGGACCTGGCGCCAACTCGGCTACCACGACAAGCCGATCGGCCTGCTGAACCAGAACGGCTATTACGACGCCATGCTGCGCTTCATCGACCACAGCGTGGCCAGCGGCTTCATGGACGGCAGCCAGTTGCAACTGATGCACGCTGGCGACGACTGGCAGGCGATGCTGGAAACCCTGGTGGAGTCGGCCGGGTTTCCGGCACCGACGCTCCTGCACGCGATCTGAAACAAGCCACCAACCACATGCGACGGTCGTAAAAAAGCCGCACGGCCTGTCGGCGCGCGCGGCTTGGCGGTCAAGCCGTGATGTTTACCAGCGGTACTTGTTGCTGGTTTCCCAGTCCGAGATTTGCTTCTCGGCCTCGTCCTTGGCGATGCCGTAGCGCTCCTGCACACGGCCGGCGAGCTGGTCGCGCTTGCCCGCGATCACGTCGAAGTCGTCGTCGGTGAGCTTGCCCCAGGCTTCCTTGACCTTGCCCTTGAACTGCTTCCAGTTGCCGGCGATGGTGTCTTCATTCATGTCAATCTCCTGCGGTGGTCGTCACACGCGTCCTTCGCGGACATCACGAAGTGTCAACGTCGTGCGATGGATTGACTGTAGGTGGCGGTTCGCGCCGGCGCAGTAGGCGGCGGCGCGCGGCCTGCGTCAGCCTGAGGATGACGCGGCTGTCGGCTCAGGCGTCGGGCAGGAACAGCTGTTGCAGATCGCTCAGAAAGTCGAAGCCGCGCGCGCTGGGGCGCCACAGCGCGCCGTGCTGCTCCAACCAACCGCGGTGGCGCGCCTCGTCCAGCGCCGGCTGCACGCTGCTCGGCGGCAGCCCGGTGCGCTCCATGTAGTGCGCCAGCGTGAAGCCGTCCTTGAGCCGCAGCGCGTTCAGCAGGTATTCGAACGGCAGGTCGCGGCGCACCACCTGCTCTTCCTGCGCCAGCGCGTCGCCGGCCAGGGCCTTGTCCATGTACAGCTCGGGCAGGCGATGCCGCACCTGCCGCACGATGCGGTGCGGAAAGCTCAGCTTGCCATGCGCCCCGGCGCCGATGCCGAGATAGTCGCCGAACTGCCAGTAGTTGAGGTTGTGCGTGCAGCGGTGGCCGGCGCGCGCGTAGGCCGAGATTTCATAGCGCTCCAGACCCGCCGCACCGGTCAGCTCGGTGATGCGGTCGAGCATGGCCCAGGCCGTGTCGTCATCGGGCACGGCGGGCGGGAATTTGGCGAACAGCGTGTTCGGCTCGATCGTCAGGTGGTAGATCGACAGATGCGGCGGTGCAAACGACAGCGCAGTGCGCACATCCTGCTCCAGTTGCGCCAGCGTCTGGCCCGGCAGCGCGTACATCAAATCCAGGTTGAAGGTGTCGAAGGCACGCGCCGCCTCTTCCAGCGCCGCCCGCGCCTGGGCGCCATCGTGCACGCGGCCGATGGCGCCTAGGTGCGCATCGTTGAAGCTCTGCACGCCAACCGACAGGCGCGTGACGCCGGCGCCGCGAAACGCGGCGAAGCGCTCACGCTCGAAGGTGCCGGGATTGGCCTCCAGCGTGATCTCGCAGGCCGGCTCCAGCGGCAGCAGCGCGCGCACGCCGCCGATCAGGCGATCGATCGCCTCGGGCTCGAACAGGCTGGGCGTGCCGCCACCGATGAACACACTCACCACCGGCCGCCCCCACACCAGCGCCAGACTGGCCTCCAGGTCGGCCAGCAGCGCATCGACGTAGCGCGTCTGCTGCGCCGCCGCGTCGACGCCGGCGCGCCTTTCGTGCGAGTTGAAGTCGCAGTAGGGGCACTTCTTCAGGCACCACGGCAGGTGCAGGTACAGCGACAGCGGCGGCAGCGCCGGCAGTTGCAGCGTGCCGGGGCGCAGGTAGTGCTGGATGTCCTGCACGGGAGCGCCTTTCAAAGCCAGCGCTGGCGCATCAGTTCGACCATGTGCGCGGCGGCGCGCCCGCGGTGGCTGTGCGCGTTCTTCACGGCCGTTGGCAATTCGGCGAAGGTCTGGCCGAACTCGGGGATGAACATCACCGGGTCGAAACCAAAGCCGCCGCCGCCGCGCCGCTCGCGCGCGATCTCGCCGGTCACGCGGCCCACGGCGATCAGCGGCTCCGGATCGTCGGCGCTGCGCAGCGCCACCAGGGTGCTGACCATGGCGGCGCGGCGGTTGTCAATGCCGGCCATCTGCTCCAGCAGCGCACTGACGTTGTTGTCGTCGCCCTTTTGGTAGCCGAATTGCGTGGCGTAGTAGGCCGTGTCCACGCCCGGCAGGCCGCCAAAGGCGTCGACGCACAGGCCGGCGTCGTCGGCCAGCGCCGGCAGGCCGCTTTCGCTGGCCGCGTGGCGCGCCTTGGCCAGCGCGTTCTCGACAAAGGTGCGAAACGGCTCATCGGCCTCGCCAATGCCCAGGTCGGCCTGGCGCACCAGATCCATGCCCAGCGGCGCCAGCATCGCCTGCAATTCGGCCAGCTTGCCGGAGTTGTTGGAGGCGAGAACGATTTTCATGAGCGTGGCCGAGATTCTGAAAGAAAACCCAATACCTGACGCAGAGGACGCAAAAGAACAGCCAAGCAATAGGCGCTTTTCGCGTCCTTTGCGTAATCTTCGCGTCCTCTGCGTCCGGCTGTTCGGCGTGATCAAGACGAAGCCAATGCCACGCGTTGCGCCTCGATCAACTCACCAATGCCCTTCTCGGCCAGCCGCAGCAGCTGGTCCATCTCAGCGCGCGAGAAGGCCGCGCCTTCGGCCGTGCCCTGCACTTCGACGTAGTGGCCGGCGCCGGTCATCACCACGTTCATGTCGGTGTCGCAGGACGAATCCTGCGCGTAGTCGAGGTCGAGCACCGGCACGCCGCCGACGATGCCGACCGAGACGGCGGCCACCGGGTTCAGGATCGGCGAGCGCGCGATCTTGCCTTGTGCCAGCAACCAGCTCACCGCGTCCTGTGCGGCGACGAAGGCGCCGGTGATGGCCGCCGTGCGCGTGCCACCGTCGGCCTGGATCACGTCGCAGTCCAGCGCGATGGTGCGCTCGCCCAGGGCGCCCAGGTCGAACACCGCGCGCAGGCTGCGCCCGATCAGGCGTTGGATTTCCTGCGTGCGCCCGCTCTGCTTGCCACGCGCCGCCTCGCGGTCGCCGCGCGTGTGCGTGGCGCGCGGCAGCATGCCGTATTCGGCCGTCACCCAGCCTTCGCCACTGCCACGCTTGTGCGGCGGCACCTTCTCCTCCACCGAGGCGGTGCACAGCACCTTGGTCTGGCCGAACTCGACCAGCACCGAACCCTCGGCGTAGACGGTGTAGCCGCGCGTGATGCGCACCGGGCGCAGCTGGTCGGCGGCGCGGGGGGCCGGCGCTTGAACTTGTGTCATATGTGGTTTCCGATGAGTCACAAGCCAGCTCAGGGCTGGCCTGGCGCGGCGTAGGCCGCCAGAGCAGTCCGCGATCATAGAGGCTCGGACGGCAGGACGAGACAGTGGAACAATGGCGCCCCACATGGACCACCCTGATTTCACGCCGCTCACGCCGGCCTTCATCCTCGATGCGCTGGGCGAACTCGGCCTGGTCGCCGACGGCCGGCTGACGGCGCTGAACTCGTTTGAGAACCGGGTCTACCTGGCGCATCTCGAACCCGGCACGCCGCTGGCCGATGCGCACCCGGCGCTGGTGCTGAAGTTCTACCGGCCGGGGCGCTGGAGCGCCGCGCAGATTGAAGAGGAGCACGCCTTCGCGCACGAGCTGATGGCGGCCGAGGTGCCGGTGGTGGGGCCGCTGGCGATCGCAGGCCGCACATTGCACCAGCACGAGGGTCTGTGGTTCTCGGTCAGCCCGCGGCGCGGCGGGCGCGCGCCCGAGCTGGGCGACGCCCAGACGCTGGCCTGGATCGGCCGCTTCCTGGCGCGGCTGCACCTGGTGGGTGAGCGCACACCCTTTCGGCAGCGCCCGACCGTCGATCTGGCCAGCTACGGCGACGAACCGCGCGCCTGGCTGCTGCAGCACGGCGCACTGCCGCTGGAGGTGGAGCGTGAATGGGCCGACCTCAGCCAGCAGGCGCTGGCGGCCGTGGCCAGCGCCGGCGCGCCGCTGGGTGCGCTCGGCCAGGTCGGCACCGCCGGCCGCGCCGTCGCCACGCTGCGCCTGCACGCCGACTGCCACGTCGGCAACATCTTATGGACGCCGGCCGAACTGCCGGGCGGCGGCCCGCATTTCGTCGACCTGGACGACTGCCGCAGCGGGCCGGCGGTGCAGGATTTCTGGATGCTGCTGTCGGGCGAGCGCGCCGAACGCCAACAGCACCTGGGCGCGCTGCTCGACGGCTACGAGCTGATGCGCGAGTTCGACCGCCGCGAGCTGGCGCTGATCGAGCCGCTGCGCACGCTGCGCCTGATCCACTACAGCGCCTGGATCGCGCGCCGCTGGGACGACCCGGCCTTTCCCGCCGCCTTTCCGGACTTCGGCACGCCCGACTACTGGCGCGGCCAGGTGCACCTGCTGCACGAGCAACTCGAAGCCATGGCCGAGCCACCCTTGGTGGCTTGAGCCGCGCGCCTCAAGGCGCCAGCAGGCCCACCGCCACCGCGGTGCCGTACAGCAGGCGCGCAAAGCGCGCATAACCCTGTGCGTTGGCGTGCACCGCATCGGCGCGCAGATCGGCCTGCGACAGCACCTCGCCCCAGCCTTCGCGCTGCAGGGGAATCTTCAAGTCCTTGGCGATTTCGGCGTACAGCGTGTGGTCGGTCATCTGGCCCAGCGCCGCCGCCACGGTGGCGCGCGGCACGGCCACCAGCAGCACCTGGGCGCCAGCGGCCTGCGCCTGCTTGCAGATGGCGTGCACGTGGGTGCGCGTGTCGCTCTCCGGCAGGCGGCGCAGAAAGTCGTTGCCGCCAATGCTGACGATCACCAGCGCCGGGCGGTGCTCGGCCAGCAGCGCCGGCAGCCGCGCCAGCGCCTGGGCGCTGGCGTCGCCCGGCACACCGGCGTTCACGACATGCCAGCCAGTGAGGCCGGCCAGCACGGCGGGGTAGGCGGTGCCAGCGGAAGCGCCGGTGCCGTAGGTGAGCGAATCGCCCAGCGCCAGCACCGTGGCGCCGGCGGGCACCGGCTGGGCGGCGTGGCGCTCGCGTTCGCAGCCGGGCAGCGCGGCGCCCAGCAGCGCCAGCGCACTGGCGCCGGCCAGGTGCACCAAGCCGGCGCGGCGCGTGACGGCGGCCGTCAGCGGCAGCAAGCGCTCATGCCGAGGCCGCATTCGCCAGCACGGCGGGCGCGTCCAGGCCGAGGCGCTCGGGCGAGAGGTACTCGCGCCGGAAGGTCTCGAACGGCACCCGGTCGCTGGCTTCGATGGCCTTTTGCTGCGCCACCGATTCGGCGGCCAGCGCGTCGAAGCGCGCCTTCAGCGCCGCCGGGTAGTCGAGTCCGCGCAGATGATCGCGCGCCGCCACCGCGCGCTCGTGCACGAAGCCGACGAAGCTGTCGGCGTGCTGCTCGCGCACCGCGCGCAGCACGCGCGCCGAGGGCAGTGCCGCCGGCGCCGCCAGCGCGGCGCGCGCGGCCGCCAGCGCGGCGGCGTAATCCTGGCGCCCGTCCAGCGCGTCCATGGCGGCGGCCATCGGCTCCAGCCGCGCCACGATGTCGGCGGCCCAGTCGGCCAGCGTCACCGGTTGGCCGGCGCGCTGCAGCAGCAGGCCGGGCTCGCGCCCGCGCGCCGCCGTCAGGTTCTGGTTCGATTTCAGCGCCTCGATCTCGGCCGGCGTGTCGGGCGGGCTGTCGGTCAGCAGGCAATGCAGCAGGAACAGATCGATGAAGCGCGCCGTGTCGGCGTGGATGCCGATCGGCTCGAACGGGTCCAGGTCGACCAGCCGCACCTCCACGTACTCGACGCCGCGCTCGCGCAGCGCGTGCAGCGGGCGCTCGCCGGGGTGGATCACGCGTTTGGGGCGGATGGTGCCGTAGAACTCGTTCTCGATCTGCAGCAACGTGGTCGCCAGCTGGTTGTAGTCGCCGCCAGGATTCTTGATGCCGATCGCCTCGTAGGGCGGATAAGGCTGGGTCAGCGCCTCTTCAAGTGAATCGGCGTAGCACTGCAGGCTGTTGTAGCTGACCCGCAGGGACGACTGCGCCTCGCTCTGGTAGCCCAGCCGTCCCATGCGCAGCGAGGTGGCGTGCGGCAGGTGCATGCCGTGCTCGCCCAGCGGCTGCAGCGCATGCTCGCGCCCGTCGACGAAGCTGGAGCACACCGCTGGCGAAGCACCGAACAGGTACAGCAGCACCACCGCGTCGCGGCGGAAGTTGCGGATCAGCGCGAAGTACTCGTCGCTGTCGACGCCGGGCAGCGACCAGTTGTAGTGGATGCCCGAGATGGTCTGCATGCGGCGGCCGTAGCGGTGGCCCAGGCCCATGCGGTAGACGCTCTTGGCGCGGCCGACGTTGGAGGTGCCGTAGACGCCGATCGGGATGGTCTCGTCGGTCGGCAGGCCGCAGGGCATGCTGGACACCCACAGCAGCTCGCTGCCCAGGGCCGCCAGCTCGTGGTAGACGACCTGGTGGATCTCGGTCAGCTCGGCCAGCGCGGCGGCGACGCTGGCGTGCACACCGGTCACCAGCTCGAGCTGGGATTCGCTGAAATCGGTGGTGATGTGCGGGTGCGCCAGCGGCGAACCCAGCCGCGCCGGGTGCGGCGTCAGCGCCAGCCGGCCGTCGGGCTCGGCGCGCAGGCTTTCCTTCTCGATGCCGCGCCGGATGCCGCGCAGGCGCTCCGGCGTCAGCGCAGCCAGCCGGCTCCTCAGCGTGTTCATGTCGTGTCCGGTGTTTTCTTCAGGCGGGGTGGTGAAGTTAGCACAGGCGGCCAAGTCCTGCCTGCGCAGGATCAAGCCGCGCCAGCGAAGCTTCAGCCTCTGGCGGCCAGCGCCTGCGTGACCTCGTGCGTGCCCTGCTCGGCGCCGCTTTGCGGCACGGTCTCGCCGCTGCGAGCGGTCACCTCATCCAGCGCGGCCAGCAGGCGTTCGGGCGTGTCGGCAGTCAGGCCCAGATGCACGCCGCGCGTGAGCGTGATGTGCGCCGCCTCGAACGTGCCGGCGCCGGCGCAGAAGATGGTGCGGCTGGGCGCGCTGCTCGCTCACCGCCACCAGCATGGCGGGCACCACGGCCTCGGGCCGGATCGCCTGCAGCACCTCGGCCGGCAGCAGCCCTTCGGTCATGCGCGTGGCCGCCGTCGGCGCCAGGCAGTTGACGCGGATGTCGTGCTTGGCGCCCTCGATCGCCAGCGTCTGCATCAGCCCCACCAGCGCCAGCTTGGCGGCGCCGTAGTTGGCCTGGCCGAAATTGCCGTACAGGCCGGTGGACGACGTCGTCATCACGATGCGCCCGTACTTCTGCGCCACCATGTGCGGCCACGCCGCCTTGCACAGGTGCACCGCGCCCATCAGGTGCACGTCAAGCACCAGGCGGAAGTCGGCAAGATCCATCTTGGCGAAGCTCTTGTCGCGCAGGATGCCGGCGTTGTTGACCAGCACGTCGACCCGGCCCCAGGTGTCGATGGCCTGCTGCACCATGGCCTGTACGGCATCGAAGTCGGTCACCGAGGCGCCGTTGGCGATCGCCTCGCCGCCCTGGGCCTTGATCTCGTCGACCACCTGCTGCGCCGCGCTGGCCGAGCCGCCGCTGCCGTCCACCGCGCCGCCGAGGTCGTTGACCAGCACCTTGGCGCCGCGCTCGGCCAGCGCCAGCGCATGCAGGCGCCCCAGGCCGCCGCCAGCGCCGGTGACGATGGCCACGCGGCCGCTGAAATCGATCTTGTCCATGGTGAAAAGGCTCCTTCCGCCCGCAGGCCGTCAAAGTGGGTGGGTAAATTTCGGTCGGGGGCGACTTTAATTCACCCGCCGCATCGCCCTGGTTGGCCCGTGGACAAACGCGCCGCCCGCCAGCAAGCACAATCCGCGCCATGGAACTCAACAACGAGATCGTCGATACCCCGCCGCGCGACGCCGCCAGCGTGGTGATGCTGCGCGATGGCACCGCCGGGCTGGAAGTGCTGCTGCTGCGCCGCCACGCCGACTCGAACGTGCTGGGCGGCGCCTACGTGTTCCCGGGCGGCAAGGTGGACGCGGCCGACGGCGCCGCCAACATGCTGGCCCAACTCGACCGCGCGCCGGCGGAGCTGCAGCCACGCCTGGGTGAGCCCGAGCTGTCACCCGAGCAGGCCGCCGCCTTCTACGTCGCCGCCGCGCGCGAGGCGGCCGAGGAATCCGGCGTGCTGTTCCTGCAGGTGGGCACGCAAGAGATCGCCACGCACAGCGCCGACACCTGCGCCCGCCTGCGCGCAGGCGAGCCGTTTGCCGCGCTGCTGGCTGAAGCGCGCGCCCGGCTCGACACCGACGCCCTCGCGCCCTGGTCGCGCTGGATCACGCCGCGCCGGCCTTCGGTGATGAACCGGCGCTTCGACACCCGATTTTTCCTTGCCGCCGTGCCGCCGCTGCAAGAAGCCAGGCACGACGATTTCGAAGTGACCGAGGCACGCTGGCTGACCCCGCGCGCCGCGCTGGTCCAGTACCGCGACCACGCCATCGACATGGCGCCGCCGCAGATCGTCAGCCTGATCCACCTGATGCAGTACCGCGACGTGGCGCAGGCCATGCAGAATGCGCGCGCCCGCCCGCCGCCGCTGATCGAGCCGCACCCGGTGGAAGACGAGGCCGGGCGCATCCTCACCTACCCCGGCGATCCGGCGCACCCGGTGGCCGAGCGCGCCCTGCCCGTCACCACACGCCTGCTGTGGCGCGAGCAACGCTTTCAGCCCCCGGGCGGCCTGGCCGCCCTGCTCGATTGAACCCAATTCAGAATGACTGCCATGCCGCTGCAACTGCGCTCCCTGATCCGCCCCGACGGGCAACTGGAACTTTCGCTGGTCGAAATGCCGCAACCCGAGCCCGCCACACCCGATGAGGTGGTGCTGCGCGTCGAGGCCGCGCCCATCAATCCCTCCGATCTGGGCAACCTGCTGGCCGGCGCCAAGCTGCAAGAAGCGCGGCTGTCGGGCAGCGCCGAACGCCCGGTGCTCACCGCGCCGCTGCCGCCCGCCGCCCTGGCCGCGGCCCAGCGCCGGCTGGGCACCTCGATGCCGGTGGGCAACGAAGGCGCCGGCACGGTGGTCGCCGCCGGCGCCTCGCCCGCCGCGCAGGCGCTGTTGGGGCGCCGCGTGGCGGCCCTGGCCGGCGGCGGCATGTACGGCGAATACCAGAGCGTGCCCGCTGCCCAGTGCCTGCTGCTGCCGGAAGGCGCCAGCGCGGCCGAGGGCGCCTCGTGCTTCGTCAACCCGCTCACCGCCCTGGGCATGATCGAAACCATGCACAAGGACGGCCACCAATCACTGCTGCACACGGTGGGCGCATCCAACCTGGGACAGATGCTGAACCGCATCTGCCTGAAGGACGGCATCCCGCTCATCAACCTGGTGCGTCGGCCTGAGCAAGCCGCGCTGCTGCGCGGCCAGGGCGCGCAGCAGGTGATCGACACCAGCACGCCCGACTTCGTGGCGCAAATGACCGACGCCCTGGCCACCATCGGCACGCGCCTGGCTTTCGATGCCACCGGCGGCGGCCCGCTGATCGGCCAGGTGCTGGCCGCCATGGAAGCCGCACTGCTGCGCCGCCCCGGCACCGTCTACAACCGCTACGGCAGCGGGGTGCACAAGCAGGCGTACGTGTACGGCTTTCTGCAGCGCGGCCCCATCGAACTGCCGCCGGGCTTCGGTTTTGCCTTCAGCCTGTCGGGCTGGCTGCTGTTTCCCTTCATGCAGCAACTGGCGCCCGAGCGGCTGGCCGCCCTCAAGCAACGCGTGGCCGACGAACTGACCACCACCTTCGCCAGCCACTACGAGCGTGAGATCTCCTTGCACGACCTGCTGAATCCCGAAGCCCTGCTCACCAGCGGGCGCCTGGGCACTGGCCAGAAGACCTTGCTGCGGTTGGCCGCCGGCTGAGCCACACGCACCGAAAGGAACCAGGAGACCTGACATGAACCCCGCCATCCGCCGCCAGACCGTGGGCGACATCCTGCGCCGCACCGCCCAGCGCCTGCCGGGCAAGCTGGCCGTTGCGTGTGGCGACACGCGCTGGACCTATGCCGAATTCGACGCCCTGGTCACCCGCCTGGCCGCCGGCCTGGCGCAGCGCGGCATCGCCCACGGCGACCGCGTGGCGGTGCTGGCGCGCAACTCGCACGGCTTTGCCGCCATGCGCTTCGCGCTGGCGCGGCTGGGCGCGGTGCTGGTGCCAATCAACTTCATGCTGAAGGCGGATGAGGTGGCCTATATCCTGCGCCACGCCGGTGCCAGAACCCTGGCCACCGATTCGGGCCTGGCCGAGCTGGCGCGCGCGGCGGCCGCACTCGACACAAGAGTGAAGGACTTCATCTGGCTGCCCAGCGAAGACCCGAGCGAGCCCGCCGAAGGCATGGCCAGCTTTCACGAGCTGGCCGCCTGCACGGCGCCACCGCCCGATACCTCGCTGCAAAGCAACGACCTGCTGCAAATCGTCTACACCAGCGGCACCGAGTCGAGCCCGAAGGGCGCCATGCTGACGCACGACGCCGTGCTGTGGCAGTACGTCAGCTGCTGCATCAACGCCGAGGTCGCTGAAAAAGATGTAGCACTTCACGCGCTTCCGCTCTACCACTGCGCGCAGTTGGACGTGTTTTTTGGCCCGGCGATCTACATCGGTTCCACCAACTTCATCACCGCCAAACCCACGCCCGACAATCTGCTGCCCATGATGGCCGCCCACGGCATCACCAGCTTTTTCGCCCCGCCGACGGTGTGGATCGCGCTGCTGCGCTCGCCGTTGTTCGACCAGACCGATTTGTCCAGGCTGGCCAAGGGCTACTACGGCGCCTCGATCATGCCGGTGGAAGTGATGAAAGAGATCGCGCGCCGCCTGCCCCGGGTGCGGCTGTGGAACCTGTACGGCCAGACCGAAATCGCCCCGCTGGCCACCATGCTCGGCCCCGACGACCAGTTGCGCAAACCCGGCTCGGCCGGCCGAGCGGTCATCAATGTGGAAACGCGTGTCGTCAACGACGACATGCAGGACGTGGCCGTGGGCGAAGTCGGCGAGATCGTGCACCGCTCCCCGCACCTGATGCTGGGCTACTTCCACGACCCCGAGCGCACGGCGGCGGCCTTCAGCGGCGACTGGTTTCACTCGGGCGATCTGGGCACCATCGACGACGAGGGCTACATCAGCGTGGTCGACCGCAAGAAGGACATGATCAAGTCCGGCGGCGAAAACGTCGCCAGCCGCGAGGTCGAGGAAATGATCTACCGCCTGCCGCAGGTGAGCGAAGTCGCCGTCATCGGCCTGCCCGATCCGAAGTGGGTGGAGGCGGTGACGGCGGTGATCGTGGTCAAGCCAGGGCAGGACCTGACGGAGCAGCAGGTCATCGAGCACTGCAGCACGCACATGGCGCATTTCAAGGCGCCCAAGCGCGTGGTCTTCACCGACGCGCTGCCCAAGAACCCCAGCGGCAAGCTGTTGAAGCGGGAGTTGCGCCAGACCGTCGCGGTCGATTGAAGCTCGACGGCGCGGCGCCTCAATGCGCCGTCGCCCGTGCCGCGCCGCTGCGCAGCTTGCTGATCAGCGTGACCACCGCCACGACGACGGCACCGGTCACGATGCCGACGACGGCGTTGCCCAGCAGCTCCACCAGCCATCCGGCGCCACCGGTGGCGGCGCGCCATTCCTGGATCAGGTGGTGCAGCGGCGCGATGCCGTGCGCGATGATGCCGCCGCCCACCAGGAACATCGCCGCCGTGCCGGCCACCGACAGGAACTTCATCAGCCAGGGCGCCAGCCACAGGATGCCGCGGCCCAGCGATTGCGCGGCGTGGCTGGCCTTCTGGCTCAGCCACAGGCCCAGGTCGTCCAGCTTGACGATGCCGCCGACCAGGCCGTAGACGCCCACGGTCATGAGCAGGGCGATGCCAACCAGCACCGCCAGCTGGGTCCAGAAGTCCTGGCCGGCCACGGTGCCCAGGGTGATGGCGATGATCTCGGCCGACAGGATGAAATCGGTGCGCACGGCGCCCTTGATCTTGTCCTTTTCCATCTGCGCCAGGTTGACGTCGGGGTTGGTCAGCGCGGCCTCCAGTTCGGCCTGCGCGGGGTTTTCCTGCTTGCCGTGCAGCAAGCGGTGCGCCACTTTCTCGAAGCCTTCGAAGGCCAGGAAGGCGCCGCCCACCATCAGCAGCGGCGTCACCGCCCAGGGCGCGAAGGCGCTGATGGCCAGCGCCGCCGGCACCAGGATGGCCTTGTTGACAAGCGAGCCCTTGGCCACCGCCCACACCACCGGCAGTTCGCGCTGGGCCGACACGCCGGTCACCTGCTGCGCGTTCAGCGCCAGGTCGTCGCCCAGCACGCCGGCGGTCTTCTGCGCCGACAGCTTGGTCAGCACCGCCACGTCGTCGGCCACCGCCGCGCTCTTGCGCGCCGCCATCTTGGACATCAGGGCAATGTCGTCGAGCACGGTGGCGATGTCGTCAAGCAGGGCGAGCAGGCTGGTGGCCACGATGAAAATCCTGTGGTGTTGGGTCTAGATAACGTCTTCGGTCACTGGCACCTGCGTAGCCTGCGCGGCCAAGGCCTGAACCCGCCGCACCCAGGCGCTGATCGCGTCCGGGTCGTTGACGGCCCGCAGCGCATCGAACGCCTGCTGCGCCTCGGGATAGGCCACGCGCAGGTAGTTCAGCCATTGCTTGAGCCGTCCGGCCCGATGGCGCCGCTCCACGCGCGTGCACACGTCGGCCCAGAAATCGGCCAGCAGCGGCACGACGCGGCGCCATGGTAAGGCGGCCACCGCCGCGTCGCTGTAGGACGTCGTCGGCTCCACGGCGCCCGCGCCGGCCTGCCGGATGGCCCGCGCCAGGCCAGGTCGGCGCACCATGCCGCGCCCCAGCATCAAGGCGTCGCAGCCGGTCACCTCGCGGCAGCGCGCGGCGTCGGCCACGCTCCAGATCTCGCCGTTGGCGATCACCGGCAAGCGCACCTGCTGGCGCACCTGCGCCACCGATTCCCAGTAGGCCGGCGGCCGGTAACCGTGCGCCTTGGTGCGCGCGTGCACGGCCAGCTCGCTGGCGCCGGCGCTGTCGATCGCGTGCGCGCAATCGAGCAGGCGCGCGTCGTCGTCGTAGCCCAGACGCATCTTGGCCGACACGTCGATGTGCGCCGGCACCGCGCGGCGCACGGCGGCCACGATGGCGTGGATCAACTCCGGCTCATCCAGCAGCACAGCGCCGCCACGGTGCCGATTGACGGTCTTGGCCGGGCAGCCGAAGTTCAGATCGATGCCGGCCGGCGCCAGTTCGGCCAACCGCGCCGCGTTCTCGGCCATGCACGCGGGGTCGCTGCCCAGCAGCTGTGGTCGCACCGACAGAGCCTATCATTAATTTTGTGTGCGAGGCATACCATGACCCACAGGAGCATGTATGCCAAGCAAGAAGAAGCTGCCGGCGCAGTTGCCGGCAATCCCCGCTGAGCTGATTGATCAGTTCGTCACTGGCCCCATGAGCGCCGAGGCCGTGCAATCAGCCTCCATGGCCTTCAAGAAGGCCCTCATCGAACGCGCGCTGGGCGCGGAGATGTCCCACCACCTGGGCTACCCGCCAGGAGCGGCCAAGCCGAGGAGTCGATCAACCACCGCAATGGGCGCAGCGGCAAGACCGTGCTGACCGAGGACGGCCCGCTGCGCATCGAGGTGCCTCGAGACCGAGCGGGCTCCTTCGAGCCAGTACTCATTCCCAAACACGAGCGACGTTTCACGGGCTTCGACGACAAGATCGTGGCCATGTACGCACGCGGCATGACCATGCGCGAGATCCAGGGCTTTGTGTTGGAGCAATACGGCACCGAAGTCTCACCGGAGTTCATCAGCTCGGTCACCGACGCCGTCATGGTCGAAGTCACCGCCTGGCAGAGCCGGCCGCTGGAGGCGATGTATCCGGTGATCTTCTTCGACGCGCTGCGCGTGAAGATCAAGGGGAGGATGCGGTGGTGCGCAACAAGGCCATTTACCTGGCCCTGGGCGTGCTGCCCGATGGCACGCGCGACATCCTGGGTCTGTGGATCGAGGGCACTGAAGGGGCGAAGTTCTGGATGAGGGGTGTTCAACGACCTGAAGACCCGGGGGGGTCAATGACATCCTGATTGCCGTCACCGATGGCCTCAAGGGCATGCCTGAAGCACTGGCTGCGGTGTACCCGGCCACCACACTGCAGACCTGCATCGTGCACCTGATTCGCAACTCGCTGGATTACGCAAGCTGGAAAGACCGAAAGCTGCTGGCCGCGCCATCCGGCCGATCTACACGGCGGCAAGCGCCGAAGCGGCGGAGGCCGAACTTCAGGCCTTCGCACAGAGCCCGTGGGGCGCCAGGTTCCCCACCGTGGTGGCAGCCTGGCGCCGGGCATGGGATCGGGTGATTCCCTTCTTTGCCTTCCCGCCAGCGGTGCGCAAGGTGATCTACACCACCAACGCGATCGAGAGCATCAACGCGCGCTTGCGCAAGATCATCAAGACGCGGGGGCACTTCCCGAGCGACGATGCGGCAACCAAGCTGATCTGGCTGGCGCTGCGCAACATCACGGCCGATTGGGGCCGCGCGGCGCACGACTGGAAGGCGGCGATGAACCAGTTCGCGATACTGTACGAGGATCGTTTCACCCAGCCCGCGCACGGCATCTCAAAATGACAGGGGGTTGAACCATGAATTCATGGCTCAACCAGGGGCGCCTCCGGCGGCCTGACAGGGGCCTGAAATTCGAAAGAATCAGATAACAGACAATTCAGAAAAACGCCTCACACACAGAATTTCTGACACTCCCATTCAGACCGTCCTTCACCCAAAGCGCTTTCCCACTTCGCTATTTCACGCCGCTCATTTGATGCAATCATGTTTTTTCCATTAGTCTGAATTGCAGCACCCCCGATGTAATGGGCATGAATTATGATCCCACTGGCATCCTGACTAGCCTCTTTAAGCAAAATTCTTGACTCCGTCGAAATCCTTGGAATTTTAACGATCGACTCAATCAATTCATGTTCAAACTGGGCATCGCCAACATTAGAAAAAAAAAGCGGATGCTCATTTACCTTGAGTTGCAAATGCCTGTAAAATTTATCCTTGAATTCGCTATGACTGTCGTAGCCTTCATAAATCCCCTGAGTTCGGCATGATTCTTTAAATGTCTTGAGGCGTTGTATTTGGTCAAGATCAACCATTTCCATTGCAACGGGTTGGCTAGAGAAATAGAGCATCGCAGGCTTACCCTGACCAATATGTTTTTCGATTTCCTCCACTGTACCGCTTAAGTGGTCCTCCGTGGGCGTTCCGATGCGCGTCCAAAAAATGCCGACGAGTAAATCGCACTTTGACAATACCTGCTTGTTGATAATCGCTTGCGCAGGAAGCCCCATTTCTGGCGAGGAGTGAGTTTCCCATCCAATAGGAAGGAGTACAATTTTTCTAGAACTAGAATTGACAGCATTCCACTCGTAGACTACGTCTCTGGCGATAGCTCGCTCGGAAGCCACGTCCCCGGGAGATGCAATCATTACGTTAAAGGTTGTTGCAAGGTAACTCATATATCAAGAATAGCGAAAGCATTGGATAAAATTCCGCGCCGGCTTCAGGTCCCTTGAGGCACCGCCACTAGCTTAACGCCCAACGCCTGAAGCACCCGCGAAATCGTCTCATAGCGCGGCGACGCGCCATCCCTCAGCGCCTTGGCCAAGGCGGCCGGGTCGTTTTCTTCCATCACCACGGTCAGGTACTCGGCCACCGCCGCTTCGTCGGGCAGCCATTCGGCCATGTGGAATTCGGGCAGATCTGCAATCCTGGTCATGTTGGCTCTCCATCCAATGGCGCGGCCGGGTTATGTGTTTTGAACCCGTCGGCAGTTGCTCAGATTCAACCCGCCATTTTGTCCAACCGATCCAGCACCGCCAGCGCCGCCGCACGATCGGCCTGTGCGGCCAGCGCGCGGAAGCGCGTCTCAGCATCAAAGGCTGCGATGGCCTGGGTGCTCATTTCCTCGATGAGCTTGTTCATGGACAGACCACGGCTTTGGGCCACCTGTTTCAGGCGCGCGGCGGTCTGGTCGGGCAAACGAATGGTTATTGATCCGAAATCAAACCACTTGAACAAATAAATCAAGCCGCATATTTGACCGATTCCTTCTGGAAGAACTGCTTGACCTTGGCGGGCGATTTCTGCAGGTGCCGCAGGTGCCCGATGGCCGCTTGCTTGAGTTGACCCTTGCGCCGATTGGGCGCCTGGCTCGTGACGGCGGCCTTCAGGTTCGCGTTGAGCATCTCGTCGGGGTTCAGCTCCGGGCTGTAGCTGGGCAGGTAGAACACTTCGATGTGCTCCTTGTTCTCCTGTAGCCACGCCTTGACCAGCTTGGCGTGATGAACCTTCAGGTTGTCCAGCACAAGGAATACTTTGCCGGTGTTTGCCTTCTTGGCTTCCTGCACCAGTCGCTTCATGAAGTCGATCAGGATGGCCGCGTTCATCGCCCCCTCAAACACCTTGAAGCGAACCTTGCCCCGGTTGGTGACGCTGGAGATGATGGATAGGCCCTCA
Organism: Burkholderiales bacterium; assembly: GCA_016702555.1. GTDB lineage: Bacteria > Pseudomonadota > Gammaproteobacteria > Burkholderiales > Burkholderiaceae_C > Ottowia. The sequence continues at coordinate 300,416 of JADJDV010000005.1, forward strand.
CGGCGCTGGTTGACGCGAATCTCCGGTGTCTGGCCCATGGGGGCGTAAGAGCGCCCGCGCACATCGTCCGAGCGCAGACCCGTCTCATCGGCCCAGTGAATTTCTGCACCTTCAGCCTTGGCTCTGTGCTCGATGGCCGGGTACTGCTCATCGAGCCAGCGCTGTACGGCAGCAGGTTGTTGTTCGTAGGCACGCTGGATGGGCTTTTGCGGCGTGAAACCCCAGCGGCGCAGGTACAGGCCCACGCCTTGCGGAGTCAGACGCACGCCGCAGCGCTGCTCAATCAGCAGCAGCACCGCCTGGCGTGTCCACAACGCAAAGTCCATCTTGAGCTGATCGGGCGTGTGGTCGATGACCAGACGACGGATGTCGCGCTCTTGCTCTTCGCTCAGGGCACGCAGCACGCCCACGGGTCGCCCGCAGGGCTTGTCCACCAGCGCCTTGGCGCCGCCTTGGTCATAGCGCTTGCAGATGTCGAACACGCCGGTGCGCGACAGGCCCAGATCGGCGGCGATGGCTTCATACGTCCAGCCCGCGCGGCGCAGCTTGATGACCTGCCGGCGCCGCTCCTGGCGCGCTTCAGGGGTGAGTTTCCTCATGTCGATCATTTCCATGAGGATTATCTGCGGGCACATTCAACAACTTCAAGAGGTTTGATTTCTATTCAATAAGCGACTCATGGCCACATCTCCAAGCATTGCGCGGGGGTGAGCACGCGCACATGACAACTCAGCGTTTCGGGGCGCAGGTCCCGCACATTGTGGCGTACTCTCCGTGTAGTGAACAATGCCACTAAAGACTCTCAAATTCATAGCTGCCTCCGCAGACAGGACGCCGACCCATGCCCCAAATCACCCCAAAAATCCTCGCCTTCGACGTCTTCGGCACCGTGGTCGATTGGCATGGCTCCATCGCCGCTGAAATGCGGCTGCTGTACCCGCAGGTGGATGGCGACGCGTTTGCGCTGGCGTGGCGCGAGGGGTATCAGCCGGCGATGCAGCGGGTGCGGTCGGGCGAGTTGGGGTGGACCAAGATTGACGACCTGCACCGGCTGATTCTGGACCGCATCCTGCCGCGCTTTGGCCTGGGCGACCTGCCTGAGAACGAGCGCCGCGCGCTCAACCGCGTGTGGCACCGGCTCAACCCCTGGCCGGATGTGGTGGAAGGGTTGTCGCGGCTGAAGCGCCGGCACATCATCACCACGCTGTCGAACGGCAACATCGGCCTGCTGACCGACATGGCCAAGCACGGCGAGCTGCCGTGGGATTGCGTGCTGTCGGCCGAGGTGTTTCGCGCCTACAAGCCCGATCCGCAGGTGTATCTGGGCGTGGCGGAGGTGTTCGATGTGGCTCCGGCCGAGGTGATGATGGTGGCGGCGCACCACGAAGACCTGGCCGCCGCGCGCGACTGCGGGCTGCTGACGGCGTACATCGAGCGCCCGCTGGAGTTTGGCGCGGCGCGGCCCAAGGACGTGTCGCCAGTGGCGGAAAACACGCTGCACGCGCGTGATTTCAACGATCTGGCGGGGCAGCTGGGTACCAACGCAGCACCGATCGGCGACAGCGACGACTGAGTCGGCCATGAGCGATGAGCGCGTTGTGTCGCGGCAAGTCACTTCGGTTTTGATAGCTGCTTTCGCACGTCAGTCAAGCGCTGAGGCCAATTTTCTCTTATAGAAAAAGCCTGGCGGTGATGCGCGCCGCATCGTGCAAGGCCAACAACCCCGTTGGCAGCCTGTGTTCTGCGTCAGGCTGGCGAAGGTCGCTCCATTACAATCAGACCCACGATGAACGCCGCTGATCGCTTTGATCCGACCGCCCTGCCCCAGGCAGCGGGCTGGGGTGCGTCCGTTGCTTCTTCCATTACCACGACCACCAAAAAGGGCTGACCAGCTCTCGGTTCGTCGTGCGCGCCTCCCCGCTGCCAGACGAGCCGGGCAGCAGGTCAGACAGATTCACTTTGTTTGAAAGGCGCGAAAAATCATGAACAAGATCGGTAACCTGGTAGGCCTCGTCGGCTGGCGCGGCATGGTCGGCTCTGTGCTGATGGACCGCATGCAGGCCGAAAAAGACTTCGACCTGATCGAGCCCATCTTCTTCTCCACCAGCAATGCCGGTGGCGCCGCCCCGGCGATGGCGAAGAACGAAAAAACCCTGAAGGACGCGCACGACATCGAGGCGCTGAAAGCCTGCGACGTCATCCTCACCTGCCAGGGCGGCGACTACACCAACGAGGTGTTCCCCAAGCTGCGCGCCGCCGGCTGGAAAGGCCACTGGATCGACGCCGCCAGCGCGCTGCGCATGAACGATGACTCGGTCATCGTGCTCGACCCGGTGAACATGCCGGTGATCAAGAACGCACTGACCCAGGGCGGCAACAACTGGATCGGCGGCAACTGCACCGTCAGCTGCATGCTGATGGGTGTGGGCGCGCTGTTCAAGGCCGATCTGGTCGAGTGGATGAGCACGCAGACCTACCAGGCGGCCAGCGGCGGCGGCGCGCAGCACATGCGCGAGCTGCTGACGCAGTACGGCACGCTGAACGCCGAGGTCAAGCCTCTGCTGGACGACCCCAAGAGCGCCATCCTCGAAATCGACCGCATGGTGGCCACCAAGCAGCGCGCCTTGAGCGGCGACGAGGTGGCCAACTTCGGCGTGCCGCTGGGCGGCTCGCTGATCCCCTGGATCGACAAGGATCTGGGCAATGGGGTCAGCCGCGAGGAATGGAAGGGCATGGCCGAGACCAACAAGATCATGGGCCAGGGCGAGGGTTTCGACAGCCCCGCCGTGCCGGTGGACGGCTTCTGCGTGCGGGTTGGTGCCATGCGCTGCCATAGCCAGGCGCTGACATTCAAGCTCAAGAAGGACGTGCCGGTCGCCGACATCGAGGCCCTGATCGCCGCCGACAACGAGGGGGTCAAGGTGGGGCCCAACAACCGCGAGGACACCCTGCGCGATCTGACGCCGGTGGCGGTCACGGGCACCATGACCATCCCCGTCGGCCGCATCCGCAAGCTGGCCATGGGGTCGGAGTACGTGGGCGCCTTCACCATCGGCGACCAGTTGCTGTGGGGCGCCGCCGAGCCGCTGCGCCGCATGCTGCGCATCCTGCTCGAGGCCTGATCCGCGCGCGGCTGCCGCGTGCGGGTTCGCCCCTTGCTTCTTCTTGTAAATGCTGTGCGATGATGCTGGTGTCGCAGCCTGCCCGGCCGGGGAAAGCCGGGCTGTGGCGACCATGAGATACGGGCGATCCAGATGCATAAGAGAAACCAGGGAGTCATCGGGCGGCGCATCACCTTGCTGCCACGCACCTCGAAAAGCGCACTGACACTGGCGGCCGCGCTGGCCCTGCTGGGCGTCAGCCTGGATGCCCAGGCGCTGGTGCTGGGCGCGATCGCGATGCGCTCGGCGCTGGGCGAGCCGCTGCGCGCCGAGATCGAGGTGCCGCAGATCAGCGCCGAGGAAGCGGCCTCGCTGCAGGCGGCGGTGGCCTCGCGCGACACCTTTCGCGGCATTGGCGTCGACTACGCGCCGGCCCTTTCGGGCGCGCGCGTGAGCCTGCATCGGCGCGCCAGCGGTCAGGCCTATCTGCGCCTGACCGGCGACCAGCCGGTTCACGAACCGATCCTCGGCGTGGTGATCGAGGCGCACTGGGCCGGCGGGCGCATCGTGCGCCACTACACCCTGCTGGTCGATCCGCCAGAGCGCGCCACGCCGCCGCCGGTCGTCGTCACGCCGGCGCAAGTGGCGCCGCCAGTCATCGCCGCGCCACCTCGACCATCCTCTACCACCGCTCCGGCACCGGCACAAGTGCAGGCGCCAGTCGCCGAACCCGCCACCCGAGCTGCACCGCCAGCACCACGCACCGCGCCGTCGCCGCCGCAAGCCGCACCGCAACGCGCACGAGACACGGCGATCGCTGGTGCCGACGCGAAAGTCCGGGTCCGGCGCGGCGACACCGCCTACCGCATCGCCTCGAACCACGCGCCTGAAGGCGTATCGCTGGATCAGATGCTGGTGGCCTTGCTGCGCGCCAACCCCGGCGCCTTCATTCAAGGCAACGTCAACCGCATGAAGGCTGGTGCGGTGCTCACCATTCCGAGCGCCGAGCAGGTCAGTACCGTGCCGCCGGCCACCGCACGCAGCACGCTGGTGGCGCACAGCCGAGATTTCGAGTCCTACCGGCGCGCGATGGCGCAAAGCGCACGCACCGCCCCGGTCGATACCCCTGGCCGCAGCGCCACCGGCTCGGTGCAGGCGCAGGTGCGCGACGCCGCCGCCCCGGCGCCCAGCCAGGACAGGCTGACGCTGGCGCGCGACGGCCAGCCGACCGACAAGGAAGCCGCACTGGCGCAGGCGCGCCAGGCGCAAGAGCAGGACCGGCAAGTCGCCCAGCTGAATCAGAACATCAGCGAACTGTCGCGGCTGCAGAGCGAGTCCGGCGCGGGCGCTGGCAGCGGCGTGGGCGCGGCACCGACGGCGTCAGCGGCAGCGCCAGCATCGGCCCCGGCGGCGGCCGTCGCCAGCACCCCCACCGCCGCGGCTTCAGCACCGCCAGGTGCGGGTGCGATGAGTCAGCCGCCCGCGGTCGAAGTCGCGCCCGCTTCATCGGCCCTGCAATCCCTGCCCGGCTATCCCCAATTGCTGTGGGCCGGCGGCGCCCTGCTGGCGCTGCTGGCGGCGTTGGGCTTTGTGCGCTCGCGTCGGCGCCAGCCGGCGATGGCGGAGTCGGCGCCGCCGTTCCTGCGTGAGCGCGAGCCAGCCGTACGCGCATTCGAAGGTGGCGACGGCGCCAGCACCACCCTGCTCGACACCGCCACGCCCCGCCTCGACCTGGGCGCGGCCGTATCTGCTACCCCAGACGCCGATACCGCCGCCACTCCGGTCACCGAGACCCACGCCCTCAGCGCCGGCGGCCACGACAACCTGGCCGAGCAACAACTGCGGGCGGCCATCCACGCCCAGCGCAGCCTGGTGCCCAACCACCTCAAGCTGGCCGAGCTTTATGCCGCGCGCGGCGATGTGTTGGCGCTTGAGGCGGTGGCCATCGAGGCCTACGACATCACCCAGGGCGAAGGCCGCGACTGGCAGGCGATCGCGCGCCTGGGCCATCGGCTGGACCCGAACAACACGCTCTACGCGCTTGGCGGCGCCGCGCTGCTGGCCGCCGTCAAGACGGCGCCCACTCATGCACCAGCCGAAGCGGCGGCGCCGGCGCCGCGCGCGCTGGACGACTTGTACGTGTCGCTGGACCTGGATCCGCTGCCCGAAGACGACGACAACGCCGGGGCCGTCTCGCACACACCCGTGCCGGCACCGCCGCCCACGTTCGAACCACTGGATTTCGATCTCGATCTCGACTTCTCGCCACCGGATGGCTCGAAGACGCCAGCACCCAAAGCGCCCGACCCACCGCCGAGCCCGCTCGACGCGCTCGAATTCACGCTCGACGACCCCACGCCCGCCACAGTGCCGGGTGACCTGCCGCTGGACGGCGCCCTGGAAAGCCTGCTCAGCACCAAGCTCGAGCTCGCGCGCAAGTACCAGGCCGTCGGCGATCGGCCAGGCGCGCACGCCCTGGCGGCCGAAGTGCTCGCCGAGGGCTCGGGCGTGCTGCGACAGCAGGCGCAGCAGCTGCTGGACAGCCTGGGGTGAGCGGCGCACCCGGGCCGCACGCCCTGCGGCGACAATGCGGGCCGTGAGAATCGCGCTCGGCCTCAGCTACCTCGGCACCCGCTACCAGGGCTGGCAAAGCCAGCCGTCGGGCCTGACGGTGCAGGACCAGCTGGAGCAGGCGCTGGCGCGCTTCACCGCCGCCGACCCGCCCTCGACCCTGTGCGCCGGCCGCACCGACGCCGGCGTGCACGGTGTGCGGCAGGTGGTGCACTTCGACACCGGCCTGCAACGCGAGCCGTTTTCCTGGGTGCGTGGCACCAACCGATACCTGGCGGACGACATCGCCGTGCAATGGGCGCAGGCCGTGCCGGACGCCTTCCACGCCCGCGCCAGCGCCCTCGCCCGCCGTTATGCCTATGTGGTGCTGGAGTCGCCGGTGCGCCCCAGCCTCGAAGCCGGCCGCGTCGGCTGGGTGTTTCGCCCGCTGGACGGCGACGCCATGCGGGCCGCCGCCGAGCATCTGCGCGGCGAGCACGACTTCAGCTCGTTTCGCGCCAGCGCATGCCAGGCGCTGTCGCCGGTGAAGGACTTGCGCCGCGTCGAGATCACGCGCCGCGGCGCCTACTGGCGCTTCGAGTTCGAGGCCAGCGCCTTCCTGCACCACATGATCCGCAACATCATGGGCTGCCTGCTGTACATCGGGCAAGGTCTGCAGCCGGTACCCTGGATGCGCGAGGTGCTGCTGGCGCGCAGCCGCGCGATCGCGGCGCCGACCTTTGCGCCCGACGGCCTGTACTTTCTTGGGCCGGTCTACGCGGCACACTGGGGTCTGCCCGAGCACGGCGCCGCCTATGATTGGTTGCCATGAGCTTCCCTGCCCCTGACCGCACGCGCATCAAGATCTGCGGCCTCACGCGCGAGCACGACGTGGATGCGGCGGTCGCCGCCGGCGTCGACGCCATCGGCTTCGTGCTGTACCCCAAAAGCCCGCGCTACGTGAACCCAGCGCGCGCCGCGCAACTGGCCGCGCAGCTGCCACCCATGGTCACGCCAGTGCTGCTGTTCGTCAACGCGTCCGCCGACGAAATTGCCGTCGCCAGCGCCGGGGTGCCTGGCGCCTGCCTGCAGTTCCACGGCGACGAATCGGCGGCGGATTGCGCCGCCATCGCCGCACGCTGCGCCCGGCCGTACTGGCGCGCTGCCCGCATCCCCGTGCAGGGCGGTGACACCTTCGACTTGGTAAAATTCGCGCACGACTTTGCATCGGCCCAGGCGGTCCTGCTCGACGCACATGTCGAGGGATTCGGCGGCGGCGGAAAGACATTCGATTGGTCACGGCTTCCACCAAGCGTACCCGCTCACCTCGTCTTGTCTGGTGGACTCACACCTGCAAACGTGAGCGCCGGCATCACGGCCTTGCGTGGGCGCGGCCGCTCGCTCGCGCTTGACGTTTCCTCCGGCGTCGAAGCCGATGGCCCCGACGGCAAGCCGCAAAAGGGCATCAAGGACGCCGACAAGATTCAACAGTTCGTCGCCGCCGTGCGCGCAGCGGACGCTCGATACCCCATAGCACCATGATCGAATACCACCAGCCCGACCCCAGCGGCCATTTCGGCCGCTACGGCGGCAGTTTCATCAGCGAGACGCTGACCTTCGCCATCAACGAGCTGAAAGACGCCTACGCCAAGTACCAGCACGACCCGGATTTCCTGGCCGAGTTCAGGTACGAGCTCGCGCACTACGTCGGTCGCCCCTCGCCCGTCTACCACGCCGCGCGCACCAGCCGCGAGCTGGGTGGCGCGCAGATTTACCTCAAGCGTGAAGACCTGAACCACACCGGCGCGCACAAGATCAACAACGTCATCGGCCAGGCCATGCTGGCCAAGCGCATGGGCAAGCCGCGCGTCATTGCCGAAACCGGCGCTGGCCAGCACGGCGTCGCCACCGCCACCATTTGCGCGCGCTACGGGCTGGAATGCGTGGTTTACATGGGCAGCGAGGACGTCAAACGCCAATCGCCCAACGTCTACCGCATGAAGCTGCTCGGCGCCACCGTGGTGCCGGTCGAATCGGGCAGCAAGACGCTGAAGGACGCGCTCAACGAAGCCATGCGCGATTGGGTCGCCAACGTGGACAACACCTTCTACATCATCGGCACCGTGGCCGGCCCGCACCCCTACCCCATGATGGTGCGCGACTTCCAGAGCGTGATTGGCCAGGAATGCTTGACGCAGATGCCCGAGCTGCTGGCAGCGCAGGGCATCGCGGCACAGCACCCTGATGCCGTGATCGCCTGCGTCGGCGGTGGCAGCAATGCCATGGGCATCTTTTACCCTTATATCCCGTACGAGAACACGCGCCTGATCGGTGTCGAAGCCGCCGGCGAGGGCCTGGACAGCGGCAAGCACTCGGCCAGCCTGCAGCGCGGCTCCAGCGGCGTCCTGCACGGCAACCGCACCTACATCCTGCAGGACGACAACGGCCAGATCACCGAAACGCACAGCATCTCAGCCGGTCTCGACTACCCCGGCGTCGGCCCCGAGCACGCCTGGCTGAAGGACACCGGCCGCGCCGACTACGTAGGCGCCACCGACGCCGAGGCGCTGGCCGCCTTCCATCATCTGTGCCGCACCGAGGGCATCATTCCCGCACTCGAATCCAGCCACGCCTTCGCCTACGCGATGAAGCTGGCACCGACCCTGCGGCCCGATCAATCCATCCTGGTCAACCTGTCCGGCCGTGGCGACAAGGACATCGGCACCGTGGCCGATCTGGACGGCGCCGAGGTCTTCGACCGCCCGTCGATGCGCGGCCATGTGGTCAAGGGCGCCCCCAAATCGCGCGGAGGCAAGGCATGAGCCGCATTCAGAGCACCTTCCAGGCGCTGCAGGCGCAAGGCCGCAAGGCGCTGATTCCCTACGTCACCGCCGGCTTTCCCTATGCCGACATCACGCCCGCGCTGATGCACGGCATGGTGACCGCCGGCGCCGACGTCATCGAGCTGGGCGTGCCCTTCTCCGACCCCAGCGCCGACGGCGCGGTGATCCAGAAGGCCGGCGACCGCGCGCTGGCGTTGGGCGTCGGCCTGGTCCAGGTGCTGGCCATGGTCCGCATCTTTCGCGAGAAGGATCAGAAAACGCCCGTGGTGCTGATGGGCTACGCCAACCCGGTGGAGCGCTATGACCAGAAACATGGCGAGGGCCGCTTCATCCGCGACGCCGCCAGCGCCGGCATCGACGGCCTGCTGATCGTCGACTACCCGCCCGAGGAGTGCCGCGATTTCGCGGCCGAGCTGCGCGTCGTCGGCATGGACCTGATCTTCCTGCTCGCGCCCACCTCCACCGCTCAGCGCATGCAGCAAGTGGCCCAGGTGGCCAGCGGCTACGTGTACTACGTGTCGCTCAAGGGCGTCACCGGCTCGGGCGCGCTCAACACCGCGGAAGTCGAGGCCATGCTGCCGCGCATCCGCGAGCACGTGAAGATTCCCGTCGGCGTCGGCTTTGGCATTCGCGACGCCGACACCGCCCGCGCCATCGGTCAGGTGGCCGACGCCGTGGTCATCGGCAGCCGGCTGATCCAGGTGATCGAAAATCAGCCGCACGAGCGCGTGGCCGCCGCCGCCACCGACTTTCTGCGTTCGATCCGCGCCGCGCTGGATGCCTGACCCGTGAAGCCGCAAGGTGTATGCTTGCTCGCATGAACCTCGCTGATGTCGATTTTCATGCCCTGCCCGTGTCGGAGCGCCTGCAACTGGTGACAGACATCTGGGACAGCATTGCGGCTGAAACGCCTGGTGACTTCACGCTGTCCGAGGCCGATGACGCCGAATTGCGTCGCCGGCTGGCCGCGCATGAGGCCGAACCCAGCAGCAGCGTGCCGTGGGAGCAGGTGCGCACGCGCCTGTTCGCGGGACGCGCTTGATGCGCATCGCCTTTCGGCCCGAGGCCGAGCGCGAGCTGCTGCAAGCCCAGGCATGGTACGAGGCGCGGGCCGTTGGCCTGGGTTTCGAGTTCGCGCGCGCCATCGACGGCGCCATCTCTAGAATTGCACGCACGCCACGCGCCTTTCCCGTCATTGCGACGCCCTTTCAGCACGTGATCGCGCGCAGGTTCCTTATTCCGTCATCTACCATTGCAACGGCACCGACGTTCTGATCGTCGCCATCCACCACCACCGCCGCCAAGCCGGCGACTGGTCACAGCCCGGGCCCACAAGTGAAGAGAGCACCCCATGAGCTGGCTTGAAAAACTGCTGCCGCCGAAGATCCAGAAATCCGACTCCGCCGAGCGCCGCCACATGCCCGAGGGTCTGTGGATCAAGTGCCCGGAATGCGAGACGGTGCTGTACAAGACCGACCTGGAGAGCAACCAGAACGTCTGCCCGCACTGTGGCCACCACCACCGCATCGGCGCGCGTGAGCGCCTGAACGCGTTCCTCGACAACGAAGGGCGCTACGAGATCGGGCAGGAGGTGATCCCCGTCGATGCGCTCAAGTTCAAGGACAGTCGCAAGTACCCCGAGCGCCTGAAGGAGGCGCTGGAGGCCACCGGCGAAACCGACGCGCTGGTGGTGATGGGCGGCTCGGTCCATGCCATCGACGTGGTGGTGGCGGCCTTCGAATTCGACTTCATGGGCGGCTCGATGGGCAGCGTGGTGGGCGAGCGCTTCGTGCGCGGCGTGCACACCGCCATCGAGCAAAAGGTGCCCTTCGTCTGCTTCACCGCCACCGGCGGCGCGCGCATGCAGGAGGGCTTGCTGTCGCTGATGCAGATGGCCAAGACCAACGCCGCGCTCACGCGCCTGGCCAAGAAGGGCCTGCCCTACATCAGCGTGCTGACCGACCCGACCATGGGCGGCGTCTCGGCCGGCTTCGCCTTCGTGGGCGACGTGGTGATCGCCGAGCCGAAGGCGCTGATCGGCTTTGCCGGCCCGCGCGTGATCGAGAACACCGTGCGCGAAAAGCTGCCCGAAGGCTTCCAGCGCGCCGAGTTCCTGCAGGAAAAAGGCGGCGTCGACTTCATCTGCGACCGGCGCGAGCTGCGCCAGAAAATCGCACGGGTGCTGGCCATGTTGCAGCGCCAGCCAGCCGACGCCGTGCAGTAAGCAAGTCTGTCAACGGTCTCAGGCGCCGGCCAGCAGGGCTGAGCCCAGCAGGCTGGCCTGCAGCGAGCTCAGCACGATGCTGACGACCTGCAGGCCGACGATCAGCACCAGCGGCGACAGATCGATACCGCCCACCAGCGGCACGATGCGGCGCACCGGCGCCAGCAGCGGCTCGCACAGGCGCTCGATCACGTCCGTCACCAGGGTGCGGCTCTGCGTCCACGACAGAATCGCCCCGATGATCACCAGCGCGGTGATCACCGACACCGCCAGCTTGGCCACGCCCAGCAGCGCCAGCACAGGCAGCAAGGCCCAGCGCGACTGGCCCAGCAGGCCCATCAGCACCACGTATTGCAGCAGCTTCAGCAGCCAGGTGCCCAGCAGGCTGGCGCTGTCGAGCCGCTGGCCGGGCGGCAGCAGACGCTGCAGCGGCAGCACCAGCCAGTCGGTCAGCGCCTGCACCAGGCGCCCCACCGGGTTGCCCATCGACATGCGGCGCCAGCGCATATACAGGCGCACCAGCGCCGCACCGCCGATCAGGGTCACCGCCACTTCCAGCAGAAAGCTCAGCACCGGGTACAGCATCGGACGTGTTTCCTGACGAGGTAAGGGGTTGGCATGGCGTGCGATGATAACGAGGCCGCCGCGCGCTATCGCCCCACCATGGCCGACGATCCGTTCAGCCCCGACACGCTGCCGCTGTTTCCGCTCGGCAGCGTGCTGTTTCCCGGCGGCCTGCTGCCGCTGCAGGTGTTCGAGGTGCGCTATCTCGACATGATTGGTCGCTGCCACCGCGCCGGGCAGCCGTTCGGCGTCGTCGCGCTGGCGCAGGGCCATGAGGTGCGCCGGCCCGGCGCCGCCGACGAACAACTGCACGCCGTGGGCACGCTGGCGCACATCACCCGGCTCGAACAGGCCCAACCCGGGCTGCTGCTGATCGAGTGCCGCGGCGAACAGCGCTTTCGCATCGAGCAGGCCAGCCAGCTCAAGCACGGCCTGTGGGTGGCCAGCTTCAGCCTGCTGCCACCCGACCCGGCGGTCGGCGTGCCCGAGCACCTGCGCCACGCCGCCGACGCCCTGCGGCGCATCCACGACGGCCTGCGAACGAATGGATCGGCGCTCGCGCTGCCGCCCGTCGACGCCGCCGACTACGGTGACTGCGCCTGGGTCGCCAACCGCTGGTGCGAGTTGCTGCCACTGCCACTGGCGACCCGGCAGCAGCTGATGGCGCTGGACAACCCGCTGCTGCGGCTGGAACTGGCGGCCGATCTGCTGGCCAGGACCGGCATCGACGCCGGCAGCGCGTGACGCACCAGGCTCAGCGCCACAGCGCACGCAGCGTGTCGAGCAGGATGCGCAAGTCGCCAGCCACGCTGTGGCGCGCGGCGTAGTCGAGGTAGTAGCGCTGCTTGATCGGCATGATGTCGTGCACATAGGTGCGCTCGGGATCGGCGCTGGCGGCCAGCAGGCGCTCCTCGTCGCGGAACTCGATCGCGGCCCGGTCGGTGATGCCGGGGCGCAGCGACAAGATGCGCCGACGTGCGTCTTCCGGATACAGCGCCATGTAGCGCGGCACCTCGGGGCGCGGGCCGACCAGGCTCATGTCGCCCTTCAGCACGTCGATCAGCTGCGGCAACTCGTCCAGCTTGGCAGCGCGCAGCCAGCGCCCCACGCGCGTGATGCGCGCGTCGCCCGCCGCCGTCAACTGCGGCCCGCCGCCATCGTGCATGCGCATGGTGCGGAACTTGTGGATGCGAAACGGCCGCCCGCCGCGCCCCACGCGCTGCTGCCGGAACAGCGCCGGCCCGGGCGAATCCAGCCTCACCGCCAGCGCGATCAAGGCCATCAACGGCAGCGCCAGCGGCAGCGCCAGCAGGCACAGCGCCACATCCATCGTGCGCTTGCGCCCGTCGCGCGCCCGCGCCGCGTGGACGCCCGGCGCCGGATCGCTCATCGAAGCGCGGCCCTGAGCGCCGCGATCACGCGCGTCTGTTCGTCGTCGCTCATCGCGGTGAACAAGGGGATGCTGAACATGCGCTGGTAGGCCCGATCGGCTACCGGAAACTGCTCGGGCCGCAAGCCATAGCGGTCGCGCCAGTAGGGCTGGCGATGCAGCGGCACGTAGTGCACGCTGGTGCCGATGCCGGCCGCCGCCAGCCGGTCGATGAGCTCATCGCGTGTCAGTCGCGCGGCATCGGACAGGCGCAGCACAAACAGGTGCCAGGCGTGCGTGTCGGCGGCCGGCGCCTCGACCGGCAGCTGCAGTGGCAGATCGCGCAGCTCGGCCAGATAGCGCGCGGCGAGCTGTTGCCGACGTTGCAGAAACGCCGGCAGGCGCGCCAATTGCACGCGCCCCAGCGCCGCCGCCATGTCGGTCAGGTTGTACTTGAAGCCGGGCGCGACGACTTCGTAGTACCAGGCCGGCACGCGGCTCGTGAAGCGGTCGAAGGCATCGCGGCTGATGCCGTGCAGGCGCATCACCCGCATGCGGGCGGCCAGCGCGCTGTCGCGCGTCACCACCATGCCGCCCTCGCCAGTGGTGATGGTCTTGTTGGCATAGAAACTGAACACCGTCGCCGCGCTCGGCAACTGGCCGACCAGCGTGCCGCCGTGCGTGGAGGGCAGCGCGTGCGCGGCGTCCTCCACCACCTGCAGGCCATGCCGCGCCGCAATGTCGAGGATGGCCGCCATGTCGCAGGCCAGGCCGCCGTAATGCACCGGCATGATCGCCTGGGTGCGCGGCGTGATCGCCGCCTCGATGCGCGTGGGGTCGATGTTGAGCGTGACCGGATCGACATCGACCAGCACCGCGTCGGCGCCCAGGTAGCGCGCCACCTCGACGGTGGCGGTGAAGGTCAGCGTCGGTGCGATCACCTCGTCGCCCGGGCCGACGCCGGTCGCCTCCAGCGCCAGGTGCAGGCCGGCGGTGGCCGAATTGACCGCCACCGCATGCAGGTCGCCACCCAGGTACTCGACCAGATCGCGCTCGAACGCCTGGGTCTCCGCGCCGGTGGTCAGCCAGCACGAGCGCATGACGCGCGTCACGGCGTCGATCTCGGCATCGCCCACGTCAGGGCGGGCAAACGGCAGGAAGGCTTGGTCGGTCTGATTCATGAAGCGCGGATCGAACGCAGCCACAAATTGGCTCGCTCAACGGCTGATTTTCGCCGACGCGCCCGACACGCGGCGCCCGCCCAGCAGATCAGCCAAGCCGGCCCAGCTGCCGAGGCCATAGCCGACGTGGTAGGTGGCGATCACCACCGGCAGCCGCCACCAGGCGCCGGCCACACGAGCATCCGCCGCGCCCTGCCGCGCGGCGAGCGTGGACGCCAGCGCCAGATAGGCGCTGTACGCCAGCAGCACGGCCATCAACGGCCACGCAGCCCAGGGCAGCAGCAGCGCGCCGCCCAGCAGCGCCGCCACGAACAGCGCCGGCACCAGCTGTCTTGGCGATCCCGGCTGGCCGTGCTTGCGCATGACGAAAGGCCGCCAGTAGCCGTATTGCCGCTGCTGGTGGAACAGGTGCCGCAGCGATCCGCGCGGACTGTAGGCCGAGCGGATGCGCGCGCTCTGCCAGATGCGCCCACCAGCCGTGCGGATGCGCAGGTTGTGCTCGTCGTCCTGGTTGCGCACCAGTTGCTCGTCGAAGCCGCCGAAGCGCTCGAAGCTGGCGCGCGGCCAGCAGCCCAGGTACACGGTGTCCACCTCGCCTTCGTAGGCGCGGTCGCGCGAGCGCGCGCCGCCCACCACCCAGCGGCTCTGGAAGGCGCGGGCGATGGCGCGCTGCATCGGCGTATGGCCCTCGGCCACCCACGGGCCACCGACGTTGTCGGCGCCACTGCGTTCCAGCGCGGCCAGGCACTCGGCCAGGTAATCGGGCGCGTAGGTGCTGTGGATGTCCAGGCGCGCGATGACCTCGCCGCGCGCCTGCTCGATACAGCGGTTGAGGCCACTGGAGACGATGCGACCCGGATTGCCCAGCCAGCGAAAGCGCGCATCGCGAGCGCAGAATTCGGCCAGCCGCTCGCGCGTGCCGTCGTCGCTCTCGCCGTCGGCGATCAGCACCTCCAGCGCCACACCCGGCGGCAGCCGCTGTGCTGCCACGCTGTCGCAGAAGGGCGTGATGTAGGCCGCCTCGTTGCGGCAGGGGGCGATCACCGACAGCAGCACGCTTCAGGCCACATGCTTGCTGCCCTGGCAGCGGAAAAAGTAGTGGTAGCGGTTCATCGGAAACACGCCCGCCTCCACCACATCGAAATGCCGGCGCATGTGGGCGATCAGCGCCGAGCGACGCGTCGCCCATTCGGAGTGGATTTCCCAGTAATGCCCATCGGTCAGGCGGCGCCGGTTGGGAATGCGCAGACCCAGGTGCACGTTGACGAAGCGGTTGTGCAGACCGAAGCGCCCGGAAAAGCCCAGCCAGGGCCAATGCCCCGGCAACGAGATGAAGGCATGGCGCGCCAGGCCGGCGAGCGTGCGCAGGTTGTCGTCCAGCTGCGCCAGCGGCATATGCTCCAGCACCTCGCAGCAGGAGACGAGATCGAAGGGCGGCACGCCCGCCAGCTGCTGCGGCAACTCAGCCAACGGCGCCACGATGTCGGCGCCCAGCGCCGGATTGATGTCCGCCGTCAGCACCTCGATGCCGTGCTGCCGCAGATAGGTGGACACGAAGCCATTGCCGATGCCCACCTCCAGCACGCGCGCGGGCTCGAACGCGCGGATTTGCTGCACCTGGAACGACAGCGAATGCAGGTGCTCGGGCGTGAAGTTGTGCGCCGCGGTGTAGAAGTCGCGCGCCAGCGACGCCTCGCGCGCCGCGCCGACCTTGCCGTGCCTGCTCATCGAATCCTGACCGCCTTCAAATGCTGCTCAAGCCGCGATTGTCGCCCTGAAGCCCGGCTTGCAGCGCCCGCCAGCTGGCCCACAGATAGCCCAGGTAGACGCCGGCCGCGGCCAGTGCGTAGCCGCCGGCCACCGCCGGCACGCCACCGCGCGGCACGCCCCACCAGGCCGCGCCGAGCGCCGCCGCGAACAGCAAGGACTGCCCCAGCAGATTCAGCCCGACCCAGCCGCGCCAGGCCAGCAGAAAGGCCAGCGGGCTGATCAGCAGCCGCAGCGCACCCAGCCACAGCAGCAGCCGCGCCGCCTGCACCAGCTCCCTGCCCTGCGGCGCGAAGAACCAGGCGCACAGGACCGGCAGCACAACCCAGGCCAGCGCGTGCACCGCCACCGATGCGCCCGCCATCCCGGGCAGCACGCGCGCCACCAGGGCGCGTGCGGCGCCCCGAGTGCGCCCGGCCACCACGCGGGCGCGCAGCGCGTCGGCCAGGGCCGGGGCGAACAGGCTGGTCGGCAGCATGGCCAGCCGCAGCGCCAAGGCCATCGCGCCGGCCGCGACGTCGCCGGCCAGCGCGCCCACCAGCAGCACCTGACCGTGGTTGGCGGCGGTGTTCAACATCAGGCTGGGCCACTCGGCGCGCACGAAGTGCCAACGCACACCGGCGGCGCGCCGCAAACGCCGAAAGCCGGCCACGCCCGGCCCGACCGGCGCCGCGCCCGCACGCGCGCGCAGCCCCCCCCACACCAGCCAGGCCGCCAGCGGCACCGACCACACCACGGCATCCGGCCCGCGCCCACCCGCCAGCAGCGCCTGCAAGGGCAGCATCAGCAGCGCCGGCAGCGCGCGCAGCGCCGCGGCCTTCACCACGTTGCCCACGCGCACCTGGCGCGCCGCCATCGCCAGCAGCAGCGCCAGCGGCGTCACCGCCAAACCGCCGGCCAGCAGCCAGGCCGGCGCCTTGCCGAGCGCCCAGGCCAGCACCACGCTCACGGCCACGAGCGCACCCATGCCCCAGCACAGCCGCTCGGCCAGCACGAACAAGGCCTGGGCCAGGCCTTCACGCCGCGCCAGCTGCGCCGCGTAGTCAAGCCGCCAGCTCACCGCCAGGCTGCCGATCAGCGCCAGCGCCAGCGCCTGCCCGAATTCGCCGAATGCCGCCGCGCCCGCCAGCGCGCTCACCAGCCAGGCGCTGCCGAAGTAGGCCAGGTGCTGCGCCATGGTCCAGGCCACGGCCGCGCCCAGCCAGCGCCGCAGCGGACCTAGCAGGCGCTGCATGCCAGACAGGCGACGCGCGCGGCGGCGCGGCGGCGCCACCGGTCGCGCGCGGTCGCGATGGATAAAATCAATGGTTTGGCTGGCGTCATGGCTGGCCTTTTATTTTCCACCCAAGCGCCATGTCCCAGGAACCGACCCCCGCCCCGGCCACGCCCGTGCCCGACGAGAACAAGTTGATCGCGGAGCGGCGCGAGAAACTGCGCGGCCTGCGCGCGCAGCAGGCCAGCGACGGCGGCACGGCGTTCCCGAACGACTTCAAGCCAGGCGACCGCGCCGCCGCCCTGCACGCCGCGCACGGCGCCGTCGAGAAGCCGGTGCTGGACGCCGACATCGCCGCCGGCAGGACCATCGGCGCCAGCGTGGCCGGCCGCATGATGCTCAAGCGCGTGATGGGCAAGGCCAGCTTCGCCACCCTGCAGGACGCCACCGGCCGCATTCAGATCTACATTGCCCACGATGAGGTGGGCAAGGCCGACTACGAAGCCTTCAAGCACTGGGATCTGGGCGACATCGTCGCCGCCGAGGGCCATTTGTTCAAGACCAAGACCGGTGAGCTGTCGATCCATGCGAGGCGGATCCGCCTGCTCACCAAGAGCCTGCGCCCGCTGCCCGACAAGTTCCACGGCATGCAGGACCAGGAGTTGAAGTACCGCCAGCGCTACGTCGACCTGATCATGGACGAGGCCGCGCGCGCGCGCTTTGCCGCGCGCAGCCGCACGCTGGCCGCGATGCGCGACTTCATGACCGGCCACGGCTTCATGGAAGTCGAGACGCCCATGCTGCACCCGATTCCAGGCGGTGCCAACGCCAAACCCTTCGTCACGCACCACAACGCGCTGGACCAGCAGATGTTCCTGCGCATCGCGCCCGAGCTTTACCTCAAGCGCCTGATCGTCGGTGGCTTCGAGCGCGTGTTCGAGATCAACCGGAGTTTCCGCAACGAAGGGATCAGCGTGCGGCACAACCCCGAGTTCACGATGATGGAGTTCTACGCCGCGTACTGGAACTATCAGGACCTGATGGACTTCACTGAAGCCTTGCTGCGCGACACGGCGCAGCAGGCGGTCGGCTCGCTGCAGCTGTCCTATCAAGGTCGCGCGGTCGACCTGGGCCAGCCCTTCGCGCGCCTGACGATCCGCGAAGCCATCCACGCCCACACCGACATCGGCGCGCACGTCGATGACACCGCCGAACTCATCCGCCGCCTGAAAAAGCTCGGCCTGAGTGAAGAAAAAGACCGTCTGAGCGCGCGCAGCCTGGCCAGCCTGCAGGTGATGTACTTCGAAGAGGAAGTCGAGCAGCACCTGTGGGCGCCCACCTTCATCATGGAGCATCCGACCGAGATCAGCCCGCTGGCGCGCGCCAACGATCAGCGGCCCGAGGTGACCGAGCGCTTCGAGCTCTATATCACCGGCCGCGAGATGGCCAACGGCTTTTCCGAGCTGAACGACGCCGAGGACCAGGCCACGCGCTTCGCCGCCCAGGCCAGCGCCAAGGACGCCGGCGACGAAGAGGCAATGTTCTACGACCAGGACTTCATCCGCGCGCTGGAATACGGCATGCCGCCCACCGGCGGCTGCGGCGTCGGCATCGACCGCTTCATGATGCTGCTCACGAACAGCCCCAGCATTCGCGACGTGATCCTGTTTCCGGCGCTGCGGCACGAGGCCTGAGGCGCCGGCAGCGCCAGGCACGGAGGCTCGTCAGCCGCCACGCAGACCCGGAAAATCGTCCTCGAAATATTCGTGCTCGCCGCGCCCGCCGTCGGCGCGGCGCGTGTTCTCGGCCGTGCGCATCTCCACCCGGCGGATCTTGCCGCTGATGGTCTTGGGCAGTTCGCTGACGAACTGGATGCGGCGCACGCGCTTGTAGGGCGCCAGGCGCTCGCGCGCGAAGGCGAAGATGGCTTCGGCCAGCTCGGCGCTCGGCGCCTCGCCCGGCAGCAGGGTCACGAAGGCCTTGGGCACGGCCAGCCGCACCGGGTCGGGGCTGGGCACGATGGCGACCTCGGTGACCGCCGGGTGCTCGATCAGGCAGCTTTCCAGCTCGAACGGGCTGATGCGGTAATCGCTGGCCTTGAACACGTCGTCGGCGCGGCCGACGAAGGTGATGTAGCCGTCGGCGTCGCGCGTGGCGGTGTCGCCGGTGCGGTAGCAGCCGCCGCGCATCACCTCGGCGGTCTTCTCGGCGCTGTCCTCGTAGGCCGTCATCAGGCCCAGCGGGCGCGGCGCCAGCGTCAACGACACCTCGCCCTCGGCCGCCGGCCGCTCGTCGACGTCCAGCAGCACGACTTGGTAACCCGGCAACGGCCGTCCCATGCTGCCGGGCTTGATGGCCTGGCCCGGTGGGTTGCCGATCTGTGCCGTGGTCTCGGTCTGGCCGTAGCCGTCGCGCAGCATCAGGCCCCAGGCGCTCTTCACCTGCTCGATGATCTCGGGGTTCAGCGGCTCGCCGGCGCCAATCACCTCGCGCAGCGACAGCCGGCCCGTCCACCCCGGCAGGTCTTCCTGGATCAGCATGCGCCACACGGTGGGCGGCGCGCACAGGCTGGTGACGCGGTACCGCTCCAGCACGCCCAGCAAGGCTGGGGCCGAGAAGCGCGCGTAGTTGAAGATGAAGATGGTGGCGCCGGCGTTCCAGGGTGCGAAGAAACAGCTCCAGGCGTGCTTGGCCCAGCCCGGCGAGCTGATGTTCAGGTGCACGTCGCCCGGCTGCAGGCCGATCCAGTACATGGTGCTGAGGTGCCCGACCGGATAGCTCTGGTGCGTGTGCAGCACCAGCTTGGGCTTGGATGTCGTGCCGCTGGTGAAGTACAGCAGCAGCGGATCGTCGGCACCGGTCGGCCCGTCGGGTGTGAACGCTGTCGCCGCCTGCGCGCTGTCGTCAAAGCGCCGCCAACCATCCACCGGCGCGCCCACGGTGATGCGGGTGTAGTTGCCGGCCAGGTCGGCAAACTTGGCGGCCTGCTCGCTGGCGACGGCCACGTGGCGCACGCCGCCGCGCTCCAGTCGATCGCGCAGGTCGTCAGGCGTCAGCAACATGGTGGCGGGAATCATCACCGCGCCCAGCTTGATGCAGGCCAGCATCAGCTCCCACAACGCCAGCTCGTTGCCCAGCATCAGCAGCACGCGATCGCCGCGCTTCACGCCGGCATCGCGCAACCAGTTGGCGACCTGATCGCTGCGTGCGCTCAGCTGGGCAAAGCTGCGCCGGGTCTCGCTGCCGTCCTCGCCGACGATGTGCAGGGCCGTGGCGTCGTTGCCGCGCGCCATGGCGTCAAAGTGGTCAAGCGCCCAGTTGAATGTCGTCAACTGCGGCCAGCGGAAATCACGGTAGGCGGTGTCGTAATCGCTGCGATGCTCGAGCAGGAAGTCGCGCGCTTCGGTGAACGCAGCGGCGGAAGAAGTGGCGGCCATGCTTGTCTCCGGTGTTCGCCGCGCGCTCACCGGCGGAGTCAGGGCCGGACGACGCTGCGGTCAGCCAAGCATCTTAGCGCTGTGATCGAAGTTCCCAGCACCGCCAGACGAATCAATCGTCCTTGCGCGTCGGCGCGGCCACGTCCCGCCAAGCCACGTCCTCGACGCCGCTCGGGCGCGCGACCCCGGTCGCACCCGCGGCATCGGCGCGCGGCGTGCTGCTGGCAGCGGCGCGCTGGGGCCAGCGCTGGCGGGTCAATTCGCGGTAGCGGCGCCACAGCACGGTGACCGCCGCGGGGCGCCCCGTGAACAGGCTGCGGACCAGGCTGACCATCACCATCACCACCAGCCAGATCAACAGGCTGGCCGCAAACACCAGGCCAATCGTGGCCAGCATCGTCCACACGAGCAGGCCGAACGCGGCGCTCAGGAAGCGCTCAAGGCCGCCGCCTGTCGTGGACGAAGAAGAAGGCAATTGACGAAAATACATACTGTTCATGCCCCGTCTGACCGCGCACCGAATCGGAAGTTCAGCCGCGTTCAGCCGCGCTTAAGGCAGCAGCGCCAGCGCGTGCAGGTAGTCGGGCGAGCGCATCAGCGCATCCCACTCCGGCGCCGCCTGCCGCGGCAGCAGCGCGCGGCGACGCGCCTCGCTGGCGGCGCTGGGCTGCCACTGGCCGGTGATCTGCGCCTCGGCCAGGCCGTCGATGACATCGTCGAGCACGTGCCCTTCCCCCAGCGACTGGTTGCACAGCAGCGCCAGGTCGCAGCCGGCGGTCAGCGCCGCCAGCGCGGCCTCGGTCGGGTTCACGGTGCGGCCATCGATGTGGCGGGCCGCCTCCATGCTCAGGTCGTCGGTGAAGATGGCGCCGCCGAAGCCCAGGTGCTGGCGCAGCACGGCCTGCAACCAGCGCGCCGAGTACCCGGCCGGGCGGCGATCGACCTTGGGATAGACCACGTGGGCCGCCATCACGGCGTCCAGCGCCATGCCCAGCCAGCCATAGGGCGCCCCGTCGTCCTGGAGAATGGCGCGCAGGCCACGCGGGTCGCGCGGCAGATCGGTGTGCGAATCGGCGGCGACGAAGCCGTGGCCGGGAAAGTGCTTGCCGCAGCTGCCCATGCCAGCACGCAGCAGGCCGTGCATGACGCTCTTGGCCAGCAGGGTCACCACGCGCGCATCGGCATGGAAGGCGCGGTCGCCGATGACGCCCGAGGGGCCCCAATCCAGATCAAGCACCGGCGTGAAGCTGAAGTCGACGCCGCAGGCGCGCAACTCCGTCGCCAGCACGTAGCCGCAGGCGCTGGCCGCGTCCTGCGCGCGCATGGCGTCCTGCATCCACAGCTCGCCCAGCGCGCGCATCGGCGGCAGGTGCGTGAAGCCATCGGCGCGAAAGCGCTGCACGCGGCCGCCTTCGTGATCGACACAGATCAGCAGATCGGGCCGCAGGCGCTTGATGTCCGCCGCGAGCGCGCTGAGCTGCGCCCGGCTGGCCCAGTTGCGCGCGAACAGGATCATGCCGCCCACCAGCGGATGCGCCAGGCGCCGCGCGTCGGCCTCGGTCAGTTGCGTGCCGGCGATGTCGATGATGAGGGGGGCGTGTTGCATGGCTTCGGGTCGAACAATCAAAAAAGATGACTTCAGTAGCTAGCCGCAATTTTCCTGCGCTCACTCGAAATGCCGGTCATGTTGAATCATTCGGCAGCTTCTCGACCACACAAAAACTGGCGGCGTACTCGCTCTCGTCGGTCACCGTGATGTGTGCCTTGAGGCCTTGCGCCTCAAACCAGTCCTTCAGCCCGCCGTGCAGCACGATCATCGGCTCACCACTGGGGCGATTGCTGATTTCGCACAGGCGCCAGTGCATGGGCAGGCGCATGCCCAAGCCAATGGCCTTGCTGAACGCCTCCTTGGCGGAAAAGCGCGTCGCCAGGTAGCGCAGGCCGCGCTCGGGCCAGCGGGCGCTGCGGCGGCGCCACACGGCCAGTTCGGCATCGCTCAGAATTTTTTTTGCGAAGCGCTCGCCATGCCGCTCGAAGCTGGCGCGGATGCGGCGGATATCGCAGATGTCGGTGCCAATGCCGTGGATCATGGCTGAAGCCACGCCGCCTCGATGCAGCGCAGATACGCGCGCACGGTAGCGGCGTAGCCCAGTTCCAGCGCATCGGAGATCAGCGCATGACCGATGCTGACTTCGGCCACATCGGGCACCCGGCGCACGAATTGCGTGAGGTTGTCGCGATTCAGGTCGTGCCCGGCGTTGACGCCCAGGCCCGCATCGCGCGCGGCGCGGGCGGCGGCGGCGTAGCACGCCAACTGCGTCTGGCGCGCCGCATCGTCGCCACCGGCCCAGGCGGCCGCGTAGGGCTCGGTGTACAGCTCGACACGGTCGGCGCCCACGGCATGGGCGTACGCCATCAGGCCGGGATCGGGGTCCATGAACAGGCTCACGCGCACGCCCAGCCCGCGCGCCTCGGCCACCAGCGGACGCAGGCGATCGCGCACCGCCGCGTCGCCCAGCGCCCAGCCGTGATCGCTGGTGAACTGGTCTTCGCTGTCGGGCACGAAGGTGCACTGGTCGGGCCGCACCGTGCGGATGAAGTCCATCAGGTTCTGCGTCGGATTGCCTTCGATGTTGTATTCGCGCCCCGGCCAAGCCTGCATCAGCGTGGCCAGTTCGCGCACGTCGTGGGCGCGGATGTGGCGCTCGTCGGGCCGCGGGTGCACGGTGATGCCGTGGGCGCCGGCTTGCAGGCACAGCTCCGCCGCGCGCACCACGCTGGGAATGCCCAAGTGGCGCGTGTTGCGCACCAGCGCGACTTTGTTGACGTTGACTGAAAGCAGGGTTTTTTTGCTGGTGTTCACGACAGGCTTTGCAAATCCATCATCAGCTGCCGCGTGCGCAGCGTGCCGACCCCGCAATGGTAGTGGAGCAACTCGCGCAACTGGTGGCGCAGGTGGGTGCGCGACTCGCCGGGCAGGCCGGCAACGGCGTGCAGCGTGGCCGAGAACGGCGCTGCATCCTCCATCGCATCCGCCAGCGCCTGCCAGTGCGCACCGGTCAGCCAGGCGCCGTCATCGGCATGTGCGGTGCGCAGGCCGCCCTCGGGCACCAGGCGATAGCGCTCCTCGCCCGACAAAGGCGCGAAAGTCAGCGTCTGCACATCCAACGCGGGCAGGTGGCCGGTTTCGCGCAGCAGCAGCAACTCAAAGGCGCGCAGCGCGGCGGCATGCAATGTCTCGCTCTTGTCGGCCGCCAGCACGTGGACCAGCGCGGCGTAGGCATCGAACAGGCGCGGGTGCGCGTCCTCTCGGGCGAGCAGGCGCATCAGCAACTCGTTGGCGTAATAACCCGACAGCAGCGCATCGCCCGTGGGCATCACCTGGCCGCCGCCCCATTCGGCGCCTTTCAGGGTGCGGATCTCGGCATCGCCACCCCAGTTCAGCGACAGCGGCTGCAAAGGCAGCAGCACCGGCCGGAAGTTGGACGACGGCCGCTTCGCGCCCTTGGCCACCAGCGCCACGCGACCGTGCGCGCGCGAGAACGCTTCGACGATCACGCTGGACTCGCTCCAGTCGTAGTGATGGAGAACGTAAGAGGGCTCGTGGGTGACGCGCTTCACTCGTAGCCAAACGAGCGCACGCGCGCCTCGTCGTCGGCCCAGCCGCTGCGCACCTTGACCCACAACTCGAGAAACAGCTTGCAGTCCATGAGCTTTTCCAGCTCCTGCCGCGCTTCGGTGCCGATGCGCTTGAGGCGTTCGCCCTTGTCACCGATCACCATCGCCTTGTGGCCGTCGCGCTCGACCACGATGGTGGCGGCGATGCGCACCATGCGGCCGTGCTGCTTGCTCTTTTCTTCCTTGAACTGCTCGATGACCACGGTGGAGGTGTAAGGCAACTCGTCGCCGGTCAGGCGGAACAGCTTCTCGCGCACCACTTCACCGGCGAGGAACTTCTCGCTCTTGTCGGTCAACTCATCCTCGCTGTACCACCAGGCCTGCTCGGGCAGGTAGCGCCCGCAGATCTGCAGCAGCCGCTTCACGTCCTTGGGCTGCTTGGCCGACATCGGCACGAACTCGGCAAACGGAAAGCGTTCCTGCATGTCGCGCAGCCAGGGCGCGATTTCGGCCCGGCGATGCACGGTGTCGAGCTTGTTGGCCACCAGCAGCACCGGCGTGCCCTCTTTCAGCAGCGCCAGCACCTTGGCATCGCCCAGGGTGAAGCTGCCCGCCTCGACCACGAACAGCACCAGATCGACGCCGTCGATGGCGCCCAGCACCGTCCGATTGAGCGATTTGTTCAGCGCCGTGCCGTGCTTGGTCTGGAAACCCGGCGTGTCGACGAAGACGTACTGCGCGCCGCCGCCCTGCCCGTCGGCCAGCGTGCGGATGCCGGTGATGCGGTGGCGCGTGGTCTGCGCCTTGCGGCTGGTGATGCTGATCTTCTGCCCCACCAGGGCATTGAGCAGCGTCGACTTGCCGACGTTGGGCTTGCCGACGATGGCGATCAGGCCGCAGCGCTGTTGACCTGCGGCCGGCGGCGTGGATTCGATGGAAGAACTGGAACTGGTCATGCCTTCGGATGATGCTGTAGTGCCTGCAGCATGGCGGCGGCGGCGGCCTGCTCGGCGGCGCGGCGCGAAGCGCCCTGGCCCAGGCGCTGCAGATCGAATGCCGCCACCCGGCACGCGACTTCAAAGGTCTGCCGGTGCGCTGCGCCGGCCACCTGCGTCACCTCGTATTGCGGCAGCGGCATCTTGCGCCCCTGCAGCCATTCCTGCAAGCTGGTCTTGGCGTCCTTGGCCGCGGCCGAGAGCGCCGGGTTGATCCGCACGCCGTCGAACAGGCGGCGCACCAGGGCACTCGCGGCCTCCGGACCGCCATCCAGGTAGACGGCGCCAATGATCGCCTCCAGCGCGTCGGCCAGGATCGACGGCCGCCGCTGGCCGCCCGAACGCAACTCGCCCTCGCCCAGCCGCAGCAGCGCCGGCAGGCCGAGTTCGGAGGCCAGGCGGTGCAGGCTGTCCTGGCGCACCAGCTGCGCGCGCACGCGCGACAGGTCGCCCTCGGGCAACTCGTCCAGCGCCTCGTACAGCAGGTGCGCGACCGCCAGCCCCAGCACCGAATCGCCGAGAAACTCAAGCCGCTCATTGTGGTCGGCGGAAAAGCTGCGGTGCGTCAGCGCCCGCGCCAGCAGCGCTGGCTGGGTGAAGTGGTAGCGCAGGCGCGACTGCAGCGCCGCGAGCGCATCGGGCGTGCTCACGCGCCAGTCAACGGCCAATGCCGCCGCGCGCGCTCAACCGCCGCGGGAGGAGCCACGGTACTTGATCACCAGGTAGGCCGGGCCGAACAAGGGAATTTCCTTGTCGTAAGCAAAGCTGACCACCACCTGGTCGTCCATCTTGGTCACCTCCAGATCGCGCCCGGCAATCGAGGAGATGTAGTCCACCGACGCCGAACGGTCGAACGCCGCGCGCACCGCCGCCACCGTGTTGCCCTCGGCGGCGGCCTTGCCGACCGCCTTCTGGATCGCCATGTATTCAGTCGCCGTCGGCACCACGCGGGCGCCCACGATGCCCACCAGCGCCAGCAGCACGCCGAGCAGCAGCAGACCGAAAAACGAAATGCCGCGCTGCGACGATCGACTTCCCTTTCTCATGCCTGTTCTCCCCTGCCCTGATCAGTTGAATGAGCCGATGCGCTTGAGATCGCTGAAATTCATCCAGACGAAGAACGCCTTGCCGACCACGTTGGCGTCGGGCACGAAGCCCCAGTAGCGCGAATCGAGTGAATTGTCGCGGTTGTCGCCCATGACGAAATAATGGCCCTCGGGCACCTTGCAGCTGACGCCCTCGACGGTGTAGCGGCAGCCGTCCTTGTAGCGGAATTCGTCCGCGCCCGCCACAAAGGCCGGGCGCCGGCCGTCGACGATGACGCGGTGGCGCTTTTCGCCCAGTTGCTCGTCGAACTGCTTGAAATACTCCATCGACGACTCGTCGAAGAAGTCCGAGGCCGCCGTCTGCGCCATCGGCTGGCCGTTGATGCTGATCTGCTTGTTCAGATAGCTCACCTCGTCGCCGGGCAGACCGACCACGCGCTTGATGTAGTCCACGCTCGGCCGCGGCGGGTAGCGGAACACCACCACGTCGCCGCGCTGCACCGGATTGCCCGCCGTCAGGCGCTGATTCAGCACCGGCAGCTTGAGGCCGTAGGTGAACTTGTTGACCAGGATCAGGTCGCCGATCAGCAGCGTCGGGATCATCGATCCGGACGGGATCTTGAACGGCTCGAACACGAAGGAGCGCAGCAGGAACACGACCAGGATCACCGGGAACAGTCCCGCCGTCCAGTCCAGCCACCAGGGCTGCGCCAGCACGCGCTCGCGCGCCGCGGCGCTGGCCTCGTCCACCTGCGTGATGCCTTGCGCCGCCAGTTCGGCACGGCGCTGATCGAGCTGCGCCTGCAGCGCCTGCGCGGCAGCGCGGCGGCGCGGCAGGAACACGAAGCGCTCGGCCAGCCAGTACAGGCCGGTCACCAGCGTCGCCATGAACAGCAGCAATGCGAAGTTGCCCTCGATCGCGCCCGTGTACCAGGCGGCGCCGTAGCCGACGAAGGCGGCCAGGACGATGGCGGTCAGGATCGGCATCAGTCCTCCACCTGCAGGATGGCCAGGAATGCCTCTTGCGGCACCTCGACGGACCCGATCTGCTTCATGCGCTTCTTGCCTGCTTTTTGTTTTTCCAACAGCTTGCGTTTGCGGCTGATGTCGCCGCCGTAGCATTTTGCCAGCACGTTCTTGCGCAAGGCCTTGATGTTCTCGCGCGCGATGATGTTGGCGCCAATCGCCGCCTGGATCGCCACGTCGAACTGCTGGCGGCTGATGATCTCGCGCATCTTGGCCGCCACCGCGCGGCCGCGGTACTGGCTCTGGCTGCGGTGCACGATGATCGACAGCGCATCGACCTTCTCGCCGTTGAGCAGGATGTCGACCTTGACCACGTCGGACGCGCGGTATTCCTTGAACTCGTAATCCATCGAGGCGTAGCCGCGCGACACACTCTTGAGCTTGTCGAAGAAGTCCAGCACGATCTCGCCCAGTGGCAACTCATAGGTCAGCATCACCTGGCGCCCGTGGTAGGCCATGTTGAGCTGCACGCCGCGCTTCTGGTTGGCCAGCGTCATCACCGGGCCCACGTAGTCCTGCGGCATGTACAGGTGCACGGTAACGATGGGCTCGCGGATCTCGTTGATCTTGCCCTGGTCGGGCATCTTGGAAGGGTTCTCGACCTGGATCACCTCACCATCGGCCTTCTCGACCTCATACACCACGCTGGGCGCGGTGGTGATCAGGTCCATGTCGAACTCGCGCTCCAGGCGCTCCTGCACGATCTCCATGTGCAGCAGGCCCAGGAAGCCGCAGCGGAATCCGAAGCCCAGCGCCTGCGACACCTCGGGCTCGTAATGCAGCGAGGCGTCGTTGAGTTGCAGCTTCTCCAGGCTGTCGCGCAAGGCGTCGTACTGGTTGGCCTCGGTCGGGTACAGGCCCGCGAAGACCTGCGGCTGGATCTCCTTGAAGCCGGGCAGCGCCTTGTCGGCCGGCCCCAGGTTGTTGGGCTGCTTCTTCTCCAGCGTGATGGTGTCGCCCACCTTGGCGGCCTTCAGCTCCTTGATGCCGGCAATGATGTAGCCCACCTCGCCCGCCTCCAGCGACTCACGCGACTGCGTGGCGGGCGTGAACACGCCCAGGTTGTCGGCGTCGTAGACGCTGCCCGAGGCCATCATCTTGAAGCGCTCGCCCTTGGCCAGCCGGCCATCGACCACGCGCACCAGCATCACCACGCCCACGTAGGCGTCGAACCAGCTGTCGATGATCATGGCGCGCAGCGGCGCGTCGGGCTTGCCGCGCGGCGCCGGCACCTTGGCAACGATCTGCTCCAGCACGTCGTCGATGCCCATGCCGGTCTTGGCGGAGATGGCAATGGCCTCGCTCGCATCGATGCCGATCACGTCCTCGATCTCGGCCTTGGCGTTGTCGGGATCGGCCTGCGGCAGATCCATCTTGTTGAGCACGGGCAGCACTTCCACACCAAGCTCGAGCGCGGTGTAGCAATTGGCCACCGTCTGCGCCTCGACGCCTTGCGAGGCATCGACGACGAGCAGCGCGCCTTCGCACGCCGACAGCGAACGCGACACCTCATACGAGAAGTCCACGTGCCCCGGCGTGTCGATGAGATTGAGGTTGTAGATCCGGCCATCACGCGCCTGGTATTGCAGCGCGGCGGTCTGCGCCTTGATGGTTATCCCCCGCTCCTTCTCGATGTCCATCGAGTCGAGCACCTGCTGGCTCATCTCGCGATCGGCGAGGCCGCCGCAACGCTGGATGAGACGGTCGGCCAGCGTCGACTTGCCGTGGTCAATGTGCGCGATGATTGAGAAATTTCTGATGTGGTCCATCAAGGAATGCGAGCAAGTGTCTGAATGGGCGTGGGGCGCACATGAAAAAAGGGCGCGTCAACGGTGCGACGCGCCCTCAACCAACAATCTATGGCAACTGCGATAGTTGGGACTTCATTGTAGGCAAAAAGCGCTCGGCTCCGTGTCCTGCAGCTGAACTTCCCCGTCGTTGTAGCGCGGCAACTAAAAGTTATCTACAGATTATCAACAGATTCGAAAAGACAACACGGGGGCAAGTTGTGGGCGGACTGTGGACTTCCGGTGAATAGTGCACCCTGATACCACGATGTGGACTTGAAACGCTTCCTTATTACAGCCGACCCCCGATGACGAGGCTGGATTCTATCCAAACTCATATGTACGACAGGCGACGCGGCCGCCGACGGTGGTCGCTGCTCGATTTCGGGATCGTGCGGCGGCGTCGTAAAAAAGCCCCAAATCTGAGCGAAAGCTGGGGCTTCCCGGCGCGTCGGCCGCTTCAGCGTGTCGGGCGCACCAGCACGAACTGCACCAGCTCGCCGCGCTGCACCAGCATGTTGATCGGCTTGTCCTGCGGCGCTTTGGCGACCGCCGCCTCGAACTCGCGTGTGCTGCCGACCTCGAGATTGCCGACCGAAAGAATCACGTCGCCCTCGCGCAGGCCAGCGCGCGCGGCGGCATCGGCCGCGCTTTCCACGCGCACGCCGCGGCGCAGCTTGAGCTCCTTCTTCTGCGCCTCGGTCAACTCGCTCACCGTCAGGCCCAGCGCCTGCACCACGGCGGTCGCGGCCTTGGGCGGCTCGCTGGCGCGCGCGGCCGGACGGCGCGCGGTCTGCTCAGGCTCCAGCTCGGCGATGGTGACGCTCAGCTCGCGTTGCTGGCCACGACGGAACACCGTCATCGCACTGCGCGTGCCCGGCTTGGTGTTGCCGACCTGGCGCGGCAGGTCGGACGCGCGCTCGATCGCGCGACCACCAAAGCGGGTGATGATGTCGCCCGCCTCGATGCCGGCCTTGTCGGCCGGGGAGCCGCTTTCCACCCCGCGCACCAGCGCGCCCTGCGGCTTGCCGAGGCCGATCGACTCGGCCACCTCGCGCGTCACCTCGGCGATCTGCACACCGATGCGCCCGCGCGTCACGCGCCCGCTGGTGCGCAGTTGCTCGCTCACCTGCATGGCCTCGTCAATCGGGATGGCGAACGAAATACCCATGAAGCCGCCCGAGCGCGAATAGATCTGGCTGTTGATGCCGATCACCTCGCCACGCATGTTGATCAACGGTCCGCCCGAATTACCCGGGTTCACGGCCACGTCGGTCTGGATGAAGGGCAGGTAGTCGCCGGTGTCGCGCTGCTTGGCGCTGACGATGCCGGCGGTGACGGTGTTCTCCAGCCCGAAGGGCGAGCCGATCGCCATCACCCACTCGCCCACGCGCAGACGGCCGACGTCGCCGATGCGCACGGCCGGCAGACCGCTGGCCTCGATCTTCACCACCGCCACATCGGTGCGCTTGTCGGCGCCGACGATCTTGGCCTTGAACTCGCGCTTGTCGGTCAGCGTGACCAGCACCTCGTCGGCGCCATCGACCACGTGCGCATTGGTCATCACGTAGCCGTCCGCCGAAATGATGAAGCCGGAGCCGACGCCGCGCGGCACTTCCTGCTCGGGTTGCGGTTGCTGCGGCCGGTTGGGGCGCGGGCCTTGGCGCGGCGTGCCCGGCATCGGGATGCCGAAGAAGCGGCGCAGAAACTCCTGCATTTCCTCATCGGCCGGCCCGCCACCGCCCATGCCGGCGCGCACGCGTTCCATGGTGCGGATGTTGACCACCGCCGGGCCCACCTGATCGACCAAGTCGGTGAAATCCGGCAGCCCGCGGACCGACGGCACGGGGGCGGGCGCCGGCTGCGCCGCCACCATCGGCGGGAGGCACAGGGCCGCACCGGCCAGCAGCGAGGTGGCCAGCCACCCCTTCACGGCAAGGTTCTTCAGGTTCAACAACATGTTCTTCAACTTTCTTGGCTGGGGCACGGCGCCACCGGCCATCCGGCGAGCCGCCACGTGCCCGATTCGATCCAGAAGGGATCAGTTCCTGCGCTGCAGCTGGTCGACGAAGGCCTGCAAGGTCTGCGGCGGCACCTCACCAACGGCCGTAACCCACCAATCGCGCGGCGTGTCCGGCACACGGCGGCTCAGCGTGTGGGTCGCGCCCAGCGCCGCCGCGCCCGGCTGCGCGTGGCGCTGGGCATCGTAGGGCTCGAGAAACAGCGACACCGTGGCCAGACCGTCCGAGAAGATCCACTGCACCATGCTGGCCGCGCCCGGCGCCGGGCGGCGGTAGACATGCTGCGACTTGAAGCCGGGCACCGTCTCCCGCAGTTGCCAGCCTTCGGCCTGCGCCGTGCTGCTGACATGCTCGGAACGCTCCTTCCGGTAGCCGTCCACGCCGGTCATCATGCGCCGCAGCTTGTCGGTGTCGATCGGCACGTCGAACTGCAGCTCCGAGAACGCGGCCTGCTCCAGCACGCGGCCCGCCACATCGAGCGTCTGGGTCTTGACCACCAGACCGGTGCGCTTCTCGCTCCAGATGCGGTAGCCGAAGCGCCGGTCATCGCGCGGGCGCAGCACCACGATGTCGGCATCGAAGCCGGCCACACGGCCCTGGCCGACCTGGCGCGCACCGTAGAAATCGGTGGTGGAAAAATCCTGGCCTGGCGTCAGCAGATTCGGAAACACCGCCACCGGCTCGCGCTGCTCGGTGCGCATGGTGCGCAACTCCGGCAGCACGGTGACGACCAACTCGTTGCGCCGCAAGGTGGTGCGCGGCGTGCCCGACAGCGCATCCACGCGCTCCATCTGCACGTCGCCTTCGCACGCGTGCCAGATGCGCGAACTGGACATCGCGCCGGACGCGGAAGACACCACGAAGGTGCCCACATAGGAATGAATCCGCGTCGCCTGCTGCAGGCGCACCAGCCATTCGGCGATGTTGCGCTCGGGTGGACCCACCGGCCGGTCGCCGGCCCAGGCACCGGCCTGCATGCCGGCAAACCCCACCACGCCGCTGGCACACCACAGCAACGCCAACCGCCGCGCCGCGCGCGACCATGAAGCGCGCCGCCACGGCATCCGCTGCGCCGTTCGTGCGCCCGTCTCAACGCTGCTCGACAAGTTGGACACGCGGACCGTCAACGTCCCGACCCATCAAAGGTGGCGTTGCGCAGAAAGCCCGCCGAGCCCGCCAGCGCCGACGCACCCACCGCCTGACGGTGTGCGGCCAGGAAGCTGTCCAGGCGCGGGTCGCGCAGGATCACGGGCTCGGCCTCGGCAACGCCAATGGCCGGTGCCTCGGCCGTCTCAATGGACGCCACAGGCACGGTGGACCCGACATTGGCCACCGCCATCGGACGCGCACCGCTGGTGACCGCACCGCCCTGCGCCAGTTGCGCGCCGGTGGGCTGCGGGCCGATGCCACCCATCAGGCCCCAGCCGATCGCCGCCACGGCGGCGAACGATGCCAGGCCGGCCACCAGCTTCCAGCGGAATACACCGTCATTGGCGGCGGCACGCCCACCGGCCGGCACCACGATCGGCAGCGCTGCCGGTTGCAGTAGCGCGCGCTCGCCTTGCAGGCGCTCGCCCAGACGGCGCACGAAATCGGTGTCGTGACCGCAGGCCGCCAGATCGGACGAGCGCAACACGTCGCCCACCAGGTGGTAGACATGCCAGCACTCGCGCGCCTCGGCCGACGCCATGTCCGGCAGCAAGGCCGGCAACTCGCCGGCCTGCAGGCGCCCATCCATCAGGGCGGAAATGCTTTCCCGATCCACTTGAGTCTCCACAAACTGCGTCTTCATCACGATCACCATCACTGATTCAAAAAACCGCCCGCCTCTACCAGCGCTTGCCCGTCTGGTGACTCAGCAAGGGCTTGACCTTGGCTGAGATGGCTTCGCGCGCCCGGAAAATCCGCGATCGCACGGTGCCGATGGGGCAATTCATGGCTTCCGCAATCTCTTCGTAACTCAGGCCTTCGATCTCGCGCAAGGTCACGGCCTGGCGCAGGTCTTCCGGCAGGGCTTCCATCGCCGCGTTCACGGCGGCGGCGATCTCGCGTGCCGCCAGCTCGGTCTCCGGCGTGGATTCCGAGGTTAGTTCGTTCTCGTGTCGGGAAGTTTCATCGTCGCCCTCGCTCGAATACAGCGCCGCTTCGGTCACCACCGGATTGCGCTTGAGTTCCATCAAGGACTTCTTCGCCGTGTTCACGGCAATGCGGTACAACCAGGTGTAGAACTGCGCATCGCCGCGAAACTGGTGCAACGCGCGCCACGCGCGGATGAAGGTTTCCTGGGCGATGTCCTGCACCAGATCGACGTCGCGCACCATGCGGCCGATGAGGCGCTCAATGCGGCGCTGGTACTTGATCACCAGCAACTCGTAGGCGCGGTGGTCGCCGGCGGCCGCGCGCTCGACCAGCAGCGCATCGCTGTCGGTCGGGGCGGGAGGGGCGGCAAGCTGTTCGGGCACGCGAAAACGGTTGGGTGGGAAGAAGCGGCGCGGCGCCGCCGGCTAGGCGCGCGGCTCGGCCGCGGCGATCGGCGCGGCCCGCACGGCCGACTTGCCGGATGAATATAGCGCACAGCGCAACAGGTGCCAGCGCCCGACATCGCTGGACGCCTGCGCCCACAGCCACAGCGGCCGCGCGCGACGCGGATCGTGATAGCGCAGCAGCAGCGCCCGCTGGGCGTCAAGCCAGACCTCGACGCGCACCTCGTCGCCAGTGGATTCGACCGTGCCCTCGCGCAAGCCCCAGCAGGCGCCATTCCAGATCAGGCGGCGCGCGCTCTGGCTGCGCCAGAAGCCCAGCAGCGCCGCACCCGTGGCCACCAGGCTGCCCACCAGCAGGCCGCCTGCCAAGCCGCCCAACGGCGCGCGCGGCATCCACCAAAGCGCCAGCGTCAGCAACGCACCGGCCAGCCACAGGCCGGCCAGCAGCAACGCCAGCGCACGCGTGCGGCCCACCGGATAAGTCACTGCGGGAGCGTCCGTCATGGCATGCCACCGGCTTCAAGCCGCGCGCGCCCGCGCGATCGAGGATCGCGGCGCCGCTTGGATGCGTGCAAAACCGAGCGGAGCCTGTTCAGACGCGGCGATAGACCACCGAGCCGTTGGTGCCGCCAAAGCCGAAGTTGTTCTTCAGCGCCACATCCAGCTTCATGTCACGCGCGGTGTTGGCGCAGTAGTCCAGGTCGCACTCGGGATCCTGGTCGAACAGGTTGATGGTCGGCGGCACCTTCTGGTGGTGCAGCGCCAGCACCGTGAACACGCTCTCCACACCGCCGGCGCCGCCCAGCAGGTGGCCGGTCATGGACTTGGTGGAACTGACCACCACCGAACGGGCATGCTCACCCAGCGCCGCCTTGATCGCGTTCGACTCGTTGAGGTCGCCCAGCGGCGTCGAGGTGCCGTGCGCGTTGACGTAGCCGACCTGATCGGCGTTGACTCCGGCATTGCGCAGCGCCGCGCGCATGGCACGGCGTGGGCCGTCCATGTTGGGCGCCGTCATGTGGCCCGCGTCGGCGCTCATGCCGAAGCCCGCCACCTCCGCGTAGATTTTGGCGCCACGCTTTTTGGCGTGCTCGTACTCTTCCAGCACCAGGATGCCGGCGCCCTCGCCCAGCACGAAGCCGTCGCGGTCCTTGTCCCAGGGGCGCGAGGCCGTCTTGGGATCGTCGTTGCGTGTCGACAGCGCGCGCATCGAGGCAAAACCGCCAACGCCCAGCGGCGACACCGTGGACTCAGTGCCGCCGGCAATCATCACGTCGGCGTCGCCGTACTCGATGATCCGGGCGGCGTCACCGATGCAGTGCAGCCCGGTGGTGCAGGCGGTGGCGATGGCGAGGTTGGGACCCTTGAAGCCGAATTTCATCGACACGTGACCGGCCACCATGTTGACCAGGCAGGCCGGCACGAAAAACGGCGAGATGCGCCGCGCGCCGCGCGCTGCCCAGTCGCCGTGGGTTTCCTCGATCAGAGGCAGACCACCAATGCCCGAGCCGATGACGCAGCCAATGCGGTCGGCGGCCTCCTCATCCAGCGCCTCGCCCACGGCCAGGCCGGCATCCTGCACCGCCTCGGCGGCGGCCACGATGCCGTAATGGATGAAGGTGTCCATGGTGCGCGCTTCCTTCGCCGAGATGTGCGGCGAAATGTCGAGCCCGCGCACCTCGCCGGCGATACGGCTGGCGAAGGTGCTGGCGTCGAAGCGCGTGATGTGGTCAATGCCCGAGCGACCGTCGAGCGCATTGGCCCAACTCTCGGCCACCGTGTTGCCCACGGGGCTGACGCAACCCAGGCCTGTGACGACAACGCGGCGCCGAGTCATCGTGCCTCAGGCCTTCTTGCTGTTGGCGTAGTCGATGGCGTTCTGAACCGTGGTGATCTTCTCGGCGTCTTCGTCGGGAATCTCGATGTCGAACTCGTCTTCAAGCGCCATCACCAGCTCCACGGTGTCCAGCGAGTCGGCACCCAGATCGGCCACGAAGGCCTTCTCGTTGGTGACATGGGACTCTTCCACGCCGAGCTGCTCGGCGATGATTTTCTTGACACGTGCTTCGATATCGCTCATGGGTTCCCTCTGAGGGTGATGAAAAAAAAGATTCTACCTGCGCTTACACACGCTCACGGCGTCTTGCCGCGCGGGTCTCGAGTTTAGTGCAGGGTATCAGGCCATGAACATGCCGCCGTTGACGTGCAGTTCCTGCCCCGTCACGTAGGCCGCCTGCGGACTCGCCAGGTAGGCCACGGCGTGCGCGATGTCGGTCGGCTGACCGAGGCGGCCCAGCGGGATCTGGCCCGTCAGCGCCTTTTGCTGCTCCTGGCCCAGCGCGGCCGTCATGTCGGTGGCGATGAAGCCGGGGGCGATGCAGTTGACCGTGATGTTGCGGCTGCCGAGCTCGCGCGCCAGCGCGCGGGTCATGCCGGCCACGCCGGCCTTGGCCGCCGCGTAGTTGGCCTGCCCCGGGTTGCCGGATGCGCCGACCACGCTGGTGATGCTGACGATGCGGCCATAACGCTGCTTCATCATCGGGCGCATCACGGCGCGGCTCATGCGAAACACCGCCTTCAGGTTGGTATCGAGCACCGCGTCCCAGTCCTCGTCCTTCATGCGCATGGCGAGGGTATCGCGCGTGATGCCGGCGTTGTTCACCAGCACGTGCAGCGCCGTGCTCCTTCACGATGGCGTCGATCAGCGAGTCGGCCGCCGCCGCGTCGTTGACATTCAGCGCGGCGCCGCGGCAGCCGGGGTAGGCCGCCAGCGCCGTCGTGATGGCGGCGGCACCGGCCTCGGTGGTGGCGGTGCCGATCACCTTCAGGCCGCCCCCGGCCAACTCCTGCGCGATCGCCGCACCAATGCCGCGCGAAGCGCCGGTCACCAGCGCCACCTGGCCTGCGAATACCGGTTCGAACATGCCTGTGTGCTCCTGCGGACGTTCAGTTGAAGAGTGTCTTGACCTCGGTCAGGGTCGCCGGATCGTACAGAGCGACGCCGGTCAGTTCGGCATCGATGCGCTTGGCCATGCCGGCCAGCACCTTGCCGGGGCCGCACTCGACCACCGTGTCCAGGCCCATGGCCTTGATCTGGCGCACGCACTCGACCCAGCGCACCGGTCCGAAGGCCTGGCGATACAGCGCGTCACGGATGCGCTCGGGCTCGCTCTCGATCGCCACATCGACGTTGTTGACCACCGGAATCCGCGGCGCGGCGAAGGCGATATCGGCCAGCGCAGCCTTCAGCCGCTCCGCCGCCGGCTTCATCAGGCTGGAGTGGAACGGCGCCGACACCGGCAAGGGCAGCGCACGCTTGGCACCCAGGCTCTTCAGCAGTTCGCAAGCCTTCTCGACCGCCGCCTTGGTGCCGGCGATCACGGTCTGCACCGGGTCGTTGAAATTCACCGCCTCGACCACCTCGCCGGCGTCGCCCATGGCCTGGGTGGCTGCTGCGCAGCCCTCGACCACGCGCACCGCCTCCAATCCCAGGATGGCGGCCATGGCGCCGGCGCCGACCGGCACCGCGTCTTGCATCGCCGCCGCGCGCAGGCGCACCAGCGGCACGGCCTCGGCCAGCGACAGCGCCTCGGCCGCGACCAACGCGGAATACTCGCCCAGCGAATGACCCGCCACCGCCGCCGGCAAGGCCCCGCCCTCGGCGCGCCAGGCGCGCCAGCAGGCCACGCCGGCCACCAGCATCACCGGTTGGGTGTTGGTGGTCAGCGCCAGCGCTTCCTTGGGGCCGTTGCGGATCAAGGCGCCGAGATCCTCGCCCAGCGCCTCCGAGGCCTCCTGAAGGGTTTCGAGCACAGCCGGGTGATCACCCCAGGCGTCCAGCATGCCCACGCTCTGGGAGCCCTGGCCGGGGAAAACGAATGCAATCGGTTTCATGTTGACGAATCAGCCATCCTAAACACCCAAACGCGACGCAAGTGCGGCAAGCCGGTGCCGGTGCTCACAGCACGAGCAGCACGGCACCCCAGGTGAAGCCGCCGCCGACGCCTTCCAGCAGCAGTGTCTGCCCCCGCTTGACCTGGCCCGAGCGTACGCCATGGTCCAGCGCCAGCGGAATCGAGGCCGCGGAGGTGTTGCCGTGGTCGTGCACCGTCACCACCACTTTCTCCAGCGGCAGGTGCAGTTTCCTGGCGGTGCTTTGCATGATGCGGATGTTGGCCTGGTGCGGAATCAGCCAGTCGATGTCGGCCTCGCTCTTGCCGGCCTTGGTCAGCACCGCCCGCGCCGCCTTGTCGAGCACGCTCACCGCCAGCTTGAACACCGACTGCCCGTCCATCTTGAGCAGCGGATCGCCCAGCACCTGGCCGCCCGAGACGTTGCCGGGAACGCACAGGATGCCGACGTGCTTGCCGTCGGCGTGCAGGTCGGTCGCCAGAATGCCCGGCGTGTCGGACGCCTCCAGCACCACGGCGCCGGCGCCGTCGCCGAACAGCACGCAGGTGGTGCGGTCGCTGAAATCGAGAATGCGGCTGAACACCTCGGCACCGATCACCAGCGCCCGGCTGGCGGCGCCGCGGGCAATCATGGCGTCGGCCACCGTCAGCGCGTAAACGAAGCCGCTGCACACCGCCTGCACGTCGAACACCGGGCAGCCGGCGATGCCCAGCTTGTGCTGCACGATGGCCGCAGTGGACGGAAACACCATGTCCGGCGTCGAAGTGGCGACGATGATCAGGTCGATATCGTCCGGCGTGCGGCCGGCGGCGGCCAGCGCCGCCTGCGCCGCCGGCACCGCCAGATCGCTGGCGGGCACGTCGGGCGCGGCGAAATGGCGTGCCCGGATGCCGGTGCGCTCGACAATCCAGTCGTCGGAGGTCTCGACGCCCCGCTCCGCCAGCTCGGTCACCAGGTCATCATTGCTCACGCGTCGCGGCGGCAGGTAGCTGCCGGTGCCGGTGATGCGGGAATAGCGTGCGGTCATCAAATCGTCTTGTCGTACAGGTAGGCTGGCGCTGGCCGCATCAGCCCGCCCTGGCCAGCAACGGCGCGGCGTGCGCAATGCGCGCCTCGGCGCGCGCCAGCAACTGGTGCTGAGCCGCATCATACGCGCGGCACAGCGCCTGCTCGAAAGCCAGCGCATCGGCCGAGCCATGGCTCTTGAATACCAGCCCGCGCAGGCCCAGCAGCGCGGCGCCGTTGTAGCGGCGATGGTCCATGCGCTTCTTGAGCGCCGACAGCACCGGGTAGGACAGCAGCGCCGCCAGCTTGGTCAGCAGGTTGCGCGAATACTCCTCACGCAGGAACTGCACGATCATGGTCGCCAGCCCTTCGCTGGTCTTCAGCGCCACGTTGCCGACAAAGCCGTCGCAGACCACGATGTCCACCGTGCCCTTGAAGATGTCGTTGCCCTCGACGTTGCCGAAGAAGTTGAGATCGCCCGTCTGCGCGGCCGCGCGCAGCAGCTCGCCGGCGCGCTTGATCTCCTCGCTGCCCTTGATGGCTTCCTCGCCGATGTTGAGCAGCCCGACGCTGGGGCTGGGGTTGTCGCTCAGCACCGACACCAGCGCCGATCCCATGACAGCGAACTGCAGCAGGTGCCCGGCGGTGCAATCGACGTTGGCGCCCAGATCCAGCACCGTGGTGGCGCCGCCCTTGGCGTTTGGCATCTGGGTCGCGATGGCCGGGCGCTCGATGCCGTCCAGTGTCTTCAGCAGATAGCGCGCGATCGCCATCAGCGCCCCGGTGTTGCCGGCCGACACCGCCGCCTGCGCCGCGCCGTCCTTGACCTGCTGGATCGCCACGCGCATGGACGAATCCTTCTTCTTGCGCAGCGCCACCTCGACCGCATCGTCCATGCCGACCACCTCGGTGGCGGCGACCACCGACGCGCGCTCGTGGGCAAAGCCGGCCAGCGCCTCGGGCCGCCCGACCAGCAGCAGGCGCGCCTGCGGTTGCTGCTCCAGAAAGCGCTGGCAGGCCGGCAAGGTGACCGTGGGACCGTGGTCACCGCCCATGCAATCGACAGCCAGAACGATCATGCAAGCCCCGAACGCGTCCGGGCCGCCGGCCCGGCATCGACAAAGAAGAACCGGCGCGCCGCCAGAAACGGCAAAGGCCCGAAGCTACGCCAAGGTAGCGCCGGGCCCGGCAGATGCAGGACGGGGATGGCGCGCCGCCGCTCGCCCATCCGGGTCAGGCGAATCAGGCCTCGGTCTTGGCCTTGATCACCTGGCGGCCACGGTAAAAGCCGTTCGGGCTGATGTGGTGGCGCAGATGGGTTTCGCCGGTGGTCGGCTCGACGGCGATGCCGGGCGCGGCCAGGGCGTTGTGCGAACGGTGCATGCCGCGCTTGGAGGGCGACTTCTTGTTTTGCTGAACAGCCATGATGGCTCCTTCGAGTGATCGGATGACTGCCGGCTGCCTGAAGCAGTGCGGCAAAAAAAGGTTAAAACCGAGTAAATACCGCCCGCATCAGCCGTTAATCAAAAACGCCGCGCGCGAATCGGAAAAGCCTTTGATTATAGCTGGAAAGCGCCGCCCAGCCAACGCCTGCGGCCGCTGTGGCGCCGATCAACCGGCGTCGGGCTTGCGCAGCGCCGACAAGGCGGCGAAAGGATGGCGCCGCTCCTCGGTGGCGGCGTCGAAGTCGGCGTCCTGCGCGCTCAGCGGCACGGCCTCGGGGCACTCCTCGTGTCGTGGCACCAGCGGCAGCGCCATCAGCAGTTCGTCCTCGAGCAGCGCATGCAGATCGAAATCGGGCGCCAGCGCCAGCACGTCGTCGTCCGAGGCGTCGTCGAGCGCGGCCGCCGCGTCCTCGTCGGGCACGAAGACGAAATGCCGATCGATGTCGATCGGCGCCGTCACCTCCTCCAGACAGCGCTGGCAGCTCAGCGGCAAGGCGGCGCTCACCTGCAAATGCAGCGCCGGCCGCAGGCTGCCATCGACGGCGCGGCGCTGCTCGCCGCGCGCGCGCCACTCGATCACCAGATCGGCGCGCGGCGCGTGCAACTCCTGCAGCACGCGCGGGTAGGCGCCCAATTCATCGCAGCCTTCAAGGCCGGCTTGCGCTTGCGCGAACGCCGCCACATCGAGCCGGCGCACGTGAAACTGCTTGCTCATGGGATCAGTGTAAGAGAATCGCCGCCATGATCGCGACTGCCTCTCCCGCGCCGCTGGCGCGCCCGCTGGTGCTGGGCTCCACCTCGCGCTACCGCGGTGAATTGCTGTCCCGGCTGGGCCTGCCGTTCACGGTGGACGCGCCCCAGGTGGACGAAACCCCGCGCCCGGGCGAGACCCCGCGCGCCCTCGCCTGGCGCCTGGCCGAAGCCAAGGCGCGCGAGGTCGCGCGCCGCCACCCCACGGCGATCGTGATCGGCGCCGATCAGGTGGCCGATCTGGACGGCGAGCCGCTGGGCAAGCCCGGCACGCACGAGCGCGCGCGCGCGCAGCTGCAGCGCATGCGCGGGCGCAGCGTCATCTTCCAGACCGCGCTCAGCGTGGCCTGCGCCGCGACCGACTTCGCGC
Source organism: Burkholderiales bacterium (assembly GCA_016702555.1). GTDB lineage: Bacteria > Pseudomonadota > Gammaproteobacteria > Burkholderiales > Burkholderiaceae_C > Ottowia. The sequence goes on from JADJDV010000005.1 coordinate 341,123, forward strand.
AGACCGAGCTGGCCGCCGTCGAGGTGCGCTTTCGCGCGCTGAGCGACGACGAGATCGAGCGCTATCTGCGCGCCGAGCAGCCCTACGATTGCGCCGGCAGCGCCAAGAGCGAAGGGCTCGGCATCACGCTGCTGGACGCCATCCACAACGACGACCCGACGGCGCTGGTCGGCCTGCCGCTGATCCGCACCGCGCGCCTGCTGCGTGCCGCCGGGCTGACGCTGCCATGAGCGGCCGCCTGTACCTGGTGCCGACGCCGCTCGACCACGGCTGCGCCGTGCAATCACCGCTGGACGACGTGCTGCCCTTGCGCACGCTGCGCGTGGCCGCCGCCCTCACCCACTGGATCAGCGAGAACGCCAAGTCCACGCGCGCCTTTCTCAAGCGCGTCGATGCATGCGTGCCGCTGGCGCAGCCGATCCAGGCGCTGCACATCAGCGAGCTGCCGCGCGCCGTGCACAAGAAAGGCGACCACGCCGGCGTCGCACCATTCGACGCCCGCCCGCTGCTCGCGCCCGCCCTGCAGGGCACCGACATCGGCCTGATCAGCGAGGCCGGCATGCCGGCGGTGGCCGACCCCGGCAGTTCGGTGGTGCGCGCAGCGCATGCGCTGGGCCTGGAAGTCGTGCCGCTGGTCGGCCCGGTCTCGCCGCTGCTGGCGCTGGCGGCCAGTGGCCTGGGCGGGCAGCACTTCGCCTTCGTCGGCTACCTGCCGCAAGCATCGGAAGCGCGCGCCCGGCGCATCCACGAACTCGAAGCCCGCGCACTGCGCGGCGGGCAGACCCAGTTGTTCATCGAAACCCCATACCGCAACGCCGCCCTGCTGCGGGCCTTGCTGCAAACGCTGCAACCCGGCACCCGGCTGGCGGTCAGCCATGGCCTGACGCTGGACGGCGGCGCCACGCGCAGCGCCACGGTGCGCGACTGGCGCACCGACGCCGAGGCGCACGCCTTCGCGGGTGACGCGCCGGCGATCTTCGCCATCGGCGCCTGAAGACGGGTCAGCGCACGCCTGGCAGCAGGCCCAGACTGCCCATCGCGCCCTGGCCGATGCCGGCGCCGAATCGTTTGGCAAAGCGCTCGGCGATGTTCTCACGGTTGGTGTAGTCGATCACGCGTTCGGCCTTGACCACGTCGCGCGCCACCGAATCCAGGCTGCCCAGCTCATCCGCCAGGCCCAACTGCACCGCCTGTTCGCCGGTCCAGAACAGGCCGCTGAACATCTCGGGGGTTTCCTTCAGGCGCTCGCCACGGCCCGCCTTGACGACGTCGATGAACTGCCGGTGAATCTGCGCCAACATCGACTGCGCGTGCCGCTTGTGCTCTTCCGACTGCGGGCTGAACGGATCGAGAAAGCCCTTGTTCTCGCCCGCCGTCAGCAGCCGGCGTTCCACCCCCAGCTTGTCCATGGCACCGACGAAGCCGAAGCCGTTCATCAGCACGCCGATGCTGCCGACGATGCTGGCCTTGTCGACGTAGATGCGGTCGGCCGCTGCGGCGATGTAATAGGCGCCGGAGGCGCAGGCCTCCTCGACCACCGCGTACACCGGTTTGTCGTGCAAGGCGCGCAGACGGCGGATCTCGTCGTTGATCAGGCCGGCCTGCACCGGGCTGCCGCCGGGCGAGTTGATCAGCAGCACCAGCGCCTGCGCGCCCTTGTCCTCCATCGCGGTGCGCAGCGCGGGCAGCACGGATTCGGCACTGGCTTCGCCGCGCTCGGCGATCTCGCCGCGGATGGCGACCATCGCGGTATGGCGCGCGCTCGGCGCGCTGGTCGGCAACTGGTCCGACGCCAGCACCCAGATCAGCGCGCCCAGCAGCAGCATCCACAGCAGGCTGCGCAGCATGCGCCAGCGGCGCGCCGCACGGCGCTCGCGCACGTCGGCCAGCAGCAGCTTCTCGATCGCCTCGCGCTCCCAGTGGCTCGCCCCGGAGCCGGTCGTCACTTCATGGTTCATCGCATCCGGCGCGCAGCGCGCTGTCGGCCAAAACCGGGATTGTCCACGAGGCGCCGCCGCACCGGTCAGAATTCCAGCGGCCGCAAGGCCGGACTGCTGTGCCAGTGCACCGCGCCGTCGGCCTCGCTCAACTCGATCTTGACCAGGCCGCCGCGGCACGGCCCCGCCACGCCCTGGCCGGTGTCCGGCGCGTACATGGCGCCGTGCGTGGCGCAGATGAGCCAGCGGCCGCTGTCGTCAAAGAAGCGGTTGGGCTGGAAGTCCATCTCCATCGCCACATGGGTGCAGCGGTTCAGGTAGGCGTGCACCTGGCCCTGAAAGCGGATGGCGAACGCGCGCATGGTCTGGCCAGCGTACACGACATCAAATGGCACGGCCAAGCCGCCTTCCTCGAGATCGACGCTGCGGCACAGCGGGATGCGCAACGCGTCATCCATGCGCGCTCAGCCAATCGCGCAACTCGCCCACCGAGCGGGCGACAAAGCGCGGCGCCAGCGCATCGAAGCCGTGCGTATCGTGCGCGCCATAGCCGACGCCCACGCTGGCGCAACCGGCGTTGCGCGCCATCTGCAGATCGTGCGTGGTGTCGCCGATCATCAGCGTGCGCTCGGGATCGGCGCCGAACTCGCGCATCAGCTCGTGCAACATGCGCGGGTGGGGCTTGCCCGCCGTCTCATCCGCCGTGCGCGAGCCGTCGAAGATGCCGTGCAACTGGCGCGAGGCCAGCACGTCGTCCAACCCGCGGCGGCTCTTGCCGGTGGCCACCGTCAGCCAGTGGTGACGGCTTTTCAGCTCAGCCAGCATGGGCAGCACGCCCTCGAACAGGCTGATGTCGTGTTGGGTAGCCAGGTAGTGGTGGCGGTAACGCTCGCCGAGCAAGGGGTATTTTTCTTTGGGCACGTCGGGCGCGGCGTGCGCCAGCGCCGGCATCAGCGCCATGCCGATGACGTAGGACGCCGCTTCATCCGTGGGCCTGGCGCCGCCCACATCCAGCACCGCCTGCTGGATGGCGCGCACGATGAGGGCGGTGGAGTCGAACAAGGTGCCGTCCCAGTCGAAGCAGATCAGGTCGAATTGGCGCGGACGGTTCATGTGGCTTGCGGGGCGTGCTTTGAAAACGAGAGCAGATCGGGCGGCAGCGCGGCGTGCAGCTCAACCGCTTGCGCGCTGGCGGGGTGGGTGAACTGTAGCCGCCAGGCGTGCAGGAACATGCGCTTCAGGCCGTGTTTTTGCAGGGTCTTGTTGCGGTCGAAGTCGCCGTACTTGTCGTCACCCGCGATCGGGTGGCCTTGGGCCGCCAGGTGCACGCGGATCTGGTGCGTGCGGCCGGTCTTGATGGTCACCTCCAGCAGCGTGAAGCCCGCCCAGCGCTCGCGCACCCTGACCAGGCTGATCGAGCGCAGGCCTTCGGGGTCGTCCTTGGCCGTGACGCGCACGCGGCGCTCGCCGTCTTCCAGCAGGTACCGGCGCAGCGGCACGTCGATGACTTTCAGGCGCTCGGGCCAGTCGCCCAGCACCAGCGCCAGGTAGGTCTTGCCGGTTTCGCGCTCGCGGAACTGGTCTTGCAGATTTTTGAGCGCGCTGCGCTTCTTGGCGACGAGCAGGATGCCGCTGGTTTCGCGGTCAAGCCGGTGCACCAGTTCGAGAAAGCGCGCTCCGCCCGGTTGCTGGTACTGCCGCGCGCGGCGCAACTGCTCGATCACGCCAAAGCTCACACCCGAGCCGCCGTGCACCGCCACGCCGGCGGGCTTGTCGATGGCGATCAGGTGCTCGTCTTCCAGCAGGATCGGAAATTCGCGCGCGGGCGCGGCCTGCGCGTCGGTCGAACGCTCGGCCACGCGCACCGGCGGCACGCGCACCTGGTCGCCGGCCGCCACGCGCGTGTCGGCGGCGGCGCGGCCCTTGTTCACGCGCACTTCGCCCGAGCGGATGATGCGGTAGACGTGGGTCTTGGGCACGCCCTTCAGGTGGCGGATCAGGTAGTTGTCGAGCCGCTGGCCCGCGCTCTCCTCGTCCACCGTCAGCCAGCGGACTTCGGGTTTGTCCGTAGCCACTGATCCGGGGGCTTTGACACCTATAATGCGAGTCACTGGCAAGCGCCGTAAGTGGTTGAATCTGAAATGGAAGTCACTGCCCGAATGAGCGGGTAGTCTATTCCACCTCCCACGCACGGTCGCCAGTACAAGGTCGATGCCGCGCCTGCACAAGAAAGCGCCCTGCCCCCAACGAATCGGGCAGGCACGCCAAGAAAAGCGCAGGTCGGGCCGACGCGATGAAACACACACGGAATACCCATGACCGGCAGGACGCACACACAGCGCCGCCTGCGGGTCGGATCGAAGCGAGACTACTTGTGCTGATGGCATGGATCATGGTGATGATGCGCTGGCTGCGGCTGGCGGTTTTCACGCCGTTTTCAGCCACAGCTGGCGCCCCACCCATGCGGACAGCTGCAGCTTGTGCAGCGTTCACATTGTTTGCGCCACTCGCCCACCTCCACGCGCCCCCGCCTGATCGCGGCCGCTGAACCACGCGTTCAGCGGCTTGGAGACGCGCATCCCGGCGCCCTCCTCTCCGCCCTCAGTCCCTGGCCATTCCCGCCGTTTCGCCGCTTCGTCCCAGGCATCTTGGGCTTTCCGCGGAAAGCCGTTGACTGCTTTTTTGAAGGACAACGCATCATGAAACGGATGCTGATCAACGCCACGCAGGCCGAAGAGCGCCGCCTGGCGATCGTCGATGGACAGAAGCTGCTCGATTACGAGATCGAGATCGAAGGGCGCGAACAGCGCAAGGGCAACATTTACAAGGCGGTGGTGACGCGCGTCGAGCCGTCGCTGGAGGCCTGCTTTGTCGACTACGGCGAAGAGCGCCACGGCTTCTTGCCGTTCAAGGAGATCTCGCGCCAGTACTTTGCCGAGGGCGTCTCGGTCAGCCAGGCGCGCATCAACGACGTCATCAAAGAGGGCCAGGAGCTGCTGGTCCAGGTCGAGAAGGAAGAGCGCGGCAACAAGGGCGCGGCGCTGACCACCTTTGTCAGCTTGGCTGGCCGCTACGTGGTGCTGATGCCCAACAACCCGCGTGGTGGTGGCGTGAGCCGCCGCATCGAGGGCGAGGACCGCGCCGAGCTGAAAGAGGCGATGGACCAGCTCGACTACCCGAAAGGCATGAGCATCATCGCCCGCACCGCCGGCATCGGCCGCACCGCGCCCGAGCTGCAGTGGGACCTGAACTACCTGCTGAAGCTGTGGGACGCCATCGACGGCGCCGCCAGGGCCGGCAAGGGCGCCTTCCTGATTTACCAAGAGAGCAACCTGGTCATCCGCGCCATCCGCGACTACTTCAACAGCGACATCGGCGACATCCTGATCGACACGGACGACATCTTCGAGCAGGCGCACCAGTTCATGAGCCACGTGATGCCCGAGCAGGCGCACCGCGTGAAGCGTTACCGCGACAACGCCCCGCTGTTCAGCCGCTTCCAGATCGAGCACCAGATCGAATCGGCCTATTCGCGCACCGTCACGCTGCCGAGCGGCGGTGCCGTCGTCATTGACCACGCCGAAGCGCTGGTGGCGGTCGACGTCAACTCGGCGCGCGCCATCAAGGGCGGCGACATCGAAGAAACCGCCACGCGCACCAACCTGGAAGCCGCCGATGAGGTGGCTCGCCAGATGCGCCTGCGCGACCTGGGCGGCCTGATCGTGATCGACTTCATCGACATGGAAGAGACCAAGAACCGCCGCGAGGTCGAGAACCGCCTGCGCGACGCCCTGCGCCAGGACCGCGCCCGCGTGCAGTTCGGCAGCATCAGCAAGTTCGGCCTGCTGGAGATGAGCCGCCAGCGCCTGAAGCCGGCGCTTTCCGAAGGCGCCTCCATTCCCTGCCCGCGCTGCGGCGGCTCCGGCCACGTGCGCGACACGGAAAGCAGTGCGCTGCAAATCCTGCGCATCATTCAGGAAGAGTCCATGAAGGACAACACCGCCGCCGTGCACGTGCAGGTGCCGGTCGAGGTCGCTTCCTTCCTCTTGAACGAAAAGCGCCCCGAGATTGCCAAGATCGAGCTCAAGCAGCGCGTCAACGTCACGCTGGTGCCCAACAAGTCGCTGGAAACCCCGCACTACAAGCTGGAGCGCCTGAAGCACGACGACCCGCGCCTGGACGACATCGACTCAAGCTATAAGCTGGCCGAGGAGTTCGAGGATCCGACCACCGTCACCCGCCGCAGCCAGGAGCCGACCAACCGCCAGCAGCCCGTCATCAAGGGCGTGCTGCGCGACGAGCCCGTGCCGCAGCCGGTGGCCAAGCCCGAGCCCGCGCCAGCGCCGGTGGCACCTGCGCCGGTGACCTTTACGCCCGCTGCCGCGCCCGCGCCGGCCGGCCTGATGGGCTGGCTGAAAAACCTGTTCGGCATGGCGCCACCGCCCGCGCCAGTGCCTGCGCCCGTCCCCACGCCACAACCTGCGGCGGGGGAGAAGCGCGAAGCCCGTGGCGGCCGCGACGGCGAACGCCGCGGCGGCCGCGGTGGCCGGGGTGGTTCACGTGGCGAACGGGGTGAGCGCGGCGAAGGCCGTGGCAGCGACGAGCGCCGCGCCGAAGGCCAGGGCGAGTCCCGCAACGGCCAGCGCGACGGCAGCCGCCGCAACGGCGAGCGCAGCGAGCGCGGTGAACGGGGTGAACGCGGTTCACGGGGCGAGCGCCACGGCCCGCGCGAGCGTCGCGACGCGGCACCCAGCGACACCAGCCCCGTGCAGGCCACTGACGCCACCAGCGTGGACACTGGCACCGAAGCCGCTACCCGCCCGCCACGCGGCGAGCGCGGTGAAGGCCGCCGCGGCCGCGGCGGCGAGGGCCGGCGCGAGCGCGCCGAGCGCAGCGAGCACGGCGAGGCCGCGACACCGCAGGACGAGCGCCTGCCCATCGACGGTACGGCGGCTCCCGTGACCGACGAGTCCCACGCCAGCGCCCCTGTCGCCTCGTCCGACGGCCCCGACGCCGAAGAGCGCCGCGAACGCCGTTCTCGCGACCGCTACGGCCGCGAACGGCGCGGCCGCAACGGCGAGCGCCGCGATGAACGCGCCAGCACCGAGTCGGTGGAAGCCAGCGATGCCCCGGCCGACACCCAGGGCACGGCTGAAGCGGCCGACGCTTCGGCGCCGCGCTCGTACTTCAGCCGCACCGCGGATGCCGTCGCTCCCGCCGCCGCTTTGGCAGTGGTCAACGGCTCGGCAACCGACGACGACGCGGCGCCGTCCAGCGCCGTGGCCGACACGGCGCCGGCACCGCCGGAGGCCACCGAGGTCACTGAGCTCACCACCGCCGCGGTGGTGGAACCGCCCGCCACCGCCATGGCGACCGTCGCGGTCGAGCCGCAGCCCATGCCCGAGGTGCAAGCTTTCAGCTTGCCGACCGACGATCTGCAGAAGATCGCCATCGACGCCGGGCTGCAATGGGTCAACTCCGACGCCGACAAGGTGGCGGCCGTGCAGGCGGCGATCGCGGCCGAGCCGCGCCCGATCCACGTCCCGCGCGAGCGCCCGCCGCTGGTCGAGATCGACGACGGCCCGCTGGTGCTGGTGGAAACACGCCGCGATCTGCGCGCCATGACACTGCCGTTCGAGCAGTCGCAGGCGCCGCATTGAAGCACGGCGCCCCTCCAGGGCGCCCCAGTGGCGAATCCAGCTGGACGGACCCCACCAGGCCGTCCGGCTTTTTCGTGTCCACACCTTCAACCTAGAAACGGCAGTTGAACGCACCCGAGCGTGCCGTGATGGGCGCGTCAGGCAAGGCGCGAGGACGCCGCAGGCTACTGCCTGCAAGGACGAGCAACGCCGCATGGCGGGGCCAACATGGTGCGATAGGGTGCGTAGCGTGCTCACCCAACAGGTGAACGTCATCGAAGCCGCAAATCACCATGCCTAGGCGACTCTCCTGAGGTTTGAAAGCGGTCAACTGCCGTTTCTAGGTTTAATTGGACGGCACGGGTTCTGGTGTAAATTGAGTCGGCGTCGCGCCGCTGAGGCGGCCGGCGCCCCTTATAGTCATTGGCTAATGATAGTTTAGACAAAATACATTATGTATTTGATAGTTTGATTCTATAATTTGCCTTCATCAAGCTTTTCATCAACCAAGGAGAACACACACATGTCCCTGATCAACACCAAGGTCCAGCCCTTCAAGAACCAGGCTTTCCACAACGGCAAGTTCGAGGAAGTGACCGAAGCCAACCTGTCGAACGGCAAGAACTGGTCCGTCGTGATCTTCATGCCCGCCGCCTTCACCTTCAACTGCCCGACCGAGATCGAGGACGCGGCCGAACACTACGCCGAGTTCCAGAAGGCCAACACCGAGGTCTACATCGTCACCACCGACACGCATTTCTCGCACAAGGTGTGGCACGAGACCTCCGACGCTGTCGGCAAGGCCAAGTTCTTCCTGGTCGGCGACCCCACGCACCAGTTGACCAACGCCTTCGGCGTGCACATCCCTGAAGAAGGCCTGGCCCTGCGCGGCACCTTCGTGATCGACCCCAGCGGCACCATCAAGACGATGGAAGTGCACAGCAACGAAATCGCCCGCGACGTGACCGAGACCGTGCGCAAGCTGAAGGCCGCTCAATACACCGCCGCCCACCCGGGCGAAGTCTGCCCCGCCAAATGGAAAGACGGCGAGAAGACGCTCAAGCCCTCCATCGACCTGGTCGGCAAGATCTGATGACCCGCGGCGCCGGGCGCCGCATGCATCAACCAACCGCCGAACGGCGACAGGGCGCCCTCGCCTTGCCGTTCGGCTTTTTATTGACCAAATCAAGCTCTGGCGCTTACCCATCAAGCGCAAGCAGCTATTAAAAAAGGAGAAATCACCATGTTGGACGACGACATCAAGCAGCAACTGTCCGCCTACCTCGAGCGCGTGAAGGAGCCGTTCGAGATGGTGGCATCGCTGGACGACAGCGACAAATCAAAGGAAATGCGCGAGCTGCTGGAACTGGTTGCCAGCCTGCGCCCCGACATGATCGCGCTGCGCACCGATGGCGGTGACGCACGCAAGCCCTCGTTCACCCTCGCCCGCCCGGGCAGCGGCACGCAACTGCGCTTTGCCGCCATCCCCATGGGGCACGAATTCACCAGCCTGATCCTGGCCCTGCTGTGGACCGGCGGCCATCCGCCCAAGGTCGAAGGCGATGTGCTGGAGCAAATCAAGAACCTCGACACCGACATGGATTTCGAGGTCTACATGAGCCTGTCGTGCCACAACTGCCCCGACGTGGTGCAGGCGCTGTCGCTCATGGCCATCTACAACCCGCGCGTCAAGACGACGATCATCGACGGCGGTCTGTACCAGAACGAGATCGAAGCGCGCGAAATCATGGGCGTGCCCACCGTGTTCCTCAACGGCCAGTTCTTCGCCAACGGCCGCATGAGCGTGGAAGAAATCATCCAGAAGGTCGACACCGGCGCCGCCAAGCGCGACGCTGCCCGCCTGTCCGCCAAGGATCCGTTTGAAGTGCTCATCGTCGGCGGCGGCCCCGCTGGCGCGGCTGCGGCGATTTACGCCGCACGCAAGGGCATCCGCACCGGCGTCGTGGCCGAGCGCTTTGGCGGCCAGGTCAACGACACCCTGGAAATTGCCAACTACCCCGGCATCCCTGAGACCAACGGCCCCGCCTACGCCGCGCAGTTGGAAGCGCACGTGCGCAACTACGAGGTCGACATCATGAACACCCAAAGCGTGGCCGAACTGGTGCCGGCGGCTGAAACGGGTGGCCTGATCACCGTCAAGCTCGACAACGGCGGCACGCTGCAAAGCCGCACCGTCATCCTGGCCACCGGCGCGCGCTGGCGCAATGTCAACGTGCCGGGCGAGCAGGAATACAGAACGAAGGGCGTGGCCTACTGCCCGCACTGCGACGGCCCGCTGTTCAAGGGCAAGGACGTGGCGGTGATTGGCGGCGGCAACTCGGGCGTCGAAGCCGCCATCGATCTGGCCGGCGTGGTCAAGCACGTCACGGTGCTCGAGTTCCTGCCCGAGATGAAGGCCGACGCCGTGCTCATCAAGAAGCTGAAGAGCCTGCCCAACGTCACCATCCACACCAACGCGCAGACGACCGAAATCACCGGCGAAGGCGGCAAGGTGAATGGCCTGAAGTTCAAGCACCGTGGCGACGGCACCGACGCCAGCGTCGACCTGGAAGGCGTGTTCGTGCAGATCGGCCTGGTGCCCAACACCGAGTTCTTGGGTAGCACGGTGGAACGCAGCAAGTTCGGCGAAATCGTGGTCGATGCGCGCGGCGCCACCAACGTGCCGGGCGTGTTCGCGGCCGGCGACTGCACCACGGTGCCGTACAAGCAGATCGTGGTGGCGGCGGGGGCGGGATCGACGGCGGCACTGTCGGCTTTCGACTACCTGATTCGCACGCCGACACCGGAGGCTGCGAAGGTCGATGCGAAGGAAGCTGTGGTGGCGTAAGTCAAGCCAGCGAGCTTCGCGCCCAATCAAGAAATCCCGCCCTGTTTGGAGCGGGGTTTTTTCGCTTGAGCTAACACGCGCCGCGCGGTGCCACACGCAAGCACAAGAGACGAGTTGCGAAGCAGCCTCGACTTGAACAAAGTGTTACGGCGCTACTGGCAGCTCAATCGAGTCTTTAGCAAGGCTCGCATAATATCTTTTCGTGAGTTCAGATTGCAAGAAATCATCATTTAGCAATTTTAGAAAAAGATCCTGCGAAACTTTTGTGTTCAGATTCAACTGCAATCCATCTTCGCTCAGATAAAATTTACCCGATAACGCCGGGTGAGTGTTAACAAAGGCTATTATCTGATCACTTGGTATAATACCTAGCACGGGTGATTTTCTTGAAGACCTAACCAGTTTTCTTGAGAAGGATATATCATCCAACCTAGCAGTCAATACACCAGCATCAATTATGATATTAGCGGCTTGAATGTTTTCAATTCCCTGAATTGCCACATTCTTAATAGCTTCGTGAAAGCCAAAGAATCGCTCGAGTGTTTTAATATCTACAATGTAATATTGACCATCGATACACATAAACTCAAACTTCGAGTTTATGCGCAGGATATCGTCTTCAAGCTTTATTAGCCTGTGCGCATTTCGAACGCGAACGAGGCTGAACGAGCTGTCCTTCTTTAGCAGTGATACGGGATATTGATGTTTGTAGAGAGCAAGCTGAAACTGCCCATGACCAAGAATTATAAGAATCCCCTTTAAATGACTAAGATCGTCAGCTTCGAAACTGAAAGTCTCAAATCTGTCGTGTGCAAGCACATCCGTCAAATGTTGAATTTGCACAGGAACATCAAGTAGGTCATAACGATAAATTGCGTTTGCTCTATCGTCCGCTCCTGAGATGTCTAACAACGATAGCTCGTCGTTGAGGAGGATTTCGTTGCTTATGGTAGATATAAAATTCTGAGCCAGCTCGTCAGAAGCAGCTTGTTCAATATCAGCTCTCTTAATGATGAGTTGCCCATCAACACTAAGCAAGAAATAAAACTCGGCCGAACAAGCTGAATTAGAAATCACATCAGACACTTTTGCTCGCAAAACATCCAAACTCATCTCACCCCCTTGGCACAATAAATTCGATTATCCAATTCTAAAAATCGTATCCTATCACCATTATATATCTGGTCTTTTGAAATTAAAGTTACCGCCACCACCTCCCCAGTGCGACGAATTACCTCAGCCGAGTAGAGACGAAAACCAAGTACTGCAAGAGTAGGATTAGCGTAAAACTTATCTGTCTTAACGTAAATTATTCCAATAGCCAAAATCAATATCGCGAGGACAAGCAGATATCTGCTACTTGTCAAATTAAAACAAATCAAAGGAACAATATACGTCGTGAGAAAAGTTAGATGTTCATAGTTGATGTCCGTGACGGACTGCACCTCTACAGGGATCGACTGGCCACCGGAGATTGAGTAGTTAAATCTCAAGTAGTAAAGGACACCGAGTCCCACAAAAATTGCAGCTATCAATGGGACAATGTTGCGTCGAACTAGGGAGCTCATCCCAATGAACTCGCACTTTGGGCCAATGCACAACGGAATATCTATCGTTACAATAATTATTAAAATAAACAACAACCACAACGAAAGTATATATAACTCAAATTTCTCTTTAGTTCTATTTATTTCTGGCATTGACGTTGGATTTTTGTGTAGCGCTCTAAACCTTATTTAATCGCCGCTGATTTCTTCGTTTTCAAGCCCATGCTGATAGCTAGGGCGATCTGCTAATTGCTATTACCAGCTACATGCCCAACGCTTGAGGTTGCGCGGCGAAATTGGGGGACGAATTGACTAAATTGGTGACGAAATTGGGGGAAGAACACAATTAAATTCTCGCTTTGATAGCTGCTCGCGCTTTTCACATCAGCGCCAGAACCACAAATCACTTGAAATCTCCGCCATGGCAACTCACCCAATCGCCGTCCGCTCCCAAGCTTCCCAGCAGCTTTCGAGTAATTTTTATTTATTTTGATCTAACTGCATTTTTCCTTGATCTGACCCCATTTTTCTTGATCTGACCTCATTTTTCTATTTGATCAATTTCCCGAGCTGCGCAAGTTCAAGTAGAGATTAACATGATCGCCGCTTCAGTGATCGGCTGAGTGCGTGCGTCATAAGTGGTCAGGCAGCGTGCGCTATTGTTAGAACATCGATTAATTTTTCCAGTCACTGATTAAACGCGATTGGACGTAAGATGTTTCTGTTACTTATAATTCCATATTTGCATGTCAAATTGGCATGACTTTTAACGAACCCGGAGACCCGTCGAACAACAGGCCACAGCAGGGACATTCACTGGATCTCAATGGAATTACGCGGTTACAACCAGGACATTGTCCTTGCACTTCCATTGCCCCAGTTTCATTGATGTCGTGATTTCCCCAAGATTTGGATATAGCCACTGTGTGCTGACCAGATGATTTTCTACGCCGCGGATGGGATATTTCTTTTGTTGCTTAGGTTTTTTCGATGTATCGAGACTTGTATTATTAAGGCCGGGGTACAGCCATCGTATCTCAGGCGTCTGAGATAAATCTGCGTTTACTCCAATTGAAGCTTTGGATCGTGCTTCTCTCTGTGCCTGAGCACGAGCCTGTGCTTGTGCTTCTATTTCCATCATTGCAGCTACTCGAACCTGCTCTCGCTCCGCAGACTCCTTAGCCCTCGCCCGCTCTAGTGCCTCTGCTATCGAATATTCATCTACTAGTTCGTCATAGCGCGCCTTCAAATACGCCGCTTGCGCCTTGCTTTCGTCGCCATTAGCGCCAGCGAGTACTTGCGCCCATAAGCCCGGACGTCTATTTAACCCGTTAAACTCAGACAATGCGAGCGCCCACAGCGACTCCTCGGTTGACACAGGCGTCTTGTTAGGGATGACACCAATGAGCTTCGATAGCAGCCTCACCTGAAACCTCCAGAATCTGTCTATGGGGCAGTGTAGATGCTAGCTGTAAAGAGTGGCAAGGGGGGAATTGGGGTCAGGGAATTGGGGTCAGAGTAGAGTTTAGAGGGCGCGAAGAGGAGGATGGGAGTCTCTTGGCAGTCACATGCTACAGACCCTGAGGTCATATCCCATCGTTGACGATCAAATTATCGAGAAATCAGTGTTCCCGCTCGTCATTTTGCTATTGATATAATAGCTTACTATGCCCTCCATCGCAGCACCCCAGACCCTCATCAGCGAAGTCGGCCCCCGCGACGGCCTGCAGTCGGTCAAGGCGACCATGCCAACGGCCGACAAGCTGCGCTGGATCGACGCGCTGGTGGCGGCTGGCCTGCGCGAGATCGAAGTCGCCTCCTTCGTGCCGCCGCGCCTGCTGCCGCAGATGGCCGATGCGGCGGAGGTGGTTCGGCAGACGGTGGCGCGCCACCCCGGCATCACCGTGATGGCGCTGGTGCCCAATCTGCGCGGCGCCGAGGCGGCCATTGTGGCGGGTGCGCACAAGCTCACCCTGCCCGTGTCCGCCAGCCACGCGCACTCGCTGGCCAATGTGCGCTGCACGCCGGATGAGATGGTGGAGACGCTGCGCGCCATCTGCCGGCTGCGCGACGACACGGCGCCAAGCGTCGCCGTGGAGGCCGGCATCTCGACCGCCTTCGGCTGCACGCTGCAAGGCGTGGTGGAGGAAGATGAGGTGATTCGCATCGCCGTGGCCTGCGCCGAGGCCGGTGCCGGCGACGTGGGTCTGTCGGACACCACCGGCATGGCCAACCCGGCGCAGGTGCGGCGCCTGTTCACCCGCCTGCGCGCCGAACTGGGCGACAAGGCCGGCGCGGCGCACATGCACAACACGCGCGGCCTGGGGCTGGCCAACTGCCTGGCGGCGTGGGATGTGGGCGTGCGCACCTTCGACAGCAGCCTGGCCGGCCTGGGCGGCTGCCCTTACGCGCCCGGTGCCTCAGGCAACGTGGTGACGGAAGACCTGGTGTTCATGTTCGAGGCCATGGGCGTGCGCACCGGCGTTGATCTGGACCGCCTGATCGCGGCGCGCGGGCCGCTGGCCGATGGACTGCCGGGAGAGCCGCTGTACGGCATGGTGGCGAATCTGGGGCAAGTGGCTTGATGCGCTGCCGTCGCCTGCGCTCACAGCAAGATGTGCTGATGGCGCCGGCCCTTCCGACGCTCCCACGTCACGCACAAGCCGCAGCCAGCCACATCGGCTGATCAACCCATCGCTGCGCGCTTCCAGGCCTCCGCAGCCGCCGCCTGATCGCCCCGCTGCTCGGCCAGCTCCGCCAACGCGCGCCAGGCCTGGCGGCGCAGGTCGTCGTCGCGCAGTGAGCGCGTCGCCTGGGCCAGCAGCAGCTGGGCGCGGCCCCACAGGCCACGGTGCAGGCAGGCCATGCCGGCCAGGTATTGCAGGGTGGCGTCGCGCGGGTTGGCCTGGGCGGCGGCTTCGACGCGGCCAAGCCAGTCCTGATCGGTCGGCTCGCCCGGCTCGGCCATGCCGGCCTGCAGCAGGCGCACCAGACGCACGCGCTCGCTAGCGTCCAGCGCATCGGGCGCGCCCAGCATCTGTTCCCACACCGGCTTCAGCCACTGGCGCGCCACCGCATGGCTGCCGCCCAGCGTCAGCATGCGCTGTGCGGCGCGCAGGGCCAGCTCGGGCATGGCGCGCTCGGTGGGGTCGAGCGAGGTCCAGACCTGTTCCAGCTGCGCCGGATCGTGGGCGCCGCGGATCAGTTCCACCGCCAGCCCGCGCACCAGGCTGCGCGCGGCCTCGGGCGAGAAGGCGCGGTGCTTGGCGAGCAGGCGCGCGGTGTCCATGGCGGCCTCGCTGCGGCCCGACTGGCGCGCCGCCTTCAGCTTGATGCGCAGCGCCGCGGTGCGGCGGTGCGCGCCGGTCGGCAGTTCGTCCAGCCGCGCCAGCGCGCCCAGCGGATCGCGGTCGTGCAAGGCCCAGCGCGCCGCACGCAGCAGCACGCCTTCGCGCAGTTCGGCCGGCGCCTGACCACCGCCGGCGCTGCCGAGCGCGCGCGCCAGATGGGCGTCGCGCCGCGCCCGGTCCTGCAAGGCATGGGCGCTTTCGGCCGCCAGCATATGGGCCTGTGCGCGCAGCGCCGCCGCGTGCGGGGGCGATTCGCCGCTTTCGGCCAGAGCCTGCTCGCGCAGCAGCGCGCCCTCGGCCGCCTTGCGGGCGCGCAGGTAGCGGCCGGCGGCGAACTGCGTCATGGCGTCCAGCAGCAAGGCATGGGTGGTGCGCTCGCGCTGCTGGCTGCGCCAGCGGCGCGCCTGGCGCGGCAGTTCGGCCATGGCGGCGACGGCGCGCAGCGACAGATGCACCAGCACGAACAGCAGGCCGAGCAGCAGCAGCACCAGGTTGACCGACAGGTCGACGCGGTGCGGCGGCCAGAACACCGTCACCGTGCCCTGGTTGTCGCCGGCGAACAGCGCCAGCGCCACCGCCACGGCGAACAGAGCGGCCAGCCAGAGCGCGCTGCGCATGGCGGCCTACCGACTTCCGGCCGCCTGGCCGCTGGCGGCGACGACACCGGCCAGCGCGGCCAGGGTCTCCTGCACGTGCGGCAGTTCGGCCGACTTGGTCAGGCCCTGGATCTGCTGCAGCAGCGTGGCCGCGCCCTGGGTGCGGCGCGAGGCCGGATCGAACCAGGTGCCGAGCGCGCTTGCCGCCGCCGCCAGATCGGCGCGCGCGGCCTCGTACTGGCGGGCCAACAGCGCCAGGCGCGCACCCTGCAGGCGCAGCTTGAGATTTTCACGCACGAAGAAGGCCTGATCCGGGCTCAGCATGCTGGCCTCGGGGCGCTCGACGCGGCTCACGCGCAGCAGGCCGCTGGCTTCGTTGCGGATCGCCAGCCACCAGCGCTCCCACCAGGTCTCGGGCGCCTTCGGCACGGCCGCGCCGCGCTGCGCCGGCTCGGCGCGGCCAACCGCATTGGCCACCGGCAACTCATCGACCTGGCGCAGCAACTGGTCGATGCGCGCCAGCAGGCCGGCGGTGTCGGGAATGCTGGCCGCCTTCACGCGCTCCAGGTCGCGCGCGACCGCGCGCGCCACCGGCACCAGGCGCGGATCGTTGCTGCGCCCGAGCCGGCGCTCGGCGGTGCGCAGCGCGGCCAGCAGCGGCTCGACGCTGCCGGTCAGCTGCGTCTGATCCTGCGCCACGCGCAGCGCGGCTTCCAACTCCACCGCCAGGTTTTCATCGCGCGCGCGCGCCACCACCTGCACCAGGTCTTCCAGTTGCGCGCGGTAGGCCAGCATGTCGCCGACCTTGCTCTCCAGCACCGCCACCTTGGCCGCGGTGTCGCGCACGGTTTCCTCGGCCTGGCGCGCCAGCGTGCGCGCCTCGACCGACTTGCTGCCGGCATCGGCGCTCTGCCGCGCCAGCTGCTGCTGCATGCCCTCAACCTTCTGCCACAGCAGCAGGCTGACCGTGAGGCCAACGACGGCCATCAGCCAGGCCACCACCAGGCCCGGCTGCAGGCTGCGTCGGCGCAATGCGCGCGCCAGGCCGGCGGGCCGCGGCGCTGGCGGCGCGGCGGGCTCGGCTGCTGAAGTCACCGCGGGCGCCGCGGCGGCCGGCGACGTGGCGGGATTCAGCTCGGGATTCATGCCATCGATTCTATCGACGCCACCACCGCATCCAGCGCCGGCCGCGTCTCGCGCACGGTGCCGAAACCGGCCTGCCGTGCGGCCTGGGCGATGCGCGGGTGGGTGGCCAGCGCGGCGGCGCCCGACCAGTCCTGCCGCGGCAGGCCAACGCTCAGGTTGGCGATGGCCTCCGAGCTGCTCAGCAGCCACAGGCTGCCGTCGGTGGCGGCGCGGGCCGCCTGCGCACGCCGCGCCTCGTTCCAGGCCGGCGGCGCACGCCGATAGGCCACCACCTGCTCGACCACGGCGCCGTGCTCGGCCAGTTGCGCCGCCAGCCAGTCGCGCCCCGCCACGCGGCCCGCGGCATCGCCGCCGCGCACGATCAGCACGCGCAGCCCGGGCCGAACCTGGCCGTGCACCTGCTCCCACAGCGATTCGGAATCGAACTGCGCGGCATCCGGCGCCGGCGTGTCGATGCGCGCGGGCGGCCAGCCGGCGGCCTGCAGCGCCGCGGTGGTACCTGGCCCGGGCGACCAGGCGCGCGTGACCACGGTGTCTGGCGCGGGCCCGTGCGCGGTCGGCAGGAAGCCATCGACGGCGTTGCCGCTGACGAACATGGCGATGTCCTGAGCGCCCAGGCCTGCGCGCGCACGGGCCAGTTCGCCCGCCATCGGCTCCGGCACGATGTCGATCAACGGCAGCGCCTCAGCCGCCACGCCGTGCGCGGCCAGCGCGGCCACCCAGCGCGCGGCGTCGCGCGCCGGTCGCGTCACGATCACGCGCGGCAGCGGCATGGGCACCGATCAGTGCGCGCCGCCGGCGCGCAACTCGGCCGCCACGCGCTCGCCCAGCGCCGCGGCAGCGGCCAGCGTGTCCACCTCGGCCTCGCCCGCGGCGCTGACCAGGGTCGGCGCGCCTTCGGGCTCGCCCCAGGCCGCGCGCAGTTGCAGGCGCCGGCCATCGAGCGTCGCGTGCGCCGCCAGCGGCATCGAGCAACTGCCGCCCATGGCGCGGCTGACGGCGCGCTCGGCCGCCACCGTCAGCCCGGTGTCGTGGTCGGCCAGCGGCGCCAGTGCGGCCGCCAGATCGGGCCGTCCGGTGCGCGTCTCGATGCCCAAGGCGCCCTGCCCGGCCGCGGGCAGCATCTCGTCGGTGGCAAAGATGTGGCGGATGCGCGCCTCCAGCCGCAGCCGCTTGAGCCCCGCCGCCGCCAGCACGATGCCGGCGTACTGCCCTTCGTCCAGCTTGCGCAGGCGCGTGTCGAGGTTGCCGCGCAGCGGTTCGATGCGCACGTCCGTCCGCTGCATTTTTTGCAGCAACGCACGCAGCAGCACCGTGCGGCGCAGACTGGAGGTGCCGATCACCGCACCGGCCGGCAGCTCGGCCAGCGTGGCGCAGCCGGGCGACACCCAGGCGTCGCGCGGGTCCTCGCGCGCCATCACGCAGGCCAGCTCGAAGCCCTCCGGCAACTCCATCGGCACGTCCTTGAGCGAATGCACGGCGATGTCGGCGCGGCCCTCTTCCAGCGCCGTCTCCAGCTCTTTCACGAACAGGCCCTTGCCGCCCACCTTGGACAGCGTGCGGTCCAGGATCTGGTCGCCGCGCGTGGTCATGCCCAGCAGGGTGACGGCGTGGCCGCGCGCCTCCAGCAAGGCCTTGACATGCTCGGCCTGCCACAGGGCGAGGCGGCTTTCACGGGTGGCGATGGTGATGGGGACAGCGTCGGACATGCGGCAGGCGGACAAAAACGGGTGCACGGATGGTAACCCCGCCGGTACCTGAGGCCTGACACAGCCACGGGCCCGCCAGCCGCGGGCGCCCCCGCTTTCTTGATGATTGCCAAGAAACCCGAAACTCGCTGGAACGGCGGCCAGCGCGCGCCCTCGGAATCGGCAGGAACGCGGATCCACCGCCTTCCCCATCCATCCCACGAAGGAGCTACCCCATGAAACGTCGTCCATTCCTGCCGCAGATCACGCTCGCCCTGGCCAGCGCCGCGCTCGGCCTGTCGCTGGCCTCGCCCGCGCTGGCGCAGACCACCGACCACAGCCACGGCGCCGCCGACGCGCACACACTGAGCCTGAACAACGGCAAGAAGTGGAGCACCGATGCGCCGCTGCGCCAGAGCATGACGCGCATCCGCGCCCTGGTGGCGCCGAAGATCGACGCCGCGCACGCCGGCAAGCTGCGCGCCGCCGACTACCAGGCGCTGGCGCGGCAGACCGAGGCGCAGATCGGCGTCATCGTCAAGGAATGCAAGCTGGAGCCGCAGGCCGACGAGGCGCTGCACATCGTGATCGCCCGCATGGGCGAAAGCCTGGAGGTGATGAATGGCAAGTCCAGCGCCGGCAAGCCGGTCGATGGCCTGCTGCATCTGGCCGAGGCGGTCAACGACTATGGCGCGCATTTCGAGCACCCGGGCTTCAAGCCGATCGCGCTGCGGCATTGATGCGGGCGCGGGCAGCGGCCGCCTGCCGATAATGCAGCGGCCCGCGCGACACGCGGGCATGCTCATCACCGCCCACACCACCCGTGTCCACCGCCCAGCCACTGCCCGCCGCCCGCCTGCTCGCCGCCGTACCGCTGTTCAAGGCGCTCACGCCGCGCACGCTGGCGCTGCTGGCCGAAGCCTGCGAGCGACGGCCGCTGCGGCGCGGGGAGTGGCTGTTTCGCCAGGGCGAGCCGTCCACCGGCATGTACGTGATGATCCATGGCGAGATCAAGCTGATCGCCAGCACGCCGGCGCGCGGTCCGCGCCTGACCGACGTCGTGCGCGCCGGCCAGAGCTTTGGCGAGCCGGTGATGTTTCTCGAGCGGTCGATGCTCGTCGGCGCCCAGGCCGGCACCGACGCGCTGGTGCTGCACCTGCCACGCGAGACCTTGTTCGCCGAGCTGGAGCGCGATCCACGACTGGCGCGCCGTTTGCTCGCGGGCCTCAGCCAGCGCGTCGAAAGCCTGGTGCTGGCAATGGAGCAGCTGGCCATGGCCAGCGGCACCGAGCGCGTGGCCGCCTACCTGCTGCGCCACGCCGATGGCGACAGCGTGACGCT
Organism: Burkholderiales bacterium; assembly: GCA_016702555.1. Classification (GTDB taxonomy): domain Bacteria; phylum Pseudomonadota; class Gammaproteobacteria; order Burkholderiales; family Burkholderiaceae_C; genus Ottowia. The sequence goes on from JADJDV010000005.1 coordinate 361,215, forward strand.
GGCGGCGAAGAAGGCCGAGGTCGCTTCACAGCTCGGACTCACGCCCGAGCATTTCTCGCGCATCCTGCGCGAACTCGTCGCCGCCGGCCTGCTGCGCGTGACGGCGCGGCGCATCGCCCTGCTCGACTCTGATGCACTGATGCGGCTGGCGCAGCCGCGCTGATGCAGCGGATGACAAATGACGAATGACCTCGGCCTGCGGCCTTCGATGACGCGCCTGACGGCGCATCACTGAAATTTGTCATGGCGCGGCAGCGCCCTCATCGAAGGCAAAGCCGAGGCCATGCGCCGAAGGCGCGGTCATTCGTCATGGCGCACCCAAGGCCTCACGCACGACCGCCAACTGGCGGCGCGACACCGGCAGCAGTTCATCGACGCCGGCCAGTTGCACCGCCCAGCCCTCGCCTTCCTCCGCGTCGTGGTGCCGCACCAGCGCGCGCAGCGCCTGGCGTGCAACCAGCGCGTTGCGGTGGACGCGCAGCCAGCGCGCCGGGTACCGCTCCTCCAGCTGGCTCAGGCTGCCGTCCAGCAGGTGGCTGGCGTCGGCGGTGCGCACGGTGAGGTATTTCGCCTCGGCCTTCAGGTACAGCACCTCGCGCAGCGGCACGCGCCGCACGCCGCCGCGCTCGCTCACCAGCAGCGCGTCGTCGGCCTCCGCAGCGTCGGCGGGCGGCTGCCGCAGGCGCAGGGCGCGCTGCAGTGCCACCTGCAGGCGCTGCAAGCGCACCGGCTTGGTGAGGTAATCCAGCGCCGCGAGCTCGAAGGCGTGCAGCGCGTGCTCCGCATGCGCCGTGACGAACACCAGCGCCGGCGCGTGCGGCAGCGCCTGCAGCGAGGCGGCCAGGGACATCCCGTCCTCGCCCGGCATGTGGATGTCGACCAGCACCAGATCGAAGGGCTGGCTTCGCAGCAACGCCCGGGCCTGCGCGGCGTCGGCGGCCTCGCCCGCCACCACGGCGGCCGGCGCGCGGCACTCGCCCAGCAGCGTGCGCAGACGCGAGCGCGCCAGCGGTTCGTCGTCAACGATCAGCACGCGCAGGCTCATGGCGCACCCTCGTCCAGCGGCACCTCGATGCGCGCCTGGTAGACATCGCCCGCGCGGCCGGCGCGGAAGTCGCCCTGCAGATCGTGCAGCAGGCGCAGGCGGTCGCGCACATTGGCCAGCGCAATGCCATGGCCGGGGTCGCCCTGGCCCGCCGGCAGCGTGTTGCTGATCTGGATCACCACGCTGGCCCCTTGCCGGCGCGTGCGCACGCGCAGCTCTGCACCGCTGGCGCTGGGCTCGACCCCATGGCGCACCGCGTTTTCCACCAGCGGCTGCAGGATCAGCGACGGCAGGCGCGCGGCGTCGGCGCGCTGATCGAGCGACCATTCCACACGCAAGCGCTCGCCAAAGCGCGCTTGCGCGATGTCCAGGTAGCGCCGCGCCAGCTCGATCTCCTGCCCCACGGTGCTGCTGTCGCCGCGCTCGGCCAGCGCCTGGCGGAACAGCTCGGACAAGTCCTCCAGCACCGCCTCGGCCCGGGCCGGCTCCTCGCGCACCAGCGCAATCGCGGTATTCAGCGTGTTGAACAGGAAATGCGGCCGAATGCGCGCCTGCAACTCGGCCAGCCGCGCCGCCGTGGCCGCCGGCACGCGCCCGCGCGCGCGCCAGCGCAGGCCCGCCACCAGCCCGCTCGCCAGCAGCGCGCCGGTGCAGGCGCTGGCCAGCCAGGAGCGGCGCCGGCGCGCCAGGCGGTGGCAGCACAGGCCAGCAGCCCGGCCAGCGCGCCCAGCGCCACGCCCAGGGCGACCTGCACCGGCCAGGGCCGGCGCGCCAGCAGCGCCTTCAGCGCGCAGGTGGCCAGCAGCCACAGCAGGGTGGCGGGCAGCGCGCCGCTGGTGACGAAGCCCAGCCGCGCCAGCCAGTCGGCCGCATCGAGTGCCAGATACATCAAGGCCACCGCCAGCACGGCCTGCACGAAGAGCACCGCGCGCAGCACCACGCCCAGTTCGCAGGCGTCGAACACCTGCACCGACGGGGGCGGCGATGGCGCGGCGGCGCCATCGATCGCCGATAGAATTTGCGGGTTTTTCATGTGCAGCGGCGGGTCGGCACAGTGTAGGGCCGCGGCGGCCGCGCACTGGCGCACCCCCGCTTGCCGCCGCACTCTTGCCCGCCCCCATCTGCCCGTACCCGCGTATGTCCTCCAACCAACTCGACAAGAAATCCGAAGCCTGGTCGGCGCTGTTTTCCGAACCGATGAGCGAGTTGGTGCAGCGCTATACCGCCAGCGTGGATTTCGACCGCCGCCTGTGGCGCGCCGACATCGCGGGCAGCCTGGCACACGCCGAGATGCTGGCCGCGCAGGGCGTGATCTCGGCCGATGACCGCGCCGCCATCGGGCGCGGCATGGCACAGATCACGCAGGAGATCGAATCCGGCGCCTTCGACTGGAAGCTGGCGCTGGAAGACGTGCACCTGAACATCGAGGCGCGCCTGACGCAACTGGTGGGCAACGCCGGCAAGCGCCTGCACACCGGCCGCAGCCGCAACGACCAGGTGGCCACCGACATCCGCCTGTGGCTGCGCGGAGAGATCGACCTGATCACCGGGCTGTTGCGCGAGCTGCAAGGCGCGCTGGTCGATGTGGCCGAACAAAACGTGGCGGTGATCCTGCCCGGCTTCACCCACCTGCAAGTGGCGCAGCCGGTGAGCCTTGCGCACCACCTGCTGGCCTATGTGGAGATGTTCGCGCGCGACGAAGCGCGCATGCAGGATGTGCGCCGGCGCGTGAACCAGTTGCCGCTGGGCAGCGCCGCGCTGGCCGGCACCACCTACCCGCTGGACCGCGAGCGCGTCGCCAACACCTTGGGCATGGAAGGCGTCTGCCAGAACAGCCTGGACGCCGTCAGCGACCGCGACTTCGCCATCGAATTTGCCGCCGCCGCCAGTCTGGTGATGGTGCACATCAGCCGCCTCTCCGAGGAGCTGATTTTGTGGATGAGCCAGAACTTCGGCTTCATCCGCATCGCCGACCGCTTCACCACCGGCTCGTCGATCATGCCGCAGAAGAAGAATCCCGACGTGCCCGAGCTGGCGCGCGGCAAGACCGGCCGCGTGGTCGGTCACCTGATGGGCCTGATCACGCTGATGAAGGGTCAGCCGCTGGCCTACAACAAGGACAACCAGGAAGACAAGGAGCCGCTGTTCGACACGGTGGACACGCTGCGCGACACGCTGCGCATCTTCGTCGAGATGATCGGCGGCCAGGTGAACCCGCAGACGGGCGTGAAGGAAGGCGGCATCACCGTCAACGCACAAGCCATGGAAGTGGCCGCGCAAAAGGGCTATGCGACCGCGACCGACCTGGCCGACTACCTGGTAAAAAAAGGCCTGCCCTTCCGCGACGCGCACGAAACGGTGGCGCACGCGGTCAAGGCCGCGCAGTCACACAACTGTGACCTGTCGGAACTGCCGCTCAAGGTGTTGCAGGAATTCCATCCTGCGATCGAGAAGGACGTGTACGAACCGTTGAGCCTGCGCGGCAGCCTGAATGCGCGCAACACCCTGGGCGGCACGGCACCGGCGCAAGTGCAGGCGCAGATCGCACGGCACCGGGCGCGGCTGCTGTCTTGATCGACGTTGGATCGCCGGGCGCGGCGATCAGTCGTTCAATGCGCCTTGTCCCAATTCGGCCCCATCCCCACCTCGGCCAGCAACGGCACCTTCAACGCCGCCACGCCCGCCATCAGCCTGGGCAGTTCGGCGCGCGCCCAGTCGATCTCGCCATCGGGCACTTCGAGCACCAGTTCGTCGTGCACCTGCATGATCATCCGCGTGGCGCGCTGTTCGGTGTCCAGCGCGTGCTGCACCGCCACCATGGCCTTCTTGATCAGGTCGGCGGCCGTGCCCTGCATGGGCGCGTTGATGGCGGCGCGCTCGGCGCCTGAGCGGCGCGGGCCGTTGGGGCTGTTGATCTCGGGCAGGTAGAGGCGGCGGCCGAACACGGTCTCGACGTAGCCCTTGGACTTGGCCGACAGCTTGGTTTCGTCCATGTAGCGCTTGACGCCGGGGTAGCGGTCGAAATAGCGCTCGATGTAGTTGCGCGCCGCCGTGTTGTCGATCCCGAGGTTGCGCGCCAGGCCGAAGCTGCTCATGCCGTAGATGAGGCCGAAGTTGATGACCTTGGCGTAGCGCCGCTGCTCGCTGCTGACCTGATCCGGCGCCACGCCGAACACCTCGGCCGCCGTGGCGCGGTGCACGTCCAGCCCGTCGGCAAAGGCCTTCAGCAGCGCCTCGTCGCCGCTCAGGTGCGCCATGATGCGCAGCTCGATCTGGCTGTAGTCGCAACTCACGATGAGGTGCCCCGGCGGCGCGATGAAGGCCTCGCGGATGCGCCGGCCTTCGGGCGTGCGGATGGGAATGTTCTGCAGGTTGGGGTCGTTGCTGGCCAGGCGCCCGGTCACGGCCACCGCCTGCGCGTAGTGCGTGTGCACGCGGCCGGTGGCGGGGCTGATCATCTGCGGCAGCTTGTCGGTGTAGGTGCCCTTCAGCTTGGACAGGCCGCGGTGCTCCAGGATGCGCGCGGGCAGCGGGTAATCCTCGGCCAGTTTCTCCAGCACCTCCTCGTCGGTGCTCGGCTTGCCGGTGGCGGTCTTCTTGATCACCGGCAGGCCGAGCTTGTCGAAGAAGATCTCGCCGATCTGCTTGGGCGAGCCCAGGTTGAAGGGCTGGCCGGCCAGCTCGTGCGCCTCCTGCTCCAGTTGCAGGATGCGCTGGCCCAGTTCGTGGCTTTGCTGGCGCAGCAGCGCACTGTCGATCAGCACCCCATGGCGCTCGATCTGGTAGAGCACTTCGCTGGTGGTGATCTCCAACTCGTAGATGCCACGCAGCGCCGCGCTCTTTTGCAACTGCGGCCACAGCGCCAGGTGCACGTCGAGCGTCTGGTCGGCGTCCTCGCAGCCGTAGTGCGCGGCCTGGTCGACCGGCACCTGGGCAAACGGGATCTGGTGCGCTCCCTTGCCGCACAAGTCCTCGTAATGGCTGCCGGGGCGCCCCAGGTGGCGCTCGGCCAGGCTGGCCAGGCCGTGCGGCCGGTGCACTTCGAGCACGTAGCTTTGCAGCATGGTGTCGTGGGCGTAGCCGGCCACCTCGATGCCATGGTTGGCGAACACGTGGCGGTCGTACTTGATGTGCTGGCCGACCTTCTTCCGGGCCGGATTCTCGAGCCAGGGCCTGAGTCGCGCCAGCACCTCGTCCAGCGGCAGCTGCACCGGCGCGTCCGGCCCTTCATGCGCCAGCGGGATGTAGGCCGCCTCGCCGGGCTTCACGCTGAACGAGATGCCGACGATGCGCGCCCGCATCTCGTCGAGCGAGGTGGTTTCGGTGTCGAGCGCGGTCAGATCGGCGGCATCGATCCTGTCCAGCCAGCGCTGCAGCGCCGCCCAGTCGAGGATGGTGTCGTAGACCAGCTCGGCGCCGGCCCGCGACGCTGCCGGCGCAGCGCCCGCCAACGCCGCGGCATCGGCCTCTGGCGCAGCGCCCGCCGGCTTGGCCACCGCGCCGCCCGGCAGCGCCTTCGCCAGGGTCTTGAAACCGAAGCGTTGATAGAACGCCGCCAACTGCGACGCGTCAGGTGCGCTGGCGGCGATGGCGTCGAGCGCCGGTAGGCCGTCCACGTGACCGGCCAGGTCGCAGTCGGTGCGGATGCGCAGCAGCTCGCGCCCGGTCGGCAGCCAGTCGAGCGCGCGGCGCAGGTTTTCGCCGGCCGCGCCCTTGATCTGGTCGGCCTGCGCGACGATGGCGTCGAGCGAGCCGTATTCGGCCAGCCACTTGGCGGCCGTCTTGGGCCCGACCTTGTCGACGCCCGGCACGTTGTCGATGGCGTCGCCGACCAGGGTCTGGTAGTCCAGCATCTGCCCCGCCGGCACGCCGAACTCGGCCTGCACGCCGGCCAGATCGCGCCGCTTGCCGCTCATGGTGTCGATGATGGCGATGCGCTCGGTCACCAGTTGCGCCAGGTCCTTGTCGCCGCTGGAGATCACCACCCGCAGGCCGGCCTCGGCCCCCGCGTGCGCCAGCGTGCCGATCACGTCGTCGGCCTCGATATCGGGCACCGTCAGCACCGTCCAGCCAAGCAGCCGCACCACCTCATGGATCGGCTCGATCTGGCTGCGCAAGTCGTCCGGCATCGGCGCGCGGTTGGCCTTGTACTCGGGATAGATGGCGTCGCGAAAGGTCGGACCCGAGGCATCGAACACACAGGCGACGTAGCGCGCGTCGGGGTAGTCCTTGCGCAGCGCGTTCAGCATGTTGATCATGCCGCGGATGGCGCCGGTGGGCTGGCTGTCGCGGTCGTTCGGGTCGGCGCGCAGGTCCGGCATCGCGTGGAAGGCGCGGTACAGGTAGCTGGAACCATCGACCAGCAGCAGCGTCTGCTCGGGCGCGGTGGCCACGGCGGCGGAAGCGGTGTCTGTCATGCCGGGATTGTGCACCCGCGCCCCAGGCCCACGCCTGCGCGCGCGCCACTTGCGCCAGAGGCCACCCACTAGAATAGGCCCATGCGTCGACCCTTCATCCCGCTGCTGCTGTCTGCCCTGCTGGCCCTGCCCGCGCTGGCGCAGACGCCTGCCGCGCATCCGGCCGCCGACGAGGCCGCGCCCGGCCGCAACAACCAGCGCGTGGAGCACATCCGCGTCGAGGACGCCGGCAGCCGCGTCGACGAGTTGCGCGCCGGCGGCGAGACGCGCAGCATCACCGTGACGCCGAACGCGCCGGTGCCCTCCTACGACGTGCGCCCGGCCGACGCGACACGCCCGCGAGGCGCCGAGGCCGGCCCCGGCAGCGCCGGCCCGCGCACCTGGAAAGTCCTGAGTTTCTAGTTCCGTCCTGATGGCTGTCTACACCGAGGTCGCGTTCGAGCAGGCCGAACAGTTGCTGGCCTCGCTCGGCCTGGGCCGGCTGACGGCGCTGCAGGGGATTCAGGGCGGCATCGAGAACACCAACTACTTTGCCAGCAGCACCGAGGGCGAATGGGTGCTGACACTGTTCGAGCGCCTGACGCATGCGCAGCTGCCGTTCTACCTGCACCTGATGAAGCACCTGGCGCAGCACGGCGTGCCGGTGCCCGAGCCGCAATCCAAGGCCGAGGGCGTGCCGGTTGGCCCCGGCGAGGACGACATCCTGCACACCGTGTGCGACAAGCCGGCGGCGGTGGTGAACCGGCTGCGTGGCCACAGCGAACTCGACCCCACACCCGCGCACTGCGCCGCCGTGGGTGAGATGCTGGCGCGCGCCCACCTGGCCGCGCGCGACTACCCGCTGCACCAACCCAATCTGCGCGGCCTGGCCTGGTGGAACGAGACCGCGCCGGGCTTGCTGCCGCACCTAAACGGCGCGCAGTCGGCCCTGCTGCAGTCCGAGTTGGCCTACCAGAACCACGTCGCCGCCGGTTCAGCCTACGCGGCGCTGCCGCGCGGCGCGGTGCACGCCGACCTGTTCCGCGACAACGTGATGTTCGAGGGCACGCGCGAGCAGCCGCGCCTGACCGGCTTCTTCGACTTCTACTTCGCCGGCGTCGACACCTGGCTGTTCGATCTGGCGGTGACGCTGAACGACTGGGCCATCGACCTGCCCACTGGCCGCACCGATGCCGCGCGCACCCAGGCGCTGCTGGACGCCTATCAATCGGTGCGCCCGCTGGCCTCGGCCGAGCGGCGCCTGCTGCCGGCCATGCTGCGCGCCGGCGCGCTGCGCTTCTGGGTCTCGCGGCTGTGGGACCTGCATCTGCCGCGCCAGGCCAGCATGCTGGTGCCGCACGATCCGCGCCATTTCGAGCGCGTGCTGCGCCAGCGCGTGGCCGTGCCGCTGCTGCCATGAGACTCAACATCGTTCCCGCCGCCACCGGCGCCCGCTGGGTGCGCCAGGGCATGCGCGTGTTCTTCCGCCGGCCGCTCGCCGTCGCCGGCCTGTTCTTCATGTTCCTGGCGCTCACCGCGCTGCTGTCCTGGCTGCCGCTGATCGGCGACGTGGTGGCGCTGGCGCTGATCCCGGCCGCCACCGTGGGCCTGATGGCGGCGGCGCGCGAGGTCGATGCCGGGCGCTTCCCGATGCCGGCCCTGCTGTTCACCGGTTTTCGCAGCGGCCCGGTCAAGGCGCGCGCCATGCTGGTGCTGGGCGCGCTGTACGCGCTGCTGGTGCTGCTGGTGATCGGGCTGTCGGCGCTGCTGGACGACGGCCGGCTGGCGCAGATGATCGCCGGCAGCGGCGGCAGCATCACGCGCGAGATGCTGACCGACCCCGCGATCCAGGACGCGCTGCGCTCGTCGATGAACTCGATCGCCCTGGCCAGCGTGCTCTACCTGCCGATCTCGGTGCTGTTCTGGCACGCGCCCGCACTGGTGCTGTGGCACGAGGTGCCGGTGGTCAAGAGCCTGTTCTTCAGCACCATCGCGGTGCTGCGCAACGCCAGCGCCTACCTGCTCTACGGCCTCGCCTGGATCGGCGTCACCCTGGGCGGCTGGGCGCTGCTGCTGACGGTGTCGGCGCTGCTCGGCAACCTGAACGTCGCCGTCAGCGGCATGTTCCCGCTCAGCATCACCATCGCGGCGATGTTCTACGCCTCGCTCTGGTTCAGCTTCCGCGACAGCTTCAGCGGCCCCGACGACGAGGCGCCGGCCACCGACACGCCCGCCTCGGCATGAAGGCGCGCGGCTGGTGTTCAACCAGGTGGCGAGCTGCATCCAGGCCGTCTGCGAAGGCTGCGGCCTGGCTGCCGCGCGGCATGCGGGCCGAGGCGATCAAATGCGGGGCCTGACGCAGCGTGCTGGACGACTTTGCCGCGTCGTACGAGGGCTACCACCTCTACTGCGCCGCGCGCCGCGCGCCGCGTGTCGCCGGCGATGCGGTTGGTGATTGACGCGTTGCGCTTGCGTAACGACAGCTGATCCATCGCATCCGCCGCGCTGGCGCAGCGAACCCGAATGCGGACACGACGGGTGTTTTCTACCACGCCAAGCGTACTGGATTTTCATTGGATCGGCTCAATAATTTGCATTGCGCGAGCGACCAGCACGCCTTGTCGACTTGGGTCACCCCGCGGCCCCAACGCCACCATGGTCCTCTGGCCCTTCGGGCAAAACGACCGCCACGTGCACGGCATCAAGGTGACCGAACGTCATCGACTGTGCATAGGCGGTTCACGTTTTCCGCAAGCCAAGGAGAAAGCTCCATGAAACGCCTTCATGTTCTCGCCGTCGCGCTGGGTCTGCTGGCATCGGGCCATGTCACGGCGCAGAACGCACCGCCGACCGACGGCTGGGAAACTGCCCAACTTGAAATGGAGCACATGCACTGGCTGCAGGCCTATCAAGGGTTTGTCCAGTTGGCGGACCAGGGCGACGTGATGGCTTCTCGCATGGCCTATCAGATGTGGCTGTATGCGCCCCAGCTTTATGGGCAGATGTTGCCCGCCAGGGTGGAGCAGGTACAGCGCTGGGGTGCCCTGTGCGAGTGCACGCCAGTCAAGCGTGCGCAGACGTCACCCGTGGGTTCCACCACCGCCGCCACGCAGTGAACGGCCAGGGCGCCGCCGTGAGCGCCTGCTGGGGCGTCGGCTCGGCGCCGCCTGCCGACTGCCAACCAGGAGCACCATCATGACGATCAACCCCCCTGACACGCTAAACGACCGCAATGCCATGGGACGACGGCGCTGCCTGCAATGGATGGCCGCCGCGGGCGCCGGCGGCATCGGCTGGCTGGGCTGGCCGGCCAAGGTCTCGGCGGCCGTCGATCCCGCGGCTGTCCCGGAACCCAAGCGGACCAAGGCCGGCCGCTACCTGCAAGCCAGCGAGGTGCCTGCCTTCATCGAGGCCCGTGGCGGTGCTGACAAGGTGCTGTTCCTCGACATCCGGACGCGGGCCGAGGCCATGTACGTGGGCATGCCCAGCGGCGCAGATGCGTTGGTGCCCTACGTTGAACACCAGGACCTGATGACCGGCTGGGATGCGCAACGCAATACTTACCGGCTCGAACCAATGCAGGACTTCGTCCCCGAAGTGCTGCGGCGCCTGCAGCAGAAGGGCCTGGACAAGGCCGATGTGCTGGTGCTGATCTGCCGCTCGGGCGACCGCAGCGCCCGTGCAACCAACCGCCTGGCCGACGACGGGTTCAGCGAGGTGTGGTCGGTGATCGACGGCTTCGAGGGCGACATGAGCCAGGACGGCCGGCGCAGCGTGAACGGTTGGAAGAACGCTGGACTGCCCTGGAGCTACAAGCTCGATCGCCAGAAGATGTACTTTCCCCGCTGATCACGCCCGTGGCGTTGCCGCACGCCAAGGCGCGTTGGCGGGTGCGGCGTCATTCCACGACGGTCAGCTTGGCCACCGCCAGCGCCAGCCACTTGACGCCGTGGCGCGCAAAGCTGACCTGCGCGCGCGCATCGTCGCCGGCGCCTTCCACCGCCAGCACCTTGCCTTCGCCGAACTTGTTGTGAAACACCGGCTGCCCCGCCGCGATGCCGTGCGAGGGCGCGGCCTTGCGCGGGGGCAGCGGCGCGGTGGCCACGGAATCCGCATAGATCGCCCTGTTGCCCCAGGCGGGACGTGCGCCACCAGATCCTGAAAACGACGCAGGTATGTCGGCAAAACCGCTGCGCCGGGGCGTGATCCACTTCAGCGCCTCTTCCGGCAGCTCTTCCAGAAAGCGGCTGCGGATGTGGTAGCGCGTCTGCCCATGCAGCATGCGCGTCTGCGCGTGGCTCAGGTACAGGCGCTTGCGCGCACGCGTGATGGCCACATACATCAGGCGGCGCTCTTCCTCCAGCCCGTCCATGTCGCTCATCGAGTTTTCGTGCGGAAACAGACCCTCTTCCAGTCCGGTGATGAAGACGGCGTCGAACTCCAGCCCCTTGCTGGCGTGCACCGTCATCAGCTGCACCGCGTCCTGGCCAGCCTGTGCCTGGTTGTCGCCGGCTTCGAGCGCGGCGTGGGTCAAAAAGGCGGCCAGCGGGCTCAGCGTTTCGCCGGTGTCGGTATCGACCAGCGGCGGCGGCGCGGGCAGGGGTTCATTCAAACGCGGCGCGTCAGAATCGATCCCCTGGCTCACCGGGCTTTGCGTCAGCTCGGCCGTTTCGTCCACCGGCAGCGCCACCGCGTCGCGGCCAAAGCCCTCTTGCGTGACAAAGCTCTCAGCGGCGCTGGCCAGCTCTTCCAGGTTCTCGATGCGGTCGGCGCCGTCGCGGTCGGCGCGGTAATGCTCGATCAGGCCACTGGCGTCCAGCATCTGCTCGATGATCTCGCGCAGCGTGCAGCCGGCGGTCTGCTCGCGCAGCACGTCGATCCTGGCGACGAAGGCGCTGATGTTGGCACCCGCGCGGCCCGGCAGGCTGCCGACGGCATCGACCAGCGAGGTGCCGGCGGCGCGCGCCGCGTCCTGCAGGTGCTCGATGCTGCGCGCGCCGATGCCGCGCGGCGGGAAGTTGACCACGCGCAGGAAGCTGGTGTCGTCGCGCGGGTTCTCCAGCAGGCGCAGGTAGGCCAGCGCGTGCTTCACTTCGGCCCGCTCGAAAAAACGCAGGCCGCCATACACGCGGTACGGCACGCCGGCGTTGAACAGCTGCGTCTCGATCACCCGGCTTTGCGCGTTGCTGCGGTAGAGCACGGCGATTTCCTTGCGCTCGTAGTCTTCGCTCTTGACCAGCTGGCGCAGCTCGTCCACCACCCATTCGGCCTCGGCAAAGTCGCTGGGGGCCTCGACCACGCGCACCGGCTCGCCGGCGCCTTGGGTAGTGCGCAGGTTCTTGCCCAGGCGCCGCTTGTTGTGGCTGATCAGCTCGTTGGCCGAATCGAGGATGTTGCTGTGGCTGCGGTAGTTCTGCTCCAGCTTGATCTGGTGCTGCACGCCAAACTCGCGCACGAAGTCGGCCATGTTGCCCACGCGCGCGCCGCGAAAGGCGTAGATGCTCTGGTCATCATCGCCCACGGCCAGGATGGCGCTGTGGCTGTCCTCGCCCGGCAGGCCGGCGATCATCTTGATCCACGCGTACTGCAGGCGGTTGGTGTCCTGGAACTCGTCGATCAGGATGTGGCGAAAGCGGCGGCGGTAATGCTCGCGCACGGCATCGTGGCCCTGCAGCAGCTCGTAGCTGCGCAGCATCAGCTCGCCAAAGTCGACCACGCCTTCGCGCTGGCATTGGTCTTCGTACAGCTGATAAATCTCGACCTTCTTGCGGCTCTCCGCATCGCGCACTTCCACGTCGGCCGGGCGCAGGCCGTCTTCCTTGCAGCCGCTGATGAACCACTGCAACTGCCTGGGCGGAAAGCGCTCTTCATCGACCTGGAACTGTTTGCACAGGCGCTTGATGGCCGAGAGCTGGTCTTGCGTATCCAGAATCTGAAACGCCTGCGGCAAATTGGCCAGCTTGTAATGCGCGCGCAAAAAACGGTTGCACAGGCCGTGGAAGGTGCCAATCCACATGCCGCGCACGTTCAGCGGCAGCATGGCCGTCAGCCGCGCCACCATTTCCTTGGCCGCCTTGTTGGTGAAGGTGACCGCCAGCACGCCGCCGGGCGACACCTGCCCCGTCTGCAGCAGCCAGGCGATGCGCGTGGTCAGCACACGCGTCTTGCCCGATCCGGCACCGGCCAGGATCAGCGCGTGTTCGGGTGGCAGGGTGACGGCGGCGCGTTGTTCGGGGTTGAGGCCGGCCAGAATGGGCAGCTCGGCGCTGGCCGGCGCATCGGAGAGAAAAGGCATCCGGGCATTGTAGGAAGCGCATCGCCGCAGACGCTGCCAGCACAAGCACGCTAGAATCGCGCACCGGGCCCAAGTTTTCTTGGCCCGGTTTTTTGTGCCCGCCACAAAAGGCCGCGGCCAGGCCAAGCGCCCATCTCTTCAACATGGAATGGAGCTTGGGTTCTCATGCAAATCTTCGACTACGACCACATCCTGCTGCTGCCGCGCAAGTGCCGCGTGCAAAGCCGCAGCGAATGCGACACCGGCATCGAGTTCGGCGGCCGGCGCTTCAAGCTGCCGGTGGTACCGTCCAACATGAAAACGGTGGTGGACGAGAACGTCTGCGCCTGGCTGGCCGCCAACGGCTACTTCTACGTCATGCACCGGTTCGACCTGGACAACCTGGCCTTTGTGCGCGACATGAAGGCCAAGGGTTTGTTCGCGTCGATCTCGGTCGGCATCAAGCCGGAAGACTACGCCACCATCGACCAGTTGGCGGCCGAGAATCTGGCGCCCGAATACATCACCATCGACATCGCGCACGGCCACTCGGACAGCGTGCGCGACATGATCCGTCACATCAAGGCCAAGCTGCCCGATTCATTCGTGATCGCCGGCAACGTGGCCACGCCCGAGGCGGTGATCGACCTGGAAAACTGGGGCGCCGATGCCACCAAGGTCGGCGTGGGCCCGGGCAAGGTGTGCATCACGCGGCTGAAAACCGGCTTTGGCACCGGCGGCTGGCAACTCAGCGCGCTGAAGTGGTGCGCCCGCGTGGCCACCAAGCCCATCGTGGCCGACGGCGGCATTCGCCACCACGGCGACATCGCCAAGAGCGTTCGCTTTGGCGCCACCATGGTGATGATCGGCTCGCTGTTCGCGGGCCATGAAGAATCTCCTGGCCGCACGGTGGAGGTCGATGGCCAACTGTTCAAGGAGTACTACGGCTCGGCCAGCGACTTCAACAAGGGCGAATACCGCCATGTGGAGGGCAAGCGCATCCTCGAACCCATCAAGGGCAAGCTGGCCGACACGCTGGTGGAGATGGAGCAGGACGTGCAAAGTTCCATCAGCTACTCGGGCGGTAAGAAGCTGCTGGACATCCGCAAGGTCAACTACGTCATTCTGGGTGGCGACAACGCGGGCGAGCATCTGCTGATGTGAATCCACGCGGCCGGCACGACGGCCTTCACACCATCCGGTTGATCGCGTTCAGCATCAACATCGCGCCACTGGCGACGAGCAAGGCGCAGATGACGCGCCGCAGCGCCTCGGTCGGCACGCGGTGCGCCAGCGCGTGGCCAGCCACCACGCCGACGACGGCAATTGGCAGCAACAGCGTCAGGCGCTGCCACAGCGCAGGGCTGGACAGCCGCCCGTTGACCACCATCATGGCCAGGGTCGCCAGCACCGCCAGCGCGGGCGTGGTGGCACGCATGGCGCGGGCGTCGAAGCCGCGCCGCGCCAGCCAGGCCAGCACCAGCGGCACCACCTCCACCAGCGGCCAGCGCCAGGCCAGCAACGGCACCGAAATCAGTGCCGAGGCGAAACCCATCAGGCCGAGCGCGACGTAGCCGAGCACCACGACCAGGACCGGGTACGCCATGCCGGCCAACGCAAAATCCATGGGCTGCGAGCATAGCGCGTGGTGTCATACCAATTTGCGCTCTATCGCTTAAGAGCCGTTCGCACTGAGCTCGTCGAAGTGCCTGTACCACGCAGGGCTTCGACAAGCCTGTCCTGAGCTGGGCGAAGGGCTCAGCCCGAACGGCTTATCTTTTTGATTGCGAATCCGTATCAATCGCGCAGCCGCTCGGCGACGAAGCGGCGCAGCACCTGCATCACCGGCGCCTCGGTGCGGCCGGCCAGCGTCACATAGGCAAAGCGCGCGCCAGCGGCTAGGGGCGGTGTCAGGCGCAACTCGGCCAGCCGCCCCGCCTCGATGCCCGGTCGCGCGGCGGCGATGACGCCCAGGAACACGGCGTCGGTCTCGGCCACCGCATCCAGCAGGCTGCCGACGTCTTCGCACACCAGCGCCGCCAGGCGCGCGGGGTCGGCACGCGGGCCGTAACGCGCGACCAGGATGCGCGCCACCTCGTCCGACAGCGGCGTGGTGGCGACGGGATGACGCAGCAGCTCGTCGAAGCGCACCGCCGGCTGCGCCGCCAGCGGGTGGCCGGCGCGGCTGACGAAGCCGGCGCGCAGCTCGGTCAGGGGTTCGATCACCAGCTCGGGCGCGGGCGCGATGCGGCGCGCATCAATGACCAGCGCGTCCAGCTCGCGCTGGCGCAGCTGCTGCACCTGCAGCTCGGTCGAGCCGCGCGCGATGGCCACGCGCACCTCGGGGTAGCGCGGCGCCACGTGGGTCAGCAATGGTGTCATCAGCAGCGCGCCAGGACCTGATCCCAGGCCGACGCGGATGGTGCCGGCCTCACCCTGCCGCAGCAACTCGGCGCTGCGCTGGATCTCCGCCGCCTCCAGCGTGATGCGACGCGCGCGCACCAGCACCGCCTCGCCCAGCGGGGTCAGCGTGCTGCGCTTGCCGGCGCGGTCGATCAGGCGCGCGCCCAGCTCGTCTTCCAGGGTCTGCAGGCTGCGGCTGAGCGCCGACTGCGTCAGGTGCAGGCGTTCGGCGGCGCGCGAGAACGAACCCTCCTCGGCCAGGGCGGTCAGGTGCGCGAGTTGACGGAGGTTCATGATGAGCCGATCTTTCAATGAGAATAAGTCATTGAATCATTGATTTCAATTCATTTGACACATGAATCAACGTGCAGGATAGTTCCGATCCGTCCACCACGACCACGCCGGAGCCATCCACCATGCCCCTCGCCCGCCGCCACCTGCTGCAATTCGCCGCCGCTCACCTGGCCGCCCTGGCCTTCGGCGCCGCCGCGCAGAACTTCCCGACCAAACCCGTCACGCTGATGGTGCCGTATCCCGCCGGCGGCCTGTCGGACAATATCGCGCGCCGCGTGAACGTGCCGCTGGCCAGCGCGCTGGGCCAGCCGGCGATCATCGAGAACCTGGGTGGCGCCAGCGGCAGCATCGCGGCGCAGAAAGTGCTGCACGCGCCCAGCGACGGATACATGGTGTACCAGGGCTCGCCCAACGAGCTGATCCTGGCACCGCTGGCGATTCCGTCGATCAAGTACAAGCCCGAGGACTTCCGCCAGGTGCACCGCATCGCGCTCGCCCCCATGGCCATCTTCGCGCGCGCCGGCTTGGCCGTGAGCAACGGCGACGAGTTGGCGGCCCACGCCGCCAAGATGGCCAAGGAAGGCAAGCCGTTGACCTACGCCAGCGTCGGCGTCGGCTCGTTCTATCACCTGCTGGGCGCCAAGCTGTCCAAGGACCTGGGCGTGGTGATGACCCACGTGCCGTACAAGGGCGCGGCCGATGCCTTCCGCGACCTGGCCGGCGAGCAGGTGGACATCTTCATCACGCCCTACGGACTGGCGCAGACCGAGTTCATCAAGCAGGGCAAGATGAAGGCCGTGGCGGTGCTGACGCCGCAGCGCCAGCGCCTGCTGCCCGACACGCCCAGCACCACCGAAAGCAAGGCGCTGAAGAGCTTCACCGCCGAGATCGGCACCGGCTACTTCGTCAAGCGCGACACGCCCGAGGCCATCGTGCAGGCGCTGCACAAGGGCCTGCAGAAGGTGCTGACCGACACCCAGCTGCGCGCCGGCCTGTTCGCCATGGGGCAGGAGACCTCGCCCGCGCAGACGCTGGCCGAGGCCGACCAGGCCTACAAGCAGGAGATCGCGCACTATCAGGCCATTGCCCGGCAGATCGGGCTGAACACGCAGTAAGGCCACCCCGAGATGAACACCCCGACCGTCGAGCCCCCGCACCCGACCCTCGCCGCGCTGCACGCCCAGGCCGACGACTTCGTCGCGCTGCGGCGCGACATCCACCAGCACCCTGAATTGGGCTATGAGGAGTTCCGCACCGCCGACCTGGTGGCGCAGCGGCTCGAAGCCTGGGGCTACGCCGTCACCCGGGGCCTGGGCGGCACCGGCCTGGTCGGCCAGTTGAAGCGCGGCCAGGGCAGCAAGTGCCTGGGCCTGCGCGCCGACATGGACGCCCTGCCCATCCACGAGGCCACCGGCCTGCCCTGGGCCAGCACCCACGCCGGGCGCATGCACGCCTGCGGGCACGACGGCCACACCGCCATGCTGCTGGCGGCGGCGCGCCACATTGCCGAGCACGGGCGCTTCTCGGGCACGCTCAACCTGATCTTCCAGCCCGCCGAGGAAGGCCTGGGCGGCGCCAAGGCCATGATGGACGACGGCCTGTTCGAGCGTTTTCCCTGCGACGCCATCTTTGCCATGCACAACATGCCGGGGCACCGCCAGGGCCAGTTGCTGCTGCGCGACGGCGCCACCATGGCCTCGTCCGATGGGCTCACCATCACCCTCACCGGCAAGGGCAGCCACGGCGCCATGCCGCACCACAGCGTCGATCCGGTGGTGGCGGGCAGCTCGATCGTGCTGGGGCTGCAAAGCATCGTGGCGCGCAACGTCGATCCCAAGGCCATGGCGGTGATCACCGTCGGCGCTTTCCAGGCCGGTACGGCGCACAACGTGATTCCGGGCGAGGCCGTGCTCAAGCTCAGCGTGCGTGCGCTGGATCGCGGTGTGCGCGGCACGCTGCGCCGCCGCATCGAGGAACTGGTCGACGCGCAGGCGCGCGCCTTCGGCGTGAGCTGGCGCATGGAACAGGTGACGGGTTATCCGGTGCTGGTCAACACGCCGGCCGAGACCGACTTCGCCCGCGCCGTGGCGGTCGAACTGGTCGGCGAGCCCAACGTGGTGCCGCAGACCGAGCCGCTGTCGGGCAGCGAAGACTTCGCCTTCATGTTGGAGCAGGTGCCGGGCAGCTACCTGCTGATCGGCAACGGCGATGGCTCCGACGATGCGCACAACGGCGGCCACGGCGCCTGCATGGTGCACCACCCCGGTTACGACTTCAACGACGCCAGCCTGCCCATCGGCGCCGCCTACTGGGCGCTGCTGACCGAGCGCTTCCTGAGCGCCGCCGACTGACCCCGCCAGCGGCTAAGCTCGGCGCATGCCCGCCGTCGCCCGCCGCCGCATCGCCCACCTCGACATGGACGCGTTCTACGCGTCGGTCGAGTGGCTGCGCTATCCGCAGCTCAAAGGCTTGCCGATGGTGATCGGTGGCGGGCGGCGCCAGGAGGACGACCTGATCGGCCGGCTGAACGTCGAGCGGCCCGAGCGCCACTGGACCGCCGACGACCTGGCCGACATCCCGGTCGATTTCTTTCCGCTGCTGCGCGACTACGTCGGCCGCGGCGTGATCACCACCGCCAGCTACGCGGCGCGGCCATTCGGCGTCGGCTCGGCCATGGGCCTGATGAAGGCGGCCCGGCGGTGCCCGCAGGCGATCCTGCTGCCGGTGGATTTTGACCAGTACCGCAAGTATTCGCGCGCCTTCAAGCAGGTGATCCGCGAGATCGCGCCGGTGATGGAGGACCGCGGCATCGACGAGGTCTACATCGACTTCACCGGGGTGCCCGGCGGCCAGCGCGAGGGCGGGCGCGTGCTGGCGCGGTTGATCCAGAAAAGCATCTTCGATGCCACCGGCCTGAGCTGCTCGATTGGCGTGGCGCCCAACAAGCTGCTGGCCAAGATGGCGAGCGAGTTCAACAAGCCCAACGGCATCAGCATCGTGCACGAGACCGACATCGAGCGCCTGATCTGGCCCCTGCCCTGCCGCAAGATCAATGGCATCGGCCCCAAGACGGGCGCCAGGTTGCTGAGCCACGGCATCACCACCATCGGCGAGCTGGCGGCGCGCGAGCGCCACTGGCTGATCACAAACTTCGGCAACAGCCACGGCACCTGGCTGCACGACGCCGCGCACGGCCGCGACGCGCGCCCGGTGGTGACCGAGAGCGAGCCCGTCAGCGTGAGCCGCGAGACCACCTTCGACCGCGACCTGCACGCGGTGCGCGACCGCGCCGAACTGGGCGTCATCTTCACCGAACTGGCCGAGGCCGTGGCCGGCGACCTGCAGCGCAAGGGCTATGTCGGCAAGACCATTGGCATCAAGCTGCGCTTCGACGACTTCAAGATCGTCACGCGCGACACCACGGTGGGCGAGCACACCAGCGACGCGCGCCGCATCCGCCAGGTGGCGGGGCAATGCCTCAAGCGCGTCGACCTGTCGCGCCGCCTGCGCCTGCTGGGCGTGCGCGTGGGCTCGCTGGCGCGCAGCGCCGATCTGCAGCCCTCATCCGAAGCGCCGGAGACAGCCGACACCGGCTGGCTGTTCTGAAGTCGCCGCCGGCACGTGCGGGCAGGCCGCGCTGCACTACAGTGTCGCCATGAACACCGCCGCCCTCACCTGCTTCCGACTCAGCGTCGCCGACCACATCGCCCACCTGGTGCTGAACCGCCCCGAGGCGATGAACACCATGGGCCCCACCTTCTGGCGCGAGCTGGACGAGGTGCTGGCCCGCCTGAACAAGGGCAGCGACGCGCGCGTGCTGGTGCTGTCCAGCACCGGCAAGCACTTCTCGGCCGGCATGTCGCTCGACGTGTTCGGCGGCGCCATCCAGATGGACGATCAAAGCCCCGAGGGCCGCGCCGCCATCGCCGACCTGCTGGCCGGCCTGCAGGCCACCTTCACCCGGCTGGAGACGCTGCGCATTCCGGTCATCGTCGCCATCCAGGGCGGCTGCGTCGGCGGCGCGGTCGATCTGGTGACGGCCGCCTGCATCCGCTACGCCACGCAGGACGCCTTCTTCTGCATCCAGGAAATCAACATCGGCATGGTGGCCGACGTCGGCACGCTGCAGCGCCTGCCCAAGCTGATGCCGCTGGCGGTGGTGAAAGAGCTGGCCTACACCGGCCGCCGCCTGCCCGCCGCCAGGGCGCGCGAGTACGGTCTGGTCAACGAGGTGTTCGACACGCCCGAGGCGTGCCTGGCCGCCGCCATGCAGTGCGCTCAGGAGATCGCCGCCAAGCCGCCCGTCGCCATCTGGGGCAGCAAGCAGGTGATCCACTACGCGCGCGATCACAGCGTCGACGACAGCCTGCGCCAGATGGGCTGGGTGCAGGGCGCGATCTGGAGCAACGCGCATGTGCGCGAAGCGGTGGCGGCCATGCAGGCCAAGCGCGCCGGGCAGTTTCCGCCGCTGGCCGAACTCAGCGAATTCGGCGACTGACGAGGCCGTGAGCGACGTCGCCTTGCCCACGCCGCGCGCCTTCGTCCTCGGCAACTTCGTGCAGGCGTGCTGCTGGTACGTCGTGAGCGTCCAGCCGTCCCATCTTGCGCCGCGTTGTTGAGCTCCTGAGGATGGTGTCCACCTAATTTTGGTGGACACCCATGAATCCCAATCGCTCCAAACGCCGCGTTCACACCTCCGAGTTCAAGGCGCAAGTCCTTGATGAGTGCCGGCAGCCTGATGCCTCGGTAGCTGCCGTGGCCACTGGCCACGGCCTGAACCCCAACGTCGTGCGCAAATGGCTGGCCGGACGTGAGCGTCCAGTCAATCCATCTTGACGCGTACCCACTGCCGTGATCGTCACGCCGAGGTTTTGGCTCCCACGTCGGCGATGCACTCTGCGAGGTTGAGCGCAGCCATCAGCAGGTACTTCTCGGGGTCCGTTCGTGCACGCAGCAGGTCGTGCTTGCCGAGGTATCCATAGACGAATGCCAGCAAGTAGCGCTCGGGATGCTCGTCGCAGAACTGCTGAACCATCTGTTTGGCCAGATCGCCCGGCAACCCCTCGTTGAAGCGCGCCCGAGCCGTCAGCCGCTGCATGCATCTGTCCTGCACATCCTCCGAGACGATCGGCCACACATGGCCGCTGCGCTTCATCGCCTGGAACGTCACCAGCAGGATGCAGCGGCACCTCCAGTTCTTCGAGGTCAACCCCCATGCGCGGCAGCACCAGGATCGAGGCCAGCAGATTGGGCCGCTGCGCGGCGATCTCGTCGGCCAGGCGTACCTTTGAGCGTGATCCATGCCATTGATGTCGATGGCCGCCTGCACCATCACCGCCTGCGTGATCACGCCCATCGTCAGCCTGGCCGCCAGCGATGCGGCAGCAACTCTTCAAGTCGATGATTCGGGTGCGCGTGGATGCGCGCGAGCACGTCACGCAGGTAGGCCCAGGATCCAGGCCATTGAGCTTGGCCGACTGCAGCAGACTCATCACCACCGCCGCGCGCTGCCCGGCCAACTCGCTGCCCACGAACAGCCAGTTCTTGGCGCCGAGCTTCCACGGCTTGATCTGCCGCTCGATCAGGTTGTTGTCGATGGCGACTGCGCCGTCATCCAGGTGCAGCGTCAGCGCCTTCCACGCGTTGACGCTGTAGTCAATCGCCTCGGCGATCTTGCTGCCATCCAGCACCTGCGCGCGCTGCAGCTTGAGCCAGACCTCGAATTCGTCCCACAGCGGCCGGCTCAGTTGCTGCCGGGCCTGCTTGCGGACGCCTTCCTCCATGCCGGCGAAGGCCGCCTCAGCCTGGTAGAGCCGCGCCCAGCGCTGCAGCGCCTCGGCGGCCACGCCACTGGCCCTGCTGCCCCCCGGCGGCTGAGCTCCTCGAAGCGCCTTCTGGCATGCGCGGCGCACGCCGCCGACCTGCGCTGCGGGTAGAGCCTGGCATCCAGCACAGCGTTGTAGCCGGCGTACTGGTCGGTGATCAAGGTGCCATTCCAGGCCGGCTCGGGGTATGGCGGCCCCTTGCCGCCAAGGAAGGCGACCGGGTACTGCGATCCCCGACCCGGGCAGAACTCGTAGACCACGCCAGGATGCGGATCGTGGTGGCTGCGCGCCCAGGCCCAGATGTAGGCCTTCTTGGTCTTGCCCGAGCCGGGCTCCAGTAGCGGCACCGGTGTCTCATCGGCGTGCAGCACGCGGCAGCCCAGGATGAAACGCCGTTGCGCCTCGTACAGCGGCTGCAGGGGCGGCGCCGCCAGCGCCAGCCCAGGTAGCCAATGTGGAGCGCGGCGTATGCGCGCCCGAGCGGGCATTGATGGGCTCTTGCCGGTAGTACGGCAGGTGGTCCACGAAGCGGCTGATCAGCGTATGCGCCACCAGTCCGCTGGCGGGGATGCCGCCAGCGACCACATCCGGCTCGGCCGGCTCCTGGCGGATTTGCTGGCAGCAGCAGCACGCCCATTTGCCGTAGATGTGGCGGTGCACGAAGAACCTGGCCGGGATGATGTCCAGCCGCTCGCTGACGTCCTCACCGATGCGCTGCATGGGCCGGCCGCACTCTGGGCTTGGGCAGGTGGTGTCCGCAGGTTCGTGGCGATGCTCCACGCGCTCCAGGTGCTCCGGAAGTGCCTGGCGGCGTGGACGACGTGGTGGTGCCTTCGGGACTTTGGGCGCCTGGGGAAGGTCGCGTTGCAACGCAGCCAGTTGCGCCTGCAGGCTGGCCTCGTCTTCTGCCAGCGCCTCCTGGAACAGGGCGCGCTGCTGGGCCGTCATGGCTTCGGTCCTGGCGCCGAACTTCCAGCGCTTCAGGCGCGCGAGTTCGAAGTTGACCTTCTCCAGCTTGGCGCGCGCCCAGGCGATCTCACGCGCCTGGGCCTGCACCTGCTGCTGCAGCCGCGTGATCAAGGCGGCCGCCTGCGCTGGCAGGTGCACCATGTCGATGCAGTCCGTTGCGGTGTCGCCGAGCATGCCCGGCATGCTGCACGAGTCAGGGGGTGCTGTGCATCGGCAGATACGATGTCAACGCGCTGGCCACGGCGGCCCATGCCCGCTTTAGCAGCGGCTGATGACGCTGAGTTCGCCCAGGCGCTGCCAGGGTAGGCCCAGCGCCAGAGCGCCGAACTGCTGGGCCGTGAGTTGCAGCGCTGGCATCGCGGAGCCAACTGAATCGCGCTCGATCCAGACGAAGCGCCCGGCGTGCAAGCGGCGCGTGGCGCACCACACGCCGAAGCCGTCGTGCACCAGCAGCTTAATGCGCGTGGCCCGCGCGTTGGCAAAGAGATAGCCGTGGTGGGCTTGCGCCTGGCCGATGGTGTTGATGACGACATTGAGTAGGCGGTCGGCACCGGCGCGCATGTCTTGCGGCTGGGTGCACAGCCATAGAGTGTCGATGCGGATCACCAGAGTAGTCCTCAGACGACAGCCATCGTGCCGGCCAGCGCGCGCAGCAGGGCCGCGTACTGCGGCGCCGCACTTGCTGCGCACTGCAACTTCAGCCGCAATCCGCCGCGTTCGAGTTCGATGCGGATGTCGGGCGGCGATGGCGGAAGGTTGGCGAGGCGGTGTTCGGACTTGGTCAACTCGACCGGTACGAACTGCAGGGGCGCCACGCGCTGCGTAGGCGCTGGCACCTCTGCAGCCATGCGCTTGAGGTTCTGTCCGGCCAGCCATTTGCGCACGACGTTGGGGTTCAGGCCGTGGCCAGTGGCCACGGCAGCTACCGAGGCATCAGGCTGCCGGCACTCATCAAGGACTTGCGCCTTGAACTCGGAGGTGTGAACGCGGCGTTTGGAGCGATTGGGATTCATGGGTGTCCACCAAAATTAGGTGGACACCATCCTCAGGAGCTCAACAACGCGGCGCAAGATGGGACGGCTGGACGCTCACGGTACGTCGGCCGCCAGCCCGCCGCCGGCGAAACCATCGAGGCCGACGGGTTCCAGCTCGAGCCCGGCGGCAAGGGCCTGAACGTGGCCGTGGGCCTGCACCGGCTGGGCGCCCAGGTGCAGACCCTGATCGGCTGCGGCCAGGACCCCGCGGCCGACACACTGCTGACCTTGCTGGCGCGCGAGGGCCTGCCGACCCGGCACGTGCACCGCCTGCCCGGGCCGTCGGGCTGGGGTTCCGGCCTGATCGGCGCCGACGGCCACAACAGCATCGCCGTCTATCTGGGCGCCAACCGCCTGCTCACGGCCACGCACGCCGAGGCGGCGCGCCAGGACATCGAGGCGGCGCAGCTGGTCTACGGCCAGTTCGAGACCGCGCTGCCTGCCGTCGAGGCGGCGTTTCGCATCGCCCATGCGCGCGGCATCCCGACGGTGCTCAACCCGTCGCCGTGGCGGGCGCCACCGCCCGGCCTGCGCGAGACCACGCACACCGTGATGGTCAACCAGACCGAGGTGGCGCCATTGCTGGCGCTGACCGAGCCCCTGGGGCACGCGATCGACGGTATTGCCGGGCAACTGGCTGGCGCGATGAACGCCTTCGCCACCGAGTGGCCCGCGGCGCGCCGCCTGATCCTGACCCTGGGTGAGCGCGGCGCGCTGGCCGCCGAACAGACCGAGGCCGGACGCTGGGCGTTCTGGCACGCGCCAGCCCCCGCCATCGATCCGGTCGACACCGTGGGCGCCGGCGACGCCTTCGCCAGCGGCTACCTGCGGGCCACGCTGCGCGGCGAGCCGCTGCCGGTGGCTTTGGTCTGGGGCAATCGGTGCGGCGCGCATGTGGCTGCACAGGCGGGTGTGCTGGGCGCCCTGCCCGACGCGCGGCAACTGGCCACGCTGCTGGGCGCCGATCCGCCGATCAGCGCGCCGCGCCTGCCGATCGACTGAACCCGTTCAGGGCTCCAGTTCGATCCGGTACACGTAGGCGTCGCCGCGGAAAGTGCCTTCCACGTACTCGACCAGGGCGCCGGAGCGGATGCGCGTCATGCGCTTGAACAACAGGCAGGGCTGCGGCTCGTCGAAGCCGAAGGCGTCTGACTCCAGCGGCGAGCTGAGCACGGCCTCCACCGACTGCTCGGCGCCGCCGAGCTCCAGCCGGCACAGATCGCGCAGCCGCTCGTAGGCCGAGCCGGAGCCGTTCCAGAATGCCATCTCGGGCGCCAGGCTCAGGTCGTACCAGGCCAGCTCGCGCGTCATCGGCACGCCGTCGCCCTCGCGGATGCGCACCACGTGCAGGAACTGCGCGTTCGAGGGGCGCTGGAAGATCGAGGCCATGCGGCGGTCGGACACGATCTCGCACTGCAGCACGTTCGTGGTCGCGGTCTTGCCCAGCTCGCGCATCTCCTCGGTGAAGCCGCGCAGCGGCCCCAGCGTGGGCTGCACGCGCTCGGGCGGCTTGCGCACCACGCTGCCGCCGCGCCCGCGCCCGCCCAGGCGCTGGTCGTGGCGCAGCTGGTCGTAGCTGCGCTTGACGGTGGAGCGGCTGACGCCCAGATACTCGGCCAGGTCGCGCTCAGGCGGCAGGCTGGCGCCCTCGCGCAGGGCGCCGGAGGTCAGCAAGTCGTCGAGCTGCATGTAGAGCTGGCGCCACAGGGGCTGCGAGATTTCGGTATCGACTTGGAGCGCGGCGAAGGTTTCTGGCATGGACACTTCCATTGATGCAAGAAGGTGAATATTGAGAAAACTTGTCCCAGGATGACAAGCTGCGAAGGTATTCGTCCGTCAAAACGAACGACCGTGCGAAATTATCGTGGAGTGGCGGCGTTTTGGTGAGCATCCAAAAAAATATTGGCCCTATGTGCCACATATGTCACACCATTGAAAGCCATTGGCCCCTGCTGGCATGGTTGCGTGCCAAATTCAGGCCGGTTCATATGCCCACTTATTTCATGGGACATTGCCGGCGCACCCTTGACGACCGCCATTACTGCCGCGCCGTGCGCACGTTGGGTGGTGCGCTGCCCGGGTGACTGGTGCGCCAGGGGTTGATCTCCAGCCCGCCGCGTCGCGTGTAGCGCGCGTACACCATCAGCTTGGTCGGTCGGCAGCGCGCGCGGATGTCGCTGAACATGCGTTCGACGCAGTGTTCGTGAAAGTCGTTGTGGCGGCGGAAACTGACGATGTAGCGCAGCAGCCCGGCCTGCTCGATCTGCGGGCCGGCGTAGCGAATCTGCACGCTGCCCCAGTCGGGCTGGCCGGTGACCGGGCAGTTGCTCTTGAGCAGGCGGCTGGTCAGGGTTTCCTCGACCGGCTGCTCGTCGAAGGCGGCCGTGAGCAGTTCGGGCGCGGGCTGCGCCAGATCCTCGCAGTCGATCTCCAGTCGGTCGAGGCTCAGTCCGTCCAGCTCGTGCAGCGGCTCGCGGTCGAACGCCTCCGGTTCGATCAGTTGCACGCCGGCGGCGGCACGCATCGGCCCGCCGCACCAGATCGCCGAACTGACGTCGACCTGGATGCGGCGCCGCACCTCCTCGGCATCGGCGATGCGGGTGCCGTTGAAGCTGTTCAGGTACAGCTTGAAGGACTTGCTCTCGACGATGTGCGTGCTCTCGCACGGCACCAGGATGCGCGCGATCGCCAGCTGCGGCTTGCCACGCGCGTTCAGCCAGGACAGCTCGTAGGCGGTCCACAGATCGGCGCCGAAGAAGCCCGGCTGGCCGTTGATGCCGAGTTGCGCGCGCTGCGGCGCACGCGGAATCGGAAACAGCAGCGCCGGGTCGTACTGGTCCACGTAGGCGGTGGCCTTGCCGAGTGCGCTGGCGTGCAGCAGCGCATCGTGGCCGGGGGTGGCGGGGGTCATGCGGGGGCGTGCGTCAGCGGATGCTCACGCAAAAAAGGCAACACGTGGCGCAGCAACTGCTGGCACACCTGGGGCGCCAGATCGTGCCCGGCGCCCTCGATGGCGACGAAGCGCGCGCCGGGAATGCGGCGCGCCGTGTCGCGCCCGCACTCGATCAGCACAAAGGGGTCGGCGTCGCCGTGCAGCACCAGCGTGGGGCAGCGCACCCGCGCCAGCTCGTCGGCACGCGTGGTGTCGGCCAGGATGGCGGCCAGCTGGCGCAGGTTGCCGGCCGGGTCGTAGCTGCGCGCGATGGTCTGCAGGATCAGCTCGCGCATGGCCGGCTCCGGCACCGGATAGGCCGGGCTGCCGACGGCGCGGAAGAAGTCGAGGTAGTAGCGCACCACGGCTTCGGTGTCGTGGCCGCGCGGCTTGGCCAACATCACGCGCAGCACCTTGGTCTGCAGATTGGGCAGGCCGCGCGCGCCGCTGGAGCTCATGATGCTGGTCAGCGTGGCGCAGCGCGCCGGCGCGGCAATCGCCATGCGCTGCGCGATCATGCCGCCCATGCTCATGCCGACGACGTGGGCGCGCGGGATGGCGAGTGCGTCCAGCACCCCGAGCGCGTCCTGTGCCATGTCCTGCAGCCTGTAGGGCGGGCGCACGGCGGCGCCCA
The DNA here is from genome assembly GCA_016702555.1 of Burkholderiales bacterium. GTDB lineage: Bacteria > Pseudomonadota > Gammaproteobacteria > Burkholderiales > Burkholderiaceae_C > Ottowia. The sequence goes on from JADJDV010000005.1 coordinate 388,021, forward strand.
GCGCACGTTGCAGGCCGGCCAGCGCGATGTTGGGCACGCCCAGCTCGGGCAGGTGCTGCGACAGCCCGGCGTCGCGGTTGTCGATGCGGATGACGCGATGGCCGCCCTGCACCAGCGCGTCGACGAAGTCCGGCGGCCAGTGGATCAGCTGCCCGCCCAGGCCCATGATCAACATCAGCGGCTCGCCATCGCCGCCGCTGTCCTCGACCTGAATGCGGACGCCGTTGGCCTCGACCTGCTGGGCGCTCATCGAAACTCGCCCTCGCGCAGCCATTTGGTCGCAATCCACTTCTCGCCCGCAATCACCGGCGCGCCGCCGTGCAGCGTCTTGGTGCTGGGGTGCGGGCGCTCGTAGCTGAAGAACACCGCGTTGCCGCGCTTGGGCGCGACTTCGAGAAACACGTTGGGAAAGGTGGTGCCGCCGCCCTTTTCGGGCTCGTTCAGGTACATCACCACGGTGCCGACGCGCTGGCCGCCGCGCTTGAGGATGCTGGGTGTGCCGGGCTCGTCGGGGTCGAAATAGTCGAAGTGCGGCTTGTATTCGGTGCCGGGCACGTATTGCAGCACCTGGATGCCCTCGCCGTTGTGCACCGGCCAGCGCAGCAGCTTGGCGATGCGCGCCTCGATGCGGCGCACCAGCTCGGTTTCGCCGCGCTGAAAGAACATGCCCTGGCTGGTGCGGTCGTCGTTGATTTCCTCGCCGCCGGTCTTGGTGGCCACCGTGAGCGAGCGGCTCATGCGCGGCTTGGCGGCTTCGATCAGCGCGTCGCACTCCTCGTCTGACAGCAGGCCGCCGAACACCACCACGCGCGGCATGGCCATCGCGCTCAGCACGGCCACGCGGCGGTCGCCGGCGTCCAGGTACAGCGGCGAGTCGGTCAACTCGGGCTCGGGCACCGGCACCGCGGGCGGCAGGCCTTGCGCCACCGCCTGCTGGTTCAGGTGCTCGCGCAAGCTGCTTTCCATGGCCTCGATCGCCACGTCCTCGTCCCAGCCGGAGGACTTCATCGATTGCAGCACGCTTTCAGCGCTGTGCCCGGCCGTGGCCTGGGTGACGATCCATTGGCGAAGTTCGGTGGTGATCTGCTGGGACATGGGAGAAGCGTTGGGCGTTGGGCGTTGGGCGTTGGGCGAGTTGGGGGCGCTGCGCTGGACCGTTCAGGTTTCACGCCGAACGCTCAACCCTGCTTGCGGCGGAACACCAGCCGGTCCGGCTCCGAAGCGGCCGGCGCAAAGGCATAGCCTTCCAGGTCAAAACCCTGCAGCCGCTGCGGCGTGTCGATGCGGTGCTGCGCGGCGTAGCGCGCCATCAGGCCGCGCGCGCGCTTGGCCAGCACGCCGAGGATCCGGTACTGGCCACCCTTGTATTCCTCGAACACGCAGTCGATCACGCGCGCCTGCAGCGCTTTGCGGTCGACCGCCTTGAAGTACTCCTGCGACGCCAGGTTGACCACGATCGACGTCTTCTCGGCCGCCAGGCGCTGATTCAAGTAGTCGGCAATGCGCGTGCCCCAGAACTGGTACAGGTTGACGCCGGCGTCGGTGCGCAGGCGCGTGCCCATCTCCAGCCGATAGGGCTGCATGCGGTCGAGCGGGCGCAACACGCCGTACAAGCCGCTCAGGATGCAGACATGCTGCTGCAGCCAGCTCAGCTCGGCCGACTTCAGCGTGCCGGCCTGCAGGCCGCCGTAGACGTCGCCATTGAAGGCCAGTACCGCCTGCTTCGAGTTCTTCGCCGTGAAGCGCGGCCGCCAAGCCTCGTAGCGCGCCACGTTCAGGCTGGCCAGCTCGTCGCTCAGCTTCATCAGCGCGGCGATCTGCTGCGGTGACTGCTGGCGCAGCACCTCGATCAACTCGGCCGCCGGCTTCGCGAACGCGGGCGTGGTGTGCGGCAATTCGGCCGGCACCGGGGTGGCGTAGTCCAGCGCCTTGGCCGGAGACAATAGATACAGCATGCTGCCGATTTTGTACCAAGACACGCACCTGGTCGCGATCGACAAGCCGGCCGGCCTGCTGGTGCACCGCAGCGGCCTGGACGCCGGCGAAACCCGCTTTGCCGTGCAGTGGCTGCGCGATCAGATTGGCCGGCCGGTGTGGCCGGCGCACCGGCTCGACAAGGGCACCAGCGGGGTGCTGCTGTTTGCGCTCGACCGTGCCACCGCCGGGCGGCTGGGCGCGCTGTTCGAGGCGCCCGGCGCCATCGACAAGACCTATCTGGCCGTGGTGCGCGGCTGGCCGCCCGCGCAGGGCCTGATCGACCATCCGCTGACGCGCCTGCCGGACGAGGGGCGCCCCGGCACCACACCCCCCGCGCCGCAGGCGGCGCGCACGCGCTTTCGCACACTGCAACGCTACGAGTTGCCGCTGCCCCAGGGCGACTTCGCACAGACGCGCTGCGCCCTGCTCGAGCTGCAGCCGGAAACCGGCCGCCGCCACCAGTTGCGCCGACACTGCAAGCACATGGCCCACCCGATCATCGGCGACGCCACGCACGGCAAGGGCCCCCTGAACCGTGCGCTGGCCGACTGGCTGGGCGTGCAGCGGCTGTGGCTGCACGCCAGCGCCCTCAGCCTGCGCCATCCCCATTCCGGCGCACCGCTGCAGCTGAGCGCGGCGCCCGGCGCCGACTGGTCGCGCTGGCCGCTGGCACCGGCATGACGGCGCCCCGCACACCGGCGCGCGTCAGGCCGGGCTTGGCACCAGGCGCTGGCGCCGCATGCGCAGGCCTTGCAGCCACCACACCAGCAGCGCCAGCAGAAAGCCTGGCAGAAAGAACCAGTACTTGCTGGGCCGATCGGTCGGCACCTGCACGCCGGTGATGTCCCAACCCGGCTCGAAACCCGAGCGCTTGGCGCGCGATCCGAAGCGCACCGCGCCCACCTGCATGTCGTCGCCCAGCGGCATCAGGGTCAGGCCGGCGTCCGACAGGCGGGCGCGGCCGTCCTTGCCCTTGTCGGCCAGCTGCACGGACACGGTCTTGGTCACCTCCTCGCCCTCCAGCGTGGTGCCCTTGATCAGCATCACCACGGTGCCGTTGTCGGGCATCTGGGTCGCCAGCGCATAGACCTGCGCGGCCGGCGCCGTGTGGTATTCGGGCGCCAGCTGGTCCATGAAAAAGCCGGGGCGGAACAGCAGCGCCACCGACAGCGTCAGCAGCGCGAATTCCCACCACTTCAGCTTGATGCGCATCCAGTTCATGGTCAGCGCCGCGAACACCAGCATGGCGACCGAGCAGGCCGTCACCACCAGGACCAGCTCGCCCCAACCCTGCACGCCGATCAGCAGCAGCTGCGGGTTGAAGACCCAGATGAAGGGCAGGATCACCGTGCGCAGCGCGTACAGCGCGCCCTGGACACCAGTGGCGATCGAATCCTCGCCCGAGATCGCCGACGCCGCGAAGGTGGCCAGGCCCACCGGTGGCGTGATGTCGCCCATGATGCCGTAATAGAACACGAACAGGTGCACGGCGATGAGCGGGATCACCAGCCCGGCCTGGGCGCCCAGTTCCACCACCACCGGTGCCATCAGGCTGGCCACCAGCACGTAGTTGGCGGTGGTCGGCACGCCCATGCCGAGCACCAGGCAGACGAAGGCGACGAACAGCAGCATCACCATCACGTTGCCCTGCGAGACGAACTCGACGAACTCCGTCATGCGCAGCCCCAGGCCCGTGAGCGTGATGGCGCCGACGATGATGCCCGCCGTGGCGGTGGCGATGCCGATGCCGATCATGTTGCGCGAGCCGTCGTTGAAGCCGTCGACCACGCTGCGCACGCCCCCGGCCCAGGCGCCCGGCGTGGACACGCCGCGGAACGCGTCGATCAGCGGCCGCTGCGTCACCATCAGCACGATCAGCGTGGTGATGGCCCAGAAGGCCGACAGCGAGGGCGACATCTCCTCCACCATCAGGCACCAGATCAGCACGCCGATCGGCAGCAGGTAGTGCAGGCCGGCGCGCACCGTGGGCCAGGTTTCCAGCGGCTTGGGGTTCCTGATGTCGATGTCTTCGGGCAGGTCGGGGCAGTCGGCCGCCTGCTTCAGCGCGTACAGGTACAGCGCCAGCAGGGTGCCGCCCACGGCCCAGGGCGCGGCCGCGCCCAGCGCGCTCTTGAAGAACTCCAGCAGGTAGTACAGCACCCCCACCACGGTGAGGGTGCCCGTGAGGCCAATCAGGTTGCGCATCAGCCGGTCGCGCCAGCTGCGCTGCGAACGCGCCACTGCCTGCATGCCCATCTTGAGCGCCTCCAGGTGCACGATGTAGAGCAGGCCCAGGTAGGACAGCGAGGCCGGCAGAAAGGCGTGCTTGACCACGTCCGAGTACGGAATGCCGACGTACTCGACCATCAGAAAGGCCGCCGCGCCCATCACCGGCGGCATGATCTGGCCGTTGACCGAGCTCATGGTCTCGATGGCGCCGGCCTTGACGCCGCCGTAGCCGGCCTTCTTCATCAGTGGAATGGTGAAGATGCCGCCCGAGACCACGTTCGACACCGACGAGCCCGAGATCATCCCGTTCAGCGCCGACGACACCACCGCCACCTTGGCCGGCCCGCCGCGCATGTGGCCGAGCGCGGCAAAGCTGACCTGCATCATGTAGTTGCCGCCGCCGGCGCGATCCAGCAGCGCGCCGAACAGCACGTAGACGAAGATGGTGCTGGCCGACACGCCCAGCGCGATGCCGTACACGCCTTCGGTGGTCAGCCACATGTGCGAGAGCAACCGGTTCAGCGACGCGCCCTTGTGCGACAGCACCTCCGGCAGATAAGGTCCGCCCATGCAATAGGCCAGAAAGATCACCGCCAGCGCCGCCATCGGCCAGCCGACGGCGCGCCGCGTGGCCTCCAGCAGCAGCACCAGGCCAATCACCGCCACCACGATGTCGGTCGGGGTCGGCTGGCCGGGGCGCGTGGCCAGCTCGCGGTAGAACAGCATGATGTAGGCGCCCGCGAAGGCGCCGACGATGGCCAGCACCCAGTCGATGGCGGGAACGCGCCGGCGCGACGAGCTGCTGAACGCCGGCCAGGCCAGGAAGGCCAGCGCGAACGAGAAGCCCAGGTGGATGGCGCGCGCCTCGGTGTCGTTCAGGATGCCGAAACCCAGCGCGAACGGCAGCGGCGAGGCGTACCAGTACTGGAACAGCGCCCAGGCCAGCGCCAGGCCAAAAATCACCTGGGCGGCAAACCCCGTCGGCTTGCGCCCGCCGGTGTCCGTCTCGGCGACCAGCTGCTGGAGTGCATCGGGTGCCTTCTCGATGTCGGTGGCCATGTGCAGCGTTTTCCTCTCGTCTGATTGGTTCAGCCGCGCCTTATCGGCGCGCCATCAAAAAGGGCGAAGTTGCCTCCGCCCTTTTCGAATGCCGCCGCCACGCATGCGCGGTGCGCCCAGCTTACTTGATCCAGCCCTTCTCCTTGTAGTAGCGCGCCGCACCATCGTGCAAGGGCGCCGACAGGCCGTTCTTGACCATGTCCTCCGGCTTGAGGTTGGCCAGCGCCGGATGCAGCTTCTTGAACTCGTCGAAATTGTCGAACACCGCCTTGGTCACGGCGTAGACGGTGTCGGCCGGTGTCTTGGCCGAGGCCACCACCGTGGCCAGCACGCCGTAGGTGCTGGTTTCCTGCGGGTTGTTCGGGTACAGGCCGGCCGGGATGGCGGCCTTGGCGTAGTACGGCTTGCCCTCCATCAGCTTGTCGACCGCCGGGCCGGTCAGCGACACCAGTTTGGCGCCACAGCTGGTGGTCGGGTCCTGGATATTGGCGCTGGGGTGGCCGACGCCGTAGAAGAAGCCGTCGATCTTGCCGTCGCACAGCGCCGGGCCGTGCTCGTCGGCCTTCAGCTCGGACGCCAGCGCGAAGTCGTTCAGCTTCCAGCCCATGGAAGCCAGCAGTTCTTCCATCGACGCACGCGTGCCCGAGCCCGGGTTGCCGACGTTGAAGCGCTTGCCCTTGAAGTCCTCGAACTTGGCGATGTTGGCCTCCTTGCGCGCCACCACGGTGAAGGGCTCGGGGTGCACGGCAAACACCGCGCGCAAGTCGCCCACCGGACCGTCCTTGAACTGGTTGACGCCCTTGACGGCGTTGAACTGCACGTCGGATTGCGTGAAACCCAGATCCAGCTCGCCGGCCTTGATGGTGTTGACGTTGAACACCGAGCCGCCGGTCGATTCGACCGAGCAGCGGATGCCGTGCTTGGCGCGATCCTTGTTGACCAGGCGACAGATGGCGCCGCCGGCCGCGTAGTACACGCCGGTGACACCGCCGGTGCCGATGGTGACGAACTTCTGCTGGGCAGACGCCGGCGCCGACAGCACGGCGGTGGACGCCGCGGCCGCCACGGCAAGGGTTTTCAACATGCTCTGAATCCGCATCGTTTCTCCTGAAAAAGTCTGTGAAGTCAAGCCTGGGCGATCGCCGCATCCACCGCCTCGGCCAGACGCGACACCATGTGTGTCAGCTCGTCGGTCGTGGCGATGAAGGGCGGCGCCAGCAGCACATGGTCACCATAACGGCCATCCACCGTTCCGCCCATGGGATAAACCAGCAATCCGCGCGCAAAAGCCGCCGCCTTGACCTTGGCGTGCAGGCGCCGCGCGGGATCGAACGGCGCCTTGCTGGCGCGGTCCTGCACCAGCTCGACGCCCCAGAAGAAGCCGCGCCCGCGGATGTCGCCGACATGCGGGTGATTGCCCAGCGCATCGACCAGCCTCTGCTGCAGCACCGGCGCATCGCGCCGTACCTTGGCCAGCAGGCCATCGCGCTCGATCACCTGCTGCACCGCCAGCGCCGCCGCGCAGGCCACCGCATGGCCCAGGTAGGTGTGGCCGTGCTGGAAGAAGCCGCTGCCCTTGGTCATGGCCTCGACGATGCGGCCCTGCGCCAGCACCGCCCCAATCGGCTGATAGCCGCCGCCCAGCCCCTTGGCGATGGTCATCAGGTCGGGCACCACGCCCTCCTGCTCGCAGGCGTGCAGCGTGCCGCAGCGGCCCATGCCGCTCATCACCTCGTCCAGGATCAGCAGCACGCCGTGCCGGTCGCAGACCTCGCGCACCGCCTTGAAGTAAGCCGGCACCGGCACCAGCACGCCGGCGGTGGCGCCGCCCACCGTTTCGGCGACGAAGGCCAGCACCTTGCCGGGGCCGATGCGCCGAATGGTCTCATCGAGCTCCTGCGCCAGCCGCTGACCGTAGGCTTCGGGCGTTTCGCCCTCCTTCATGTCGCGGTACGGATAGCACGGCGCCACGTGCGTGACGTCGATCAGCAGCGGCGCAAACTGCTGGCGCCGCCAGGCGTTGCCGCCCACCGCCAGCGCGCCCAGCGTGTTGCCGTGGTAGCTTTGGCGCCGGGCGATGAAGTGGCTGCGCTCGGGCTGGCCGATCTCCAGAAAATACTGGCGCGCCATCTTCAGCGCCGCCTCCACCGCCTCCGAGCCGCCGCTGACGAAGTAGGCGTGGCTCATGCCCGCCGGGGCGGTGCGCGCCAGCTGGTCGGCCAGGGCTTCCGCCACCTCGGTGGTGAAGAAGCTGGTGTGGGCGTAGGCCAGCTGGTCGATCTGCCGGTGCATCGCCGCCAGCACGTCGGGATGGCCATGGCCGAGGCAGGACACCGCCGCGCCGCCCGAGGCGTCGAGATAACGCTGGCCGGCGGCGTCCTCGATCCAGACGCCCTGGCCGCGCACGGCGACCGGCGGCGTGGACAGAAGACTGCGGTGAAAAACATGCGTGCTGCTCATGTCGACCATGCTCTCGGGTCAGGAATGCCAGCGCGCCGCCCGCATCGACACGGCGGGCCCCGACACACGTTGGACGCCGGAAGGCTAGCACGACATGACGGCACCACGCAGCCGTAAAAACACCGAAGGCGCGCGCCCCGTGCATTCAACGCGCCGTCCGGCCGTCGCGATGCCGCGCCAACGGGCGGTGCTCGACCTCGGTGCGGCCGTCGGCCCATTCGGTGATGACGGTCTCGGTCAAGCGCGCGCGGTCAGCGGCGGACGGCGACTCGGATGTGGCCGCATCCACAATGGGCGTGTTCTTCCACACACGCTCGGCATGGGCGGGCGCAACGACGGCAATGCCCTGGCCGACCACCGCATACGGCGCTTGCACGGCGGCTGCCACCTGCACGTCGGTCAGCAAGGGCGCACTGGCCGGCTGGCGTGCCGGCGCCACTTGCTCGGCCAGGGTCACATCGTGTCCGCACTGATCGCCGTTCAGCACCACGCGCCCACCGTCGGGCAACCGGCCCACCTGGGCCACGGTGGCCGGCGGCGCATCGGCGCGATGCACCACGCGGCCGGAGGCGTCGTACACCGTGTAGCAGGCAGCGGTGGCTGACGCGGTGGCCAAGGCCAACAGGGAGGTGCCCAGCAGTTGCAGGGCCAGCAGCGCGGGTTTCATGATCGGCTCCTCGGCGCGTCCGACATGCGCGCCGTGTGCCGATGGTGGCGCGGCGCCCCGCCCGCGCACGCCAGCCGCCGCAGCATGCCGCTGTCGGCAGGCGCCGACAGCGCACGCAAAAAAGCGCTGACAGCCGCGCATCGGCGGCGGTCAGCGCCTGCTGCTCAGGAGAGTACTTACTGTGCCGTCCAGCCGCCGTCGTTGGCCCAGGCCTGGCCGCGCACGTTGTTGGCGGCGTCGCTGCAGAAGAACACCGCCATGCCGCCCAGCTGTTCGGGCGTGGTGAACTGCTGCGACGGCTCTTTCTCGCTCAGCAGCTCGCGCGTGGCCTGCTCGGTCGTGATCTTGTCCTTCTCGGCGCGGGCGTCGATCTGCTTTTGCACCAGCGGCGTCAGCACCCAGCCGGGGCAGATGGCGTTGGCGGTGACGCCGGTGGTCGCCAGCTCCAGCGCGGTGACCTTGGTCAGGCCCACGATGCCGTGCTTGGCCGCCACGTAGGCCGACTTGTCCTTCGACGCCACCAGGCCGTGCACCGAGGCGATGTTGATGATGCGGCCCCAGTTCTTGTCGACCATGTGCGGGATCGCCAGCCGCGTGGTGTGGAAGGCCGAGGTGAGGTTGATGGCGATGATGGCGTCCCAACGCTCAACGGGAAAGTCGCGGATGCTGGACGTGTGCTGAATGCCGGCGTTGTTGACCAGGATGTCGACGCCGCCGAACTTGTCGGCCGCGAAGGCCATCATGGCCTCGATCTCGGCCGGCTGGCTCATGTCGGCGCCGTGGTACTCGACCTGGACACCGTGCGCGGCGATCTGCGACTTCGGCGCTTCGACATCACCAAAGCCGTTCATCACGATGTCGGCGCCCTGCTTGGCCAACTCGATGGCGATGCCCAGCCCGATGCCGCTGGTGGAGCCGGTGACCAGCGCGGTCTTGCCTTTCAACATGCTCATGAATGTGTTCTCCTGTGTCAGACGATCAAAAAAGCAGGGTCGTGCCCTGGTGGCGCGCCCTGCCTGTTGTGGTGAACCAAGTGTGTGAGCTTACTGGATCAGCGTCACGCCGGTCTTGGATTGTGCTTCCTCGAAGGTCACGCCCTCGGCCAGCTCGGTGACTTTCAGGCCCTTGTCGGTCACGTCGAACACGCCCAGGTCGGTGATGATGCGATCGACCACGCCGACGCCCGTCAGCGGCAGCGTGCACTCGGGCAGGATCTTCAGGTCGATGCTGCCGTCCTTCTTGCGCGCCACGTGCTCCATCAGCACGATCACGCGCGGCACGCCGGCCACCAGGTCCATGGCGCCGCCCATGCCCTTGACCATCTTGCCGGGGATCATCCAGTTGGCCAGGTCGCCGGTCTCGCTCACCTGCATGGCGCCGAGAATCGAGAGGTTGATCTTGCCGCCGCGGATCATGGCGAAGCTGTCGTGGCTGCCGAAGATCGAACTGCCCTTGATGGTGGTCACGGTCTGCTTGCCGGCGTTGATGAGGTCGGCGTCGACCTCGGCCTCGGTCGGGAAGGGACCGATGCCGAGCATGCCGTTCTCGGATTGCAACCACACCTCTTTGTCGGCGGGCACATGGTTGGCCACCAGCGTCGGGATGCCGATGCCGAGGTTGACGTAGAAACCGTCTTCCAGCTCTTGCGCCGCGCGCGCGGCCATCTGGTCTTGGGTCCAAGCCATGGTCGTCTCCTTATTTGCCGTCGCGCAGGGTGCGCTTCTCGATGCGTTTTTCGGGGTTCGGGTTGTGCACGATGCGGTGCACATAGATGCCCGGTAGGTGGATGTCGTCGGGCGCCAGCTCGCCAGTGGCGACGATGCGCTCGACCTCGACGATGCAGACCTTGCCGGACATCGCAGCCGCCGGGTTGAAATTGCGCGCCGTCAGGTTGAAGCGCAGGTTGCCGCTGCGGTCGGCCACATCGGCTTTCACCAGCGCCACATCGGCCACCAGCGAGCGCTCCATCACGTAGGTCTCGCCGTTGAACTCGCGCAACTCCTTGCCTTCAGCCACCAGGGTGCCGACACCGGTCTTGGTGAAGAAGGCCGGGATGCCGGCACCACCGGCGCGCAGCTTCTCGGCCAGCGTGCCTTGCGGAGTGAATTCCAACTCCAGCTCGCCCGCCAGGTACTGGCGCTCGAACTCCTTGTTCTCGCCCACGTAGCTGCTGATCATCTTCTTGATCTGGCGCGTGTCGAGCAGCTTGCCGAGGCCAAAACCGTCGACGCCGGCGTTGTTGCTGATGGCGGTGAGGTTCTTCACGCCCGAATCGCGCAGCGCCTCGATCAGCGCCTCGGGAATGCCGCACAGGCCGAAACCGCCGACGGCCAGCATCTGACCATCCTTGACGACGCCCTGAAGCGCCGCGGCGGCAGAAGGGTAAATCTTGTTCACGACAATGTATCTCCTGAGTTTGGATTTGGTACGGGAAACCAAGCCGGTACGATACTACGTAATCGCATACGTAGTATTTCGTACTCGTGATCCCTGAACCCGACCCTCCTGCCCGACTATCGCCTGGCCTTCCAGCTGGCGCCGGTCGGCTTGGTGTTGTCGCGCGATCGGCACATGGTCGATTGCAATCAGCGCGTATGCGAGATGTTCGGCGCCACACCCGACCAGCTGATCGGCCAGAGCTTTCGCATTCTCTACCCCAGCGCCGACGAATACGAGCGCATCGGCGCGCGCATGGTGCCGATCCTGAACGCGCACGGTGTCTACGCCGACAACCGCGTGATGCGGCGTGTCGGCGGTGCCCATGCGGGCGAGACCTTCTGGTGCCACGTCACTGGCCGCGCCATCGACCGCAACGCACCGCACGCGGCCGGCATCTGGGCCTTCGAGGATCTGAGCGCGCAACGCCCCGTCACCGCCGCGCTGACGCCGCGCGAGCGCGAGGTGGCGGCGCAACTGATGCGCGGGCTGACCAGCAAGGAGATCGCTCGCGTGCTCGGCATCAGCCCACGCACGGTGGAAATTCACCGCGCCCGCCTGATGCGCAAGTACCGCGCCAACACCAGCACCGACCTCGTGCACAAGCTGATGGGCGGGCGCTGACGCCGCCACTGCCGCTTCAGCCTGCGGACGAAGACCCGGCGCGCCGCGCCCACAGGCCCAACAGCACGCACAGCAGCGCGAATGCGCCCAGCGCCCCCACCGTGAGGTTGGGGACGTAAAAGGTGCTGTAGACCTCCCAGCCCAGGCGGCGCAGCAGTTCCGACAAATCGGTTGGTGCATTTGTCAGGTGCCCGCCCAGCGTGCCGGTGACGGCCAGCAGCCCGCCGCCCAGCAGCGCCAGCACGGCCATCGCCCAGCGCAAGGCGCCTGCCCACACGGCCTCGCCACGACGCCAGCGCAGCCACCAGACCACCGCCCACAGCACCACGGTCCAGGCCGCCATCATCAGGTGGTTGCGGCCCAGCGGCGACGCGCTGATGCTCTCCCAGGGCCAGACCTGCGTGCCGGTGGCATAGGCGCCCAGTCCGGACAGCAGCGCCACCGTGAGCAAGGGCACCAGTGCGTGGTCGAGCCGCTGTGCCAGCGAGCCGCTGCTGACCACCCGCCACAGGATGACCAGCATCGCCAGCGACCAGAGGGCGATCGGGAAATGGGTCAGGACAATGTGATACGGCCCCATGATCAGACTCCTTTGCGCTGCGGCAGCGCCATGTTCAAGGCAAAGCCGACCCCCAGGATCAAGGCCAGGCCGGCCAACAGGGTCCACAGCCATTGGCTGCGGATTTCCTCGGCGAATTCACGCTCGATGCCGTAGTGTTGGAGCTGTTCGACGCTGTGACGTGTGTGTACCGGCAGCCCGCGCGAGATGTCCGAGGCACCGGCATGCGTCTGCTGTTCAGATGCGGCCAGCGACTGGGGAAAACAGGTGACCTGGCCCGGCACCGGACCAGGGGGCCGCCCCTCGCGCTCGGCCACGATGTCGGCACTGCGCCCCAGGCCCAGTGTCATCGGCAGCGACACGTAGTGCCAACGACCACCCGTCGCATGGCGATGAATGGCAAACGCCACCTCATACAGACCGTGGTCATGCAGGATCTTGTCGTCCAGCGGGTGGCCGGTGTCGAGCGCGCGGCTGAGCGTCACGTTCCAGTGGCCGTCGGCCCAGCGACCCTTGCCCTGCACCTTGATATCGGCCTTGGAGCCCTCGGGCTGGCGCAGGAAGCGCCGCGGCAGCGTGTCGCCCTCGGTCCATTCGGCCTGCGCATCGAACGGCACCGCCTGGCCCTCCACCAGGTAATAGACCGATTCCTGATCGATGCGCCCGGCGGCCACGTCTTGCCATTTCAGCGCCTTGTAGCCGAGCGCCGCGGCATCGAACATCAGGCGCGGCTGCTTGTGCTCGCCATCCCAGTTGGTGCCGGCCGCACTCTTGCCGTCGTCGCCGCCGCGCACCTCGGCCACCATCTGGTCGTCCGACATGCCGATCGGGTTGGCGCGATGGCTGCGCCAATGCCACAGGTCGAGAAAGTAGCCGGCCTGGCGCTGTGCCTTCAGCACGGCCTCGGAGCGCAGGCTGGCCCAGTCGTTGATGTCGAGTGCCGGGCAGCGACTTGCTGACCTCCTCCTGCTTGAGCTTGCCGCCCAGGTAGGGGTGCGCCTTGACGGCATCGGCCTTGGCTTCATCGGTAAAGGTCAGGATGCCGTCGCCCACCGTGATGTAGCCGCCGTAGCGGGCGAACTCGGGCACGCTGCCATCGTCGAGCAGCATCGCCACGCGGTCCTCGTGCATGCCGTCGGGCTGCGAGCCTGGCGTCGCCTTGCCCTTGGTCACCCACTGACCGCCCTCGTAGACCAGCACGTCGTGGAACAGGCCCGGCCGCTCGGCCGGCCAGCGGTAATTGACGAAGATGCGCTCGGCGTTGTAGGCCGCGCGCACCTGCAGCGGCACGGTCAGCGTCTTGGGCACACTGATGTTGCGCTGCGGGTCATCGCGCACCACGCCGCTGCCATGGGTAAGCCAGGACAACAGCACGCCACCAAGCAGCAATGCCAGGGCCAGCACGATGACCAGTCCCTGTCGGTTGGATCGACTCATATCGGCTCCTTTCCACAAAACTGAAACGGCAACTTTCGGCAAACTGCTTTTCTGCGTGAAGCATCACCTACAACCACGTTGACACCAAGGATTTCAACCCTTTGTTTGATTTGGCTCAAGCGGTTGACCCTCTTGCCGGACGCGTCCGAGCGCTGCACGCAATCGCCGCCGGCCACGCCACCGATACCGCGCCGGCGCCAGGGTTGCGCCCCCGGCCTACAAACCCGCCACGGCGGAAGTGCTACGGTGGTTCTTGCTCGCGCCTGCGCCGCCGCGCCCCGAGCGCATGCGGCTGCTGGTCCTTCGACGCACGCCGCCACCGCCGCTCCGGGTGTCGATACCAACACACGGGAAGACCCACCGACCATGCTCGACACACGCCAACGCACGCCCCGCTTCGTCCACGGCCTGCCTGCCGCGGCGGCGTCGGCCCGGCACGACAGCCGCGATGAACTGCGCCGCAGCCTGCGAGCGACGCCACCGACCATCGCGCCCAAGTTCCTGTACGACACCCGCGGCTGCGCGCTCTACGAAGCCATCGTCGAGTTGCCCGAGTACTACCTGCCGCGGGTCGAGCGCAGCATCCTCGACCAGCATCAGAAGGCCATGTTGCAGGCGCTGCCGCAGGGCGCCGAGTTGATCGACATCGGCAGCGGCGACGGCCTCAAGGCGCGGCGCTGGCTCGACGCCGGCATCGTGCGGCGCTACATCGGGCTTGACATCGCCGAGGACTGGCTGCGGGACTGCCTGCGGCGTGGCCAGCAGCGCTACCCCGAGCTGCAGTTCGACGGCGTGGTGACCGACCTCAGCTGGGGCCTGCAGGTGCCGCTGGCGCGCGAGGGCGACCGGCCCCGCATCTTCTGGTATCCGGGCTCTTCGATCGGCAACTTCGAGCCGGCCGGCGCCATCGCCCTGCTGCGCCAGATCCGCCAGCAGATGCGCCCCGGCGACGCGCTGGTGCTGGGCGTCGACGGGCCGGCCGAACCGGCACGCATGGTGCGCGCCTACGACGACGCGGCCGGCGTCACGGCAGCCTTCGATCTCAATGTGCTGAACGTGGTCAACCGGGCACTGGGCGCCGATTTCGACGCGGCAGGCTTTCGCCACCGCGCGGTGTTCAACCGTCACGCCAGCCGCATCGAGATGCACCTGGTGGCGCACCAGCGGCAGTCGGTGGATCTGGGCCAGGGCGCCGCATTGAGCTTGCAGCCGGGCGAATTCATCGTCACCGAGCATTCCTACAAGCACACGCCGCAGCGCGCCGAGCAGTTGTTGCACGAGGCCGGATTCGACCAGGTGCGGCGCTTCGGCATCGACGGCGAGGCCTACGGCGTGTATCTCGCCAGGATCGGGCATGTCCGGCATTGACATGGCCACGCGACCGGCCACGCCCTGCGCGGTGGATACGTTTCTTGCCGTGCGCCAGGCGACCGAGCATCTGGCGCGGGATCTGACGCCGGACGACTGCATGGTGCAGTCGATGCCCGACGCCAGCCCCATCAAGTGGCACCTGGCGCACACCAGCTGGTTCTTCGAGCAGTTCGTGCTGGGACCTGCCGGCGTGGCACCGTTCGACGCGGACTACGCGACGCTGTTCAACTCCTACTACGTCGGCGCCGGCCCACGCCATCCACGCCCGCAGCGCGGCACCCTGTCGCGCCCGCCGCTGGATCAGGTGCTGGCCTATCGGCGCCATGTGACCGACGCCGTTCTCAATGAGTTGCCGCGCTACGACGCGCACACGCTGCAACTGGTGCGCCTGGGGATCGAGCACGAGCAGCAACATCAGGAGCTGATCCTGACCGACCTCAAGCACCATTTCTTCGCCCAGCCGCTGACGCCGGTCTATCGGCCAGCGCCCGCGCGCACGGGCCAGCCGCCTGGGGCCTGGCGCTTCATCGACGTCGCGGGCGGCCTGTGCGAGGTCGGGCACGCGGGCGGCGCCTTCGGCTTCGACAACGAGTTTCCGCGCCACCGCGTCTGGCTGGAACCCTACGCCATCGCCGACCGGCTGGTGACCGAGACCGAATACCTCGCCTTCGTGCAGGACGGCGCTTATGAACAGCCCGCGCTGTGGCTGTCCGACGGCTGGGCCGCGCGCGAGGCAAACGGCTGGCAGGCGCCGCTGTACTGGCGCCAGGACGAAGGCGGCGACTGGCACATCTTCACGCTGGGCGGCTGGCGCGCGCTGCAGCCGGACGTGCCGGTCTGCCACGTCAGCCATTACGAGGCCGATGCCTTCGCCCGCTGGGCGGGTGCGCGGCTGCCGACCGAAGCGGAGTGGGAGCACGCCGCCTCCGCCCTGCCCGCCGAGCACCAAGGCTGGCATGGCGCGCTGCTGGAAGATGAAAGCTTTCACCCCGCACCGGTATCGGGCGGCGCGGGCCTGCACCAGGTGCTCGGCAACTGCTGGCAATGGACCGCCAGCGCCTACCTGCCCTACCCCGGCTACCGGGTGCCCGACGGCACGGTGGGCGAATACAACGGCAAGTTCATGTCCGGCCAGATGGTGCTCAAGGGCGCTTCCTGCGCCACCCCGCGCAGCCACGCGCGCCTGAGCTACCGCAACTTCTTTCCGCCTCCGGCACGCTGGCAATTCACCGGCATCCGGCTGGCACGGGACGGGCATGTCCGGGCAACCGCCTGAAGACCTTTGAACGCAAGAGCCGTCAAGATGGCGCAAAAGGCGCCGAGAAACAGCTTGAGGGACTTTCGCGTTCTTTTGCGAAACCTCCGCGCGCTTTGCGTTCAAAGTCCTTCAGGTCGCCGGCATCAGGCCGGGCGCGGCGCGTCCACCACCTCGGCCGCGCTGCGGAACGCTTCCACCGCCGCCGGCACGCCGCAGTAGATGCTGGCGTGCAGCAGCACCTCCTGGATCTCCGCCTTGGTGGCGCCGTTGTTCAGCGCGCCGCGCACATGGCCTTTCAGTTCATGCTGGCGGCCCAGCGCGGTCAGCATCGCGACGGTGATGAGGCTGCGCGTGCGCTTGTCCAGGCCGGGGCGCTGCCACACATGGCCCCAGCAATTGCGCGTCACGTGCTCTTGCAGCGGCCAGCTGAAATCGGTCGCAGCGGCCAGCGCGCGCTCGACGTAGTCCTCGCCCAGCACCTCGCGGCGCGTGGTCAGGCCGGCCTGGAACGCCGGGTCATCGGGTAGGTGCTGCATGGCATGGCTCCTTCAATGGTGATGCGCGCAGCATAATCGGACGCATCGATTCGACAAGGAGACCCGCCATGAGCCGCTACCCGATGGCCGACATCAACGCTCTGCCCGACGACATCAAGGCCAAGGTGCTCGAGGTGCAGGCCAAGGCGGGCTTCGTGCCCAACGTGTTCCTGGCGCTGGCGCGCCGCCCCGCCGAATGGCGCGCCTTCTTCGCCTACCACGACGCGCTGATGGAGCCCGAAAGCGCCGGCCGCAGCAGCAAGCTCAGCAAGGGCGATCGCGAGATGATCGTCACCGCCACCAGCGCTGCCAACGGCTGCCTGTACTGCGTGGTCGCGCACGGCGCGCTGCTGCGCATCTACGAGAAGAAACCCCTGGTGGCCGACCAGGTCGCCGTCAACTACCGCAAGGCCGACATCAGCGAGCGCCAGCGCACCATGCTCGACTTCGCCATGAAGGTCTGCGAGCGTTCGCACGAAGTCGGCGACGACGACTTCGCCGCCCTGCACGCGCACGGCTTCGATGACGAGGACATCTGGGACATCGCCGCCATCACCGCCTTCTTCGGCCTGTCCAACCGCATCGCCTCGTTCAGCAACATGCAGCCGAACGCCGAGTTCTACCTGATGGGGCGGGTGCCGCGCGAGAAGAAGACGGTCTGAGAAGGTGTGAACGAACCCGTCAGGGTCGGGGAAAACCCGGCCGCATTGCGCCGCTCGCCTCCCAGCACGCTACGGCGGCGCAAGCGCTTGGCCAGTGGCCGCGCTCCAGAATGTGCGGGCGGCCTTACCATGCAGCTCACCATCGCAGTAAAGCCGGATTTCCAGCGGCACGGCCCACGCCTTTTCCAAGGCGACCAGCAGGCGGCCGCGGCGGAGGTCTTCCTCGACCAGGGACTGCGGCAGCCAGGCAACGCCCCGGCCATCCAGCGCCAGCGTGCGCAGCGCCGACGCCAGATGCGCCGTGAAGACCACGCGCATCGATGCCGCATCCAATCCGCCGGCGATCACGGCGCGCATGATGCGCCCGAGGCCCGACTCTTCGGCATACAAGAGCACCGGCATGGCGGATTCCGTTTGCCCGCCCAGTCGATGCAGTGGCTGGCCCGACTCGTCCGGCGCTGAGACCGGAATCAGCGCATCGTCGCCGATCCGCACCGACCGGTAAGGCGCGGCATCCAGGGCGCCACGCGCCTGTGCGTGCGAATGCCCGACCAGGAACTGCACCTTGCTTTGCCGCATCAGCGATTCGCAGCGCTCCATCACGTCCGAGACCAGCTGCGCTGGGCCCAGCACGATGCGCGACTCCAGGCTGCGGATCCAGCGCGGCAGAAAGCTCATCGACAGCGCGTGGGTGCATGCAATGCGCAGCGTGCTCGAACTGGCCTCGGCCACCCTTTGAGCCTCGCCTGGAACCCGGGCCACGCGGTTCAGCAGCTCATGCGCGATACCCACAAACCACTCGCCGGCCTCGGTCAACGTGGCCGGCTGCGAACTGCGGTCGAACAGCTCGGCACCCAGCCACTCCTCCAGCGCCCGGATGCGTCGGCTGAAGGCGGGCTGTGAACTGTTGCGCTCCTCCGCAGCCCGGGAGAAGTTGCCCGTGGCCGCCAGGGCCAGGAAGTCGTCCAGCCAGATCAGGTTCATGGCGGTTCGTTCAGCGCATCAAAGTCAAGAAATTGAGCATTGGACGGGATTCGCGCCGCGCTGGATCATCCAGCCATCGCATCAACCCACCCGGAGCCACCCATGAAGATCGTCGAAATCCGCGAGCAGACCCTGCCCATCAGCTCGCCCATCCGCAATGCCTACATCGACTTTAGCAAGATGACGCTCAGCCTGGTGGCGGTGATCACCGACGTCATTCGCGATGGCAAGCCGGTGGTCGGCTATGGCTTCAACTCCAACGGTCGCTACGGCCAGGGCACGTTGATGCGCGAGCGCTTCATTCCGCGCATCCTGGAAGCCGCACCCGACACGCTGCTCGACGACAGCGGCCAGAACCTCGACCCGCACAAGGTCTGGGACGCCATGTACACCAACGAAAAGCCGGGCGGCCACGGCGAGCGCTCGGTGGCCATCGGGACCATCGACATGGCCGTGTGGGACGCGGTGGCCAAGATCGAGGGCAAGCCGCTGTTCCAGCTGCTGGCCGATCGCTATGGCGACGGCAAGCCCAACCGCAAGGTCTTCGTCTACGCCGCCGGCGGCTACTACTACCCCGGCCAGGACCACGGCAAGCTCAAGGACGAGATGCGCAGCTACATCGACCGCGGCTACACCGTGGTCAAGAAGAAGATCGGCGGCGCCTCGCTGGATGAAGACCTGCGCCGCATCGATTCGATCTTGAGCGTGCTGGGCGACGGGCAAAGGCTGTGCGTGGACGCCAATGGCCGGTTCGACCTCGACACCGCCATCCAGTACGCCAAGGCGCTGTCGCAGTACGAGCTGTTCTGGTACGAGGAGCCAGGCGACCCGCTCGACTTCGAGTTGCAGGCCACCCTGCGCAACTACTACAAGAACCCGATGGCCACGGGCGAGAACCTGTTCTCGATGCAGGACGCGCGCAACCTGATCCGCTACGGCGGCATGCGCGCCGACCGCGACTGGCTGCAGTTCGACTGCGCGCTGGCCTACGGTCTGGTGGAATACCTGCGCACGCTGGACATGCTGAAGGCGAACGGCTGGTCGGCCCGCCGCTGCATCCCGCACGGCGGCCACCAGATGTCGCTGAACATCGCCGCCGGCCTGGGGCTGGGCGGCAACGAGAGCTACCCTGATCTGTTCCAGCCTTTCGGCGGCTTTCCCGACGGCGTGAAAGTGGAAAACAGCCACATCACCCTGCCCGAGCTGCCCGGCATCGGCTTCGAGGGCAAGACCGATCTGTACCAGGTCATGCAGGCCTTGTCGGCCTGAACCGGCAAGCCAGGGCAAGCCCTTGCCCCGCTTCGCCTCGTGGTGTTGGATTCCAGCGCCACGCCCTCGCCCCTAGAATGATTCGCACATCCGTGGGCGCGCATCACATCGCAGGGTGAGCGCGGCGGCGGGTGGCACTGGCTCACCACAGGAGGCCCACCATGCCGCAGCCCGCGACCGACAGCGCCACGCCCGTCTCGAACATCCGCACGCTGGCCCTGGTCGGCCCAGCCGCCGCCGGCAAGACCACGCTGGCCGAGGCCCTGCTGCAGCGCACCGGCGTGATCGACGCCGCCGGCAGCGTGGAGCGCGGCAATACCGTCAGCGACCACGACCCACTGGAGATCAAGGGCCGGCATTCGCTGCAATCCTCGGTGATGCACCTGACGCACGAGGGCTGCCGCATCCACCTGATCGACACGCCCGGCGCGCCCGACTTCATCGGCCAGAGCCTGCCGGCGCTGGAGGCGGTGGAGACCGCCGCCATCGTCATCAACGCCGCGGCCGGCATCGAACCGATGGCCCAGCGCATGATGGACTACGCCGCCGAGCAGCAGCTGGACCGCCTGCTCATCGTCAACAAGATCGATGCCGAGGGTGCCGACCTGCCGGCGCTGCTGGCCGACATCCAGGCCACCTTTGGCAAGCAATGCCTGCCGCTCAACCTGCCCGACGCCGGCGCAACCCGCGTGGTGGACTGCTTCTTCAACCGCGACGGCCACAGCGACTTCGGCGCCGTGGCCGAGGCGCACCAGGCGCTGGTCGAGCAGGTGGTGGAGGTCGATGGCGACTTTGTCGACCGCTATCTGAACGAAGGCGACATCGACCCGGGTGAGCTGCACGCGCCGCTGCAGCAGGCGCTGCGCGAGGGCCACCTGATCCCGGTCTGCTTCACCTCGGCGCGCAGCGGCGCCGGCGTGCCGGAACTGCTGGATGTCATCACCAAGCTGCTGGCCAACCCGAGCGAGGGCAATCCGCCCGACTTCTTCCGTGGCGAAGGCGAAGGCGCCGAACGGATGCACGCCGAGCCCGACCCCGACGCCCATGTGCTGGCCCAGGTGTTCAAGATCAGCATCGACCCCTACGTCGGCAAGCTGGGCTTCGTGCGCGTGCACCAGGGCACGATCCGGCCGGGCAGCCAGCTCTACGTTGGCGACGGACGCAAGCCGTTCAAGGTCGCGCACCTGTATCTCCAGCAGGGCAAGGACCACGTCGAGGTGCCGGCGGCCGGCCCGGGCGACATCTGCGCCCTGGCCAAGATCGACGACCTGCACTACGACGCCGTGCTGCACGACGCGGCGCAAGACGCCCACATCCATCTGAAAGCCCTGCCCTTCCCGGTGCCGGTGCACGGCGTTGCCATCCGCCCAAGGCGGCGCGGCGACGAACAGCGCCTGTCGGAGCTGCTGGCCAAGCTGGTGGCCGAGGACCCCTGCTTGGCGCTGGAGCACGCACCGGCCACCAACGAGACCATCGCCCGCGGCCTGGGCGAGTTGCATCTGCGCATGCTGCTGGAGCGCCTGCGCGAGGTGCACAAGCTGGACGTCGAGACGCACCCGCCGCGCGTCGCCTACCGCGAGACCATCACCCAGAACGCCGCCGCGCAGTACCGCCACAAGAAGCAGTCGGGCGGCGCCGGCCAGTTCGGTGAGGTGCACCTGCGCATCGAGCCGCTGCCGCGCGGCGCCGGCTTCGAGTTCGTCGACCAGGTCAAGGGCGGCACCATTCCGGGCCAGTTCATGCCGGCGGTGGAGAAAGGCGTGCGCGAGGCCCTGGCGGAAGGCGTGATTGCCGGCTATCCGGTGCAGGATGTGCGCGTGATCGTGCACGACGGCAAGCACCACGCGGTCGACAGCAAGGAGATCGCCTTCGTCACCGCCGGCAAGAAGGCGTTCCAGATCGCCATCCGCGAGGCCCGGCCGGTGGTGCTGGAGCCGATCGCGCGCGTGCAGATCACCGCGCCCGAAAGCGCCATGGGCGCCATCACCGGCGATCTGTCGGCGCGGCGCGGCATGGTGAGCGGCACCGATTCAGGCAAGCTGGGCACGCTCACCGTGAACGGCCAGGCGCCGATGGCCGAACTGGCCGACTACCAGACGCGCCTGAACGCCATGACCGCCGGTCAGGGCAGCTATTCACTGGCGCTGTCGCACTACGAGGTGGTGCCGCCCAACTTGCAGCAGCAGTTGACCAGCCAGCACCAGATGGTGGACGAGGAATAAGGTGGTTGAGCGTTGAACGTTGAACGTTCGGCGTTGGTTCAGGACAGTCCCGCCACCTGCCCCATATCGTCGAGATCGATGGTCTCCGCCGCCGGGCGCGCCGGCAGGCCAGGCATGGTCATGATGTCGCCGCACACCATCACCACGAAGCCAGCGCCAGCCGACAGGCGCACCTCACGCACGTGCACGGTGTGGCCGGTGGGCGCGCCGAGCCGCTGGGCGTCGGTCGAGAAGCTGTACTGGGTCTTGGCCACGCACACCGCCAGATGGCCCCAGCCGCCGGCCTGCAGCTCGGCGATGCGCGCCACGGCCGCGGGGCTGGCGGTGACCTGCGCGGCGCCGTAGACGCGGGTGGCCAGCTTGCGCATCTTGTCCCACAGGCTGTCGCCGTCCTCGTAGACGAAGCGCGGGGTCCGTGGCGCGTGTTGATCGCACAGCGCCACCACCTCGCGCGCCAGCTCCACTGCGCCGGCGCCGCCCTCCGACCAATGGCGCGACACCGCGTAGGGCACGCCGCGCGCCGCCATGCGCTCGCGCAGCAGCGCGTGCTCGGCATCGGTGTCGGCGACGAAGTGATTCGCCGCCACCACGCAAGGCAGGCCGAACACCTCGCGCACCAGGTGCAGGTGGCGATCGAGGTTGGCCAGGCCGGCGTCCAGCGCCGCCAGGTTCTCCTGCGCCAGCGCGTCCTTGGGCACGCCGCCCTGCATCTTGAGCGCGCGCACCGTGGTCACCAGCACCGCGATCGTCGGCTTGAGCCCCGCCATGCGGGCCTTGATGTCGATGAATTTCTCGGCGCCCAGGTCGGCGCCGAAGCCGGCCTCGGTGATGGCGTAGTCGCCCAGCTTCATGGCCGCGCGCGTGGCGATGACGGAATTGCAGCCGTGCGCGATGTTGCCGAACGGGCCGCCATGCAGCAGCGCCGGGTTGTTCTCCAGCGTCTGCACCAGGTTGGGCGCCAGCGCGTCCTTCAGCAGCACCGCCATGGCGCCGTGGCACTTCAGGTCGGCGGCGCGCACCGGCTGGCGCTCGCGCGTTTCGGCCACCACGATGCGTCCCAGGCGCTCCTTCAGGTCGGCCAGTGAGCGCGACAGGCACAGGATGGCCATCACCTCCGAGGCCGCCACGATGTCGAAGCCGCCCTCGCGCGGCACGCCGTGGGCGGGCCCGCCCAGGCCCAGCGCGACGTGGCGCAGCGCGCGGTCGTTCATGTCCATCACGCGGCGCCAGTGCACGCGGCGCACGTCGATGTTCAGGGCGTTGCCATGGTGGATGTGGTTGTCGAGCACCGTGGCCAGCAGGTTGTGCGCCAGCGCGATGGCGTGGAAGTCGCCGGTGAAGTGCAGGTTGATGTCCTCCATCGGCACCACCTGCGCATGGCCGCCGCCGGCGGCACCGCCCTTCATGCCGAACACCGGGCCGATCGAGGGCTCGCGCAGCGCCAGCACCGCCTTGTGGCCGAGCCGGCACATGCCGTCGGCCAGGCCCACCGAGGTGGTGGTCTTGCCCTCGCCGGCCGGCGTCGGGCTGGTGGCGGTGACCAGAATCAGCTTGCCATCGGGCCGATCACCCAGCGACTGCAGGTAGGGCAGCGCGATCTTGGCCTTGGTGTGGCCATAGGGCACCAGCTGCGCATCGTCGATGCCCAGCCGCTCGCGCGCGATGTCGGTGATGCGGCGCAAGCTGGCGCGGCGGGCAATGTCGAGGTCGTGCAAGGCCATGCGTCAGGTTCAGCGCAGAGCGCTCAAAGTAGAACGTTTGGCGTCGAGGGTATCAGCGCGGCCCAGCGCAACCCGTCCGGGTTTTCACCCGGCGGCTCAGCGCTTGCCGCGGCCGACCGGACTGCCTGGCTTGGTGGTTTGGCGCGACGAGGACAGGCGCGCCGTCGAGGCGCGCGGCGGCAAGCCCGTGTGCTGCGTCAGCACCGTGCCGCGCACGGGTGGGGTGGGCCCCGCCCGTTTCTGCCGCAGCGCCGGGCTGGGCACGGGCGCGCTGGCGGCGGTGGAATTCTTGCGCCGCGCGCTCTGGTAACTGCCGTCGGTGGCGGGTTGCCACGCCGGTATCAGGTGATGCCTGCCGCTGCCGATCAACTCGGCGCGGCCCATGCGCTTGAGTGCCTCGCGCAGCAGCGGCCAGTTGTTGGGATCGTGGTAGCGCAGGAAAGCCTTGTGCAGCCGGCGGTGACGCTCGCCCTTCACCGTCTCGACCTGCTCGCCGCGCTCGTCCCGATGCACCCCGACCAGCGGGTTCAAGCCGGTGTGGTACATCGCCGTCGCCGTGGCCATGGGCGAGGGGTAGAAGCCCTGCACCTGGTCGGCGCGGAAGCCATTTTTCTTCAGCCACAGCGCCAGGTTGAGCATGTCCTCGTCGGTGGTGCCCGGATGCGCGGCGATGAAGTACGGGATCAGAAACTGCTGCTTGCCCGCCTCCTGGCTGAACTTCTCGAACAGCTGCTGGAAGCGGTCGTAGTTGCCGATGCCCGGCTTCATCATCTTGGACAGCGGCCCTTCTTCGGTGTGCTCGGGCGCGATCTTCAGGTAGCCGCCCACGTGGTGCTGCACCAGTTCCTTCACATAGGCGGGCGAGCGCAGCGCCAGGTCGTAGCGCAGGCCGGAGCTGATCAGCACCTTCTTCACGCCCGGCAGCTTGCGCACGCGCTTGTAGATGGCGATCAGCGGGTCGTGGTCGGTGGTCAGGTTCTGGCAGATGCCGGGGTACACGCAACTGGGCTTGCGGCAGGCGGCCTCGATCTCAGGCGATTTGCAGCCCAGGCGGTACATGTTGGCCGTGGGGCCACCGAGGTCGCTGACGATGCCGGTGAAGCCCTGCACCTGGTCGCGCATGGCCTCGACCTCGCGCACGATCGAATCCTCGCTGCGGCTCTGGATGATGCGCCCCTCGTGCTCGGTGATCGAGCAGAAGGTGCAGCCGCCGAAGCAGCCGCGCATGATGTTGACGGAAAAGCGGATCATCTCCCACGCCGGGATCTTGGTGGCGCCGTCGTGGCGGCCGCGCTCATCGGCGTAGCGCGGGTGCGGGTTGCGCGCGTAGGGCAGGTCGAAGATGTGGTCCATCTCGGCCGTGGTCAGCGGAATCGGCGGCGGGTTCAGCCACACATCGCGCGCGGTGGCGCCCTCGCCATGCGCCTGCACCAGCGCGCGGGCGTTGCCGGGGTTGGTCTCCAGGTGCAGCACGCGGTTGGCGTGGGCGTAGAGCACGGGGTCGCGCCTGACCTGTTCGTAGCGGGGCAGGCGGATGACGGTGCGCTCGCGTGGAAGGCGCGACGAAGCGAGCGTGGCTCGCCCCCACCCCCGCCCTCCCCCAACGGGGGAGGGAGAAAGACCCTCACCCCTGCCCTCTCCCGCAAGCGGGAGAGGGAGCAAATCCGTGCGGGTATTCGCCCCCTCTCCCTCTGGGAAAGGGCTGGGGTGAGGGTCGGCAGCGTCGATACGGCGCGCGGCTCTCGGCAAGAAGCGCACGGGCTGCTCGCCAGCTTTCAAGCCTCCTGCGGTCGCCATCGATGAATCGCCACCCTCAACCGCCTCGCACACTGCGCCCTGCTCCGCCGCCTGTTCGGCTGTCGTCTGGTACGGATTGATGTGCGCTTCCACCGGGCCCGGCTGATCGACCTCGGACGAGTCGATCTCGAACCAGCCTGGCTCGCTGGCGCGCCGCACGAAGGCGGTGCCGCGCACGTCGGTGATGCTCTCGACCGGCTCGCGCCGCGCCAGCCGGTGCGCCACCTCGATCAGCGCGCGCTCGGCGTTGCCGTACAGCAGCAGATCGCACTTGCTGTCCACCACGATCGAGCGGCGCACGGTGTCGCTCCAGTAGTCGTAGTGGGCAATGCGGCGCAGGCTGCCTTCGATGCCACCCAGCATGACCGGCACGTCCTTGAAGGCCTCGCGGCAGCGCTGGCTGTAGACGATGGCGGCGCGGTCGGGGCGGCGGTTGCCTTCGGCGCCCGGGGTGTAGGCATCGTCGCTGCGAATCTTGCGATCGGCCGTGTAGCGGTTGATCATCGAATCCATGTTGCCCGCCGTCACGGCCCAGAACAGGTTCGGCCGGCCCAGCGCCTTGAAGGCCTCGGCGCTCTGCCAGTCGGGCTGGGCGATGATGCCGACGCGAAAGCCTTGGCGCTCCAGCACGCGGCCGATCACCGCCATGCCGAAACTCGGGTGGTCGACGTACGC
Source organism: Burkholderiales bacterium (assembly GCA_016702555.1). GTDB lineage: Bacteria > Pseudomonadota > Gammaproteobacteria > Burkholderiales > Burkholderiaceae_C > Ottowia. The sequence continues at coordinate 413,964 of JADJDV010000005.1, forward strand.
ATCGCCCGTCACCAGCACCACGTCGCACGAATCCCAGCCGAGCGCGTCCATCTCGCCACGGCTCATGGGCAGGTAGGGCGCGGTGCCGAAGCGCCTGGCCCAGAAGGGCTTGTAGCTGCTGATCGGCTTGGCCGCGCGCGGGAACAGGGAGACGTCGATGGGAGCGTTCATGGCGGTCATGGGCAACCGCTCAGTGTACGTGCTTCGCTGCGGCCGTACCAGCGCTGATTAGCTATCGAATGAAGAGCGTCACAACCATGCGCGGCCTGGGGCCGCAGGCGTGATCTATTGCATGAACCAGCCGTGGCTGACCACCAGCGACTGGCCGGTCAAGGCATTGCTCGGGAAGCTGGCGAACAGCAGCGCCACCGTGGCGACGTCGTCCGTGGTGGTGAATTCGCCGTCCACGGTTTCCTTCAGCATCACGTTCTTGACCACTTCTGTCTCCGTCATGCCCAGCGTCCGGGCCTGCTCCGGGATCTGCTTTTCGACCAGCGGCGTGCGCACGAAGCCGGGGCAGATCACGTTGGCGCGGATGCCGTGTGGCCCGCCTTCCTTGGCCACCGTCTTGCACAAACCGATCAGGCCGTGCTTGGCGGTCACATAGGGCGCCTTCAGCAGCGAGGCTTCCTTGGAATGGACCGAGCCCATGTAGATCACGCGCCCGCCGCCTTGCGCGTACATGTGCTTGAGACAGGCGCGGGTGGTGAGAAAGGCGCCATCAAGATGGATCGCCAGCAGCTTCTTCCAATCGCTGAAGCCGAACTCCACGATCGGGTGCACGATCTGAATGCCGGCGTTGCTGACCAGGATGTCGACCCGGCCGAAGGTCTTCACCGTCGCTTCGACCGAGGCCTCAACCTGTTGCTCGTCGGTCACGTCGACCGCCATGCCGACGGCTTGTGCGCCGCTGGACTTGAGCTCGGCGGCGGTGGCCTCGGCCGCCGCCTGGTTGAGGTCGGCGATGACGATCCTGGCGCCTTCGCGCGCGAACACGATGGCGATTTCCTTGCCGATGCCGCTGGCGGCGCCGGTGATGTAGGCAACTTTGTCCTTGAGTTTCATGATGCGTCCTTGCAGTGAAAAAGCGGTTGTCAGGCCAGGTAGTCGTGCTCAACACTGCCCAGCGCCAGCGTCATGTCGGCGATGTAATGCACGGCGCTTTTCACTTCCAGCACCGGCAGATCGGCCACCGGGGCCAGCGCGTGCGGGTGCAGCTCGAGCGCGGCCGGTCCGCCCCAGGCGCCCTTGAGATCGACGTCGACCATGTGATAGCGCACCAGTTCACAGATGCGCGGCGTGCCATCGACGTGGGGAATGATCTTGAGCAGGAATGCGGGCCTGGCGATGGCTGCCAGGATCGGCGCCGGATCCAGCACCCAGTGCTTGAAACCCATGGTGGCCGTGGCCACGCGCACCTTGCCGTAGTCGAGCGTGCCGACGATGGTGTCGATCTCGTAGTCCAGCGTCGGGCTGGCCAGCTTCTTGGGAAAACCCCACAACTCACGCCCGCCGGCAATGGGCGGGTGGTCGTTGAGGAACATGGCGTGCACATAACTGCCCTGCTCCACGCCACGCTGGGTCTCAATCTGCACCGGAATGACCTGGCCCGACTCGGTGTAGTCACCGAAGCCTGTGGAATCGGGCATGCGAATGAATTCATAGTTCACCAGAGCTTCGCTAACCTGCAGCGGCTCCGGCACCACCGCGTCCAGCGCGTCGGGATCGGTGCGATAGGTGATGACGAAAAATTCGCGCTGGATGAAGCGGTACGGACCGCGCGGAAACGCCGGGCTGGTCAGCGGCATGGCAAACGCCTGGCGACGCACATCGTCGATTTTCATGATGCTCTCGGTGCATGAGTGATCAATGCACCAGCCTGACCGCACCGACTTAGGCGAAACTGAGGGCGCATTCCCGAACTCGGCGCCGTCGTCGAAGAAGTGCCAAATGCTTCTATTTCGATAGCATAAAAGTCTTGCCACCGGGCGCTCGCGGGTACGTGGCGGCCGGGTGCACGCGGGCGCCGTCCGGTTCGCTCAGGTCGTAAGTGACCACACCGCCAGTGAGCACTTTGCGCTGCAACCAGTCGGGGTGCGCCAGCGTGGCGCGCATGTCGCGCAGCCCGGCCGCCCAGTGGTATTGCACGCTGGCGCGCGAGAATTCGTAGTCCTTGTTGTCGAGTTCATCGGGGCGATTGCGGTAGATCAGGTGCACGATCTCCACCGGCGCGCGCGTGAGCCGGGCCAGCAACTCGGCCACGCCGGGGCGGTCGCGCAGCGCCGGCGGCAGCTGGCCCAGCGCATCGGCCAGGGTCTGCTGCAGGTTCACGTTGTCCACCAGCACGTCGGTGTTCATGCGCGTGCGGCTGGAATACTGGATGTCCTTGACGCGCGCGCCGACCCCGGACAAGGTGGCCGGCATGGCACCGCGGGCAGAAAACAGATCGACCTGCATCGCCAGCAGGGGCCGGGCGCGCTCGTGTTCGTCCAGCACGTATTGCAGTGGCGTGTTCGACACCAGGCCGCCGTCCCAGTAGTCCTCGCCCGCGATGCGCACCGGCGGAAAGCCCGGCGGCAGAGCGCCGCTGGCCATCACGTGCTCCGGCCCGATGGTGTCGCGCCGGTTGTCGAAATACACCGAGTTGCCGCCGCGCACGCTCACCGCCCCGATCGAAAAGCGCATATCACCATGATTGATGCGGTCGAAATCGACCAGTCGCTCCAGCGTGCTTCTGAGCGGCGCCGTGTCGTAGTAGCTGGTGAGCGGGGCGTTGTCGCCCAGCAGCAGGCTCGGGTCGAAGCGCGGCTGGAACAAGCCGGGGATGCCCATGCCCATTGCCGCCGCCGCGCTCCACTGGCTGCGCCAGAGGCGCGGGCCACACCACTCGGGCAGGCGCTGCGCCGGCGCCGACGACAGCTGCATCCAGAACTCGCGCAGACGCGGCACGCGCTGTTCCGGCGCGTTGCCGGCGATCAGCGCGGCATTGATGGCGCCAATGGACACCCCCGCCACCCAGTCCAGCGGCCGGCGCTGCTGATCGATGGCCTCGAACACGCCGGCCTGGTACGAACCCAGTGCGCCCCCGCCTTGCAGCACCAACGCGCTCGTCGTGCCGGGCGCCACCGCAGAGCGCGACGATCGCGCGCGCAGTGGCGGGCTTGCAGAACGGGTGGGCATGGTGTCAGGCGCTGATGCACAGCAACTCCTGTGTGGGCATCGTACGCCTGAACCGCGCCGCCCGCTGGCGGCTCAACGTTGCTCGATCAACTGCCCGCGCAACTCGCCTTCGGGCCAGCGCGCCGTGCGCAGGTTGACGTACCACTGGCCCGTCAGCAGGTCGGCGCGCTGGCGGCGCGTCAGCATGGCGCGGCCCTCATAGGGGCTGACGATGTTTCGACCCACGGCCAGCACCGGCGCGGCCACTTCACCGCCCATGGCGGGGCTGTGGAATTGCGCCTCGCGTACCGGCCCGCTGAGCTGGCTGAAGCTGAGCCGCCATTGCAGCAGGCCGGTCTTGCGATTGAGCACGGCCACCAGTTCGCCCTGCGCCGGGCTGTCGGCCGGCGGCACCGCCTGATGGGCGCTCAGTTGCGCCTTGAAAGCGGCCAGTTCCGGCTGTCGCTGCGGCTGATCCGGCCGCGCCGGCGTGGTGACGACGGGCGGCGCACTGGGCGGCGGCGCGGGCGTGATGGTGCAACCGGCCAGCAGTGCCAACCCCAGCAGCGCGGCGCTGGCGTGAACTCGGTTCAGCAGGTCGGCGGGAACGCCGCGGCAAGGCGATGGCTTCGACATGGCGCGACCATAGCATCGCATCGGTGCCGATCGGCGGCCGGCTTACCGCCCGATACCTTGCGGCCTCGAAACTTGCGGCTGCAACAGTTCAGTGCACCACACGCAACTGCCCGCGCAACTCGCCCGAGGGATAGGGGGCGGTGAAGACGTTGACATACCAGCGCCCGTCCAGCAGATCCACCGCCTGTTGCGGCGTCAGCGTGGCGCGGCCTTCATACGTGGGCCCGAACGGCGCCGGCCACACCATGGTGACCGGACCGGTCTGGCCGTACTCCGCCGGGCCGTGGAACTGCACCGCCGTGATCGGGCCCGACAGGGCCGACCAGCTGGTCTTCCAGCGCAGCAGGCGGGTGTTGGAGTCGTACAGCGCGTCGAGCTGGCCGGTGGCGTTGCTGCGCGCGGGCGGCATCACGCTGGCGCCGTCCAGCCGCGTGGTCAGCGTCACCAGATGCGCCTGCGGGTTGGGGCTGGCGGTGGGATCGACCGGCGTCTGCAGTGGCGGCGGTGGCAGTGGCGCGGGCGTACCGATGGGGGGCAGCGGTTGCGGCACCGGTTGCGCCGGCGGGATCGGCTGCGGGGTGGCGATGGGCGGCAGTGGCGCCGGGGCCGGCGGCAAGGGCTGCGGCGCGCGCACCGGTGGCGGGTCGTAGCGCGGCCCCAGGTCGACCGAAGAGCAACCGACGGCCAGCAGCGCCAGCGAGGTCGCGGCAAGCCGAGCGGGCGTCGAAACCGGAACGAAACGGGACATGGGTGAACTCCTTGGCGCGAGACGTCTTCAATGGAACACGGGAGCAAATGTAACGGCCCGCGCGGCGCCAGATTGTAGGCAAACGCCGCTGCGCAGGCCTCTGAAAACACGCATCACCGCCCGCGTCGGTGCGTAGGCCGTCCCAAAAAACGTGGGCCCTGCTACGCTGCACCCATCCCCTCACGCGACCAGGAACCTCGCCATGCTCGAACTGCCCACGCTTCAGCGGCTCATCGATCCCCTGCTGCCCGGTCTGCTGGGCGTGCGCCTGATCGAAATCGGGCCCGAGCGCGTCCTGGCCGAGATGGCGGTGCGCCCCGAGCTGTGCACGGCCGGCGGCATCCTGCACGGCGGCGCCTACATGGCCTTCGCCGACACGCTGGGCGCGGTCGGCACGGTGCTGAACCTGCAGCGCGGCCAGAGCACCACCACCACCGATTCCAGCACCAAGTTCATCGCCGGCGCCAAGGTGGGCACCGTGGTCACGGGCGAGTCGATCGCGCTGCACCGCGGCCGCCGCACCCAGGTCTGGCAGACCAGCATCCGCAACGCCGAGGGGCGGTTGTGCGCCGTGGTGACGCAGACCCAGCTGACGATCGAGCCGCCGGCGACGGAGGCGCCGCCGGCTACAGCAGTTCCGCCGTCTGCACCGTGATCACCACGGTCTGCGGCTCGCCGCCGCGCGCGCGGCTGCGCAGCCACCAGATTGAACCTTTCTTGACCGAACACTCGCCCTCGGCCATGCCGAGCAGGCGCGCGATGGTCTGGCCCAGCGTCGGCTGATGGCCGACGATCAGCACCGGCGCCTTGGCCTCGGGCCAGCCGGCCAGCCGCAGCAACTCCTCCGGCGAGGCGCCGGGGCGCAGTTCGTCGTACAGCTTGTACTTGCGCCCCAGCGCCAGCACGGTCTGCTCGGTGCGGATCGCCGGGCTGCACAGGATGCGCGTGCCCTCGGGCAACTGGCGATCCAGCCAGGTGGCCATGCGCGCGGCCTGTTTGTCGCCGCGCCGCGTCAGCGGGCGGTCGATGTCGCTCATGTCGCCTTCGGGGTCTTGCGCCTCGGCATGGCGCCACAGGATCAGGTCCATCGCATCACTCTTCGGGTTGGTTTCTGGAAACATAGCGATTCATCAGCGCCGCCTGCGCGCCCGGGCCGGGCGCCTGCCCCGGCGCCACCACGCTGCGGTAGTGCCCATCCGGCTGCATCAGCCAGGCGTCGCGCGCGTCGTGCAGGTAGGCGATCAGGCATTCGTCGACGATGCGCTGGCGCAGCTGCGCATCGGTGACCTGCCAGGCGGTCTCGACCCGGCGCAGCATGTTGCGGTTCATCCAGTCGGCCGAGGACAGCCACAACTGCTCGTCGGCGCCAGCACGAAAATAGAACACGCGCGAGTGCTCCAGGAAGCGACCGATGATGCTGCGCACGCGGATGTGCTTCGTCAGCCCGGCCGGCAGCATGCAGGCGCCGCGCACGATCAGGTCGATCCGGGCACCCGCCTCGCCCGCGCGCAGCAGCGCCAGGATCAGCGCCTCGTCGGTCAGCGCGTTCATCTTGGCGACGATGCGCGCGCCTTTGCCTTTGCGCGCGGCCTTGGCCACCGCGTCGATCCTGGCCAGCATCTGCTTGTGCAGCGTGAACGGCGCCAGCAGCATGCGCTGCATGCGCGGCAGCCGGCTGTGGCTGGCCAGGTGCACGAACAGCTGGTCCATGTCGGCGGTCAGGCGCGCATCGGCGGTGAGCATGCCGAGGTCGGTGTACAGCGCCGCCGTGCGCGGGTTGTAGTTGCCGGTGGACAGGTGGCCGTAACGGCGCAGCTGGCGCCCCTCGCGGCGCGTCACCAGCAACATCTTGGCGTGCGTCTTCAGGCCCACCACGCCATAGACCACCTGCGCGCCGGCGTGCTCCAGCCGCTCGGCCCAGTTGATGTTGGCCTCTTCGTCGAAGCGCGCCTTCAGCTCGACCACCACGGTGACTTCCTTGCCGCGCCGCTGCGCCTCAATCAGCAGATCCATCATGCGGCTGTCGTTGCCGGTGCGGTAGATGGTCTGCTTGATCGCCAGCACCTGCGGATCCTGCACCGCCTCGCGCAGAAAATCGATCACGCCGTCGAAGCTTTCGAACGGCAGGTGAATCAGCACGTCGCCCTGCCGGATGCGCTCGAACACCGAGGCGCCGCGCTTCAGCTGCACCGGGTAGCTGGCCTGGTAGGGTGGAAACAGCCAGTCGGGCCGGTCGACCAGCTCGATCAGCTGCTGCAGCCGCACCAGATTGACGGGCCCCTGCACCTTGAACAGCGCCTCGGGCGGCAGCTTGAACTGGCGCAGCAGAAAGTCGGCCAGCGTGTCCGAGCAGGCCGAGGACACCTCCACCCGCACCGCCTCACCGTAATGACGCTGGTGCAATTCCTGGCGCAGCGCGGTGCGCAGGTTCTTCACCTCCTGCTCGTCCACCCACAGGTCGGAATGCCGGGTCACGCGGAAATGCGAAAAGTCGCCCACCTCGCGGCCCGGGAACAGATCCGCCAAGTGCGCACGGATCACGCTGGAGAGCATCACGAACAGCGTCTCGCCGCCGGCCACGCGCTTGGGCAGGCGCAGCACGCGCGGCAGCACGCGCGGCACCTTGACGATGGCGATCTCGTTGCGGCGGCCGAAGGCGTCCTTGCCCTTCAGCTGCACGATGAAGTTGAGCGACTTGTTGGCCACCAGCGGAAACGGGTGCGCCGGGTCCAGCGCCACCGGCACCAGGAGCGGCTTGACCTCGTGCAAAAAGTGCTCGCGCACCCAGCGCCGCTGCGCCTCGTCGCGCTCCAGATGCGAGACGATGCGCACGCCCTGCCGGGCCAGCGCCGGCAGCAGCACCTGGTTGAAGATGCCGTACTGGCGCTCGACCAGCTCGCGCGCGGCGGCCAGCAGCCGGCGCATGCCGTCACCGGCGTCGCCACCGGCGCGCCAGGCACTCAGGTGCAGCTCGGCGCGCACCTCGAAAAATTCATCCAGGTTCGACGACACGATGCACAGGTAGCGCAGGCGCTCGAGCAGCGGCACCTCGGGTTGCTCGGCCCAGTGCAGCACGCGGTGGTTGAAGTCGAGGATGCTGGCGTCGCGATCCAGCAAGGGGTAGCGCATCAGCAAGGCGGCGGAATCAGCGGCGGGCATGGCGGCACTTCAAAAAGTGGAGCATCGCCGCAAGAATACCGCAGGCTTGGCCTAACCGATCACCGCTTGCGGCACGTTCACCGCGCGCGCCGGCACCAGGTGGCCGCGCCCCAGGCGTTGCCGTACCGTGACCAGCACCGCGCTGACGCTGATTTGCAGCAGGCGTGGCTTGGCCGAGTTCATCACGCGCCCAGAAAGTGTTTTCGGTAGCGCGGATGCAGGTCACCGATGCGCATCATCATGGGCAAATCGGCGCTGTTGAAGTCCGGGTCCCAGGCCGGCGGGCCCAGCACCTTGGTGCCCAGGCGCAGATAACCCTTGATCAGGGCCGGCGGCTCGACCTCGAGCTGGTCGTTCAGGCGGTCCAGCGGCAGCGCCAGGCGCGGGCGCACCTGGAACTCGATCGGCGCCAGATGCTTGTCGCGCACCTGGCGCCAGATGCTGGCGGCCAGCTCGCCATTGAAGACGCCGCCTTGCATCATCGGGATGCTGGCGCAGCCGATCATGGTGTCGAGCTGGTTGCGCACCATGAACTCGCCGAGCGCCGTCCACAGCGCCATGATCACGCCGCCGTGGCGGTGCTCGGCGTGCACGCAGCTGCGGCCCAGTTCCACCATGCGGTGGCGCACGCCGCGCAGGCGCGTCAGGTCGAATTCGGTGTCGCTGTAGGTGCTGCCCACGCGGCGCGCCTGCACGGGGGTGAGCACACGGTAGGTGCCAATCACCTCCTGCGTGCGCTCGTCGCGCACCAGCAAGTGCTCGCAGTAGTCGTCGAACAGGTCGATGTCGTGGCCGGGCAGCGGCGTGCGCAGGCGCGCGCCCATCTCGCCGGCAAAAATCTGATAGCGCAGGCGCTGCGCCGCCCTCACTTCGTCCTGGTGGCGCGCCCAGCCGACCTGGATGCCACCGCCGACACCTGCCGCAGCCGGCACCAGCATCGCACGGTCGCCGCGCGGATGAAGCGACCCCCGGGGCAGATGCGCCGGCGACATCACCGGGGACAGGGCGTAGGTCGGCGTGGGCAGTTCTTTCACGGCAGTGGCTCCTTTCCGCGTTTTTCGTCCCGGCCATGCTCGGCGCCGCGCATGACGCACGCATGGCAGAAAGATGAAAAATTGGTGACGGTACGCGCTTGGCAAATCGAACCTTATTCAAGCCAACCCGGCGGATGCGCCAATGCTCGTAGCCAGCAGTTCTTGCATTGATTAAATATTTCATGAATAATTGAAATGTGGAACAAGATCAGGCCATCAAGGTGTTCGAGTCGCTCGCCGCGGGCGTGCGGCTGGACATCTACCGCCTGCTGATGCGCCAGGGCCCGGACGGCCTGGTGGCGGGCGAGATCGCCAGCACCCTGGGCGTGCCGCCGCCCAATCTGTCGTTCCATCTCAAGGCGCTGACGCAAGCCGGTTTGCTGGGCGTGACGCCCGAAGGCCGCTACCAGCGCTACCGCGCCAACCTGCCTCTGATGCAGACGCTGATCGACTACCTGACGGCCGAGTGCTGTGCCGGCCACCCCGAGCAATGCGGCGAGTTGCGCGGCGCCAGATCGCGTGCCGATACCCGTCGCAAATCGCCGCCGGTCGAAGCGGCTTGACGCTTGGCCGACGCCACGCCACCCATACCCTTCTTTCCTCAATCGAACCCCATGTCCGACCGCCCCTTGAACGTGCTCTTCGTCTGCACCGGCAACTCGGCGCGCAGCATCCTGGCCGAATCCATCCTCAACCACCCGGCCATCGGCCACGGCCGCTTTCGCGCCTTCAGCGCCGGCAGCCACCCATCGGGTCAGGTGCAACCGCTGGCCATCGAGCTGCTGAACACCTACCACTACCCCACCGACGGCCTGCGCAGCAAGAACTGGGACGAGTTCAGCGGCCCCGACGCACCGCCGCTCGACTTCATCTTCACCGTCTGCGACAAGGCCGCTGGCGAAGCCTGCCCCTACTGGCCCGGCCAGCCCATGACCGCGCATTGGGGCGTGGCAGACCCGGCCGCCGCCACCGGCAGCGACGAAGACAAACGCCGTGCCTACGCCAAGGCCTTCATGGTGCTGAAAAGCCGCATCGCCCTATTCGCCGCCCTGCCCCTGGACAAGCTGGATCGCCTGTCACTGAAGCAGACGCTGGACGACATCGGCACAGCGCTGCCGGTGGATGCGGACTGACGCCGCAGCAAGCGCCGCAAAGAACAGCCGGACGCAGAGAACGCAAAGGATTCGCAGAGGACGCAAAAGAGTCAAAAGAGAAATTCAAGGCTTTTTCTGCGTCCTCTGCGAAATCTCTGCGTCCTCCGCGTCCTGGATGTCCGGCTGTTCAGCTACCCCAACAAGACACTGCCCAATACAGAAAGAAACCATGGGACTCTTTGAACGCTACCTGACCCTGTGGGTTGCCCTCGGCATCGCCACCGGTGTGGCGCTCGGCGTCGTCATGCCGGGCCTGTTCCAGGCGGTGGCCGGCATCGAGATCGCGCACGTCAACCTCGTCGTCGCCGTGCTGATCTGGGTGATGATTTACCCCATGATGATCCAGATCGACTGGTCATCGATCAAGCACGTGGGCCAGCGCCCGCGCGGGCTGCTGCTGACGCTGGTGATCAACTGGCTGATCAAGCCCTTCACCATGGCGGCATTGGGCGTGCTGTTCTTCAAGCACCTGTTCGCGCCCTGGGTCGATCCGCAATCGGCCAGCGAATACATCGCCGGCATGATTCTGCTGGGCGTGGCGCCCTGCACCGCCATGGTATTCGTCTGGAGCCAGCTGGTGAAGGGCGACGCCAACTACACGCTGGTGCAGGTGTCGGTCAACGACCTGATCATGATCTTCGCCTTCGCGCCCATCGCTGCCTTTCTGCTGGGCGTGACCGACGTGGCGGTGCCCTGGCAGACCCTGCTGCTGTCCACTATCTTGTACGTGGTGCTGCCGCTGGTGGCGGGGGTCCTCACGCGCCACGCGCTGGCGCGGCGCTCGGCCACGGCGGTGGACGACTTCGTGGCGCGGCTCAAGCCCTGGTCGATCGCCGGGCTGATCGCCACCGTGGTGCTGCTGTTCGGCTTTCAGGCGCCGACCATCATCGCCAAGCCGCTGGTCATCGCCATGATCGCGGTGCCGCTGCTGCTGCAGACCTACGGCATCTTCGCGGTCGGCCTGGTCGGCGCCAGGCTGCTGAAGCTGCCGTACGAGGTGGCCGGGCCGGCCTGCCTGATCGGCACCTCGAACTTCTTCGAGCTGGCGGTGGCGGTGGCGATTTCCCTGTTTGGCCTGAACTCCGGCGCGGCGCTGGCCACCGTCGTCGGTGTGCTGGTCGAGGTGCCGGTGATGCTGTCGCTGGTGGCGCTGGTCAGGCGCACCCAGCATTGGTTCGATGCGCCGCACGAAGTGGTGGGTGGTGACGGGGCGACGGCAAGGGCGGTGCACACCTGAGAGAGCCGCCGTCGGACGGCTCGTCATGCCGGACGCCGACAGCGGAGCAGGGACGAGGCTCGTGACCGATCTCAATCACCTCCGGCGCTGCCAGCCTGCCGCCGCCGTTTCCACAAGGTCGTGCGTGAAATGCCGAGCCGCTGCGCCGCCTCCGACACGCGTCCGCCCGACAGCGCCAGCGCGCGCTCGATCTGCGCCAACTCGGCCTGCTCGCGTGCATCCGCGAGGGTGCTCGGCTCCGGCGTGTCGAGCCGCCGCTCGGGGAACAGGTCGCCCACGGCCAGGCTGTCACCATCGGCCAGCGCCGTGGCCCGCTCGATGCGGTTGCGCAGTTCGCGCACGTTGCCAGGCCAATCGTGCGCCAGCAGCACGGCCTCGGCGGCGGCGTCGATCTGGAGCGCGGGCGAATGATGCCGGGCGGCGGCCTCATGCAGGAAATGGGCCGCCAGCGGCATGATCTCCGCCAGCCGCCGGCGCAGCGGCGGCAGCTCAAGTTCGACCACCGCCAGGCGGTAGTACAGATCGTCGCGGAAGGCCCGCTGCGCCATTCGCACGGCCAGGTCGGCGTTGGTGGCGGCGATGATGCGGCCGCCAAAGCGCTGCTCGCGCTGCGAGCCAAGGCGGCGGTAGCCGCCATCCTGCAACACGCGCAGCAGCGCGATCTGCAGCCGGGTATCGAGCTCGCCGATCTCGTCCAGGAACAGCGTGCCCTCGCCGGCCTCCTCGAAATAGCCGGCGTGCACCGCCACGGCACCGGTGAAGGCCCCGCGCTCATGCCCGAAGAACTGGCTTTCCATCAGCTCGTGCGCGATCGCGCCGCAGTTGACGGCGACAAACGGCGCGCCGGCACGCGCCGAATGCGCGTGCATGAAGCGCGCCGCGACCTCCTTGCCGACCCCGGTTTCGCCGCGCAGCAGGACCGGCAGATCGCTGGCGGCCAGCCGCTGCAGGTCGCGCGCCAGCGCCGCGGTGTCCGGCGACAGGCCGAAGGGCTTGGCCGCAGCGGCTTCTTCTTCCGGCGGCCGAGCCAGGGCGCGGATGCGCGCCACCAGTTCGTCCATGTCGTAGGGCTTGGTCAGGTAGTCCTCAGCGCCGGCGCGCACCAGTCGCACGGCTTGCGCGATATCGGCAAACGCGGTGGCAAAGACGATCGGCGTGTCACCCAGATACTGCAGCGCACGGCGATACAGCTCCTCACCCGAACCATCCGGCAGCCGGATGTCCGCCAGCACGAAGGCGGGCCGACGCTGGCGCAGCGCCACCATGGCCTGCGCGCAGGTCTCGACCCAGCGCACCCGCAGCCCTTCCAGGCGCAGACGCTGCGCCACCGCGCCGCCGAGCACACGGTCGTCTTCGATCAGCAGGACATCGATCATGGGGTGGCGTCTTCGAATGGCAGGTGCAGTGTGATGCAGGTGCCGCTGGCCGAGTGTGCATCCACCGACACGCGGCCGCGCAACTGACGCACCAGCCGCACGATCACCGCCACGCCCAGCCCGCGCTGGCCGGTCGGTGTCTCGCCGCGCTGCATGCTGGCGGCCAGCTCGGGCGCCAGGCCGGTGCCCTGGTCGGCCACCTCCAGCACCAGCGCCCCAGCCTCGGCGCGCACCCTCAGCTCCACCCTGCCGCCGGCCGCCGTGGCGCGGACGGCGTTGAGCAGCAGATTGAGCAGGACTTGCCGCACCTCGGTCGCGGCGATCGGCAGCTCCTCGGGCAGCCCGGGCGCGATGTCAAGATGTACTGTCACGCCGCGATGCCTGGCGTCGGCCACCGCCAGGCGCTGCACATCGTGGAAATCCGCATGGCGCAACTGGTGTCCGGCATCGCCGCCGCGGTGCGTCTGCAGGGTGGCGTCGACCACCTCGCGCAGAGTCAGCACCCCGCGATCGATGAAATCCAGCGCATCCTGCCGCGCCTCGGCCTGGTCGCCAAACTTGCGCAGGGTCTGGATCGCGGCGGCCATGCCGCCCAGCGGGTTGCGCACTTCGTGCGCCAGGGTCGCCGCCATCCGGCCCAGCACCGCCTCGCGCTCCTGCTCGGCCAGCCAGTCGGCCATGGCCTCCCGTTCACGCGCGTCCGTGGCCATGCGGTTGAAGGCGCGCATTAGGCGCGCGCTCTCCGGGTCGCTGGCTTCGATTTGCGCTTCGGGCACGGTCAGGCCTTGCTGCAAGTGGCGTGTGACCAGCGCCACCGGGCGCTGCAACTGGCGCGCCACCAGAAAGCCCAGCAGCGCGCAGGCGGCGCTGACCAGCAGGTCCAGCACCAGCAGCGACCGGCGCAACTGCCCGCGTTCGCGGCTGAAGCCCGTCACGTCCAGATTGGCCAGCACGCGGCCGCCGCCATCGAGGCCACGCCAGACCCAGATGCTGTCGCCGGCATCGGTGAGGCGCGCTCCGCGGGCCGTGATCTGGTTCTCGTCCGGCCATTCGACTTCGGGCAGGCCGGGGCGGTCGGCACGCGCCAGCAGCCGGCCCTGCGTGTCGAGCACCGCCAGGCTGCGTTCCTGCACCCCGACGCTGACCGCAAGCGAGCGCTCGAGAACGCCGGATACCGCCGCCGTGTCGCCCTCGCTCAGCACCGGCAGCAGCGCCGCCAGCACGCCATCGAGATAGACCTGCCCGATACCTGACATCTGCTGCTCGAACTGGCGCGAGACGACCTGCAGCGCGGCCTGGGTGGTGCCCAGCGAGGCGGCGAAGATCATCAGCGCCACCATCAGCGGCAGGCGCCCGGTGAGCGGCAGGCGGCGATACCGGGCGCGCATGAAGTCGATAAGCGGCATGGGGCAAGGTCAGCACGGCACGAAGCCGCCAACCTTACCAGTCACATCCCCAGGCCCAGCACCCGAAGCGGCGCCCTGCCCTGCCAGCGCAGGCGGCGCGCCACGTCCACCCGCATGTCAAGCACGCCCTGGTCGAACCACCCCAGCGGCGCCACGGCCACCACGGTGGCGGGGCCGTCCAGCGCGTGCAGCAGGCGCCGCGGCCGGCCTTCCTCCAGCCGCACCGACCATTTCAACCCCGCAGCGCTGGCGGCCGACTCGAAGCGCTGGATGGTGTCGGCCGCCGCCCGACGCGCCTGCGCCAAGCGCCGGTCGCGCATGCGCTGTGCGTAGCCGATCGCACCAATCGGTGCCGGCCCGACGTTGTTCAGGCGCGGGGCGTCGATCAAGGCCACGCCGCACAATTCGGCGTCGTGCTCGCGCGCCAGGGCTATCGCCTCGACGATGGCCGGCTCCAGTCGTGGCCCCGCGGCCAGCGCCAGGATCACTTTCTCCACCGTCGGCGGCATGCCACCAAAATGCCCGCGCGGCAGCACCCCAGCCAGGCTGTCCTGCGCGGTGCCGCGCCACAGCGGTGCGCCGCCGACATAGGCCGCGCGCCCGAGCAGGTGGCCGGCCACCGGCGTGGTCAGCAGCAGGAACACGACGGCGGCTCCGGCCTTCACCCAGGTGGCCAGGCTGCCGTCGCTGATCGCCACGCCCAGCAGCACCAGGCCGCTGCCCACCACGCCGGCCTTGGTGGCGGCGTGCATGCGCATGAAGAAGTCCGGCAGCCGCAGCACGCCGGCCGCCGCAAGAAAGCAGATCAATGCGCCAGCGATCAGGCACAGGGAAGCCAGCCAGTTCATGAGGGGTCCTCCTCGCGGATCGCGCCGCGTTCGATGAAGGCGGCGAAGGCCACCGTCGCCAGAAAGCCGATCAGCGCCACGCCCAGTGCGATGTCGACGAAGGCCTGGCTTTCCGCGACCACGGCGGCCAGCCCGGCAGCGGCGACGCCGAGCAGGCTCAGCATGTCGAGCGCCACCACGCGGTCGGCAGCGTGCGGGCCGCGCACGATGCGGATCCCCGCCATGATCATCGCCAATGTCAACAGCGTGGCGGTCAGCGCCATGACCCAGGCTGGCAGCGTGCTCATGCCGGTACCTCCTCGCCGATGGCCAGGCGCACCCGGCGCTCGAAACCGTCGGCGATGTGCGCCGCCGGATCGCCCTCGAGCTTCATCACGTGCGCGTACAGCCAGCGCTTGTCGTCCGAGACGTGCAGGCTGGTGGTGCCGGGCGTGAGCGTGATCATGTTGGCCAGCAGCGCAATACCGAACTCGCTTTGCACCGTCAGCGGAATGGCAACGATGCCGCTGTGCGCCACGCGCCCGGGGTTCAGCACCGTGAGCGCCACGTCCTGCACCGACAGCAGCAACTCGCGCATGAACAGCCCGGCCAGGCGCAGCCAGTTCCACAAGGATCGAATCGTCATCGCATCACCTCCTGGCCGAGCACGGCCTCGATATAGGCCGTCGGGGCCAGCAATTGCGCTGCGGCGCGCAGCGAGTAGTCGATGAAGGGCTCGGCCGCCAGGCCAATGCTCAAGGTGATGGCGGCCAGCACCGCGATCGGCGCCAGCATGGTCCAGCGCAGGCGCGGTGCGGCGCGCCACTGCGCGGCGGCTTGACTGGACAGCGGTGTCGGCGCCTTCCAGAATGCCTCGTTCCAGATCTTCACCATCGAGTACAGCGTCAGCAGGCCGACCACCAGAGCGACGCCGCCCAGCACGTGGTGGCCCGCGTCCAGGCTGGACTTGACGACCACGAACTTGGCCCAGAACCCGGACATCGCCGGCAGACCCGCCAGCGACATGGCGGGCACGGCGAACAGCAGCGCCAGCAGCGGCGCGCTGCGGTGCAATCCGCCCATGGCCTTGAGATCGAACGACCCGCTCGCCAGTCGCACCGCGCCAGCGATCAGGAACAGGTTGGCCTTGACCACGATGTGGTGGATCACGTAGAGCACCGAGCCGGCCAGGGCCAGCGGGGTGGCCACCGCCAGACCGACCAGCATGTAGCCGATCTGGCTGATGATGTGGAACGACAGGATGCGCCGGATGTCGAAATGCGCCGCGGCACCAAGCACGCCGGTGATCATGGTCATGGCGGCCACCGCACCGATGATGGGCCCCGTGTAGCCGGCGTCGCCGGTGAACATCAGGGTGAAGGTGCGCAGCAGCGCGTAGACGCCCACCTTGGTCAGCAGCGCGGCAAAGATGGCGACGATGGGCGCGCTGGCCGTGTGGTAGGCGGCCGGCAGCCAGTAGAAAACCGGAAACAGCGCCGCCTTCGAGCCGAACGCCAGCAGGAACATCACGGCCAGCGTGGTGACCAGGCCCTGGTTCTCGACCCGCGGCAGCACGCGCGCGAGGTCGGCCATGTTCAAGGTGCCGGTCAGCCCATAGAGAAAGCCGACCGACACCAGGAACAGCGTCGTCGCCACCAGATTCAGCGTCACGTACTTCACGCCAGCATCGAGCTGCGCGCGCGTGCCGCCGACCACCAGCAGGCCGAACGAGGCAATCAGCATGGTCTCGAACCAGACATAGAGATTGAAGATGTCCGCAGTCAGGAACGCCCCACACACCCCAAGCAACAGGCCGTGGTACAGCGGATGGAAGAGTGCCCGCTCGCGCTCGCGCACCTCGTCCACCAGCGAGTACACCGACACCGCCACCGCCATCACGGCCGTGATCAGGACCATGGCGGCGGACAGCAGGTCGGCCACGAAGCTGATGCCGAAGGGCGACGCCCAGGCGCCGAAGTGGGTCGCCAGCACGGTGCCGTCGTACACCGCCACCAGCAGGGCCACGGCGCCGGCCAGCAGGGCCGCGCTGCCGGCCACGCTGGCCAGGCGCTGGGCCAACGGGCGGCGCCACAGCAGCGTGCACAGTGCCAGCGTGGCCAGGGGCACCACGACCGGCAGCACCAGCAGCAGGTGACCGTTCATCTCGGCTCCGCTTCCCGCATGGCTTCGGTGTCCAGCGTGCCCAGGCGCTGATGCGCGTGCTGGAACAGGACCACGGCGTAGGCCACCAGCGCGAACGAGATCACGATGGCCGTCAGGATCAATGCCTGCGGCAAGGGATTGGCGCCGGCGGCGATCGCCGCCTCGCCGGCCGGCACCAGCGGCGGCACGCGTGAGTCGAGCCGGCCGGCGATGAAGATCGACAGGTTCGCGGTATTGCTGAGCAGCAGCATGCCCAGCACGATGCGCAGCACGTTGCGCGACATGAACAGGTAGGCCGCAATGGCGACCATGACGCCGAAGGCGAGCACAAACAGGAATTCCATCAGTCGTCCAGGTAATAGAGCAGGAACACCAGCACCGAGCCAAGCACCGCCAGGTAGACGCCGATGTCGAACATCAATGCCGTGCCGATCGCAAAGCCGCCATCCCACACCTTCCACTGGTGGGTCAGAAAAGGTTGGCCGACCAGCAGTCCGGGCAAGCCAGAGCCGAGCGCCATGAACAGCCCCAGTGCCGCAATCGCGCCGGGCGGCAGGCGCAGCAGCCGCAACAACTCGTCGTGTCCGCGTGGCAGCGCGTAGATGACGAAGCCCGCGGCCGCCATCAGGCCGCCGACGAAGCCGCCGCCGGGCTCGTTGTGGCCGCGCCAGAGCAGGTACAGGGAAAAGCCCAGCGCCAGCGGCAGCACCAGCGGCCCGCAGACGCGCAGGATCAATGCATTCATGCTTCAGCCTTTCGCCGCGTGCGCACGCTGGCGATGACCGCCGCCGCCGCCAGCGCCGCCAGCGACAGCACGGTGATCTCGCCCAGCGTGTCGAGTGCGCGGAAGTCGACGATGATCACGTTGACTAGGTTGCGCCCATGCGCCTCGGGCACGCTCGAGACGCGGAAATAATCCGACAGCCGGCTGTCGAACGGAGTTGCGACCACCGCCATCAGCACCAGCGACGCGGCCACGCCCAACGCAGCGGCCGTGAACGCATCGGCGCGGCGCTCGGCGGTGCTGCGGGGGTCCTTCTGATGGAACGGCATGCGCCCCACGATCGCCAGCAGGATCACGATCGCCAGCGCCTCGACCGAGAATTGGGTGAAAGCCAGGTCGGGGGCGCCACGAAACAGGAAGGTCAGCGCGATCAGGAAGCCCACCATGCCAGCGGCAACGATGCCGGCCATGAAACTGGCCGCGCGCAGCACCGCCCAGGCGGCCAGCACCAGCAGCGCCGGCAGCAAGGCCTCGGGCCCCACATCGCCCCAACTCGGCCAGGCCACGGCCCAGCCGCGGCGCAGCCACAAGGTCAGCACCACCGCCGTGGCGGAAATGGCGCAAACCACACCCACGTAGCGCCGCAGGCTGCCGTTCTGGAGCCGCCCGGTCTGCCACACCGCTGTGCGCTGCAGGCCCGCCAGCAAGCGGTCGTAGCCGACATCCGGCCCCCAGCGGCCGAGCTCACCGGCACCCGCCAGCGCGTGGCGCAGCGGCAGCCAGAAGCGCAGCAGCAGCACGCCAAGCAACAAGGTCAGGACGCTGAGCGCAAGCATGGGCGTGAAGCCATGCCAGAGCGCCAGATCGGCCGCCACGGGCAGACCTGCAATCGCACTTGCGGCCGGCTGCAACAGCATGGCCGGCCCCTGCGGCCACAGGCCACCCAGCAGACCAAGCAGGGCCAGCACCAGCGGCCCCAGCCACAACGCCGGCCCCGGGTCGTGGGGCGTCGCATCGAGCAACCGGGGCGGCCCGAAGAACACCCGCCACGCCACCACGCCGGCAATCACCACCATGACGGTGCTGGCCAGCAATGCCAGCACCACCAGCAAGGCGGACTCGGCGAGCGTGACCTCGTACAGCAGTTCCTTGCCGATGAAGCCGACGAAGGGCGGCAGGCCGGCCATCGACAGGCCAGCCAGCACGGCCGCCAGCGCGGTCAACGGCATCGCGCGCGCCAGCGCACCCAGGCGGGTCGCGTCGCGCACACCGGTCGCGTGATCGACGATGCCGGCCACCATGAACAGGCTGGCCTTGTACAGCGCATGCGCCAGCAGAACGGTCACCGCCGCCGTGGCCGCCAGCGGGTGCGGCACGCCGATCAAGGCCACCAGGGTGCCCAGCGAGGCCACGGTGGAGTAAGCCAGCAGGCGCTTGAGATCGGTTTCGCGCAGCGCCAGCAGCGCGGCGGTGAGCATGGTGACGACACCCACCGGCACCAGCAGTTGGCTCCACAGCCCATGCTCGCCGAACACCGGGTTGAAGCGCGCCAGCAGGTAGACGCCCAGCTTGACCATCGTGGCCGAGTGCAGGAAGGCCGACACCGGCGTCGGCGCCACCATGGCATTGGCCAGCCAGGCGTGCAGCGGCACCTGGGCCGACTTGGCGAAGGCGCCCAGGGCCATGAGCACGATGATCGCCGGCGCCAGCGGATGCGCCCGCAGCGTGGTCGCCTGCGCCAGCAGGTCGCCGAAGCGCAGCGATCCCGCCGCCGAGCCCAGCAAGATGATGCCGGCCAGCAAGGCCAGGCCGCCCGCCACGGTCATCAGCAGGCCCTGCTGAGCCGCCCGGCGTGACAAGGCCTGTTCCGACGAATAGCCGATCAGCAGGAAGGAAGCCACGCTGGTCAGCTCCCAGAACACCAACATCGCCATCAGGTCGTCGGCCAGCACCGCCCCCAGCATGAGTCCCATGAACAGCGTCAGGAACGCGAAGAAGCGAGGCCGCCGGTCATCGCCATGCAGGTAGCTGGCCGCATAGAGAAAGATGAAAGTGCCGATGCCCGTGATCAGCAGCGCGAACAGCAGCGACAGCCCGTCAAGCCGGAACGACAGGTACACGCCCAGGCTGGGGATCCAGGCGTGGCGTTCCAGCACCACGCCGCCGGCCGCGATCTCCGGCAGGTAGTTGGCGAAGGCCGCGAACAGCGCGGCAGGCAGCAGCGCCAGCCACGGCGCCGCGCGCAGGCTGACCACGATCGGTGCCAGCACGCCTGCCGCCAGGCTCACGAGAACGAGTGTGGCAATCACAGTGGCGAATCTCCTTGTCACCTGTGTGCACGCAAGCTCCGTGCCAGCTGCGATGGCCAGTGCAATCAAGGACTTGCGCTGGCATCGGTTCAGATTGCGCAACGCCTGGGCGACGCATGGTTCACAAAGCTGAACGCCGAGCCGGCTCCCGGGAAAACGCCCTCAAGCGCCCGGCACAATGCGCCATGCCCCCCGCCCGCCCACTGATCTGCCACCCCGCCACGCCCTGCACGGTCGCGCCCGCATTGACGGTGACGCTGGAGCCCCTGGCCGATCACTGGCGGCTGCGCTACGAGCTGACCGGCGACATCACGCGCCTGCGCCTACCCCAACCCAACCCGTACGCCACCTTCACCGATGGCCTGTGGCGGCACAGTTGCTTCGAGCTCTTCGTTGGCAGCGCTGGCGATGCGGCCTACCGCGAGTTCAATTTCTCACCGTCGGGCGACTGGGCGGTGTATGCCTTCAGCGCCGATCGGGTGCGCGCCGAGGTCGCGCCGACGCTGCCAGCGCCGCGCATCGCCTGCGAGCGGCAGCCGCACGCGCTGACGCTGCAAGCCTGGGTGCCAGTGGCGGCGCTGCTTCGGCATGGCGGCGCTGATCACATGATCGGCCTGACCGCGGTCATCGAGGCATCGGACGGCAGCCTGAGCTACTGGGCGCTGCACCATCCGGCACCGCAGCCGGACTTCCACCACCGCGGCGGCTGGACGGCACGCCTGCCCGCCTTCAGGTAAGCGCCGCCTGCGCTTCGGCGGGTTTGCGCGCCACGATGAAGGCGCGCATATCCTTGCCGCGCGTGCCGTGGCGCTCGCTGGCCAGCAGTTGCAGGCCGGCACGCTGCATCGCCGCGCTCAGCTGCGCCTCATCAAGAAAGCGCATGTGCGGCGCCCGGCCCACGGCACGCAGCACGCGCATCAGCAGCGCCAGCGGGCGCGTGATGAGCGGATTGAGCTCGCCCAGGCACGGCGTCTTGGAAATCAGCAGCCCACTCGGCCTCAGCGTCCGCACGACAGTAGCCAGCGTCTGGTCAAGGTCGGCGCTCAGGTGCAGCAGGTTGAAGGCGAGCACGCGGTCGTAACGAGCGGACTCGAAGTCCGGCCCGTCCACGTCGGCCAGGGCAAATTCGAGCTGCGGCCGCGGCTGCGCCTGCAGGCGCTCACGCGCGATGACCAGCATGGCGGGCGACAGGTCGGTGGCCAGCAGGCGAGCGGTGTGTGGCGCCAGGCGCAGCGCCGTGCTGCCGGTGCCGCAGCCCAACTCCAGCACCTCATGCTCGGTATTCAGCAACTCGCGCACGCGCTGCAAGGTGGTTTCATAACCGGCCTGATCGGCAATGGCGTTGGCGGCGTAGCGACGGGCGATCCAGTTCCAGAAGCGCATCTTGCGTGCCGAGTCGGCGTCATGGATTTGCGAGGGTGTGGATGGAAGTGGCATCGTTGACGCTTGAGCGTGTGGGCGGCGCGGCGCCGGCGAGGTCTCAGTATTTCACGCTCAACGCCCAACGCCCAACGTTGAACCTCTTCTTCACGCACAATCCTGCCCCGAGCCGCTATCAAAACAAAAGTGTCGCCCATGAAGTTCGGCCTTGAACGTTTTCTCGAAGACCCGGCATTGCGCGCGCCGCTCAAGGGCCGCCGCGTCGCCCTGCTCGCCCACCCGGCCTCCGTCACGCGCGACCTGACGCACTCGCTCGACGCCCTCGCCGCCCTGCCCGACCTCAGGCTCACGGCCGCCTTCGGCCCGCAGCACGGCCTGCGCGGCGACAAGCAGGACAACATGGTCGAGTCGCCCGACTTCACCGACCCGCGCCTTGGCATCCCGGTGTTCAGCCTGTACGGCGAAGTGCGCCGCCCCACCGACGCCATGCTGGCACCCTGGGACGTGCTGCTGGTCGACCTGCAGGACCTGGGCTGCCGCATCTACACCTTCATCACCACGCTGCGCTACGTGCTCGAAGCCGCCGCGGCTTCGGCCAAGGCGGTGTGGGTACTGGACCGCCCCAACCCGGCCGGCCGGCCGGTGGAAGGATTGAGCCTGCGCGAAGGCTGGGAGAGCTTCGTCGGCGCCGGCCCGATGCCGATGCGCCACGGCATGACCATGGGCGAGCTGGGCCACTGGTTCATCGACCTTCTGAAGCTGAACGTCGAATACCGGGTCATCACGATGGACGGCTGGCAACCCGACGCCGCGCCCGGTTTCGGCTGGCCCATGCACGCCGATGATCAGCGCACCTGGGTCAACCCCAGCCCCAACGCGCCCAACCTGTCGATGGCGCGCGCCTACGCCGGCACCGTGATGCTGGAAGGCACCACCCTGTCCGAAGGCCGCGGCACCACGCGCCCGCTCGAACTCTTTGGCGCGCCTGACATCGACACGCGCCGCCTGCTGGCCGACATGCGCGCACTCGCGCCCGACTGGTTGCACGGCTGCGTGCTGCGCGAATGCTGGTTCGAGCCGACCTTCCACAAGCACGTCGGGCAACTGTGCGCCGGCGTGCAGATCCATGTGGAAGACGCCACGCACTACGACCACGCCGCCTTCAAGCCCTGGCGTCTGCAGGCACTGGCCTTCAAGGCGCTGCGCGTGCAGGCGCCCGACTACCCGCTGTGGCGCGACTTTCCCTACGAGTACGAGTTGGGCAAGCTGCCCATCGACGTCATCAACGGCAGCCCGCTGCTGCGCGAATGGGTGGACGACCCGCAGGCCACGCCGGCCGAATTCGATGCGCTGGCCGCCGCCGACGAAGCGGCGTGGCTGAAGCAGCGCGCGCCCCATCTGTTGTACTGACGAAGGAGACCGCCATGAGCACCGCGACCATCTATCACAACCCCCGGTGCAGCACCTCGCGCAACGCACTGGCGCTGCTGCGCGAACGCGGCATCGAGCCGGTGGTCGTCGAATACCTGAAGACGCCGCCCAGCCGTGACGAGCTCAAGCGCATCGTCCAGGGCACCGGCGAACCGCTGCGCGCGCTGCTGCGCACCAAGCAGCCAGAATATCTGGAGCAGGGCCTGGACAACCCAGACTTGAGCGACGAACAGCTGATCGACGCCATGCTGACCACGCCGGTGCTGATCAACCGCCCGATCGTGGTGACCGACAAGGGCGCGCGCCTGGGCCGCCCGCTGGAGCGCATTCTCGAGGTGCTGTGAGCGCGGCGTCCCGATCGCGTTGCCTGCCATGCCCACCTCCACCGCACCGTCACCGGCCCACGCGCTGAACGCCCCACGCTCGCGCGCCGACCTGTTCTGGTCCTTCACCTGGCTGGCGCTGCAGGGCTTTGGCGGCGTGGTGGCGGTGGTGCAGCGCGAACTGGTCGAGAACAAGCGCTGGCTGACGCGCGAGCAGTTCATCGAGGACTGGGCGGTGGCGCAGATCATGCCCGGCCCCAACGTCGTCAACCTGTCGATGATGATTGGCGAGCGCCGCTTCGGCCTCTCGGGCGCGCTGGCGGCACTGGCCGGCATGCTGGCGCTTCCGCTGCTGGTGGTGCTGACGCTGGCCGCGCTGTTTGCCAGCCTGGCCGACCAGGCGCTGGCGCAGCAAGCGCTGCGCGGGATGGGCGCGGTGGCCGCCGGGCTGGTGCTGGCCACCGGCATCAAGCTGATCGGCGCGCTGCGCAACAACGTCATGGGCCCCCTGGCCTGCAGCTTGCTGGCCGTGGCCGCCTTCGTCGCCATCGTGCTGCTGCGCTGGCCGCTGCTGTGGGTGCTGGCCAGTGTCGGCGGCCTGGGCTGCCTGTGGGCCTGGCGCTGCCTGGGACCGCCGGCACGGCCTGATGTCGACTCCGGCCTCACGCCCCGCCCATGAGCATCACGCTGACCCCGACCGACTGGCTGGCGCTGTTCACGCACTTTCTGTCGCTGTCTCTGCTGGCCGTGGGCGGCGCCATGGCCACCGCACCCGACATGCACCGTTATCTGGTCGGCACGCGCGGCTGGCTCAGCGACGAGCAGTTCAGCTCCGCCATTGCGCTGGCGCAGGCGGCGCCCGGGCCAAACGTGCTGTTCGTCGGCCTGATGGGCTGGAACGTGGGCCTGAACGCCGCCGGTGGCCCCAGCGGCGGCTGGCACGCCTATGCGCTGGCGCTGCTGGGCGTGGCGCTGGCCATGCTCGGCATGCTGATCCCGTCCGGCGTGCTGACCTACAGCGCCACTCGCTGGGCGCACCAGAACCGCCAGCTGCGCGCCGTGCGCGCCTTCAAGGCCGGGCTGGCGCCGATCATCGTCGCCCTGCTGATCGCCACCGGCTGGCTGCTCACCGCCGCACACAACCAGCCGGCGCGCGACTGGCCGCTGTGGCTCCTGGTGGCGGCATCCACACTGATCGTCTGGCGCACCCGGCTGCACTTGCTGTGGGTGATTGGCGGCGGGGCCGTGCTCGGGATGCTCGGCCTGGTCTGATCCGCAGACCCTACCAATCTTCCAGCAGGCGAGGCAGGATCCGCGCCGAAGTGCCGGTCAGCACCGCATCGGCGATCTCATCCAGCTCGGTCTCATCGGGATTGACGATGACCACCTTGGCGCCGGCCGCGCGCGCCTGGTGCGCCAGGCCCGCGGCCGGGTAGACCGCACCCGAGGTGCCCGCCACCAGCATCACCTCGCAGCGCCTGGCCGCCTGCTCGGCTGCGGCCATGGCCGCCGTGGGCAGCATCTCACCAAACCAGACCACCGCCGGACGCGCCAGGTTGCCGCACTGGGCGCAGCGCGGCGGACGGCCCGGCTCGGCCTGATCGACGTGGCAGGCGTCCATCGGACGGCGCGCCAGTTCGCAGCGATCCAGCCACTGGTTCTCGAAGATAGTGCCGTGCAGGGCCAGCACGCTGGGGCTGCCAGCCTTCTGGTGCAGACCATCGACGTTCTGCGTGATCAGCGTCAGCCGGCCCGGATGGCGCTGCTGGAATTCGGCCACGGCGCTATGGCCGGCGTTGGGCTGCACGTCGCGCAGATTCTCGCGCCGCTCGGCATACCAATCCCACACCCGCTGGGGGTCGCGGCGGAAGGCCTCTTCCGTCGCCAGGTCCTCGGGGCGGAACCTGGCCCACATGCCGGTCTGCGCGTCACGAAAAGTCGGCACGCCGGATTCGGCGCTGACGCCGGCGCCGGTCAGCATGGCGATGTGGCGCGCCGCGTGCAGCCACACGCGCACCTGTTCGAAAATCGAGGCTTGAGAGGAGTCCATGGCCAAAGCTTAGCAAGTCGGGGGCGTAGCATGGACACGCCGACACCCAAAGGAGCCCGCTTGGCCCGCCTCAGCCCCCGCATCCAGCCCTGCCTCTGGTTCGACACCCAGGCCGAAGAGGCCGCCCACTTCTACACCGGCATCTTTCCGGACTCGCGCCTGGGCGCCATCGCGCGCTACCCCGAAGCCGGGCGAGAGCAGCACGGCAAGCCGCCCGGCAGCGTGATGACGGTGTCGTTCGAACTGGACGGCCAACCCTTCCTGGCGCTCAACGGCGGCCCGCACTTCCGTTTCAACGAGGCGCTGTCGCTGATGGTGCTGTGCGACACGCAGGACGAGATCGACCACTACTGGAACGCCTTGTCACAAGACGGTGATCCGGCGGCGCAACAATGCGGCTGGCTGAAGGACCGCTACGGCCTGTCGTGGCAGATCACACCGGCGGTGTTTGCCGACTGGATCACCTCCCCCGACCGCGCTGCGGTGGAACGCTACATGCGCGCGATGATGACGATGAAGAAGCTTGACCTCGCCCGCCTGCGCCAGGCCTTCGAAGGCCGCTCGCCATGACCACGGCCACGCCCTTTCTGATGTTCCAGGGCCAGGCGCAACCCGCCATCGACTTCTACTGCGCCAGCCTGCCCGACGCACGTGTGCTGGACATGAAGCGCCACCCCACGCCCACCCCCAACGGCGGCACCGTCATGCTGGCGCGCGTGGCGATCTGCGGGCGCGAATTCCTGTTCAGCGACAGCCCGCCGGTGCATGCCTTCACGTTCACGCCGTCGAGCTCAATCTTCATCGACTGCGACAGCGCGGACCAACTCGACCGCCTGTTCGCCGCGCTGTCGGACGGCGGCCAGGTGCTGATGCCCGTCGGCGACTACGGCTTCAGCCGCCGCTTTGGCTGGCTTCAGGATCGCTTCGGCGTGTCGTGGCAACTCAACCTGGCCGACTGATTTCTTTCCACCCAATCCGCCCAAAAAAAGGAGACACCAAGTGCAATTCGCCCCCTACCTCAACTTCGACGGCACCTGCGCCGAAGCCTTCGCCTTTTACAAGGATTTGTTCAAGGGTCAGATCGTGCACAGCAGCACCTTCGGCGAGATACCGCCCGGCGAAAACATGCCGCCGATGCCGCCCGAAGCGAAGAGCCGCATCATGCATGTGCACCTGCAGGTCGGTCAGCAGGCGCTGATGGGCTCCGACACCATGCCCGGCGCGGCCGAGACTTGCGCCGGCGGCTATGTCAAGCCGCAGGGCTTGTGGGTGTCGATCGGCGTCGCCGATGCCGCGGAGGGCAAGCGGGTGTTCGATGCGCTCGCGCAGGATGGCCAGGTGGCGATGCCGTTCGACGATACCTTCTGGTCTCCCGGTTTCGGCATGGTCACCGACCGCTTCGGCACGCCCTGGATGGTGAATGTCAGCACGCCTGCACCATGAAGATCACCATCGAAACCACCGTCAACGCTCCCATCGAGCGCGTCTGGGCGGCCTGGAACGACCCGCGCGCCATCGAGCAGTGGAATGCCGCCTCGCCCGACTGGCACACGCCGCGCGCCAGCGTCGATCTGCGCGAGGGCGGCACGTTCCGCTCGCGCATGCAAGCGAAGAACGGCAGCATGGGCTTCGACTTCGAGGGCACCTACACCCGCATCGAGCCGCAGCGCCTGATCGAATACGCCATGGGCGACAGCAGAACCGTGCGGGTTGAATTCATCCCCGACGGCGACGCCGTGACGGTGCGCGAAACCTTCGACGCCGAGGGCACGCACAGCGTCGAGCAGCAGCGTCAGGGCTGGCAGGCCATCCTGGACAACTTCGCGCGCCACGTGGAAGGCCGCGCCTGATCCGCCCCAAAACTCAAGGAGCATCGTGATGAAACCCAATCCCGTCGTCTGGTTCGAGATCTACGTGCAGGACATGAAGCGTGCGCAGGCGTTCTACGAAGCCGTGTTCCAGTGCCAGCTGGCGCCGATGGCCGCGCCGTCGCCGGACACCCAGGGCATGCAGATGCTGGCCTTCCCGGGCGACATGAGCACCATGGGCGCCAGCGGCATGTTGGTAAGAATGGATGGCGTGCCCTCTGGCGGCGGCACGCTGGTGTATTTCGCCTGCGAGGACTGCGCCGTGGAGCAGGCCCGCGTCGAGGTGGCCGGCGGCAAGGTCTTCAAACCCAAGTTCTCCATCGGCCAATACGGCCACTGCGCACTGGTGACCGACACCGAGGGCAACATGATCGGCCTGCATTCGATGCAGTGACACTGGCATGGGCGCGACACGATCCACCACCAGATCGCCATCCGCGCCCCGCTGGCGCGTGTGTACCGTGCGTTGGCCGAGCCGGACGAAATCGGCACCTGGTGGTGCCCGCAAAGCGCGGTCGACACATCCGAGGGCCTGGTCATGTCGCACCAGGCCGGTCCCTACGGCACCGTGCGGTTGAAGGTGTTGCGGCGTGACCCTGACAGCGGCGTGAGCTGGCAGTGCATCAGCACCCACGCGCAGGACAACCCCGCCTCGGCCTGGACCGGCACCCAACTGGTGTTCGACATGAGCCAGGGCGACAGCGGCGCGGCTGCCGTCGAACGGGCCATGGCCGGCGCACCTGTCGCCGAGCTCAGCACCGTCGATTTCCGGCACCTGGGCTACGACCTCGGCCATCGTTTCGCTGGCTTCAACAGCTGGGCCTGGGCGCTGGTGCTGCAAGCGCTCAAGCAACACCGCGAGCAAGGCGGCTGAGCCCCTGGCTGCATCCAGATCCCTGTCATTCCCGCCTGCGCGGGAATGACGAGCGCTGATTCAAAGCTGATTTTCTGCGCACATTGCATTCACTGAGCCGATAAACGGCGTTTGAGCTTATCCAACCGCCGTCTGCGCCGCCCATCTGCGCCACCGTGTCGGGACAATGGCCGCATCTCGCCCCCCGCAGGAACCCCAAGGTCATGAACCTCACTGAATCGCTGCTGCACGCGCTGAAACAACACGGCGCACGCCAGATCTTCGGCATCCCGGGCGATTTCGCCCTGCCCTTCTTCAAGATCATCGAGGAGTCGGCCATCCTGCCGCTGTACACGCTGTCGCACGAGCCCGGCGTGGGTTTTGCCGCCGACGCCGCAGCGCGCATCGGCGGCACGCTGGGCGTGGCGGCGGTCACCTACGGCGCCGGGGCGCTGAACATGGTCAACGCCGTCGCCTCGGCCTACGCCGAGAAGTCGCCGTTGGTGGTGCTCTCAGGCGGACCCGGCCTGCACGAATCGGCCTCGGGTCTGCTGCTGCACCACCAGGCCAAGCGGCTCGATTCGCAGCAGCGCATCTACGAGGAAATCACCTGCGCGCAGACGCGGCTGGACGACGCCAAGCGCGCACCGCAAGAGATCGCGCGCGTCATCGCCGCCTGCCTGGAGCACTCGCGCCCGGTCTACATCGAACTGCCGCGCGACATGGTGGCCGCGCCCTGTGCGCCGGTGCCGGACTTGCCCACGGTGGAGGTCGATGCCGATGCGCTGGGCGCCTGCGCCACCGAGGTGCTGGCGCGCCTGCGCGCCGCCAGGAGCCCGGTGCTGGTGGTCGACGTGGAAGTGCGCCGCTACGGCCTGGAAACCAGGGTGGCCGAACTGGCGCGCCGCCTGGGGCTGCCGGTGGCCACCTGCATCATGGGCCGCGGCCTGCTGGCCGACGCCGACACGCACTTGATGGGCACCTACATGGGCGTCGCCGGGGCGCCTGAATTGACCCGCATGGTGGAGGAATCCGACGGCCTATTCCTGCTTGGCGCGATCCTGTCGGACACCAACTTCGCCGTCTCGGAGCAGAAGATCGACCTGCGCCACGCCATCATCGCCTGCGACGGCGAGGTGCGTCTCGGCTACCACGTCTACCCCCACATCCCGCTGGCCAGCCTGGTCGATGCCTTGCTGGCACGGACCGACGCGCGCACCGTGGCCGCGCCGCCGCACCCGCAGCCACAGCCCTACGCACGCGGCATGCCGGCCGACGACGCCCCGATCAGCCCGACCGACATCGCCATGGCCGTCAACGATCTGATGGACGCGCACGGCAAGCTGCCGATCGCCAGCGACATGGGCGATTGCCTGTTCACCGCCATGGACATCGACCACACCGCCTTCACCGCGCCCGGCTACTACGCCACCATGGGTTTCGGCGTGCCAGCCGGCCTGGGCCTGCAGGCGGCCACTGGCCAGCGCCCGCTGATCCTGGTGGGCGACGGCGCCTTCCAGATGACTGGCTGGGAACTCGGCAACTGCCGCCGTTACGGCTGGGACCCGATCGTGCTGCTGCTCAACAACGCCAGTTGGGAGATGCTGCGCACCTTCCAGCCCGAATCCGCCTTCAATGCGCTGGGCGACTGGGGCTTTGCCGACATGGCCACCGGCCTAGGGGGAGACGGCGTGCGCGTGCGCACCCGCGCCGAGCTGAAAGCCGCGCTCGACCGGGCGCAGGCCACGCGCGGGCGTTTCCAGTTGATCGAAATCATGATCCCCCAGGGCGTGCTGTCGCAGACGCTGCAGCGCTTCGTGGCGGGGGTGAAGCGGCTGACCAAAGCCGCCTGAGATCGCCGCTTGATCAGGCGCTGGCCAGGCGTTGCCGCCGCGCCTCGAACAGGCACACGCCGCTGGCCACCGACACATTCAGACTTTCCACCGCGCCCTGCATCGGAATGCGCACCAGCGCATCGCAGGTCTTGCGCGTCAGCTGGCGCATGCCCAGCCCCTCGGCGCCCAGCACCAGGGCCGTGGGCGCCTTCAGGTCGGCCTGGTACAGCGTCTGCTCGGCGTCATCGCTGGTGCCGATGACCCAGATGCCACGCTCCTTCAACTCGCCCAGCGTGCGCGCCAGATTGGTCACCATGAAATACGGCACGGTTTCTGCCGCGCCGCTGGCCACCTTGGCCACCGTGGCGTTGATGCCGGCCGCGTGGTCCTTGGGCGCGATCACGGCATGCGCACCGGCGCCATCGGCCACACGCAGGCAGGCCCCCAGGTTGTGCGGGTCGGTCACCCCATCCAACACCAGCAGCAACGGCACCGCGCCTGCCTCCTGCACATCGTCCAGCAACTCAGCCAGCGTGCGCACGCCCTCCAGCGCCTGCACCCGCGCCACCACGCCCTGGTGCCCAGCGCCCCCGCACAGCTTGGTCAGCCGTGCGGCGTCAGCCTCGATCACCCGCACCCCGGCGTCGGCGGCGCGCACGAGAAACTGCTTCATCCGCGCATCGCGCCGCGTCGGGTCGGCATAGACCTCGATCACCGACGCCGGCGCCGTCTTCAGGCGCACGCCGACGGCGTGGAAGCCGAACAGGATTCTTGGTGAGGACATGCTGAATTCGACGACCAGAAAAATACCGGAGATCGATCACGATCAACAGTCAGAAAAGAAAGGGGGCTGCAACTTTCATAGCTGCAGCCCCCCGTGTAGATTGGTCGGCGTGGCGGGATTCGAACTCGCGACCCCTTGCACCCCATGCAAGTGCGCTACCAGGCTGCGCTACACGCCGACAAGCCTGCGATTATAGCCTGCGTGCTCAGAGCGACAGGCTGAGCAATTCGCGAATCTCCCTCAGCTCGCGCTCGACGTCGCGGATCTGCTCGGGCGGCAGGTGATGGTTCAGCAAGGCCGCGTCGCCGGACTCGTCGGCGCCGCTGGATTCCATCGCATCGATGGCGTCGTCATTCAGTGGCGCGCTGAGGCCGGTGCGATGGCGTTCACGCTCGTGCTGGGCCAGCTCCTGCAGCCGCGCGCGGGCGCCGTTGATGGTGAAGCCCTGGTGGTACAGCAGCTCGCGGATGCGGCGGATCATCAGCACTTCGTGGTGCTGGTAGTAGCGCCGGTTGCCGCGCCGCTTCATCGGCCGCAGCTGGGTGAATTCCTGCTCCCAGTAGCGCAGCACGTGTGGCTTGACGCCGCACAGCTCGCCCACCTCACCGATGGTGAAGTAGCGCTTGGCGGGAATGGGGGGAAGCTGACTTTCCATGACGAATCGGCAAGCGGCGCGCCGAACTGCCCGAGGTTAGCGCAACTGCCCGGCGTCCGCCACACCCGGGGCGTGAAAGCGTGGCGTCGGGCGCCGGTGGTGGCGCACGCTGGCGGAAAAACCGGGGCGGGTCAGCGCTCTTCCACCACGGTGGCGCCGGCGCCGGAGGCCGACTGGATCGCGTCCTTGAGCTTCTGGCTGGCATGAAAGGTGACGACGCGGCGCGCGGCGATCGGGATCAGCTCGCCGGTGCGCGGGTTGCGGCCCGGTCGCGCCGCCTTCACGCGCAACTGGAAGTTGCCAAAGCCCGAAAGCTTGACCTCTTCGCCGGCCACCAGGCGCGCGCCCATCATGTCGAAGAAGGCGTCGACCATGTCCTTGGCCTCGCGCTTGTTCAGGCCGATCTGCTCGAACAGCAACTCAGCCAGCTGGGCCTTGGTCAGCGCCGAGGTGGCCAGGCTGTCGACGACGAGCTCCAGCATCTCGTGGGTGCGGGGTGAAGTGCTCATTGGGTGGCCTCCTCGATCGTGTTTGTCTTATCCGCGCAGGCGCGCGCCCAGTTCGTCGCGCAGCCGTTCGACCACGGCCCGCACGGCGGCGTCGATGCGCTCGTCGGTCAGGGTGTCGGCCTCGCTGCCCAGCACCAGGCGCACCGCCAGGCTCTTGTCGCCAGCCGCCATACCGCCGGCGCCTTCGGCGCCGGCTTTCGGGCGATAGATGTCGAACAGGCTGGCGCTGCGCAGCAGGCCGCCGGTGGGCGCGGCGTGCACGGCGGCCATCAGCGCGCCATGCGTGACGGCTTCCTTGACCACCACGGCGATGTCGCGTTCGACCGATTGCCGGCGCGGCACCGGTCGCGCCTGCGGCAGCGGGTGGTGCAGCACGGCGTCGAGGTCGAGCTCGAACAGCACCGGCGCCTGCGGCAGCTCCCACTGCTGGCGCCAGCGCGGGTGCAGCTCGCCGACGACGCCGATGACGCGGCCGTCCAGCTGCACCTGGGCGCAGCGGCCGGGGTGCAGCGCCGGATGCTCGGCGCGCACGAACTGCGGCTGGCGCGCGCCCAGCAGGGCTTCGACGTCGCCCTTCAGGTCGTAGAAATCGGCGCCGCGCTGACGGCCTTCCCAGCCCTGCCGGTCGGTCGGACCGTAGGCGATGGCGGCCAGCTTCATCGGTTGCGCGATGCCGGCCACCTCGCTGTCCGAGGCCGGTACGCCGGCGTCGCGCCGGTACACGCGCCCCAGTTCGAACACGCGCACGCGCTCGGCGCGGCGGTCGGTGTTGTGCTTGACCACCTGCAGCAGCGAGCCGAGCAGCGAGGAGCGCATCACGCCCATCTGGCTGGCGATCGGGTTGAGCAGACGGATCGGGTCGGTGTGGCCGGCCAGATCGCGCTCCCAAGCCTCGTCGACGAAGCTGAAGTTGATGGTTTCCAGATAGCCGAGCGCGGCCATGGCGCGGCGCGCGTCGAAGCGGTCGCGGCGCGATTCGGCGGGCGCACGCGGCACGATCGGCGCGCGCGGCGGCGTCTCGGGCAGCTGCCGGTAGCCGATGACGCGGATCACTTCCTCGATCAGGTCTTCCTCGATGCGCAGGTCGAAGCGATGGCTGGGCGGCGCAACGGTGATCTCGCCCTCGCCTTCGGTGTACGGCAGGCCGAGACGGCGGAACACGTCGGCGCACTGCGCCTGCGTGATGGGCATGCCGATCACCTTGCTGGCGCGCGCCACGCGCAGCGTCACGGGCGCGGGCTGCGGCAGGTTCGGCCGCTGGTCGTCGATGGGGCCGCAGGCCGTGCCGGGCGTGCCACAGATGTCGACGACGAGCTGGCTGATGCGCTCGATGTGCGCCACCGTCAAGGCCGGGTCGACGCCACGCTCGAAACGGTGGCCGGCGTCGGTGGAAAAGTTGTAACGGCGCGAACGGCCGGCCACGGCATCGGGCCACCAGAACGCGGCTTCGACGTAGACGTTGCGGGTGTCGTCGCTCACCGCCGTGGCGTCGCCGCCCATGATGCCGGCCAGCGATTCGACCTCCTTGTCGTCGGCGATCACGCCCACGCTGTCATCGACGGTGACGGTGTTGCCGTTCAGCAGCATCAGCTGCTCGCCCGCGCGGCCCCAGCGCACATCCAAGCCGCCGTGGATCTTGTCGAGGTCGAAGATGTGCGAGGGCCGGCCGTACTCGAACATCACGTAGTTGGAGATGTCCACCAGCGCGGTCACGCTGCGCTGGCCGCAGCGCGCCAGCCGATCGACCATCCAGGCGGGCGTGGCGGCCTGCGTGTTCACGTCGCGGATCACGCGGCCCGAGAAACGCCCGCACAGATCGGGCGCGCTGATCTTGACCGGCAGCACGTCGGGCGTGCCCACGGCCACCGGCGGCAGCTCGGGCGTGCGCAGCGGCGCACCAGTCAGCGCCGACAGCTCACGCGCAATGCCGTAGACGCTGAGCGCGTGGCCCAGGTTGGGCGTCAGCTTGAGCGTGAACACGGTGTCGTCGAGGTCCAGCACCTGCCGGATGTCGGTGCCCAAGGGCGCGTCACCGGCCAGCTCCAGCAGGCCGCCATGGTCATCCGACAGCTGCAGTTCGCGCGCCGAGCACAGCATGCCCTGGCTCTCGACGCCGCGCAGCTGGCCAAGCTGGATGACGAAGGGCTTGCCGTCGTCGCCCGGCGGCAGTTCGGCGCCGACCAGCGCCGTCGGCACCTTGATGCCCACGCGCGCGTTCGGCGCACCACAGACGATGTTCAGCAGGGCGCCCTGCCCCACGTCCACCTGGCACACGCGCAGGCGGTCGGCGTTGGGGTGCGGCTCGGCCTGCTTGATCTCGCCGACGACGATGCGGCTGAAAGGCGGCGCCACCGGGCGCAGTTCCTCGACCTCGAAGCCGGCCATGGTCAGCGTGTCGGCCAGTTGTTCGGTGGTGATCGGCGGGTTGCAGAACTCGCGCAGCCAGGATTCGGGAAATTGCATTTTTTTGGGTTGAGCGTTGAGCGTTGAGCGTTGAGCGTTTTTCGGTGGTTCACGCTGAACGCCGAACGCTCAACGCCGAACCGGTGTCATTTGAATTGGCTCAAAAAGCGGATGTCGCCGTCGAAGAACAGGCGCAGATCGTTCACCCCATAGCGCAGCATGGCCAGGCGATCGATGCCGGAGCCGAAGGCAAAGCCGATGAAGCGCTCCGGATCCAGCCCCATGTTGCGCACCACCTGCGGGTGCACCTGGCCCGAGCCGGACACCTCCAGCCAGCGGCCGGCCAGCGGCCCGCTCTGGAACTGGATGTCGATCTCGGCGCTGGGCTCGGTGAAGGGGAAATAGCTGGGGCGGAAGCGCAGCACCAGATCGTCGGTCTCGAAGAAGGCCTTGCAGAAGTTCAGGTAAGTGACCTTCAGGTCCTTGAAACTGACGTCCTCGCCCAGCCACAGACCCTCGACCTGGTGGAACATGGGCGAGTGCGTGGCGTCGTTGTCGACGCGGTAGGTGCGGCCCGGCACGATGACGCGGATCTCGCGCATCTCGCCCAGCGCCAGCGCCGCCGCGTGTTTCCTGGCGTGCGCGGTGGCGTAACGGATCTGCATCGGGCTGGTGTGCGTGCGCAGACAGTAGGGATGGCCCTCTTCGTCGTTCATGTCGACGTAGAAGGTGTCCTGCATCGAGCGCGCGGGGTGGTTGGGCGGGTTGTTCAGCGCGGTGAAGTTGTACCAGTCGTTCTCGATCTCGGGGCCATCGCCGACGTCGAAACCCATGCTGCCGAAGATCTGCTCGATGCGTTGCCAGGCCAGGCTGATTGGGTGCAGGCCGCCGCCGCCGCGCTGGCGGCCGGGCAGCGTCACGTCCAGCGCCTCGGCCTGCAACTGACGCGCCAGTTCGGCATCGGCCATCGCCTGCCGGTGCACAGCCAGCTGTGCCTCGATGGCCTGCTTGGCCTGGTGAATGGCGGCGCCGCGGGTTTTCTTCTCATCCACCGACAGCTGCGCCATGCCCTTCATCAGCTCGGTCACTCGGCCGGCCTTGCCGAGGAAGGCGGCCTTGGCGTCTTCCAGTTCGGCCGGCGTGGCAGCGCGCGCGAAGCTGTGCTCGGCGCTTTGAACCAGATTACGGAGGTCTTCGGAGGCGGTGGCGGTGCTCATCGATACAAAACCTGAGGAAACTCTTGAAAACGACACGGCTTACGCAAAAAGGACGCAAGTGCAGCGCTTGTCTGGGGCACGCACTTCTTGCATAGCGGTTTGCGTGAGCCCTCAACGAAAAAGGGATTGAAGCCAAATCAGCTTCAATCCCTTGAACCGCCTGCGCAACCAGCTATTGAAAGAAGTGTTCGCGGCGGTGCTGGAATCAAGCCAGCTTGGCCTTGGCCTGCTCCACGATGCCGGCGAACGCCGCCTTGTCGTGCACGGCGATGTCGGCCAGCACCTTGCGGTCCAGCGCGATACCGGCCTTGTTCATGCCGTTGATGAACTGGCTGTAGGTGATGCCGCATTCACGCGCGGCGGCGTTGATGCGGGCAATCCACAGGCGACGGAAGTCGCGCTTGCGGTTACGACGATCACGGTAGGCGTATTGGCCAGCCTTCATCACCGCCTGTTTGGCGACGCGGAAGACGTTCTTGCGGCGACCGCGGTAACCCTTGGCCAGGGCCAGAATTTTCTTGTGACGAGCGCGGGCGGTGACGCCACGTTTGACGCGAGGCATGTGTGTTCTCCTTGTCCGTCGTTGATCAAAGGCCGGCGAAGGGCAGCATCTGTGCCATCTGTCCGAGATCGGACTCGTGCACATTCACCGCACCGCGCAACTGGCGCTTGTTCTTGGTGGACTTCTTGGTCAGGATGTGACGCTTGAAGGCTTGACCGCGCTTGACGGTGCCACCGGGACGGACGCGAAAACGCTTTTTCGCGCTGCTCTTGGTCTTCATCTTGGGCATTTCAAATGCTCCTGTTACTTGTGCTCGCGAGGCGTGCGCAAAACTGCTTTGCGCCCTTGGTTGGGCCCCGAGCCACTTCTTCTATAAAAAGCGGCGGGCTGCAAACCCGCTGCTTCTTCGGTGGCAGGTCTTGCAACCTGCCGGTTCGCCGGGCGAGCCCGGCAAATTCCTTCGAACTTTCGATCGCTCAGGCCGCTGCCGGCTGCTGCTCGGCCGCGGCCGGCTTCGGCGCGCCGCCGGCGGGCTTTTTGCGGCCCGGCGCGATCATCATGATCATCTGCCGCCCTTCCAGCTTCGGGAACTGCTCGACGATGATGCTGTCGGCCAGTTCGTCGCGAATGCGGTTCAGCAGCGCCATGCCCAATTCCTGGTGCGTGATCTCGCGACCGCGAAAACGCAGCGTGACCTTCACCTTGTCGCCATCGCCCAAGAAGCGCCGGATGTTGCGCATCTTGATGTTGTAGTCGCCATCGTCGGTGCCGGGGCGGAACTTGACTTCCTTGACCTCGATGACCGTCTGCTTGGCCTTGGCCTCGGCGGCTTTCTTCTGCTCAAGGTACTTGAACTTGCCGTAATCCATCAGCCGGCACACGGGCGGTGTGGCCGTGGGCACGACTTCCACCAGGTCCACGTCGTACTCACCGGCCAGGCGCAGGGCTTCCTGGATGGGGACGACGCCCAGCGGCTCGTTCTCGGGCCCGTTGAGGCGAACCTCGGGGGCCATGATTTCACGGTTCAGACGATGCGCGCGCTCTTCACGGTGGCGGCGGTCACGAAAATTGGTAGCGATGGCAAAAATCCTTTATCAAGAATGCTACGCAAAGCGTAGCTGATACCGCACAATCCACACGGTCCAGAGCTGTTTCAATCAGAGAATCAGGCTTTGGAAGCGACGTCCTGGGCAATGCGTTTGGCAAACGCATCAAGGGACATCACACCGAGGTCTTGGTTGCCCCGGGCGCGCACTGCGACGGCGCCAGCGGCCATCTCCTTGTCGCCGACGACGAGGATGTAAGGCGGCTTTTGCAACGAATGCTCGCGTATTTTATACGTGATCTTCTCGTTGCGCAGGTCGGTTTCCACCCTAAGCCCTTGATCTCGCAGCGTTTTCGCCACGCTTTGCACGTAATCGGCCTGGGCGTCGGTGATGCCCGTGACGACCACCTGCACCGGCGCGAGCCACACCGGCAGCGCCCCAGCGTGTTCTTCGATCAGGATGCCGATGAAGCGCTCCAGACTGCCGACGATGGCGCGGTGCAGCATCACCGGACGGTGGCGCGCGCCGTCTTCGCCGACGTATTCGGCGTCGAGCCGCTCGGCCATCGAGAAATCGACCTGCATGGTGCCGCACTGCCACTGACGGCCGATGGCGTCCTTCAGCGTGTACTCGATCTTGGGGCCATAGAAGGCGCCCTCGCCGGGGGAGAGCTCGAACTCACAACCGGAAGCGCGCAGGCTCTCCATCAGCGCGTGCTCGGCCTTGTCCCAGCTTTCGTCGCTGCCGATGCGCTGCTCGGGCCGCGTGGCGACCTTGTAGATGATGTCGGTGAAGCCGAAGTCCTTGTAGACCTTCTGCAGCAGCGCCGTGTAGGCCGTGCACTCGGGCAGGATCTGGTCCTCGGTGCAGAAGATGTGGCCATCGTCCTGCGTGAAGGCGCGCACGCGCATGATGCCGTGCAGGCCGCCCGTGGGCTCGTTGCGGTGGCAGGCGCCAAACTCGCCATAGCGCAGCGGCAGGTCGCGGTAGCTTTTCACGCCCTGCTTGAAGATCATGATGTGGCCGGGGCAGTTCATCGGCTTGAGCGCGTAGTCGCGCTTTTCGCTCTCGGTGATGAACATGTTCTCGCGGTACTTGTCCCAGTGGCCGGTCTTTTCCCACAGCGACTTGTCGAGCAACTGCGGGCCCTTGACCTCCTGGTAGCCGTTGTCGCGGTAGACGCGGCGCATGTACTGTTCCACCTCTTGCCACAGCGTCCAGCCCTTGGGGTGCCAGAACACCGTGCCGGGCGAATGCTCGTCGATGTGAAACAGGTCCAGCTCTTTGCCGAGCTTGCGGTGGTCGCGCTTTTCAGCCTCTTCCAGCATGCGCAGGTAACCCTGCAACTCGTCCTTGCTGGCCCAGGCCGTGCCGTAGATGCGCTGCAGCATCTCGTTGCGGTGGTCGCCGCGCCAGTAGGCGCCCGCCACCTTCATCAGCTTGAAGTGCTTGAGCTTGCCCGTGCTGGGCACGTGCGGGCCACGGCACAGGTCTTCAAAAGCGCCTTCGCGGTACAGCGACACGTCTTCGTTGCTGGGGATGCTGGCGATCAGCTCGGCCTTGTAGGCCTCGCCCATGCCCTTGAAGTAGTCGACCGCCTCGTCGCGCGGCAGCACGCGGCGCAGCACGGGTTCGTCCTTGGCGGCCAGTTCGGCCATCTTTTTCTCGATGGCGACCAGGTCGTCCGGCGTGAAGGGGCGCTTGTAGCTGAAGTCGTAATAGAAGCCGTTCTCGATCACCGGACCGATGGTCACCTGCGCATCCGGGAACAGCTCTTTCACCGCGTAGGCCAGCAGGTGCGCGGTGGAGTGGCGGATGACCTCCAGGCCGTCCGCGTCCTTGGCGGTGACGATGGACAGCCGCGCGTCCTGCGCGATCGCATAGCTGGTGTCGACCAGCTTGTCCTGGGCGACGGGTGCACCGGGCGCGCCGACCTTGCCGCCCAGCGCCGCCTTGGCCAGGCCAGAGCCGATCGACTCGGCCACCTCGGCCACGGTCACCGGGCCGGGGTACTGGCGCTGCGAACCGTCGGGAAGCGTGATGTGAACCATGTGAATACCTGTGCTGCGTGACAACGTTGAGAGGAGCCGGACGCCGGGATCGGCGGCAAGAAAAAAGCGCGGACTGAAGGCCGCGCTTTGCTGGTGTCTTGTGGCGCCTTCGAGTGCGTGCGCCGGAACCTGACCCGCGATCGGCCTAGCGCCTGCCTTCCGTGCAAGTAGTTCGCGGTGTCATAACCAGCTTGCCTTTCTCGCTCTTGCAAAGTTTTCGGAATATTTCGGGATAGGTGTGGGGCGCGCGTTGCGTCCTCAAGCCGGCTATTTTACCTGTTTGTTGCATTGCAGCAAAACCTGCCGTACGCGAGTCCCAGCGCCGTGGCCGGCCACCATGTGAAGGCCAGGTAAAGAGCGTGGCCGAACGCATCCGCCGGTCGGCCGCTGCAGGGGCCGCGCGTTACAGGGCCTGAGGCGGGCGCGGCATTTTCGGACTGCGCGCGTTTCCTTTGATCGAGTCTACAGCCATGAGAAATCGAAACGCTGCATTCCGGCCCGCCCGCCTCGCCCTGGTTGCCGGGGTCTTTGGCGCCGCCCTGCTCACCGGCTGCGTGGTCGCACCGGTGCCGGGCGCCGTGTACAACGACCCCTACGGCTACCCCACCCAAAGCACCGTCTACGCCCCGGTGGCGCCGCCCACGCCCTATTACGAGGTGCAGCCGGCCCTGCCCTATCCCGGCGCGATCTGGATCAGCGGCTACTGGAACTGGAGCGGCAACCGCCACCAGTGGGTGCCCGGCCGCTACGAGCGCCCGCGCCACGGCTACCGCTGGCAGCCGCACCGCTGGGACCGCTCGCCGCGCGGCGGCTGGCAACTGCAGGGCGGCGGCTGGATGCGCTGAAGCCGCAGCGCGATCAGGCCACCAACGGCCGCGTCAGGTAGACCGCCTCGCGCCCGACGATCGGCTCGCGCGTGGGCATCATCACGGTGCAGTCGTCGCAAGGCGCGCGGATCTCGCCGGCCTCGCCGTCGGTGGCGATCAACTCGCCCTGCGCGAAGGTCTCCAGCCCGACCAGCGGGCGCGTGAAGCGGAACGCCGGCGTGCGCACCATGCAGGTCTGCAGCAGGTCCAAGCGGCGTTGCCTGGCCGGCGCCGCGGCAACCGGCGCGGGCGCATCGACCAGCCCGAAGTGGGCCAGAAAGCTCAGCGCCGCGCGCGTCGCCACCTCGGCCGAGGCACGCAGGAAATGCTGGCCGCATTCCACCACCAGCGCCACCCCGGCGCCCTCACCGGCCTGGCCGTGGCGGCCGTGCTGGATCAGGGGCGTGCCGCTGCCCAGACCCTGCGGCATCAGCAGATGCAGCGCCACGCCACTGGCCGCGCCCAGCGCCAGCGCCGCGCGCCCATTGCGCTCGAAATCGGGATAGACCCAGAACGGCGCCACGTCCTGGCTGGTGGAGTGGATGTCGAGGATGTGGTCGGCCGCCGCCACCACCGGCCGCAGTTCGCGCGCGCGCCGCAATTCGGGGCTTTGCTCCGGTCCATCCAGCCACTCGTCGGACCAGATGCGGTTCAGGTTGTGCACCAGTTGCCGGTTGGCAAAGGGCGTCTCGGGCCGGAACGCCGCGTAGGCCTCGACATGCGCGAAGCTCACCGTCAGCGTGCCGATCTTCGGCCGCACGCCGGCATCGAGCAGATGCGTGGCCGCCACCATGCCGCAGATCTCGTTGCCGTGCGTGAGCGCGTTGATCAGCACGTGCGGCCCCGGCCGGCCAGAGTCGAAACGGTGCACGTAGTCGACGCCGGTGTTGCCGGCGCGGTAGGCCGACAGGTCGCGCGGCAGCACTTCGAGGACGGGCGCGGGATGGTTCATGGCGCCACGATCTTATCGATTCGCGCCAGCGGTGTTGCCGGCTTCTGAACATCCGGACGCAGAGGACGCAAAAAATACGCAAAGGACGCAAAAAAAGCAGCCGAAACACTTGGTTGGGTTTCTTCTGCGTCCTCTGCGAATCCTTTGCGTCCTCTGCGTCCGGATGTTTGGCGGTACGCCCGCTCACCACGCCAATCCATCGCAGAATAGGCGCATGAATCCCCTCCTGTCCCACATCGCCTTTTCCATGCTGGACCTGGTGCCAGTGCGCGAAGGCCGCGGCGTGGCCGACGCGCTGGCGGTGTCGCTGCAGGCCGCGCAGCACGCCGAGCGCCTGGGCTTCACCCGCTACTGGCTGGCCGAGCACCACAACATGGCCGGCATTGCTTCGTCGGCGACGGCGGTGCTGGTCGGCCACATCGCGGGTGGCACGCAGCGCATCCGCGTCGGCTCCGGCGGCGTGATGCTGCCCAACCACGCGCCGCTGGTGGTGGCCGAGGCCTTCGGCACGCTGGCCGAGCTGTACCCGGGCCGCATCGACCTGGGGCTGGGCCGCGCGCCCGGCACCGACCCGATGACGATGCGCGCGCTGCGCCGCGATCGCATGGAATCGGTGGAGGATTTCCCGCGCGACGTCGCCGAGTTGCAGCGCCTGCTGGGCGAGCCCACGCCCGGGCAGAAGCTGATTGCCAACCCCGGTGCCGGCACGCAGGTGCCGGTCTGGCTGCTCGGCTCCAGCCTCTTCAGTGCCCAGCTGGCGGCCGAACGCGGCCTGCCCTATGCGTTTGCCTCGCACTTCGCGCCGGCCATGCTGCTGCGGGCGATCGAGGTGTATCGGCGCGGCTTCAAGCCCTCCGCGCAATGCGAAAAGCCGTACGTGATGATCGGCGTGCCGCTGGTCGCCGCGCCGACCGACGCCGAGGCCACGCACCTGGCCGGCAGCATCTTCGAGCGCGTGCTGGGCATTCTGCGCGGCGCGCGCGGGCTGCTGCAGCCGCCAAAGGAAGGCTTCTTCGAGCGCCTGAGCACGCAAGAAAGAGCGGGCATCGCCGACTTCCTGGCCTGCGCCGTGATCGGCTCGCCCGACACGGTGCGCCAGGGCCTGCAGACGCTGGCGCGCGAGACCGGCTGCGACGAGATGATGTTCACCTGCGACATCTACGACCCGGCGCTGCGCCTGCGCTCGCTCGACATCGCGATGCAGGTGCGTGGCAACCCACCCGTGGCGGCCCCATGAAGCGGATGCTTTGTTGCGGTGCGCTGGTGCTGGCGCCCGCCCTGCTCAGCGGCTGCGCCGTCGCCAGCGCCACGGCGGGCGCGGCAATTTCGGTCACCGGCGCCGTGGTCGCCACCGGCGTCAATCTGACCGGCAAGGCCATTGGCGCCGGCATCGACGCCATGGCGCCGAAACCCGAGCCGGCCGACACCAGCGGCATCGTGATCCGCGAGCGCATCGCCCCGGCCACGCCGCCGGCCGCGCGCTGCGCACCGGCCGCCGGCGAATCCGCGCAAGGCCTGCCCTGTGCCTGAGCTGCCATACAGCCCCGCCTCCGAGCGCAATCGGGGGCCGATCCTGGCCGTGTTGCGCACCCTGCTGCCCGAGCGCGGCCGCGCGCTGGATATCGCCAGCGGCACCGGCCAGCACGCGGCGCATTTCGCCGCCGCGCTGCCGGGCTGGTCCTGGCAGCCGACCGATGTCACCGACGCGCATTTCGGCGCCATCGCCGGCTGGGCCGCGCAGGCCGGCGCCACCCAGGTGCTGCCGGCGCGCCAGCTCGACGTGCGCGACAGCGCCTGGCCGTCCGAGGGCGCGCTCTTCGACGCGCCCTTCGATCTGATCTTCTGCGCCAACCTGCTGCACATCAGCCCCTGGGCCTGCTGCGCTGGGCTGATGCGCGGCGCCGCGCGCCACCTGGCGCCCCATGGCTGGCTGCTCACCTATGGCCCCTACCTGGAGGACGAGGTGCCCACCGCCCCCAGCAACACCGCCTTCGACGCCGACCTGCGCGCGCGCGACCCCGACTGGGGCATTCGCCGGCTCGCCGACGTGGAGCGCGAGGCCGCCGCCGCAGGCCTGGTGCGGCGCCTGCGCCAGGCCATGCCGGCCAACAACCTGCTGCTCGGCTTTCAGCGGAACACGAGGGATCAGGCGAGCGCGTAAATCTCGCCGTCGGCCTCAGCCTCGGCGCGCACCGCGCCGGCCTGCTGCAATTGCGCCAGGTGCAGCGCGATGCTGCGGCGCTCGGCGCTCTCGACGTAGGGCAGCTCGAAACCCACGGGATACAGAATCCGGCGCGCCACCAGCTGCTCCAGCGTGTGCGGACGCTCGCGCAGGTAGCCAAGCAGCTTGTCGTTGCGCTCGTCGATCTTGTGCGCGAAGCGCTCCACCGCCTGCAGAAAAGCCGCGCGCTCGGTGATCACGCCGCGGTGGTGCGAGGTCACCCACACGCGCGCATCGATGTCCGTCACCCGCTCCAGACTGCGCTGGAACTGCGCCAGACTGGAAGACGCGTCGCCATAGTAGGGCCCGAAGCCGGTCAGGTCGATGTCACCAATGAAGGCCACGCCGGTGCTTTCTTCCACCAGCGCGCAATGCCCGGCGGTGTGGCCCGGCAGGTGGTGCGCACGCACGCGCACGCCGCCGCCCAGCTCCCACAGCGCGCCGTCGGCGTAACCGGTGGCGTCGGGGCGCGGCGCCCAGCTGAAGTCGCGCTCGATCATCGCGCGCACCGTGGCCAGCACCGACGCCGGGTAACCGTAATGGCGCGCCAGCCCGTCCCAGGACTGCGCCGCCGCCAGATCGGCCTGGTGCACCTGCACCCGCGCGCCCGTCAGGCGCCCCTGCGACACGGCGTGGTCTTCATGCACATGGCCCAGGACCAGCAGATCGACCTGGTCGAGATCGTCGCCAATGTGGCGCGACACCAGGGGCGTGTCGAAGGCAACCCGCGTGTCCCGCCCCTGCACGATGACCTGGTTGCCATCGGGGTACTTGCCCGACTTGTCGCCGAGATAGATGCGGACGGGGCCGAAGCCAAGATGCTCCATCGAATCGCCTGTGCAAGAAAAACCTGTCGCCGATTCTCGCCGCAGCCGGCGGCACGCCGGCCGCGCCCGATAAAATCGCGCCCTCCTCGATTGCTTCGCATTCCCGGCTTCGCGCCGCGCGCCCATGGATTACCCCGGAAACCTGTTCGTCGTCGCCGCCCCCAGCGGATCGGGCAAGTCCAGCCTGGTCAAGGCCTTGATGGAGGTCGACGCCGGCGTCGCGCCCTCAATCTCGCACACCACGCGCGCCCCACGCGGGCAGGAGAAGGACGGCCGCGAATACCACTTCATCAGCGATGCCGCCTTCGACGCCAAGGTCGCGGCCGGCGATTTCCTCGAATGGGCCCAGGTGC
Organism: Burkholderiales bacterium; assembly: GCA_016702555.1. Lineage (GTDB taxonomy): Bacteria > Pseudomonadota > Gammaproteobacteria > Burkholderiales > Burkholderiaceae_C > Ottowia. The sequence goes on from JADJDV010000005.1 coordinate 458,022, forward strand.
ATGGCAAGCGCTACGGCACCTCGCGCCAGGCCATCGAGGACCGCATCGGCGCCGGCGGCGACGTGGTGCTGGAGATCGACTGGCAGGGCGCGCTGCAGATCAAGCAGTTGTTCACCAACGCCATCATGGTGTTCATCATGCCGCCCAGCTGGGAGGAATTGCGCGCGCGCCTGCTGCGCCGCGGCGAGGACGCGCCCGAGGTGATCGAACTGCGCCTGGCCAACGCCCGCACCGAACTGGCGCAGGCCGGACACTTCGACTACGTTATAATCAATGAGATATTTGAACGTGCGCTGTTCGACCTGAAAGCCATTGTTCACGCCCAGCGCCTGAAGTACGTCGCCCAGAAGCGCGCCCGCGCCGACACCTTCCAGGCCCTCGGCATCGCCTGATCACCCTGCCCCACCCGAAAGCATTCGCCCATGGCCCGCATCACCGTCGAAGACTGCCTCGACCAAGATCCCCAACCGCTTCCAGCTGGTGCTGGCCGCGACCTACCGCGCCCGCATGCTGAGCCAGGGCCACGCGCCCAAGGTCGAGACCCGCAACAAGCCCGGCGTGACGGCGCTGCGCGAGATCGCAGCCGGCAAGGTTGGGCTGGAGATGCTCAAGAAAGTGCCCTGAACGCGGTTTTTGCAGCGTCAATACCACTGAAAAGGCGCCCGCGAGGCGCCTTTTTGTTGCTGGCGCACAGAAATGTGTCGGCGCGGTTAAATTAGGGATCATGAGTTCCCTCATGCCCGCGATCGACAGCCCGTTGGCCACGGCCAACGCCGCCGCCGCCAGCTTCGCGGCGCTGGACGCCCGACTCGACTACCTGGACCCGTCCGACCGCGAGTCGGTGCGCAAGGCCTACCGCTTCGCCGACAACGCGCACCTGGGGCAGTTGCGCCACAGCGGCGAGCCCTACATCACCCATCCGATCGCGGTGGCGGCGCAATGCGCCGAGTGGAAACTGGACGCCTACGCGCTGATGGCGGCGCTGCTGCACGACACGCTGGAAGACTGCGGCGTCGACAAGAACGATCTGCTGCAGGCGTTCGGCCCGCAAGTAGCCGAGCTGGTCGATGGCCTCACCAAGCTCGACAAGCTGCGCTTCAACACGCGCGAGGAAGGCCAGGCCGAGTCCTTCCGCAAGATGCTGCTGGCGATGGCGCGCGACGTGCGCGTGATCCTGGTCAAGCTGGCCGACCGCCTGCACAACATGCGCACCATGGGCGACATGCCGCGCAACAAGTGGGGCCGCATCTCGACCGAGACGCTGGAAATCTACGCCCCCATCGCGCACCGCCTGGGCCTGAACCAGACCTTCCGCGAACTGCAGGACCTGTCCTTCCGCTACCTCAAGCCCTGGCGCTACAGCACGCTGGCCAAGGCGGTTGAGCGCTCGCGCCAGCGCCGGCGTGACCTGATCCAGAAGGTGCAGCAGGAGGTACAGGCCGCGCTGGCCGGTGCCGGCCTCAACGCGCGCATCATCGGGCGCGAGAAGACGCTGTATTCGATCTACCGCAAGATGGACGACAAGCGCCTGTCCTTCGCGCAGGTCAACGACCTCTACGGCGTGCGGCTGATTCTGCCCAACGTGCTCGACTGCTACACCGCCATGGGACTGCTGCACCAGCTCTACAAGCCGGTGCCGGGGCGCTTCAAGGACTACATCGCCATCCCCAAGGTGAACGGCTACCAGTCGCTGCACACCACGCTGGTGGGGCCGGCCAGCATCAACATCGAGTTCCAGATCCGCACCGACTCGATGGACCTGGTGGCCGAGGCCGGCGTGGCCGCACACTGGCTCTACAAGGCGGGGCACAAGGACGGCGTGCCCGACGAGCGCATGGGCACGCAATGGCTGCAGTCGCTGCTCGACATCCAGAACGAGACGCGCGACGCCACCGAGTTCTGGGACCACATCAAGGTCGACCTGTTTCCCGACTCGGTCTACGTGTTCACGCCCAAGGGCCAGATCATGGCGATGCCGCAGGGCGCCACCACGGTCGACTTCGCCTACGCCATCCACAGCAACGTGGGCGACCACACCGTGGCCGCCAAGGTCAACGGCGAGCAGGTGCCGCTGCGCACCGAGCTGCGCAACGGCGACGTGATCGAGATCATCACCGCGCCGGTGTCCAGCCCGAACCCGGCCTGGCTCGGCTTCGTGCGCACCGGGCGCGCGCGCAGCCGCATCCGGCACCACCTGAAGAACCTGGCGCAGGACGAGTCGCGCGAGCTGGGCGAAAAGCTGCTGGCGCAGGCGCTGCGCGCTGAAGGGCTGGGCCAGCCGCCCGGACACGAGCCCAGCGACAAGCCACTCTGGGACAAGCTGCTGCGCCTGACCGGCAACCGCACGCACGAGGAGATGCTGACCGACATCGGCCTGGGCAAGCGCAGCGCCAGCCTGATCGCCAAGCGCCTGGTCACGCTGCTGGCGGCGCAGGGCATCAAACCCGATGCGCTGCTGCTCACGCGCGAGCGCTACACCGCGCACGAGAACCTGTCGCAAGGCGCGGTGATCCTGGACGGCGCCGACAACGTCTCGATCAAGTACGCCACCTGCTGCCGCCCGATCCCGGGCGACGGCGTGCTCGGCTACCTGGGCCGCGGCGAGGGCCTGGTGGTGCACACCGACAACTGCGGCGTGGCGCGCCGGCTTCAGAACAAGGACGCCGAGCGCTTCATCACCGTGGCCTGGGCCGACGAGCCGGTGCGCAGCTTCGAGGTCGGCGTGGTCGTCACCGTGGTCAACGGCAAGGGCGTGCTGGCGCGCGTGGCGGCGGCCATGGCGGCCGCCGAGGCCGACATCGTCCACATCGGCATGGCCGAGGACGCGGGGCAGGAGGCGCTGGACCTGCGCTTCGTCATCACCGTGCGCGACCGCACCCACCTCGAGGCCGTGCTGCGCGCGCTGAGCCGCACCCAGTCGGTGCTGCGCGCGGCACGCATCATGCCGGCGGCGAGCGGTTGAGATCAGGCTGGCGGGGCGGATCCGATGCGCAGGCATCGCTGCCGCCGTGGGGCCATGTTCGCGGCAGATATCCCGGTTGAAGACTAGATCAGGGATTTCACAATCCCTGACATTCGGATACGCTTCGGTCTCCTGCCCCGAAGGAGCTTCCGCATGAACCCACGCCATCTCACCCTGGCCGGCACGCTTGTCATGGCGCTGGCCGCGCCCCACGCCCTCGCCCAAGGCACCGACAAGCTGCGCACCGGCGAACAGGTGTACCAGCAGACCTGCGTCGCCTGCCATGAAACCGGCGTGGCGCACGCGCCCAGGTTCGGTGACGCCAAGGCCTGGGCGCCGCTGATCGAGGAAGGCCAGGCGGTGCTGACGGCCCACGCCTTCGTCGGCGTGCGCGGCATGCCGGCCCGGGGCGGCGACGACAAGCTGTCGCTGGACGAGTTCGCCCGCGCCACCGCCTACATGGCGCGCCAGGCGGGTGGTTCGTGGCAAGACCCGGACGGCCAGCTGATGTTCAGCATTCGCGCCGAAGCGCAGAAGCGGCTCGACAGCGAGATCGCCGCCAAGCGAAAGATGAAGAACGAGTTGCAACGGCTCAACCAGGCCGCCGAGCGGGCGCGAAAGAAATAAGCGCGGATTGCCCACGCGTTGTCAGATCAGACTCGAGGCACGGCAGAGCCGGTCAACAACGTCGCGACTCCCGCACTGGAACTCAAGCCGCCGGTGTCCCGGGCGCCGGATAGTCCACTTCCAGCACTTCAATCTCCTTCACCCCCAACGGCGTCGGCAACTGCAACACGTCGCCCACGCGCGCGCGCAACAGGGTGCGGGCGATGGGGCTGATCCAGCTCACCTCGCCCTGGCCGTTGTCCACCTCGTCGATGCCCTTGATGGTGACGCGGCGCTCTTCGCCTTCCTCGTCGGCGTAGGTCACGCGCGCGCCGAAGAAGATCTGCTTGCCGCCGTGGTGTGCGCTCGGGTCGGTCACCTCGGCGATCTCCAGCCGTCGGGTCAGAAAGCGGATGCGCCGGTCGATCTCGCGCAGGCGCTTCTTGCCATACAGGTAGTCGCCGTTCTCGCTGCGGTCACCGTTCTTGGCGGCCCAGTGCACGGTCTCGACCACCTTGGGGCGCTCGTCGTCGATCAGCGTCAGCAGCTCACCGCGCAGGCGCGCATAGCCCTGCGGCGTGATGTAGTTCTTGCCGCCATGTGGCAGCGGCGGCAAGGCGATCTCGTCATCCTCGTCGTCGCCATCGCTTTCGCGGGTGAACGCCTTGCTCACGATCGGCTCCGCAAAGAATCAGAAAACGCGCCTCATGAAGGCTTCGCCGTGCTGTAGAAACGGTCCTCGAACGGCGTGGTCGGCGCCGACAGCCTGGCAGAGCCCTTGCGATGCGCCCGGCTGTGCGTCGGCCGGCGTGCCGGCTTGTGCAGGATGCGCTCGATCTCGGCCACGCTGGTGTTGCTGGGCGCCCGCGTCTCGACGGCGCCAAACGCCTCGGTCCACAGTTCATGCAGTTCGTCCCAGCTTATGTCCTTCACGCCAGAGGTCTTCTGGCGGTTGACCCAGTAGCGCCAGCACGGCGTCTGGAAGCTCGGGTCCTGCATGAAAATCGATTCGCCGTCGTAGCTAGGCCATTCGGGGCTGATGAAGTTTCCTTTGATTTCGTGACTCATGGCCTCACATATAGGGGCAAGTTGCGGGATTTCAAACCCTGCGGTGCATTCGTGCGCGCGCGGCGCCCGGTACCCCACTTTCCCGGCGTAAGATTCGGCCACCCACCCACGCCTGCGGGGCCTGTGGCAACGCCGCAGACCCGCCTGGCCGGGCAGTGACATGAGCAGACACGTCAAGCCTTCCACAGCAAGAACCCAAGCTGGCGCAACGCCCGCAGCCGACACGGGCGCCGGACACACCCCCATTGTGTAGACGGGCAGATGCGCATTGGTGCGCATTGCGAGATTTTTCCTTTTATGACACCCACTTAGGGCATCTACGCTGTTCTTCGATGCGGTACTCCCTGGGCCTGGGTTGGCATGGTTTGGCGATGGAATTACCCCAAAATTACACCAACAAAATCACCCGGAAACTGCTGCATAGCCCGGCGTATGGAGGCGTACTTTGACGGCGTTCGCTACGGCACTCCAGAACGCGCGGCGATGCCGGCTGCACCTACGCTCACCTGCGCTACGACAGGTTCCCTCCGCAGATCGCGCGTGGCATTGTTCCGCTACATGACAAGGGGCAACCCACGTGCCGCAAGCACCCTCTGACTTCTACCGGACACACTTGGCTGCACTGCACCAACAGTTGCAGAACAGCCCGATCACGCGCACCTACCTGACCGGCACCGGAATTCGGTTAGACGGCGTAGACCTGATGCCGGCTGATCGCTTCGAGATGCCATTCGGCACCGTCTCCACCGTAGAGTTCGCACACCTGTTCTCGATCTTCGACGGCAGCCGGGTCCACCAGCAAGCACAGAAATCCACCTCGCTCGACGACGCTCCACCGGGGCTGTACTTCACCATCATCAATCGCCAGTTGATTGAAAGCGGTCACAAGAATCGGCTAGGCGTGTTCCGACGGGAAGGCGAATCCATCGACCTTTTCATCGAAGACATGCACATTGACCATTACTACCTGAACGAACGCCAGACACCGCCCGATCTGGGTACGCTGGCCTTCGCACTGTGTGCCATCACGGCACACCTGGCCGGCATGGGCCGCATCACGCTGGTGGCAGCGGACGGCCAAGGCAGCAGTTCACGGTACGTCGGCTTCAAGGTCTGGCCCAAGTTCGGCTTCGACGCCCCGCTGCTGCCGAGCGAGACCGAGGGCACTCCACATCTGGTGGGCTGCGCTACCGTGCAAGACGTTATCGCCCTGGATGAGTCCTGGTGGGCAGCGCACGGCTCACAGCGCCGGATGGTCTTCGATTTGAGCCCTCATAGCACATCCTGGCGAAAACTGATACCCTATGTAGCTAGGAAAGTCCCCAACGGGAGCCCGTCATGAGCAAGATCCAAGCACAACGCAAGTCGATGGCAACGCCTGAAAAAGCGGCGTCGGCTGGCCGTGTCTTCAAGTTCTCGCTAAAGAGCATTCCAGTTGTGAACGCAGCGATGGAAGCACGCCTTGAAGCTGCGGCAAGAACGCCTCGCAAGGGGCGGCACTACCCGGTCATGATCGACACGCCTGACGCCACAGTCTAAGCGGCACCATCCAGGATCCGAAACCCGCCAACAACGGCGGGTTTCTTGCTTTTGGTGAGCCGCAGGCCATCCAGTCCCTTGAATCTGGAACCGCTACTGCTCCTGCATCACGGGCGCTGCATGGCCGTGAACTCGCTCCAGGCTCGCTTGAGGGCGTCCTTGGCCCCCTGCGATGCCCATGCGCGGTTGAGGTAGCGCTGCATGGTCTGGAGGGTGTTGGCCCTGATGGGGAATTCCTTGTCGCTCATGACGTCGCCGGCCAAGTCGCCCACCGGATCATTGCGGTCTTTCTGCTGCTCGATCCAGCGATGGAACGAGCTACGGGATGCCTCGCGGGCGTCGTGTGCTCGACGCACCTTCTCGATGGCCTTCGTCAGCAGGTTGGGCGGGTTGTCTGGCCGGTAGCCGTGGTCCGTGTAGTCTGTGGGCGAGCGCTTGAAGCGTTCGATGGCCTTGAACGCGTATTCGCCGTGGGGTTGTCGGTGTGATTCGTCGAAGTGATCCGGCGTCATGAACAGATCGCACTGGGCGCAGTAGTAGTGCCCTGGCTCTTTCTCGCTTTCGTCGCCGTGGAGGTAGAACCTGTACGGCTCGCGCTGCGCGGGTGTGGCGGGCAATGCAATCGGGCGGCTGCCACGCTTGACGAACTGCGACCAGTTACCAAAGCCATGCTGACTGGCGGTCTGGTCTTGCGCTTGGTGAAGGGGGATGCCGGCCTGCTTTGCCAAGCGCTTGGCGTTGCGGCGGGATTGCTCGATGAGCGCGGGGGAAGATGCTGCCTGCATGGCGTACTCCTATGGTCCCGAAGCCTGATGCGCCCACACACCAAACCGATGAGACCGTAGAGGCCAAACAGGTGGAAAGATTGACGCTGCCGGGACCGGCTTCGCATGGTGGGCGTGCAAGCCGGCGAACGGCTCGGATGCCAGTATAACCACTCGCCAACCTGCCGATAAACGCCTACCAGGGAAGCGTAGAGTTGCTACGCCCCAACCCAATCCATGGCCCCCAGCAACCACAGAGAGGCAGCAGCGCACGCCGTATTCAGGGAACGAGCTTCGGGAAATCCTCAACTTTCGCGTTCAAGCTGTTGACCAGAATCAGAGCGTCATCGACGATGCGCTGGAGCGAAGCACCACCATCCATGTAAACCCTCATGGCCACCAGTTGGAGGATGCCATGACCTATTTGTCGCAAGTCGGACAACACGTCTTCCGGAACAAGGGATAGCCTGAAATAGGTCCATGTGGCGATTTGTTTGCCGATGCCATAGGTTTCCTGTTGTGCTTTCTCAACACGACCGTCAAAGATGTCTTTGCCCGCCCGGCCCCACAACTGAGTCAACTTACGAGCATGTTTGGCAATCGCATCCAGAACCTGGCGCTGGTCCTCTGCGCTGACCTCAACAGGATCAACCAGATCGCGCATCAACTCTGTGGCAGCGGAACCTGCGGCCCCACAAACATCGTCGAAGCTCTCCCCTCCACCGAGGTAGTGTTGGAACTGCGCGACTTCATCGAGCTTTTCTGCGACGGCTTCCAGTCGCCCGTCGGTGTGGTTCTTCATAGCCCAGTCAGAGACTGACAGGTCACGCAGCTTGGACGCATAGCACTCCGCATCAACCGACCATTCTTCAACCCATGGCGTCAGGCTCCGCATCTCGGCGTCCGTATCACACCAGCGTCGCACATTGGCGAGAACGTCGGCGAGCGCGGACAGTTCCGGATGATTCTTTCCGCCTTCCTCCGTCTTTAGGTGATCAGAAGCAGCCAAGGCAGCGCGAACCTCTGCGGGCGTTGCCGGCCTGGAAACCGTGTCATGCCTGATGTAGGCGCGTGAATCCACGTAGTACAGAGGTTCGGAACCCTTGTCTACGGTGATGACGAGAACACCGACCCCACCGGCGAATGCCCACGCGATCCGCGGACGCACGGGCGGTTCAATGATCTGACAGACACCGACGATCCGCTTGCCGAGGTCATCTCGAACCTCAGTCTCCTGGGCTTTCTCAACTCCGGGGATGGAGCCATCGTCCGCCACTCCGAGAAGGGAGACGACCGCCGCTGGTGTTGACCTGCTCCCCTCTAGCCGTACCAATCTGAAGTAGCAGGAGTCCGCCAACCAGGAGAATGGCGGACATGAGGAAGAAACAAGTTCACGGAGGAACAGATCATCGGGTTCCTCAAGCAGGCGGAGGCCGGCATGGCCGTGGCGGAGATCTGCCGCAAGGGCGGTTTTTCAGACGCGACGTTCTACAAGTGGCGCGCCAAGTTCGGCGGCATGGAGGTGTCGGACGCGAGGCGGCTGCGCGAGCTGGAGGCGGAAAACGCCAAGCTCAAGAGCCTGCTGGCCGAGGCGCATCTGGACATGCATGCGCTCAAGAGCGTTCTCGGGGTAAAGCGCCAGCCCCACAGGTCAAGCGGGAAGCCATCGGCCAGTTGATCAATCAGCATCAGATGTCCGAGCGGCGAGCCTGCAGGCTTGTGGGGCTGAGTCGAGACAGCTATCGCAACGCACCGGAGGCCAGCGCGCAGACCGAGGCGCTGAAGTCGAAGATCGTTGAGATCGCCTACGCGCGCCGGCGCTTCCGGATATCGACGCGTGCACGACCTGTTGCGCCTGGAGTTCCCCGGCGTCAATCACAAGCGGGTGTACCGGCTGTACAGCGACGCCAACCTGGCTGTGCGCAAGCGCAAGAAGGCTCGCAGGCCGCCAGCCGAGCGCATGGGGCTGAACATTGCCACCAGGGTCAACGAGGTGTGGAGCATGGATTTCGTCAGCGACAGTTTGGCCAACGGCAGGCGCCTGAAGTGCCTGACCGTGGCCGACGACTTCAGCCATGAGGCCGTGGACATCGCGGTGGACTACGGCATCAGCGGTCAGTACGTGACGCGGCTGCTTGACCAAGCGGCCCTGTTCCGCGGCTATCCGTCGGCCGTTCGGACAGACAACGGTCCGGAATTCACCAGCAGGGCATTCATTGCCTGGGCACAGGGCCATGGCATCAGACACATCCTGATCGAACCAGGGCGGCCGATGCAGAACGGCTACATCGAGAGTTTCAACGGGCGGTTTCGTGACGAGTGCCTGAACGAGCACTGGTTCGAGACATTGCACCAGGCGCGCAACATCATTGCCGCCTGGCGTCGCGATTACAACGAGGTCAGGCCCCACGGCAGCATCGGACGGATGCCACCCGCGCGCTTTGCCGAGGAGCATCGCCGGCATGCCGGCGATGCTCCTCGGCATCCCACCACTACAAGCAACGAGATCCAGTAATCTTCAAACCCAGGACTCCTACCAAATCATTGGCATGGCGGATGGGGGCAGGTCAGCGGATGCGATCACGATCAGGTTTTGCAGCAGGCCCACGCGCTGGATGCTCGCGGCCAGTTCGGGGATGGACATGCGCGGGGTCTTGCGCACGTTGCGGCCCGTGGGGCGCAGCACCAGCCGCGACAGCGGAACCAGAATCAGGTTCTTGGTCGGGTCGGCGGCTTCCAGCGCGGGGGCTTGGATGGCGCGGGCTTCGGTTTGGGTAACGGCGTTCATGGTGAATCTCCAATCAAGTGAAACAAGGGAATGGAGGGGAACCGCCCCTCCGGCGGGGGAACGGTTCAGGCTTTCAATTGGCGCAGGCCATCGGCCAGCATCCAGAGAGCGCGATTGAGGCGCACATCGGAATCAATGCCCTGCACAGGGCGGGTCTGCTGGCGGCGTCCGTTGGCGCTGCGGCCATGCAATCCGCCCTTGGTCAAGTTCTCCTGCGTGCGGTTGAACACGCTCCACAGGTCGGGGTGGCGGTCATCGAACCGGCGCGGCATCAGGATTTGCGATTCGGTGATGGGCGCGGGCTTGTTGTCGGTGGGGTCGTACTTGAGGGCCAGCGCGGAACGGGCGAACACTTCGGCTTCGGTGTCATGGAGCGTGATCGTGCGCATGGCATCGCGGGATTCCTTCACGCGCTCGAAGCCGCTCAACACCTCGAAAGCGCCTTCAATGACGGAACCGGCCACGTCGCCTTTGTGGGGCACACGCACATCGGCCACGGTGTCGCCACACACAAGGCCATTGCTGCAAACGAACCGGAACATTCCGGCCAGCATCTGATAGCTGCTGGTACCGTCGTGCGAGTTCAGCAGCACGATTTCGTTAGCCTCCGCACCGTTGATCTGGCTGGCGTGGCGCAGGCGAATCATGTGTTTGGTGTGCTCGCGGCGGCCTTCATCGCGCACGCGGGTCTGCGTCACCATGAAGGGTTGAAACCCCTCCTTGCGAAGCTCGGTCAGCACCGTGGCGGTGGGGATGTAGGCGTACCGCTCGGAACGGCTCTCGTGCGGGGCATCCGCGAAGATGGACGGGGCCACGTGATGAATCTGGTCATCGGACAGCGGGTAATCGCTGCGCAGCGAAGGGGAACGGGAAGCGAAACGGGATGCGAGTTGCATGGTCTTTCTCCTGACAAGAAAAGGCTGTTGAAGAAAACCGCACACCGGATTCCTAGATTCGGAGCCCAGCCTTTCGGCTGTTCTGTGCGGTCGGCACGAGGAACCCGGTTGGCCCTGTTGCCACCGTCTTTCCTGAGTTCATCGCCCGCGACGGTCAGGAGCGCGCGAACGGGTGCCGTCAAGGAAACAAGCGCAGGGTGGGTGCGGCCCGCAGGCGCAGCCGAGGACACGGCCCTGCGCGCCTTGACGGCGCACGGGCGCGGGCTACAGTCGCGGACAAGGTGATGGAGTCAGGGAAGACGGCTGGACATGGCAACGGCCGTCCCTTTGTGCCGAACCGCACGGCAAGCGAAGCGCGCAGGCCCGGATCTGGAAGCCGGGCCGGAGGCGTCAGCCGAGCGGAGCGAGGGAACGATGGAAGCCCGACAGGGGCGAGACGCCGCAGGCGGCTCGATGCGCAGCACGACAGCGCGACTGTCCTAGTCTAGATTTGATCTGACAGACAGGCCGTTTTCAGGCGGCCACTTGCTCCGACTGCGGTGTCGGATACTTGTTGCTCAGTTGCTTGTCCAGCGCCAGCGGTGCACTCTCGATGAACGTCTGCAGCGGTGTCTTGCCGTAGCAGTATTTTCCGCTGTGCGTGCGCTCTGCGTTGTAGCTTTGTAACCAAGCATCCAGATCGCTCTGGAGTTCGTCCAGTGAGTGGTAGAGCTTGCGCCTGAAGGCGCTGGCATAGAACTCGTTCTGGATCGTCTGGTGAAACCGCTCGCAGATGCCATTGGTCTGCGGGCTCTTGGCCTTGGTGCGGGTGTGCTCGATGTTCTCCACATCCAGGTACAGCTCGAACTCGTGGTGCTCACGATTGCCGCAATACTCGCTGCCCCGGTCGGTGAGGATCCTCAGCAGTGGCACGCCTCTTTCCTCGAAGAAGGGCAGCACCCGGTCGTTGAGCATGTCGGCTGCCGTGATGGCGCTCTTGCGGTCATACAGCTTGGCCAGCGCCACCTTGGAGTAGGTGTCGATGAAGGTCTGCTGGTAGATGCGGCCGACGCCCTTCAAGTTGCCCACGTAGTAAGTGTCCTGGGCACCGAGGTAGCCCGGGTGTTCGGTTTCGATCTCCCCGTGCGCTTGCTTTTCCTCGCGCGCCTTCTCCAGTGCCCGCACCTGGTCTTCGGTCAGGATCAGGCCTTCCTGGGCCACCTTGGCTGACAGCGCCTTCAGGCGCAACTGGAACGTCTGCAAATCATGGCGCAGCCAGATGGTGCGCACGCCAGCAGCAGAGATACCGATGCCGCGCTTTCTCAGCTCGTTGGACACGCGCACCTGACCATAGGCGGGCTGCTCCAGGGCAAAGGCGCAGACCGCCTGCTCAATCTCGGGATCGACCCGATTCTTCAGATTGGGCTTCTTGCGGGAAATCTCTACCAGCGCAGCTTCGCCGCCGCTGTCGTACAACTCCTTGAAACGGTAGAAGCTGTCTCGGCTGAAGCCCAGCACCTTGCACGCGTCGGAGACGCTGCCCAGGGTCTGCGCGAGCTTGAGCAGCCCCAGCTTGTTGCGAATGATCTTCTGATCTTGGGTCATCTGACTCACCTTTCTGCCCTCTCGGGCCTCTATGATGTCAGATTAAATCGTAGCTAGTACACGACCGGCCATGTTTCTTGGCCGGGGACGCCCACAACTTCTTTTTGGCATCAGGGGCTTCTCAGCCCGGAAAAACCAGGTCACGCTCAATCGTTCACAGCGCGATTGATGCAGCATGGCGCCCCCTTTCAACCCCTAGAGCACGGTGAGCACATGAGCACACCGAGCACATGAGCACGGCGAGCACCACGAAGCCAAAAAAGTCACTTGATACATAAGGATTTTTTTCAAAATCCTGCGCGGAATCATGCATCTTTGAATTTGTAAAATGCGCCATATGATGCTACGAACAAAGATATGAAAGCCCAATTCATAGTCCTGTAACTCGCTCGTTTAGCGCGTATCGAATCGTTGAAAAAGACACTCACGCCGTAGAAACTTGGTCCACCGCAATTTAGGGATGAATGCCATGTCCACCGTAAAACAAGCTACTACCAAACGGCTCAATATGTCCGAGCGGGCCGAGCAGCAACTTCAGCTCCACTTTCCGAACTTCGCCCCTGAGTGTGAGCGTCCAGCCGTCCCATCTTGCGCCGCGTTGTTGAGCTCCTGAGGATGGTGTCCACCTAATTTTGGTGGACACCCATGAATCCCAATCGCTCCAAACGCCGCGTTCACACCTCCGAGTTCAAGGCGCAAGTCCTTGATGAGTGCCGGCAGCCTGATGCCTCGGTAGCTGCCGTGGCCACTGGCCACGGCCTGAACCCCAACGTCGTGCGCAAATGGCTGGCCGGACGTGAGCGTCCAGTCAATCCATCTTGACGCGTACCCACTGTGAGCGTCCAGCCGTCCCATCTTGCGCCGCGTTGTTGAGCTCCTGAGGATGGTGTCCACCTAATTTTGGTGGACACCCATGAATCCCAATCGCTCCAAACGCCGCGTTCACACCTCCGAGTTCAAGGCGCAAGTCCTTGATGAGTGCCGGCAGCCTGATGCCTCGGTAGCTGCCGTGGCCACTGGCCACGGCCTGAACCCCAACGTCGTGCGCAAATGGCTGGCCGGACGTGAGCGTCCAGTCAATCCATCTTGACGCGTACCCACTGCCGTGATCGTCACGCCGAGGTTTTGGCTCCCACGTCGGCGATGCACTCTGCGAGGTTGAGCGCAGCCATCAGCAGGTACTTCTCGGGGTCCGTTCGTGCACGCAGCAGGTCGTGCTTGCCGAGGTATCCATAGACGAATGCCAGCAAGTAGCGCTCGGGATGCTCGTCGCAGAACTGCTGAACCATCTGTTTGGCCAGATCGCCCGGCAACCCCTCGTTGAAGCGCGCCCGAGCCGTCAGCCGCTGCATGCATCTGTCCTGCACATCCTCCGAGACGATCGGCCACACATGGCCGCTGCGCTTCATCGCCTGGAACGTCACCAGCAGGATGTGCAGCGGCACCTCCAGTTCTTCGAGGTCAACCCCATGCGCGGCAGCACCAGGATCGAGGCCAGCAGATTGGGCCGCTGCGGCGATCTCGTCGGCCAGGCGTACCTTTGAGCGTGATCCATGCCATTGATGTCGATGGCCGCCTGCACCATCACCGCCTGCGTGATCACGCCCATCGTCAGCCTGGCCGCCAGCGATGCGGCAGCAACTCTTCAAGTCGATGATTCGGGTGCGCGTGGATGCGCGCGAGCACGTCACGCAGGTAGGCCCAGGATCCAGGCCATTGAGCTTGGCCGACTGCACCAGACTCATCACCACCGCCGCGCGCTGCCCGGCCAACTCGCTGCCCACGAACAGCCAGTTCTTGGCGCCGAGCTTCCACGGCTTGATCTGCCGCTCGATCAGGTTGTTGTCGATGGCGACTGCGCCGTCATCCAGGTGCAGCGTCAGCGCCTTCCACGCGTTGACGCTGTAGTCAATCGCCTCGGCGATCTTGCTGCCATCCAGCACCTGCGCGCGCTGCAGCTTGAGCCAGACCTCGAATTCGTCCCACAGCGGCCGGCTCAGTTGCTGCCGGGCCTGCTTGCGGACGCCTTCCTCCATGCCGGCGAAGGCCGCCTCAGCCTGGTAGAGCCGCGCCCAGCGCTGCAGCGCCTCGGCGGCCACGCCACTGGCCCTGCTGCCCCCGCGGCTGAGCTCCTCGAAGCGCCTTCTGGCATGCGCGGCGCACGCCGCCGACCTGCGCTGCGGGTAGAGCCTGGCATCCAGCACAGCGTTGTAGCCGGCGTACTGGTCGGTGATCAAGGTGCCATTCCAGGCCGGCTCGGGGTATGGCGGCCCCTTGCCGCCAAGGAAGGCGACCGGGTACTGCGATCCCCGACCCGGGCAGAACTCGTAGACCACGCCAGGATGCGGATCGTGGTGGCTGCGCGCCCAGGCCCAGATGTAGGCCTTCTTGGTCTTGCCCGAGCCGGGCTCCAGTAGCGGCACCGGTGTCTCATCGGCGTGCAGCACGCGGCAGCCCAGGATGAAACGCCGTTGCGCCTCGTACAGCGGCTGCAGGGCGGCGCCGCCAGCGCCAGCCCAGGTAGCCAATGTGGAGCGCGGCGTATGCGCGCCCGAGCGGGCATTGATGGGCTCTTGCCGGTAGTACGGCAGGTGGTCCACGAAGCGGCTGATCAGCGTATGCGCCACCAGTCCGCTGGCGGGGATGCCGCCAGCGACCACATCCGGCTCGGCCGGCTCCTGGCGGATTTGCTGGCAGCAGCAGCACGCCCATTTGCCGTAGATGTGGCGGTGCACGAAGAACCTGGCCGGGATGATGTCCAGCCGCTCGCTGACGTCCTCACCGATGCGCTGCATGGGCCGGCCGCACTCTGGGCTTGGGCAGGTGGTGTCCGCAGGTTCGTGGCGATGCTCCACGCGCTCCAGGTGCTCCGGAAGTGCCTGGCGGCGTGGACGACGTGGTGGTGCCTTCGGGACTTTGGGCGCCTGGGGAAGGTCGCGTTGCAACGCAGCCAGTTGCGCCTGCAGGCTGGCCTCGTCTTCTGCCAGCGCCTCCTGGAACAGGGCGCGCTGCTGGGCCGTCATGGCTTCGGTCCTGGCGCCGAACTTCCAGCGCTTCAGGCGCGCGAGTTCGAAGTTGACCTTCTCCAGCTTGGCGCGCGCCCAGGCGATCTCACGCGCCTGGGCCTGCACCTGCTGCTGCAGCCGCGTGATCAAGGCGGCCGCCTGCGCTGGCAGGTGCACCATGTCGATGCAGTCCGTTGCGGTGTCGCCGAGCATGCCCGGCATGCTGCACGAGTCAGGGGTGCTGTGCATCGGCAGATACGATGTCAACGCGCTGGCCACGGCGGCCCATGCCCGCTTTAGCAGCGGCTGATGACGCTGAGTTCGCCCAGGCGCTGCCAGGGTAGGCCCAGCGCCAGAGCGCCGAACTGCTGGGCCGTGAGTTGCAGCGCTGGCATCGCGGAGCCAACTGAATCGCGCTCGATCCAGACGAAGCGCCCGGCGTGCAAGCGGCGCGTGGCGCACCACACGCCGAAGCCGTCGTGCACCAGCAGCTTAATGCGCGTGGCCCGCGCGTTGGCAAAGAGATAGCCGTGGTGGGCTTGCGCCTGGCCGATGGTGTTGATGACGACATTGAGTAGGCGGTCGGCACCGGCGCGCATGTCTTGCGGCTGGGTGCACAGCCATAGAGTGTCGATGCGGATCACCAGAGTAGTCCTCAGACGACAGCCATCGTGCCGGCCAGCGCGCGCAGCAGGGCCGCGTACTGCGGCGCCGCACTTGCTGCGCACTGCAACTTCAGCCGCAATCCGCCGCGTTCGAGTTCGATGCGGATGTCGGGCGGCGATGGCGGAAGGTTGGCGAGGCGGTGTTCGGACTTGGTCAACTCGACCGGTACGAACTGCAGGGGCGCCACGCGCTGCGTAGGCGCTGGCACCTCTGCAGCCATGCGCTTGAGGTTCTGTCCGGCCAGCCATTTGCGCACGACGTTGGGGTTCAGGCCGTGGCCAGTGGCCACGGCAGCTACCGAGGCATCAGGCTGCCGGCACTCATCAAGGACTTGCGCCTTGAACTCGGAGGTGTGAACGCGGCGTTTGGAGCGATTGGGATTCATGGGTGTCCACCAAAATTAGGTGGACACCATCCTCAGGAGCTCAACAACGCGGCGCAAGATGGGACGGCTGGACGCTCACTACCCACTGCCGTGATCGTCACGCCGAGGTTTTGGCTCCCACGTCGGCGATGCACTCTGCGAGGTTGAGCGCAGCCATCAGCAGGTACTTCTCGGGGTCCGTTCGTGCACGCAGCAGGTCGTGCTTGCCGAGGTATCCATAGACGAATGCCAGCAAGTAGCGCTCGGGATGCTCGTCGCAGAACTGCTGAACCATCTGTTTGGCCAGATCGCCCGGCAACCCCTCGTTGAAGCGCGCCCGAGCCGTCAGCCGCTGCATGCATCTGTCCTGCACATCCTCCGAGACGATCGGCCACACATGGCCGCTGCGCTTCATCGCCTGGAACGTCACCAGCAGGATGTGCAGCGGCACCTCCAGTTCTTCGAGGTCAACCCCCATGCGCGGCAGCACCAGGATCGAGGCCAGCAGATTGGGCCGCTGCGCGGCGATCTCGTCGGCCAGGCGTACCTTTTGAGCGTGATCCATGCCATTGATGTCGATGGCCGCCTGCACCATCACCGCCTGCGTGATCACGCCCATCGTCAGCCTGGCCGCCAGCGATGCGGCAGCAACTCTTCAAGTCGATGATTCGGGTGCGCGTGGATGCGCGCGAGCACGTCACGCAGGTAGGCCCAGGATCCAGGCCATTGAGCTTGGCCGACTGCACCAGACTCATCACCACCGCCGCGCGCTGCCCGGCCAACTCGCTGCCCACGAACAGCCAGTTCTTGGCGCCGAGCTTCCACGGCTTGATCTGCCGCTCGATCAGGTTGTTGTCGATGGCGACTGCGCCGTCATCCAGGTGCAGCGTCAGCGCCTTCCACGCGTTGACGCTGTAGTCAATCGCCTCGGCGATCTTGCTGCCATCCAGCACCTGCGCGCGCTGCAGCTTGAGCCAGACCTCGAATTCGTCCCACAGCGGCCGGCTCAGTTGCTGCCGGGCCTGCTTGCGGACGCCTTCCTCCATGCCGGCGAAGGCCGCCTCAGCCTGGTAGAGCCGCGCCCAGCGCTGCAGCGCCTCGGCGGCCACGCCACTGGCCCTGCTGCCCCCGCGGCTGAGCTCCTCGAAGCGCCTTCTGGCATGCGCGGCGCACGCCGCCGACCTGCGCTGCGGGTAGAGCCTGGCATCCAGCACAGCGTTGTAGCCGGCGTACTGGTCGGTGATCAAGGTGCCATTCCAGGCCGGCTCGGGGTATGGCGGCCCCTTGCCGCCAAGGAAGGCGACCGGGTACTGCGATCCCCGACCCGGGCAGAACTCGTAGACCACGCCAGGATGCGGATCGTGGTGGCTGCGCGCCCAGGCCCAGATGTAGGCCTTCTTGGTCTTGCCCGAGCCGGGCTCCAGTAGCGGCACCGGTGTCTCATCGGCGTGCAGCACGCGGCAGCCCAGGATGAAACGCCGTTGCGCCTCGTACAGCGGCTGCAGGGCGGCGCCGCCAGCGCCAGCCCAGGTAGCCAATGTGGAGCGCGGCGTATGCGCGCCCGAGCGGGCATTGATGGGCTCTTGCCGGTAGTACGGCAGGTGGTCCACGAAGCGGCTGATCAGCGTATGCGCCACCAGTCCGCTGGCGGGGATGCCGCCAGCGACCACATCCGGCTCGGCCGGCTCCTGGCGGATTTGCTGGCAGCAGCAGCACGCCCATTTGCCGTAGATGTGGCGGTGCACGAAGAACCTGGCCGGGATGATGTCCAGCCGCTCGCTGACGTCCTCACCGATGCGCTGCATGGGCCGGCCGCACTCTGGGCTTGGGCAGGTGGTGTCCGCAGGTTCGTGGCGATGCTCCACGCGCTCCAGGTGCTCCGGAAGTGCCTGGCGGCGTGGACGACGTGGTGGTGCCTTCGGGACTTTGGGCGCCTGGGGAAGGTCGCGTTGCAACGCAGCCAGTTGCGCCTGCAGGCTGGCCTCGTCTTCTGCCAGCGCCTCCTGGAACAGGGCGCGCTGCTGGGCCGTCATGGCTTCGGTCCTGGCGCCGAACTTCCAGCGCTTCAGGCGCGCGAGTTCGAAGTTGACCTTCTCCAGCTTGGCGCGCGCCCAGGCGATCTCACGCGCCTGGGCCTGCACCTGCTGCTGCAGCCGCGTGATCAAGGCGGCCGCCTGCGCTGGCAGGTGCACCATGTCGATGCAGTCCGTTGCGGTGTCGCCGAGCATGCCCGGCATGCTGCACGAGTCAGGGGGTGCTGTGCATCGGCAGATACGATGTCAACGCGCTGGCCACGGCGGCCCATGCCCGCTTTAGCAGCGGCTGATGACGCTGAGTTCGCCCAGGCGCTGCCAGGGTAGGCCCAGCGCCAGAGCGCCGAACTGCTGGGCCGTGAGTTGCAGCGCTGGCATCGCGGAGCCAACTGAATCGCGCTCGATCCAGACGAAGCGCCCGGCGTGCAAGCGGCGCGTGGCGCACCACACGCCGAAGCCGTCGTGCACCAGCAGCTTAATGCGCGTGGCCCGCGCGTTGGCAAAGAGATAGCCGTGGTGGGCTTGCGCCTGGCCGATGGTGTTGATGACGACATTGAGTAGGCGGTCGGCACCGGCGCGCATGTCTTGCGGCTGGGTGCACAGCCATAGAGTGTCGATGCGGATCACCAGAGTAGTCCTCAGACGACAGCCATCGTGCCGGCCAGCGCGCGCAGCAGGGCCGCGTACTGCGGCGCCGCACTTGCTGCGCACTGCAACTTCAGCCGCAATCCGCCGCGTTCGAGTTCGATGCGGATGTCGGGCGGCGATGGCGGAAGGTTGGCGAGGCGGTGTTCGGACTTGGTCAACTCGACCGGTACGAACTGCAGGGGCGCCACGCGCTGCGTAGGCGCTGGCACCTCTGCAGCCATGCGCTTGAGGTTCTGTCCGGCCAGCCATTTGCGCACGACGTTGGGGTTCAGGCCGTGGCCAGTGGCCACGGCAGCTACCGAGGCATCAGGCTGCCGGCACTCATCAAGGACTTGCGCCTTGAACTCGGAGGTGTGAACGCGGCGTTTGGAGCGATTGGGATTCATGGGTGTCCACCAAAATTAGGTGGACACCATCCTCAGGAGCTCAACAACGCGGCGCAAGATGGGACGGCTGGACGCTCACCCCTGAGTGGCTGTGGAGGCGAAAGTCAAACGACGGATACACCACGCTGCCGCGTACCTTGCCCATCGTGATGCAGGCGATCGACGCTCAGTCGAAGGGGCAGCCTGCGGGGCACACGCTCTTTTGCCTGTGGGCGCGCTCCCCTGACCACCCGCTGGTGATCATCGAGAACCCCGCAACCTTTGCCCACGAAGCAGGGTTCGATGGAAACCGTGCGGTGGATACGTGGCGGCGTCGGATGAAGCGGCTCGTAGAACTCCACTTCATCATGAACAAGAAGGGGCCCTCGGGAGACTTCCACTACGTCCTGCTCATGAACCCCAATGCCGCGATGGAGGCGATGAAGATCAACAACCTTGCCCAGACGGATCTCTATGCCCGGTTCATCGATAGGTTGACCGACGTTGGTGGGTACCGCGAGATTGAAAGCCTGCATGCTCTGTGGCAAAGAACGCGTGAGCAACAAGCTGCTGAACAAGCGAAGGCAGCAACAGCAGCCGCAACCGTGGCCTCCCCTCCGGCAAGTGAAACCGCTGCTCCCGGAACGACACCAGAGGCGGTTGGTGCCGCACCCGTAAAGCGACAGATTCGCAAGCGCCCCCAAGAGCACGACGAATCCGAGCCATCGACTGCGGCCAGCAAGCCTGCCCGTGTACGTCGTCGCGGAGCGGCTGGAGCATGAAATGGCCAACAACAAGAAAAAGAGCGGGCCACCCGCCAAACCCGACAACCCGTACAGCGGATTTCGGAACGACAGATACCGGTTCTTTGCCCTAGTCGTCCGTGAAGTGTGCGGGGTTGGCCGCTATGCCCTCCTCGTCGTGGCCTCGTACTATGGAGCACCGATAGCATCTCCGGTGGTTGCTTCGCTGCTTGCGAAGTTGTGAGAGCTATCTACCGGAAGTGATGAACGAGTCATGCGCAGCAATGCCCTCTACTTTCCCTACATCGCGCTTCCCAACGACGCATGGACCGCGAAAGCGTTGCTGTACTGGGACAGGCTTTCGTCCATCGTACCGATGGACCACCTTCACCATCCCGATCAAACAAGCGACTTTATGCGCGAACTACTGGCCGAGGGTCTTGTCCAGCCAGTCATTCCCGCTCAGTACGTTTATCGAATAGAGCGATTCGACGATTCCTTCATCGAACTAATCGAGAGCCGGCTAAGGCGAGACCGACAGCGCCTTGTCGAGTCCTTTGACGCAGGCACCACGACTCGTATCCACGCGGAAAAGCTGGGCGAGATACCTAGGTTCCTTACGAAGCAAGGTCTCGCCAAGCAAATCGACTGGGCCTGGTACGACGTGGAAACCGGCACGGCAAACCAGTTCATGTCCTATCTCGCCACGTGCCTCGGAGCGATCCCCGAGGTGGACGCCACGCCTGTTACCAACAAGACAGCCTTCGCCCGTGGATTGAAGCCACCTTATCGGCAGTCAGCACAGTATCCGCTGCACAAGCACAAGTCGCGTGAAGTCGTGCTCAAGCATCTGCTTCCAACCCCCAAGGAACCGGTGCAACTGGACAAGCTACTGCGATTCAAACAGCAATACGGCCAACTTCTGCCACCTCTGCGCGACAGGGTCGAGGCGCATTGCACCTATGTGGCCACGCTTTCCGATGCCGACCAGCGCATCGAAGCGAACAAGGCGTTCCTACTCGAATGCCGACAGCAAATCGCTGAAATCGAGGAAGTCATGCAGCCCACGCTTGGCAAGGTGGTCCTGGGCTCCCTCGCCCCACTTTTCGGCGCCGGATTCACAGTTCAGGCCACGGACTCGGGCAATATGGTTGCATACACTGGCGCGGCCCTGACGCTCGCGGGAGCCGCTTACCATGCTATCGCTAGCGTTCGAGGGGACGGCGCCCTGCAGAACCGCCCCCTCGCCTATGTCGTGCATGCCAGTCAGGCTTTCAGCAGTGCTGGCCGCACCGCTCATCTGCCGCCCTCCTCCTGAATTGTCGTGACACGATACGACATTTCGGCGCGGCGTTCGCACGCCCTTCTACGCCCATGCACGCCCACGCGGGTTTCGCCTTCAGCCAGTCGTTCGGACAATTCGATCCAGACAAGGCCATCATCCTTTCTTGCGTCGATGGCCTAGCTTGAGCGGAGGTCATCATGGGCAATGCGAGCCAGTGGGTTCTCATCAATCGCTTCGCCGAGATCACCGGCTACAGCGAAAACGCTGTGCGTCACAAGATCAAGGGCGGCATATGGATCGAGGGGCGCATCTGGCGCAAGGCACCGGACGGGCGCATCTTCGTGAACTTGGGCGAGTTCGAGCGGTGGGTCGAAAGCGATGTGCTCATCAAAGCCTTCTGATCCGTTGGGCACAGAGATCGCCATGAAAACGATCAAGGACAGATATACGCTCAATGAGCGTATAATTATCCTCCGTAGTACCTCCCTACCGCGCCAGCGGACCGGGCTTACGCTGCCGGCGTCATGAACGACCCGAACCCCCAAAACCCCACGCCCGACGCCATCCGCAAAGCTCGCCTTGCCGTGGGATTCACGCAGACTGAGGCCGCCCATACGGTGCGGGCGTCGCTGCGTGGCTGGCAGCAATGGGAGGCCGGCGATCGAGCCATGCCGCCTGGGTTGTTCGAGCTGTTCATGCTCAAGACCGGGCAGTGGCCACTGGATCGCAAAGCGGAGAACCGATCAGAGAGGTAAGACGGATGGCGAAGGCAGCAGCAACCAATACGGGGTTTCCCGGCGTCGAGGTACGCGGCAACTCGATCCGCGTCTTTTTCATGTTCAAGCGTGATCGCCATGGCCATACGCTGCGCCTTGAGCCGACCCGCAACAACATCAAGCATGCCGTCCAGTTGCGCAGTGCCGCACTGTTCGCGTTGAGAAACGGCACCTACAACGAGGCCGACTTCTTTCCGAACTCACGCCCTGCCGCGAGCCCGGCCCAAAGCAAGCGCGTAGGCGAACTGTGCGACCGCTACAAGCCGCTGAAGGCGGTGGACATCACGCCGGAAACGCAATCGCGCTACGAAGTCGCTCTCGACATCTGCGTGGACACGCTGGGCCGTACCCGCATGGTCGATGCCCTGCTGCCCGAGGACATCCAGAAGCTGCGCGTGGACCTGATCGCCACGCGCGCCGTCTCCACGGTCAACCACTACTTGGCGACGTTCTCCGGCTTCCTCCACTGGTGCGAGAACAACCGCTACTGCGCCGACCTCGCCAAACACTGCGTGCGCTTTACCAAGAGCATCAAGGACCCGGACCCTCTGACCTACGAGGAATACCTGGCGCTGATCGAGCAGGGTTGCCTACACCCGATCGACGAAGCCACAGTGACGGTGGCCGTCTACACCGGGCTGCGGCCGGGTGAACTGCTCGCCCTGGCCGTGGAGGACGTGGCGCCCGACTTCAGCAAGATCACGGTGCGCCGCTCGATCACGCAATCGGTGACCTTCAAGGTGCCCAAGACGAAGAAGGAACGCACCGTGCTGCTGCAGCCGCCGGCGCGCGATGCCATGAAGGTGCTGGTCGCCGATGCGAAGCAACGCGAGGCGGCCGACCTGACCGTGTGGCTGAACCGCCATGAATCGCGCACCGACCACGTGCGCGTGCTGCTGTCGCCGAAGACGCAGGCACGCAAAACGGCTGTCAACGACTACTTCGTGCCCAGCGCCTGGAACACCAAATGGGCCAATCTGGTCCGGCGCGCAGGCATCCGGGCGCGCCCGGCCTACCAGACCCGTCACACTTATGCCTGCTGGAACCTCACGGCGCGAGGCAACCTGGCCTTCATCGCGAACCAGATGGGCCACAAGGACTACTCTATGCTTGTAACAGTCTATGGCCGATGGATAGACACAGAGTCCTCCAGAGAGCTTGAGCGCATCTGGGAGGGCATGCAGAACATGGCCCGAATTACACCAAAATTACACCAAGAAGCCGCCGAGAAATCTCTAAGTTGTTGATTTAAATGGATAAAATAGAGACTCTCTCGCATACCCCCATGATGGCGCAGTACCTCGGCATCAAGGCCGAGTACCCCGACACGCTGGTGTTCTACCGCATGGGCGACTTCTACGAGATGTTCTACCAGGACGCCGAGCGTGCCGCCGGCCTGCTGGACATCACGCTGACCACCCGCGGCCAATCGGCCGGGCAGCCGGTTCCGATGGCGGGCGTGCCGTTTCATTCGGTCGAAGGCTATCTGGCGCGGCTGATCAAGCTGGGCGAATCGGTCGCCATCTGCGAGCAGGTGGGCGATGTGGCGACGTCGAAAGGGCCGGTCGAGCGCAAGGTGGTGCGCGTGGTCACGCCCGGCACGCTGACCGACAGCGAACTGCTCAGCGACAAGAGCGAATCGATGCTGCTGGCGGTGCACCCTGGCCCACGCCACCGCTGCGGCCTGGCCTGGCTGGCGGTGACCCAGGGTCAGGTGCATCTGGCCGAATGCACGCCGGATGAACTGCCCGGCTGGCTGGAGCGCATCGCGCCCAGCGAGCTGCTGCTGCCGCAAGACGCCACGCCCGCTTTCGAGCAACGCCTGCGCGAGGTGCGGCCAGCGGCAGGGCGCGCGCCCGCCCTCACCCACCGGCCCGAGTTCCAGTTCGACGCCGCGCTGGGCCGCCGCAAGCTGCTGGAACAGCTGCAGACCGCCAGCCTGGCGGCCTGGAACGCCGAGGATCTGCCGCACGCGCACGCCGCCGCCGCCGCGCTGCTGAGCTACGCCGAACACACCCAGGGCCGCGCGCTGACGCACGTGCGCGCCGTGGTGGTCGAGCGTCCGGGCGAGCTGATCGATCTGCCGGCCACGACGGGCCGCAACCTGGAGCTGGTGCAGACCCTGCGCGGCGAGGATGCACCCACGGTGTTCTCGCTGCTCGACACCTGCATGACCGGCATGGGCAGCCGCCGGCTGCGCAGCTGGCTGCTGGCGCCCGCGCGCGACCGCGCGCAGGCCAGCGCGCGGCTGCAGGCCATTGGCGAGCTGCGCGAGGGTGGCCTGGCGCAGAAGCTGCGCACACAGCTCAAGGGCACCAGCGACGTCGAACGCATCACCGCCCGCCTGGCACTGAACCAGGTGCGCCCGCGCGAGTTGGTGGCGCTGCGCCACGCGCTGCAGAAAAAAGAGCTTCTGGCACTGGTGGGGCCGGCGCCGACCGAGTTGCTGGCCCGGATCTCGGACGACTTGTCGCCGCCCGCCGAAGCGCTCGATCTGCTGCAGGCCGCGCTGCTGGACGAGCCCGCCGCGCTGATCCGCGATGGCGGCGTGATCGCCCCTGGACTGGACGCCGAACTGGACGAACTGCGCGCCATCCGGGACAACTGCGACGCCTTCCTGATCGACCTGGAAGCGCGCGAGCGCCAGCGCACCGGCATCGCCAACCTGCGCGTGCAGTTCAACAAGGTGCATGGCTTCTACATCGAGGTGACGCAGGGCCAGGCCTCCAAGGTGCCCGACGACTACCGCCGCCGCCAGACGCTGAAGAACGCCGAGCGCTTCATCACGCCCGAGCTGAAGGCCTTCGAGGACAAGGCGCTCTCGGCGCAGGAACGGGCGCTGGCGCGTGAGAAGTGGCTGTACGACCATCTGCTGAGCGCCTTGCAGCCGCAGGTGCCGCAACTCACCCGCCTTGCCCGCGCCATCGCCGCGCTGGACGCGCTGTGCGCGCTGGCCGAGCGTTCGCTCACACTGAACTGGTGCGCGCCGCAATTCGTGCGCGAGCCCTGCATCGAAATCCGCGCCGGGCGGCATCCGGTGGTGGAAAGCAGACTGCAGGAAACCAGCGGCGCGCCCTTCATCGCCAACGACACGCTGCTCGGGCCAAAGGCGCGCATGCAGATCATCACCGGGCCCAACATGGGCGGCAAGAGCACCTACATGCGCCAGGTGGCGCTGATCGTGCTGCTGGCGTCGATGGGTTCCTACGTGCCGGCGCAGAGCTGCCGCCTGGGCCCGATCGATGCCGTCCACACCCGCATCGGCGCGGCCGACGACCTGGCGAATGCGCAATCCACCTTCATGCTGGAGATGACCGAGGCGGCGCAGATCCTGCACACCGCCACACGCGAGTCGCTGGTGCTGATGGACGAGATCGGCCGCGGCACCAGCACCTTCGACGGCCTGGCGCTGGCCAGCGGCATTGCGGCGCACCTGCACGACCGGGTCGGCGCGTTCACGCTGTTCGCCACGCATTATTTCGAGCTGACCGAATTTCCCGCCACACACCACGCGGCGATCAACGTGCACGTGAGCGCGGCCGAAGCGACGCGGGCGGGCGGGCACGACATCGTCTTCCTGCACGAGCTGCAGCCCGGCCCCGCCAGCCGCAGCTACGGCATCCAGGTGGCGCGGCTGGCGGGCGTGCCCACGCCGGTGGTGAACCACGCGCGCCACGTGCTGGGCGAGCTGGAACAAGGCGCGCACGCCAGCCGCGCCCAGGTCGATCTGTTCGCGCCGCCGCCCGCCAGCCTGCTGGCCGCCGGTCCCTCGCCCCTAGAATTGGCGCTTGCCCGCATCGATCCCGACACCCTGAGCCCGCGTGAAGCGCTGGACGCGCTCTACCAACTGAAGCAACTCACGACAAACGACGAATGACGGCGACCTGGCCGTCCCGTGACCGATGACAGCAAGGTCCGGCCCGCACCGGCAGCCGTCATGGGTCATTGAAGCCGCGCCAGCGGCGACACCATTCGTCATCACACCACCATGACCTACTGCTGCGCCATCAAGATCAACGAGGGCATGGTGTTCCTGTCCGACTCGCGCACCAACGCCGGGGTGGACGCCATCAGCACCTTCCGCAAGATGCTGATCTACGAGCGCCCGGGCGACCGCTTCATGGTGATGCTGTCGGCGGGCAACCTGTCGATCTCGCAGTCGGTGCGCGAGATCCTGCAGACCGAGGCCATCCGTGACCCGGAGAGCGGCGACCCCATCACGCTGTGGAACGCCAGGAGCATGTTCGACGTCGCCCAGGTGCTGGGCGCGGCGGTGCGCCACATCAACCACCGCGACGGTGCGGCGCTGCGGCATGCGGGGCTGGAATTCAACGTCTCGCTGATCCTGGGCGGGCAGATCGCCGGCGAGGCGATGCGCCTGTTCATGGTGTATTCGGCCGGCAACTTCATCGAGGCCACGGCCGAGACGCCCTATTTTCAGATCGGCGAATCCAAGTACGGCAAGCCGGTGCTCGACCGCGTGCTCACGCCCGACATGCCGCTGGACGAAGCCGCCAAGTGCGCGCTGGTGTCGATGGATTCCACGCTCAAGTCGAACCTGTCGGTGGGCCTGCCGCTGGACCTGGTGGTCTACCCCGCCGACGCGCTGCAGACCGACCGCGTGGTCTGCATCGACCAGGACAACCCCTATTTCATGATGCTGAACCGGAGCTGGGGCCGGCGCCTGCGCGAGGTGTTCGACAGCATCGAGGACCCACTGTGGAACGGCGGCGAGACCGAGGTGCCGCTGAAGGTCGCGTCGGCGCGCCACCCGCCGCTGAAGAAGATCACGGCAGCGAACGAGCGTCTGATCTGAGGTCGACACAGAGCCGTTCCTGCAACACCCAGTCACGCACCCGGCGCCCGCGCAGCGCGGGACGTCTCACTCTCTCTCATGACCACGCTCGTCTTCTCCCACGGCAACAGCTTTCCTGCCAGCACCTACCGCGTCATGCTCGACAGCCTGCGCACGCGCGGCTGGCGCGTCAACGCCATCGAGAAGTACGGCCACGACCCCGACTACCCGGTCACCGACAACTGGCCGCACCTGGTGCGCCAGCTGGCCGACTTTGCCGCACGCGAAAAGGATGCCGCCGGCGGCCAGGCGCCGGTGCTCGTCGGCCATTCGCTCGGCGGCATCCTGAGCCTGATGTGCGCGGCGCAGCACCCCGATCTGGCGCGCGCCGTGGTGATGCTCGACTCGCCAGTGTTGCGCGGCTGGCGCGCCGGCGCCGTGAGCGTGGCCAAGCGCACCGCGCTGATGAAGCGCCTGTCGCCCAGCCAGGTCAGTCGCCGACGTCGCAACGAGTGGGACGATCGGTCGGCGGTGTTCCAGCACTTTCGCGGCAAGAAGATGTTCGCCACCTGGGACGAGCAGGTGCTGCACGACTACGTCGACCACGGTACCTTCGATGCCGAGGGCACCTGGCGCCTGGCGTTCAACCCGGTCATCGAATCGCACATCTACGACACGCTGCCGCACAACATCGACAAGCTGCTGCGCCAGCATCCGCTGAAGTGCCCGGCCGCCTTCATCGGCGGCCTGCAGTCGGCCGAGATCAAGCAGGTCGGCGGCCTGGGACCCACGGCCAAGTTCGCCAAGGGCCGCGTGACGATGATCGACGGCAGCCACTTGTTTCCGATGGAGAACCCATTGGCCGCGGCCGCGGCGGTCGAAGCCAATTTGCGCGCCATGGGCCTGTGAGGCTCCGCCGAGAGAACACTGGGGCCTGTTAAAGCCATTTTTGGCCAACGCCGTCGTTGGCGGCATCGCGGGGCGCGCGGCGCCGCACCCGAAACGCCAGGCTGATGCGCGACCCGACCGCCTGCGCGGTCTTGGGAATGCCGTGGTCGTGCGTGAACTGCGAGGCGTGGCTCATCACCAGCACGCTGCCGGGCTCCAGCCGCACGCGCAGCGGGCGGTGCGGCGGTGCCTTGGCACGGATCAGCATCTCGCGCGCGGCGCCCAGCGACAGGATGGCGATCGGCTGGCCAGGCGCCAGATCGGCGGTGCGGTCGTTGTGCGGCGCCACGCTGTCGCTGCCGTCGCGGTACAGGTTGAAGCCGGCGTGGGTGTAGGGCGCGGGCGCCACGCCGCGCACCGCGGCCAGCGCCGCATCCAGCAGCGCGGGTCGCACCGGGTCATCCAATCTCGCGCTGGCCATCAGGCGCGGTACGGTCACGGCGCGCTCGTACATCCAGCGCTGCTGGCCGTGCCAGGCGATGGACGACAGCAGCTGCCCGAACCACGACTGCGCCATCGCCAGCCCCAGCACGCCCGGCCAGTACACGATGCCGCCCTCGGCGTCGCGCAGC
Organism: Burkholderiales bacterium; assembly: GCA_016702555.1. GTDB lineage: Bacteria > Pseudomonadota > Gammaproteobacteria > Burkholderiales > Burkholderiaceae_C > Ottowia. The sequence continues at coordinate 486,429 of JADJDV010000005.1, forward strand.
AGGGGCACGGGCTGGTCGTCCAGCATCGATAACTGTGTTTGCATCCAGTCCTCTTAGGGCCGAGTGGGCCACCGGCGCAAGACCCCGCGCCCCGATCGGCGGCCGGCAGTCGGCCCGCCGGGAGCCGACTCAGACTTCCAGGTTGTCGATCAGGCGCGTGCCACCCAGCCGCGCGGCACCCAGCACGACCAGGGCACCCGCGCCATCGCCAGACTGCGGCGGCAGCAGGTCGGTGCGGCGGCGCAGCGTCAGGTAGTCGGGCTGCCAGCCGCGCGCGGCCAGGGCCTGCCGGGCGGCGGCCTCGAGCGCCGGCAGCCGATCCGGCAGCGCATGCGCAGCAGCCAGCGCATCGCGCGCCAGCGTGCGCAGCGCCAGCGGCAACTGCAGGGCCTCGGCGCGTTCGGCCTCGCTGAGGTAGCGATTGCGCGAGGACAGCGCCAAGCCGTCCTCGGCGCGCTGCGTCTCGCCGGCCGCGATGTCGATCGGCAGCGCGAACTGCCGCACCAGGCCGCGGATCACCATCAGCTGCTGGTAGTCCTTCTTGCCGAACACCGCCGTGCCCTGCACCTTGCCGGCGAACACCGCCATGAACAGCTTCATCACCACCGTCGCCACGCCGGTGAAGAAGCCGGGACGGAACTCGCCTTCCAGCAGATCGGCAAGCTGCGGATCCGGCACCACCTTGAAGTGCTGCGGCTCGGGGTACAGGTCGGCCTCGCGCGGCGCGAACAGCACATCGCAGCCGGCGTCGCGCAGCCGGGCGCAGTCGGCCTCGAAGGTGCGCGGGTAGCTGTCGAAGTCCTCGTGCGGCAGGAATTGCAGGCGATTGACGAAGATGCTGGCCACGCTGGCGTCGCCGAGCGGTTTCGCCTGCGCCAGCAAGGCCAGATGCCCGGCGTGCAGGTTGCCCATGGTGGGCACGAAGCTGGGGTGCTCGGCCGCGCGCAGGGCCTGGCGCAGATCGGCGATGGTGTGGACGATGCGCATGCTCACCACCCATGCACGGCGTCGTCGGGAAACTCGCCCGACTTGACCGCGCGCACATAGGCCTCGATGGCCGCCTTCACCGTGCCGGCATCCTGCATGAAGTTGCGCACGAACTTCGGCATCTTGCCGAGGTTGATGCCGAGCATGTCGTGCATCACCAGCACCTGGCCCGCCGTCCCCTGGCCGGCGCCAATGCCGATGGTGTGGCAGTGCGGCAGCTCGGCCGTCAGGCGGGCCGCCAGCGCCGCCGGCACCATCTCCAGCACCAGCATGGCGGCGCCGGCGTCCTGCAGCTCCAGCGCCTGCCGGCGCAGGGTTTGCGCGGCGCCGTCGTCACGCCCCTGCACGCGGTAGCCGCCCAAGGCGTGCACGGTCTGCGGCGTCAATCCGAGGTGGGCGCACACCGGAATGCCGCGCTCGACCAGAAAGCGCACCGTCGGCGTGGTCCAACCGCCACCCTCCAGCTTGACCATATGCGCGCCGGCCTGCATCAGCACCGTGGCCGAGCGCAGCGCCTGCTCGGGCGACTCGTGGTAGCTGCCGAACGGCAGATCCGCCACCAGCCAGGCCGTGCCCTGCACCCGGTACAGACCGCGCGCCACGCTTTCGGTGTGGTAGCGCATGGTCTCCAGCGTCACGCCGACGGTGGACGGCAGGCCCTGGCACACCATGCCAAGCGAATCGCCCACCAACAGGCATTCGACGCCGGCCGCATCGGCCACGGCGGCAAAGGTGGCGTCGTAGGCGGTGAGCATGGTGATCTTCTCGCCGGCGGCGCGCAACTGCGCCAGCCGCGGCAGGCTGACCGGCCGGCGCTGCGGCAACGGCGAGGCCGGGGGCAGCGTGCCGTAGGGCGAGCCGGTGGGGGCGGCTGGCTGAGTCATGGGCTTGAATGGAGCGTGAGCAAAGACCGCGCGAGTCTAGTCCAGCGCCAAGGCGTGGGCGCCGCTCGTCGCCAGCAAGCGCGCGGTGTTTGCGCACGATCAAACCGAAGCCGCTGGCCGGCCGCACCCGTGCCCGCCAACACGTGGTGGTGAGCGAGCATCACTCCAGCGTCAGCACCTCGCCGAACGGCAGCACATCGCCTGGCCAGTCCCTGGCGCGTGCCGGCAGGCGCATGCCGCGCGACAGCAGCAGCGCGGCGCGCATCACGCCGGCGTGGGTGATCCACACCGCGTCGCGGCCGCCAGCGCGCCAGGCGTCCCAGGCGGCGGCCACGCGCGCCATCAGCGCGCGCACCGGTTCGCCGTTGCCGCCCGGCGGCACCTCGGCGAAGTCGGCCAGCCAGACGTCGAACTCGGCGCGGTCGATGTCGGCCCAGCGCACGCCTTCCCAGGCACCAAAATGCAGCTCGCGCAGGCGCGGGTCGATGGCAGCGATCAGACCCGGTCGTCGCGCCTGCAGCGCCACGGCCAGTTGCCGGCAACGCAGCAGTGGCGACACCTGCAGACTCAAGCCCGGCGGCAACTGCGTCGCCAGCCGCTCAGCCACCTGCCGCGTCGCCAGCGTGTGCGCCGGCAGGTCGGTGCTGCCGTAGCACAGGCCCGCGGCCGCCAGCGGCTCGGCGTGACGCACCAGCCAGAGCTTCATGCCAGGCCCAGCGCGATGCCGAGGTACAGCGCCAGCTCGGACAACTGCTGCGTCGCGCCCAGCGTGTCGCCGGTGAAACCCTGCAGGCGCCGCCGCAGCAGGCGCAGCAGATACGCCACCACGAGCAGCCACAGCAGCAGCGCCAGCACGGCGCCGGCCACATCCGTGAGCCGGCCCAGCAGCGCCAGCGCCGGTACGCACCACAGCAGCGCCAGCACCAGCGCCCCGCCCGATACCGCGTCGGCCAACGGCTTGGATTTGCTGCCCGCCGCATCGGCCACATAGGGCAGCCGCGCCATCACCAGCAGCGGCGCCAGGCGCGACAGCACGTGCGCCACCAGCAGCGCCATGGTGGCCGATGCCGCACCCTGCTGCGCGATCAGGGCCAGCAGCGCCAGCTTCAGCCCCAACGCCAGCAGCAGCGTGACGCTGCCGTAGCTGCCGATGCGCGAGTCCTTCATGATCTCCAGCGCCCGCTCACGCGTGGTGCCGCCGCCCAGCCCATCGGCGGTATCGGCCAGTCCGTCCTCGTGAAACACGCCGGTAAGCCACACCGTCGCCGCGGTCGACAACAGCGCCGCCACCAGCGCGCCCAGCGGCCCCGCCGGCAGCCCGCGCAGTGCCAGCCACAGCACCAGCGCGCCGACGCCGCCGACGATCCAGCCGACGCCCGGGAAATGCGCCGCGCTGGCGCGCAGCATCGCCGGGCTGTAGCCGACCCAGTTGGCCAGTCGCCCGGTGACGGGAATCCGCGTGAAGAACTGCAGGGCCAGCAGGAAGTGGCGCACGCCGTTCATGGCCGGGCGGATGGCGGCGCCACGTCAGCGCCCCGCGGCCTCGTCATCGATGGCCTGCTGCACCGCGCGGTAGAAGTCGTCGCGCGCCTGCATCGGGCCGGGATCGCGTGCGCCACCGCCCCAGTTGGCGTTGGAGACGATCACCAACTCGCGCTTGGGATCGATGAAGATGCCCTGGCCGAAGATGCCGCGCGCGGCAAAGCTGCCGTCGTCGTAGGTCCACCACTGGTAGCCGTAGCCGCGCCCTGGCTCGCCGATGTCGGCCTGTTTGCTGGTCGCCTGCGCCAGCCAGCCGTCGGGCACGATGCTCTGGCCATTCACACGCGCACCCTCCAGAATGAACAGGCCGAAGCGCGCATAGTCGCGCGGCGCCGCCTGCACGCAGCAGCCGCTGATTTCCTGCCCGGATTTGCTGAGGATCCAGGTGGCGGTCTGTTCCATGCCAGCCGGTTGCCAGATCTTCTCCTGCAGGTATTGCGCCAGCGGCTTGCCGGTGGCCTGGCTGACCAGGATGCCGACCAGGTTGGTCTCGCCGGTGCTGTAGAGCCAGCGCGTACCGGCCGGCGCCGCGCGCGGCAGGCGGCGCATGTAGCTGACCAGCGCGTCGACGCCCTGCTCCGGCTGGTGGTTGTTGAAGCGCGCCACGTCGGACTGCGGATCGGCGTAGTCCTCGTTCCACTGCACGCCCGAGGTCATGGTCAGCAACTGCCGCACGCTGACCTCGTCGTAGGCCGAGCCCTTCAGCTGCGGGATGTAGTCGCTGACCTTGTCGTCCATGCTGCGGATGGCGCCGTCGCGCAGCGCCGCACCGGCCAGGGTGGAGGTCAGCGACTTGGCGACCGAGAAGCTGGTCCAGCGCCCGCTGTGGTCGAAGCCGAGGCCGTAGCGCTCCAGGCGCAGCTTGCCACCCTGCACGATCAGCAGCGCGGCGCTGCGCTGGCCAGCCATGTAGGCGTCCACGTCCAGCGGCAGCTTGAGCGGCGCGCCCGCCGGCAAGGGCCGTGGCGTGGGGCTGGGCGCCACGGTGCGCCACTTGGCCAGCAGCTTGATGCGGTCGAGCGCGCGAAAGGCGGCATCGCGCTGCGGCACGCTCCAGAACAGCAGGTCGCGGTTGGTCGGCAAGGTGCTGATCAGACCGCGCGTTTCCTTGTCGAGGCTGAACCAGCCAATGCCGCCAGCGGCCAGCAGCGCCACCAGCGCACCCAGCACGACCCGCACCAGTATTCTCTTCATCGCGTGTTCCTTCTGCCCACCAAGCTTTGGCATGGTAACGGCGGCCGCTGCGGCGCGGTTTGCCTCAAGCCTTGTCCGAGACGCCGGCCGACTCGAAGCTCGCCATCTCGTTGATGATGCGGCAGGCCGATTCCAGCATCGGCCAGGCCAGCGCCGCGCCGCTGCCCTCGCCCACGCGCATGCCGAGGTCGAGCAGCGGCTCGGCGTCCAGCACTTGCAGCAGGCGCGCGTGGCCGCGCTCATCCGAGCGGTGGGCGAACACGCAGCGCTGCTCCACCAGCGGCGCGATGCGGCTGGCGACCAGCACCGCGCTGCTGGCAATGAAGCCATCGACCACGATCACGCGCCGCTCAGCCGCCGCCTGCAGCACGCTGCCGACCATGGTGGCGATCTCGAAGCCGCCCAGCGCGGCCAGCGCCGCCAAGGGCTCGGTCGCCCCGGCGTTGGCGGCCAGCGCCTGGCGCAGCACCGCCGTCTTGCGCGCGATGCCCGCCGCATCCAGTCCGGTGCCGGCGCCCGTCACCTCGGCCACGTCGATGCCGCCCAGGCGCGCCGTCAGCAGCGCCGCCGGACTGGTGTTGCCGATGCCCATTTCGCCCAGCAGCAGTGCGTTGCCGGGCAGTGTCTTCACCAGTTCGATGCCGTTGGCGACCGCCTGCGCGCACTGCTCGGGCGTCATCGCGGCGCCGATCGAGCAGTCCTGCGTGCCGGGCGCGATCTTGCGCACGAGCAGGCCGGGCGTCGCATCGAAGTCGCGCCGAACGCCGCAATCGACCACCGTCTGCGCGATGCCGTGCTGACGCGCCAGCACGCTCACCGCCGCGCCACCGGCCAGGAAGTTGCCGACCATCTGCCCCGTGACGTCGCTCGGATAGGCCGACACGCCTCGCGCCGCAATACCGTGATCGGCGGCGAACACCACCAGTTGCGGTTGCACCAAGTGCGGCTCGGCCGTGCCCAGGATCAGGCCCAGCCGCTGCGCCAGCGCCGCCAGTCGACCCAGCGCGCCGTGCGGCACGGTCTTGCGGTCGATGCGCTGCTGCAGGGCGGTGGCCAGCGCGGCGTCGTGCAGGTCGGGAATGTCGGGAATGTCGGGAATCGTCAAGGGCATGTGATTTCGTCGGTGATCAAGAACTTCAGCGCGCAATCAGCGCATCGAGCACGCCCGGCGCGCAGGCGCCGGCCAGTGCATCGGCCAGGCCGTCGAACACGGCGTCGAGCGTCGGCACTTCGGCGCCAAACAGCGCCTGCAGCACGGCCGCGTCCTCGAACAGGCCGTGCAGGTACACACCCAGCACGTTGCCGGCCACGTTCTGCCAGGCCAGACCGGGGATGACCTCGCGCGCGACGTCGCCCTTGGCGGCCATGGCGGGGTGCTGCGCGGTCTGGCCGCTGTGGATCTCGTAGCCGCTCACGGGCACACCGGACAGCGCCGACCACGGTCCGGTGAGTTGGTCAAAGCTCGCCGACGTGCGGCGCACCGTCTTGACCGGGTCGAAGCTGGTCACCAGCGGCAGCAAGCCCAGCCCCGGCCCGTTGCCCTCGGCGCCCTGCGACTCGACGCCGTGCAGGTCGATCAAGGCCTCGCCCAGCATCTGCAGCCCGCCGCAAATGCCGAGCACACGCCCGCCGTGCGCCGCGATCGCCGCATCCAGCCCCTGCGCGCGCAGCCAGGCCAGATCGGCGGCCGTGGCCTTGCTGCCGGGCAGGATCACGGTGTCGGCGCCGTGCAGATCGGACGGCGTGCGCGCCCAGACGAGGTGCACGCCGGGCAGGTTCTTGAGCGGCTGGAATTCGTCCAGGTTGCTGATGCGGGGATAGGCGACGATGGCGATGTGGCGTGGGTGCACGCCCTCACCCCCACCCTCTCCCGCAGGCGGGAGAGGGAGAGTCGCAATGACACGGTCATCAAACACCCCATCCTCTTCCGGCAAGCCATGCCCAAAGCGCATCGGCACCACCGCCACCGTCGGCACGCCGGTGAGTTGCTGCAGCTGCTCGGGCGCCGGCGCCAGCAGCGTGGCATCGCCGCGAAACTTGTTCAGCACAAAACCTGCGATGCGCGCACGATCCGCCTCGGGCAACAGCGCCCAGGTGCCATACAGGTGCGCAAACGCCCCGCCACGGTCGATGTCGGCCACGAGCAGGCAGCGCGCGTCGGCGCCGCGCGCCACGCGCAGGTTGACCACGTCGCTGCCCATCAGGTTGATCTCGGCCGGCGAGCCGGCGCCTTCGATCACCACCACGTCGTTCTCGGCCCGCAGCGCATCCAGCGCGGCGGTGATCTGCGGCCACACGCGCTCGCTGCGGCCACGCCAGGGCAAGTCGGTCAGCTCGCGGCTGACCTGGCCCATCAGCACCACTTGGCTGTGCGTGTCGGCTTCGGGCTTGAGCAGCAGCGGGTTCATGCGCACGTCGGGCACGGCGCGCGCGGCCAGGGCCTGGAAGTACTGGGCGGAGCCGATTTCGCCCAAGAGCGCGGCACCCTCACCCCAGCCCTCTCCCGCGTGCGGGAGAAGGAGCGAGTCCACTGTCAGTGCATCGGCTGTTGCTCCCTCTCCCCACTGGGGAGAGGGCTGGGGTGAGGGCCGGCGGCGCTATGAGGGGAAACAAACCCCGCCACCACCCGCGCGTTGTTGCTCATGTTCTGCGCCTTGAACGGCGCGACCTTCAAGCCCCGGTCAGCGTAGTAGCGGCACAGCGCGGTGGCGATCCAGCTCTTGCCGGCGCCGCTGCTGGTGCCCAGCACCATCACACAGCGCGCGCTCATGCGGCGGTCACGCCGAGCGGGCGGCAAGCGCTGCCGTCGGCTGGGCGCGTATCAACTGAACAGGTTCGGGGAAACATCATTCTTGTTCTGCGGGCCAATCGGCCGGATTGGGGGCGCACCGATCTTATCGGCAAGGGCGCGCGTGGCCCGTTCAATCCCGATGCACACCTCATCGATGCAGGCTCTCTGTCACGCCTACCATGCAGACAGCGCCCATCCGAGCCCAGCACCATGATTCTTCTCGATGCCCTGAGTCCCGCGCCCCGCTGATCGGTCAGCGCAAGAACGGTTCAGCAGCGCGCCGACGGCAGCTCAGTAATCATGGGGACGGGCGTCCCGGACGGGACCGGGTATGACACCCCGCGCCCCACCAGCTTGCCGATCAGCGCCGCCCGCTCGATGTACGGTTCGCGCCAGCTGCGGCTGTCGCTTGACTTATCGCGGTGGTCGCCCAGCAGGAAGTAGTGGTTCGGCGGCACCCGGTAGCGGTCGCTGAACACGCTGGGCGCAGCATAGGGCTCGGCCAAGGCGCGGCCGTCGATGCTGACCCGGCCGGCCTCGATGCGCACCGTCTCACCCGGCAGGCCGATCACGCGCTTGACCACCGCCTGGCCCAGTTCGCGCGACTGCACCACCACCACGTCGCCACGCCGGACCGGCGTGCGGCGCCACAGCCGGCGCGTCAGCGCCAGGCGGCCATCGGGCAGCGCCGGCGCCATCGAGTGCGAGCGGATGCGCGTGAGCCAGAACATCAGTGGTGTCCGGCAGCACCCGCCCCATGCCCCTGCGCCGTGTGCGCGTGGGCGTGGTGGTCGTGGTCATGGCCTTCGGCGTACTTGAAGAACGCCACGTAGGCGTCCATGTAGCCGCGCGCCGCGACCAGATCGTCGGTGTCGAAATCCTTCAGCGCCAGTGCGCGATCGAAGCGCTGTTCCAGTTCCGCCCAACGCTTGTCATCGATCAGGCCGCGCAAGGGCTCGATGCTGCCGCGCTCCAGCGCCTCGTCGGCGGCACGCACCTGCGGCGGCACCTCGGTGCCGATGGGCTTGATGCCCTCGTAGCTGGCGCCCTCGCCGGCGCGGTGGATGCGCACCAGGTTCTCCAGAAACCACTGGTCGGCCAATGCCGCCGCCTCGCCGCCGGCCGCACGCACGCGGCGCGCGCGCTCGAAGACTCCGCGGACCTCGTCCTCGGCGTCCGCCTGCACCCACTTCAGGGCGATGTTGACATTGCCCGAATCCAGCGCGCGGCGGCCATCGACCACGGCCGGGCCATCGGCGGTGTCGCAGTGCGCCGATGCGGGCCGGACAAGCCGTGCGGCCAGGGCCGTGGCAAGGCGGTGAAGGGAAGTAACGATGTTCATGATGACCTGCTCCCCTCTAGCCGTACCAATCTGAAGTAGCAGGAGTCCGCCAACCAGGAGAATGGCGGACATGAGGAAGAGCAAGTTCACGGAGGAACAGATCATCGGGTTCCTCAAGCAGGCGGAGGCCGGCATGGCCGTGGCGGAGATCTGCCGCAAGGGCGGTTTTTCAGACGCGACGTTCTACAAGTGGCGCGCCAAGTTCGGCGGCATGGAGGTGTCGGACGCGAGGCGGCTGCGCGAGCTGGAGGCGGAAAACGCCAAGCTCAAGAGCCTGCTGGCCGAGGCGCATCTGGACATGCATGCGCTCAAGAGCGTTCTCGGGGTAAAGCGCTAGCCCCACAGGTCAAGCGGGAAGCCATCGGCCAGTTGATCAATCAGCATCAGATGTCCGAGCGGCGAGCCTGCAGGCTTGTGGGGCTGAGTCGAGACAGCTATCGCAACGCACCGGAGGCCAGCGCGCAGACCGAGGCGCTGAAGTCGAAGATCGTTGAGATCGCCTACGCGCGCCGGCGCTTCGGATATCGACGCGTGCACGACCTGTTGCGCCTGGAGTTCCCCGGCGTCAATCACAAGCGGGTGTACCGGCTGTACAGCGACGCCAACCTGGCTGTGCGCAAGCGCAAGAAGGCTCGCAGGCCGCCAGCCGAGCGCATGGGGCTGAACATTGCCACCAGGGTCAACGAGGTGTGGAGCATGGATTTCGTCAGCGACAGTTTGGCCAACGGCAGGCGCCTGAAGTGCCTGACCGTGGCCGACGACTTCAGCCATGAGGCCGTGGACATCGCGGTGGACTACGGCATCAGCGGTCAGTACGTGACGCGGCTGCTTGACCAAGCGGCCCTGTTCCGCGGCTATCCGTCGGCCGTTCGGACAGACAACGGTCCGGAATTCACCAGCAGGGCATTCATTGCCTGGGCACAGGGCCATGGCATCAGACACATCCTGATCGAACCAGGGCGGCCGATGCAGAACGGCTACATCGAGAGTTTCAACGGGCGGTTTCGTGACGAGTGCCTGAACGAGCACTGGTTCGAGACATTGCACCAGGCGCGCAACATCATTGCCGCCTGGCGTCGCGATTACAACGAGGTCAGGCCCCACGGCAGCATCGGACGGATGCCACCCGCGCGCTTTGCCGAGGAGCATCGCCGGCATGCCGGCGATGCTCCTCGGCATCCCACCACTACAAGCAACGAGATCCAGTAATCTTCAAACCCAGGACTCCTACCAAATCATTGGCATGGCGGATGGGGGCAGGTCAATGATGGGCTCCTTGTGACATGGAGAACCCCCGCCCGATGCCGCCCTTGCAGCACCTCGGGGTGCTCCGGCGGGCGACCATCGCCCGCATCCATAGGTCCGACGGCAACACGCTGCGGGTGTTCCGGCGAAAGTCCGAAGCCTTGGCAAATATCAAGAACCTGGCCTGGCCAGCCGCACCGGACGTCTGCATCCCCACGCAACGGCGCCGTCTGGATTCACGCAACGGTCGAGCCCGCCGCCACGACATCCAGCGCCGAGCGCAAGGCGTCCTGCACGGCCGGCGCCACCACCGCCAGCCGCGCATGACCCGGCAGACCAAAGCTGGCGCAGTCGCGCAGCTTGAAGCCGTGCTGACGCAGCCCGGCCAGCAACGCGGGCCATGCGGCGACGCGGGTGCCGTCGACGGGCGCGGCGACGACGAAGTTGGCCAGGCTTGGCTCCACACGCCACCCCGCCTCCTGCAGCACCGCCTGCTGACATGTCTTCCACCGGCGCAGCGTGGCGCGGCACCGGTCCAGCCAGTCGTGCGCGTCGACGCTGGCCCAGCTTTCCAGCAAGGCCACACCGTGCGCACCCAGCGGCCAGGACGGCGCCAGCGCCCGCACGCGCGCCAGCAGCGGCGCATCGACGTCGTGCGGCGCGATCACGTACGCCGCGCGCACGCCAGTCAGCCCCAGCGCCTTGTTGGGCGTCAGCAGGCGCCAGACCCGGTCCTGCGCGCTCGCGTCCAGCGCCAGCGCGCCGTCCAGCCGAAGCGGCTCATAGGCCTGATCCAGCACCAGGGTTTGCGCGCCTTGCAAGGCGGCCACCTGCTCGGCGAGGCCAGCATGCGGTTGGCCGAGCGGGCTCGATGGGTCACAGGCCCACAGCAGCGCGGCGTCGGCGGTCACGTCGGTGCGTTCCAAGCCCGCCGCCCGCGCCGCGTGTGCGTAGTCGCCATACGCGTGCGCGGGCAGCCACACCCGCGCCGCGGCACCGCTCTTGCCGCGCGCCTGCAGCGCCACGGCCACGCTGATGCGCTGGATGAATTCGCTGCCACTGGCCGCCACGACGATGCGCGACGGCGCCACGCCGTGCCAGGCCGCCAGCTGCACCGTGAGCGCGGTGTAGGCCGGATCGGGGTAGTGGCGCGCATCGGCTGCTTGCAGCGCCCGCAATGCAGGCGGATACGGGCCGCAGGCGTTGGCGTTGGTGGACAGGTCGTGCGCGGGCACGCCGTCGGCGTCGGGGCCACCATGCATGGGGATCAACAAATCACGGCTCCGTGGTCAATGGCTTGCTGCGCGCCCGATCGGGGCAAGCCCGCTCCCACCGTCGCCATGCCATCCGCGCGTCACGCCCGCAGCATCCACAGCAAGCCCGCGCAGGCCAGCAGCGTGGCCAGCAGCACGGTGCGCGAACCCAGGGCGCAGGCGCGCACGGTGTCGGCGGGATCGGGCGCACGCGCGCCTTCGTTCAGCGCATAGACGCCGGGCTTGCGCAGCTGCACCCCCAGCGCATGCGCCATCGCCGCCATCGGCCAGCCACTGTTGGGCGATGGCGTGCGCGCGGCGTCACGCACCCATCCGCGCGCGCCACCCGTCAGCGCGATCAGCGCCGCCGTAACGCGCGCCGGCCACCAGGCCAGCACGTCGTCGGCACGCGCCGCCCACTTGCCGGCCCAGGTCCAGTCGCGCTCGACGCCGTTCAACGGGTGCGTGCCGCGGTAGCCCCACATCGCATCGGCCGTATTGGCAAAGCGGAACAGCGCCGCGCCCGGCAGCCCGAGCAGCACAAACCAGAACAGCGGTGCCACCACCGAATCGTTCAGGTTCTCGGCCAGGCTTTCGATGGCGCTCTCGCGCACCTGCGCGGCGCTCAGCCCAGACACATCGCGGCTGACCAGCCGCGCCAGCCGCGCGCGTCCGGCGTCCAGCGACTGATCCAGCGCGTGCTCGACCGCCCGCACCTCATCCCGCAGCATGGCCCAGGCCAGCAGCGGTTTCAGCAGCAGCGCCAGCGCCAGCGTCGCCAGCCAGGCCGGCAGTGTCAGCGCCCAGACCTGAACCCACCACGCCACGGTAAAAATCGCTGCCGCCGCCGCGCACCAGGACAGCGCGGCAAGCCAAAACACCGAAAAATGCGACCGCGTGCGCGGCGCGTCCACGCGCGGCGCCAGCCGCTGGCCGGCCCAGGCCAGATAGCGGCCCGTCCAGGCGACCGGGTGCCACTTCACGGGCGGCTCACCCACCAACCGGTCAATGGCAAGCGCCAGCGCCGGGGTGCAGGCCAGCAGTCCGGCCCACTCGCCCACGCCGACCTGCGGCATCCACCAGGGCGTCATGCGCGACCTCCACCGGGCGACCATGCGCCTGTCACAAGGCCGTCGACGCGGGCAGGCATGATGGGCGCTTCATCCATTGCTGCAAGGACAAACCCATGGACCACACACCCCAATCCCTGGTCGCCGCCGACCTGGCCGACCGCTGGATCGACGCCATCCTCGGCGAACAGCCTGACCTGCTGCTGCACGCCGACAGCGACGAGCCGCTCTCGCCCGAGGACATGGCCCGCAACCTGGCGCAATTCCGCGCCACGCTGATCGAGGAACTGGCCGAGCAGCCCATCGTGTCCTTCGAGTTCGACGACCAGGACGAGGGCGGCAGCGACCAGTAAGGCATACGCCGGCCGGGGCCGTCGCCCGCTCAGTCACGCGTCTCCTCATCGCGCAGGCGGCGCGCCACCCGGTCGGCCACGCGATCGGCCAGCGCATCCGCCACGGCACTGCTCAGCCCGGCGACCATCGCGTACGCGACCGCAAACAGCAGCACCACCAGCAGCGCGGCGATACCCAGAATGAGCCAGAAGTCCCAGCTCACGGCGCCGCTCCGGTGCGGGCGCGCGGGACGCGCTTGCGCGCGGTGCCCTGGGCCGGCAACAGGCTGGTGAGGCGCTGGTAGAGCGTGAAGAGAAAGGCCACGCGCTCGGCATCGTTCTTGTAGCTCTTGGGGCCGCCGGCCAGCTGGTAGGCCTTGTCCACCGCGGCGTCAAGCTTCTGGTGCGCCTTCAGCAGCGCAGGCGGCATGGTGAGCGGGTCGTACAGATCGGCCAGGCTGCTGCCGGGGAACTGGGCGCGGGCGTCGAGCACGCCTTGCGCTCCGATTTCGATAGCTGACTGGTGAGATTCCACAACGACTCGCGTGGTGTTTTGCTCTGAATCCGGGACTTGGAGGGGCCAGGGGAAGTTGTTGTAGACGATGGCGGCGGAATAGCGATAGCGGCTTTCGAGACGACCACAGACCGCGCGCACCCAAGCGTTGTGCATGGTGCTGGAGAGGATGCCAAACTGGAGCAAAGATCCGTTCGGGAACATGAACAAAAGGTCGCTGCAGAACGTTGTGGGCTGCTCGAAACCGAAAGGAATCCAGTGACGCCTTTCGGACGAAACCTTGGGTATGACAATTGAGGTGCCGCGCGGCATGTTCTCCACATGAAACCGCGTCGGGGTCGCGGCGAGTTTCTGCGTCGGCGCGCTCTTGCTGGCCTCACGGAACGCCTTGACCGCCTGCACGCGCTTCAGCGCCTCGGGCATGGCGCGCAACTCGGCGGGCGGGCAGTCACCCAGCCACAGGCACCAGCGCTCGTAGCCGTTCAAAAACTCGTCGGCGCCCAGCCAGCGCCGGAACCACTTCTCGCTGGCCGGCTCGCGCGCGATGAAGGCATCGCGCGCCTCGGTCGTGAACAGGTAGTTGCCGTTGTCAATCGGCTTGTTGCCAATCCCGATCTCCGGCACGTCGTAGATCGGCCTGCTGCGCCGCGGCAGCACCACGTCCGGCGCGTCCACCAGGTACGGATTGATGTTGGCCGCCGGTACGGCGTGCGGCTCGCCCTTGATGTCTTCGTATTCGTAGATCAGCTTGCCGGGCCGGTCGTCCAGACCAAAGCCAACGATGACGCAGTGCACCGCCGCCTTGCCGCGCGCCTCGTTGCTCCAGGCGAAGGTGCGGTGCGCAAAGTAGATGTGCACGCCCTGCGCCAGCAGCCAGCCCCACAGCACGCCGACTTGCTCGCCCTGCGTGATGCTGTTGGTGGAGACGAAGGCGGCGCGGGGCGCTCCCTCAACCGTTCGGGCTGAGCTTGTCGAAGCCCTGCCGATGTCACCCAGCCCTTCGACAGGCTCAGGGCGAACGGAATGGAGGTAGCGCGCTGCCTTCACGTACCACGCGGCCACAAAGTCCAGCAGGCCGGCGTTGTCGATGCCGCTGAACACGGCGCGGCTGTCGTCGCGCTGCGCGTCGCTCATGAACTTGGCACCCACGAACGGCGGATTGCCCAGCACATAGCTGCACCGCGCCGCCGGCAGCACATCGTTCCAATCAATGGTGAGCGCATTGCCGTGCACGATGTGCGGGCTGGTCACGAGCGGGATGCGCGCGAAGTACTGACCGAACTCCTCGGACACGCGCAGGTTCATCTGATGGTCGACCAGCCACAGGGCGACCTGGGCGATCTGGGCCGGGAATTCCTCGATTTCGATGCCGTAGAACTGGTCGACGTTGATGCCGATGAGCTGGTGCACGTCCACGCTGCGCTGGCCGGCGTGGCCTTCCAGCAGGGCGGCGGCGCGCAGCACATCCAGTTCCAGCAAACGCAGCTCGCGGTAGCTGATGACCAAAAAGTTGCCGCAGCCGCAGGCCGGGTCAAAAAAAGTGAGGCGGCGCAGCTTCTTGTGAAAGTCGAACAGGCGGTTGCGGTGGCCCTTGACCTTGTCGAACTCAGCACGCAGTTCATCCAGGAACAGCGGGCCGATGAGCTTGAGGATGTTTTCCTCCGACGTGTAGTGCGCGCCCAGGTTGCGACGGGCCTGGCTGTCCATGATGCTCTGGAACAGGCTGCCGAAGATGGCGGGGCTGATGGCGGACCAGTCGAGCGCGCAGGCATCGAGCAACGCCTCGCGCGTGGGGGCGTCGAAGTCGGCCAGCGGCAGCTGCTCTTCAAACAGCTTGCCGTTGACGTAGGGGAAGGCGCGCAGTTGCTCGTCCAGGTTCTTGTTGCGCTGGTCGTCGGGCGTGTTGAGCACCTGGAACAGCTGCGCCAGCCGGGCGCCGGTGTCGCTGCCATCGGGCGCGGTGCGCTCTTCGATCAGGGCACGAAAGCCCTGCGCGGGAAAGATGGCGGTGTCGTCGGCAAACAGGCAGAACAGCAGGCGCACCAGCAGCACTTCGAGCACGTGGCCGGTGTAGCCAGACTTCTTGAGCGCGTCGTGCACGCGGCCCATGCGCTCGGCGGCCTTGATGTTGACGGGGTCTTGCGGCTTGATCTCCTGCGCCTTGTAGCCGGCCATGAAGCCGAACCAGCGCACGTGCCTGTGCAAATCCTTCAGCGCAAAGCTGACTTCGCGCCGCTTGTCGAGGTCGATGACGCGAAAGTTCTGGAAGTCGCACACCACCAGCGTGTGCGGCAGGTCGCGCTCGGGCAGGCCGGGGAAATAGCCCATGGCCTGGTCGAACGCGGGGTCGAGCGGTTTGCCGCGTGACTTTTGCTCGACCAACAGTTCACCGGGCCAGAACAGATCGACATAGCCCTGGCCGCCGCCGTGCTTCTTGACGGCGTGCTCGAAGCTGGCCACGCGCCGGTTGCTGATGCCAAACACCTCGAAAAAGTCGATCCAGAACGGGATGGACTGCTGCTTTTCGTCGGCCGCGTCTTCCCACTGGCGGCTGAACGCCATGGCGCGGGACTTGATTTCGTTCCAGGACAGGGGCATGGGCGGTTTCGGCGGCGATCAGTCGCCATGCAAGGCCCAGAACTGCGCCGGGCTGAGGACGGGGTGCCCGCTCGCCAGTGCCAGCAAGTCCTTGTCGCCGGTGATGAGGTAACGGGCCTGCGCGGCCACCAGGGTGGCCAGCACCGGCTGGTCGGCGCCATCGCGCAACGTGGGGTGCGGCGCCACGGCTTCGGTGTCGACCACGTCGGCCAGAAACATGAGGCTGTCGACCAGATCGCGCACGTCGTGCGGGGCCAGGCCCAGCCGTGGCAAGCGCGGCAGCACCCGCGTCAACTCGTCCAGGATGTGGTGCGACAAGGCCACGTCCAGCTGGCCTTGCCGCCAGGCGCTGACGATGCGCCCGGGCACGCTGCCCGGATACGCCAGGCCGGAGACGAGCGCCTTGGTGTCGAGGACGACGCGCAGTGTCGCCATCAGCGCCCGCGCTGCTCGGCCACGGCCACATCGATCTCGGCCATACCCTCAGCCTCTGGCATGCTGGCGTAGCCGGCCGCGATGCGGGCACTGAGCGCGTCAAAACGCTCGCGCATGCGGCGGATGCGGGCGAACAGCTCGGCATCTACCAAGGCGGCGACCGGCTTGCCGTCCTTGCTGACCAGGATGCTGTCGTGGCGGTACTGCACCTGGTTGAGCATCTCGCCCAGATTCTGGCGAAAGTTGACGGCGGTGACTTCGGTGATCATGCCTGCCTCCAAATCATATTGATCAATATGATCATTGTATTCATGCTGCTCCGAACAGATCCGCCGGTGGCTTGCCGTCCTGCTCCAGCGCCAGCAGCCATTGCTTGCGCGGCAGGCCGCCGCCGTAGCCGGTGAGGCGCCCATCGCTGCCGATGACGCGGTGGCACGGCACGATGATCGACACCTTGTTCTGGCCATTGGCGGCCGCCACGGCGCGCGTGGCGGTGGGCTGGCCGATGTGCTGCGCCTGTTGGCCGTAGCTGCGGGTTTCGCCGTAAGGAATTTGCAGCAGCGCGCGCCACACGCTCTTTTGAAACGGCGTGCCGACCAGATCGAGCGGAGTGGTGAAATGCTGGAGCTGGCCTTTGAAGTAGGCGGCGATCTCCTCACCCAGGGCGCGGGTGCGGGCGTCTTTACCCGCTTGGGCGGGTGCGCCGGCGTGGCGCTCGACGTCGCGCCATTCGCGGTCCAGCCCCTTGGTGTCGCGGCTGAACTCCAGCAGGCTCAAGCCCTGCGGGGTGAACAGCGCCACCATGTCGCCAAGCGGCGTGGGGTAGTGGTGTTCGATCAGCTTCATGCGGCCACCCAGTTGTCGATTTGCAGCGCGGGCACGCGCAAGAACTCGCGCTCGTTGTTCGTCACCAGGGTCAGCGCCTGGCTGCGCGCGTGGGCGGCGATGTGCAGATCGTTCTCGCTGATCGGTTGGCCGATGCGCTCCAACGCGGCGTGGATCTGGCCGTAGTGCATCGCGGCCTTGGGGTCGTAGGGCAAGACCTCCAGGCGCGACGCAAAACTCTCCAGCACACGCAGGTTGTGCTCAGGGCGCGCGCTTTTCTCGGCGCCGTGGTAGAGCTTGGCCAACGTGATGCTGCTGATGCACAAGCCCTCGGCATGGCGGTTGAAGACCTCCAGCACCTCGGGCGGGCGGCGCTTGATGACGTAGATGACGATGTGGGTGTCGAGCATGTGGCGCAGCATGGCTCACCACGCTTCGCGTTCGGCGGGGCGTTGCGCCGCGCGCTCGGCCATGAAGTCGTCGTCGGCCGTCGGCTCGTGCAGGAAGAAGCTGTCCCACATGCGACCTGCGGGCGTCAGGATGCGCTCGGGGCCCAGCGCGCGCACGTGCAGCTTTTTCACGTCGTCGTCAAAGCGCATTTCGGCGGGCAGGCGCACGGCCTGCGAGCGGTTGTTCATGAAGACGGTGGCTTGGGCAGTCATGGTGTCGGCCTCCAAAGATGATGGATGCCAATTGTATATACCATCAATCCTCAATGCCGCGCTGCGCCGGGATGCCCGCCTTGAAAGCGTGCTTGATCAGGGTCATCTCGGTCACGGTATCGGCGATGTCGATCAGCTCTTGCGGGCAGCGTCGGCCCGTCAGGCACACGTGCACGTCTTTCGGGCGCTGCTGCAAAGTCTGCAGCACGTCATCGAGCGGCAGCCAGCCGTAGATCAGCGGGTAGGTGATTTCGTCCAGCACCACCAGAAAGTGCTCGCCGCCCAGGATGGCGGCCTTGGCCTTTTGCCAGCCATCGCGCGCCAGCTGACCGGAGTGCTCCAGGTCCTTGCTCTTCCAGCTGAAGCCGTCGCCCAGCCCTTCGATCGACAGCCCGATCTGCTCGAACATGCGGTGCTCGCCAAAGCGCGCCGTGGGCACCTTCATGAACTGGAAGATCTTGACCTGCTTGCCGTGCACATGCTGGCGGCCAAAGGCGCGCAGCGCCAGGCCGAAGGCGGCCGTGCTCTTGCCCTTGCCGTCGCCGGTGTTGACGATGATGAGGCCGCGGCGCTCGCCCTCGGGGCGGTCGTAGCGCTTCTCGGTGGGCGGGGTTTCAATCTGCATGGCTGGATTCCTCTTCGGGGATGCGTGGCAAAGCCACCCAACGGTCTTGCACCTGATAGACGCCAATGCGCCAGTCGAACGCGGCTTGCAGCGCGTGGTGCGTGGCCGGCTCGGCGCACGGGCCGTGGTGCACCACACGGCCACCCTGCACCACGAGCAAATCGTCGGCCTGCAGCGCCATGCCCAATTCGTGCAGCACGCTGACCACGGTGCCGCCGGCGGCCACCTGCGCGCGCGCCACGGCCAGCCAGTCGGCCTGGTGCGGCGGGTCAAGGTGGGCCAGCGGCTCGTCCATCAACAGCACCGGCGCCTGCACCGCCAGCGCGCGCGCCAGCAGCACGCGCTGGCGCTCGCCGCCCGACAGATCGCCCAGGCGCCGCGCCTGCAAATGCGTGACCTGCATCGCCGCCAGCGCCTGCTGCACGGCGGCGTGGTCGGCCTCAGACGGCGGCGCCAGCCAGGCGCGGTGCGGCAGGCGGCCCAGCAGCACGACGTCGTAGGCGATCAAATCTTCGGCGCCCGCCTCGCCCTGCCCCAGCCAGGCGAGCTGGCGCGCCCGCTCGCGCGCCGGCCAGTCGGCCAGCGGGCGGCCGTGCAGTTGCACCACGCCGTCGGTCGGCAGCAGGCCGGCCAGCACGCGCAGCAGCGTCGATTTGCCAGCGCCGTTGGGGCCGACGATGGCGGTCCAGCGCGCGGCGGCCAGCCGCACGTCGATGGCGTGCAATATCTGGGCCTTTCCGATGCGGGTGCCCGAAGATCGTACGCTGACAGCTATTTTTTCAGTAGCAATCATGGGCATGCCCGTCACCGCGTCCTGCGGTACATCAGCCACAACAGGTAGCTGCCGCCCAGCACGGCGGTGAGCACGCCCACCGGCAGCTCCTGCGGCGCGATGACGACGCGCGCGACCACGTCGGCCAGCGCCAGCAGCAGCCCGCCCGTCACGGCGCTGAGCAGCACCAACGGCCCGTGCGTGACGCGCGCCATGCCGCGCACCAGGTGCGGCGCGGCCAGGCCGACAAAGCCGATCAGCCCAGCCTGCGCCACCGCCGTACCGGTGGCCAGCGCCAGCACGCCGATGAGCGCGGCGCGCATCGGCGCCAGCGGCAGGCCCAGGCTGTGCGCGGTGGCTTCGCCCAAACTCAGGCCATCCAGCACGCGCGCCAATGCCCAGGCCAGCAGCGCCATCGGCAGCAGCACGGCGGCCATCACGGCGCAGGCCTCCCAGCCGATCAGGCCGGTGTTGCCCAGCACGAAGGCGAGCATGCCAGTCAGCACATCGGGCGCGGCCAATGTGACCAGGTCTTTCACCGCGCCCAGCACATAGCCCACCACCACGCCCGCCAGCAGCAGGCGCAGCGTGTGCTGCACGCCTTGCGCCAGCAGCAGCGTCAGCAGTACGCCGCCCAGCGCACCGACGAAGGCGGCGCCCGTCAGGCCCAGCTTGGCAATCCACGACGCGGCGGCCACCGGCGCGCCCCACAGCGCCAGCGCGACGGCCACCGCCAGCATGGCGCCCGAGGCGCTGCCCAGCAAAAACGGATCGGCCAGCGGGTTGCGAAACAGCCCCTGCGCCACAGCGCCGGCCAGACCGAGCAACGCGCCCGTCAACCACGCGCCCAGCGTGCGCGGCAGGCGGATGTCGGTCACGATTTGCCACGCCACCGGGTCTTGTGCGGCGCGCAGCACGCTTTCAAAACCGGTGCTGCCGACGCTGGCGCCGATCACCGCCGCCAGCAGTGAGAGCGCGAGCAGCACGAGCGTGAGCACGCGGGTGCGCGAGCGCGGGGCGGCGGGCATGCGAGCGTCCTGCTGAATGGTGATCTGGGCGGTGCTCATGCGTGAGTCGCCCTCACCCCTGCCCTCTCCCAGAGGGAGAGGGAGAAGGATTCTTGGCCCGCGGCACCCCGTGCGAATTCAAGTTCACATGGCCGCGCAGCAGGCCACCCCCGATGGCCGCGGAGCAGGCCATGCCGGAACGCCGTGGCCGGGGTCCCCCCGGTCACTGGCGTTGTCCCCCAGTGGGGGAAGACGCCGCAGGCGGCTCAGGGGGCGTCTTCAAAACACAGTGCGCCATCAGCCGCGCGGCCTCAGGCATGCGCGGGCCGGGGCGCACCAGGATGTCGACCTCTTGCGCATTGAACAGGCACACGTGCTGGCCGCGCACGGC
Source organism: Burkholderiales bacterium (assembly GCA_016702555.1). Lineage (GTDB taxonomy): Bacteria > Pseudomonadota > Gammaproteobacteria > Burkholderiales > Burkholderiaceae_C > Ottowia. The sequence goes on from JADJDV010000005.1 coordinate 506,898, forward strand.
GCGCAGGCGGGGCCAGCCGGGGCGGCGCGCGATCTCGCTGCCGCTGCGCTCGCCGGCCATGATGATGTCGGGGTCGGCGCGCACCACCAGTTCGGGGTTGATCTTGGGAAAAGGCCCCAGCTCGGGCCCGATGACGTTGGCCAGGCCCAGCGCGTGCAGCATTTCGCCGATGAAGGACTGCGGTCCGGCGGCGTGCGGGCCGGGGCTGGCCTCGAAATACACGCGCTGGCCGCGCCGCGTGGGCGGCAGCGATTGCGCGGCGGCGGCCACGCCGGCTTCGATCTCGCGCGCCACGCGCTCGGCGTCGGGAACCGCCAGCAACTGACCCAGTTTGCCGATCACGCGCCGCACGTCGGCGGCCGTCTTGGGTTCCAGCGCCACCACCTTCACGCCGAGCGCGCGCAGGCGCTCGGCCGCGCGCGACGAGGTGGCCATCAGCACCACATCGGGCTTGAGCGCGACGATGGCCTCGATGTTCGGATCCAGCCCGCCGCCGACCTGCGGCAGCTTTTGCACTTCGGGCGGAAAGTTGGAATAGCGGTCCACGCCGATCAACCGCGCGCAGGCGCCGATGGCGCAGACCGTCTCGGTCAGCGAAGGCAGCAGGCTGACCACGCGCTGCGGCGGCGCGCTGAAACGCACCACCACGCCACGGTCGTCGGTCACGTCGTGGGCGTGGGCGACCACGCCCACGGTCAGCAGCACGGCGCACAGCCAGCGTTTCATGGCGAACCCTTCAGAACCAGCGGCAGCCCGGCCGCCATCAGCGTGACGCGCTCGCACGCCGCGGCCACCGATTGGTTGAGCGTGCCCAGCGCATCGACAAAGGCGCGCACCTCGCGCCCGAGCGGAATCACGCCCAGGCCGATCTCGTTGCCGACCAGCACCACGGGGCCAGGGCAGGTTTCGATTGCTTTCAAAAGCATAGCTGCTTGCGCTTGCCAGTCGGGCGCTGGCGGCCTATTTTGTTCAAAATCGTTTGACAAAGGCATGATCTGCGCGGTCAGCCACAGCGTCAGGCAATCGACCACGCGCAGCGTCTGGGCACCGCCAGCGTTGGCGATGGCGGCGGCCAGGTCGCGCGGCGCTTCGAGGGCCGTCATGCCGGGCACGCGCTCGGCGCGGTCGCGCTGGTGGCGGGCGATGCGCGCGCGCATCTCGTCGTCGTTCGGCTCGGCGGTGGCGATGAGCACGGCGCGGTGCTCCGATGAGGCGGCGAGCCAAGCGGCCGCCAGGCTTTCAGCGCGACGCGACTTGCCGCTTTTCTGGCCGCCCAGGATCAGCTCACTGCGGGCGAGACGAGAACTACCCATGCCGCGCCATCCAGTCCATCACGATGCGATGGAGTTGTTCGGCCCCATCCGTCAGCGCCGCCGGCCCCGGCTGAAGGATGTCGGGCGACTTGATTTCAAACAATTGCCCATTGCGCACCGCCGGCACATCCTGCCAGCCCGGCCGCGCGGCGACTTTCTCGGGCCGGAATTTCTTGCCGCACCACGAGCCGATGATGATGTCGGGCGCGCGCCGCACTGTTTCTCCTGGGTCGGCAATGATGCGGTGCTTGCCTAGAGGCTGGGCCGCCAGTTCAGGAAAGCAATCGTCGCCGCCCGCGATCTGCACCAGCTCCGACACCCAGCGGATGCCGCTGATGGCGGGCTCGTCCCACTCCTCGAAGTAGACGCGCGGGCGCCGCCGGCCTTGAGCGATTTGGGCCTGCACCGCTTGATCCATCTGCGCCAGGCGCTCTCGATATTGAAGCAGCAGCGCCTGCCCGCGCTCTGCCGCGCCGACCATGGCGGCGACCTGCGCCAGCATGTCGAAGATTTGCGCCACGCTGCGCTGGTTGAAGATCGTCACCTGCACGCCGGCGCGGATCAGCTCGGCCGCGATGTCGGCCTGCAGGTCGGAAAAGCCGAACACGCAGTCGGGCGCCAGCGCCAGGATCTTGTCGATCTTGGCGCTGGTGAAGGCGCTGACCTTGGGCTTCTCGTCGCGCGCGCGGCGCGGCCGCACGGTGAAGCCGCTGATGCCGACAATGCGCGCCTCTTGGCCCAGCAGGTAGAGCCACTCGGTCGTCTCTTCGGTCATGCAGACGATGCGCCGCGGGCCACCGAAGGCGGTCGGAAGCAAGTCGGATGCTTCTTTATTCATAGCTGGTCGCGCTTGTCCAGCAAGCGCTGGAGGCCGATTTGATCATGAATACGCAGCACCCGCATCACCTCAGCCCTTACCGCGGCGTCCAGCGCAGGCCAAAGTAGAAGACGCGCCCCGCCGTCGCGTAGCCGCGCGCCACCTGATAGTCGCGGTCGCCCACGTTGTCGATGCGCGCCAGCACGCTCCACTCGCGCGCGATGGTGGTGCTGGCGTACAGGTTGACCAGGCCGTAGCCGGCCAGCACGCGCGTGTTGGCGGCGTTGTCGTAGCGCTTGCTCGACGCCAGCCATTCGGCGCCCAGCGTCCAATCCGTGCCACCGATGCCCACGCGCGTGTCGGCGTTGAGCTTGAGGATGCGCTTGGCGCGGCGTGCCAGCAGCTTGCCGGTGAGGTCGTCCTTGGGGTTTTGCAGATCGAGCGAGGCGCCCAGGTTGACGCCGCCCAGCTTGTGCGCGCCGGCGATGGTGATGCCCTGCAGCAGCGCGCGGCCGGTGTTCTCGTAGCAGCCGAAGGTCGAGCCGCACGGCCCGGCGGCGCCAAAGGTGATGAGGTTGCGCACCTGGTTGCGGTAGGCCGTCACGCCCAAGCGGCTGGCGCCCTGCGACCAGTGCAGGCCCAGCTCGACGTTGCGCGCCTTCTCGGGCTGCAGCGCGGGCTGGCCGTATTCAGAGAAGCGCTGGTACAGCGTGGGCACGCGAAAGGCCGTGCCCGCCGCCGCCGTCACGCGCCAGCCGGGCGCGAAGCCGTAGCCGTAAGCCACGCTGCCGGTGCTTTGGCCGCCGAATTCGCTGTCGCGGTCGTGGCGCAGGTTGACTTGCAGCGTGTGGGCGCCGCCGTTATAGCCGTAGCCCAGGGCGATGGCGTTCTGGTGCCGGCGCTGGTCGATTGCGTTGTCCCACGGGTTCAGGGCAGGGTTGCCCAGGTGATCCTCACGCCGCTCCAGCGCGGCCGTCACCAGATGGCCGCCGCTGCGCCATTCGTTTTGCAGCAGGACGTTGCGCAGCGTGGTTTCGGTGCGGTAGGGGTCGGGCGTGGTCTCGTAGCGCTGGCGCGATTCGCTGACCGACAGGCGCGTGCTGTACTGCTTCGTCCACTGCGCCGCCCACGCGGCGCCCAGGGTGGCCAGCTGGTGGTGGCCGCGGTCGTTCTGGTCGGGCGTGAAGCCGTCGTACTGCGACGTCATGTCGGCATAGGTGCCGCTGGCTTCCAGCCGGTGCGCGTCGTTGAGCTGAAAGCCCAGGCGCCCGCTGAAGTTGCTGTTGCGGTAACCGTCGCGGTCGGGGTTGGTGCCGGGGCGGCTGTCGTAGCCGCGGCTGATGTCGCGCGCCGCACCCAGCGCGTAGTCCACCGAGCCGCTTTTGCCGCTGAAACCGGCTTCGAGCTTTTTTGTGCCCTGGCTGCCGATGCCAGCGCCGACGTAAGGCGTGAACGGGCCTTCGCCCTTCTTGGTGAAGATCTGCACCACGCCGGCAATGGCGTCAGAGCCATAGACCGCCGCGGCTGGGCCGCGCACGATCTCGATGCGCTCGACCTGGCCGAGCGAGATCGCCTCCCACGGCGCGCCGCCGGTGGATTGCGTATCGACGCGCACGCCGTCGATGTAAACGGCGGTGAAGCGGTTTTCGGCCCCACGCATGAACAAGCTGCTGGTGGTGCCGGGACCACCGTTGCGCGACAGCTCCAGCCCCGGCTGGCGTTGCAGCAGGTCGGCAATGTTGACGGCGCCGCTGCGGCGGATCTGCGGCTCGTCCAGCAAGGTGACGTCGGCCAGCACGTCGGTCAGCGGCTGCGCCACGCGGGTGGCGGTGACCACGGTTTCAGGCAGGCTGGGCGCGCTGAGCTGCGCCACGGTGTCGGCGGGCTGGGTTTGGGCCAGCGCGGGCAGCGCGCAGCACAGGGCCAGCGGCAGCGCGGCGGGCCGGAAACGGATCGAATGGATTGTCATGATGGAAAGCACGAGTACACGCCCCCGCCGGCTTCCCCGCCGACTCTCTGGAGCAACATGGACGCGCCGCGCGGGCTCCTCGAACCCCGCGCGTGGGCGCGCCCTCCTCGTTGGCCGGTATCCGGGCTGGCGGGGTTGCTTCGTGGTGCCTCGCCTTCCCGGCCGTGCGCTGTGGCGCTGGCCAGTGGCGTGAGAGGCTGAAGCCGGCGCCGTGCACGCAAATGCACCGCGCCGTCCGCTTACCGTTGCGGGGGCAGCGCAGGTTAGGCCTTGATCGGGACGATCGCGACCCCCCTGCTTCCCGTTGAACTGCGGCCGTGAGAGTCACGGCGCGCGAGCACCAACAAGGGGCGATTGTACGGGCCCGGCTGGCGCGCGGCCTACAATCGCCCGCACATGTCCCTACCGCCCGCGCCATGTCGAACCCGCCTTTGATCGAACAGATTGCCGAGCGCGTCGAGCGGTTGCTCGTGCGCCACGAGGAGTTGCACCGCACCAATGAACTGCTGACGCAGCAGTTGCAGGCGCTGACGCACGAGCGCGACAGCCTGAAGTCGCGCCTGATGGCCGCACGCGCGCGCGTCGATGCACTGATCGACCGCCTGCCCGCCGCCGCCAGCGTGTTGCCGGCCGAGCCGGCGCCGGATCAGCAGGAAACCGCATCGTGAAGCAACTTGAAGTCAAGATCATGGGCCAGGGCTACCTGCTCGGTTGCCCCGACGGCGGCGAGGAGCGCCTGCACGAGGCGGTGCAGAAAGTCGATGCCGCCATGTGCCGCATCCGCGACGCCGGCAAGATCCGGGCGCGCGACCGCATCGCCGTGCTGGCGGCACTGAACCTGGCCTTCGAGCTGGCCGACCAGCCGGCGCCCGCCGCCGCGCCCACGGCCGCCGAGGCGGACGACGGCGAGCCGCATCTGAGCGTCGCCGAACAGGCCACGCTCGGCGCCCTGCGCGACCGGCTCGACCAGGCGCTGGGCGACGACGGCCGGCTGCTGTAGGCCGCACGCGACGATGGCGCGACGGGGCCTCAGGAGGTAAAATCCGTCCTGTCTGTGATGCGCGTCGGGCTTTATATTTCCTTGAACCAATGCTCATAGGAGCACGGGCCTGGAACATCGTCTGGTCGGCGTGATCGTCTCGCGTCAGACGAACCCAAGATCAGTCTGACCTAGCCCACCTGAACCCTGCGTTCAGGATGACGGTCCGGCGGCATCGCAGACACCTAATTCGGCGTTCCCCCCTGAGGCGCTGGCGCGCCTTCCCCCCTGTCGAGCGGGGGGACGGCGCCATTGGCCGGTGCAAGCCCGGCCACGGCGCCACTGGCATGGCCTGCTCCGCGGCCTTTCGAGCTTTTATTCTTTGTCGCGGTCGCTTTCATGTCCATCGAACCGATTCTGATTGCGCAGCTCGCCGTACTGGGGCTGGTCACCGGCTTTCTGGCCGGCTTGCTGGGCATTGGGGGCGGCATGATCATGGTGCCGTTCATCTCGGCCCTGCTGAGCGCGCGTGAGGTGGCGCCGGGGCTGGCGGTGAAGATGGCGATCGCGACCTCGATGGCGACCATCATCTTCACCTCGATCAGCAGCGTGCGCGCGCACCACAAGAAGCGCGCGGTGCGCTGGGACATCGTCAAGCGCCTGGCGCCCGGCATCGTGCTCGGCGCCATGCTGGCCAGCGTCGGCGTGTTCGCGCTGCTCAAGGGCGCCCTGCTCTACTTCGTGTTCGGCGGCTTCGTCGCCTTCTCGGCGGTGCAGATGTTTCTCGACAAGAAACCAGCGCCGTCACGCCAACTGCCCGGCACGGCGGGCCTGCTGGGCGCGGGCGGCGCGATCGGTTTTCTGTCCGGGCTGGTGGGCGCCGGTGGCGGCTTCATCAGCGTGCCCTTCATGACCTGGTGCAACATCGCCATCCACAACGCGGTGGCCACCAGCGCGGCGCTGGGCTTTCCGATCGCGCTGGCCAACGTGGCCGGCTACATCATTTCCGGCCAGGGCCTCGGCGGCCTGCCGCCGCACTCGTTCGGCTACCTGTGGCTGCCGGCGCTGGTGGTGATTGCCTCGTGCAGCGTGCTGATGGCGCCCATGGGTGCCAAGGCGGCACATGCGCTGCCGGTGAAGAAACTCAAGCGCGCCTTCTCCATCGTGCTGTTCGTGCTGGCGATGTACATGCTCTACAAGGGCATGGGCGCGCTCAGCGCCTGATGCTTCGCGCCTGGTGCAGGCGCGTTCACTGGCCGCGCCAGACCGGCTTGCGCTTGGCCACGAAAGCTGCCACGCCCTCGTGAAAGTCGGCGCTGCCGTAGCTGCGCCGCACCAGATCCTCGCCTTCGGCCACACGCCGCGCCACCACGCGCCTGAGCCCTTCCTTGGTCACGCGCTGCGTGACCGGCGCCAATGCGGCCAGTTGTTCGCAGAACCGGTCTGCCGCCGCATCGAGATCAGCGGCCTCGCACACGCGCTCGAGGAAGCCGCAGGCGCGCGCCTGTTCGGCATCCAGCACCTCGGCGAGCAACAGCATCCGGCGCGTGTTCTGCAAGCCGAACGCGGCCTCGAGCCGCGCCAGGTTGGCGACCGACAGGCAGTTGCCGAGCGTGCGGGCGATCGGCACGCCGAAGCGCGAACCCGGCGTCGCCAGTCGGAAGTCACACGCCGTGGCAATCGCCAGGCCACCACCGATGGTCCAGCCGTCGATGACGGCCAGCGTCGGCATCGGCAGGGATTCGAGCGCGCCGATCACCGCGTCGATGCGGCGTTCGTAGGCCACGCCGTCGTCGCCCGTCTGGAAGTCGGTGAATTGCGCGATGTCGGTGCCGGCCACGAATGCCTCGCCTCCGGCGCCACGGAACACCGCCACGCGCACGCCGGAGGTTTCGGGCAGCCGCTGGCAGATTTCCTCCAGTCGCTGGTACATGCCCCAGGTCATGGCGTTGCGCGCGGCGGGCCGATCGAACACGACCGTCGCCACCGCACCCTCGACCGAGCAGTGCACCGCGCCAGCCGGCGTGGCCTCGACACTCATGCCGCGAACGCGCCCTGCGCCGCCAGGGCCGCGCGGGCGTCCTCGTCCATGCCGAGTTCGGCCAGCAGTTCGTCGGTGTGCTCGCCCAGCAGCGGCGGGTGACGCCGCACCTGCTGCGGCGTTCCCATCAGCTTGACCGGAAAGCCGATGCTGGGCACCTTGCCGTCGATCGGATGGTCGATCTCCATGCGCATGGCGCGGGCGCGCCCGTGCTCGGACTCGAAGGCTTCCGGGTAGCTGAGGATGGGCCCGGCCGGCAGCCCGGCGGCCAGCAGCGTGTCCACCCAGTGCGCCTTGGTGTTCTGCCGGAAGCTCTGCTCCAGCGCCTCGGCCAGCTCGGCCCGATGCGCGAGGCGGTCGGCGTTGGTCGCAAAGCGCGGATCGACGGGCAGTTCCGGGCGACCCAGCACCTCGCACAGTTTCAGCCACAGCTTCTGGTTGTTGGCGCCCATGACGAACCAGCCGTCCGAACAGGCCATGGCCTGGTACGGCGCCGCCATCTTGTTCGAGGTGCCAAGCGGCTCCGGCGGCTTGCCGGTGCCCCAGTAGTCGCACACGTCCCAGACCGAGAACGCCATCGCGGCGTCGAACAACGCCGCGTCAACGTACTGGCCCTGGCCCGTAGCCCTGGCGCCGATCACCGCCGCCAACGTGGCGTACACCGCGAACAGCGCGCAGCCGATGTCGGCCACCGGCACGCCCGCCTTCACCGGCGGGCTGTCCGGGTAGCCGGTGACGCTCATCACGCCCGACATGGCCTGCGCCATCAGGTCGAACCCCGGCCGGTCGGCCCAGGGGCCGGTCTGACCGAAACCCGAGATGCTGGTGTAGACCAGGCGCGGGTTGATCTTCGCCAGTTCCTCGTAACCCAGTCCCAGGCGCCGCATCGCGCCCGGCCGGTAGTTCTCGAGCACCACGTCGGCGCGCTCCACCATGCGCTTGAACACCTCTCGACCGGACTCGCTCTTCAGGTTGAGCGCGATGCTGCGCTTGTTGCGGTTCATGTTGATGAAGCCGAGCGAATCCGGGCCCTTCATCTTGAAGCCCATGGAGCCCCGCGTCTGGTCGCCCGTCCCCGGCGGCTCGACCTTGATCACGTCGGCACCCAGGTCGGCCAGCAGCATGCAGGCGAACGGCCCCGCCATCACCTGGGTGACGTCGAGCACCCGGATGCCGGACAGCGGCAAGGGTCGCTCAGGTGTCACAGGAGCTGTCATGCGGTGCCCCGATTCAGTGTCCTGCCTTCAACGCGGCAGTGTCGACGGTATGCGGCAGTCCTCAAGCCTCGCCCTTGACGCCGGCTTCCTTGACCACCTTGGCCCACTTGCGCGACTCCGACTGGATGAAGGCCGCGAACTTCTCCATCGAGCCGCCGCCGTCCTCGGCGCCGTTCTGGTCCAGCTTCTCGATCACGTCCGGCATCGCCAGCACCTTGTTGATGTCCTCGTTCATGCGCTGCGCCATGGCCGCCGGCAGCCGGGCCGGGCCGACCAGGCCGTACCAGGTGGTGGCCTCGAAGCCGGGAAAGCCCGACTCGGCCATGGTCGGCACGTTGGGGTAGCTGCCGGCGCGCTTGAGGCGCGTCTGCGCGATCGCCACCGCCTTGCCGCCGCGCACGTGCGGCGTAGCCGCGGTCATGGTGTCGAAGCTGTAGTTGATCTGCCCGCCGATCAGGTCGGCCAGCATGGGGCCGGAACCGCGGTAGGGAATGTGGATGGCGGCGACCTTGGCGGCCAGCTTGAACATCTCGAGCGCCAGGTGCTGCGCCGAGCCGGTGCCGGCGGAGCCGAAACTGATCTTGCCCGGGTTCTTGCGGCACAACTCGACGATGTCCTTCACGGTCTTGGCCGGCTGGTCCTGGTTGCAGATGAGCAGGTTGGGCGTGACGCCGACCAGCGACAGCGGCGTGAAGTCGGCCTCGGCGTGGTAGGTCATCTTGGGTACCATGGCCGGCGCGATGGCGTGGCTGTTGATGTGCGCCATCAGCAGCGTGGCGCCGTCCGGGGGCTGCTTGGCGACGAAGTCGGCGGCGATCATGCCGGCGGCGCCTGCCTTGTTCTCCACCACGACCGGCTGGCCCCATATCGGCGCCAGCTTCTGGCCAATCAGGCGCGCCAGGATGTCGGTGCCGCCGCCCGGCGCGAAACCGACGATGATGCGCACCGGCGTGCTCGGCAAGGTGTTCTGGGCTCGAATCATGGGCACGGCGAGCGACGCGGCACCGGCCACCCCCGCGCTGACGAAATGTCTCCGCTGCATACTTGTCTCCAAAGTGGTTTGAACGGGCGCGCCTGTGATTCCGTAGCCGGCGCAGGGCTAAATTCCTGCTGGCGGTCAGGCGGCCTTGCGCAACACCGATGGCGCCGCGTGCGAGCTGAAATGGTCCATGGCCGCCTGCACGCCCGAACCCGCCAGCTTGACGCCGGCGAGCTTCAGGCCCATCTCGCAACCGCTCAGCGCCGCCATCAGGGTGAGGTCGTTGCAATCGCCCAGGTGGCCGATGCGAAACAGGCGACCCTTGACCTTGCCCAGCCCCGCGCCCAGCGAGCAGTCGAAGCGCTCGTAGATGATGCGGCGCACCGCGTCCGCATCGACGCCGTCCGGCATGATCACGCCGGTCAGCACGGGCGAGTAGACCGCCGGATCCGCGCACTGGATCGGCAGGCCCCAGGCGCGCACGGCCGCGCGCACGCCCTCTGCCCAGCGCAGGTGGCGTGCGAACACCACGTCCAGCCCCTGCGCCAGCAGCATGTCACACGATTCGTGCAGTGCGTACAGCAGGTTGGTGTTGGGGGTCGAGGGCCAGTAGCCCGTCCTGTTCATCTCCAGGATCTCGTCCCAGGCCCAGAACGACTTCGGCAGCTTCGCGCGCCTGCTGGTCTCGATGGCGCGCGCCGACGCGACGTTGAAGCTGATCCCCGGCGGCAGCATCAAGCCTTTCTGCGAGCCGCTCACGGTGACGTCCACGCCCCACTCGTCGTGCCGGTAGTCGGCCGAGGCCAGTCCCGAGATGGTGTCCACCATCAGCAGGGCCGGATGGCTGGCGGCATTGATCGCCCGGCGCACGGCGGCGATGTCGCTGGTGACGCCTGTCGAGGTCTCGTTGTGCACCACGCACACCGCCTTGATGGCGTGCTGGGTGTCGGCACGCAGGCGCTGCTCGATCAGGTCGGCCTGCACACCGTGGCGCCAGCTCACCGGCACACCGTGTTCAGTGCCCGGCAGGCTCAGTACCTCGGTGTTCAGGCCCAGGCGCTGCGCCAGCCTGTGCCACAGGGAGGCGAAGTGGCCGGTCTCGTACATCAGCACCTGGTCGCCGGGGCTGAGCGTGTTGGCCAGCGCTGCTTCCCAGGCGCCGGTGCCCGACGAGGGATAGATGACGACCGGCTGCGTGGTCTTGAAGATTGCCTGGATGCGCGAGAGCACTTCCAAGCCCAGCGCCCCGAACTCCGGACCCCGATGGTCGATGGTGGGCAGGCTCATGGCGCGCAGAATGCGATCCGGCACCGGGGACGGCCCAGGGATCTGCAGGAAGTGCCGGCCGGTCGGATGGAAGTCAAGCGTCAGCATGGTCGTGTCCTTGTAGTAGGCAAATTTTTGCATGCAAAATTCTTTTGTCAACTGGATTGCCTGGTAATTTACGTTTGACACGAATTTTTTTGAATACAAAATTCGATCGTGTCTGCCGAAGTTATCTCCATTCCGCGCGCCGCACTGCACGATCAGGTCGGCCACCGCCTGCGCCAGATGTTGGTGGAAGGGCGCATCGCGCCGGGCGCCAAACTCAACGAACGCACGCTCTGCGAAGCGTTGCAGGTATCGCGCACGCCACTGCGAGAGGCGATCAAGACGCTGGCGGCCGAAGGTCTGGTCGAGTTGCTGCCCAACCGCGGCGCCATTGCGGTGCAACTCAATGAGACCGACGTCATCCACACCTTCGAGGTCATGGCCGGACTGGAAGCGCAGTCGGGCGAACTCGCCGCCCAGCGCATCACCGACAGCGAGCTGGCCGAGATCAAGGCCATGCACTTCGAGATGCTGGCCGCCTGGACGCGGCGCGACCTGCCCGCTTACTACCACCTCAACGCACGCATCCATGCAGCGATCAACGCGGCGGCCAAGAACCCGGTGCTGACGGACACCTATGCGCGCGTCAATGCGCGCCTGCAGGCGCTGCGCTTTCGCTCCAACCAGGACGAGAAGAAATGGCGCCACGCGGTCGAGGAGCACGAGGGCATGATCGCCGCCCTGCAGGCGCGCGACCCGGTGGCGATGCGGCAGGTGCTGTCGGCGCATCTGGCCAACAAGCTGAGCACGGTGCTCGCGCAGTTGCGGCAACAAGCCCACGGAGCCCGCGCATGAACGCCCCGCTGCCCCTGCAACTGAACGCGGGCAATGCCGAGCACGCCTATGAGCTGGTGGCGCGGGCCAGCAATGAGGTGGCGGGCCGACTGGCCGAGCGGCTGGTACGCGAGACCCGGGGCGAAGTCCTGTTCTCTCTGGCAGATCGGGGGCGCTACGCCACCGACGCCTCGATCTACCAGGTGATCCCGACCGGCGTATTCGTTCCGCGCACGGCGGAGGACGTGGCGATCGCCCTCGCCGCCTGCCAGGAACTGCGCGTGCCGATCGTGCCGCGCGGCGGCGGCACCAGCCAGTGCGGGCAGACCACCGGTGCCGGCCTGGTGATCGACTTCTCCAAGCATCTGCGCCACGTCATCAAGCTGGACACCGAGGCGCGCACGGCCGAAGTCGAGCCCGGCCTGGTGCTCGACCACCTGAACGCGCAGCTCAAGGCCGCCGGCCTCTGGTATCCGGTCGACGTCTCCACCAGCGCGCAGGCCACGCTGGGCGGCATGGCCGGCAACAACTCCTGCGGCAGCCGCAGCATCGCCTACGGCAACATGGTGCACAACGTGCTGGGAGCGCAGGCTTGGCTGGCGGACGGGCGGCTGGTCGAGTTCGGTGCCTACGCGCGCGCCACCGGCCGGGCACGCGCCCTGGGCGACCTGGTGCGCGATCTGGCGGCAGAATTGACACCAGCGATCGACGCACATTGGCCCAGGGTGCTGCGCCGCGTGGCCGGCTACAACCTGGACGTATTCCACAACCAGAACCCGCGCCCCTACACCGCCGACGGATCGGTCAACCTGGCCCATCTGCTGATCGGCAGCGAGGGCACGCTGGCACTGACCCGCTCGCTCACGCTGGCACTGGCGCCGCTGCCGTCCGCCAAGGTGCTCGGCGTGGTGAACTTCCCGAGCTTCTACCAGGCCATGGATTCGGCGCAGCACATCGTCGCCATGGGGGGCGCGTCGCTGAGCGCGGTGGAGTTGGTCGATCGCACCATGATCGACCTGGCGCTGCAGAATCCGGCGTTCGCGCCGACGGTGCGTACCGCGCTGGCGGCGCCAAGCGGTGGCGGTATTCCAGATGCGCTGCTGCTGGTGGAGTTCGCGGGCGACGACAAGAGCGCGTTGGTTGCCAAGCTGGGCGAACTGGTCACGCTGATGGGCGATCTCGGCCTGCCCGGTTCGGTGGTGGAAATGCTGGACGCCGCGGCGCAGAAGAACCTATGGGAAGTGCGCAAGGCCGGCCTGAACATCATGATGAGCCTCAAGGGCGACGGCAAGCCGGTGAGCTTCATCGAGGACTGCGCCGTGCCGCTGGCGCATCTGGCCGAGTACACCGATGCGCTGACCCAGGTGTTCAGAAAGCACGGCACCAAGGGCACCTGGTACGCCCACGCCTCGGTCGGCACGCTGCATGTGCGGCCGATCCTGGACATGCGCCGCGATGGCGCGGCGAAGATGCGCGCCATCGCCGAGGAAGCCGCCGAACTGGTGCGCCGCTACAAGGGTGCGTTCAGCGGCGAGCATGGCGATGGCTTGTGCCGCGGCGAGTGGATCGCGTGGCAGTTCGGGCCGCGGGTGAACGAGGCGTTCCGGAAAATCAAGCAGGCGTTCGACCCGGACGCGCTGCTGAGCCCGCAGCGCATCGTCGATCCGCCGCGCATGGACGACCCACGACTGATGCGTTTTCCGCCGGGTTACCAGGAACGCGTGATGCCGATGCGCCCGGCGCTCGACTGGAGCGCGTGGAACGTGCAGAACGATCCGGCCACCGAGCAAACCAGCGCGCCGGGAACCGGGGGCGACGCCGCACTCGGGTTCGCCAAGGCGGTCGAGATGTGCAACAACAACGGCCACTGCCGCAAGTTCGACGCCGGCACCATGTGCCCGAGCTATCGCGTCACCCGCGACGAGCGGCATGTGACGCGCGGCCGCGCCAACACGCTGCGCCTGGCGCTCAGCGGCCAACTGGGTCCCGACGGCCTCGCCAGCGCCGCCGTGCGCGAGGCCATGGACCTGTGCGTCAGCTGCAAGGGCTGCCGGCGCGACTGCCCCACCGGGGTCGACATGGCGCGCATGAAGATCGAGTTCCTGCATCAGGACCGCGCGCGCCACGGCCATCGGATGCTGGACCATCTGGTCGGCCGCCTGCCAGAGTACGCGCACTGGGCCAGCCGCTTGGCGCCGCTGCTCAATCTGCGCAACCGTGTTCCCCTGCTCGCCCGCGCGGGCGAGCGCCTGTTCGGATTGGCGGCGCAACGCAGCCTGCCGCAATGGCGCCCCAAGACCTTATTCAACAGCCCGCCGGTGACGGCCACCAAGGATGAGGTACTGGGGGCCGAGCGCGGTGTGGTGCTGTTCGTCGACACCTTCAGCGGCTACTTCGAGGACGAGAACGCCCGTGCCGCCGTACGGGTGTTGCAGGCCGCCGGCTACACGGTGCATGTCGCCAGCAAAGACGGCGCCGGCGCTCGTCCCCTGTGCTGCGGCCGCACCTACTTGTCGGCTGGCATGGTCGATCAGGCGCGCAGCCGCATGCGGGAGCTGGTGCAGAGCCTGGCCCCGTTCGCGGAACGCGGACTGGCCATCGTCGGCCTCGAGCCCTCATGCCTGCTCACCTTGCGCGACGAGGCGCTGGTCATGGGGCTGGGTGAAGCGGCCAGGCTCGTCAGCCAGCACACGCTGCTGTTCGAGGAGTTCCTGGCGCAGGAAAGCCGGGTCGGCCGGCTGGAGCAACTGAAGAGTCAGTTGAAACCGTTCGGCAAGCCGCTGCTCGTCCACGGCCACTGCCACCAGAAGGCCTTCGGCGCCGTCGAGCCCATTCTCGAGGTCTTGCGCTGCATCCCGGAAGCCGAACCCAGCCTGATCGAGAGCAGCTGCTGCGGCATGGCCGGCAGCTTCGGCTACGAGGCACGGCATCAGGACATCTCGATGCAGATGGCCGAACTGAGCCTGCTGCCGGCGATCCGCAACGCGCCCGACGCCATCGTGGTGGCGGATGGCACCAGTTGCCGGCACCAGATCCACGACGGCGCGCAGCGCCAGGCGATCCATTGCGCGCGCCTGCTGGCTCAGTTGCTGCCGGCCTCCTGATGCTGCCCGGGCCGGCGCCTCGTCGGCGACGCGCGCGCCGGCATCAGCCGGGCGGCGTGACGCACCAGGGCGCCTGCTCGTGCGCCAGCCCCATCCAGAGGCCCCAGGCCGCAGTGAGCAGCAGGGCCAGGCCGGCGATGCGCATGCCCCAGGCGTCGCGGCCGCCGCGGCCCAGGCGCAGCAGCAGCCAGGGGCCGAGCCACAGCGACACGCCCGAGCCCAGCGCAAACAGCGCCATCACGAGCGCGCCGCCGGGCACGCTGCCGGCCAGGGTGGCGACCAGCAGCGCCGAATACAGCAGTCCACAGGGCATCAAGGCCCAGGCCATGCCCAGGCCGAGCGGCGCCGCCAGGCCCATCGATTGGGTGGCCGAGCGCACGCGCGCCCACACGCGGCGCGCGCCGGTTTCCAGCCAGAGCGGCTGGCGCGCCTGGATCAGCAGCATCAGGCCCAGCAGCACCGCCGCCACGTGCACCATGGTCCAGACCGGCCGCAAGGCCGCCGACTGGATGGTGAGCCAGCCCAGGCCCTGCATGGTGGCCGCCGCCAGCGCGCCCAGCGCCGAGTAGCCCGCCAGGCGGCCCAGCTGGAACATCGAAATCGCCTGCGTGCTGCGCGGCGCCGCCGCCTGCCCGATGCCGGCGCAGGCCGCGCCGCACATGGCGATGCAGTGCGGGCCGCCAGCCAGGCCCATGACCAAGGCGGTGACGACGAGGGAGGTCTGCATGGCTGGAGCGAATGACAAATGGCGCGGGCGCTGCGCGCCAAGCCACGAAGAATGGCGAAGCGATCAGCCTATTCTGTCATTGACGCCGTGTGAGCGGCGAAATCATTCGTCATCTTCAGATGATTTTCGAGAAGCGCGCCCGCGTGCGGTCGGCCTGCAGGTACTTGTCGAACACCATGGCCACGCCGCGCACGAAGAACCAGCCCATGGCGGTGACCTGGATGGCGTGCTCACTCACGGACACCAGGCCCGACGCCTGCATGCCGCGCAGCGTCTCCAACTCGGCCGCAAAGTAACGCTTGAAGTCGATCAGGTGCCCCACCTCGATGGATTCGAACTGCACCTCGCCCTGGCACATCAGGGCCATGATGACGGCACGGCGCAACAGGTCGTCGCGTGACACCGCCAAGCCACGCACCACGGGCAGGTGGCCCTGGTCGAGCAGATCCTGGTAGTCCTCCAGCGACTTGGCGTTCTGGCTGTAGGTGGCGCCCACCTTGCCGATGGCCGACACGCCCAGGGCGATCAGGTCGCAGTCGGGCTGCGTGCTGTAGCCCTGGAAGTTGCGGTGCAGCCGGCCCTGGCGCTTGGCCACCGCCAGCGCGTCGCCGGGCAGCGCGAAGTGGTCCATGCCGACATAAACGTAGCCGGCCTCGTCGAAGGCGGCCAGCGAACGCGCCAGCATGGCCACCTTGTTGGCGGCGCCCGGCAGGTCGACGGCGGCAATGCGCCGCTGCGGCTTGAAGCGCTCGGGCAGGTGCGCGTAGGCGTAGAGCGCGATGCGGTCGGGCCGCAACTCCGCCACCTGGGCCAGCGTGCGATCAAAGGATTCGGGCGTCTGCTTCGGCAGACCGTAGATCAGGTCGACGTTGATCGACTCGAAGCCCAGCCCGCGCGCCGCCTCGACCAGGGCAAACACCTGTTCCGCCGGCTGGATGCGGTGCACGGCTTTCTGCACCAGCGGATCGAAATCCTGCACGCCGAAGGACAGCCGGTTGAAACCGAGCCGGGCCAAGGTTTCCAGACGTCCCGCATCGACGGTGCGCGGATCGACCTCGATGGAGTACTCGCCGCCCGGCACCAGGCTGAAGTTGCGGCGCAGCATGGCCATCAATTCGCCCAGCTCGTCGTCGTTGAAAAAGGTGGGCGTGCCGCCGCCCAGGTGCAACTGGCTCACCGTCTGGCCGGCGCCGATGCGCTGCACGTGCAGGTCGACCTCCTTGCCCAGGTAGCGCAGGTAAGGCAGGCTGCGATCGTGGTGCTTGGTGATGATCTTGTTGCAGGCGCAGTAGTAGCACAGCGACTCGCAGAACGGGATGTGCACGTACAACGACAACGGCAACGCCATGGCCGCTGGCCCGGTGCGGCGCTGCTCCAGCGCCTGCACATAGTCGGCCTCGCCGAACGCCTCGACAAAGCGGTCCGCCGTCGGGTAGGAGGTGTAGCGCGGGCCGGGGACGTCGAATTTGGTCAGCAGTTCGGTGGTGATGGCGGGCATCGTCGGCAATCCTTGGTTGGCAGCGCCTAATGTGGCTTGAGTGGCGGGCGCTTTCCTTGACGGCGATCAAATTGGCCCGCGCGTCTGGTCGGGAGTTGCGCCACATCAAGCGCCCATCAATGCGCGCGGCCCGATCGCCTAGAATCGAATGGTATCGATCGCTGCGAATCGGCCTTCGTCGCCCACTGAATGACCCCTCAAGCCATCAAAGTAGCCTGCTCCGATTGCAATCTGCGTGAACTGTGCATGCCGATGGGCCTGTCGGGCGGCGAGATGGACAAGCTGGACGAGCTGGTGGCCACGCGCCGCAAGATCAAGCGCGGCGCGCCGCTGTTTTCCAACGGCGATCGCTTCAATGCGCTGTACGCCATCCGCACCGGCTTTTTCAAGACCTGCATCGCCACCGAGGACGGGCGCGATCAGGTGACGGGATTCCAGATGGCGGGCGAGATCATCGGCCTGGACGGCATCGTCGGCGACCGCCACATGTGCGACGCGGTCGCACTGGAGGACGCCGAGGTCTGCGTCATGCCCTACGACCGCATCGAGGAACTGTCGCGCCTGGTGCCGGCGCTGCAGACCCACGTGCACAAGATCATGAGCCGCGAGATCGTGCGCGAGCACGGCGTGATGCTGCTGCTGGGCAGCATGCGCGCGGAGGAGCGCCTGGCCGCCTTCCTGCTGAACCTGGTGCAGCGGCTGCATGCGCGTGGCTTCTCGCAATCCGAGCTGGTGCTGCGCATGACACGCGAAGAGATCGGCAGCTACCTCGGTCTGAAGCTCGAGACGGTAAGCCGCACCTTCTCGAAGTTCGCCGAGGAAGGCATCGTCGAGGTCAAGCAGCGCCACGTGCGCATCCTCGACACCCAGGCGCTGCGCAACATCGTCAACGTGCCGGCCAACCAGTAGCCGCCGGCGCGGCGCGCCGGATTACTGCAACGGTTCCTTCAGCCCGGCCGGAATCGGCAGCGGCATCACGGCGATGCCCTCGTCCAGCAGTTCTTCGGTCTGCGCGCGCGTGGCCTGGCCGCGGATGCCGCGCTCCTCGGTCTCGCCGTAGT
Organism: Burkholderiales bacterium; assembly: GCA_016702555.1. GTDB lineage: Bacteria > Pseudomonadota > Gammaproteobacteria > Burkholderiales > Burkholderiaceae_C > Ottowia. Next base: position 524,748 of record JADJDV010000005.1, read on the forward strand.
GCATGCGCCGCGCTTCCTCGGCGAAGCGCTCGCCGACGTCCTCGGTCTGCGCCATCACCCGCCGCACCATCTGCATCCAGGCCGCCTGCATGGCTGCGGGCGGCAGCGCGGCGACCGCCTGCTCATCCGCCGCTGCCGGCTGTGCTCGCTCGCGTGCGGCCTCGCGCGCGCCCAGGTTCAGGCGCGGCGCACTCGGCAGCTTGGCGATGGTCTTGTCGCCGCACAAGGGGCACTCGAGCAACTCGCGCTCAAGCTGGTTGCCAAAATCCTCTTCGGAGGCAAACCAGCCTTCGAAGCCGTGGCCGTGGTTGCACTGAAGGTCGAGAACTTTCATTCCTGTGAGAGTCCGGAGGCGGGCTGCCAGTTCAACGACCAGCTGCCTTGCAGCGTATTCTGCAGCCAGAGCGCGCCGATCAGGGTCTTGGCGTCGGTGACGCTGCCGTCGCGGCACCAGCCATGCAGCTCTTCGGGTGTGGCGGTAAAGACTTCCAGGAACTCGCCCTGATCAAGTTGGCGCTCGCCCAGCGTCAGCCCGCGTGCGAACCAGATTTCAATGAACTCGGTCGAATACGACACCACCGGGTGCAGCAGGCCGGCGCGCGCCCATTCGTCGGCGCGGTAGCCGGTTTCCTCCAGCAGCTCGCGCTGGGCGCAGGCCAATGAATCCTCGCCCGGGTCCAGCTTGCCGGCCGGAAACTCGATCAGGGTCTGCTGCACCGGGTAGCGGTACTGGCGTTCCAGCACCAGCCGCAGGCCGCCGTCCTTGGCCTGCAGCAGCGGCACGATCATCACCGCGCCCGGATGCAGCACGTATTCACGGAAGGTGGCGCTGCCGTCCGGCAGCCGCACCTGGTCACGGAAGGCGTGCAGGAAGCCGCCCTTGAACAGCTCCTGCCCGCTCAGGCGGTGTTCGCGCAGGTCTTCGCTCATCTCCCCGACCCGGCGGCGTTTCAGCGCCGCGCCAGGTAGCGGAACACGAAGCCGGGAAACGCCAGCGTCAGGAACAGCGCGCCGGTGACGGCGTAGAACTCCCAGCCCTGGCCGTGGATCTGCCCCACCCCTTTTTCCAGCAGCATGCCGATGCCGCCGACGATGAAGTACCACAGCACCAGTTCCAGCAGCCGCCAGGCCAGCGACTTCTGCCCGCCCCGCAGCGGCAGCACCGTCATCAGCCGTTGGTTGACGAACGGCAGGTTGGCGGCGATGGCGGACAGGAGGATCAGGGTCCAGATGATCGCGGTCTGGGACATTCCGGGGCTGGGCTTAACTGCCCAGCATCTGGATGATGGCGCGCGCGCACAGCGTCATCAAGGCGCCCGGCACGATGCCCAGGATCAGCAGCAGCGCGCCGTTGAGCGAGAGCACCGCGCGCATGTCGAACGGCGCCTGGATCGGCGTGGTATCGAGCGGCTCGTCGAAGTACATCACCTTGACCACACGGATGTAGTAGAAGGCGCCGACCAGGGCCATCATGACCGCGAACACCGCCAGCCCGATCAGCGACGGCAGGCCGGTGCTGATCAGCGCCTGCAGCACCGACAGCTTGGCCTGGAAGCCGACCAGCGGCGGGATGCCGGCCAGCGAGAATAGGCAGATCGCCATCAGGCCAGCGTACAGCGGGCTGCGCTGGTTGAGACCGGCAAAGTCGGCGATCTCCTCGGCCTCGTGGCCCTCGCGCGCCAGCAGCATGATGATCCCGAAGCTGACCAGGTTGGTGAGCACGTAGATGACGGCGTAGAACATCGCCGAGCTGTAGGCGTTGGCCGCCAGGGCCGCGTTGCCGTTGACGACGCCCGCCAGCAGGCCCATCAGCACGAAGCCCATGTGCGAGATGGTCGAGTAGGCCAGCATGCGCTTGAGGTTGGTCTGCGCAATGGCGGCGACGTTGCCGATCAGCAGCGAGGCGATGGCCAGCAGCATCAGCATCTGCTGCCAGTCGATGGCCAGCGGCAGCAGGCCTTCCACCAGCAGGCGGATCGCCATGGCGAAGGCGGCCAGCTTGGGCGCGCTGCCGATCATCAGCGTGACCGCCGTCGGCGCGCCCTGGTAGACGTCGGGAATCCACATGTGGAACGGCACGGCGGCGAACTTGAAGGCCATGCCGGAGACGATGAACACCAGGCCGAACACCAGCACCTGGTGCTTGATCTGGCCCGAGGCCACGGCCTTGAACACGCCGCCGATCTCGAGCGTGCCGGTGGCGCCGTAGACCATCGACAGGCCGTACAGCAGGAAGCCCGAGGCCATGGCGCTGAGCACGAAGTACTTCATCGCCGCCTCCACCGCCGGCACGTGGTCGCGCCGCAGCGCCACCAGCGCGTAGCCCGACAGCGCCATGCATTCCAGGCCCAGGTAGATGAGCAGGAAGTTGTTGGCCGAGATCATCACGTTGACGCCCAGCAGCGACAGCAGACTGAGCACGTACCACTCGGCGCCGCGCAGCATGCCGCGCGCGGTGACGTAGGTGCGGCTGTAGATGAAGATCACCAGCACCGCCAGCGCCGAGAAGCACTTGAGCCAGTTGGCCATCACGTCGCTGACCACCAGGCCGCCAAAGCCGTACACGGTCTGCCCGCCCATGGCGTACATGCCGGTCAGCAGCGCCACCACCACCAGCGTCAGGCACGACAGCCAGTAGGCCGTCATGCGGCGCGGACCCTTGTCGAGCAGGTCAACCAGCAGCACGACGCAGGCCATCACCAGCAGCACGATCTCCGGATAAACGGCCATCCAACTGAATCTGTCAATCATCGCCACGTCCTCAATTCAGCTTGGAGATCGCCACCTGCTGCACCAGGTTGGCCACCGACGCCTCCATGACGTCGGTAAAGGGTTTCGGATACACGCCCATGCCGACCACCGCCACCGCCAGCAGCGCCAGCGCGGCGTACTCGCGCCCGTTGATGTCGGCCATCTGGCGCACGTCCTGGTTGGCGATGTCGCCGAAGTACACGCGCTTGAACATCCACAGGCTGTAGGCCGCGCCGGAGATCAGCGCCGTCGCCAGCATCAGGCCGAGCCAGAAGTTCTCGCGCACGCTGGCCAGCACCACCATCCACTCGCCGACGAAGCCGGCGGTGCCGGGCAGGCCGCAGTTGGCCATGAAGAACAGCAACGCGAATACACCGAAACGCGGCATCGAGTTGACGACCCCGCCGTAGGCGGCGATCTCGCGCGAGTGCACGCGGTCGTACAGCACGCCGATGCACAGGAACATGGCGCCGGAGACGAAGCCGTGCGCGATCATCTGCACCAGGCCGCCGGAGATGCCGAGGTCGTTGAACAGGAAGAAGCCCATGGTGACAAAGCCCATGTGCGCCACCGACGAGTAGGCCACCAGCTTCTTCATGTCCTGCTGCACCAGCGCGACCAGGCCGACGTAGATCACCGCGATCAGCGACAGCGCGATCATCAGCCAGGCCCACTCGCGCGCGGCGTCGGGCAGGATCGGCATCGAGAAGCGCACGAAGCCATAGGCGCCCAGCTTCAGCATGATCGCCGCCAGCACCACCGAGCCGCCGGTGGGCGCTTCGACGTGGGCGTCCGGCAACCAGGTGTGCACCGGCCACATCGGCACCTTGACGGCGAAGGCGGCAAACATGGCGAAGAACAGCAGGGTCTGCGCCGTGTTCGACAACGGCAGCTTGTGCCAGGTCATGACGTCGAAGCTGCCGCCCGACTGCGCGTACAGGTAGATGAAGGCCACCAGCATCAGGAAGGAGCCCAGCAGCGTGTAGAGGAAGAACTTGAATGCCGCGTAGATCCGGTTCGGTCCGCCCCAGACGCCGATGATCAGGTACATCGGGATCAGCGTGGCCTCGAAGAAGAAGTAGAACAGCACGCCATCAAGCGCCGCGAACACGCCGATCATGAAGCCCGACAGGATCAGGAAGGCGGCCATGTACTGGTTGACCTTGCGCTGAATCACTTCCCAGCCGGCGATCACCACGATGATGGTGATGAAGGCCGTCAGCAACACGAACCAGACCGAGATGCCGTCCACGCCCAGGTGGTAGTTGACGTTGAAGCGCTCGATCCAGGGCGTCTTCTCGACGAACTGCATCTCGGCGGTGCCGAGCTTGAAGCCGTTGTACAGCGGCAGCGTGACCAGAAAGCTGATCACCGAGCCGATCAGCGCGATCCAGCGCACCAGTGCGGCCTGGCTCGGTTTTCCGAACGCCAGCAGCACGGCGCCGAACGCAATCGGCGTCCAGATGGCAAGGCTCAACCAACCCATGTCTTATCCCGTTCCTGCTTACTTGTTGAGCCAGACGAAGTACGTCATCAGCACGAAGATGCCGAGGATCATGGCCAGCGCGTAGTGGTAGAGGAAACCGCTTTGCAGCCAGCGCAGCACGCCCGCCGCCCAGCCCACCACGCGCCAGGAGCCATTCACCACCGCGCCATCGATGAGCGCGCGGTCGCCACCCTTCCACAGGCCGACGCCCAGGCCGCGCATGGCGCGTGCGATGACGTCGATCCACAGCCAGTCCATGTAGTACTTCTTGTCCAGCAGCGTGTAGATCGGCTGCAGCGCCTGCTTCAGCCGCGCCGGCAGCGCCGGATTGACGATGTGCATGTAGTAGGCCAGCACCACCGCCGCCAGCGCCATCCAGAACGGCGGCACCATGAAGCCGTGCACGCCCATCTCGACCCAGCCGTGGATCTTGCCCGCCAACACCGTCATGGCCGGGTGGCGCGCGGCGTCGACCTGGATGGCGTCCTTGAGGAAGTCGCCGAACAGCATCGGCATCATGGTCATGGCGCCGATCACCACCGAGGGAATCGCCAGCAGCACCAGCGGCAGCCACACCACCCACGGCGTCTCGCGCGGCTTGGCGTCGCGGTCGTGGCCATGCCCGTGGTCGTCGTGGTGCGCGTCCGGGTTCTGGTCGTAGCGCTCGGGGCCGTGGAACACCAGGAAGTACAGGCGGAACGAGTAGAAGGCCGTGATGAACACGCCGGCCAGCACCGCCAGGTAGGCAAAGCCGGCGCCCGGCAACTGGCTGGCGGCGGCGGCCTCGATGATCGACTCCTTGGAATAGAAGCCCGAGAAGAACGGCGTGCCGATCAGCGCCAGCGAGCCGATCAGGAAGGTGATCCAGGTCCAGGGCATGTACTTGCGCAGCCCGCCCATCCAGCGGATGTCCTGATTGTGGTGCATGGCCATGATCACCGAGCCGGCGCCCAGGAACAGCAGCGCCTTGAAGAAGGCGTGCGTCATCAGGTGGAAGATCGCCACCGAGTAGGCCGAGGCGCCCAGCGCCACCGTCATGTAGCCCAGCTGCGACAGCGTGGAATACGCGATGACGCGCTTGATGTCGTTCTGCACGATGCCCAGGAAACCCATGAACAGGGCCGTGATGGCACCGATCACCATGACGAAGTTGAGCGCCGCGTCGGACAGCTCGAACAGCGGCGACATGCGCGCCACCAGGAAGATGCCGGCGGTGACCATGGTCGCCGCGTGGATCAGCGCCGAGATCGGCGTCGGGCCTTCCATCGAGTCGGGCAGCCAGATGTGCAGCGGAAACTGCGCCGACTTGCCCATGGCGCCGACGAACAGGCAGATGCACATCACCGTGACCAGCAGCCAGTCGGTGCCCGGGAACAGCAGGGTGGCGAACGCCTCTTTCTTGGCGAACACCTCGCTGTAGTTGAGCGAACCGGCGTAGGCCGCCACCAGGCCAATGCCGAGGATGAAGCCGAAGTCGCCGACCCGGTTGACCAGGAAGGCCTTCAGGTTGGCGAAGATCGCCGTCGGGCGCTTGAACCAGAAGCCGATCAGCAGGTAGGACACGAGGCCCACCGCCTCCCAGCCGAAGAACAGCTGCAGGAAGTTGTTGCTCATCACCAGCATCAGCATGGCGAAGGTGAACAGCGAGATGTAGGAGAAGAAGCGGTTGTAGCCCTCGTCCTCGGCCATGTAGCCGATGGTGTACACGTGCACCATCAGCGACACGAAGGTCACCACGCACATCATGGTGGCGGTGAGGCTGTCGACCAGGAAGCCGACTTCCATCTTCAGGCTGCCCACCGTCATCCATTCGTAGATGGTCTGGTCGAAGCGCGCACCACCCATCACGTCCTGCAGCGTGATGGCCGACAGGATGAAGGAAATCAGCACGCCCAGGATGGTGACGCTGTGCGAGGCCGTGCGGCCGATGCGGTTGCCGCCGAAGACGGTGCCCAGCACGCCGGCGATGAGCGAGCCGGCCAGCGGCGCCAGCGCCACCGTGAGCAGGGTCGAGGCGGAAAGGGTCTGACTCATGACTCGCCCTAGCCTTTCAGCGAATTGAGTTCGTCCACGTTGATGTTGGACTTGGCGCGGAACAGCAGCATCAGGATCGCCAGGCCGATCGCGGCCTCGGCGGCGGCCACCGTCAGGATGAAGAACACGAACACCTGGCCGTGCATGTCGCCCAGGTAGTGCGAAAAGGCCACGAAGTTCATGTTGACGGCCAGCAGCATCAGCTCGATCGCCATCAGCAGCACGATCAGGTTCTTGCGGTTGAGGAAGATCCCGACCACCGAGAGCGCGAACAGGATCGCGCCCAGGGTCAGGAAGTGGGCCAGGGTCAGGGTCATTTCTTCACTTCCTCCGCGGGCTCGGCGGGCGACGCGGCCGGCGGCGGCGCCTGCGTGGCCGCCATCTTCACGATCTCCAGCCGGTCGCGCGCCTGCACGCGAATCTGGGCGGCCGGATTGATCGCCTTGGTGTCCTTGCGCTGGCGCAGCGTCAGCGCGATGGCGGCGACCATGGCCACCAGCAGGATCACGGCGGCGATCTCCATCGGGTACAGGTACTCGATGTACATCAGCGTGCCGAGCGCCTTGGTGTTGGAGTACGGCACCAGCTGGCCGGCGGCGTTGGTCACGGTCTCGGGCACGCCCGGCGCCTCGCCGGCGCGAAAGCCGCCGAACAGCACCACCGCCATCTCCAGCGAGATCACGGCGCCCATGCCCAGCGCCAGCGGAAAGTGGCGCCAGAAACCCTGACGCAGGCTGTCGATGTGGATGTCCAGCATCATCACCACGAACAGGAACAGCACCATCACCGCGCCCAGGTACACCAGCACCAGCACGATGGCCAGGAATTCGGCCTTGAGCAGCAGCCAGACGCCAGCGGCCTGCGAGAAGGCCAGCATCAGGAACAGCACCGCGTGCACCGGGTTGCGCGCGGTGATCACCCGGAATGCCGAAAACAGCATCACGAGCGAGAACAGATAGAAAAAGGCGGTCTTGACGTCCATGGTGTGTCGATGTGTGCGGCGACTTCAGCGGTACTTGGCGTCGGCGGCCCTGGCGGCGGCGATCTCGGCCTCGTAACGGTCGCCCACCGCCAGCAGCATGTCCTTGGTGAAGTACAGATCGCCGCGCTTCTCGCCGTGATACTCGAGGATGTGCGTCTCGACGATCGAGTCGGTCGGGCAGCTTTCCTCGCAGAAGCCGCAGAAGATGCACTTGGTCAGGTCGATGTCGTAGCGCGTGGTCCGGCGCGAGCCGTCGGCGCGCTCGTCGCTTTCGATGGTGATCGCCACCGCCGGGCAGACCGCCTCGCACAGCTTGCAGGCAATGCAGCGCTCTTCGCCGTTTTCATAGCGGCGCAGCGCGTGCAGGCCGCGAAAGCGCGGCGACAAGGGCGTCTTCTCCTCCGGGAACTGGATCGTCACCTTGCGGCTGAAGGTGTAGCGCCCGGTCAGGGCCATGCCCTGGAACAGTTCCCACAGCACGAAGCTGCGGAAGAAATCGCGCAAGGAAAAAGGAGAGCTTGCAACGGAAGCCATGATTCACCCTCCGTGGTCTAGTGCCAGATGTTCCAGGGGCTGTGCAACCACGCGCCCACCAGGACCAGCCAGATCAGTGTGACCGGAATGAAGATCTTCCAGCCCAGACGCATGATCTGGTCGTAACGGAAGCGCGGGAAGGTGGCGCGAATCCAGATGAACATCGAGACCACCACGAAGGTCTTGATGCCCAGCCAGATCCAGCCGGGAATGAAGTCCAGCCAGGCCACCGGCGCCAGCCAGCCGCCCAGGAACATGGTCACGGCCAGGATGGAGATCAGCCACATGCTGGCGTATTCGGCCAGGAAGAACACCGCGAAGCCCATGCCCGAGTACTCGACCATGTGGCCGGCGACGATCTCCGCCTCGCCCTCCACCACGTCGAAGGGGTGGCGGTTGACCTCGGCCACGCCGGAGATCAGGTAGACGAAGAAGATCGGCAGCAGCGGCAGCCAGTTCCAGGACAGGAAGTTCAGGCCCATGTCGGCCCCCATGCCCTTGGCCTGGCCCAGCACGATGTCGGTCAGGTTCATGCTGCCGGCCACCATCAGCACCACCAGGAAGCAAAAGCCCATGGCGATCTCGTAGCTGATCATCTGCGCCGACGCGCGCAGCGCGCCCAGGAAGGCGTACTTGGAGTTCGAGGCCCAGCCGGCGATGATGACGCCATACACCTCCATCGCGGTGATGGCCAGCAGCAGCAGCAGGCCGGCGTTGACGTTGGACAGCGCCGCCTCGGGGCCGAACGGGATCACCACCCAGGCCGCCAGTGCCGGCATGATGGCCATCAGCGGCCCGAGGAAGAACAGCGGCTTGTTGGCCGCGGTCGGGCGGATGATTTCCTTGGTCAGCAGCTTGACGGCGTCGGCGATCGGCTGCAGCAGGCCCCAGGGGCCGACGCGGTTGGGCCCCAGGCGCACCTGCATGAAGCCGAGCAGCTTGCGCTCCCACAGCGTCAGGTAGGCCACCGCGCCCATCAGCGGCAGCAGCAGCACCACGATCTTGACCAGGTTCCAGACCACCGGCCAGGTCGCCCCCGTCCACCAGTGGCCGGCGAACAGCTGCAAACCCCAGTTATGGATGGCGTCGATCATGCGGCGGCTCCTTCAAGGGCGTCGGCCGTCAGCTGCAGCGAAGGCGCGCGGCGCACGATGCCGTCGAGCTGGTAGATGCCGACGGCAGGCACGCGCGCCTCGGCGCTGTCGAGCCGGATCGGCGCACGGGTGCGGTTGCTGAGGCGGCCGGGCTCGACCATCTCGGTCGCGGCGCCAAGCGCCTGCACCAGCACGTCCTGCGAGCTGTCGCTGTCCAGTTGCGCGATGCCGAGCAGATCGCCCAGCACGCGCAGCACCTTCCAGCCCGGACGCGTGTCGCCCAGCGGCCGCACGACGGCGTGGAAGCTCTGCACCCGGCCCTCGGCGTTGACGAAGGTCCCGGAGGTTTCGGTGAAGGGCGCGATCGGCAGCAGCACGTCGCTGATGTCCAGGTTGGCCTTGAACGGGCTCAGCGTGACCACCATGGCGCCGCTCGCGAGCGCGCGGCCGGCCGTGTCGGGACCCGGTTCGCAGTTCAGCAGCAGCGCCGCCTTCAGGCCGCCGGCCAGCATCTGCGCCGCGTTCAGACCGCCCTGCCCCGGCTGCGCGTTGACCAATTGCGCGCCGACGGTGTTGGCGGCTTCGGTCAGGTAGCCCACCGTGGCGCCGGTCTGCTCGCCGATCCACTGGGCCAGCGCCAGCAGGCTGGCGGCGTTCGGATGCTGTGCGGCGGCGTTGCCCAGCAGCACCGCCTTGCGCTCGCCGGCGAGCAGCGCGCGGGCGATGGCCTGCGCGGCTTCGCTCGCCTGCGCCTCGGCCGGTGCCGGCACGCCCTTGTCGGCGGCGATCGTCGCCGCCACGCCCGCCAGTTGCTGCGCCCAGTCGGCCGGCTCGGCCAGCACGCTGGCGCGCAGCGGCATGGCCCAGGCGTCGGCGGCCTTGAGCAGCGTGGCCGAGGTGATCGCCGTCACGGCGGCGCCATGGCGCGCCGCCTGGCGGATGCGCTGCGCGAACAGCGGATGGTCCTTGCGCAGGTTGGAGCCGACCACCAGCACCGACTGCAGCTCCGTCAGCGAGGCGATCGAGGTGCCCAGCCAGCGCACGCCTTCGGCCTCCCCGAACTCCTGCTGGCGCAGGCGATGATCGATGTTCTCGCTGCCCAGGCCGCGCACCAGCGAGGCGGCCAGGTGCAGTTCTTCCAGCGTGCTGTGCGGGCTGGCCAGCAGGCCGATCGCCGACGCACCCTGCGTCGCCTTGATCTCGTCGAGGCCGTTGGCCACGTACTCCAGCGCGGTCTGCCAGTCGACTTCCTGCCAGGTGCCGCCCTGCTTCAGCATGGGCTTGGTGAGCCGCTCCTCGCCGTTCAGCGCCTCGTAGGAGAAGCGGTCGCGGTCGGCAATCCAGCACTCGTTGACGGCCTCGTTCTCGAATGGCACCACGCGCAGCACCTGATGGTTCTTGATCTGCACGATCAGGTTGGCGCCGGTGGAATCGTGCGGGCTGATGCTCTTGCGGCGCGACAGCTCCCAGGTGCGGGCGCTGTAGCGGAACGGCTTGCTGGTGAGCGCGCCGACCGGGCAGATGTCGATCATGTTGCCGGACAGCTCGGAATCCACCGACTGGCCGATGAAGGTCTCGATCTCGGCGTGCTCGCCGCGGTTGGGCATGCCGAGCTCCATCACGCCGGCAATTTCCTGGCCGAAGCGCACGCAGCGGGTGCAGTGGATGCAGCGCGTCATCTCCCTGGTGGAGATCAGCGGGCCGACCTCCTTGGGCTTGACGACGCGTTTTTCCTCGCCGTAACGCGAGGCCGAGGCGCCGTAGCCCACCGCCAGGTCCTGCAACTGGCACTCGCCGCCCTGATCGCAGATCGGGCAGTCGAGCGGGTGGTTGATGAGCAGGAACTCCATCACCGACTTCTGCGCCGTGATGGCCTTGTCGGTCTGCGTGCGCACGATCATGCCTTGCGTCACCGGCGTGGCGCAGGCCGGCATCGGCTTGGGCATCTTCTCCACGTCCACCAGGCACATGCGGCAGTTGGCGGCGATGGACAGCTTCTTGTGATAGCAGAAGTGCGGGATGTAGGTGCCGGCCTTCTCGGCCGCATGCATCACCATGCTGCCTTCGGGCACCTCGACCTTTCTGCCGTCGATCTCGATTTCAACCATGACTGTTCGTCCGATCCTTCAGGGCGACGGGTTCTGCGCGGCGTCAATCTTGGCCGCGAACTCATGCCGGAAATGCTTGAGCATGGCGCGCACTGGCATCGCCGCGGCATCGCCCAGCGCGCAGATGGTGCGGCCCATGATGTTCTCGGCCACGTTGTCGAGCTTGTCCAGGTCCTCGGGCCGGCCCTGGCCGTGCTGGATGCGGTTGCCCATGCGCCACAGCCAGCCGGTGCCCTCGCGGCACGGCGTGCACTGGCCGCAGGACTCGTGCATGTAGAAGTACGACAGGCGCGTCAGCGTCTGCACCATGTCGCGTGTCTCGTCCATCACGATCACCGCGCCCGAGCCCAGCATCGAGCCGGCCTTAGCGATCGAGTCGTAGTCCATGGTGCACTGCATCATGATCTCGGCCGGCAGCACCGGCGACGAAGAGCCGCCCGGAATCACCGCCTTCAGCGCCCGGCCAGCCCGCACGCCGCCGGCCAGCTCGAGCAGCTTGGCGAACGGCGTGCCCATCGGGATCTCGTAGTTGCCGGGGCGCTCGACGTCGCCCTGGATCGAGAAGATCTTGGTGCCGCCGTTGTTGAGCTTGCCGCTGTCCAGGTAGGCCTGGCCGCCGTGGCGGATCAGCCAGGGCGCGGCGGCGAAGGTCTCGGTGTTGTTGATGGTGGTCGGCTTGCCATAGAGACCGAAGCTGGCCGGGAACGGCGGCTTGAAGCGCGGCTGGCCCTTCTTGCCCTCCAGCGACTCAAGCAAGGCGGTTTCCTCGCCGCAAATGTAGGCGCCAAAACCATGGTGCGCATGCAACTGGAAGTCGAACTGGCTGCCCAGGATGCCCTGGCCCAGATAACCGGCCTCCCGCGCCTGCTCAATCGCGTCCTCGAAACGTTCGTAGACGCGGAAGATCTCGCCGTGGATGTAGTTGTAGCCGACGCTGGCGCCCATGGCGTAGGCGGCGATCGCCATGCCCTCGATCACCGCGTGCGGGTTGTGCATCAGGATGTCGCGGTCCTTGAAGGTGCCGGGCTCGCCCTCGTCCGAATTGCACACCAGGTACTTCTGGCCGGGGAAATTGCGCGGCATGAAGCTCCACTTCAGGCCCGTGGGGAACCCCGCGCCACCGCGGCCGCGCAGGCTGGAGATCTTCAGCTCGGCGATGACTTCGTCCTGCGTCATGCCGGCGCCGCCATCGGCGCCCAGAATCTTGCGCAGCGCCTGGTAGCCGCCGCGCGCCTCGTAGTCCTTCAGACCCCAGTTGCTGCCATCGAGTCCGGCATAGATCTGCGGCTCGATGTGGCGGCCGTGGAAGCAGGTCTGCGTGCCATCGGCCCGGAACCGGGCCAGAACGTCTTGTACGCTCGCCATTGTTTTAGTCCTCCGCCGCGCGCAGGCCGTCGACCAGCTCGTCGAGCCGCTCATTCGACATGAAGCTGCACATGTTGCGGTCGTTGACCAGCATCACCGGCGCATCGCCGCAGGCGCCCAGGCACTCGCAGGGCTGCACCGTGAACTGGCCGTCGGCCGTGGTGCCGTAGGGCTCGATGCCGAGCTTCTCGCACAAATGCTTCAGCGCCTCGGGTCCGCCCGCAAACATGCACGGCGCATTGGTGCACACGTTCAGCTTGAAGCGGCCGACCGGCTGCTGGTTGTACATGTTGTAGAAGCTCGTGACCTCGTGCACGGCGATCGGCGGCATGCCCAGGTAGTCGGCCACGGCCTGCTCGCTTTCGGGACTGACCCAGCCAAGCTCCTGCTGCACGATGGCCAGGCAGGCCATCACCGCCGACTGCTTCTGGTCGACCGGGTACTTGGCCACCTCGCGCGCGAAGCGCGCCAGCATGGCGCCGGTCAGCAAGGTGGCCGTGGGTGCGGCGGCGGTACTCATCGATCGATCTCTCCAAACACGATGTCCAGCGTGCCGATGATGGCCACGGCGTCGGTCAGCATGTGCCCCTTGACCAGCTCCTCGAAGGCGGCCAGGTGCACGAAGCCGGGCGGGCGGATCTTCATGCGGTAGGGCTTGTTGGCGCCGTCCGAGATGAAATAGATGCCGAACTCGCCCTTCGGGTGCTCGACCGCGGCATAGGCCTCGCCGGGCGGCACGTGCATGCCCTCGGTGAACAGCTTGAAGTGGTGGATCAGATCCTCCATGCCGGTCTTCATCGCCTTGCGTGAGGGCGGCGCCACCTTGTGGTCCTGCACGATCACCGGGCCGGGATTGGCGCGCAGCCAGTCGATGCACTGGCGGATGATGCGGTTGGATTCGCGCATCTCCTGCACGCGCACCAGGTAACGGTCGTAGCTGTCGCCGGTCTTGCCGACCGGGATGTCGAAGTCGAGCTGATCGTAGACCTCGTAGGGCTGTTTTTTGCGCAGGTCCCAGGCGATGCCGGTGCCGCGCAGCATCGGGCCGGTCATGCCCAGGTTCAGCGCGCGCTCGGGGCTGACCACGCCAATGCCGACGGTGCGCTGCTTCCAGATCCGGTTCTCGGTCAGCAGCACCTCGTACTCGTCGACGCACTTGGGGAAGCGCTCGGTGAAGTCCTCGATGAAGTCGAGCAGCGAGCCCTGCCGGTTGGCGTTGAGCCGCTCCATGCCCTTGGCGTTGCGCAGCTTGTTCGGCTTGTACTGCGGCATGGTGTCCGGCAGATCGCGGTACACGCCGCCGGGGCGGAAGTAGGCCGCGTGCATGCGCGCGCCCGACACCGCCTCGTACATGTCGAACAGGTCTTCGCGCTCGCGGAAGGTGTAGAGCAGCACCGTCGATGCGCCGCAGTCGTGGCCGTGCGAACCCAGCCACATCAGGTGGTTCATGACACGCGTGATCTCGGAAAACATCACGCGGATGTACTGCGCCCGGATCGGCACCTCGACGCCGAGCAGCTTCTCGACCGCCAGGCAGTAGGCGTGCTCGTTGCTCATCATCGAGCAGTAGTCGAGCCGGTCCATGTAGGGCAGCGACTGCAGGTAGGTCTTGTGCTCGGCCAGCTTCTCGGTGGCGCGGTGCAGCAGGCCGACGTGCGGGTCGGCGCGGTGCACCACCTCGCCGTCCATCTCCAGCACCAGGCGCAACACGCCGTGCGCGGCCGGGTGCTGCGGGCCGAAGTTCAGGGTGTAGTTCTTGATCTCTGCCATGTCAGTGGAGACCGCCATAGTTGTCTTCGCGAATCACGCGCGGCGTGACCTCGCGCGGCTCGATCGTCACCGGCTCGTAGATCACGCGCTGGCGCTCGGCGTCATAGCGCATCTCGACGTGGCCGGAGAGCGGGAAGTCCTTGCGGAACGGATGGCCGATGAAGCCGTAGTCGGTCAGGATGCGGCGCAGGTCGGCGTGGCCCTCGAACATGATGCCGTACAGGTCGAACGCCTCGCGCTCGAACCAGTTGGCCGCGCTCCAGATGTCGGTGACTGACGCGATCACCGGAAATTCGTCGTCGGCGCAGAACACGCGCACGCGCAGGCGCTGGTTCAGGCTCACCGACAGCAGGTGCACCACCACGGCGAAGCGCGCGCCCTCCCAGCGGCCATCACCGTAGGTCGAATAGTCAACGCCGCACAGGTCGATCAGCTGCTCGAACTTGCAGCCGGCGGCACTCTGCAGCGTGCGCATGGCCTCGTGGTAGTGGGTGGCACCGACGGTCACCGTGACTTCGCCCAGCGCCAGCTCGATCTGCCGGGCATGCGTGCCCAGCGCGGTGGCGACGGTGTCTTTCAGGGCTTCGGGGGCAATGGCGATATCGGTCATGCTCACACCCGCGCGATCGTGTGGGTGCGACGCACCTTGGCCTGCAACTGGATGATGCCGTAGATCAGCGCCTCGGCCGTCGGCGGGCAGCCCGGCACGTACACGTCGACCGGCACGATGCGGTCGCAGCCGCGCACCACCGCATAGCTGTAGTGGTAGTAGCCGCCGCCATTGGCGCACGAGCCCATCGAGATCACCCAGCGCGGCTCGGCCATCTGGTCGTACACCTTGCGCAGCGCCGGCGCCATCTTGTTGCACAGCGTGCCGGCGACGATCATCAGGTCGGACTGGCGCGGACTGGCGCGGAACACCTCGGCGCCGAAGCGCGCGAGGTCGTAGCGCGCGGCGGCGGCGTGCATCATTTCCACCGCGCAGCAGGCCAGACCGAAGGTCACCGGCCACAGGGAGCCGGTCTTGGCCCAGTTCACCGCCGCATCGATGCCGGTGAGCAGAAAGCCCTTTTGCTGAAGCTGATCATTCATATGCCAATTCCCCGCCGGCGCGCGTCCGGCCGCCGGGCGCCGCTCATTCCCAATCGAGCGCGCCCTTCTTCCATTCGTAGACGAAACCCACCACCAGGATGGTCAGGAAGATCAGGACCGCGACAAAGCCCGTGAGGCCCACTTCCTTGAGCGCCACCGCCCAGGGAAACAGGAAGGCGATCTCGAGGTCGAACAGGATGAACAGGATGGCCACCAGGTAGTAGCGCACGTCGAACTTCATGCGTGCGTCCTCGAAGGCCTCGAAGCCGCATTCATACGGCGAATTCTTGGCGGGGTCGGCCTTGTGCGGCTTGAGAAAGTTGCCCATGCCGAGGCACAACGCCCCGACAGCCAAGCCCACCAATATGAAGAGCAGAACGGGGAGGTACTCGGCGAGATTCATTGGACTTGTAATGTGGTCATCTGGGGTGTCGGCCCACCCCGGGGCATAGGTATTTCTTGGTGCCGTCGGCGAGACTCGAACTCGCACAGCTTTCGCCACTACCCCCTCAAGATAGCGTGTCTACCAATTCCACCACGACGGCACAAGGTATCTCCAGCGACCATCCAACCACTTCAAGCGGCCGATTCAAGCTGCCAGAGCAACAAGGAGTTTATCCTGAAAAACCAGGGTTTCCGAGGGGAAACCATGACATGCTCAAACAGCTTGCAGCGCGCTTACTTGCCCGGAATCTGGGCCGCACCGGTGGCATCCGTTGCTGGCGGCGCCACGGCCCCAGCAGCGGGTGCCGGCACCGAAGTGTCGCTGCCCGGAATGGCGGCCGCACCCGGTATCGCCGCAGCCGCGCCATCGGCCGACGCCGCCGGCACCGCCGCCGAGGCGGTGGGCGCCGGCGCGCTCACGGCGGCGCGCTCCAGCACGCTGGAGCCCGTGCTGGGCGCAGTGCGCAGGCTGAAGCCGAAGTAGGCCAGCGCCAGCGTGCTGGCGAAGAACACCGTGGCCAGCACGGCCGTGGCGCGCGAGAGGAAGTTGGCGCTGCCGCTGGCGCCGAACAGGCTGCCCGAGGCACCACTGCCAAAGGCCGCGCCCATGTCGGCACCCTTGCCGTGCTGCATCAGGATCAGGCCGATCATCACCAGCGCCGAGAGGATCTGCAGCACCAGCACCAGGTTCAGGACAACATTCATTCGTTTACTCCAAGCACTCGTTCTTCCGGGCGCGCGCCCTCAGCCGGCGGCCGCCACGATCTTCAGGAAATCGGGCGCCTTCAGCGCCGCGCCACCGATCAGGCCGCCATCGATGTCGGGCTGCGCCAGCAGTTCGGCGGCGTTGCCGGCGTTCATGCTGCCGCCGTAGAGGATGCGCACGCGCGCCGCCGCGTCATCGCTGGCGGCACGCAGTTGCGCGCGCAACACGGCGTGCACCGCCTGCGCCTGTTCCGGCGTGGCGGTCTTGCCGGTGCCGATGGCCCATACCGGCTCGTAGGCGACCACGATGTCGCGGATGCCCTGGCCGCCGAGATGAATCACCGCCGCCAACTGGCGCTGGACGATGAACTCGGTCATGCCCTCCTCGCGCTCGCGCAGGGTTTCGCCCACGCAGACGATCGGCGTAATGCCCGCCGCCAGCGCGCGCTGCGCCTTGATCGCCACATGCACGTCGGTCTCGGCCTGGTGCTGGCGGCGCTCGCTGTGGCCGACGATCGCGTAGCGCACGCCAACGTCCTGCAGCATGCTGGCCGAGACATCGCCGGTGAAGGCGCCGTTGTCGTGCTGCGATACGTTCTGCGCACCGAGCGCGATCACCGGGCTGCCCGCCAGCAACTGGCGTACCTGATCCAGGTAGGCCATCGGCGGGCACACCACCACATCGCATGCGGGTTGGCCGATGCCGGCCAGCAATTCCTGCACCAGACTTTGATTGGCGGCCAGGCTGCCATTCATCTTCCAGTTGCCGGCGATGAGTTTTCTTCTGCTCATGCTCAGTTCCAGGTCAATACGATCTTGCCGACGTGCCGGCCGCTCTGCATCAGCGCGTGCGCGCGCGCGGCGCCGCTGGGCAGGCCGTCGCCCGCCTCGACGGCCGGAAACACGCTGTGGATCACGGGCTTGATGCGCCCTTGCTCGATCCACGGCCACACCTTGGTCTTCAGCGCCTGGGCGATGGCGCCCTTGAACGCAATGGGACGCTGGCGCAGCGTGGAGCCGGTGATGGTGAGGCGCCGACGCAACACCAGGCCCGCGTTGAAGTCGGCCTTGGTGCCGCCCTGCACGGCGATGATGACGATGCGGCCGTCCTCGGCCAGGCATTCGATCTCGCGCTTGACGTAGTCGCCTGCGACCATGTCGAGCACTACATCGACGCCCTTGCCGCCAGTCAGCTTTTGGGCTGCCTCGGCGAAGTCAGCGGTCTTGTAGTTGATCGCGTGGTCGGCACCCAGCCGGAGACATTCGGCGCATTTCTCGTCCGAGCCTGCCGTGACGATGACGGTGGCGCCCGCCGCCTTGGCCATCTGGATCGCCGTCACGCCGATGCCGCTGGAGCCGCCCTGCACCAGCAGGGTTTCACCCGCCTGCAGGCGGCCGCGGTCGAAGACGTTGCTCCAGACGGTGAAGAAGGTCTCGGGCAGCGAGGCGGCCTCGACGTCGCTCCAGCCCTGCGGCACCGGCAGGCATTGCGGCACGGGGGCCACGCAGTATTCGGCATAGCCGCCACCGGCGACCAAGGCGCAAACACGGTCGCCGATTCTCAAGCCGGCCGCCGCCATGGCCTCAGCGTCGCCCGATTCGATGACGCCCGCCACCTCCAGCCCCGGCAGGTCCGACGCGCCGGGTGGCACGGGGTAGTTGCCAGTACGCTGCAGCACGTCGGGGCGGTTGACGCCCGACGCACCGACGCGAATCAGCACTTCGCCCGCGCCCGCGACCGGCATCGGGCGCTCGGCCGGCACCAGCACCTCGGGGGCACCGTAGGCGCGAATCTCAATGCACTTCATGATCGACTCGGCTTGAGGTGGGACCAGGATCGCGCTGCGCGCCGATCACTGTTGCTGCTGCTCCGCCATGGCGTCACCTTCGACCGGCGCGCGGCGCTCCTCGCGTTCGCCGCGCGGGGGACGGTCGCCATGGTCGTCGCGCGGTGCACGCTCGCCGCGGTCACCACGGTCGCCCCGATCACCACGCGAATAACGGTCACCGCGCTCGCCACGCTCGCGGTATTCGCGCGGCGGACGGTCTTCCATGCCCTCCGGGCGGTCCAGCAATGCCTTCATCGACAGCTTGATGCGGCCCTTGTCGTCGGTCTCCAGCACCTTGACCTTGACCACCTGGCCTTCCTGCAGATAGTCGCTGACTTTCTCGACCCGCTCGTGCGCGATCTGGCTGATGTGCAGCAGGCCGTCCTTGCCGGGCAGGATGTTGACCAGCGCGCCGAACTCCAGCAGCTTGGTGATCGGGCCTTCGTAGACCTTGCCCACCTCGGCCTCGGCCGTGATGGCCTCGATGCGGCGCTTGGCGTCGTCGGCCTTGGCGGCGTCGTTGCTGGCAATGGTGATGGTGCCGTCCTCGGCGATGTCGATGGTGGTGCCGGTCTCTTCCGTCAGCATGCGGATGGTGGCGCCGCCCTTGCCGATCACGTCGCGGATCTTCTCCGGATTGATCTTCATGGTGTAGAGCTTGGGCGCCCACGAGCTGATCTCGGCGCGCGCCTCGCCCATGGCGTCCTGCATCTTGCCCAGGATGTGCATGCGCGCTTCCTTGGCCTGCGCCAGCGCGACCTGCATGATCTCCTTGGTGATGCCCTGGATCTTGATGTCCATCTGCAGCGCGGTGATGCCGGCGGTGGTGCCGGCCACCTTGAAGTCCATGTCGCCCAGATGGTCCTCATCGCCCAGGATGTCGGTCAGCACGGCGAAGCGGTTGTCTTCCTTGATCAGGCCCATGGCGATGCCGGCGACGTGCGCCTTCATCGGCACGCCGGCGTCCATCAGCGACAGGCAGCCGCCGCAGACCGAGGCCATCGACGAGGAGCCGTTGGACTCGGTGATCTCGCTGACCACGCGGATGGTGTAGGGGAACTCGTCCCGCGCCGGCAGCAGCGGGATCAGCGCGCGCTTGGCCAGGCGGCCGTGACCCACTTCGCGGCGTTTGGTCGTGCCCATGCGGCCGGCTTCACCGGTGGCGAAGGGCGGCATGTTGTAGTGGAACAGGAAGTGGTCCTCGAACTCGCCGGCCAGCGCGTCGATGCGCTGCGCATCGCGCTCGGTGCCCAGCGTGGTCACCACCAGCGCCTGCGTCTCGCCGCGCGTGAACAGCGCCGAGCCGTGGGTGCGCGGCAGCACGCCGTTGCGGATTTCGATCGGTCGCACGGTGCGCGTGTCACGACCGTCGATGCGCGGCTCGCCGGCCAGGATCTGGCCGCGCACGATGCGCGCCTCGATGTCGAACAGCAGGTTGTCGAGCTTGACGGGATCGAACGCCACGCCCTGCTCGCCCAGTTCGGCCTTGACCGCCGTGTAGGCCTCGCGGCAGGCCTGGGTGCGCGCCTGCTTGCTGCGGATCTGGTAGGCGGCGCGCAATTTTTCTTCGGCGGCAGCGCCAACCTTGGCGATGAAACCCTCGTCCTTGACCTCCGGCACCCAAGTGCCGTTCTCGGCCCACAGCGGCTTGCCGGCTTCGCGCACCATCTCATGGATGGCGTTGATGGCGATCCTGCCCTGCTCGTGGCCGAACACCACGGCGCCCAGCATCACGTCCTCGGTCAGCTGGTCGGCCTCGGACTCGACCATCAGCACGGCGCTTTCGGTGCCGGCGACGACCAGGTCCAGCTTGCTGCTCTCGCGCGCCGTCGGGCCCGGGTTGAGCACGTACTCGCCGTTGACGTAGCCCACGCGCGCCGCGCCGATCGGGCCGTTGAACGGAATGCCGCTGATCGACAGCGCGGCGCTCACCCCCAGCATGGCGGCGATGTCGGCGTCCACCTCAGGGTTCAGCGACACGGTGTGGATCACCACGTGCACTTCGTTGAAGAAACCCTCGGGGAACAGCGGGCGGATCGGGCGGTCGATCAGGCGGCTGGTCAGCGTCTCCAGCTCGCTCGGCTTGGCCTCGCGCTTGAAGAAGCTGCCGGGAATCTTGCCGGCGGCGTAGGTCTTCTCGATGTAGTCGACGGTGAGCGGGAAGAAATCCTGTCCCGGCTTCGGGCTCTTGCTGGCGGCCACGGTGGCCAGCACCACGGTACCGTCGATGTCGACCAGCACGGCGCCGTTGGCCTGGCGGGCGATCTCGCCCGTCTCCATGACGACGGTCTTGTCGCCCCACTGGAAAGACTTGGTGACTTTGTTGAACATGCTCATGTTCGCTCCTTTGCGTTGGCCTCTTGGGCGGATGAACCCGCGGGCTTCAGAACACGATGCCATTCCATGAAAAGCCGCCGGCCCTGAGGCAGCTCCTGATGGAATGACACAGCTTCAGCTTCTGAAGAACTGCGCCGCGGGCAACAATGACAAAAACGCCTGAGCCTTGGGAAGAAGGTCTCAGGCGTTCATCGCGGGCATGCGCTTACTTGCGCAGACCCAGTTTCTGGATCAGGGCGAGGTAGCGGTCGGCGTCCTTGCCCTTCAGGTAATCCAGCAGCTTGCGGCGGCGGCTGACCATGCGCAACAGACCGCGGCGACCGTGGTGGTCCTTGGCGTGCTGCTTGAAATGCGGCATCAGCTCGTTGATGCGCGCGGTCAGGATGGCCACCTGCACTTCGGGGCTGCCGGTGTCGCCGGCGGCGCGCGCGTTGTCCTGGACCACGGCGGCCTTGTTCTCTTTGGAGATCATGCGGAAATTCCTCGTTCCAAATTGTTTGACTTGCGAGGCGCGCCGGAACTGCACGCCACGTGCGTTTTGCGACTTGCAAAACCTTGAAATTATAGCCGAGCGAACATGCCACCGGGCGGTGGTCGCCCTGGCCGCGCTCAGGGCGCCCGGCCGGGACGCGCCAGCCAATCGGCCAGGCGCTGTGCGCCCCGCTCCAGCCGCGCCAGCTCACGCGAGGCAAAGCACCAGCGCAACCAGCCTTCCGCCTCGGGCGCGAAGGCGATGCCAGGGGCCAGGCCCAGGCCGACCTCGGCCACCAGCCGCTTGGCCAGCTGCAGCGAATCGCCCTCGCCCTCGATGCGCAGGAACGCGTACATGCCACCCGGCGCGGCGCTGGTGTGCACACCGGGCAGGGCCTGCAGCCGCGGCACCAGGGTGTCGCGGCAGCGCTTGAGGTGAGCGACGATGCGCGGCGTGATGGTCTCGGCCTGCTCCAGCGCGGCCAGCGCCGCGCGCTGCACGAACACCGGCGCGCAGGAGGTGTTGAATTCCAGCAGCTTGCCGATGTGCGGCGTCATGTCGGGCGGCATCACCAGGTAGCCCATGCGCCAGCCAGTCATCAGAAAGGCCTTGGAAAAACTCTGCACCACCACCAGCCGGTCGCCAGGATCGGCGATGTCGAGAAAGCTGGGCGCCGCGCCGTTGGCCGTGTCGCCGCGATAGTACAGGCGCTCGTACACCTCGTCCGACAGGATCCAGGTGCCGGTTGGCCACGCAGTGCAGATCGGCGCCCAGGATGCGCGGCTGCGCCGTCAGGTTGGGCCACACCGGCGTGACGGCGACGACGCGGTCCCCGGCATCAATCAGTGCCTGCATGGCCACGATGAGCGCATTGACACCGCCCGAGGTGATGCCGATGCGCTCGACACCCACCTGCCCATGCAGTCGTCCGGTGTAACTGGCGACCGCTTCGCGCAACTCGGGCAGGCCAAGGTTGTGCGAATAGAAGGTCTCACCCGCCTGCAGCGAAGCGATGCCGGCGGCGCGCACCGCCTCGGGCGTCACCTCGTCGCTTTCGCCAAACCAGAACGGCAGCACGTCGTCACGGCCCATGCCGGCGTTGGCGCCCTCACGGATTTTCGATTCTTCCAACTCCCGAATGGCTTGACGCATGCCCCACCGCCTTGTCCAATTTCAATCGAACGGCCTGCAAGCATCGCACATCGTCGACTGGCCGCGCGATCTGATCACTCAAAAAAGGGGAGCCATCACCATGCCTGACCGCCATCGCCGCTCAATCTTGCTGGCCTGCACGCTGCTCGCTTTGACGATACCGGCCGGCGCCCAATCACGCACCAGGCCCGCCAAGAGCCCCAAGCCGCCCGACCCCAAGGTGCGCTACGCCAACGGCGATTCGGAGGCGCAGCGCCAGCGCCGCGAGGAGGCACGGCTGCGGCGCGAATGCAAGGGGCGCCCGAACGCCGGCGCCTGCCTGGGCTACACGCGCTGATGCGCCGATCAGGCAGCGCTCAGCTTCAGCGCCACCGAGGCCTGCGGATCCAGTGCGAGGTGATCCAGGCTGTCGCCATCGTCGATGGGCTCGGCCGGCTGCGCCAGCAATTGCTGCACGAAGGGCGGCAGCGTGAGCAGCGCGTGGTGCGTGGCACCGCTGTAGAGCTTCAGACCCCGAACGCCGTGGCGCGCCAGCCGCGCGTCGACCTCGGACGCCGGCAGCGCGAGCGGATCGACCTGGTCTGACGCCATCGCCATGCCCCACAAGGTGCCGTACAAGGGCACATACTGCAGATACGGCCGCACCACGCCGAACACGCTGCGCAGCGAGGCGACGATGCGCGACATCACGTCGCCGCGGTGAATCGGCGACTGGATGTGCAGCGACACCACCCCGCCGGGCCGCAGCGCGCGCTGGCAGGCGCGGTAGAACTCGCGCGTGTACAAGGCGACCGCTGGGCCAAAGGGGTCGGTCAGGTCGAGCACGATCTGGTCGAAGCGCTCGTCGCAGTTCTCCAGATAGGCGCGGCCGTCGCCCAGGCGCACTTGCAGGCGCGGGTCATCGAAGGCGCCGCGGTGCACCGTCGGCAGCCAATCGCGCGCCATCTCGATGACCTCGCTGTCGAGCTCGGCCAGCACCACGCGCTCGATCGACGGATAGCGCAGCAGGTTGTGCGCCGAGCCGCCATCGCCGCCGCCGATGATCAGCGCCTGGCGCGGGCCGCCCTGCGTGATCGCCGGCAGATGCGTCATCGGCTCGTGGTAGAAGAATTCGTCCCGTTCCGAGGTCATGAAGCAGCCGTCGATGCGCATGGCGCGGCCGAACAGCGGCGTCTGCACGATCTCGATGTGCTGGTCGGCCGAGCGGCGCTCGGCCAGCAGGCCGGTGGTGCGCAGGTAGAAGCCGAAGTCGGGCGACAACTGCTCGACGGCGTAGTCGCCGCCCGCCCCGCCCGCCGGCGGGGACATCGCCGCCGCGCTCATGCGCGCACGACGCGGTGCAGGTGCGGATCAGCGGGCTGGAAGGCCTGCATCAGCGTCTCGAACAACGCTTCAGCCTTGGCGGAGTTGTCGCAGCTGTAGCTGCAGACGTAGACGTCCAGCGTCACGTAGTCGTCCTCGGGCCAGGTGTGCAGGGCCAGGTGCGACTCGGCCAGCACCACGGCGCCGGTGACGCCCTCGCCCTCGCCGAAGCTGTGGAACAGACTGCCCACGGTGGTCAGGCCAGCGTCCAGCACGGCCTGCTTGCAAAAGGCCTCCAGATGGGCGGCATCGACCATCAGGCGCGGCTCGCCGCGGCAACCATAAAGGTCACCGATCAGGTGCAGGCCGGGCGCCTGGCGTGGCAGCGACTTGACCTCGCGCAAGGTGGCGCGGGAGGCAACGACAGGGGAAGGGGAATCGGCGTGAGGAAGAACGCGCATGACACATCTCCACG
Organism: Burkholderiales bacterium; assembly: GCA_016702555.1. Taxonomy (GTDB): domain Bacteria; phylum Pseudomonadota; class Gammaproteobacteria; order Burkholderiales; family Burkholderiaceae_C; genus Ottowia. Next base: position 548,680 of record JADJDV010000005.1, read on the forward strand.
GGTCAAGGTGGCCAACAGGACGAATGCCGAAACTGCCGGCATCCGCCACGGAAACCGCTGACCAGGCCGCGGGCAAACCCGAAAACCTGCGCGGAAACGAAAGTCCGCCCCTGGCAGTACCCCCCTCACAATGAGGCAGTCTGCGCAGCAGGCGGAAGATGGCCGGGTGCAAGCAACCGGCAGCCGATGATTATAACCCGATTGCAGGTGCTCATGTCAATAAGTCATAAGCGCTCGCCCGCGCTCGCATCGCCGTTGCTCTCAATTCGCAAGCGGCCGCGGCATGGGCGGCGCAGCTCGTGACACGGATGTGCGCTGTTATCATGACGTTTCGTGACAACAGCGGGCGGCTGGCCCTGTCGGTCGGTGTTGTGCGTTCGTCACCGCCGCCGCTGCGCGGCGGGCTCATGATCCGCCCACTGTCAACACCGTTTCCCACCAGATGGATCTGGTCTATCTGCTGTTGCTGCCGTTTGCCGGGAGCCTTGTCGCCGCCCTGATGCCGACCCACGCGCGCACCGCGGCGGCGGTGTGGGCGGCCCTGGTGGCCACCGCCGCCGCCGTCTGGGTGGCACTGCTGTTTCCCCAACTGCAAAGCGGCGCCGTGCTGCGCGAGGAGTACCGCTGGATTCCTTCGGCCGGCATCAACCTGGTGGTGCGCATGGACGGCTTTGCCTGGATGTTCGCCATGCTGGTCTCCGGCATCGGCACCCTGGTCGCCCTGTACGCGCGCTACTACATGTCCAAGGACGACCCGGTCCCGCGCTTCTTCTCGTTCTTCCTGGCCTTCATGGGCGCCATGCTGGGCGTGGTGCTGTCGGGCAACCTGGTGCAGATCGTCTTCTTCTGGGAGCTGACCAGCCTGTTCAGCTTCCTGCTGATCGGCTACTGGCACCACCGCAAGGACGCGCGGCGTGGCGCGCGCATGGCGCTGACCATCACCGCCGCCGGCGGCCTGGCGCTGCTGGCCGGCATGCTGATGCTGGGCCACATTGTCGGCAGCTACGACCTCGACGAGGTGCTGGCCGCGGGCGATCGCATCCGCGCGCACCGCCTCTACACCATCATGGTGGTGCTGGTGCTGCTGGGCGCGCTCACCAAGAGCGCGCAGTTCCCCTTCCACATCTGGCTGCCGCGCGCGATGGCGGCCCCGACCCCGGTGTCGGCCTACCTGCACTCGGCCACCATGGTGAAGGCCGGCGTGTTCCTGCTGGCGCGGCTGTGGCCGGCGCTGTCGGGCACGCCCGAATGGTTCTGGATCGTGGGCGGCGCCGGCGTCGTCACGCTGGTGCTGGGCGCCTACATCGCCATGTTCCAGACCGACCTGAAGGGGCTGCTGGCTTATTCGACCATCAGCCACCTGGGTCTGATCACCCTGCTGCTGGGGCTGAACCGCGACCTGGCCGCCGTGGCCGCCGTGTTCCACATCATGAACCACGCGACTTTCAAGGCCTCGCTGTTCATGGCCGCCGGCATCATCGACCACGAAACCGGCTCGCGCGACATCCGCCGCCTGTCGGGGCTGTGGCAGGCGATGCCGATCACCGGCACGCTGGCCTTCGTCGCCAGCGCGGCGATGGCCGGGGTGCCGCTGATGAACGGCTTTCTGTCCAAGGAGATGTTCTTTGCCGAAACCATCGACCTGAGCGCCATGCCCTGGCTCGATATCGGGCTGCCGATCGCGGCCACGGTGGCGGGCATCTTCGCGGTGGTGTATTCGCTGCGCTTCTCGGTCGACGTGTTTCTGGGCCCGCCCGCGCGCGATTTGCCGATCGAGCCGCACGAGCCGGTGCGCTGGATGCGCGTGCCGATCGAGGTGCTGGTGCTGGTGTGCATCGTGGTCGGCATCTTTCCGCAATGGTCGATCGGTCCGGCGCTGCAGCTGGCGGCGCAGCCGGTGGTGGGCGGCCAGATGCCGCACTACAGCCTGGCGATCTGGCACGGCGTGAACAAGCCGCTGGTGATGAGCCTGATCGCCCTGACCGGCGGCATCGCGCTGTTCCTGCTGCTGCGCGGCGGGTTGGAGAGCGGGCGCATCAAGCGCGTGCCGCTGCTGCAGGGCATCGACGGCCAGCACCTGTTCCATAGCCTGCTGTATGGGCTCGACCGCGCCAGCCGGCGCACGCTGGGGCTTCTGTCCACCCACCGCCTGCAGCCGCAGATGCTGCTGATCGTGCTGGTCACCATCGCGCTGGCGGCGGGCGCGCTGTGGCGCGGCGGCGTGACCTGGGGCGACCGCCCGCGCGTGCCGGGCAGCCTGGAGTTCGCGCTGCTGTGGGTGCTGGGCGGCGTGTGCGCCATCGCCACCGCCAACCAGGCCAAGTTCCACCGGTTGGTGGCGCTGATTCTGATCAGCGCCGTCGGCCTGGCGGTCAGTCTCACTTTCCTGTGGTTCTCGGCGCCCGACCTGGCGCTGACCCAGTTGACGGTGGAAGTGGTCACCACCGTGCTGTTTCTGCTTGGCCTGCGCTGGCTGCCCAAGCGCCTGCAGCAGGAGGCGCCGCGCCTGCGCCTGAAGGTGCGTGCGCGGCGCACGCGCGACATGGCCGTGGCCATCTTCTCGGGCTGTGGCCTGGCGGCGCTGGCCTACGCCATGATGACGCGCGCGGCGCCGCAGAGCATCTCGCCCTTCTACATCGACCGCGCGCTGCCCGAGGGCGGCGGCACCAACGTGGTCAACGTGACGCTGGTGGACTTCCGCGGCTTCGACACCATGGGCGAGATCACCGTGCTGGGCATCGTCGGCCTGACGGTGTATGCGCTGCTGCGCCGCTTCCGCCCGCCGCGCGAGGTGGTGCAGCTGCCGCCGCAGCAGCGCGCGGTGCCGCCCGATCTGGTGAGCGACCTGATCAACCCGCGCACCGCACAGGACACCGCGCTCGGCTACGCCATGGTGCCGGCGGTGCTGGTGCGCCTGCTGATGCCGGTGGCCGCGGTGGTCGCCGCGCACTTGTTCATGCGCGGCCACAACCTGCCGGGCGGCGGCTTCGTCGCCGGCCTGGTGCTGTCGATCGCCTTCATCACGCAGTACATGGTGGCCGGCACGCACTGGGTCGAGGCGCATCTGCGGCTGTCCGTGATCCGCTGGATCGCCGTCGGCCTGCTGCTGGCGCTGGGCACCGGCCTGGGCTCGCTGTTCTTCGGCTACCCCTTCCTGACCTCGCACACGGCGCACTTCACGCTGCCGCTGCTGGGCGAGATCCACCTGGCCAGCGCGCTGTTCTTCGACGCCGGCGTGTTCGCCGCGGTGGTTGGCTCGACCCTGCTGATCCTCACGGCACTGGCCCACCAGTCGGTGCGCAGCCACCGCAAGGCGGCCGAGAAAACCGTCACAGCCACCACCGGCCCGCGGGAGGTGGACTGACATGGAAATCATCCTGGCCATCGCCATCGGTGTGCTGGGCGGCTCGGGCGTCTGGCTGGTGCTGCGCCCGCGCACTTTCCAGGTGCTGATGGGGCTGGCGCTGCTGTCCTACGCGGTCAACCTGTTCATCTTCGCCATGGGCAGCCTGTCGCTCGACAAGGAGCCGATTGCCCTGCCCGGCCTGGTGCCCAGCCTGGAGAACTACACCGACCCGCTGCCGCAGGCACTGGTGTTGACGGCCATCGTGATCGGCTTTGCCACCACGGCGCTGTTCCTGGTGGTGCTGCTGGCCTCGCGCGGCTTGTCCGACACCGACCATGTGGACGGCGAAGAGCCCGACGACGGCACCGCCTTGCTGCCGCGCCCGGGCCGGCGCGCCGGCGCGCCGGAGGTTGGGCCATGAGCTTTGCCGGCCTGGTTGAATGGACGATGCCGCACCTGATCGTGGCGCCGATCCTGGTGCCGATGGGCACCGCCATCCTGATGCTGCTGCTGGGCGACAGCCGGCGCCCGCAGAAGGCGGTGCTCAACGTGCTGTCCTGCGTGCTCGGCGTGCTCATGGCCACCGGCCTGGTGTTCTGGGTGCAGCACAGCGGCGACGTGCAGGCCGTGGGCGTGTACCTGCCGGCCAACTGGCCGGTGCCCTATGGCATCGTGCTGGTGGCCGACCGCCTGTCGGCCATGATGGTGCTGCTGACCAGCGTGCTGGGCCTGGCTGCGGTGCTGTACGCCAGCGCGCGCTGGCACAAGGCGGGCGTGCATTTCCACCCGCTGTTCCAGTTGCAGCTGATGGGCCTGTACGGCGCCTTCCTCACGGCCGACCTGTTCAACCTGTTCGTGTTCTTCGAGATCTTGCTGACGGCCTCCTACGGGCTGCTGCTGCACGGCTCGGGCTGGGCGCGCGTGCGCTCGGGCCTGCACTACATCGCCATGAACCTGATGGCCTCGACCATGTTCCTGATCGGCGTGGCCATGCTGTACGGCGTCACCGGCACGCTCAGCTTTGCTGACATGGCCATCATGGTGCCCGCCATTCCCGAGAACGACCGCGGCCTGCTGCACGCTGGCGCCGCCATTCTGGCCGTGGCCTTCCTGGTCAAGGCCGCCGCCTGGCCGCTCAACTTCTGGCTGCCGTCGGCGTACTCCAGCGCCTCGGCCCCGGTGGCGGCGCTGTTCGCCGTCATGACCAAGCTCGGCGCCTACGCCGTGCTGCGCGTGTGGACGCTGCTGTTTCCGCAGGACGCCGGGGTGTCGGCGCTGTACGGCGGCCCGGTGCTGGTGGGCTTGGGCCTGCTGACGCTGGCCTTCGGCATCGTCGGCGTCGTCGCCACCCAGCACCTGGGGCGCATGGCGGCGTTCTGCGCCATCCTGTCCTCGGGCACGCTGCTGGCGGCGCTGGGCTTCGGCGCGCCGGCGGTGACCGGCGGCGCGCTGTACTACACGCTCGGCTCGACGCTGGCCATCAGCGCCTTCTTCCTGCTGGTCGAGTTGATCGACCGCACGCGCGAGGTCGAGGAAAGGCCGCTGTACGTGGGCGAACTCGATTCCGAGGACCCGTTCGCCTACCCGGTCGACCTGATGCCGGTGCGCGACGTCAACCTGGACGACGACGAGCAAGCGCTGATCGGCCGCGCCATTCCGGCGGCCATGGCCTTTCTGGGTCTGGCCTTCATCGTCTGCGCGCTCACCATCGCCGGGCTGCCGCCGATGGCCGGCTTCGTCGGCAAGGTGGTGATGCTGTCGGCGCTGCTCAACCCGGCCGGCTTTGGCGACAGCGCACCGATCTCCACCGCCGCCTGGCTGCTGCTGGCGCTGCTGGTGATCGGCGGCCTGCTCCAGGTCATCGCCATGTCACGCGCCGGCGTGCGCTACTTCTGGGCCACGCACGACCGCCCGGTGCCGCGCTTGCGCATCATCGAGACACTGCCCATCGGCGCCCTGCTGCTGCTGGTCGGCGCATTGGTGTGGCAGGCCGACGCCGTGCTGCGCTACGTCAACGCCACCGCGCGCGGACTGCACGACCCGCGCGAATACATCGGCACCGTGGTCTCGACCAAGCCGGTGCCCTCGCCCACCGCCACCGGCGAAGGAGGGCTGCGCCGATGATCAGGCGCCTGCTGCCCTGGCCGCTGCTGTCGCTGGCGCTCATCGTGATGTGGCTGGTGCTGAACGGTTCGTTCAGCCTCGGGCAATGGCTGCTGGGCGTGCTGTTCGGCGTCGGCGCGCCCGCGCTGCTGGCGCCGCTGCGCCCGGCGCGCCCGCGCGTGCGCCACCCGCTGACCATCGCGCGGCTGATCCTCATCGTGGGTCATGACGTCGTCCAGTCCACCTTCGAGGTCTTCATGGCGCTGCTGCGCGACCGCGGCGACGTCATCCACAGCCGTTTCGTCGTCATCCCGCTGGAGTTGCGCGACCCGACCGCACTGGCCTCGCTCACCATGATCACCACCGTGGTGCCCGGCACCGTGTGGTGCGAGATCGCGCGCGACAGCCACGCCATGATGCTGCACGTGTGGGACGTGCCCAACGAGGCCGAGTTCGTCGCTTTCTTCAAGCGGCGCTACGAGGAGCCCCTGATGAGGATTTTCGAATCATGAGTCCCCTGCTTTCCGGCGCCATCGCGATCACCCTGGTGTGCTACGGCGTGGCGATGCTGGTCGCCTGCTGGCGCGTGCTGCGCGGCCCGGGCGCGCAGGATCGGGTGCTGGCGCTCGACCTGATCTACGTCATCGGCATGCTGGTCGCGCTGGTCATCGGCCTGCGCTATGCCAGCAGCATGTACTTTGAGGCCGCCCTGCTGATCGCCCTGTTCGGCTTCGTCAGCTCGGCGGCAATGGCGAAGTTTCTGTTGCGGGGCGAGGTGATTGAGTAAGCCTGTGAAGGAGCCGACATGACGGAAGAAGCCCTGCCCCTGTGGATCGAGGCCATCGTCGCCGCGCTGCTGCTGCTGAGCGCGGCGCTGGCGCTGGGCGCGGCCTGGGGCCTGGTGCGCCTGAAGAACTTCTTTCAGCGCATGCACCCGCCGGCGCTGGTGTTCGTCGGCGCCTCCTGGTGCGTTACCTTTGCCTCCCTCATCTTTTTCTCGGCGCAAAGTCGGGGCCCGCAGCTGCACGTCTGGATCATCATCATCCTGCTGTCGATCACGGTGCCGGTCAGCACCGTGCTGCTCAGCCGCGCCGCCCTGTTCCGCGGCCGCCACGCCCGCCACCACGATCTGCCGCCGGCGCTGCACCCCAAGACACCGCCCGGGACCGCTGACCGCACCTGACCGCGCACGCGGGGTACGGCGCTGCCGGCCACGAGTTGCTGGATCATGGCGCCCTTCACGCGTTACGTCGGCCGAGCCATCTTGCAGCTGTGCGGCAGGCTCCCCTGGTCCGCGGTGATCTGCCGCACCACGCGAAAGCCGTAGCCCGAACCCTCGACATCGAAGGGCACGCCCGGCGCACCCTGCCGGTCCATCACGCCCACCGCCAGCGGCTGCTGGAACTGGTGGTCCGCCGCGCGCATGCGCCCGCGCTGGCCGGCCAGCGTGACGTCGGCGCGCTCCAGCTGCACCGCCACCGCACGCGGCTCGGTGTGGCCGGCGCGCTCGATGGCCTGCACCAGCGCCTCGATCAGCAGCTGCATGCGCAGGTGCACGTAGTCGTCCTGCGGACGCGGAAAGCGCTCGCGAAACGACTTGTAGAAGGCGGCGCTTTCGGGCGTCGGCAGGTTGGGCAGCCAGTCGGCCACCGCCACCACCTTGCCGACGCCGGCGTCGCCGATCGCCGCCGGCGCGCCCAGCGCGTTGCCGTAGAAAGTGTAGAAGTGGCCGTCGAAACCCGCCTCGCGCGCGGCCTTGACCAGCAGCGTCAGGTCGTTGCCCCAGTTGCCGGTCAGCACCGCCTGCGCGCCGCTGGCCTTGATCTTCGCGGCGTAGGGCAGGAAGTCCTTGATGCGACCGATCGGGTGCAGCTCCTCGCCGGCGATGGCGACGTCCGGCCGCTGCGCGCCCAGCTGGCGCCGCGCCTCGCGCAGCACGGCATGGCCGAAGCTGTAGTCCTGGCCGATCAGGTACATGGACTTGAGCCGCTCGTCGGCCTTGATGACCTCCATCAGCGCCGCCATGCGCATGTCGGCGTGGGCGTCGAAGCGAAAATGCCAGAAGCTGCACAGCTCGTTGGTCAGGATCGGATCGACGGCGGAGTAGTTGAGAAACAGCACACGCTGCGCCGGCGCGCGCTCGTTGTGCTTGTTGATGGCGTCGATCAGCGCCGCCGCCACCGCCGACGAGTTGCCCTGCGCCACGAACTGCGCGCCGTCGTCGATGGCCGCGCGCAGCATCGACAGCGATTCCTCGACCTGCCCCTTGTTGTCGTAGCGCAGCAGTTGCAGCGGTCGGCGGCCGCCCGCGGTGGGCACGCCACCGCGGGCGTTGACTGCGCTCGATGGCCCAGCCCAGGTTGCGGAACACCGCTTCGCCGGTGTTGGCGAACGGACCGCTGAGCGATTCGATCAGGGCCAGTTTGATCGGCCCGGTGGCGCTGCCCTGCGCCGAGGCCAGCAAGGTGGCGCTGCCCAGCAGCGCCAGGCCGGCGCGCAGCAGCGCGCGGCGGGATTGTGGGGACATGGGAAGCACTCCTGCAAGAAGCGATGGCGACCCGCGCGACACATCGCAGCGGCCATCGGGGACTGCGCGCGGCGGCGTGGCCGGCGCAAAAGGCCGAATCCTACCGCGCGCCGCTCAGGCCGCCGCCCGCATCTCCAGCGCCCAGCGCGGCTTGACGTCGAAGGCGTAGTCGGGACGCGGCGCCTCGGCGCCGGCCTGGATGCGCATGGCGGCGGCCAGCGCGATCATGGCGCCGTTGTCGGTGCACAACTCGAGTTCGGGGTAGTGCACGCGCACGCCGCGGCGCGCGCAGGCCTCATTCAGCTGCTCGCGCAGCCGGTGGTTGGCGCCGACACCGCCGGCCACCACCAGGCGCGTCAGCCCGGTCAGCTCCAGCGCCTTCAGCGACTTCTTCACCAGCACCTCGACGATGGCCGCCTGCGTGCTGGCGGCCAGGTTGGCGCGCATCAACTCGCAGGGCGCGCCTTCCAGCTGGCGCGCCTGCGTCAGCACCGCGGTTTTCAAGCCGGCGAAGGAAAAATCCAGGTTGCCGCTGTGCAGCAGCGGGCGCGGCAGGTTGTAGGCGCTGTCGTCACCAAACTCGGCCAGTCGCCCCAGCGCCGGCCCGCCGGGGTAGCCCAGGCCGAGCAGCTTGGCCGACTTGTCGAAGGCCTCGCCAGCGGCGTCGTCGATGGTCTCGCCCAGCAACGTGTAGCGGCCGACGCCATCGACGCGCATCAATTGCGTGTGGCCGCCGCTCACCAGCAGCGCGATGAACGGGAATTCGGGCGGATCGCTGCCAAGAAACGGCGACAGCAGATGCCCCTCCAGATGGTGCACGCCCAGCACCGGCTTCGCCAAGGCCGCCGCCAGCGCGCAGGCCACGCCGGCGCCCACCAGCAGCGCGCCCGCCAGCCCGGGGCCGCGCGTGTAGGCGACGACGTCGATGTCGGCGCGCGCGCGACCGGCCTCGCCCAGCACCCGATCGGTCAGCGGCAGCACGCGCCGAATGTGGTCGCGGCTGGCCAGCTCGGGCACCACGCCGCCGTAGTCGGCGTGCATGGCCGCCTGCGTGTGCAAGGCGTGCGCCAGCAGCGTCGGCGTCGCGCCGCCCTCGGCGCGCACCAGGGCCACGCCGGTTTCGTCGCAGGAAGATTCGATGCCGAGAACGAGGGACATGGCACGGAATTATCCGTGCCGCCGTCAACCCATGTTGCCGGCGATGTAGTTTTCCATCTGCTCGATGATGAAGCGCTGCTGCTGCAGCTCGGCGTTCACCAGGTCGCCGATCGACACCAGGCCGATCAGCTCGCCGCCATCGACCACCGGCAGGTGGCGCATGCGGCCCTTGGTGATGATGCCCAGGCATTCCTGCACCGTCTGGCGCGGGCTGACCACGTACAGGCGCGCGGTCATCACGTTCATCAGCAGGGTGTCGGCCGAAGACAGGCCTTGCAGCACCAGCTTGCGGGCGTAATCCCGCTCGGTGAAGATGCCCAGCAACGCATCGCCCTGCACCACCAGCACCGAGCCGATTTGCCGGTCGGACATGATCTGCAAGGCATCACGCACCGTGGCCGTGGGGGGCAAGGACGCCAGTGTGGCGTTCTTTCGGGCCGACAGGATATCTGCGACGGTCAACATGGCGAATCCTCCTCCAGGCGGGTTGACGATGTTCAAGGCCGTATCGTGCCACAAGCCCGGCGCCCGGGGCCGGATTCCGGCACCAGAAAGCCGACACAATGGCGGTCTGCTGATCGGCGCGCGCGCCGCGTCGACGCAAACCCTTACCACTGTCACCCCTTGATCCTCCGGCCGCGACCACGGCCCCTATCCGCCACGCCCGCGCATGAACGCCACCGCCCTCACCCTGATTTCTTCCATGGCCACCAAGCCGGTGCTGACCGAGCTGATCGCGCACTACCAGCAGCAGCACCGAGGTGCCGCGATCGCACTCGAATCGGTCGGCGGCGTGGATGCGGCGCGGCGTGTCGCCGCCGGCGAGGCCTTCGACGCCGTGGTGCTTGGCGCCGACGCGCTTGAGCAGCTGATCGCCGGCGGCCACGTGCGGGCCGGCAGCCGCGTCGACGTGGTGCGATCGGGCGTCGCCGTGGCGGTGCGCGTCGGCAGCCCGCGCCCCGACCTCGGCAGCGAAAGCGCCGTGCGCCAGGCCGTGCTGGATGCGCCAAGCATTGGCTACTCGACGGGCCCCAGCGGCGTGCAACTGGCGCGGCTGTTCGAGCGCTGGGGCATCGCCGCGCAGATCGCCGACCGCATTGTGGTGCCGCCGCCCGGCGTGCCGGTCGGCGCGCTGGTGGCCAGCGGCCAGGTGGCGCTGGGTTTTCAGCAGCTCAGCGAACTGATGCACCTGCCCGGCATCGAGGTGTTGGGCGCTCTGCCTGAACCCCTGCAGATCGTGACCACATTCGCTGGCGGCGCGGCGGCGGCGTCAAAGCAGCCCGAGGCCGCGCGCGCGCTGCTGGCCTTTCTGGCCAGCGACGCCACGCGCGAGATCAAGCGCGCCAACGGCATGGATGCGGCCTAAGAAGCCGCACCCACCGTCGCACGCGCCGGCAACTGCGCTATTCTTGACTCCTGTCAATTGAGCTTGGGGCCGCTGGCCCAGACAATCGATACATGGCCATCAGCCACCACATCAAGGACATTGGCCGCGGCGCTGCTGGCGCGCGCGCCCTCAGCCGCGACGCGGCGGCCGACCTGCTCGGGCAGATCCTGGACGGCCACTGCTCCGACCTGGAAATCGGCGCCTTCTGCGTCGCCATGCGCATCAAGGGCGAAACGCCGGAGGAAATGGCCGGCTTCCTCGACGCGCTGGATGCGCGCCTGCACAAGCTGCCCGCCAGCACGCGCCCGGTAGTGGTGCTGCCCAGCTACAACGGCGCGCGCAAGCTGCCGGTGCTGACGCCGCTGCTGGCCGCGCTGCTGGCGCGCGAGGGCCTGCCGGTGCTGATCCACGGCTGGGCCACCGAAGAGCGGCGCGTCAGCACCCAGGAGGTGCTGGCTGCGGGCGGCGTGCAGCCGCAATCCACCGACAGCGCCATCGCCTGCGGCCAGTGGCGCTTCGTCACCACCGAGAGCCTGCATGCCGGGCTCAGGCGCCTGCTCGACGTGCGCCGCGCCATCGGCCTGCGCAACCCGGCGCACAGCCTGGTCAAGCTGATGAATCCGGTGCGCGGCGCAGCGCTGGTCGTCGGCAGCTACACCCACCCCGAATACGCCGAATCCATGGCCGCCACCTTCCAGCTCATGGGCAGTTCGGCCATGCTGCTGCGCGGCACCGAGGGGGAACCGGTGGCCGACGCGCGCCGCAGTCCGCGCATGGCGCTGTTCCTGCAAGGCACGCCGCATGGCGTACACGAGGCCCAGGCCGGCCCGCTGAGCGCCCTGCCCACGCTGCCGGACACCATCGACGCCCACAGCACGCACCAGTTCATCGCCGCCGTGCTGGCCGGCGAGATCGCCGTGCCGGCGCCGATTGCCGCCCAGGTCGGGCACATCGTGCGCGCCTGCGAAGCGCTCGAGGCGGCCACCCAACCCACGCCGCCACGGCGCCTGGCGGCATGAGCGGCGCCGCGCGCACCCCGGGGCGCGTCACCCTGGTCGGGGCCGGACCGGGCGATCCCGAACTGCTCACCCTGAAGGCGGTGAAAGCCATCCAGGCCGCCAGCGTCATCCTGGTCGACGACCTGGTCGGCGAAGGCGTGCTGGCGCACGCGCGGCCCGAGGCGCGCATCACCTACGTCGGCAAGCGCGGCGGCTGCAAGAGCACGCCGCAGGCACTGATCGAGCAGATGATGCTGGACGCCGCGCGCGCCGGCGAGAACGTGGTGCGCCTGAAGGGTGGCGATCCCTTCATCTTCGGCCGCGGCGGCGAGGAAGTCGAAAGCCTGCGCCGCGCCGGCATCGAGCCGGTGGTGATCAATGGCGTCACCGCCGGCCTGGCCGCCCTGACCAGCCTGGGTGCGCCGCTGACGCACCGCGAGCACGCGCAGGGCGTGGTGTTCGTCACCGGCCACCCACAAAAGGACGGCCAGGGCGTCGACTGGACGCGCCTGGGCGAATCGGCGCGCGATCTGCGCCTGACCCTGGTGATCTACATGGGCATCAGCAGCGCCGCGCGCATCCAGGCCGGCCTGCGCACCGCGCTGCCGGCCAACACGCCGGTGGCGGTGATCGAGCGCGCCACGCTGCCGGCGCAGCGCCACTGCATCACCCGGCTGGGCGACTTGCTGGACAGCCTGGCCAGCACTGGCCTGGGCAGCCCGGCGGTGATGGTGGTGGGCGACGTGGTGCGCGGCGTCGCCGCGCTGCACGCGCGGCCGGCGCTGGCCGACGTGGCGTAAGCGCCCGCCGCGCCCACACCTGCGCCTTGGCCGACTTCGACGCCGTCATCCTCGGCGCCGGCGCGGCCGGCCTGTTCTGCGCCGCGCAGGCCGGGCAACGCGGCTTGCGCGTGCTGCTGATCGACCACAGCGAACGCGTGGCCGAGAAGGTGCGCATCTCCGGCGGCGGGCGCGCCAACTTCACCAACCGCGAACTAGACCCGGCGGCGCCACACCAGCATTTCGTCAGCCGCAACCCGCAGTTTTGCCGCTCGGCGCTGGCGCGCTTCACGCCGCGCGACGTCATCGCCCTGCTCGACCGGCACGCGGTCGGCTGGCACGAAAAACACAAGGGCCAGCTGTTCTGCGACCGCTCGGCCGACGACCTGATCAATCTGCTGCTGGCCGAATGCGAGGCCGCGCGCGCCGCCGGCGGGTGCGTCGAGCGCTGGCAGCCCTGCCGCGTGCACGGCGTGCAGTGGCTGCCAGGCACGGGCTACCGGTTGGACACCGAGCGCGGCCCCGTGCAGGCGCCCGCCCTGGTCGTCGCCACCGGTGGCCTGTCGATCCCGAAGATCGGCGCCAGCGGTTTCGGCTACGAACTGGCGCGCCAGTTCGGTCTGAAGGTCACCGACACCCGGCCCGGCCTGGTGCCGCTGACCTTCGACGCCGCCACCTGGGCGCCCTACGTACCGCTCGCCGGCCTGTCGCTGCCGGTGCTCATCGGCACCGGCGCGGGCAAGCAGCGCACCCAGTTCCACGAAGACCTGCTGTTCACCCACCGCGGCCTGTCCGGCCCCGCCGTGCTGCAGATCTCCAGCTACTGGCAACCGGGCACGCCCCTCGTCATCGACCTGGCGCCAGACGTGGACCTGGCCGCCGAACTGCTGACCGCCAAGGCGCGCTCGCGCAAGCTGGTCGCCAGCCAACTGGCCGCCTGGCTGCCGCAGCGCCTGGCCGACACCTGGGTGGCGCAAGATGCGGCCTGGCAACGCCCCGTCAACGAAGCCGCCGACAAGGCCTTGCTGCGGCTGGCCGAGCGGCTCAAGCGCTGGTCGCTCACGCCCAGCGGCACCGAAGGTTACAGGAAGGCCGAGGTCACCGTCGGCGGCGTCGACACGCGCGAGCTGTCGTCGCAGACCCTGGAAGCCCGGCGCCAGCCCGGCCTGTTCTTCATCGGCGAGGTGGTCGACGTCACCGGCTGGCTGGGCGGCTACAACTTCCAGTGGGCCTGGGCCAGCGCCCACGCCTGCGCCGAGGCGCTGGCGGCTCACCGCAATACGTAAACCCGTCGAGAGGCCGCGGAGCAGGCCATATCGGAACGCCGTGGCCGGGCTTGTACCGGCCACCAGCGTTGTCCCCTTTGGGGGATGGCGCGAAAGCACCTCAGGGGGGTTATAATTTTCGGCTTTGCTGGCCAAGCGCCCCGCCGGCCATACTAGTTCAATGTGCGGGGCATCAACTTGCGGTGCAAGGTGAGTCTTGCAGGCGTCGGGGCCTGATCTACCCCGTTCCACGCCGCGTCACCCTCTGGCCGCGTAGACATGGAAATTGAATGACGACCATTCGAGTCAAAGAGAACGAGCCGTTTGACGTGGCCCTGCGCCGCTTCAAGCGCACCATCGAGAAGCTGGGTCTGCTGACCGAACTGCGCGCCCGTGAGTTCTACGAGAAGCCCACCGCCGAGCGCAAGCGCAAGAAGGCTGCGGCCGTCAAGCGCCACTACAAGCGCGTGCGCAGCCAGCAGCTGCCCAAGAAACTCTACTGAGTTTCGGCCCAGGAAACTGCACCGACAGTTTCACGCCCACTTTCAAAGGCTCGCCGGGGACGCTCAGCGGGCCTTTGTTGTTTCTGCAAGGAGCACACCATGAGCCTGAAAGACCGGATCACCGAAGACATGAAGACCGCCATGCGCGCAAAGGACAGCGAGCGCCTGGGCACCATCCGCCTGTTGCAGGCCGCCATCAAGCAAAAAGAGGTCGATGAGCGCGTGGTGCTGGATGACGTGGCGGTGATCGCCATCGTCGACAAGCTTATCAAGCAGCGCAAGGACAGCATCGCCGCCTTTGCCCAGGCGGGGCGGCAGGACCTGGTGGACAAGGAAAGCGCCGAGATGCAGGTGCTGCAGGTCTACCTGCCGGCGCGCCTGTCGGCCGAGGAAGTCGCCGCCGAGGTGAAGGCCATCGTGGCCGATCTGGGGGCTGAACTGGGTCACAAGCCTGGCCCCGGCGACATGGGCAAGGTGATGGGCGCCGTGAAAGCGCGCCTGGCCGGCAAGGCCGACATGGGCGCGGTCAGCGCCGCCGTCAAGGCTGCGCTGGCGGGTTGAGCGCCGCCCGGCCCATGGCCGGACCACCCGGTTGCAAGCTGTCACCCGACTTTGCCCAGGCGACATCCCGGCGGCAAACCAAAGCCGGTGCCGGCGCGTTATGACATGAGGCGCGAGAGTTGTCGTCCCCTTGCGCCGGTCACACCATGCACACACCGATTTCACTGAGCTTCTGGCGCCGCTTGGCGGGCGGCGCGCTGCTGCTGGCGGCACCGCTGCTCGGCGGGGCGCAGCCCGCCACCGACCCACCGGGCCGCGTGGCCTACGTCAGCGCGCAGGAAGGCACGGCGCAGATCGCGCCGGACAGCCGCGGCGCCTGGCAGCCGGCGGCGCTGAACTGGCCGGTGACCACCGGCACCCGCCTGGCCACCGGCATCGGCTCGCGCACCGAGTTGCACGGCGGCTGGACCACGCTGCGCCTGCACGGGCAGTCGATGCTGGAGGTGACGCGGCTCGACGACGACACCCTGCAGGTGGCATTGACCGAGGGCAGCCTGTCGGCCCGCGTGCGCGCGCTGCAGCCGGGCGAGCGGGTCGAGCTGGACACGCCGCAACTGGCCCTGGTGGCCGATCAGCCAGGCGAATACCGCATCGACGTCGACCCGCGCAGCGACACCACCCGCGTCACCGTGCACGCCGGCTCGGCCACGGTGTACGGCGAGGCCGGCCAGGCCAGCCACGTCGAGGCGCGCCAGCAGATCAGTTTCACCGGGCGCGCACTGGGCGTGCTGCAGTCGGGCCGCGTGGCCTACCGCGACGGCTTCGACCAATGGGTGGCGGCGCGCGATGCGCTGGAAGAGCAGTCGCGCTCGGCGCGCTACCTGTCGCGCGACATGCCAGGCTACCCGCAGCTCGATGGCTACGGCGAATGGGCGCAAGACACCACCTACGGCAACGTCTGGTACCCCAGCGTCAGCAGCCCGGACTGGGCACCTTACCGCGACGGCCAATGGGCCTGGATCGAGCCCTGGGGCTGGACCTGGGTGGACGACGCGCCCTGGGGTTTCGCGCCCTTCCACTACGGCCGCTGGGCGCAGATCGGCCCACGCTGGGCCTGGGTGCCCGGCCCGCTGGCGCCGCGCCCGGTGTACGCGCCGGCGCTGGTCGCCTTTGTTGGCGGTGGTGGCGGCGGCAGCCACTGGGGCGTGTCGCTGGGTGGCGGGCTGCCCGGTGCGGCCTGGTTTCCGCTGGCGCCCGGCGAATACTGGACGCCGCACTACCACGCCAGCGACCGCTACCGGCGCCGCATCAACGACTGGGGCCCGCAGCGCGAGCGCGTGCGGCCGCCCGTCGATGGTTTTTACTTCCAGCGCCGCCCGCACGCCATCACGGTGGCGCCGCGCGATCAGTTCGGGCGCGGCGACTGGCAGCAGCGGCGCCCGCGCTTCGGCGACGGCAGCCGGCTGCCGCCCGGCGCCCTGGACGGCAGCCGCGTGACCACCCCGCCGCCGCGCGCCTATGTGCCTGGCGTGCAGATGCCGACACCGCCGCCAACCCGGCCGAACCTCGGCGAGCCGCGCCCACCCCGCCCCGGCGCCGATCGGGGCATGGCGCCGCGCCCGGACGGCCCACCACCGCGCTTTGGCGACGACACGCGCCCTGGCCCCATGCCCGGCGTGCGGCCGATGCCCGGCCCCGAGCCACGCCGTGAACGGGAACGCGACCGCATGCTGCGCGACCCGGCCGCGCCTGGCATCACGACCCCCCTGCCGCAGCGGCCGCAGGAACAGGCGCCGATGCGCGAGTCCGCGCCACGCCAGTGGCAGCGCCACCAGTCGGACGAGCCCTGGCGGCGTCAGACCATGCCGCCGCCCGGCGCCCAGATGCCGCAGCAGGCACCGATACCGCAGCCCCCTCCACCGCGCGCGCAACCCATGCCGCAGCGTCCGGCGGAGAGCATGGAGCGCGGCCCGCGACAGTTCGAACCGCGCGCGATGCCGCCGGCCGAGATCCGCCAGCAGTCGCCGCGATTCGAAGCGGGTGAAGGCATGCCCGTGCCGCGCGCGCAGCCACGCGAGCGAGAGCCGTTCCGCGCCTCGCCGATGCGCCAGCGCGAGGGTGACGGTGGCTAGTGGATGGGTGGGCTGGGTTAGCCGAAGGCGCAACCCAGCGAAAGCGCCTGCAAAACGCGGGGTGACGCTTCGTTAATCCAGCCTACACACTACGCACTTCAAAACGGCTCAGTTGCCGGCCAGCTTCATCCGATTGACCAGCACCGAGCCGACGGTCTTGGCGCCGTAGTTGTAGGCGTCGGCACCGACCGCCTCGATGCCCATGAACATGTCGCGCAGGTTGCCGGCGATGGTGATTTCCTGCACCGGGTAGGCGATCTCACCGTTGTCGACCCAGAAACCACTGGCGCCGCGCGAGTAGTCACCGGTGACGTAGTTGACGCCCTGCCCCATCAGCTCGATCACGAACAGGCCGGTGCCCAGCTTGCGCAGCATGGCATTCAGATCGTCGCCGGCCTGCGTGCGGCGCGAGCTGAGCGTCAGGTTATGCGAGCCGCCGGCGTTGCCGGTGGTGCGCATGCCCAGCTTGCGCGCCGAGTAGCTGGTGAGAAAGTAACCCTGCACACGCCCGCCATCGACCACCCGGCGCGGCTGCACGCGCACGCCCTCCTCGTCGAACGGCGACGAGCCCTTGCCGGCGCGGACGAAGGGGTCTTCCTCGATGTCGATGTGCCCGGGAAACACCGGCTTGCCGAGCGAGTCGAGCAGAAAGCTGGTCTTGCGGTACAGCGCGCCGCCGCTCACCGCCTGCGTGAAGCTGCCCAGCAGGCCGGCGGCCAGCGGCGACTCGAACAGCACCGGGCATTCGCGCGTGGAGATCTTGCGGGCCTTCAGGCGGCTCAGGGCGCGTTCGGCGGCGTAGCGGCCCACCGCCTCCGGGCTGGCCAGCTGGGCGGGATCGCGCATCGAGCTGTACCAGTGGTCGCGCTGCATGTCGGCGCCCTTGCCGGCGATCGGCGCCACCGAGATGCTGTGGCGCGATGACGCATAGCCGCCGCGAAAACCGTGCGTGTGGGCGCTGAAGAAATGGCTTTGCTGCGCCGACACGCCAGCGCCCTCGCTGTTGGTGATGCGCTTGTCGACGGCGAAGGCGGCGCGCTCGCAGGCCAGCGCCAGGCGCGCGGCCTGCTCGCTGTCGATCGGCCAGGGGTGAAACAGGTCGAGCTCGCGCTGCTCGGCGACGGGGCAGACGTCGACCTCGTCCGGCAGCCCGGCGACCGGATCGGCGGCAGTGAAGCGGGCGATGTCGTAGGCGGCCTGCACGGTGCGCTCGATGGCGGCGCGCGAGAAGTCCGAGGTGCTGGCGTTGCCGCGCCGCTGGCCGACGTAGACCGTCACGCCAAGCGACTTGTCGCGGTTGCGCTCCACCGTCTCCAGTTCGCCCTTGCGCACGCTGACGCTGAGGCCTGAGCCCTCCGACGCGTCGGCGCCGGCGTCGCTGGCGCCCAGCTTCTTGGCGTGGTCCAGCGCGGTGTCGACCAGGTCTTCGAAGAAGCCGCGCGAATAAGAAAAGCCCGGCTGGGCTTTGGATGTGTCTTGCATGGTGGCGGCTATCATACTTGTCGACTTTTCCCGTTTTTCCACTCTTTGTCCCGCATGTCCCGCAAACCCAAGAAAGGCTACTTTGTGCGCGGCCAGTTCGTCGCCGAGGGCAGCGAGCTGGACGAAGAGCTCAAGCGCGAGCTGCGCGGCGATGGCCCCAGCAAGACCGAGCTGAAAGCGCAGAGCGCCGAATTGCAGGTGCTGGGCGAGCAGCTCTTGAGCCTGCGCGCCGACCTGTTCGATCCGCTCGATCTGCCCGCCCGGCTGGTCGATGCGCTGGACGAGCTCAAGCGCATCACCAATTTCGAAGGCAAGCGCCGCCAGGGCCAGTACGTGGGCAAGCTGATGCGTCAGCTGGACGAGGCGCAGGTGGCCGCCATCCACGCCGCGCTGGAAGAGCAGCGCAAGGGCTCGGCCGCCGACACGCTGCGCCTGCACGCCGCCGAAAGCTGGCGCGATCGGCTGATCGCGGAAGACGCCGCCGTCAACGCCTGGGTCACCCAGTTTCCCGACACCGACGTGCAGCAGCTGCGCGCGCTGGTGCGCCAGGCGCGCAAGGACGCGCCCGCGCCCGCCGCCGCCCACGAGGCGCAGGCCAAGGGCCAGGCACCACGCCAGGGCCGCGCCTACCGCGAACTGTTTCAGCTGGTGAACGCGGCGTTGGAGCACGCCGAAGCCCACGCGCCGGCAGTGCAGCCCATCGACGCCGAAGATGTGGGTTACGTCAACGACGCCCGAGCCGGCTGAGGTATCACAGAATGATCCACGCACCCCATGACCCCATCATCATTGGCATCGTCTCCGTCAGCGACCGCGCATCTCAAGGCACCTACGAGGACAAAGGCCTGCCCGCGCTGCAGGACTGGCTGACGCGCGCGCTGAAGAACCCGATCCGCTTCGAGCCGCGCCTGATTCCCGACGACCAGGCCACCATCAGCCAGACCTTGATCGAGCTGGTCGACGCCGGCTGCGCGCTGGTGCTGACCACCGGCGGCACCGGCCCGGCCGTGCGCGACGTCACGCCCGAGGCGACGCTGGCCGTGGCCGACAAGGAAATGCCCGGCTTTGGCGAGCAGATGCGGCAGATCAGCCTGGCCTTCGTGCCCACCGCCATCCTGTCGCGCCAGGTCGCGGTGGTGCGCGGCAGCAGCCTGATCATCAACCTGCCCGGTCAGCCCAAGGCGATCGCCGAGACGCTGGAAGGCCTGAGGAGCGCCGATGGCGCGCAGCAGGTGCACGGCATCTTCGCCGCCGTGCCCTACTGCATCGACCTGATTGGCGGGCCCTACCTGGAAACCGACGACGCGGTGTGCAGGGCCTTCCGGCCCAAGAACGCGGTGCGGCCGGCGCGCGGCTGAACCGAAGCGCGGCGACAGGGCCGGCCCACGGCGCCGTCGGCCGATTCCGACAAGCACGAAAGCGGCCCACCGACGCGGCGCGCGCAGCGGCACCGGGATACTGAGCTCACCTGCCGCCGCCCTCACCCGCGCCTCCGCGCACCGGTGGCGGCACTTCACGAGAAGGAGTACCGCATGAAGATCCGACACTACAGTCTCGCCGCCCTGCTGGCCGCCACCCTGGCGGCCGCTGGCTGCTCCAGCAACCCGACCAACGCGCAAATCGGCACCGGCGTTGGCGCCGTCGCCGGCGGCGTGCTCGGCAGCGCCGTGGGCGGCACCGCAGCCACCATTGGCGGCGCCGCAGCCGGCGCGCTGGTGGGTCATGAGGTGGGGCGGCGCACGAAGTAACGCGGCAGCTTGACGTCCACTCGGCAGTTCACGAAAATACGTGTATCACGTATTTTCGTGACGCCATCATGACCAATCTGACCGTTTCACTCGACGAGCACATCATCCGCAAGGCCCGCCTGCGCGCCATTGAAGAAGGCACTTCGGTCAGCGCCAAGGTGCGCGAATTTCTGGCGCGTTACGCACATGGCGAAAATTTCGACACCATCGCCGACCCTGCCAGGGCCGTTCAGCTTCCGGTCTTTGACGGAACCAAGGGCTTGATGCCGGGGCTTGATCCCTTGAGCAACAAATCGCTGCTGGCAGCCGCGGAAGAGGACGCGTGACACCCGACGTGAATGTGCTGCTGGCGGCTTCGCGCATCGACCACCCGCAGCACGCCCCCGCACTCGACTGGCTTCAATCCACCTTGTCCACCCCGGGTGCATTGACGCTCCTGCCCACGGTGATCGCAAGCTTTTTGCGTCTGGTGACGCACCCAAAGATATTTGTGGAGCCGACCCCGATCAACACCGCGCTGGCGTTCATCGACGCGGCCAAGCAAGGCGGCGCCACGCCCGCCCAACCGCCTGATGAGTGGCCGCAGCTGAAGGCGCTGTGCCAGCGCCACCAATTGCGCGCCAACGATTTGCCCGATGCCTGGATCGCTGCCCAGACATTGGCACGCGGTCTGGTGCTGGTGAGCTTTGATCGCGACTTCGTCAAGCTGCTGCCGCCCCGGCAACTGCGCCTGCTGCCAGTCTGACGACACGGTCGTCGCAGCGACTGGCGGGCCTACTTGCCGACCAGCTCGTTCAGCCGATCGGCCTCGAAGCTTTCCTGGCGCGCCGCATCGTCGGGCACGCAGTCGGGATCGAGCTGGCAGGCCAGTTTTTCCACCGCCTGCCACAGCAGCGCGATCTGATGCTCCTGGCTGGCGGTGCCGTCGATGAGGCCGCGCAGCGCCTGGCTGATGGGGTCGTCGTTCTGCGTCACGCCATAGGCCGAGAAGCCCAGCTTGGCCGCCGCTTCCTCGCGCTTGGCCGCATCTTCCGCCTGAATGATGCGCGCCGGGTTGCCGACCGCCGTGGCGCCCGGCGGCACCGGCTTGGTGACCACCGCCGACGAGCCGATCTTTGCCCCGTCGCCCACCGTGAAGCCACCCAGCACCTGGCTGCTGGCACCGACGACGACGCCCTTGCCCAGCGTGGGATGGCGCTTGGTGCCCTTGCCGAGCGAGGTGCCACCCAGCGTGACGCCTTGGTAAATGGTGCAGTCGTCGCCGATTTCTGCGGTCTCGCCGATCACCACGCCCATGCCATGGTCGATAAACACGCGCTGGCCGATCTTGGCGCCCGGGTGGATCTCGATGCCGGTGAAAAAGCGCCCCCAGTGCGAGATCCAGCGCGCCAGCCACAGCCAGCCGCGCTGCCACAGCGCATGCGCGATGCGGTGCAGCACCAGCGCATGGAAGCCGGGGTAGGAAAACACCACGTCCCACACCGAGCGCGCGGCCGGGTCACGCTCGAGGATGGCCTGGGTGTAGGAGCGGATGCGGGCGAACATGATCGGATGCGAGTCTAGCGCTTGCGCGGCAGCGCGACGGATTCCACTTTCTCGTTTGGGATGGCAGCGGCACACTCGCGCATCGACCTGGCGATGCCGCGCAGGATGTCGATCTCCTCGCGCGTCGGCTGCGCGCGCTGGAACAGCTGACGCAGCCGCGGCATCAGCTTCTTGGGCACGGCGGGATCGAGAAAGCCGATGTCGACCAGCGCCTGCTCCCAGTGCCCCAGCATGCCTTCCAGTTGCGGCGCGTCGGCAGGCGCTGAGACGGGCACGACCAGCGCGGCATCGCCGCCGCCATGCGCCGCCAGCGCCAGCCGCCAGTCGTAGGCGATCAGTTGCACGGCCGCGGCCAGGTTGAGCGATCCGTAGGCCGGATCGGTCGGAATGCTCAGCGCCACATGGCAGCGGTACACGTTTTCGTTGCGCATGCCGTAGCGCTCGCTGCCGAACAGGAAGGCGATGCCCGGCGGCGGCACATCGGCAGTGCCCAGGAGCGCCTCGAAATGCGCACGCGGCGTGCGCGTCGGCGGGCCGAAGTCGCGCGGCGTCATGGCCGTGGCGCACAAATGGGTCATGCCGTGCAGCGCCTCATGAAGCGTGGGCACCACGCGCGCGCGCGCCAGCACGTCGGTGGCGCCACTGGCGCGCTCGATCGCCTCGGCGCGGGTCAGCACGTCGGGCCAGCGCGGCGCCACCAGCACCAGATCATCGAAGCCCATCACCTTCATTGCCCGCGCCACGGCGCCGACGTTGCCGGCGTGGCTGGTTTCGATCAGGACGAAGCGGGTGCGCGGCGCGGACATGGTCCGATTGTCGCCGCCCTCCTCGTCCTCGCCACCAACGAACGGCACGGGCACGTCACGGTTTCGCCGTTAACATGCGCGGCTCTCGCCAACCGTCCGATCGATCATGACCACCGACAGCTTCACCAACGTCACCCTCAACACCCGCGCCAACGTGTACTTCGATGGGAAGTGCGTCTCGCACGGTTTCACGCTGGCCGATGGGACGAAGAAGAGCGTCGGCGTGGTGCTGCCCGCCACGCTCACCTTCAACACCGCCGCGCCGGAGATCATGGAATGCGTGGCCGGCGGCTGCGAATACCGCCTGGCCGGCGCGACCGAATGGGTGCCGAGCGGCCCCGGCGATCGCTTCAGCGTGCCGGCCGATTCCTCGTTCGAGATCCGCGTGGCCGAGGCCTACCACTACATCTGCCATTTCGGCTGAAGACCACGGCGGCCGACGCCGGTCCACCGCTGTCCACGCTCAGCGCGACACGCCCGGCCGGGCGCTGGCGTCGGCCGCGGGCGCGCGGCCCCGCGTCAGCTCCAGCCAGGCCAGGATCAGCCCACCGGCCAGCAGCACGCCGACACCGACCAGGGCGCCGGTCTTCACGTACACCAGCGACGACCACAGCATGTAGGCGCAGACGGCAGCAAACAGCAGCGGCAGCACCGGGTACAGCGGCACCTTGAACGGCCGCTCGGTGTGCGGCTCCTTCACGCGCAGCACGATCAGCGCCAGCGTGCTGAGCAGGAAGAAGGTCCAGAACACCGGCGCGGTGTACTCGACCATGGCCTCGAAGCCGCTGCGCAGCGCGCCCCCCAGCACCACCAGCGCCAGCGCGAAGGCCGACTGCAGCAGCAGCGCCAGCGTCGGCACGCCGCGCTCGGGGTGCCAGCGGCCCAGCACGTGCAGCTGCGGCCAGTCGCGCCCGACGGCAAAGTTGGTGCGTGCGCCGACGATCATGGTGGCGTTGATCGAGGTCAGCGCCGCCACCGCCACGGCCAGCGCGATCAGCGTCTCGCCGGTGCGCCCGAAGGCCACTTTCAGCAGATCGGCCGCCACCGCCTGGCTCTTGGCCATGCCCTGCAGTCCCAGCCCGTACACATAGGCCAGGTTGACCAGCACGTACAGCACGGTAATGAACACCAGGCTAATCAGCAGCGCGTACAGGATGCCGTGGCGCGAGCCGCGCAGCTCGGCGCTCAGGTAGGCGGCCTCGTTCCAGCCGCCGTAGGTCAGCAGCACGAACACCATCGCCAGGCCCAGCATGCCCAGACTCGGCATGCCGCTGGCCGCCGGGGCGGCGGCGGTCTCGGCCACCGGCATGGTGTGGCCGTTGCCCAGCCACAGGTACAGGCCCGCCACGATGACCAGCACCAGGCCCATCACCTCGGCCAGCGTCAGCCAGCTCTGCGCGCCGGCGCTGGTGTGGATGCCGCGCACGTTGACCCAGGTCAGCACCACGATCGACAGCGCGGCCCAGATGGCGGTGCCGTGCGCGCCCAGCGGCAGCACCGCGCTCATGTAGTCGCCGAACACGAAGCCCAGCAGCGCGATCGAACCGGTGGTGATGACCGAAAAGCGCGCCCACGCGAACAGAAAGGACACGCGACGGCCGTAGGCGCGGTGCAGGAAGTGGTAGTCGCCGCCGGCGTGCGGCCAGGTCGCGGCCAGCTCGGCATAGCACAGCGCGCCGATCAGCGAGACCACGCCGCCCGCCACCCAGGCGGCGATCATCCATTCGGTCGAGCCGGTGAACTGCGCCACCAGCGAAGGCGACTTGAAGATGCCGGCGCCGATGACGATGCCGACGATGATGGCCACCGCCTCGCGCAGGCGCAGGGTCTTGCCCGGCTGCACGGACTCGAGGTCGGCGCCGCTCATTCGGTCCCCAGCAAATCGGCTTCGTTGTCGGGTGTCGGGCCGGCGCCGTCGATGGCTGGCGCCACGCCGATGCGTTTGGCGCTGAAGGACGAGCGCGCACCACCGGCCGAGAAGTCGTACACCGAGCCGTTGATGGTGTTGCCGGCCAGCCGACCGACGAAGCGGCGCAGATGGCCGTCGGCGTCGGTGAAGCCGAAGCTGACCTGCTCGCCGGCCACGCGCGCCTCGCGCAGCATGGCCTCGAAATCGCTGAACCTGGCCTCGCCCTCGAGCCGCTGGAAGCTCTGGTGCAGCGCCAGCGGCACCGTCACCGGCTGGCCGCCCTGCGTGAAGCTCAGCTCCCAGTGGCCACCGGCGTTGGCCGGCACCAGCCACAGGTGCACCGAGGCCGATTTGATGCGCGCCGTCTCGTCCGGGCGCCAGCGACCCATGCGGAATTCATGCGACACCACGCGCGTGCCGGGCTTGAGCGCCAGGAGGCGGTGGCGCAGCCGCAGGTTGAGGTGCGGCAGCAGGTACATGGTGATGACGGTGGCGCGGCTGAAATCGGACTCGAAAATGTCGGCCTTTTCGAAGCGCGCGCGCTCGGCCACCAGCGCCGCCTGCGCGCGGCGCCGCGACAGCTCGACCATGTCGGGGTTGTATTCGATGCCCAGGCCACTGGCGCCCTCGCGCGCGGCGGCGATGACGATCTTGCCGTCGCCCGAGCCGAGGTCGATCAGGTAGTCCTGCGGCGTCAGCTGCGCCATGCGCAGCATGCGCGTGACCAGCGCGTCGGGCGTGGGGATCCAGATCACGTCCTTGCCGGACTGGCCGCGCTGCGGCTCGTACGGCGCGGCCTGGCCCGCCGTCTGCTGTGCCCACAGCGGCGGCGCACCCAGCAGCCCGCCGAGTGCGATGGCGCCGCTGCCGGCGATCAACTGGCGGCGCCGCGCGCCAAAGGTGTCGATGGGGGTCATGCGTCGATGTGTCCTCGTGGTGTGGGTTCGAAGAAGCGGCCCGGTCGCGTGAAACTCGCGCGGCCTGAGCGGGCACCGGCCAGCGGCGAAAAATACCATGTCTTGAGCAGGGTCGGATACGGCCCGGATCGGAGGGCAAGGCCACCCATTCGTTCCGTCAGACGTCGGCGGCGGATTCGGGCGGCATCCAGCGCTGCAGGTGCAGCACGTTGTCGCCCCGGTGGGCCCGGCTCCTGGCCAGTTCCTGCCGCGCCACGGTGCGTAGGTGCACCTCATCCGGGCCGTCCAGAAAGCGCAGCGCGCGGCCCCAGCTCCACAGCGCGGCCAGCGGCGTGTCGGGCGTCAGGCCGACGGCGCCAAACACCTGCATGGCGCGGTCGATCACCGTGGTCTGCAGGCGCGCGGCCACCAGCTTGATGGCCGACACGTCGGTGCGCGCGGCCTGGTTGCCCGCCACGTCCATGCGCCAGGCGGCGCGCAGCACCAGCAGGCGCGCCTGGTCGATCTCGACGCGGCTCATGGCGATCCAGTCCTGCACGTTGGCGAAGTCCGACAGGTGCTTGCCAAAGGCCATGCGCTCCAGCGCGCGCTCGGCCATCAGCTCCAGCGCCAGCTCGCACTGGCCAATGGTGCGCATGCAGTGGTGCACGCGGCCCGGCCCCAGGCGCGCCTGCGCCATGGCAAAGCCCTCACCTTCGTCGCCCAGCAGGTCGACCGCAGGCACGCGCACGTCGCGGAACAGCAGCTCGCAATGCCCCTCTATCGCCTGGTGCTGCATCACCGGGATGTTGCGCACGATCTCCACGCCCGGCGCGTCCATGGGCACCAGCAGCAGGCTGTGGCGGCGGTGCGCGGGCGCATCCGGCGACGGGTCGGACACGCCCATCACGATGGCCAGCTGGCAGTTGGGGTGGGCGGCGCCGGTGATGAACCACTTGCGGCCATTCAGCAGGTAATGCTCGCCCTGGCGCGCGATGCGCGTGCCCAGGTTGGTGGGGTCGGACGAGGCCACGTCGGGCTCGCTCATGGCAAAGCAGGAGCGAATGGCACCGTCCATCAGCGGGCGCAGCCACTGGGCGCGCTGCGCCTCAGTGGCGAACAGGTGCAGCAGTTCGATGTTGCCGGTGTCGGGCGCGCTGCAATTGAACACCTCGCTGGCCCAGGGCACGCGGCCCATGATTTCGGCCAGCGGTGCGTATTCGAGATTGGTCAGGCGCGTGCCGGGTTCGCCGGCTTGCAGGCCCGGCAGGAACAGGTTCCACAACCCCATGTCGCGGGCCTGCGCCTTCAGCGGCTCGATCACGTCGAGCGGGTACACCCCCGCATCGGCCCAGCGGTGCCAGTCGCGGTGCGAGGGCAGGATCAGGTCATCCATGAAGCGCTGCACCTGCTGCTGCAGCGCCTGCACGCGGGGGGAATACGCGAAGTCCATGCGGGGCACTCTATGCCGTGACCGGCAAACGTGCAGTCCGGTCGAGGACAGTGGTCAGGCCGAGCCCGGGCCGCTGCGGCAAGATACCCATTGCGCCGCCGCAGCCTATTGCGTCGGCGCCAACCCCTTCACCACCGTCGGATAGCGCAGGCGCACGCGCAGTTCGTGCTTCAGCCGCTGGTTGTGCAGCCGGCGCGATTCGCCCATGAAGCTGAGCAGCGTGGCGGGCAAGCACTCGCGCGCCTCGGCCCGCGTGATGCGCGGCGGGCGCGGCAGGCCATACAGATCGGCCGCCAGGTCGAAGTAGTCGCCCATCTTCAGCATGGTGTCGTCGCTGGCGTGGTACACGCGCTGCGGCCGGCCGCGCCACAGCGCCGCCAGCACCGCGCGCGCCAGGTCGTCGGCGTGGATGTGGTTGGTGAACACGTCGTCCTCCGCCGTCAGCACCGGCGTGCCGCGCTGCAGGCGATCGCGCGGCGTGCCGCCGGGGCGGTCGGGCGCATAAATGCCCGGGATGCGCAGGATGCTGGCGCGCACCGCGGCCGCCCGGCCAAAGGCGCGCACACGCCCCTCGGCCGCCACGCGGCGCCGCGCACGGGCCGTGCGCGGCGCCGGCGCGCGCGTCTCATCGATCCAGGCGCCACCGCAATCGCCGTACACGCCCGTGGTCGATCCGTACACCAGCGCCGTCGGCACGCTGCGCCGCGCCAGCGCCCGCAGCAGCGCCTGCGTGCGCGGATCGCCCTCGCCTTCGCGCGGTGGCGGCGCCAGATGGATGACATGCGTGGCGATGCCGGCCAGGCGCTGCAGGCTGGCCGCGTCGTCCAGATCGCCGGCCAGCGGCCGGATGCCCTGCGCCCGCAGGGCGGGCGCCTGCTCGGCATCGCGCAGCAGCGCCGACACCTGCACCCGCGGCGGCAGCCGCCGCGCCACACGCTGGCCCACGTCGCCACAGCCGACGATGAGCACGCGCATGCGCCGGAAGCGAGCGGGCTTGGCGCCGAGAGGGCTTTGGTTTGAGGGCAAAATCGACCGCTTCAGCAGGGACTCGAACCTGCCAAGGATACCCAAGCGCATGACCCATACCATCACCGTCCAGCCCAGTGGCCGCAGCTTCGAGGCCGAACCCAACGAAACCATGCTCGCCGCCGGCATCCGTCAGGGCATCGGCTTGCCCTACGGCTGCAAGAACGGTGCCTGCGGCTCTTGCAAGTGCAAGAAGATCAGCGGCATCGTCACGCACGGCCCGCACCAGGACAAGGCGCTCAGCGCGCAGGAAGAGGCCGACGGCTACGTGCTGACCTGCTGCGGCACAGCGCAAAGCGAGGTGGTGCTGGAGTCGCGCCAGGTCACGCACGCGGGCGCCTTCCCGATCAAGAAGATGCCGGCGCGCGTGGCGCTGCTCGAGCGCCTCTCGCCCGACGTCATGCGCGTGAAGCTGCAACTGCCGGGCAACGACATCATTCAGTACCACGCGGGGCAGTACGTCGAGTTCCTCCTGCCGGATGGCGTGCGGCGCAGCTACAGCATGGCCAACGCACCGCACACGCTGATCGAGAACGGCGCGCCCCTGATCGACCTGCACATCCGCCACATGCCAGGCGGCAAGTTCACCGACCACGTGTTCGGCGCCATGAAGGAAAAGGAAATCCTGCGCATCGAAGGACCGTACGGCAGCTTTCATCTACGCGATGATTCACCCAAGCCGATCGTGCTGCTGGCCTCGGGCACGGGCATCGCGCCCATCAAGGCCATCATCGAGCACATGCAGTTCATGGGCATCACGCGGGATGCCGTGCTGTACTGGGGCGGCCGGCGACCGCACGACCTGTACCTGGACGCATGGATCAAGGCCCAGTGCGCCGAGATGCCGCACCTGAGGTACGTGCCGGTGGTGTCCGATGCCCTGCCCGAGGACGGCTGGACCGGTCGTACCGGCTTCGTGCACCTCGCCGTGCTGCAGGACCTGCCGGATCTGTCGGGCCACCAAGTCTACGCCTGCGGCTCGCCCATCGTGGTCGATTCGGCCCGCCACGACTACATCGAGCAGGCCGGCCTGCCCGAGGAGGAGTTCTACGCCGACGCTTTCACCAGCGAGGCCGACAAGATCGCTGTCTGAGCCACACACACCTTTTCATCGCCACCCGCGCTTCATCCCGAAACCCGCCATGCAACGACGTTCCCTGCTGCTGACCAGCCTCGCCCTCGCCGCCAGTGCGCCCGCCTTCGCCCAGTCCGACAAGCCAATCCGCCTGATCGTGCCCTACGCGCCCGGCGGCCCGCTCGACATCACGGCGCGCGCCCTGGCCGAGCAGGTGAAGGACGCGCTCGGCACCGTCATCGTGGACAACAAGCCTGGCGCCGGCGGCAACATCGGCAGCGATCTGGTCGCCAAGGCCGCGCCCGACGGCCACACCATCGGCGTCGCCGCCGTCGCCACCCACGCCATCAATCCCTGGCTGTTCAGCAAGATGCCGTTCGATGCGGCCAAGGACTTCGCCCCCATCACCCAGATGGTGCGGGTGCCCAACGTGCTGGTGATGAACGCCGACACCGCGGCGCGCCTGAAGATCAACACCCTGGCCGACCTGATCGCCTACGCCAAGCGCCATCCTGGCAAGCTCAACTACGGCTCGGGCGGCAACGGCTCGGCCGGCCACCTGGCCGGCGAGATGTTCAAGCAGGGCGCCGGCGTGTTCATCGTGCACATCCCCTACAACGGCGGCAACCCGGCGCAACTGGCCCTGCTCTCGGGCCAGGTCGACTTCAACATCGACAACCTGGCCACCGCCTCCGCCAACATCAAGGCCGGCAAACTGAAAGCCTTGGCCGTCACCACCGCCAAGCGCTCGACCCTGCTGCCCGAGGTGCCGGCCATCGCCGAGACCCTCAAGGGCTTCGAAGTCGACACCTGGTGGGGCCTGGTCGCCCCCGCCGGCACCCCAGCCGACATCGTGGCCCGGCTGAACACCGCCTTCACGGCCGCGCTGAAAAGCCCCGACACGCAGACCCGCTTCGCCCAGCTGATGGCCGAACCCATGCCGACCACGCCCGAGCAGTTCGGCCAGTTCATGGCGCGCGAACGGGCGCGCTACGAGCCGGTGGTGAAGCGCTCGGGGGCGAAGGTGGATTGAGCAAATTCCTGCAGCAAGAAAACAAAGAGCCACGGCAGTCCGTGGCTCTTTTTTCATGGCCTGATGGCCAGGCTCAGGCTCAGTTCAGCGGCGCGCGCACCATGTTTTTGTACGCATTCAGCGTCACCGCCGGCTGCGTCAGTTCGCCCTTGTCGGTGAACTGGATCTGCGCCGTCACGCCCTTGAAGTTGGTCTTGGGCAGCGCGGTCACGTAGACCCTGGGATCGACCGAGTCGGCGCGCTTCATGGCGTTGACCAGCACCATGGTGGCGTCGTAGGCATAAGGGCTGTAGATCTGGAACTGGCCTGGGAACTTGGCGTCGTAGCGCTTCTTCCAGTCCTGGCCGCCAGCCATTTTCTCGACCGAGATGCCGCCGGTGGCGCAGGTCACGTTGGCCACGGCGGCCGACTTGCTCGCCAGTTCGGGCAGCTTCTCGGTGCAAGAGCCGTCGCCGCTGAAGAACTTGACCTTGCCCAGGCCCAGCTGCTCCATCTGCCGCAGCATGGGGCCCGACTGCGAGTCGAGGCCACCGTAGAAGATGGCGTCGGGGTTCTTCGATCGGATGCTGGTCAGGATGGCCATGAAGTCGGTCGCCTTGTCGGTGGTGAACTCGGAGGCCACCACTTCCATGCCCTTCTTCTTGGCGGTGTCCTTGAACACGTCGGCCAGGCCCTGACCGTAGGCGGTGCGGTCGTCGATCACCGCGACCTTCTTCAGCTTCAGCGCGTCGGCGGCGTAGATGGCCAGCGCCGCGCCCAGCGCGTTGTCGTTGGCAATCAGGCGGTACGTGGTGTTGTAGCCCGGCTTGGTGACGTCCGGGTTGGTGGCGGCGGTGGTGATGTGCGGGATGCCGCACTTGTTGTAGATCACCGAGGCCGGCATGGTGGTGCCGGACTGCAGGTGACCCACCACACCGGCCACCTTCTGGTCGCACAGCTTCTGCGCCACGGCGGTGGCCTGCTTGGGATCGCCGGCATCGTCTTCGGCGGCGATCTCGAACTTGACCTTCTTGCCGCCGATGCTGAGGTTCTGCGCGTTCAGCTCGTCAATGGCTAGGCGCACGCCGTTTTCGGTGTCCTTGCCGATGTGGGCGATGCCGCCCGAAGTGGGGCCAGCGTGGGCGATGCGCACGGTCTGCGCCTCCTGCGCCTGGGCGCCGGTGGCCAGCAGCAGCGCGCCGACGGCCAGTGCGGACAAGGGGAAGTGGTGATGGCGGAAAGTTGTCATGTGGGGTACTCCAGGCAAGACAAGGGAAGGAATGACGGCGGTGCCGCCGTCTCGAAAATCGGAAAAGGCAATGCTAACCCGGCCGCACGGCCGGTCGAGCACAGTGGATGGGTGGTGGCGCTATTCGCCCAGATAGGCGGCGCGCACCTTGGGATCGGCCAGCAGTTCCTTGCCGCCGCCCGCCATGGTGATCAGGCCCGACTCCATCACATACCCGCGGTCGGCCAGCGCCAGCGCGCGGCTGGCGTTCTGCTCCACCAGCAGGATGGTGACGCCCTGGGCGTAGACGTCGCGCACCACCTCGAACACCTTGTCGACCATGATGGGTGACAGGCCCATCGAGGGCTCGTCCATCAGCAGCAGCTTGGGTCGGCTCATCAGCGCGCGGCCCATGGCCAGCATCTGCTGCTCGCCGCCGGACATGGTGCCGGCCAGCTGGTCCTTGCGCTCGCGCAGGCGCGGGAAGATGGTGAACACCTTTTCCACGTCCTCGGCGATGCCGGGCTTGTCGTTGCGGATGTAGGCACCCATCAGCAGGTTCTCGGTGATGCTCATGCGCGTGAACACACCGCGACCCTCGGGCACCATGGCCAAGCCCTGCTTGACCAGGTCCCACGGACCCTGGCCCTTGATCGATTTGCCCAGGTATTCGATGTCACCCCCGGCCAGCGGCAGCGTGCCGGTGATGGCCTTCATGGTGGTGGTCTTGCCGGCGCCGTTGGAGCCGATCAGCGACACCAGTTCGCCCTCCCGGACTTCGAAGTCCACGCCCTTGACGGCCTGAATGCCGCCGTAGGCCACTTTCAGGCCGGAAACCTTCAACAGCGTCTGTGCCATGTTCAGTGGCCTCCCGTACCGAGGTAGGCCTCGATCACTTTCTCGTTCGTCTGTACGTCGGCCGGCGTGCCCTCCGCGATCTGCTTGCCGTAGTCGAGCACGGTGACGCGGTCGCACAGGCCCATCACCAGCTTGACGTCGTGCTCGATCAACAGGATGGTGCGATTGTCCTGGCGGATGCGGTCGATCAGTTCGCGCAACTCGACCTTCTCGGTAGCGTTCATGCCGGCGGCGGGCTCGTCGAGTGCGATCAGCTGCGGGTCGGTGGCCAGCGCGCGTGCGATCTCCAGCCGCCGCTGGTCACCGTAGGACAGCGTGCGCGAGCGGAAATTGGCGTACTTGCCGATGCCCACGTAGTCCAGCAGCTCGCGCGCGCGCTCGGTGATGGCCTCCTCCTCGGCCTTGAAGCCGGCGGTGCGGAAGATGGCGCCCATCAGGCCGGAATGGGTGCGCACGTGGCGCCCGACCATCACGTTCTCCAGCGCCGTCATCTCGGCGAACAGGCGGATGTTCTGGAAGGTGCGGGCGATGCCCGCCTTGGCCACCTGGTGCACGGCCTGCGGCCTGTAGGGCTGGCCGGCCAGTTCGAAGCTGCCGCTGTCGGGCGTGTACAGGCCGGTGATGACGTTGAAGAAGGTGGTCTTGCCGGCGCCGTTGGGGCCGATCAGGCCGTAGACCTGGCCACGCTTGATCGAGATGCCCACGTCCGACAGCGCCTGCAGGCCGCCGAAGCGCTTGG
The DNA here is from genome assembly GCA_016702555.1 of Burkholderiales bacterium. GTDB lineage: Bacteria > Pseudomonadota > Gammaproteobacteria > Burkholderiales > Burkholderiaceae_C > Ottowia. Next base: position 581,156 of record JADJDV010000005.1, read on the forward strand.
ACACGCCACGAACCTCGAGTACGGTATCGGTGCTCATGCTGCTCGTCCTTTCCGTGCTCAAGGGTTGATCGGATCCTGGCGAATCGAGGTGTTGCCCGGCATCGCGTCGGCCGGGAAATCCACGCCGGGCGGATTCTGCTGCGCCGTCGGCGGCATCACCTTGCCGGTGGCCAGCGGCCGACCCTTGCTGTGCTCGGGCGAAGGCCACAGGCCGCGCGGGCGCAGCAGCATGATGGTGATCATGGCCAGCGCGATCAGCAACTGGCGCAGGATGGCCGAATCGAGCCGGCCATCGGTCATGCCCTGCAGCGGTCCGGCCACATAGCGCAGCACCTCGGGCAGCGCCGCCAGCAGCACCGCGCCCAGGATCACGCCCGGCAGGTGGCCGATGCCGCCCAGCACCACCATGGCGACGATCATCACCGACTCCATCAGGCTGAACGACTCCGGCGAGACGAAGCCCTGGAAAGCCGCGAACATCGAGCCGGCGACGCCGCCGAAGGACGCCCCCATGCCGAAGGCCAGCAGCTTCATGTTGCGGGTGTTGATGCCCATGGCCTTGGCGGCCACCTCGTCCTCGCGCACCGCCATCCAGGCGCGGCCGATGCGCGAATCCTGCAGTCGGTGGCAGACCACCACGGTGACGATCACCAGGAACAGGAACAGGTAATAGTACAGCGTCACCGAGGCCAGCTCGAAGCCGCCGACGGACAGCGGCTTGCCCAGGTCCAGCCCGAACAGCTTGACCGAATCGATTTGGTTCAGGCCCTTGGGACCGTTGGTGATGTTGTAGGGGTGGTCGAGGTTGTTCAGGAAGATGCGGATGATCTCGCCGAAGCCCAGCGTGACGATGGCCAGGTAGTCGCCGCGCAGCTTGAGCACCGGAATGCCCAGCAGCACACCGACGATGGCCGCCAGCGCCAGCGACAGCGGAATCACCAGCCACAGCGAGGTATGGAAACCGTTGGGAAAGGCGGCGGCGATGTTCTTGAAGGTGTCGGTCAGGTGCGGCGAGGCCAGCAGCCCGTACAGGTAGGCGCCGACGGCAAAGAAGGCGACGTAGCCCAAGTCCAGCAGCCCAGCCTCACCGACCACGATGTTCAGGCCCAGCGCCAGCATCACGTACAGCAGCGCCACGTCGGCGATGCGCACCCAGGCGTTGCCGAACTGCTGCAGCACCAGCGGCAGCACCAGCATGGCCACGCCGCACAGCAGGAAGAGGATCAGCTTGTTCTTCTGCGTCATCTCGTCGTCCTCCGGCGGCTCAGGCGCGATCGGCCACGCGCTCGCCCAGCAGGCCCGAGGGCCGCAGCGTCAGCACGATGATCAGCACGATGAAGGCGAAGATGTCGGTGTAGTGGCTGCCCAGCAGGCCGCCCGTGAGCGTGCCGATATAGCCCGAGCCGATGGCCTCGATCAGGCCCAGCAAGACGCCGCCCAGCACCGCGCCGCCCAGGTTGCCGATGCCGCCGAACACCGCCGCCGTGAAGGCCTTCAGCCCGGGCAGGAAGCCCATGGTGTGCTGCGCGGTGCCGTAGTTGCTGGCGTACATGACGCCGGCGATCGCCGCCAGGATGGCGCCGATGATGAAGGTGGCCGAGATCACCATGTCGGGTTTGACGCCCATCAGGCCGGCCACGCGCGGGTTCTCGGCGGTGGCGCGCATGGCGCGGCCTATTTTTGTGTAGTGCACCAGGTACATCAGGATGGCCAGCGACACCGCGGTGACGCTCAGGATCATGATCTGCGTCGGCGTGATGTAGGCGCCAGCGACGTTGTACGGCGCGCTCGGCAGCAGCGTCGGGAACGGCTTGTAGTTGGGCTTCCAGATGATCATCGCCAGCGTCTGCAGCAGGATCGACATGCCGATGGCGGTGATCAACGGCGCCAGCCTCGGGCTGTTGCGCAACGGCCGGTAGGCCACCTTCTCGATCACGAAATTCAGCGCCGCCGCCACCACGCAGGCGATCAGCATGGCGATGATCAGCAGGATCCAGCCCGGTGTGCCCTGCATGCTGGATTGCATCACGCCGATGATCGACCAGGCGGTGAGCGCGCCGACCATCAACACCTCGCCGTGGGCGAAATTGATGAGCTGGATGATGCCGTAGACCATCGTGTAGCCGAGGGCGATCAGCGCATACATGCTGCCCACGACGAGGCCGTTGATGATCTGCTGCAGCAGGACTTCCATGAAATTCTCCTCGCTGGCGCAGCCGTGGTCTCCGGCCGGCCTTTTCGTTTCCGTTTGGTTTCCCGGCATCTTGTGGATGCCCGCCTCCAACTAACAAAAAACCCGCCGGCATTGCACCTTGGGCGGGTTCAAGTCGAAAAATTGTAGCTGAGCGCCTGCGCGCGAAAAACCCCGTTTGCACCGGGTTTTCCCTCGGGCGAGCGATTTCTTGATCCGTGACATCTTCGGCGCAAATCGGCCTTTTCGGTACCCCGGGGGCGTTCAGGGGCGCCCGGCGTCGCGGTTGCGCCGACGCAACTCGGCCAGCTTCTCGCCGATCTTGGTTTCCAGCCCGCGCGGCGCAGGCTGGTAAAAGTGCTGCTCGGGCATGCCGTCGGGCAAGTAGTATTCGCCGGCCGCAAAGGCGCCCTCCTCGTCGTGCGCGTAGCGGTAGTCCTTGCCGTAGTCGAGCTGCTTCATCAACTGGGTCGGCGCGTTGCGCAGGTGCAAGGGCACCGGTCGCGTGCCATCCTGCTTGACGAACGCCTTGGCAGCGCCGAAGGCCTTGTAGACGGCGTTGCTCTTGGGCGCCACCGCCAGATAGAGCACGCATTCGGCCAGCGCCAGCTCGCCCTCGGGCGAGCCCAGGCGCTCGTACACGTCGGCGGCGTCCAGCGCCAGGCGCAGCGCGCGCGGGTCGGCCAGGCCAATGTCTTCGCTGGCCATGCGGATCATGCGGCGCGCCAGGTAGCGTGGGTCGGCGCCGCCGTCGAGCATGCGGGCGAACCAGTACAGTGCGGCGTCGGGGTCGCTGCCGCGCACGGATTTGTGCAGCGCGCTGATGGTGTCGTAGAACTGCTCGCCGCCCTTGTCGTAGCGGCGCATGCGCTCGCCCAACACCTTGAGCAGCCAGGCATCGGTGATGGTCGCAAGCCGCTCGACGCCAGCGGCGACGAACAAGGTCTCCAGCGTGTTCAACAGGCGGCGCGCATCACCATCGGCGTAGGCGACCAGGCGCTCGCGCGCCGCTTCGTCGATGCCAAGGCCCGGGTATTCGGCTTCGGCGCGGGCCAGGATCTGCCGCAGACCGTTCTCGTCCAGTGGCTGCAACACATAGACCGCGGCGCGCGACAGCAGCGCCGAGTTGACCTCGAACGAGGGGTTCTCGGTGGTGGCGCCGACAAAGGTGAACAGCCCGCTCTCCACGTGCGGCAGGAAGGCATCCTGCTGGCTCTTGTTGAAGCGGTGCACCTCGTCGACGAAGACGATGGTGGCCTGCGGCGTCAACCCGTCGCGCGCTTTCTGCGCCAACTCCACCGCCTCGCGGATGTCCTTGACACCGCCCAGCACCGCACTGATCGGGATGAACTGCGCGTCGAAGGCGTCGGCCATCAGCCGCGCGATGGTGGTCTTGCCGGTGCCGGGCGGCCCCCACAGGATGCAACTGTGCGGCTGGCCGGATTCGAAGGCGATGCGCAGCGGCATGCCTTCGCCCAGCAACTGCGGCTGGCCGACCACCTCGCTTAAGCGTCGCGGGCGCAGCCGCTCAGGCAGCGGCACGTGCAGCGAGGGATGGCGGGCAGGCGGAGACGGCGGACGGCGCATGGGCGCATTCTAGGAACGCATCGGCGCCGATGCGCGGTCGGCAGCTGCGCTTACTGGCGCAGCACGTCCGCGCCTGGCGGCGGCTTGAACTGGAAGCGGCTGGCCGGCACGGCGGCATTCAGCTCGAAGTCGCTGAAGCTCAGCACCGAGCGCTGACCAAAGCTGTCCCGGATCTCCAGCGTGCCCAACTCCGTGCCCTTGGCGCCAGGACGAAAGCCGACGCGGATGCTTTGCAGTTGCCCGTCGGCTGACTTCGGCACCGCCTTCACCCATTGCTGGCCATCGGCGTCGGGCTCTTCGGTCAGGGTGAAGTCGCGCTCCAGCGCCTTCAGGTCGGGCGCGGCGGCAACGATCGCGGCCGGCGTCGAGCCCAGCACCTGCTCCTGCTGACGCGCCGTGACCTGGTTCAGGTCGGCGTCGTACAGCCACAGGGTCTGGCCGTCGGCAACGAGGGTCTGCTCGAACGGCTTGCTGTAGACGAAGCGGAATTTGCCCGGGCGCTGAAATTCGAAGCTGCCGCTCTGCGTCTTGGCGCGCGGCGCCTGGCCGTCCTTGGCCGGCGCGGTGACGACCTGTGTGAACGCCGCCTTGCCAGAGCGCGCGCCCTTTACGAATGCCTCCAGGCTGTCCAGCCCGCCGGCCCAGGCCGTGGATCCGTAAACCAGGAGCAGCACCGCGGCGGCGCCTCGCAGGCGGGGAAATCGATGGAAAATCTTGCTCATGCGCATAGGAGCGCGATTGTGGCCCCGGGTTCGGCGCTGCGAGGTGAAGATCGGCAAAGTTGCGGCGCTGGCCTACAAGCGCAGGCGCACGCTAGTCGGTCCGCGCGGGCACCAGGATGTCGCGCTGGCCGCTGGAACTCATCGCACTCACCAGCCCGGCTTTTTCCATGTCCTCGACCAGGCGCGCGGCGCGGTTGTAGCCGATCTTCAGGTGGCGCTGCACCAGCGAGATGCTGGCCTTGCGGTTCTTCAGCACGATCTCGACCGCCTGGTCGTACATCGGGTCCTTCTCGCCGCCCTCGCTGCCATCGCCGAAACCGCCCTCCTCGCCATCCACCGCGCCACCTTCCAGCACGCCCTCGATGTAGTTGGGCTCGCCCTGGGTCTTGAGGTATTCGACCACGCGGTGCACCTCGTCGTCGCTGACGAAGGCACCATGCACGCGCTGCGGAAAGCCGGTGCCGCTGGGCATGTAGAGCATGTCGCCCATGCCCAGCAGCGCCTCGGCACCCATCTGGTCGAGGATGGTGCGGCTGTCGATCTTGCTGGAGACCTGAAACGAGATGCGGGTCGGGATGTTTGCCTTGATCAGGCCCGTAATGACGTCCACGCTGGGCCGCTGCGTCGCCAGAATCAGGTGGATGCCGGCGGCGCGTGCCTTCTGCGCCAGGCGGGCAATCAGCTCCTCGATCTTCTTGCCGACCACCATCATCAGATCGGCCAGTTCGTCGATCACCACCACAATATAGGGCAGGCGATCGAGCGGCTCGGGGTCTTCGGGCGTCAGGCTGAAGGGGTTGTAGAGGAATTCGCCGCGCGCCTTGGCCTCGTCGATCTTCTGGTTGAAGCCGGCCAGGTTGCGCACGCCCGCCTTGCTCATCAATTTGTAGCGCCGCTCCATCTCGGCCACGCACCAGTTCAGGCCGTTCGCAGCCTGCTTCATGTCGGTGACCACCGGCGCCAGCAGGTGCGGGATACCTTCGTAGACCGACATCTCCAGCATCTTGGGGTCGATCATCAGCAGGCGCACGTCCTTGGGCTCGGCCTTGTAGAGCAGGCTCAGGATCATGGCGTTGATGCCCACCGACTTGCCCGAGCCGGTGGTGCCGGCCACCATCACGTGCGGCATCCTGGCCAGGTCGGCCACCACCGGCTTGCCGACGATGTCCTTGCCCAGGCCCACGGTGAGCAGCGACTTGGCGTCGTTGTAGACCTGCGAGCCCAGGATTTCCGACAGGCGGATCGACTGCCGCCGCGCGTTGGGCAGCTCCAGCGCCATGAAGTTCTTACCGGGAATGGTCTCGATCACGCGAATCGAGACCAGGCTCAAGCTGCGCGCCAGGTCCTTGGCCAGGTTCACCACCTGCGAGCCCTTCACGCCGGTGGCCGGCTCGATCTCGTAGCGCGTGATCACGGGGCCGGGCGCGGCGGCCACCACGCGCACCTCGACGCCGAAGTCCTTCAGCTTCTTCTCGATCAGGCGGCTGGTCATCTCCAGCGTCTCGGGCGCCACGCTGTCCTGGTGCGCCGGCGCGCCGTCCAGCAGGTCGACCTGCGGCAGCCGGCTGTCGGGCAACTCGGTGAACAGCGGCTTCTGTTTTTCCTTCGCCACCCGCTCGCTCTTGGGCACCTGCACCGGCGGCGGCTCGATCAGCACCGGCGCCGGGTGCTGCTCCTCGATCACTTCGCGCTCGTGGTGCACCACCTCCTCGCGCTCGCGCGCCGCCTGCTGGCCCAGGGCCAGGTCCTGCGCCATCTCACGGCGCTCGCGGCGCGACTCGATCAGCGCGTACAGCCCAGCCCCGATGCGTTCGGCCAGCTGGCTCCAGGAGAAGCGGAACGCCAGCGCCGCGCCCAGCACCAGCACCGCGATGCCCAGCAGCGCCGAGCCGGTGAAGCCCAGCCATTGCACCGCGATCGGTCCGCCCAAATAGCCCAGCACGCCACCGGCAGAACCCGGCAGCCTGTCGTCCCAGCGATACAGGCGCGACCATTCCAGCCCGGTGCTGGCCGCCAGCAGCAACGCCAGCCCCGCCCAGAAGGCCCAGCGCGTGTCCCTCAGGCGCGCCCACAGCGAGCGCGGCGGCGTGGCGCCCGGGCCAGCGTTCATCCAGCGCACGGTGCCGGCCAGCCAGGCGCGCAGCGCCACCGCCACGCACCACCAGGCAGAAAAGCCCAGCAGCACATAGGCCAGGTCGGCCAGCCAGGCGCCCAGCTTGCCGGCCCAGTTGTGCACCGGCCCGCCAGCGCCCGAGGTGGACCAGGCGGCGTCCTGCGGCGAATAGCTGGCCAGCGCCATGACCAGGAAGATGATGAGGGCCAGCCCCAGCACCAGCATCACTTCCTGCAGAAAGCGGCTGGCGCCGACGCGTGGCGGCCTGGCCGGGTCCGCCCCGCCGTTGAAGGTGTTGAGAGGGTAAGTCATGGATGAAACAACAGCTCGCTGAGCTTACCGCAAGCACGCCGATGCGGCGCGCACGCTTCAGTCGAGCATGCCCAGGTGTTCCCTGACCAGCATGCCGCCGTCCTCGCGCAGCACGATGTGGCCGCGCTCTTCCAGGTCCTTGATCACGCGGCTGACCATCTCGCGCGAGGCGCCCACGGTCTTGGCCAGATCCTGGCGCGAGACCCGGTCCTGAATCACCCGCTCCGGCGTGCCCGCCTGCGGCGCCGACAGCTCCAGCAGCGCGCGCGCGACCCGGCCATAGACGTCCATCAGGGCCAGCGACTCGATCTTGCGGTCGGCGTGACGCAGCCGCCGCACCAGACCGACCATGATCGCGTAGGTCATGGAACTGTTCTCGGGCAGGCAGCGCACGAAATCGGCGCGCCCCAGCATCAGCACGTCGGTGCGCACGTCGGCGCGCACGGTGGCCGAATGCGGCTCGTCGTCGATCAGGCTCATCTCGCCGATGTGATCGCCCGGCCGCAAGGTGGCCAGAATCACCTCGCGGCCGCGGTTGTCCACGCTGACGACGCGCGCGCGGCCGTTCAGCAGGATGAACAGCGCATTCGACTTCTTGCCCTGTTCGACGATGCATTCGCCGCGCCGGAACGCGCGCTTGATCACCGATTCGGCGACCGACGCCGCCTGCGCTTCGGTGAGCATGGCGAACAGGGGCACGCGACGCACCAGTTCGAGACTCGACAACATCGTCATGGCTTGACCTTTCTCACTCAGGCGCCCGGGGGCATCCTTACAATCGGCGCCTTGCCTTGCCATGCCGGCGCCACGCGACGCGACGCGGATCGCGCCAACGCGCCGAAGGCATGCCATATCCTAGCGCAGCCGCGCGCCATCCCAAGCCCACCATGCCCACCCGACACGCCAAAGTCCTGATCCTCGGCTCCGGCCCCGCCGGCTACAGCGCCGCCATCTATGCCGCACGCGCCAACCTGTCGCCGATGCTGGTCACCGGCATGGCCCAGGGCGGTCAATTGATGACCACCACCGACGTCGACAACTGGCCCGCCGACGCCGAGGGCGTGCAGGGGCCGGACCTGATGCAGCGCTTTCAGGCCCACGCCGAGCGCTTCCACACGGAGATCGTGTTCGACCACATCCACACGGCCGACCTGTCCCAACGCCCGTTCACCCTGAGCGGCGACAGCGCCACCTACACCTGCGACAGCCTGATCATCGCCACCGGCGCCTCGGCCAAATACCTCGGCCTGCCGTCCGAAAGCGCCTTCATGGGCCGCGGTGTCTCGGCCTGCGCCACCTGCGACGGCTTCTTCTACCGCGAGCAGGACGTCTGCGTGATCGGCGGCGGCAACACCGCCGTCGAGGAAGCCTTGTACCTGTCCAACATCGCGCGCAAGGTGACCCTGGTGCACCGGCGCGACAAGTTCCGGGCCGAGCCGATCCTGATCGACAAACTGATGGACAAGGTAGCCGCCGGCAAGATCGAGCTGAAGACCTTCTACGTGCTGGATGAGGTGCTCGGCGACGACAGCGGCGTCACCGGCATCCGCATCAAGCAGGTCGACACCGGCGCCACCGAGGACATCGCGCTCAAGGGCTGCTTCATCGCCATCGGCCACTCACCCAACTCCGACATCTTCCAGGGCCAGCTCGACATGGACGGCGGCTACATCAAGACGCGCGGCGGCCTGCAGGGCTTTGCCACCCAGACCAGCGTGCCCGGCGTGTTCGCCGCCGGCGACGTGCAGGACCACGTCTACCGCCAGGCCATCACCAGCGCCGGCACCGGCTGCATGGCGGCGCTGGATGCCCAGCGGTTCCTGGAAGGCGCCTCTTGAGCCGCTGACGCGGCATCCCCCACTCCCACTTTCCTACGAGAGGGGACGCCGCCGATGGCCGCCACAGGTCCGGCCATGGTGTCCGCGCGTTGGGCCCCTCCACAGCCTTCAGTGTGCCCGGCCCAGGCTGATGAAAATGCACGGGCAGAAACCGCATCTTCAAGCTATAATTTCCGGTTTTCCAGCGTCAGTGCTGGAAGCATGGGGCCACCGCCACCCCGAGTCTGGCGAGGTGAGGTCGAAGCGAGTCGCGCAACGAAAGCAGCGGCGCCAGCAACGGCTGTAATGACTGGAGTTGACAACTCATGGCACGCGTATGCGAAGTCACGGGCAAAAAGCCCATGGTAGGGAACCACGTATCCCACGCCAACAACAAGACCAAGCGCCGGTTCCTGCCGAACCTGCAATACCGCCGCTTCTGGGTCGAGAGCGAAAACCGCTGGGTGCGCCTGCGTGTGTCCAGCGCCGCCCTGCGACTGATCGACAAGAATGGCATCGACGCCGTGCTCGCCGACATGCGCGCACGCGGTCAGGCCTGATCACTTAGCCAAAGGAGCACATCATGGCCACCAAAGGCGGACGCGAAAAAATCAAGCTGGAATCCACGGCCGGCACCGGTCACTTCTACACCACCAGCAAGAACAAGAAAACCATGCCCGAGAAAATGTCGATCATGAAGTTCGACCCCAAGGCTCGCAAGCATGTCGAGTACAAGGAAGTCAAGCTGAAGTGATTCGGCGCTGACCTCACAAGCCAACCCGCTGCCCGTTCAGCGGGTTTCTTTTTGCCTGAGCACCGGCCCTTAGCCGCTAGAATCGCCCGGCGCTCTCACGGAGGTGTGGCAGAGTGGTCGATTGCACCGGTCTTGAAAACCGGCAACGGGCAACCGTTCGTGAGTTCGAATCTCACCGCCTCCGCCAGATGAACCTTATAAATCAACAAGTTACGACGAATTTGCACTCACAGCCCACCATCTAGCCCACCAAAAATCAATTACTGGGGAGGCTTTGGTGCCATTGCAGGCCGGTGACGCGCCACCACCACAAATAACCCTAAACCACTGTCAGGTATTACCTGCTCAGCATGGGCTGGTTGCCTTCGGTCGGGGGCTTGTCGGTCACGGTCGCCACGGATCGCGCGCATTCTGGCGGGTTCGCTTCACCTGGTCGGCGTCTGTGGTGCAGGGTCGGGGGCTTCACCTAGTCGGCGTCGGCGCTGTAGGGTTGGGGGCTTGTCGGTCACTGCCACCATGCAGGCGCACCCCGGTCGGGGGCTTCTCGCCCGCCGACGACGACGGCCACCGCCTACTCGATTACTGACCATCTGGTCATTACGCCGGCACGGGTGTCGGTCAGGCGGTTGACGTATACCTCTTTGCTCATTGGAAAGCGCGGGCCCGGCCCCCAGGTCGCCGATCCACGCGCGAGAACTTTTCAAACTTTTCGCTCTCGATCTGCACCGCCTGCCATTGCCAACGAAAAAGCCCCTCGCGGGGAGGGGCTTGGATAGTTGAATGGTGGCTTACGGCCGTCGCAGACGCCGCGCTCCCAGCCCCGCCGCCAGCAGGCCAAGCAGCATCAGGCTCCACTCACCCAGCGTGGGCACGGGCGTGACTTCGCTAGTAACAGGAGGTTTGGCTGTTGCCTTAATCGGGAAAGTTTGCGTGACCTGGTCGGCAGGCAGGTATTCGTCGTTACCTGCTTGATCGGCTGCGATGGTGCAGGCGCCTTCAGCGACGCCTGTCACCTGTGTGCCCGAGATTGTGCAGATGTCCGGCGTCAGTGACGTATAGGTGATGGGTTTGCCCGAGTTGGGGCCGACCGGGTTCGCGATGACCGCCCCCGTGCCGTCCACCTTTACCACGGGCGCCGTGCCAAAGCTGATGACCTGCGGCAGCGGGTCAGCAGTCACCTTTGAAACCGTGATTTTGTATTCGCATCTCGGGAGCGGGCCGCCACCGGTTATGTCGGTGACCAAGAAGTACACAGTGCTGTTCGCTGGTGCCATGAACGACATTGAGGCGCTGCTGGGTGCGACCTTTGGGTGCTCCGGATCGGTGAGTATGATGCCGATGTCACCAAGGTAGTTGGCTTTTGGATTGAATGTGCCGCCGCCGCTGTCGATGTTGACGCCTTCGTTGGGGAGGTCGGAATACGCCACCAGTGTCAGTTGACCTGGTTTCTCTGGGTTATCGTCTGGGCCCCAAGTCACTGTTGGTGGATCAGTATTAAAGTCATAGATTTGCGCACGTTGCGCGCATCCCGCCGGCACTGTTATGTCAACCTTGATGCACTGGTCTTCATTGCCAGTGGTCATCTTCTGGAAGCCATAGTAGTT